>NC_018719.1:1416934-2833868 GCF_000303155.1 Candidatus Nitrososphaera gargensis Ga9.2
CTTGCAGTAGCGGTCCATGGAATGCCAGAAGGAGTGCCGTACTTTAGCACAGTGATGGAGCCTGTCCTGCGACACATACCGGACATCCGGCCAGAAGGAGCTCCGACGGTTCACCGCTTTGGCAACAAGGCAGACCTGCAAAAAGTGATTGCCAGCGCAGGATTTTCCAAGATCTCGATTGAAGAATTTGTTTTTGAGTGCGAGGCCGGGACCTTTGAAGAGTACTGGTCGGACTATATGTCCACAACGGCAAATTCCATACGAGCCACGATTGAAGGCAGGGGTCTTGGCGTGGTGTCTGCAATAAAGGCCGAGGCAGAAGAGAAGGCGCGCAAGTTCATGAAAGGCGGCAGGATACGGTTTCCATGGCAGGTGCTCATTGCGACTGCGATACGCGCGCAAGACTGATGCCCTCTGTTTCAATAACAGGCGTGTGCAATAAGGACAGAAAAAGCAGATTTTCCTCTACGCCGGCATCAGCTTTGTGGCAGTCGGCATTGCCTCAATAGTTCTAAAGTAACAGTGCGCTATTTCTTTCGAGATCAAATGAGGATAATACATCAGAACCCATAAGAATTTGATAATTGCCTTATGCTTAGATAGCTCAATGAATCATGGGAATGATCCTTCTAGAAATAGCGACAGAGCGCATGGTTATAGACAAGGATGATGAATGTTGCATCCAATTACTAGCTGAAGCGGTCAACAACAGAGCAAAGATAAGAAAAGCCTACAATTCGTTCGTGACGTCTACTTTAACCTGCTTACCTTGGATCTTTACTATTTTTCAACTATCTCTAGAAAAATTGTGATAAGGCATATTTCAGCTATAACTTTTGCCAGCTCTCAAAAGCTCTTTCTAGGCATTCTTTCATAATCTGGTCCAACTGATACTAACGGACCTATTTCGTTGTACAGATTCAAGAATTTGTGGCCCTTATCGCTTGTTTCGTAGACTTGACCAGCCTGATTGTATTCTAGCAGACCATTTTCGATCAGCTGCGACGCGTACTCCTTTAGCTACGCATATGATAGGTACGCTTTGTACATTATTCTTGTCTTCGTTGCGCCCCCGCAGGCAGCTTCTAAAATTTGAGCAGTTATCTCGGTTCTACTTCTATATTTCATATGTTTCAAAATTACAGAACAATACGGTCTAATATGCCATCGGTGTACAATGGGTGTAAACCAAGTTTGTATGAAAACCAAGCCCTACTCACCCTTCCGAGCTTGGCGAATGTTCCCACCCAGGATGTATATATGGGCGGAGTTGTGTACTACAATGATAGTTCAACATGATTGTTATGCAGGATTCATGCTTGTTACTTTTGAAAGTTAAAAACTGAAAATACGAATGGAGAAAGTGAATTGAGCACTGGAAAAAGAACAGGAAAAGCCTTCAATAGACACTACAGCGTGAATAATAAACAACCATCTATCTTGTACCACGTCGAATTCTGATCCAACATACTGGCACTATGACTCTAGACAAAATTGTAATTCCTACGGTGCCCAGAACCAAGCTTGCCAATGGGTTCAACCTACTTTTTCCCATTACTATGTGCCCTATTCTGTTATAGTTTGCATTTGATTTAAAGGATGCCGGGAAATAAGCGTCCAAAGTTTTGGCAGGCAATTCTCCTCTCCAAAAGCCTTGGCTGTAATGAAACAGTTAATTGCGTTATTAGAAGATATAGCATGTATGGGCATCGTAGAATATACTGTCCGTGAATTGTTCAGGGAGCTTGACAAAAGAACGCAGGAGTTCTATGAATATGTGATGCCTGCCGTGGACATGTATGAGGATGGAAATGATTTGGTTGTTGATGTTGATCTGCCCGGTTTTAGAAAGGAAGACATCAGCATTAGAATCGTAGATGGAAACATACTGTCGATCAAAGCAACAAAAAAGCGAGCGCCACCAACAGCAGAGGAACCACTAGGTCCGATACACTACAGACAGAGGCCAGTTCAAATAGACAAGAGGATAGTGTTGCCTATCTCTACGAGAGACGCTGAGAGAGTAACAGGAACAGCAAAGTATGAAAATGGTGTTGTTACATTGAGAATCCCAATTCCCAAAGCAACCGTTGTTCCTATAACGTAGAGAGTAATCAATACAACGGAACGTTGATCAGAGTTTCTGCGCATTGCCTGAAGATCAGGAAGGTTCAGAGAAGGAGAGAAGTAAACCAAGCTCTACTTACCTAAGGATTTAGAGCTGATACCATTGGCTTTCAGGCTTGTGCCTGCCAACCCTCGCTACTTTTCTTGTTAGTAAGAAATACGATAAAGAAAAAAGTTGATTTGATTGGAGCCGGCCCGATTTTTGTTAACAAGTTGAGATCTTGAAAGGATCCATGTGGGAGTTATTCGGTGGAATTATGAGAACAACCTTACACGGATGGTGATTATCAAGTTTTACACCGATTTTAACTTTAACTGTGTCGTCTGTACTTGAGGACACCGACACGCTAGACTGTGAGGACTGGGATTGCGAGCACGTCACAATCGACCCTGAGGATACAGACACGCTGCACTTTGTGGACTGTGAGGACTTGACGACAGACACTGAAGACTCTCCAACGACAGCAGTTGCTGAAACTGTGAAAGCTTCAGGCAGTAGAGCGACTGCTGCAACTAATGCAGATGTGGTGACGGCTGCCACTATGAAAAGAGAGTTTGTCATCATTTCTCTTTCAGACATAATGTATTGGTCTTGACCTTTAAGAGATTCGTCGGATTCTGTTGAATGCTAAACTCTAAAAGTTGATCAATCTAGGTCTTGCTGAAGAATTGCACGACAACATTACATAAGCTCTATGGCCTTGGCGAACGTCAACCAAGAACATAAACTGCTGATGATAAATCCACTTCTCTCCAATACCCCTTTATCTTGTAGGTTCGAACACTATTCTTACGACCGCTAATTGTAGTGTGCTATTTGGCTGCCATACATCCTTTTTACTATATCATCAGAAACACCCGAGGCATTGCGTTTGATCGTCGCATCTATCTTGATCCACATCCAGCCTAGGGTATCAATTTCATGATCCAAGGCCAGAGTCGTTGCATCTTTCATGTTCAGCTTTCTTCTATTATGGATTCAGAGCGAATTAGCAAGTTCAATATTATATTCAGATTCGTCGTTGTAGTGATAAATGATTCCACGAGATTCGTATTATTAGTTCAAAAATATAATTCAATTTCGAAATTCAAAATTTAATTATATTTTTATATTTCAAAATGCAATTACATTTTTGTATAATATTATTCGCCATCGAATAATTCACCATTGCCAGTTGTGGATTCTTAGATGGATAGACCCTAGATAGATAGCGATTGGGACTTGATGATTTTGATACTGTTGCGTCAGACCGATCTTCGAATGGAATTCAAAAACATATTTTGTCGTATCTCCATTGCAAGTAAAAAAGAAGAAAGAAAATGAGGGAGGGTGATAGAGTTATCTACTTTTTGCCTGCGATATTGCTTACGAGCAGTCTGTGAAGCTGTTCCGTCCGCCACCAATGTTGGCCGATGCTGCTGCATTATTGACTGCCGCTACATTTTGCTGACAAGCGCCTGCGTCTTGGAATACAGCGGCTGTTGCGCTGTTGGTGTTGAAAGCTCCGCCTCCACCAACGGTGGCGGTAGCAGTGGCATTTTGTGTGTTGCTGTTGAAGTTTGACTGGTTGATGGTCGTCTGCGCGGCTGCGGCTGCTGGTACGAGTGTGCTTACGAGCACGGTCGTAAGCATGATCATCCTTGTTGTTGGGATCATCGCTCAGTGGTATGGTTGGTCTTGGCGATAAGAAATCCCGCAATACAAGATTCTTATACTTTGAATGCTAACGGCAATGATAATTGTTGTTGGGTAAGGATATTGCATTCAGCTATAGGCTCATTTTTCATAACTTCGTAAATATTCACAGCCCTTTGCAGTGGTGAAATATCTGTTTCTCTCTGCATCATATGCCAATAGTTCGTTTTTCAAGAGAACTGGCAGGTACTCTTTACTAAGTTGAGTATATGAAACGTATGCATAGAACATCATTCTCGTCTTTGTAGTGCCCTCCAAAGCTGAAGTCAGCATTTCTACAATGATATCGTTCCGTGTGCGATTTTTCTTCTTAATGTCTTTAGTCATGCCTAAGACGGCAGCAGCTCGTTAGTTTCGTATTCTGCGTGACTAGTCATGTCTTTGTGATGTACTACCTCAGAATATGCGAAGAATATCATTTTACACATCACGCAAACATACCTCTGCCTTTGCTGTCTTGTGTCATATGATAAATATGATATTCTGCAGAAATAACTTTAATAATTGATACGACCTGTTGTTAGATTTCACATCTAGCAGGCTCAAAAAGCTGCTAATCGTGGCGCGCCACTAGCAATTTTTCACAGATTGATAAGACGATAATAGCCGCGACCTTACTTGCAATAAGACTTTTTTGCTGGCTCTTGCTACATTTACAAATAATAATCTTCCATTCCACCAGTTGTTATTCTTCACTTTAGAAAAGACAGTCAATGAAGGCGATCTTACAGGCAGAACGAACGATTCTAATGGCGCTTCTTCAGATGTACTCCGCACATTAAACTTGATCACATCTATTTTTGTCCATATCGAGCTCAAAGTATCAATTTCATGGTCTAGATGCAAAACGTACAAGGAACTATGATTTTATCCTTCACGCTTTCGCATTCCTTCTTTTATGCACTCTCGCTGAGATCTCAGCCCCAGTGCGATAATCAATAACAATACCATATCTCTGAAAATCATCAACTGACAAGACTTACGGCTGATAATGTGTAAGTGGTATCAGCAGAAATCTCCGACAAACCACATAAATCATTATGTTTTGACAAGTCTGCACGGCAATCACGCCAACAATATCTGCGGCCATCATTTCTCTTGGACTATTGGCACCAGGAATGGCTGTTCCTGCACTCGCTGTGTCTGTGTCAGTCGATGACGGCACAGTATCGATCGAACACGAAGAATTTCTGGTCGATGTCCAAGAAGATAGTACAGTACACATCGAAGCTAGAGATATTGTAGTGGATATAGAAGATAGCAGTGTAAGTGTTGAAACTCCGGAGAAGGGGGAAGAATAGAAGTAGGCCGACATAGAAGAAATTGAAAACCCTCATTTTTCTTTGAATTTATTGAAATAGGTCTTTTGGGTATGCTGCAACAATACTATCTTTAGGTTTCGCAGAGACACGCGTGTCTTATTTTTTGTTCTTCTCCTCCGCTATTTACCAAATACAAACTATTTGCAACATCTCTAGCTCCACCACTAGCTTCTGAGTTTCGGTTATATGGTTAGCGTGTTCCTTTGCACGGATCTTCTTTCTGGTCAATGCTTCTAATGCAATCACATCCCCAGAGGCTTTAGCGTAGCTATCTCCAATTCCAAGCGACTGTTAATAATTGGCGGATTCCGAGTAGTTATCATGCTCATGCGTTTCTATCATCTTTTGAATCGCGACTCTTGTAGGATCGAGCTGGAAAACATCTGGCGTCCAGTGAGAAGAGCTAATTATAACAAAGCTAGCACCATAGGGAGAGAGGTATCCTTTTAGAACGGCTTCATATCACTGATTTCGTATGAACAAGAAGACCATGTTTATCCTGATGGGAGCTGGGCTAGTTGTCTCTGGAATAGTCACTATTATTCTAATATATCAGGGGTTATCCGTAGGAGATGTCTTGGTCTACCAGCCACTAGCAAGCGAGACTGCAGGAGAAATGAACAAGTTCAATCTAGAAGAGATCCATAGCGTTTCTCTTGCAAAGCACGACCATGTTTTACTTACTATGTTGGTGGACAGCCAGCCTGCAGTTGTTCCAGAGGGAATAGGAATGAGCCCGCAGCTGTAGTACGATCACTCGACAAATATGGTCCGTCCGGTATATCGCCCATGCACACCCACGACACCTCCGGCACCACCCATATCGAATCGACCACTCCAAGAGAATACACGGTGGGCGAATTTCTAAAAGTGAGGGGGACGGATCCAAGCATGGTTACAAGGATGACCGTCAATGGAAATGAAGTGGCCGACTTTTTAAACCACGAGATGAAGATAGGTCAAAGGATTCAGATAGAAATCATGACCGCTTCTTCATAACGACCTTTTCCTTTTTTAACTCGCTATGTATCCACATCAAGGTCGATATCGTATAGACTGGCACAAAGTCGCCTACCAGCGGCACAAACTCGGCCATATTGATAAGCGCAGAGCGCTTGCTCCTTGTTATCGCATAAAGCACGCTGGTTACTATGGCGTCTGATATGTCACCTATGACAGGCGTGGCAAAGAGCGGAGCTGCCACATAGTCAAGGGCATCTACTGCCACTGATATCGCAAGTGCAGTTGCAGCCCTTGCCCTGAAGAGAGAGACCAATGGTAATAACAATTGCACAGCATGGCTTATAGTCGTTCATTCATCATCTCGTCTGTTCTGTCCTTTATCTTGTAGGCGACGTTGTGGAGTCCAACTCTTCCTATTTCTGCCCGGCTTTTGCCAACCTTGATTTTTTCTTCAAGCTCTTTTTCTATCTTTTCTTCGACCTTGTCCACGTTTGCGGCCATATGCCTGAATCTAGCTACATCGTATTTATCAGGTTAAAGATGAAAATTATTATTTTATTTGATTACTGCTTGCAGGCTATGGTATAGCGGCTTTAGGTGTGACGGCGAACCTTTGATGTCAAACTTTACGGTCCCTTGGACAGAGACCACTGCTGAACGAAAGATGGTGCCTCTTTCAAAATATTTTAACCCGTGCAGCGAGTCCAGCCTTTCACTGATAATGTCGTCTGATTTCATCAGCATTCCCCTTTGTGCATAAAGGATCAACCTTTTGTCTGTTACAAGAACCCTATACCTTTTTTCTGCATATTCGGCGATGCTGTCCTTGCTCGAAAACCTGACGTTTTCGGCAGGCAATAGAAAATCATCCAATACCATTGGCACTTGTCAATGGATGGAAATTTATTAGAACGTGTCATACTTGTTTGGCTCGATGTACAAGTTTTGTGAATATAGAGAGGTTCTATTTTTCCTCATTAAGTAACAGATCTTCCGGCTGGCGAAATGCGCCAGAGCTAAGGAATTAAGGTGGAGTAGTTATACTAACCCCCGCATGCATATACCGTTAAGTTCATTATTTACCTTTGTAGAACTCCGGGTAGGTGCGTTTGCTTGTCCTTTAGAAAAGTCGGAGCTGTAATACTGCTTGTTTCAAACATGGAAAAATCGATCAGGTTCTACAAAGATACCCTTGGAATTCCGATAAAGACTAAGTCAAATGACTGGACCGAGTTTTTCAACAAAGATACAGTGCTTGCGTTGCACCCTGCAAAGAAAAAGAGCAAGATGAAGACAGGCTCGGGCATGCTTGTAGGATTTGAGGTAAGCGACCTCGACTCTACTGTGCAAAAGCTGAAGGAAAAGAAAGTCAAGTTCTTTAAAAAGCCAAAGGAGGAGCCGTTTGGTAAGCATGCGATAATTCAGGACCCCGATGGCCACTTGGTGTCAATAGCAGAGATCAAGGAAAAGTCGGCAGAAGGCTTTGATCTACTTGGGCTGATAGGGCGAGAGTAGGCTACTACTTGATTGCAGTAACAAGGTAGACAGAGCCGCCGAGGGCTTTGAAGCGAACTCTTGAGAACTTTGCAAGCAGCCTGGCGACCTCTTTCTTTGTCATGAACCTGTAGCCCTGAAGCGCAAAATCAAGCTGCATCCCCATTATCAGCCGGCTGTCGTCACCGTGCAATCTAGACTCTGGCAATAAACCCTCCACTATCGCAATGGTGCCCCCTTTTTCCAGGGCGTGCCGGCAGTTTGACACTACCTTTTGCTTGTCCCTTGCGGCATAGAGCGACTCGCCAAGGTACACGATATCAAACTCGTTTTCAAACACCATTGATTCGCCGGCCTGTTTTATTATCTTGATTGGTTTGCCCTTGGCAATCTTGCGCGCAGCCGCCACTGCCTTGTCGCAGGGGTCTATCCCAACAAAACTTGACTTTGGATATTCAGCACACATCTTGGCGAGCAGGCTGCCGGTTCCGCAGCCGACATCAAGCAGCCTGCATCCTTGTGATAAAAGCCGGCTCATTTTCTTGTCCCGCCTGATTGCGGTCAGGAACGAATAGTGGTCCCAGTCGGTGGCCTGCTCTATCGCGCCAAGGGTGTACGACATTTCACGTGTCCGGCCTAACCTGAACAGGTCTTGAAAAGCGCCGTACTCTAGGCTCCTCAGAGCCAAGTACGAGAATTGCCCGCCCAAATAGTCAGGATTTTTCCTATCCAAGAGCATTATCTTCATTTCCGGCTTTAGATACATCTTCTTGTCTTTCTTTTCGCTGACAAGCCCGTACGCAATTGCGGCAGAGCACCACGCCTGCACGGCAGGAGGATGCATCTTTGTCGCAGAAACCAGCTCGTCTACTGATACTGGTCTGTGGGCGATCCTCTCAAGCAGACCTGTCTGCCTTCCGATGTGGGCCAGCCACACTCCGTAAAAGCCGACAGAGTATCCCCATAGCCTTGCAAAGCCTGCCGAGCGCGCCTTCATAACCGCTGGCAGGTCGGCCTGCGCCATTCTTAAATCATTGCACCGGGACTTTTTTGCCGGGGTTCATCATAAATGCAGGATCGAGTAACTTTTTGACCGCTGAGAAGAGGTCGGTGATGTGTCTGCCGTACATCATTTCGATATAGCTCACCCGCGCAAGACCGTCGCCGTGCTCGCCAGTTATCGTGCCTCCGCTCCTGATAACCTGCTCAAACACGCTCTTGGCGATCCTCCGCATCAGATCGACCTCCTTGTCAGAGCCCATGTCCACAAGCGGCCTTGTATGTATGTTGCCGTCCCCGACGTGGCCGTACATCACGTAGTCCAGTTTGTTTTGCCGGTAGGTCTGGAGCAGGTTGGTGGCATGATCTGCCAAGAGCTCCGGCCGGACTACGGTATCTTCAATCAGCCCGATCGGCTTTCTGCTGCCTACTGTGAGCTTCATGACGTTGTTCAGCGCGCCCTTTCTGGCCCTCCATATCTTGGCCATGCTCTGCTCGTCTGAAGCATATTCAAGCACCGAGCACTTGCCGGCAAGCTCCTCCTTGCACGCTTGTAGACGGTCTTCAATCTTCTTGCTGTCGTCGCCGGCAAACTCGACAAACAGTAGGCACCCTGTGCCGCCGGCCCTGCTGCCAAAAGAGAGGACGGTGTGGTCCAGCATTTCAAGAGCGACCGGCGAGAATTTCAGGATAGCCGGGACTGCCGAAACTGCGCCTAGCAGATCTACAAAGCCCAGCACCATTATGCACCGATACTCAGGAATGTCAAGGAGCCGGAGCTTTGCGCAGGTCACTATCCCAAGCGTCCCTTCCGAAGCGGCAAATACCTTGTGCGGCATGAATCTGTCTGACATCACGGTGTCGAGCCTGTATCCGCAAGAATTCTTGCTCACCTTAGGGTAGCCATTCTTGATGGCGTCAGCATGTGGAGACAGCAGCTTGCCAAGTTTTTCCATCCTGCCATCGAATCTGTCGGCGCTTGCAAAGCCCGGCTCCCCGTCAGCGTACACCACGTCCACTCCTTCAAGAAAGTCGATGGTGTTGCCGTAGCCAAGGCAGTGCATGCCGCTAGAGTTATCCGCTATCATGCCGCCGATCGTGCAATAGTTGCTGCTTGCAGGATCCGGCGGCAGGAACTTGTTCCTCTTTTTTAGCTCCCGGTCAAGCACGCCCTTGACGATTCCCGGTTGCACCACCACATAGTCGTCTTCAATTTCGATTATCCTGTTCATGTGCTTTGTAAAATCAAGGATTATGCCTTCAGAGAGCGATTGCCCGAGGAGCCCTGTGCCCGCGCCCCTTGCGGTTATTGGCACCTTTTTTTCAGAGCTGTACTTGCATGCCTGTTCGACGTCATGTGAATCTACAGGACATATAGCCGCCGCAGGCTGAATTTCATAGTGGCTTGCATCAACAGAATAGGCCTGCCTGCTCCAGCTGTCGCCAAGAACCTCGCCTTTTGCAATGCGGAGCAGGTCATCGGCTATGACGTGATGCAATGGCAGGGAATAGCCATACGCGTATAACAAATTTTTGCCACAAGCGTGGATAAGCAAGAAATGGAGAATATCTACGGATTAATTTCCCGTAAAAGGATTGGTTAAGACTCCATTATCATTATATTATAGTATATTCAACCTAGAGGAGATGGCTCAGACCGACGTCCAGAAATGCCCCGTCTGCTCCGGCAAGGGGCTTATAGAAATCACCGATTCTGATTGTCCATTTTGCAATGGCACCGGCGAATTTACAAAGGCAGCCGAGAGTTACATGAAGTCTCACATCTGCCAATGTGTGTTCCTCGATAGGAAGAACTGCCCGCTGTGCGGCAAAAAGTGCCACCACAATACGCCCAACCGGCCAAAGATCCTGATTGCGCCGATGTAAGGTTTAATAGCCATTCCGCCTTTTTCATATTCGTTGAAGACAATATCCAAGGCAAATGAAAGTACTGCTACTGCTGCGGCAGCGTGCGCTTTTTGCAATGCCGAGATCCCTTACGGCCAGAGTGTCTGCCCTTTATGCATGAAGAAATACAACATCAGAACTTTTGACCTCAGCAACGACGGCTGCGGATGCGACAAGTGATAAGAAGAGGAAAAGAGGGGTCAGAGATTGGTATACATAATCATATCTAGGTCATACAGCCACCACATCTTCATCCCCCAATTAATCGATGCCAATTCTATCCATTAAGTCTTTGGCTTGCTTTTGCTTTGCACTTGTTATTTTGACTATTACCAGCCCCTCAAGAGGCTGACCGTAGAGGACCGCAGAACCTTCTGGCGCCATTGTAAAGAGCGGAAGGGCAAGCATATCCTCTTCGCCATCTACGAGCACCCGCACAGGAGAAGGCATCCTCAAGGCGTCCTGCAAAACCTGTACTGCTTCTTTTGAAATTGTGCCGGCGGGGTTGATACAATGCAATTCTTTTGCAGAATAGCTTGCAGAATAGCTCCGCTTTGACCGCCTTTCTTTGCCGTCAATGACAGCAATATCCGGTTTTATTCCAAAAGATACAAGGCGTTCAGTGGTCGCGTCGCCAACTGCAATTACTTGCTTGACGCCTTTCAGCACCGACGCTACTTTTCGTTTTGTTACCTGCTTGTCTGGAACAAGTGTGCCAAAGGGCTGTTTTAAGAGGCGTGCATCATTTTCGTTTATAGGCATTATTCCTTTTTGGCCTGCTCACTTGCTGCTTTTGCTTCTGCCTGTTCCTGCGCCTGCATTTCAGTAGCAATTATACTTATCCTGCCTGCGATCACCTTGGCAGCCTTTGTAAACGCGTGCGACTGTATTGATTCCGGTTGTGACATGACTGATGGATTGCCAGTGTCACTTCCTTCCCGAATTTGCGGGTGAAGCGGGATCTCGCCTATGAAGGGAATCTTGAACTCATCACTTATCTTTTTGCCGCCACCCTGTCCAAAGAGGTAGACCTGTTCGCTGCAGTGTGGACATTGCAAGTAGCTCATGTTCTCGACAACTCCGATTATCGGGACGTTGAGCTTGTTGAACATGCCTATCGCCTTTACTGCCACGTTCATGGCAACATCCTGAGGCGTCGTGACTATCAGTATGCCAGTGATTGGTATCGTCTGCGCTATCGTCAGCGGCGCGTCGCCCGTGCCCGGAGGCAGGTCTATGATAAGGTAGTCAAGCTCGCCCCAGTTGACATCAGTCAGGAACTGCTTGACTATCCCAGAGACAATCGGGCCCCGGTAGATGCCGGCCTGCTGCGACTGCTCATAGAAAAAGCCCATGGAAATTACCTTGATGCCCTCAACCATAGGAGGTTGGATCTTGTTGTTGACAACCTCCGGCGACGCCTTTAGCCCGAGCATCAGCGGGACACTCGGCCCGTAAATGTCTGCGTCAAGCAGGCCCACCTTTGCGCCCGTCTTGGCAAGAGCAAGCGCAAGGTTCACAGAAACCGTGGTTTTGCCTACTCCGCCCTTGCCGCTTGCGACTGCAATAATGTTCTTGACGCCAGGCAAGAGCTCGTCCATCGAAAGCGCCCTGCCTTCCATGACCCGGGCGGTAACCCTCATGTTGAGATCCTTGACGCCAAGGCTGGCCATCGCAGTCCGCACATCGCGCTCAATGTCGCTGTTAAACGGGCAGGCAGGTGTAGTTAGCTCAAGAGTAAAGGCGACCTTGCCGTCGTTTATCGACAGGTCCTTTATCATCCCCATTGAAACAATGTCTTTGTGAAGTTCAGGATCTACAACTTTTTTCAGCGAGTTGAGAACCTGATCGACCGTCACCATTGTACCCAAAAATTTGACTTTACCGTATTTAAATCATCGTTTCGCAGGGCAAATAAATTGTAGCGCTCATATAAAGGTCCAGCACAAAAGCACGTGATTAGACGCAAAAGGAGAAAAAGAATTGGCAGAATTTACTTTGTCTTTTTGTTCTGCTCGATTATCCCAAAGATGTGTTCCCTTCGGTGTCTTGGCAGTAGGTTGCAAACCATCGGCCCCAGGTATGGGCATTTTTAGCATTAGTATCCTGACAAAAAAGTTAGGAGGGGAAAATTTTCCTTACGTCTTGGAACCTTTTCCTCAGAGTCACGATGCTGATGTCTCCGGCGACTGCAACCTGGGCTTGGCTTACGTTCTCGCCTTCCTTCAGGCACGCTGCATACAACACCGCTACCGCAAGCGCGTTTGGATCCTTGCCGTGCGAGATCGGATTGTCCTTGATGGTCGACAGCATCTCAAGCGCGTTCCTGTAGGTCTTTTCGCTAACCTTGGCCTTGTTTGAAATCCTTGCAAGATACTTATTCGAGTCGATCACTGGCAGCCGCAGATCCAGATTCTGGACAAGCAGTCTGTAGCACTTGCCGGCGAATATCGCGTCTGTGTTTGCTGCAGCGGATATTTCTTCAAGGGTGCGCGGCACAGAAAGGTCCCTGCATGCGGCGTATACCGCCGCTACTATCAGCGCCCGGATTGATCTGCCCTTGATTATCTTTTTGTCAAGCGCCTTTCTGTAGTTGTATGCCGCCTTTTCAATAAGTGTGTCGCTCAGGGAGAGCTTGTCCTTTATCGTACTCAGTATAGCAAACGCGTTCTTCAGGTTGCGGTGGTAGCTGCGGTTGTTGCTCGAGATCTTGTTCCACCTGCGCATCCTCTGCACTTTGCTTCTCTGCTCTGCGCTTATCGCGACGCCGTTTGCATCAACATTTGAATATGAAATGAATGTTGAAAGTCCCATGTCGTGGAATGCAAGTGAAGATGGCATGCCAGTCCTGCTCTTGCTTTCAATGTCTTCGCCAGAGTATGACCTCCATTCCGGACCCATCGACTCGATGTTGTCCTTGATAACCATGCCGCATGACGAGCAGACGGCCTCGCTAGTCTCAGAGTCGAAAACGATCGATTTGCTGTTGCACAATGCGCAGACATCTGCTGCCTGTTCTGACGCAAGTTTGTAACTCATATTGCCAGCCTTTGCGTACAAATTTCATTTAAGGCCCATGTCTACATCGTGTATTATCATGTTACACTGTACTGCAAGCTGCTACATAACACTCTATTATAACACATATTCGTGCCCCTTAAACGAGATGCTGTGCCCTAAATAGCAAGATATATGCCGGTGTTAGCTGAAGACGCGCGCACCTCGATTACCCGGTCGTTCAGGTTCGAGACAGACGTGTTGAAGATGCTTGACGAGGAAGCCGAACGCATGGGTATATCAGTGAATGCGTTGGTAGGAATCGTGCTGCGCAGGTATACCGAGTTCACCCGCTACCTGTCCAAGATAGATATGGTAGTCATAAACCGCGAAATCCTGACCTCGCTTCTGGAACAACTCGACGAAGAGGAACTCTGCAAACTGGGTCTGAAGCTGGGAGAGACTGTAATGTCAGATACTGTCATTTTCTGGAAGAAAGAGACCTCGGAGGCGGCTGTGATGGAATACATCGAGAAGGTGATCTGTAGGTACGGCCACCTTGGAACGTATGACGAAAAGCAGATGCCCGGTGGGGCAATTGCCATCGTGGTGCGCCACAGGCTTGGCAAAAAGGGCTCGCGCTTTCTAGAAGGCTACCTTCAAGCAGGGCTGAGAACCATGCTTGGCATAAATGCCATCTTTGAGGTCACAGATTCATCGATCAAGTGTGAGCTTCCTCCCAGAAGGTAGCAGTAGTAGACCCCCTTATAAGGCAAAAGTTCATAATGACCTGCCAATCAAGAGTGCGTATATTATGTTTGCCATAGTGCACATGAGCGATGTTGTCAGAATTCCTCCAAACAGACTGACTCACTCGCTGAAGGACGCGGCCATACAGATACTCAAAGAAAAATACGAGAGCATGATCAGCCCAGATGTTGGCTATGTCATCATGATAACTGACGCTGACACGAGTTCGGTCGGCAAGCTGGTCGCCGGCGACGGCGCGACTTACCACAAGGTCACGTTCAAGGCGCTTACGTTCTATCCCAAGCTTCAGGAAATAGTTGAAGGCGAAGTTGTCGAAATCACCGACTTTGGCGCGTTTGTCAGGATAGGCCCAACCGACGCCCTTCTCCACCTCTCGCAGATCACCGACGACTACCTGAAGAGCGATGTCAAGCAGGGTGTCATTGTCGCGAACCAGACGGCAAGGTCTCTCAAGATCGGGTCAAAGTTGCGGGCAAGGATTACGGCGGTAAGCCTCGGCAAGGGAGCAGGCATGGGCAAGATAGGCATAACGTGCAGGCAGCCGTTCTTGGGCGCCCTAGAATGGATTGCAGAGGAGATCAAAAAGTCCAAGGGCGGAGGCGAGAAGGAAAAGAAGGGAGGAGACAAAAAGTAGTTGGCCAAGGAAAAGGCTTGCCGCAGGTGCAAAGTGATAACCACGGGCAAGGTGTGCCCCAACTGCAAGTCAACAGACCTGAGCCCTGACTGGTCCGGCATCATACTGGTTTTCGATCCTGCCAAGTCCCAGGTTGCTAGGACGCTTGACATCACCACCCCCAACAAATATGCCTTGAAGGTCTCGTAGGTTGCAGCGGCAAGATCTGCAGACATTTCTTGACGTCAGGGAAATGCTTGCGAGCTTTTTGCAGGAAGACATTGGCGCAGGCGATATCACAAGCAACAGCGTAATAATCCCCGGCGACCTTTTTGCCAGAGCTGAAATCGTATGTAAATCGGGCCCGGCAGTAGTGTGCGGCCTTGAAGAGGCCGCTATCATTTTTGACCTTTGCGGCTGTACAAGCAAGATTCTGGTCAAGGACGGGTCGAGGGTAAAAAAGGGCACGACCGTCATGAAGGTATCAGGCAACGCCCGCGCCATCTTGAAGGCAGAGAGGGTTGCGCTCAACATGATAATGAGGATGAGCGGCATAGCAACAGAGACTAGGCGCATGGCTGACCTTGCCAAGGGGATAAAGATACTTGCCACGCGCAAGACTGCGCCGGGCCTGCGCTATTTTGACAAAAAGGCGGTAGTCATGGGCGGGGGCGGCGCTCATAGAATGCGGCTTGACGACATGGTTCTGATAAAGGACAACCACCTTGCGCTTGCCGGCCCTGCGGACAAGTGCGTCAGGCTTGCCAAGAAAAATGCAGGCTCGTCCATTAAGGTAGAGTGCGAGGCAAAGAACCTGAAAGAAGTAGTGGCGGCAATTTCGGCAGGAGCAGATATTGTCATGCTGGACAATTTTACTCCAAAGCAGGCTGCCGACGCTATAAGGCACGTTGCAAAAGCGGGCCTGCGCAGAAAAGTAAAGATAGAGATTTCCGGAGGCGTCAATGCAAAGAACATCCGCCAGTATGCGCGGGCCAAGCCCGATTTCATTTCGCTTGGCCACATCACGCATTCGCCCAAGGCGGTCGATTTCAGTCTAGAAATAATAATTACGAAATAGCCAGCATGCGGTCGATCGCAAGGCGCGCCCTGTCGGCAACATCCTTTGGCACCTTTACTTCGTAGACGTTGTGCGCAAGCGAGTTGTACACCTTTTCCAGCGTGATCTTTTTCATGTACTTGCACACCGCGTCACGCTTGATCGGTATGAACTCTTTGTCTGGGTTTTCTTTTTGCATCCTGTACAGTATGCCTGTTTCGGTAGCAACCACGAATTGTTTCGCATCCGATGCCCGGGCGTGCTTCATCATGCCCTCTGTCGAGAGTATGTGGCCAGTCTTGGCCAAGTCGCCCTTTGACATGTGATACATGGCCGAAGAAGTGCAGCTGCACTCAGGGTGCACGAGAAAGTCGGCGTTCTTGAACGTCGCAAGCATCTTGTTGATGTCATCTGCCTTTATGCCGGCGTGTACGTGACACTCGCCCGGCCATATGTACATGTTCTTCCTCTTTGTCACTTCTGCGACGTACGAGCCCAAGAACAGGTCTGGCAGGAATAGCACTTCCCTGTCGCGGGGTATGCTGTTTACCACCTTGACTGCGTTTGAAGAGGTGCAGCAATAGTCGGACAGTGCCTTGACATCTGCAGTAGTATTGACGTAGCTTACTACCACTGCGTCAGGGTGCTCTGCCTTCCAAGCCTGCAACTCGTGAACATTGATGGTTGAAGCCAGCGAGCATCCAGCCTCAAGGTCAGGTATCAAGACCTTCTTTTCAGGGCACAGGATCGAGGCGGTCTCGGCCATAAAGTGGACGCCGCAAAACACGATAACGTCCGCGTCTGTCGTGGCTGCGTTCTTGGATAGTGCAAGCGAATCGCCTATAAAATCGGCCACGTCCTGTACTTCTGGCAACTGGTAGTTGTGTGCCAGAATTACTGCGTTCTTTTGCTCCTTCAGCGCGACTACCTTGCGCTTGTAGTCAAGATCTAGCATCGTCATGGCTTTTGATAAACATGAAATGTTATAGAGCTTCTACATTTAAAGTAGTACAATCTAGGATAACGCTGCCCATGAAGTCAAAATTGCAGGCAATACTTGCCACCATCGGTGCGCACATGCATGTATGCATGCATACAAATATAAATATTCAAACGATAATCCACTGAGGGAGATTAATGCCAACACACGGTTCACTTACAAAGGCCGGCAAGGTAAGGGGCCAGACCCCGAAAATCCAAGGCAAGCCACGCCTGAGCCCGATCGCAAGGATGCGTAACAAGGACAATTTTGTGAAGAGGTTTGAAAAGAAGAGGCTTCCTGGCCAGAAAAAGCCAGAGCGCCGCGGTGGCAGAAGGTAAAAATCCTTCCAACTCTATCTTTTATCCTATATATAGATGCCAAAGAGAAAGATCGGGCTAGTAGGCTGCGGCACAATTGGAAGCCAACTTGCAATGGCTGTTGACTCGGACAAGATAGCCAATACTTCGCTGGTGGCGCTCTTTGATGTTGTAGAAGGCAACCTGCAGAACCTAAAGTCAAAATTGCAGCGCAGCAGCCCTGGCACCCATTCCGATTTCGGCGCGTTCCTTGCCTCTGGCGCAGACATTATAGTAGAAGCGGCCTCACAGGATGCGGTAAGGACATTTGGCAGGGCGATACTTGAGGCAGGCAAGGACATGATGGTCATGAGCGTCGGCGCCCTTGCAGACAGGAACCTGCTTGCTGAGCTTCTGCAGGTGGCTGCAAAGAAGGGCTGCAGGATCTACGTCCCGACGGGAGCGATAGCAGGCATTGACGCGATAAGGAGTGTAAAGCACCTCTTGGATTCTGTCACACTTACTACCACAAAGAGCCCAAAGGCACTTGCAGGCGCGCCCTTTTTTGAAACAAGCAAGATCAAACTGGACGACGTTACCAAGAGCACGGTCATATACGAAGGCGTCGCGGCAGAAGCAGTTAGGATGTTCCCAGCAAACGTCAACGTGGCTGCAGTGCTGAGCCTTGCCGGCATTGGCGTCGACAAGACCAGGGTAAGAATTGTGGCCGACCCGCAGGCGACCACCAATCAGCACGAAATTCTTGCAACAGGCAGTTTTGGCGAGATAAGAATAACAGTCAACAACGTGCCAAGCCCCGGGAATCCAAAGACGAGTTTCCTTGCAGTCTTGTCAGCAATAGAATGTCTCCGTTCGATATGTGACGACGGCATGAGAATAGGATCGTAAACCGGCTTCTTGATTTATATATGGATATTGCGTGACCAGGCTTACGTATGAGTTACGGAAGAAGAAACGACAATTTCGGTCCGAAACCAGTAGAAACTGGTAAGGAATACGACGTACAGATCACGGAAATCAGCCGCAAAGGTGACGGCATTGCAAGGATACAAGGATTTGTTATCTTTGTAAAAGACGGCAAGGTAGGTCAGAATGCAAAGATCCGCATCAGCCAGATCGGACCAAGGTTCGCAACAGCCGAGGTCGTCAACGGTTCGGCACCCGCTTCGCAAGACACACCAACAAGTTAAGAGAAAAATTACTGCGTTCTGACAAACGTTCGCAGTACTCTTTTTTATTCATTCAACATGTACCTTTTCAACAGTTCGCTTTCTAATTATTCGCGTATCCTGCAGCGCCTTGGTCAGTGCACTCAGGAAGCGCAGGATGAGGTGCACTAGATGCTGGATCAGCGATTCTTTGCGTTTTTGCAATTTGTACTGGCGGTAGCGCCTGGCGGCAAGCTTTGACTCTGATGACGTACTATCAAGAATACGGATCTTGCTTTTAACGGTTAGTCAGTCCAAAGGAATTTAGGGGAACTCGCTCCAAGAGCATCTTGGATGCGCAACAACATAATCGCCATAGTCGCCATTTCTTTCTTGACCATGGGCGCGTTGTGGGGCATAGGGAACCTGCTGAATCCTCCCCCAGAGGTAGAGCTGCCTGTAGAGGACATTCTCTTGATAGCGCAGCGAAGCACATTTAATGGCACCAACCCGGACATCCATGTGGCCGTGAATGTACCTACAAAACTTGTGGTGCGAAACGATGATGTCGTGACGCACGACCTGAGGGTGGATGAAGCAGAGAACGGAGGAATAACGCCGATCAATACGGCACCTCTTCGTGGAGGCCAGGATTTTCTTACTGCCATAGTTGCAGCAGAGCCTGGTACTTATGAATACTATTGCTGGTACCATCCAGAAATGCGCGGCAGGATAATCGCGCAATAAAATAGTAAGTAATAGTGTCACTGCTTTGCAGAAAGTTCATGCAGATCGTTTATAGTTGCAATTGCAGTGGTCTGCGTGTGCTATCAGTCTTGAATCCAAAACTGGCGGAAGAAAGACTGGACAGGATATATGTTTGCTCGCAGTGCAGGTCGGTTTTCCTGTTCAAGTCAGATGTAGAGGATCACAGAGAAATGTCAGGACATGTAGAAATGAAGGTGCGACCGTTCACATAGCGCCGGCCAGCTTGATTATCGTCAGCACATCTTCGTCTTCAAGCCGGTGATCCAGCCCCACTTTTTGCCCGTCGAACTTGGCGCTCTTGCCCCATATCAGCCCGTAGCGGAAGTTCTTGGCCATGTTGCGGTGTATCTTGTTGCACACATCCTGAACTGTCGAGCCGTTCTTCATTATCATAGGCTCTTCATAGTCGGTCTCGCCTCCCTTGGGACGCATGTAAATTCTGATAAGGTCGAGCTTTTGGTAGATGGCTTCCTTGAGAGCATCAATGTTGACGCCGGCGTCTGCAGAGATCGGGATAAAGTTGTTCCCTATCTTTGACTGGACCTCCTGGATAAAGCCCTTGTTCACAAGGTCTATCTTGTTGAGCACGATAAGCGACGGGATATAGACGCGGTTGCCGTTCAGCACGTCTATCAGCTGGTCGTCGGTCAGGTTGGGCTCGCGGATTATTATTCTGCCGTTTGGTATGCCATACAGCCGCATCATCTCCTTTATCAGCCGCTCCGAAACCTTGATTGGAACCTGCGCGTTAACTCCGATGCCGCCTGTCGACGTTTTTTCGATTACCACGTCTGGCGGCCGCTCGTCCAGCTTGATGCCGGCCTCTGCCAGCTCTTTTTTTAAGACGCCCAAGTGATGAGGCTGGAAGACGTCAAGAACAATGAGCACAAGGTCAGCGCTGCGCGCAACAGATAGCACGCGCTTGCCAAAGCCCTTGCCGCTTGAGGCGCCTTCGATGATTCCTGGAAGGTCCAGCACCTGAATCTTGGCGCCGCGGTGGTGCAGCATGCCGGGGACAGCCGTGAGAGTAGTGAACTGGTAAGACGCAACGCGCGATTTGGCGTTTGTGATCCTGTTGAGGAGCGTGGACTTGCCAACGCTTGGGAGGCCGATGAGGACTACGGTGGCATCGCCTGTCTTTCTGACGTCAAAGCCGACGTTCTCGCCGCCAGTATGCACCGTCCTACCATGAGTGTTTTCCTCCATCTCGCGCTTGAGGCGCGCTATCTTGGCCTTGAGCAGCCCTATGTGGAACTCGGTAGCCTTGTTGATCTGGGTGCGATGTATCTGGTCCTGTATCTCCTTTATCTTCTCTGGAATGCCCAAAGGCGATCACATCCCTTGTAGTAGGTAAAGCGATAAAAACATTCAGTCATGTGTTCTTTGGAAGAAAGAATTGTTATTTATCTTTAGTCTATCGTCAACATAGATCACAGGGGGCTACCTGCTTACAGAATCAGATGGCATGTTCCAGTCAGCATGGCCGCCATAGAACACGTATTTCGGATTTTCAGACAGGCTATTTATGATTCTCTTCTGTGCGAGCTTCAGGAAATCAAACTATTTGGTCGTATAGAGCTGGATGAAGCCTTGTTTGGCAGCCGAAGAAAGGGAGGTAAACGCGGCTGGGGTGTTGAGGGAAAGACTCTTGTATTTGGCATTTACAGAAGAAATGCATGGCAAGGTTATCACGTTTCCTGTATCGGACAGAAGAAAGGAGACGTTGATTCCGTTGATACGACAGCATACAAGAAAAGGCTCGTTGTATTATTCAGACGACCATACTGCGTATGCCGCTTTGAATCTGACTGGCAAACATCAGATCATAGCTCATAGCAGAGTACGTTAGAGTAGAAGACGCTCACATCAAGGGAATTGAAGGATTCTGGAGCTATGCCAAGACATGGCTATACCACTGTCGTGGTGTACCGAAACAATACTTCCATTTGTATCTGAAAGAAATAGAATTCAGGTTCAACTACAGGAACGAAAATTTGCATCCAATACTGACAAAAATGGTCGTCAGAACTGCTCCAGATCTTTAGGTATTACCTTTGACTATTTGCTCGTGTCATTTGACTACTTGATATTGATGCTAGCAAATTCATAGGCTCCGCTGCTCTCGTTGAAAATTGACCACAGTACCAATCATATAACAAAAATGCTGGATATGAACAGCTTTTCTAAACATTTGCTTGCTATTGGAAGAGAACAATAATACCTTCGCATTAAATGGGGCCACCGCGTAATGTCGCAGATTCCAAGACCTAAGCTACATTATATATGGCGTATGGGATGGCGACCGATAACTGTGCCATGAAGTTGCGTTTATATTTTGTACGTTATCCAGACTGTCCGGGCTCCGGTGGTGTAGTCCGGTTAAGCATTTCGCCCTCTCAAGGCGGAGATCCCGGGTTCAAATCCCGGCCGGAGCATTCTTTTCTCCCACCAGCACCAATTCTAAATTAGATAGATCCTGAATTGTACAGAAGGCTTGGTTGGGATGGTGTCATTTTTTGTTCTGCCAGTAATAAGAAAAGATAGCTTATAAATTCGCATAGGTGCTGCTGACAGATTCAAGAATCTTATAAGCATTTAATTTTCAATGTTAAAAGGGTTATCTATCTAAATGTTATTTGAGATATGTGAACGCAATCGACTCCTTGGTATTGGTGGCACTTGGGTTTGCTCCGACCTTTGCTGCTCTAGAGATGTCTTGGAGAATGGGCAAGATGATCGGAAGCGCGGAGAACTAGTGGCCGTTAAGGCCAAGTAACCACGCGTCAGCTTGCCCATTGTTTTTCTGTTGTGCTTTTCTAAATATCTATACATATACATAGACTTGCAGTAAAAAATTACTTTCTATTACAAGCAGGATTTATTATAGCTCTACACCTGTCATGATCATGCCTCCAACTTCCATCTATAAAGTATTCTACATGCTTGATATCGTCCTTGTCTGATACTATCCATCCTCTCGTCACCATTCTTTGGCGATCCAGGTAGCGCACGAATTAGCGATGATAGTGAGGGTGGCGGAGGAGGGTCAAGTTGAGATATGATGCTAATGCACAATATTGTATTTAATAGAGGGGCTTTGTTTAAAAAGTCAACAATCCATGCTTGGATAGCTGTTTGATTGCATGACTTTGTTTTTATGAGTTATTACTTTTTACACAAAGCCTAATAGAGGATCTCAGCGTTTTTAGAAGGTCTTTTTCGTCCTGTGTATGAGGTAGATGCCAAAAACTCCCATTATTCCACCGGCCACTGCCAGAGGAATGTTTGCTGGCAGTATGACCTCCACATTTTGCCAAAGCAAGGCCAATTGAAAGACCACCGTCAGGATTATGGAAAATGAGCCAATGATAGAAGTGAGCGAGGCACCTATCCTTGACAAGCCCACTACATAAGTCAGGGCCGCAGTTAACGGAAGAAGCGAAAATAACAATAACACCATCCAATCCTGTGCCGATATCGCCGGAGCTTGCGTCGTCCATAGTATCATGGCCAGTATCAGGCCGGAAATGAAAAGAGAAGAGCCTGTAACTGCCTGCGCCGAATGCGTCTTGGCTAGTTTTGTAATGAAAATTATCCCAGATCCAAATGCTGTTGCAGACAGCATGGCTTCTATATCGCCAAATGTGATCAGCGCGTCAAGACCGCTGCTCATCACTGTTGCAAAGAATCCTGCAAGCGCGATCATTACACCAGCGAGCTGGAGCCTGCTCAATTTCTCACTCAAGGCAGCCCTTGCAAGAAGTAGTATGACTACTGTCTCAAGCGGCCCGGCAAGAAGGCCTTCCTTTGATGCGCCTACCCTGCCAACCGAATCGTACCATGCGAATACTCCTGTAGCAAGAAGTACTGAACCAGGCAACAAGTATTTCCAAGATTGAAAGACTGTGATGCTCTTTTTCTTTTCAGACCCAAACGATATCAGGAGCATGACTGCGCCGGCCAAAGGGATGCTGTTTGCCGCTATGACAAGTGGAGCGAGCTGAATCTGGGTTGCGAGCATTTCCACAATTATTGACTCTATTGACAGCAGAGCAGCATGAAGAAAGATGATCCAAGAGTGGCGAATCAAGTAGTGGTCACGTCTTTTCAGATACGCCTATTTCTTTATTATGAGAGAGCCAGCTTCAACATCTGGATGATGGAAGTGCAGGCAACAGCAAGAGATCAGTGCATGTTTGTCCTCCTACGGATTACCAATACTGTCGGACCTGTTGATCTTGCACTGGCCTTTGTGTTTCTTGTCCTACAATGATTAGAACTATCCTTCAAGAGCTCTTGGGAGAACATTATTCCAAATGCAGCAAGCAAGTTTGTCAATACGTTTTTGTATAAAGCTAGTAACAATATACTATAACAATGTCTGTTAAGAAAGTAATATCAAAAGACAGGGTTAAAGAATACATGATCGTCACACTTGTCAGTCACATTGTAGGGCAGCTCGTCTTTCTACCGTGGAACCTGTATGTCATGAACTTTACGCCCGAACAGTTTCTGAGAGGTGCGATAGCAAGTATTCCAATAGCGTTCATCTGGAACTATGCAGGAATCAAGGTCAACCTGTATTGTAGCTATAAAGTAAAATCATTTGTAGAGAATGTGGCGACCCGAAAGCACTAAAAGTCATGGCTTGGTTCTATAAACGCAAAGATTTATTCAATTTACACTACTACTTTTTTACCAGAGGTTGCTGACATGCCGCCGGCTCGAAAGAAGAACAGCAAGGGCAAGAAGCGATGGGTAAGCAAGGTCACCACCGAATCAACCTTTCCCAAAAAAGGCATATTCACCAAGGATGCAGAGACGATTGCGCGACACATGGCTTCAAAGAAGGTAAGTCCAAAAGGGATAGGCTCGGGCATACGTATGATACAATACTTCATAAACCGCGCAGGCAGGAGCTTGCCTGCTTCACGGAGGCGCGAGCTAGAGAAGGCAAAAAGGATACTGCAGGCCCGACAAAAAAATAGATAAAAATTTGCTCTTGTGTTTTGCCACCACGATCCAAACGGTTTCTACGGGTTTCCAAATGAAGGCTCAGGATTCGGCAGTCCGGTATATTCTCTTCATTTTTTCGCCCTTGCGGGCAGATAATAGGGGGACTGTTACTTCGTCATCATCCTGCAGCCTGCATTAGATGGGAAGCAGGCCGGTAAAAATCGTTATTCTATTACGTGCACGCTGTGGAAGCCGGCCTTGCATTTCGGGCAAGCAGAATGAACGCCCATACAGTCCAAGCAAAAATCAGCCGCGGCCAAGAATTCGGATTCGTCACCACGGTAAAAGCAGTTCTCGCAGAACCTCTTTGCCAAACTCTCTTATCCTAACCTATCCTAGTTGCAATTTAACTTTTTGCATCATTTCTTCTTCTTTCTGCTTGTTGGTTTTTTCTTGATCGTCTGCATTACCCTGTCCCGTATCCTGTTTACGTTTGCCCGTGGCGTCACTGACAGGCAAAGAATGCCGTCACCAAGTGGAAAAGTCATGAGCGTAACTTTGTCATGCTCGGTAATGCTGTAACGAACCTTGCCCAGCTTGTCGCTATACGATTCGAGCGTGGTGAGGTTCCACAGCGACTGTATGTACATCTGCTGCTCGGCGGTCTCGTCGAGCAGCGGCTCGATCCCCTGCTGGAAGCCACCCTCTATGACTTCGCCCCTGTTGTTTACAATGCCGACAAATCGTATGTTGCGGTCAAGCTTGATAATCTTGTCGCACAGGTTGCGTTGCATGAATGGTAGTGGCTTGTAGGAATATAAATCGTTTACACAAATTATTCGGCAAGCCGGGTTTCCATGGAGTGGCCGTCTTTGATATGCGCAGAATAGTGCAGGTGGACTAGCTCATTAATGTCCGCGTCGGTAAAGTACTTCGTAGAATACCTTGCAAGCACAGTCTTGCAGTCAGAGCAATAGATCTCTTTGAACGGCAATGACAGTACTACAATGAGCAGCTCCCACTTTTATGCATTGTTTTAGCGGCGATACCTGTTTTCCGTGAATCGCATCTTGGAAGCCTTGTAATAGATCACTTCGCCACGCCGCTCTATCACTGCTACTACCGCTTCCTTACCCATCCTTTCTATCTGATCGATTGCGCTTGCAAAGTCCTTGACAGTCGTGTTTGTCCCCTCGTTTATGCCAAAGATCACATACTTGGCAGGCTTTTTCTCGTACTCGCCCCGATCGTAGACGCGAAAGTCGTTGCCAAACCCGAACCCCTCTTTTGCGACATAGCCCCTGCTTCGCAGGTCTCGGTAGACCAGAAACTTTGTCATGATGTTCCTGTCGTATTTGAGCAGTAATTCAAACAGCGGGTCAAACGTCATGCCGGGTTTGTTCTTGAGCGCAAGGCGCTTTGTGTGCATTAGGTACAGCGCCTCGTATGGCTTGAGCACATATTCGGCGTCTTCCTTTTCGCCAAAGCCCTTTGTACGGAGCTCATCCTGAAAGCGCGTTTTGTCAACCAGTATCTTTCCGCCTGCTGCAAGCCGCGCCTCTACTACAGATGGCATCTCGGCCTCACTCATTTTAGAGCCAGAAAATGGCTGCTGCGCGCTCGGCGGAGCTGTTGCTGATGACGACATAACGATTAAATCACAGCAAACCTCCACATTTAAGCATTCAAATAAAATTAGTGTATTGATATGAAGGGAGTCAATTATCGTGAAACTCGTGGAATGCCATATGTCCGGCGCGAATACATAGCTGGCAAGCCCCAGATCAAGATCGCAAGGTTTTCCTCTGGCCAGGCCGGCAACAATTATGATTACAAGCTCGAACTTCTGGCGACTGAAAAGATCCAGATAAGGCACAATGCCCTTGAGGCCGCCAGGCTTGCGGCCAACAAGAGGATGGCGACAGCAGGCGAGACGAGCTTTTTCTCGATGCTCAGGGTCTACCCTCATGTCATCCTCAGGGAGAACAAAATGATCGCGACTGCTGGTGCGGATCGTCTTCAGGAAGGAATGAGGCGAGCCTTTGGCAAGGCAACGGGCCTTGCAGCGAGGGTCATGCCTGGACAGGTGCTGTTTGAGGCTTATGTGACTGCTGCAAACCTGAACCTTGCAAAAGAGGGATTCAAGGTGGCTTCAAGCAAGCTGGGCTGCCCGACGACCATAAGGATAACACCGCTGAAAGAGCAAGCAGTGGTGGCAGAAGACTAGGCTAGCTAGATCTTTCCAACTAGATTTTTGATATTTTCAGAATTGCATACGTCCGCTTTGCCGCCTATGCTCTTGCAGATCAGCGCGGTGATATTGTCGATCTCTGTCTTTATTGCCTTTCCGACCGGCGAAGCAGGGTTTGCAAGCTCGGCCTTGACTTTGGCATGATCCATGCCTTCCAGAATTTGCGGGCTGTAGCCTGCCCCAACTTGCATGAACTGCCCATCGATCAGCAGGAAGGGGATAATCTGGTCAGGGTTGAACATATCGAGGATCTCAAAGTCCTTTTCGTCGAGCTCTTGCAGCGGCTCAAAATTCCTGTCGGCAGTCTCGCGCCCAACAAACTCGACATAATCGCTTTCATACTTGGCTCGCGCAAAGCTGAAAGTGGGGATGTTCAGGTATTTCTCGTCATGACCTGCGCTTGCAGTCTCGACAAGACCCTCCCACCTGCCAAAGTTGGCAAGCGCGTTCACAATGGTCCATCGCTCTGCCGCGCAGAACGGGCAAAAGCCGGCACCCATAAAGAACACGAGGGACTTGCCACTCTGCCTTTTCAGCGGCTCGTCTGTGACATGCATGAACTTGCCAAGGGCCTTTTTTGGAATAAAGCTGCTCACAAATACAAGGTTTTCGCTGTTTATTTTATCAACGTTTCTCGCTCGATCTATCTTAATTTGTGCTAAAATAGCGCGACGATCGGCGAAAAACATAAACGCCTTACTTTTTGCACTTTGCAAGTGCGGCGGGCGACATTTGTCGCAGCTGCGCCGCTAATTAACTTTTTGTCGTCGGCGTGTTGCGGCATTCTTGAACGGAGCCGTTCTGTCCGGTCGAAACTATGGGCGCTGACAATAAATCACGGTCGGCAAGGCGTTCAACTTTGCCATTATTACTATGTAGAAAACAAGCTATGTGAAGGCGATAAAGGCAAACCGCCAAGCTCAATCGTACAAGAGCGATTTTGAGCAAGAAATGATTAGGCTCATGCGGGAAAATAACAAGTCGCTGCAAGCCATTGATGACAATGTTCGCAAGCTAGAAAAGAATAGAAATCCGGCACGAGCGAAGCTCCAAGGAAAAGCAAAGGTTGGCGGCAAAGGCATTTTTATTTGACAACTAGCAAGCCTTCGATCAATGGTGAGATTCGAACTTGCAAGGGACGAGTTCAACCGGTTAATTTTGGAAATCTTTGTTGCCGAGGATCAACAGCCGCCGGTCTTGCTTGACGATCCCACTATTCATGAGACATTGAGACAGTGCGTCCTCATACGGGCGATAAACGATAGGACTGGCGATTTGATTGCAGAATTTGCAAAGGTTGAAAGGTGGCAGAGGCGCGACGCTATTTTGGCTTAAGGCGGTCTTGCAATTGCTTGATTGCCCGTCTGTTGAACGGTCGCACAAGAGGGCATCCGGCGACAAAACGTCAATGTCGCTCATGTAGGTCATAAAGTTGTCCCGGTATCCTCGTCAAGTTTCGTCGTTTGGCACGGCGTAGGAAAACAAGCGCCGACTAACACTTGAATTCAAGCACACGTTGCGGTTTGTCCTTGGACGTCGCTCGTGTTGAAAAAGCGGCCCTGTCCTTGGTTTTGTTTTGAACGGCAATTCCTTATATTGCACGGCGCCCGTGCACCAAATTCAATCTTAAAGAGGTTGTTAAGGTTCTGCTTTCGTTTTACATTGTTTAATTAATGTTCTGAATCCATGGGTTTTATGCAAAAAGCTCTTTTTGTTTAAAAACTAACTTATTCTATTGATATCAGATCAAATGCAACGATTTGCGATAATAGCCGCTCCTTCATACTACGGCTACGACCAATGGGAGTTGAGTATCTTCCAGAAGCAATGAAAGCTGCAGGCTTGCTAAGGAGATTGAACGTTGAATATGTGGCGGAGGTCTCTCCACCAGAGTATAATTCAAAGCGTGATGAAGAAACGCTGCTACTGAATCCCAAAGCGATCAGACGATATTCAAAACAGCTTGCAAATGTCGTGGCTAATGTGTTGTAGGGGGAGACGATTTCCCATAGTGCTTGGTGGCGACTCCAGCATTATCATCGGCAATCTGTTAGCCTTGCGCAGACTGGGAAGATACGGGTATTCTTCATAGACGGTCACGCTGATTTTTATCAACCAGAGGCATCTCCTACAGGAGAAGTTGCTGATAGGGATCTGGCGATCGTGTCTGGTCGAGGTCCAGATGTTCTTACCAACATAGATGGTCTGAAACCGCTTGTTCGAGATGAAGAATCATCTTGATGCCGAACAAGCAAAAAGTTATGGCAGCCAAGACGTAGGCGAGACCGACATCAACATTTATGATTTTGATAAGATACAAAAATTGGAATCGCAAAAACTGCTTCAGAGGCTATTAAGAAACTAATGAACAGTGGAATCCAAGGTTTTTGGATTCACAGATGTTGATGTATTGAATGATAAAGATATGCCAGCAGTTGATTATCGCCTTTCTGGTGGGCTGAGCTACGGAGACATAAGCCAACTCTTGCAAATCTTGCTTGGAACTGGAAAAGCAGTTGGAATGGATATCGCTATTTTTAATCCTAAACTAGATTCAGATGGTTCAATAGCACGCAGGTTGGTATCTAGCCTAGCGTCTGGGTTAGCCAGTCATTAGCAGGTATACCTCAAAAAATACCTGTCTAAAAGTTACAGGCTTTAAAAGTATCGACACGAACACAACCGACTTTATACGCATACACAAAGACGAATCCTGTCAGGATCAGGCGAGTCTGTGCATATGGCAGCACGGCTGCATCCGATACCAAAGGATGAACAAGATAGATGTGACTCGTCCTGACCTGATCAGCGTATAACATGACAGCGAGCTCCTTTAAGACTACTGCAAGAATATTCTGGAAAGCATCTCCATACAGATATTTTACTCGGTAATAATGGACTTTCTTCCCCATTGAATCCGATAATAGTGGATCACCATCGTTACAAGAAGTGCAGAGCAAACGATGGTAAAGAACGCGACTAAAAGGCTGTCTTGGTAGTCTTGGTGATGGTGGTGGAGTCCGGCCGATTTTACCGAAACAATCGCGTCTGCAGCCTGCAGCGAAGAGGCAAGGGCGGCGGCGACCACAGCAAGAGCCAATGGCAACAGCAGGGTCCTCATCCGCCATGTTGAACTATAAAAGATATTAAAGTAATAATCATGAAAAGTGCCGCACCGTATATTCTAACAAATAATTTGAAAATTATGATATGACAAATGTTCGACGATAGCCTAAATTACTAAAGACTAACAATAATACATCAAGACATAGATGGACAGAGTGTTGTGATCCGATCAGGCGGCTCCAGACGTATTTCTTCTATCCCCAAAAATTCCGCCGAACCTTCTGGTCGGCTCTGACCTTTGGGCAGGGTACGAGTGAGGTATTGACGAGATCCTGCCTATCACAGGGATCTGCGAGCGTATGGCCGCCTCTATGTTGACGAGCAGGAGCTCCACGTCGGCAAGCCTCTTGTTGCCATCGATTTCAAGGTGCACTTCGGCTTGGGCAAGCGCGCCGGCGGGACGCAAAAGCACCGACTTTACCCGGATGTTTTCGTCTTTGAACTTCTCTTCTACGATCCTTTTCACCATTTCTGTTATTCTGGGGTTCTGCCATGAGTCAACCAAGATGAGCGACGACTGCTTGAGTGAAATGTACGATACTGAGAATATGTAGCCGGCAATAATGATGCCACCTATTGCATCCATCTGCAGGAATCCAAACTGGGACGCAATGAGAACGCTCACAAAGCCAATAATGGACGCAGAGCCGTCCTTTATCGAGTTCTTCGCATCCGTCTTGAGCGAAAGCAGGTTGTACCTGTTGGCAATAGAATTCATCTGGAACGCCCGGTGGAGCGACACTGCGCCGGCGGCCGCCAGCACGATCATGGTCAGCACCGGCTGCTGGATCACCCGCGGGTGGAGCAATGCCTCGTACGAATGATACAGGATGAACCCACCTATCGCGACCATGCCTATTGCTGCAATGAGCGCGGCAAAGCTTTCCACCTTGTGGTAGCCGAAGGGGAACTTTCTGTCTGCCGGCTTGTGGGCCATGCGCAACCCTACGAGGACTATGAGCGATATCATTGCGTCCGAGAGCGAGTCGATGCCGTCTGCGGTCGCCACGACGCTGCCGCTCACCTGCCCCATCAGTATTTCGACAACTCCTATGCTGACCAAGGTTACCACAGAGATCTTGGCGATCCTCTGGCCCGCAACTAGGCCTTCGTTTACAAGATCCGCCGGCCTTCCGGCTGGGGGCTTAATCACGATATAGTATATTTTTGCAGACCATTGTATTTAATGCCGTATGGAAGATGCTTCTGGTATGGAGCTCGTTTATGTAGTTCTTATAAAGATAAATTAAACCCCACCAGATTACCGATCGTCCAGTTGGCCCTGAGAACTCTTTCTGATCTGCCAGACTCGCAATTTGACGGGAAAAGGGTGCTCGTGAGAGTCGATTTCAACGTCAGCGTAAACAACGGCGCGGTTGGCGAGGACTATAGGATCCGCATGTCCATTCCTACTATCGAATACCTGACAAAGCGCGGCGCCAAGGTGATACTAGCCTCGCACCTTGGAAGGCCGGAAGGGCGCGACAGACAGTATTCGCTTGCGCCTGTTGCAAAACGCTTGTCAGACATTGTTGGTGGCAAGTCAAGGCCGGCGATACGCTTTGCAGATGACTGCGTCGGCGTTGAAGTGGAGGACGAAATAAGCAAGATGAACAAGGGCGACGTGCTCTTGCTTGAAAACCTGCGCTTCCATAAAGAGGAGGAGCTGAACGATCCAGAGTTCAGCAAGAGGCTCGCATCGCTTGCAGACATTTACGTCAACGATGCCTTTAGCACTTCTCACAGGAAGCATTCCTCCACCTATGGCGCCGCCTGGCTCTTTGACATCAGGCTTGCAGGCTTTAACCTGAGCAAGGAGGTCGAATACCTGTCCATGATAAGGGAGAACCCGATCAAGCCCTTCAAGATCGTAGTCGGCGGGGTCAAGATAAAGGACAAGATAGGTGCGCTTGAACATCTGCTACCAAAGGCTGACAAGGTAATGATAGGAGGAGCTGCTGCGTATACATTCCTCAAGGCAGAGGGAATCAAGACAGGCAACTCGCTCATAGATGAAGAGCGCCTGCCATGGGTCACAAAGGCTCTGTCAACATACGGCGACAAGATAATGCTCCCTACAGACCATGTCTGCGCAAATTCGCCAAACGATAATTCAGTCACGATGGTAAGGGGAGACATCCCAAACGGCATGTCCGGCTTTGACATTGGCAACGAAACGATAGAACGCTACTCTGCAGAGGTAGGAGGCAACGGCGGAGGCACCATCTTTTGGAACGGGCCGATGGGCATGTTTGAGATCAGGGCATTTTCAAACGGCACCATAAACATCGCCAAGAGCATGGCGCTTGCGTTCTGGCGCGGAAGCAAGACGCTCATTGGCGGGGGAGACACCCTTGAGGCGATGAAAAAGTCGGGCGTGGCAGAAAATGAAGTGAGCCACGTGTCTACAGGCGGCGGGGCAACCCTGCGCTACCTTGCAGGCGACGAGATGCCCGGCGTTGTAATTCTGAACGGCCATTAAGCCCTTGGCGGTGCAGCCGGCACGAGCGTTTTGCCCCTAGGCCATATTTCCCTCTTGAGCACATCCCACTCGATAGATATCCTTCCCGGGCCGGTGATAAGTAGGCTTGCCGCCATCACCAAGAGTAGCGGGTCAACTTCAAAGCCGCCAACAAATTCTCTTGAGAGCTTGATTACAAGCGTCGTGCTCAACATCAGTATTATGTATAACGCGGCAGTGATCCTCTAATTATGCCGGCGAATATGGCTATTGCGCCGCCAATTTCTGGAGTCGCTATAACAAAGGCGACCTCGGGCGGCAGACTAATGCGGCCGACGAATCCCCTGCACCTGTCCAAAGTCTGTAAGGCTGGGCACCCGGTGGGCAAGGAACGTTATTCCCATCATTATCCTGAGTGGGAGCGGCCCAAACTGCATCAACCGCAGAGAATTCACAGCAAGCGTTCTAGATCGCTAGCCATAGTTTAAGATCATTGGTACAACCACAGAACAGACGATGATGATGTCCTTAGATAACGTTGACCCTGACTGCCTTCAGGACCGACACGTCATCATTGCCCGCGCCTATCATTATGACATACTGACCTGCGGCGAGGTCTTCAGCTGGCATGAATACATAGGATACCTGCTTTGAGCCCCCTCCCGATATGGAAACTGATTCTTCGCTGAATATGCCAGTTGAATTACCAAGCATGCTGTTTGGCGTGAACGTGCCGGCCGCCATCATTTTGCCGCTGAAGTCCCCAGAAGCATCTATCGTGACCCTGATTTCTGTGCTATCGCCCCTTGCCACTGTCACCTCCCCGTCTGGTGCAGAGACGGAGATTGGAACCTGCTTTGCAGCGTCCAGCCTGCCTATCTTGTTTTCAGTCCATTCTGAGAACCACGCCTGATTGTCCTGTCCCACTGCAAACTGCAGGACGTTTGCAATGCCGCAAGTGTCTGAGCCTGGAGGACAAGCTGCCCAGTTCTTGTTCTGTGAGGGGATCCAGTACTCTGTCAGTACAAGATTTTCAGGGTCAAAGCGGGCCATCTTGTTGCCTGTGTGTTCGTTGAACCAGATCGAGCCATCCGGACCTGTCGCCATCCAGTACGGCCACGTCTGAGCATTTGCAGGTGTTGTTCCGCCGAAAATCTTGGGCGATGCTATGGATGTCACAAACTTTGTTATCTCGTCCGCCACCGGATCGTACTTGAAGAAGATATTTGTACCATGATCGGTGACCCACAGGTTGCCCGAGTTGTCAAGCGTTGCGCCTACCGGCGAGCTAAGGCTGGCGGGAAGATCGACTGTGCGCACAAACGAGTTTGTATCAATGTCATACTGGAAAAGCTGGCCTTTCTGCTGGAAGGAGAGAAGCGAGACCCACAGATCATTTCTTTGCTCGTCAAGCACAAGCAGACCTGAAGTAACGATGCCAGAAACCCCTTCAAAGCCCTCCAGCGGCAAGGGAATTTCTGTAAAGCCTTCCGAAGTTCCACTCTTCATTTTTGAAACATCGCCAAAGAAGATTGATTTCGAGTTTATCCCAATGAGATAGATATTGCCGTTTGCATCAAATTCCATGTCCGAAGGATATCTTGCAGGCACCCTGAACACGTCAAACGACTCTGATGCCTTGTTGAATCTCCAGATCGCGTTGTTCTGATCCGTAAACCACACGTAGTCACCATTAGCCTTGACTGTCCATGACATTTGCCACGACCCTAAGTTTGTAAACGGCTGCTCGCGGGTCGGCCATTCGGGAATGTTGTATTCGTTGAACCTGTTTTCCGCAACATCATAGCTGCCAAGGAGGCCGCGCTTTGCAGACACGTACCATACCTGACTGCTGCCATCAGCGGCAATCCCAACCGGCATTTCACAGTCTGATTGTAGCACAAATTCAATTACGTACGCGTTAGAGTTTGGGCTTGTATCGGTACCACAAAATTGCTCTTGGAACCGTTGCAGCGTATCCTGTTCATTGTTCGGACCGCCGGGAGGCGGGCGCGCAAACACTGAAACAGAGACCGCGGCAACCGCGACTATCCCAATTATCGCATAAACAATGATCTTTTTAGACGAAGATGACGATGAGCGCGAGGTACGAGAGGAACTTGGCACAGCGAGAAATCCGATTTTCTACCATATATCTCTAGTGCCATAGGAGGTGGCGCATAGGCAGAAATACCACATCAGAAGTAAAATATTGTCCCGTTTGGCCGCAGAAAAAGCAGAGGGGCACAGACAGTATGCAGTTGCAGGCTACCTGTCGGTATTGCTTGCCTCCGCGCTGTTCGGCTCCGTGTTCACGCTGGCAAAAGTCCCCCTCGCCACCATGGATCCGCTTGCGCTGTCGGCCATAATCTACACCATCGCCGGTCTTGGCTTGCTCCCGTTTGCAAAGGCGTCGTTCAGGCTCGCCACAAGGCGCGAGTATTACTATCTTGCAATAGTAACAATTTTTGGCGCGGTGGCCGCGCCGGTGCTCCTGCTCTATGGGCTCCAGCAGACAAATGCCGCTGATGCGGCAATACTGGCAAACGGCGAGATCGTGTTTACCATATTGCTCTCTGCGATGTTTTTTGGTGAAAAGCCGCACGGAAGAGTTGGGCTGTTCGCCGTCATTCTAGTGGTCATCGGGCTCTTCATAGCAACAACAGACCTGAAAGTATCAGAAACCATACTGGAGTTCAACGCTGGCAACCTCATGATACTGGTGTCCATGCTCATGTGGGCAATAGACAACAACATCAGCAGGCGGCTGACATCAAATGTGAGCCCAGCCAAGATTGCAATGGTCAAGTCGCTTTCTGGCGGGCTTGTACTCCTTGCAATTGCTCTGGCTCTCGGCAAGTCAGACTCGATTGCAAGCATAGAGCCCAGCCTCTGGCTCATAATAGCGGGCATGTCAGTTTCCGGGTTTGGCGGCGCGCTCTTGCTATTCCTACAGGGAATCAAGAGGATAGGAACGGTCAAGACAATGTCAGTGTTTTCCATGACCCCGATATTTGGCATAGTCATAGCGGCGATTGCGCTTGGCGAATCGATAAGCGTGTTTCAAGGAATTGCAACCGGTCTGATAATCATGGGCATCCTGCTTGTGAGCCGCCACTAGAGCAGCTTTAGGTCGTTTGTCACCTTGTCGATCAGGTCTGCTGGCGCAGGGCCTATTCCTATGCAAGTGGTCGTGCCCGGTGGTATCTGTGTCAGCCCGCTGTCCTGCACCTGCACGACAGGCAGCCTGTAGCTTTCTGCCCGCTTTCTTATTTCCATCAGCTCTTCCATGCTCTTTACCTTCACTACGACCTTGGCTTGACCACCCTCAAACCACGCGTCAAACCACGCCCGCCTGTGCGCCTTTGTTTTTTCTGCGCCCATCACGGCAGCGTGCGCCACCTGCGCCGCTATCTTGCCTGTTCCCATGCCAAGGTCCCGCCTGACCACCATCACCTGTTTGAACTCCACCTGACGCTCTGTGATAGTTTAATTAACAGAGTGAAAAATACATTGCTGGTCTTTTGCGAGATGCCGGGCTATGATGTGATAGTTGCAGGCGGTAGTGTTTCCGGCCTGCTTGCAGCACGCGAGGCCGCGGCTGGCGGCCTCTCTGTGGCTGTCCTTGAGGAGGACTCGGAGATAGGGACGCCGGAGCACTGCGGTGGGCTTGTGAGCATAGCAGGCATACGGAACATAGGCATCGTGCCAGACGCAAGTGCAGTAGAAAACACCAAGATCGCGCGGGCTAAGATCCTCTCTCCCTCTAGCGGCTTTGAGATCAGCGCAGAAAAGCAAAAAGTGATGGTGCTTGATAGGCGGGCTTTTGACAAGCAGATCGCATTTCAGGCGCAAAAGCTGGGTGCCGAAATAAAGGTAAAATGCGCCATGCGATCGTTTTCAAAAAAAGAAGACGACGGCCCCACCTACATTGTCAAGACCTCTGAAGGCGACCTTGTATGCAAATATTTCGTAGACGCAAGGGGCGTCGCGTCGATAATCGCCAGAAACAGAGAAGGCGTCCTCCAGTCAGCACAGTATGAAGTTTATGCGCCGTGGATAGAGCGGGACACCATCGAAGTCGCGTTTGACAACCAGCGTTATCCCGGCTTTTTTGCGTGGATAATACCTACTGCGCAGGGAAGCGGCAAGGTCGGAGTGGCTGGCAGGGGCATCAATGCGGCAAGCGCGCTCCAGTCATACATTGATGGCAAGGGTAAATGCTCAATCGTGCGCAAAGTATACGCATCCATATGGGTCAACGGCCCGATGGAAAACCTTGTGTCTGACAGAATGATAATAGTGGGCGATGCGGCTGGCCAGAGCAAGCCCACCACCGCAGGCGGCATCTATACCTGCGGCATGGGAGGCGTGCTTGCGGGGCGAGCAGTGGCAGAGGCAGCCAGAAAGAATGATGACAGGCTTTTGGCCCAGTACGAAAAAGATTGGCGATCGATGTTTGGCGCAGAGTTTGAAAAGATGCTGCTTGCAAGGAAGCTCTTGGAACGACTCGACAACAAGGCCATAGACGAGCTCTTTTCAGCTGTGCCGCCAGAAAAGATCGAGGAGGCATCGGCCAGCGGCGACTTTGACTTTCATTCCGCCGCTCTGGCCAAGATTCTCGGCGCAAAGAGCGCCACCCGGATGGCCAAGGCGCTACTTGGCAACGAGATCAGGCGCCTGATTGACATCAGCTAAGCAAGATATAAATTCGGTTAACCTTAAGAGAGCACGTATATGTCCAAGCCATTGCAATTGCCGGTCTGCACATCATGCAGCAGGCCGATTATGCCTAACGATGAATGTGTCAAGTATTACTGTCCAAACTGTGGCTACGTGCTCATATGGCGTTGTGAATCCTGCCGCGAGTTTGCGAGACCTTACAAGTGCGTAGGGTGTGCTTTTGAGGGCCCATAGACATGGCACGGCTAGTAGCCAGAATAAGGATAATGCCTGCAGACGCCGAGTCCAACCTTGACAGCGTCGTCAATTCTATAAAAAGCTCCTTGCCTGAAGGAATGGAGATGAAGGGCCACGCGATGGAGCCGATCGCCTTTGGGCTAAAGGCCATAGTCGGAGACTTTCTGCTGGAAGACGCAGAAGGGCAGATGGACAAGCTGGAGGAGTCGATCAAGAATGTCGAAGGCGTCGGCGAGATCGAAGTGATGAATATCAGCAGGCAATCAGTAAAAATGAAGTAGTAGCAATGCAGGAGGCTTTTACAGTTTGAAAAAGGTGCGCACTGGGAGCGACGAATCATCTCCCATCCAGCTCAGGGTAGCTGAGGCCAAGCACCGCGACGTGGGCAAGCGGCGGGCAAGGATAGACGCGCGCTACATGGATCACTTGGGAATTCAAGCCGGCGAGGTCGTCGAGCTTGTGGGCAAGCGCAGCACTGCAGTAACGGCATGGCCGGCTGACGAGGAAGAAAAAGAGAGCGACATTATCAGGATAGATGGGCAGACGAGAAAGAACGCCGGCGTAGGACTCAATGATCTCTTGAACGTCAGAAAGATCGACTGCAAGCAGGCCAAGAGCGTGACCCTCATGCCACTTGGCGACAGTACCATTACTGTCGACAAGGAGTTTTGCGACTTTGTAAAGAACAGGATCAAGGGCTACCCCGTGAACGAGGGCGACGAGATTTCAGTAGTCATCTTGGGCAACCAGATGGACTTTAAGGTAGAAAGGGTCTCGCCAAAGGCCATAGCAAGAATAGAGAGGCAGACAAAGCTCACCATAATGGCCGAGATCACAAGCGACAGAAAGCCGCGCGTGACCTACGAAGAGATAGGTGGCATGAAAGAGCAGATAAAGCGCCTGCGCGAGATCGTGGAACTTCCGATGCGCCACCCCGAGGTCTTTGCAAGGCTTGGCATAGAGCCACACAGCGGGATCCTGATGTATGGGTCGCCGGGCTGCGGCAAGACCCTGATCGCAAAAGCTCTTGCGTCAGAGTCTGAGGCGAACTTTTTCATAATCAACGGCCCCGAGATCATGAACAAATACTATGGCGAGACAGAAGCGAGGCTGCGCGACATCTTTAAAGAGGCGCGCGAGTCTTCGCCCAGCATAATATTCATCGACGAGATCGACGCCATCGCCCCAAAGAGAGAGGAGGCATTTGGCGATGTCGAAAAGCGCGTCGTGGCGCAGCTCCTTGCGCTCATGGACGGCATGTCCGAGAGGGGTCAAGTCATCGTACTTGGCGCCACCAACAGGCCGGAGAGCCTGGATCCTGCGCTGAGGCGTCCCGGCAGGTTTGACAGGGAAATAGAGATAGGTGTCCCAAACGCTGAAGGCAGGCTTGAGATACTGCAGATACACACCCGCGGCATGCCACTCTCTGACGACATCAACTTGCAAGAGCTTGCGTCAGAGCTCCATGGATACACCGGCGCGGACATCAAGGCGCTGTGTAGAGAGGCCGCCATGAAGGCGCTCAGGCGATACCTGCCAGAGATAGACCTTGAAGGAGACAAGATATCGCCAGAGATCCTTGAAGGCATGGTCATAACAAACCGCGACTTTAAGGAAGGCATGAAAGAGATCGTCCCGACCGCAATGAGGGAATTCTACGTCGAAGTCGCGCGCATAAAGTGGAACGACGTCGGCGGCCTGTACGAGGCAAAGCGCACCCTGCATGACAACCTCATAACGGCCATCAGGGAGCCGGACAAATTTGCCAAGATGGGCATCAGGCCGCCGCGAGGGGCTCTGCTCTACGGGCCGCCGGGCACCGGCAAGACGCTCCTTGCAAAGGCGCTTGCCACAGAGAGCAATGCAAATATCATCGTAGTCCGCGGGCCCGAAGTGCTCAGTAAGTGGGTAGGAGAATCTGAAAAGGCAATCCGCGAGATCTTTCGAAAGGCCAAGTCCTCGTCGCCATGCATTGTCGTCTTCGATGAGCTGGACTCGCTTGCAAGGCCGAGAGGACAAGAAGAGGACATGTCAGGCAACGAGCGGGTCCTCAGCCAGATACTGACTGAAATGGACGATTCAGGAAGCGCCGGCGTGGTAGTGATAGGCATAACTAACCGGCCTGACCTCATTGATACGTCGCTGCTCCGACCTGGAAGGCTGGACCTGATCTTGTATGTCGGGCCGCCGGACGAAAAGGCCAGACAGGAGATATTGAGGATAATAACGCAGCCGATGCCCCTTGCAAACGACGTCGATCTGGCAGGCATCGCCCAGTCCACAAAGAGCTTTAGCGGAGCCGACCTTGTGGCGCTGTGCAGAGAGGCCGCGGTGAACGCCATGCAGAGCAAGTCAGAGATCATATCAAACGCCGACTTTGCCAAGGCAATAAGGCTTGTCCGGCCGTCGATAACAAAGGACGTCGAAGACTGGTACGAGTCGATAAAGAAAAACATCACATATGCGATGCCCAAACAGATAGACAAGACATTCTACGGCTGATTATCACATTATATAGCTGATGATACGGACAGATTGCAAAACAAAAGTTTTTGCTTGCTATAGTAGAAAATGTTTTTCTTGTTCTGTTGATATAACGCCCAGATGCACGGCCAAGGTGGCAATATGAATATTTATCATATAAGATTTTATAGTAAAACTCCATAAGGATTAAGTAACATAAGGCTCTTCCATAAACATTGAAGACAATAGGTCCTTTTTGGTTGCAACATTCCTGATTGGAATGTTGTTGTCCATTGCAAGGCTAGATTCAGCATACGCGACAACATCCGCTCCCACTCCAAGCGGAGGATCAGAGACTGCAATACTGGTAATAGGAGACCAAGAGTTTGACATCCAGTACACGATAAACGGCGGTACTTTAGAGGAGAGGATGACTGCCGACCCAGCGCTGAAAACTTTGCTGGTTACAATTTCTTCCACATCAGACGGCAATCTCACCATCGGGCTTCCAACCGAAGCGATAGATGCAGAGGACAATGAGTTCTCTGTCTTTGTCGATGGCGAATTCAGGAATTTTGTCGTTGACGAACTAAAGCGAACCGCGGACGCCAGAGTTCTCTATATCGAATTTGAGAATGGGACTGAGGAAATTGAAATAGTTGGTACATCCATGGCGAGAGAAGAAGACGAGGAGCCAGAGCCCGCGCCGCAGACGTTCTCTGTGGAAATAGAAGACCGTAGCTACGACATTCCTTACAAAGTCACCGGCGGCTTTGTGCAGAGCGTTAGTGCAGACATCGAGTCAAAGAGTCTAACGGTTTCCATCTCCTCAAATACCAGTGGCATTCTCGCGCTCTGGCTACCAACCGAAATGATAGATGCAGATGATGAATTCTCTGTGCTTATCGATGGTCAAGCCGCCAACTTCACTGAGCTGGACTCTACTGATGACGCAAGAGTCCTCCAAGTGGAATTCGAAAATGGAAGCGAAGAAATCGAGATCGCAGGTACCTTCATAGTTCCAGAGTTGGCAGTTTGGCAATTCTGGTGACATCAATAGCGATCGTCGGAACAATCGCTGCGACAAGAAGGATCCATAAATTTGGCGGCCTACAAATATAGCAGAGTTTTTTCTTATCTGCTCCTATACATCCCTTTTCATTTTTAAGACAGAGCATAAAACCGTATGCAGAGGATATTGCAAGCTCAAAAGAATATAACCAGCCGCGTGCCAATAGCAAGACATTCTACGGGTAACAACATGAAATATCCCATCCGGAACCTTATGTATGAAAAGATAAGGCAGGCAGGCACGTTGACCGATGCTGACCTCATGAAAGACCTGTCAAAGGACGGCGTCACGCTTGCCGAGTCAGAGTTTAACAAGACACTTTTAGACCTCGAAATATATGGCCTAGTCAGGGTCTCGTGGGTGACAAAAGACAAACGCAGGATCGAGCTGGTCGCCGATTCCGGCACTGCTAGCTGAGAAGCTGGATAGGCAGAGGATAGTAGAACAGCGCGTCGACTGCGAGCGCCACGAATATTGCCACAAGATACGGTGCGGTAACCTTGTACGCCTTCCAAGCAAATTCCGGCGTTGGATTCTTTGTCAGCTTGTAATGGTAGGCAAGCATCAGCGAGCCAGAGACTGCCGCGACTGCGGTGTAGAGCACGCCAGGGCCAAAGAATGCAATTGCCACAGAGTATGGAAGCAGTATTGCAGTGTTGAGCAGGATGTAGCTTGCAGTCTTTTGGTTGCCGATCAGCACAGGAAGCATGGGCACCCGCACGCTTGCGTATTCTTCCCTTGCCCTTATCGCAAGGCACCAAAAGTGCGGAGGTGTCCACATGAACACGAGCCACCCCACCAGAAACCCAAGCAGATCCATCGAGCCTGTGACAGCGGCCCATCCAGCCATAGAGGCGGCGCTCCCGGCGAACCCTCCAATGATAATGTTTGAGGCGTTGCTCCGCTTGAGCCACGCGGTGTAGATTATTACGTAAAAGAATATGCCAAGCGCAATCATGCCTGTAGCCACAGGGTTCAGAGTAAACCATGCAATAATGACAGAAACAGCGCTAACTGCAATCCCATAAGCAAGAACGCTCTTTGGCAACAGCCTCCCTGCAGGAATAGGCCTTCTAGCAGTCCTCTCCATCACCTTGTCGATGTCCCTGTCGTAGTAATGGTTAAGCGCGCTTGCGCCCATCGATGCCAGAGCGCCGGCAAGCGTGAGAAAGCCCAGCGTGAACCAGTCAACGTCCCATGCCACGCCGGGAGTAGCGTCAAACCGGGTGGCAGCAAGATACGACGTGACTGCCGTTATCACCAAGACTACCACTATTCGTGGCTTTGAAACCTCGACATAATCGCGTGCAGTCACAGGGTTGCCTCAGAGAGAGTGCTGCTCTGCTTGCATTTAATTTATTCGTTGAGTCAGTAGACGAAATGTTTCAGATTAGCCACCTGCAGCTTGAAGAATATCATCATCTTACGCCTGAGTAGGGCATGCTCGCCATCCGACATGCCACACTTGCACTTCTTCATTCCTGTCGATCGAGCCTCTGCAATGGCACAGAGCTTGGCTATCTTGTTTAGTGCCTGCGAAGTCATAGTATGGGCCTATCCTGTGGGTGTGCTCGAGCATATCCAACAGGTTGACGGTCGTGAGCCAGGCATCCGATACCGTGCCGCCTTGCCCACTTCAAACAGGTCCGCTACAGACACGGCTATGACGCCCCGTACAGGGTATTAAAACATCATACCAATTATTATACACCTATCAAAATAGCTAAAATAGGCTGCTAGTTTGCGCTTCAAAAAAGTGCATAAACCTATCACGCTATTCGCAGTTGTTGTTGCCCTTCCTTTAGCGGCTTCCCAATATACCTTTGATTTCAGCCAAGCTTCAACTCGTGCTACCCATCATTATTTTCTTTTAGTAGACCCTGTCTCTCCCCTAGTGGGACCTTCCTCTCCTCCAGCCGCCGTCTCTGCACCTGCGCCAGCTGCACCAGCAGTGGTCGGACCACCACCGCCTTCAGTTTGAACCCTTATGGCCTCCTTAGTCATGTGACCCATCGCTCTTGCAGTGTTGGAAGTCATTTTCGACACTTCTTTTGCATTTTCTCTTGCGTACCTTGTAGCTGCTCTGGCTGCTTCTGCTCCAGCAAACATCATGTTGGTAGTCATCCTTGTTCCAGCGGCAAAGTTTTCTGCTGTACTAGATACCATCCTTGCATACATGTCTGCCATATTTCTTGGCTGTATGCCTCCAGTCCACCAGTTCCAAGGTTGCATCCATTCCATCCAATACCCTGCCCTGTCTGCCATATCGCGCCAAGCAGATTGCATTGAATTTAGAACATCCTTTTGTGACTCCAGAAATGTATCAGCTATTTCCCTAGTTGCATCGGCTGTCTCATTCTGAAGATCTGTTATTGTTTGGGAGAAGCGAGGAACTTCCCTTCTTGTCTCTTCTATCGCCCTTCGAATATTGTCTCTTGTCTCGTCAATAGAGCGAATAGTTGCTTCCTGCTGTTCCCTTTGAGTGCGTTCATCCATACGTCTTGTTGATGATGCCATATTGTCAGAGTTTCAAGACTGATAGCAAAGATAAGGATTGCAATTGATTTTATGATGTACCGTTCTTCAGAATCATCTATGTTGATTGTTTTCCTTCCATCTTCGATGATCTACTTCAAGATTAGCCCTGTACCAGCCGCGCTGCTTCAGCTACTTCAGAGACGTTCTGATACTGGCGCTCCTCTATCTTTTGGACCAGCGGCAGCACCTCATTGCGCTCGAGCTTGTTTGACTGTTCTACGAACCTGATAATGGAGCTCTTGTCAGCCGGAAAGTCAAGGTCCTTCAAGACCTGTCCAAGGGCTGCTGCACTTGGAAAGTCGCTGACTGTCTTTTCCCTCTGCCCTCCCTCCACACGGTCCTGCCTCCGTAAAGTCCGCTGGGTCTGCTCCGCGTTGAATTCCGTAGGGATCTGCTCCCGGTTTTCCCTTTCTGACATGGCAGAAAATGTCCAATATTTCTATTAACGGTTGTAGAACAAGATAAAAGCTATGTCGACATAGTAGTATATGCAGTGACCGATTTTAAAGATGCAGAGGTCTATACAGTTGAAGGAAAAAGAATGGGCAGAATAAAGGAGATCAATGCCAGATACTTTACAGCTTTCAAGCGCGGCCTTGTAACAGACGAGGAATTCCGGATCCCAATTTCTGCGATCTCGGCGGTTGAAAACTATGACAGTGCAACGACAGTAGTCAGGCTCAGCCTGAAAGAAGAGCAGTTAAAGCACGGCTACGAGTTTGCAAGGGCCAAGCCCAACTCTGAATTTGCGAGTGGAGTTGCAGAATCCGAGCGAAAGATCCTGTTGGAAAAGCCGATGATCAGGTATGAATCGCCCCATCCGGTCGAAGAAACCATAATGGCGGAGAGGCCGCCTCCCATTTCAGAATACCTTTGCGACATGTGCAATGAAAAGTTTGGTAGCCCCGGAGAACTGCAAGAACACAGGGTGGCTCAGCACAAGGCCCCGACTGGCATTTGACAACTAGAAGAAACGATTAAGTATACCAAACAAACCCCAATTACTTGTATAACATGTCTGATTGGGACCTTCTGACCCCCGGGATAGGTCTTACTTCCATAGGCATTGTTGGCGTTGCAATTTCTCTTTCGGGCATTGCCAAGACCTTTATTGACGGCATGCACGCAGTCTCGCTTTTGACAATGTTTATCGGCATGATCTTCCTTGCCTCAGGACTTTTCAAGGACGGCTTTCCTTCTACAGGGCGGGCCAAGTCTGCCACCTTTATCACGCTCGGGTTCCTTGTCACCTTTGGCTTTGCAGCCGCAGTCACGGTCAGCACGCAGGTCCCAAGCATTTACGCCTACATTGGCCTGATGCTGATAATCTCGATTCCAGCTGCAGTCCTTGCATTTGCTTCATACAAGCAGATCCCGTACATCAAGGCACTGGCAGTTATATTCATCGGAGCTGCGGTTGTTGGCGGCTCTACGTTCTATGCCTTTGGCCTCGTGACACCTAGGCCACCAGCACCACCAGAAGAAGAGGAGCCGGCTGAAGAGCCTGCACCTCCGGCCAACATCATCAATGCAACAATACTAGCGGGTGCTTCAGCACAGGGCAATCCTGACTATGAGCCTGATCCTATTACTGTCAACAAGGGCGATGGGGTGCGATGGGTCAATGAGGACAATGTGCCTCACACAGTAACGAGCAGGCAAGAGGGCGTATTTGACTCTTCAATAATCAATGCAGGAGGAAACTGGCTCTTGAACACAGCAGAGCTTGACTCGGCAGAATATGAGTACTTCTGCACATTGCATCCAAACATGGTAGCCACGCTGACAGTGACGGAAGGCGGAGCGGCGGCCCCTGCAGAAGGCTCCGGTAATGCAACCGCTCCAGAAAATGCGACAGCTCCAGAAGGTTCGTCCAACAACCAATCATCAACTACAAGCAATGAAACAACAGCAAGCACGCCAAATGCTACCACTGGCGGCAGCGGTGCTTCTGTAACCTCGGTGTCTATAGTAGTCGGGTCATCGGTTCCAACAAATGGCGAGTTCTACAACCCCGAAAACGTAGAGACGACGGTCGGCAGCATGGTGGCTTGGACCAATGACGACAGCGTGCCCCATACTGTAACGTCAGGAGTGGTGGAAAACAACAGCCCCAAGCCGGACGGCAAGTTTGACTCAAGCATCATGAATCACGGCGCCAGCTTTAGGTTCGTGTTTGACGAAGCCGGCGAATACCCATACTATTGCTCGTTGCACCCGTATATGACCGGCAAGGTCACTGTAAACTAATGGAAGAAATTTTTCTAACATCAAGACAGATCGACCAGCTCGCCAGCCTTGCAAAAAGCTCGCTTCCAAACGAGTCCTGCGCTTTCCTCCTTGGCAAAAACGATAGAATCACAGAAATCTTGCCTATGCAAAACGCCGACAGGTCAGCAATATCCTTCAGCATCAAGCCGCAGCAGGTGCTGCAAGCGTACGACCTTGCAGAAAGCAAAAAGATGCAGATAATCGGGATATTTCACTCGCACCCGGCCAAGCCTGCGCCGTCAAGCACTGACAAGAGATTCATGGAGATAAACCCAGTGGTGTGGCTCATTTACTCGACCACCGAGCATAGGTTCAAGGCATACGTCTACGACACCGACGTAAGGGAAGTTGTCGTAAAGATTATCACGGCGTGAGCCTATCCGTGTCCCTCGGATACAGGACCACGTCGCGCACGTTTTGCGACCCTGTCAGCACCATCATGAGCCGGTCGTAGCCAAGGCCCCATCCAGAGTGTGGAGGCATGCCCCAATCAAACGCCTTGAGGTGCTCCTCAAAGCTGGCAGGGTTGAGTCCTTGCTCGGCAAGCCTGCTCCTCAACTTTGCCGGGTCGTGCAAGCGCCGGCCGCCAGAAACAAGCTCCAGATAACCATACTGCAGGTCAAACGACTTGGACAGTTTAGGGTTGTCCTCCTTTTCATGTATGTAGAATGGCTTGAGCTTGAGCGGCCAGTCTGTGATAAAGTAAAAACCCCGGTGTATTTCGCCTAGCTTGCGCAATGCGGCATCTGACAGGTCGTCGCCAAACTGCAGCTTTTCCCCTTCCTTGGCAAGCTCGTCAAGGCACTGCTCGTACGTCAGCCGATCTATCTTGGAGACCGAAATATCCTTGCCGCCTGCCAGCTGCAGATCAGCCTTGTGCTTTTCCTGAAATGCAGTGGCAACGTTTCTCACCACCCTTTCCACGATATCCATGACATCTTCATAGTCGAGAAATGCGGCTTCAATGTCGACGCTTATGAACTCGGTTAGGTGCCTCACAGTGTGCGAGTTTTCGGCGCGGAAATACGGTCCGATCTCAAATACCCTATCAAGTCCTAGCGTCAGTTGCTCCTTGTACAGCTGCGGGCTCTGGGCAAGGTATGCCTTGCGTTTGCCAAAGTAGTCAAAGCTGAAAAGGTTGGCTCCGCCCTCGCTTGCGCTCCCGATCACCTTGGGTGTGTTTACCTCGATAAAGCCCTCTCCCAGGAGAGTGTCCCTTACCACTACCAAGCCTGCCGAGCGCAGACGGAAAATCGCCGCAACTTTGGGCGTCCTCAGGTCCAGCGCACGTGCGTCAAGCCTCTTGTCGATGGCAGACTCGACGCGCCCCGTAGGGTCTATCGGAAGCGGGTGGACTGCCTTTGTAAGGACTGTAAATTCGCTGACCTTGACTTCTACCGGGAAATCCTTTGCCTTGCTCTTTTGCACCACCCCGGCGACGACCACCGCGCTCTGCCTTGGTGCCTGCACGGCTGCCTGCACGCTGTCGCCAGTTACGATAACCTGGCATGCGCCGGTGACGTCCCTTATTGTTACAAATGCCAGCTTGCCAATATCGCGGACATCTTCTATCCAGCCGCCGACTCTTACCTGCTGCCCCACCAACTGGTCGTCAAGCTGGCGCGCATAGTGGGTCCTCTTGATGTTCACCATTTTATTATTACCTACCTGTTATTGTTGTTCTCGAATTCAATGAGCAGTTCAATGTTCCTAACTGTCTTGGCAATCTTTTGAACCTTTTCTATATTAACCCACGCCTTTCTGCTGTCCCCTGCCACTATGACCTTGGTGAGCTTGTTGCCGTCAGGGAGCCAGAATAGGTTGACCGATAGCACCTTGAGAGGACGGAGCAGGCCCTCAATGAAGCGCCTCTCAGAAGATTCTGACTCAACGAACCATACCTTCTGCCCAAACGCGTCTTCGATCTTGTCTGCAAGCTCCGAGTCTCTCTGAAGGGCAATCACGTCAGGGCTCCGGAGCACTAGCACGAAATCGTCGTCCACCTTTGCGCCGCGCACAAGCGTGAACTTATCGACGTCTTGGTTGCGATCCGCCAGCCGGGCAAGCTTGATCGCGGCTTCGACATCGTCCCGCGTTATGCTGCCCGATTCAAGCTTGGATTCGCATTTGCTGCAAAGCACGCCGGACTTGGCATCGAAAGGGCAGATGGCAGACTTCAATGATTATAAACTTCCATTATGCAATTTAATGGGATAAATAAACCATACATTAAAGAAAACCGATAACGAAATCGATGTCTAGTGGTATGATCTATTTTTCCTCAGATAGATCCTAACGGGGCGTCAGATTATATCGATTGCAACAAAAAGAAAATGCTTGAAAGCAATATTCACGCAAAAAGTGTAGTACGAAACATAATTAGGTAGTCTTTTATTGTAATTGTAGACTAGTTATGTGCCGACTGAAATATTAGGCAGCACAGCATGATATATTTCGATTTATAGATTTTGTCAGATAAGAATCCCACCAAAAAACAAAAGGTAAAAATCTTGATCGTCGATGACGAGGAAGACATCCTTTGTTTTACAAGAAGGTCTGCAAAACGAGGGCTTTAGTGTATATATACTAGCAGTAAACCGAAGGTTTTCTGGAAAATTACAAGGCTGGACAGTACGACCTTCTCTTGCTAGATATCCGAATGCCGCTTATGAATGGTTTTGAGCTCTTCAAGAATATCAGAAAGATCGATAGAAAAGTAAAGGTGTGCTTTATCACGGCATTTGAAATCTACTTTGATGAATTCAGGCGAGTATTCCCAAAAATAGACGTGAGCTGCTTTGTCCGCAAGCCGATAACAATCAACCAACTGGCCAAGATTGTTCGTGAAGAGCTAGCGCGTCCTATACAAGAAGAAGACAAGCCTGCCATCGAGCAAATTCAGCCCAAAGGAACTGACCCGAAAAATATCTAGTGCGGCCTTATCCACATTCTAGATTATTTATATGCATAATATACAAGGTGACAGAATCCTCTTATAATGCGCAAATAATGTTTTTTGTTGATTGCCAAAACTTGTGGTCTCGGGGCTCAAGGCATATTATGCCACTGAAAGGGGCCCAGTCAGGGCAGTAGACGATGTTAACTTTTCCTTATCAGACAACGAATCGCTGGGCATCGTGGGCGAGTCGGCATGCGGTAAGAGCACACTTGGCGCGGCCCTCATGCGCTCTATGCAGCCGCCAGGCAAGATAGTCAGCGGTAGCATAGTTCTAGATGGTACCGACGTTTCAGAGATGCCCGCTTCAGAGTTCAACAGCAAGATAAGATGGAAAAAGATAGCAATGGTCTTCCAAGGCGCAATGAACGCACTTGACCCTGTCTACACGATTGAAAGCCAGCTGCATGAGGTGCTCAGGGAGCACCGTTTTGAAGGCAATATGGAAGAAAAGATAGCAGAGTCGCTCCGCCAGGTGGGGCTTGATCTCTCGGTGGCAAAGCGCTACCCTCATGAGCTTTCTGGCGGCATGAAGCAGCGCGTCGTGATTGCAATGGCGCTTTTGCTCAAGCCGGACCTTTTGATAGCAGACGAGCCGACCACCGCTCTTGACGTGCTGGTGCAGGCGCAGATAATAAACCTCCTCAAAAAGTTGCACAGGGAAAATGGCATAACTGTCATCCTGATAACGCACGATCTTGCCCTTGTCTCGCAGATAGCAGACAAGATAGGCATAATGTACGCCGGCCAGCTGGTCGAGGTCGGCTCTACAAGCGACATTTACAAAAACCCCCGGCACCCTTACACGCAGGCGCTCATAGCTGCAATGCCAAGGCTCAAGTCGAACGACAAAAAGATACACTTTGTCAACGGCAGCCCCCCGTCGTTGCTCAATCCACCTCATGGATGCCGGTTCTACGATCGCTGCCCACATGCCATGGATGCCTGCAAAAAAGATCCTCCGGAATTCAAGACAGACACAGGCTACGTGCGCTGCTGGCTGTATGAAAATAACAAGCGCGAGTCTTAAAAAGAGCAAATTCAGATGACAAAGTCTACGGCTTGCTGGTGAGAGAATATATACAATGACGTTCACAGCAGCTCAGGCAACCAATGGAAGAAAAGCCATCTCTGCCTCGGTCAAAATTGCCCTCGGAAAGAGCTGACGATACAGTTGTTAATATTTTGAGAGGCATAGTTGGAAGCAGGGCGTTTGACTTTACAATAACGAGTGTAATCCTTCTTCAGGCAGTTGCCCTTGCGCTAGAAGCTACGCCTGCCCTCTATTCTAACAATAATGGTGAAAGAACAAATGACGCTGCAAGATTGTTTGGCACAGTCCATACTGCAGTAGTCATGGTTTTCATTGTCGAGGCTGGAATGAGGTTAGGGGCATTATGTCCAAAGCCCCAAGATTACTTCAAAGATGGATGGAATAGTTTTGATTTTGCAGTGATAGTGCTTTCACTTATTCCAGTCACCGGTCCATTTGCAACCATTGCAAGGCTTATCAGGCTGCTGAGAGTCACCAGGCTAGTTACAAAATCCAAAGAGCTGCGGGCAATTGTATCCACTCTTGTTCGCTCTATTCCAAGCATCTTTAACATCTTGATTTTGCTTGGCATGCTGTTCTTCATTTATGCAATCATTGGATACCATCTGTTTAGCAATGTAGACCCGCAACGCTGGTCGTCATTTCTTGCCTCTCTTACAACGTTATTCCAAGTCATTACACTGGAGGGATGGATAGACATAACAGAACCGATAGTATCGCAGCTGGGCCCGCTGTACTGGCTCTATTTTGCGACCTTTATTGTGATTGGCACTTTTATAATCATCAACCTGTTTATCTCAGTAATCGTCAGAAAATCTGAAGAAGCGTACAAACAGCTGCAGCTAGAATCTGGAACTCCTCTAACACAGCAAGAGATCGCAGAGGAGTTGAGGGAAATCCACAGGATCTTGGAGGAACTGGAGAGGAGAATAAGCCGGCAAGATGACGATTCAAAAAATGGCAGTGATAGAATCGATAAGAATTGAACCGTCAAGTCATGGCGTTTTTCGGCACTTGGCGTCTCGCCTGTTGGAGACATATGCTAACCTTAAAAAGAGCGGTTTTTGTCTCTATTAGCGGAGACGTTTTTCCTCCATCATAGCTGATATTAAAGCCCAGCTGGCGCAATGTTTCCAGCTTCTTCTTTATCCTATGTCTGGCATTTCTGGCAGCTCTGCCTTCCAGCTGAAGCGTGCCTGTCAGAAATGCCATCTCGTGCTTGGATAACATTGAGGATGAGACTGGAAGTTGCGATAAAAGCATATGTAGCTGCATACTATGAGCTTATTCCAGCGTTCATTGTGTGGTTCTGCTCAATCAGAATTGATCTAAAGCTACGGCAACGGCTGACCGTTAGTCAGCAAGTATCAAGTTCAGCGATCAGATCTGGTTCTTTAGAGTAGTCGAGGTTTGAACTAGCAACCGGTATGATGTTCATAGATATATAGGATATAATTTTTCTAAATATAAGCTATATATGGCTAAAGAAATGGTTGATTATATAATAATCAAACAACAAAAGCCGGAATATTGTGGGAAAATAAATAAATCTTTTATCACAAATTTTGTTGTGATGAGAAAGGGTCTCTTGTTACTTGCAGTCAATATGGCAGCAGTGGGAACACTAGCATTAGCAGGTCTAGCTGTTTCAACAGCACATGCACAAGAATTTTTTGGATTTTTTGGCGCAGGTCCGAGTTGCCCTCCGGGAGAATGTCCTCTTCCTCCTGATGTACCTGACGAACCAACATGTCCTCCTCTTCCTCCGGAGCTCTGCAAAAGGCCACCGCTTCCTCCAAGGTTACCGGAACCACCAGGATGTCCTCCTATCTGTCGACCAGAGCCAGAGCCACCGTTTTGAGTTTAACGGCAGCGGTAGCAGTCAAACCAGCAGAGTATGCGTGTCAGTCAAATAATCAAACAGATCATAGGTAAAGCAGTTATAGCCAATGCTGGAACTAATGCAGACTATGATCCAATGCTTAAGCTATGGCGACGGTCGTTAGTCAGCAATCAGCAGGTTAACAACAAATAATGCTGCTCATCATGCACGAGTAGATTGACGAACAAGATACCATGCAAACAGCATGGTACAGAGAAGATGATGATGGACCGCCTCTACAAGAGAGGCTCTAAGCAGAATGATCAACAATTTGAGGAAATAGGCGGGTACTGTGAGAAGTGCGGTTATATCGAATATGATAGTGCGCTTTTGAACCACAAAAGAGAGAAACGTTTGCAAGATTGTTAGAATGATAGCCAAAGGCTCAACAACATCACGGCAGTGGAACGCTATGAGGTCGTTCTAGCTGAAACAGGTGTGGCTGGCCTGAAGCTGTATCGTGAAATGCAATAACTAAAGGCTTACACAATCAAGCATTTGGACTAAAGTTCAATGGCATCTATGTCTTAAAACAAATAGTTTGGGCGGACGTTCATCTGCGCTAATTATTGTTCTAACCTTTGGTATTTTGTTTTCACTGCTTTGCTCTTACAAGCCTAGCACAAAAGCCTAGAACTGTCACTGTCATAATCCCGAAATACTCCGCCCTATCCACAGAGATCAAGAACTTTCAAGGTTTACTAGAGCGGTTTCAGCACTTGGTGTCTCCGCTAATGGAGACACGCCAACCTTAAAAAGAGCGAGTTGTTGAGAAAGCCCTGTTTCATTGACGACAACAACAATACTTGCGCATTTCCCATTCCCAAATATCCGAGAAAAGCAGAGAAGCGTTCTTGTTGATATCGAATTGGCCATCAAGTCTGGCTACAAGCACATATTCCTTGAAGCGCCCACAGGGTTTGGCAAGACGCCAGTAGCCATAACGCTTGCCCGCTACCTTGGAAGCTCGCACATTTGCACCGCGACAAAAGACCTGCAAACGCAATACCGGCGCGACTTTCCCTTTGTAGTGGAAGTAAAGGGAAGGGGCAATTTTGCCTGCATAGTCAAGGAAGATATGGGTCTTGACGAGAGCTGCGACTATGGTCCCTGCGTCAAGGACGACGCGTACGACTGCACCTACAAGACCCGGCTGATGGACTACAGGGCAGAAGGCGAGGGCACCATGCACGAGCTGGTCAAGCTCGACTCCTTTGCAGAGCGCAAGTATATTGACAAGATGCGGAGCAAGTCAAAGCTGGTAGAGCTTGAATGGCGGCCGTGCCACTATTTCCATCAAAAGTGGATCGGGGCCAGATCCAGCCATACTGTATACAACTACCGCTACTTTCTATCAGATGTGTTCTATGCCGGCTCGACGCAAAAAAGGAACCTGCTTGTGCTTGACGAGGCTCACCAGCTTGAATCAGAAGTAGGCGACTTTCGAAGTTTCACGATTCGCAAGAACATGCTGCCATTTCTAAAGATGCAGATGCCTGATAGCAACGTAGACGACATTGAGACATGGCTTGACTTTTGCATCGAGCTAAAGGAAAAGTTGTTTGAATTTTCAGAGAAGGCTGAAAGGATAATTGAGCGGAGCAACCAAAAAGTGATGACAGAGCCGTTCACTGAGAAGAACCTGATCGATGCGCTGGAACGCGAAGCAACCCTGACTGCAATAATCGACGACATGAAGGCCGACAAGGATAATTGGATCGTATCAGGCGTACAGCGCGACAATGCAAACCAGCTATCAAGGGTGACGCTCATGCCGCTCGAAGTTTCGGGCTACTTTGATTCAATCCTTGACAAGGGCTCGGTATCGCTGTTCATGAGCGCCACTATCTTGAGCAAGGACTATCTTTGCAAAACAGCAGGGCTTGAGCCAGACAAGGTGAAGTTCATCAGGATAGAAGAATCAGACTTTCCAGTAAAGAATAGACTAATCCATATGAAGAATACTGCATGGCTTAATGCAAAAACAATGAATGAAAGTCTGCCCAAAATTGCAGAAGAAGTTAGAAAAATTATGTCCGATCCCAAGCACAAAAACCAAAAGGGCATAATCCATACTACGTCTTATTCTCAGCTTCAGTTCATCAAAGAGTTCCTTAAGAATATCGACCATGAGAGTGCAGACAGACTGATAGAAACTGGATCAGGTCTTGATAGAAGCGAAGTGTTAGAGAGACACTATTCAAGCAAAAATCCGACAGTTCTGATATCCCCTTCGTTGCATCTTGGAGTAGATCTGAAAGATGAATTTTCAAGGTTCCAGATAATAGTCAAGGTCCCTTACCCTGACCTTACCGACAAGAGAATCGCAAAAATGAAAGATAAGGACCCAAAGTGGTACACATGGAACACAGTCCTTCGCTTGGTGCAGGCTTATGGCAGGAGCGTCCGGAGCAAAGACGATTATGCCACGACCTACATCCTTGACAGCAGCATTTCCTATCTGCTGAAAAACGCGCAGGACCTTGTGCCCAAGTGGTTCACCGAAGCAATAGTGCAATCATAGAACGTTTTTATGCCCAATGAATTCCAAAAGAAATGAAATTTGTCCGGCGACAAGGCAGTTGCCTCCGGCGAAGCCGCAGGCTATACGATATTTGGCATCAATTCAAGCATAGCGGCCACAATCATACTGATTGTGCCCATAATTTACACGATTATTGTATACCCCGATTCATTCAGCCTCTCGTGGAATGAAGGAAGGGGCGGCTTTTTGTTCGCAATGGCGTTTATAGCGGCCGAGCTCGTAGGGCTGCGGTACCGAATAAGCAAGACGAGGTTCCTTATCGTAGTTGGGCTTGCCGCGCTGACAACCACCTATTTCGTCGCCCTTCCTTACGGGCTGAGCGAATACATCAAAAATGGAGCAACTTACTACAATGTCTCACTTGAGCTCAGCTGGATATGGATGTGGGACTTTGTCGTAATGTTCGTCTATGTAACAAGCTCGCTCGTCATACTGTTTGGAAAAAAGTGGTACAAGATAGCGCCTGCCGGCGCCATTTACCTGGCAGGCAGCGCGGTGATACTGGCGCTTGACGCGTTCTTTCCGTTTGATTCGCTGGGCCCGCTCCAGTTCATAGTCCCGATATACCTGATAATTGATGAAGCGACAATCAATTTCATTGACGATTACGTGACTAACGTAGGACCAGAAGACCCGAACCATCCGGCAAATCCGGTCAGAGCTACAGGAAATCTTTTAATTCTCAACGGCCTCCACGGGCCGTTTGCGCTGCAGGTGTTCTGGCCGTCTGCAGGCGTGCATAGCATGATAATCTACACCCTTGTGATGCTTGCGTTCCTGCTCAAGATGGACCTTCCGCTCAAGAGAAAGCTGATCTACTTTGCCATAGGCACGTTTGGCACAGTGGCCGTGAACGTGATCAGGATAACTTCGCTTTCGCTTTATGCTCTGGTGGTGACTACAAACGTGCGCGAATGGGAAGCTTTCCACTCTGTCGCCGGGGAGATAATGTTCTTACCGTGGCTTGGCATCTACCTTGGGATAGTAATGTTTGTCGAGAACAAGAGGATGCGCAGGATGCAGGCAGAAAGCGCGACCCCTGCTAGTAGTCGCCCGAACTCATAAAGTCAAGCATTGTATTCTGGCCCTCGCTGCTCTGGAGATCTGACAATCTGACCCCTAGCCTCCTCACCTTTACCGGGCCGGCTTCCCTCATCGTCTCGTCCAGAGCAGACCTAGCGGCGGAATGAAGCGATTCAAAGTTGGTCGAGTGCACCTTTAGGCTCTTTGACCTTGTGATGTTATCAAGGTTGTCCAGTATCAAGAGCACCCCCACCGTCTTGAACGATAGTCTTCTATCAGTTGCGGTTTGGAAAACAGACCGGCATATTTCGTAGAGGTCGCCAAGCATCTCTGAGCTGCTTGTCGCGTCACTCTTGAGCGTAGCGATACGCATTATCTGCTGCTTTTCGCCCGATTCGACAACGGGCTCGTCGTCAATGCCTTTGGATGCATTGTGCATATAAGTGGCATTCTTTTTGCCAAACTCTTCAATCAACCTGAAAAGGTCAAACTTGGCAAGGTCACCGATCGTCTTTATGCCCAGCTCTCCTAGCCGCTCGCACGTCTTGGGGCCGACGCCCGGTATCCTACCAACGTCCATGCCGGCGATGAACCTGGCTGCGTCGTCGGGCTCAATCACCGTCAGGCCGTCGGGCTTGTGCAGGTCCGACGCGATCTTGGCAAGCATTTTGTTTGGTGCAACGCCAACCGAGCATGTCAGGCTTGCCTGCTTTTTAACGTCCTGCTTGATGTTCTGAGCGAGACCTTTTGCAACGTCAAAGCTGCCAGCTGCCCTCTGTGAGACGTCAAGGTAGCATTCGTCAATGCCGACGTGCTCGAACATGTCGGCATACGAACTTATGATCGACATAGCAGACTCGGATACCTGCGAATAATACGCAGAATCCAGCGGCAGAAACACTGCGTCTGAAACCTCTGCCAGTTTTGATTTTGCAACCCTGATCGGGATGCCGGATTTCACTCCGTACTTTCTGGCTACATAGTTTGCCGTGCTGACGACGCCGCTGTCCTCTGTCCTGCCGGAAAAGACGCAAACCACGACTGGTTTGCTGCGCAGCTCCGGCCGGCGTATCTCTTCGCACTGCGCAAAAAAGTAGTCAAAATCGACATGTGTTATGATCCTTGAAGTGTTACTTTTCGGCCCTTCAATGATCATGCTGATTGTTTTGCTGGTGCATGCTTAAGTTTTTCGATACAGCATATAATACATTGTACGTACACATATCATCAGTATTTCATTGAACTTGAAGGGAACATCCATTTGTCGAGCCGATTGGAACTAAATAAATAACCTTTTTCCAAGTTACTGTTGATGGCAGCAGGCGGCGACGACTACCCTGTGGTGGCAGGTCAGGACGGGATCAAGCTCAAGACAGAAAAGATGGTGACGGACCAGCTGTACTACTGCATCTACGACAACAAGGTGTTCCTGTTCTACAAGGACGAAGAAGGCCTCCTGCACTGCTATGAGGTAGAGAATCCCGACGCCGTCAGGGAAATTGCCCAAAACCCTTCAGAAATAGAGAGCATACTCAAAAGATATGCTGCCCAGTCAGGTTGATGACCGGAAGGAGCCAGAATAAACGTTATATTCTAGCGTGCTGAATACTCTCGCACCATGTCTACAAACACTGCAAACGCTGCAAACACCAACACAGTCAGGTCGGGCAAACCAAGCAACGAGATATTTATTGGGAAAAAACCGCTCATGACATATGTCACTGCAACGCTGGTTCAGCTGGCAAATGAGCCAACGGTTGTGATAAAGGCCAGAGGAAAGAGCATCACAAGAGCGGTAGACGTGGCCCAGATTATTGTCAAGCGCATGGATACGCTTGGATACAAGATCGGACCTATCAAGCTGGGCTCCGAGACCGTGCAGTCGGAGGACGGCAGGACAAGGAATGTCTCCACCATAGAAGTCCCGATTTCTCGCGCTAGGTAATTACTACGACCGATCATCATTCACATCGGTCGGTACACGTGCACACCACAGTCTAGACGCAACAAGCGAGCCTTGACGAGAATTTAATACGTCAATAGCCAGATTCTTTGCTTATGCCCGGCACAGTCTTTGTCTGCTTCCTTGCAATTCTGAACGATGGACTTCGTCTCTATGCTTTTTCAATTCCTCGTCAGAAGCAAAGGTTCTTTCATCTGGACAGTCGAGGTACTTGAAACCGCCACCAAGTTCCGCAGGCATGTACGGCGGCTGGGCAGTGCTACTTGTAGACCCTGTCGGTCCAGTTGATGTAGAGGCCATATAGTGTGCTGTTGGAATACATCAAAATATATCGATTGCAAACAAATGCTAAACATACATACATACATACATTCACCCATTCTTGCCTTACATTACTAGTAGTAGAGATTTTATTGTCTCCACATATGCGTATATAGGAATCAGATTTCTTCCTTGCGATGTCTATAAGGCTTGTTAATATTATATTGTATGATTGGCTAGTTGTTCTTTTCCTGTAGCAGCAGAGCCATCATCATCTACATCTTTTACTGGATAAATATGATGTTATGCTGTTTCTACCATGTCAAGTTTTGGAGCGACATCACCATTGTTCCGTCCCCGCTCTGGACCTCCAAGGAACAGAGACGAGAGAGTAGTAACAGATAGGAATGGCAATAACCATTTGGAGTATTTCATGAACGGAAGCTGGCGGCATAGCCGAGAACGATGCAGGGCCAGAGTGAATCCGCAGTGCGATAGATAGATGGATAGCTACATGTCTGCAAACAGCGATGACAGCACAAATGTTGTGCCATAGTATAGAAGGACTGCTGCAAGTGCTATGAGCAACAGAGGATAATACTTCGACTTGATCACCGAGCTACCCTTTGACGCAAGGTAGGCAGTGCCGGCAAGCCACGCATAGTCCATCCATATATGGAGAGCAAAGAGGATCATGATGCCAGCAGCAAGCCCGAATGCTGCAGAGTCGGCTATTAGCTTCAGCCCCACCGTGAACCACCAGACAAGAAAGAAAGGGTTGAGCGCAGACAGCGCAATGCCTGCTACAAAGGGGCTCTTGCCGCTTGCCATGACCGGCGCAGCCTGCACGTCTTTTCTTCTGGCAACAACGCCGGCGATCTGCAAGCTGGCAAATCCAAGGATGCCGATCCCGCCTATAAGACCTATTGCGCCGGCATACTGGCTTATGGCAGCAGACGTGAATAGCCCCGCAGCAAGCAGTATAATGAGCGGCAGCTCTACCACAGTGTGTCCGTATGCCACCTTGATGCCCGACCTCATCCCCTGCCGGGTGCCATAGAGCAGGTTCGTGAAGAACAGAGGACCGGGCGCAAGCACACCGGACGCAGAGATGGCTATCACTTCCACCCCAAAGTCCAGCACGCTCATTGCCTTTGTAACAATGCTGTTCCGCTGTTAAGGTTTTTTGCACCCCTACTACACGTAGAATCGCTTAAAAGGGCGGCCGCTGCAAAGACACGGCGTATAATATATGGTGGACACGATCCGCACCATCAAGCTCTTGGGCAAGTGGTCTACCAACAGGGCAATTGGAAGGAGGCGCCCCATCATCGCAGTGTTTAGCATGACTCACTATTGCAACTTTTACTGCCCAATGTGCCCCTTTGGCGACTCTGACAAGGAGGGCCAGATGAAGCTTGTCCGCAGTCGCGACCTGACGACCGAGCAGTGGAAAGCGATATTTGACAAGGTTTCAAAGCACTGCGTCTGGTCAATAATAGAGGGTGGCGAGCCCACCAGCAGGCCCGACTTTATGGAGCTAGTGAAATACCTGCACAGCATCAAGATGCCGGTAACGCTCATCACCAACTGCTCGCTCCTGCATACAATTGACCTTGACGAGCTGAAAAAATACATCCAGTTTATCACATGCAGTGTAGACTCGACCTATGAGGAGCCTTACTGCAAGGTGCGCGGCGTGACGCCCCAGGTGTTCAAGCGGGTTACTGACAATGTGCGCCTGCTTACAGATCACAAGGTGCCGCACTATTTCAACAGCGTGATAACTAAGTACAACACGCAGGAGTTCATAGACCAGACCTATTTTGACAGGGCAAGAGAGCTTGGTGCAAACGCAGTGTCGCTGACGTTTGTCGAGGATAGATCAGATGTCAACTATTCGCTCCTGCCGGACAGCAAGACCATGAAAGAGGTTTGCGAAAGTGTCCTTGATTACATGAAAAAACCCGGCTCGCTTCCGCTCATGATACCGCCGGAATATTTCCAGCAGATAATAGAGCACGGCCAGACCCTGTTTGACGAGTGCGGCGTATGGAAGAGCGTCTTTGTCAACGGCAACGGCACCGTGATGGTTCCCTGCTGGAAGTTCAACTCGCCAGAGAACGTTTACAGCCTGCTTGAAAAGAGCGTGGACGAGATATGGGACGCGCCTCAGTGGGACATTGCAAGGACGTGCCACGACTGCAAGGTGCTCGGCTGCATCTGGTACTCGTCCCAGCCGGTCATCACGTTTGCAAAGAACTACATGCGCGGCCTGGGCAGGATAATAGGTCAAAAGAGTCCCGAGCTGGCCGAAGCAGTATCATAGCTTCTTGCGAGAAAAAATGGAAGATTTCTTCATTCGTCTTATATAGTAAATTATCAGTCATTTCCTAGTGGGATCCTCACTGCTAAGCTCGGACAATTATGAGAGGTTTCTGCACAACGTACAGGAGCAGATTGACAACGCAGACAAGGAGATGAAGAAAAACGCAGAGAAAACCCTAAGGCTCATTGCAGACAACTACCACAAGCTTGTTTCAGAGAGGCTGGCTATAGAGCTTGGCTTGATAGACGACGCGCTGGCGACTGGCAACGACGCTGCAGCCCGACACCACAGAGTGCTGGCAGACGTGTACAGGTCCATGCTTGACGGTTGTCAGGCTGCGTGAAAACAAGGCTTATAACATCATTTTTCGCCACCGGCAGCAACGTGCAACAACTTTATGACACATTATCTGGAAGAAAGGAGAGGTTTGTCGTCAAGGGCAACCAAGTTAGGATGCTCTTGTGCGGCCCGACGGTGTACGACTACGCTCACATCGGGCACGCAAGAATGCTTCTCTTTTACGATCTGATGGCAAGATACTTTAGATCCAAAAAGATAGGCGTCAGCGTCATAGTCAACATCACGGACATTGACCAAAAGGTATTCAGCAAGGCGAGGGCAGCAGCAACGGGGCCGGCCGAGCTGGCCAGCAAATTCATTGATGAATTGCTGCGCGACCTATCGTCGCTTGGCATCGACGGCTTTATGCTTGCACGCGTGTCAGATCACGTTACCACGGCGCGGCAGCTGGTTGCAGGGCTCTTGCAGAGCGGCAAGGCATACTCTGCCGGCGGAAACGTCTATCTCGATACTGCTGCCACACTGTCGCTTGGCATGATGGCAAAGATGACAAAGAAAGACTTGGACGACTGCAGGCTGGACATTTCGCCAGCCAAAAAGTCGCCGTCAGACATACTGATGTGGAATGCAAGTGAAAGTTTCGACGTCTCTTTCCGCGACGATATCCTTGGCAGCGGCATACCTTGGTGGCACATGCAGGACGCATCTGTGGCGATGGCCAACTACGGTGGTTTATACGACATACACGGCGGGGCAAGCGAGCTTGTATACCCGCACCATGAATCACACCTTGCCCAGCTGCAGGCGCTGACGCTGCGGGACAGACCTGTAAGGTTCTGGACGCACGTGGGGCTGGTGCGCACAAAGGGCAAGAAAATGAGCAAGTCTCTTGGCAACACGGTTGCAGTGCGCGACCTGCTCAAGAGGTACAGCGCAAACGCGCTGAGGCTATACTTTTACTCAAGGCACTACAGAGACGACTTTGACTTTTCAGAAAGCGACCTTGGCAGGTTCCAACGGATCGACGACATGATAGCGTCGGCGATGAACAGCCGCCGACTTGATGGAAGAAAGATGGCAGAGAGATTTTTCGATCGCATCGAGGACGATTTTGACACACCAGGCGCGATAAGTGTATTGATCGAAGGGGCCAAATCACGTAGCGCAGACCTTGGCACGATGGTGAGCGTCTTCGGACTGCGATATTGAAAGGACGATGGAGGACAACGAGTGGTCCTTCTGTTCGATGTGGACAGAGCGGATCAGGTCGGGATGCGCCACCGCTCTACTTAACAGCAAGCTTGAAGGCGACTATTTCTTCAGCAGGGCAAGCGTATCTGGCTGTTCCGATACTGCTGCAGTAGCCGTCCAAGTTGCAAAAGTGTTCTGGAAAAAAAGATTGGACTGCTATTTGTATGACGCTGACGGCAGTCTAACCGGAAAAGGTCTTGATCAGATAGACACCATGTATGTGCTAAAGGCTGGTAAGGCCGGCGGCCGCACTATCAAGACGAGAGTCCTACAGATTGATCGCCCGTTGCTGCCTGTCTGGATAGACGTATTTTGCAGATCCTTTGCAGTGCCTGAATGGAAGGAAGAAGTTGAAAGGATAATGGACGTCAACTTTGACAGGCTAGAGCTGTTGCTCTCGTACAGGGACAAGGTGCCTGCAGGATGTGCCGCGCTTTATAGTAAGAACGGCGTAACGGGTCTCTACTGCCTCGGCACGATTTCGCAGCTGCGCAGGAAAGGCTTGGCCAACGACATACTTGCGACCGCAGCCCAGCGCTCCGACAACCTGTTTCTCCAGACGCTTGGCAGCGAGGAGCTTCTGCCATTCTACAAAAAAGCAGGCTTTGTGGTTGCTTATACCAAGAAAATCTACGTGCTTCGGCGCGCAAATAAATTAAAGAGTTTGAAAAAACCATGCAGTGAAATAAATCTAGACTAAAATTTCTAAACACAATTCCCTACAGACAGAAATAACCTGTAAATATTAAATTTTGAATTACGTTTTAGAACATGCTATATGACGGTGATGACGGCGAGGGCTTGGGGCTCTCTTCTATCCAGCATCCAGCATGTCAGGTGGCAGGGTGTTTTGAGCCTGCTTCCGTATATGTGGTCATCAAGGAAAGCGATGTCAACGTTCTGAACCTTGACGCGCAGGAAAGGCAGATGATAATGGAAAAGGATGCTCCAGCCGCCGACGTCAATGCTTTCAAACTCATACTGTACCTATGCGCGCGACATGACTATGACCTGAAGTATCTCCTCAAGGAAAACGAGCTAGAGATAACCAAGCGGCGGCACCTTGTGCTCAAGGAAACAGAGTAGATTTATTACTCTGCGTTTGATGCCCATATTACATCATATGGGGAGAAAGGTCAAGGTTGCCATAGCTGGCGTCGGCAACTGCGCATCAGCTCTTATCCAAGGCACCCGGTATTACCGCGACAATTCAGACGCTCACAAGACAGACAAGGATTGGATAGGCCTGACGGCCTACAACATCGCCGGGATCGAGCCGTCAGACATTGAGTTTGTAGCAGCGTTCGACGTGGCAGACACCAAGGTGGGCAAGGACCTCTCTGAGGCGATCTTTGCCAAGCCAAACAACACAGTCAGAATAGTCAAGGAAATGGACAAAATGGATGTCAAGGTGATGAAAGGCGAAGTACACGACGGGGTCGGGCGCCACCTTTCGCAGAAAGTCAAGATTGCAAACACCCCGGCCGTCAATGTCGCGCAGGTCCTCAAGGACACTGGCGCAGAGATGCTGCTCAGCTACCTGCCGGTCGGCAGCAGGCGCGGCACCCAATATTATGCCGAAGCTGCACTTGACGCAGGCTGCGGCTTTATCAACGCCATTCCAGTTTTCATTGCGTCAACTCCAAAATGGCAGCAGGCGTTTGCCAACAGGGGGCTGCCTTGCGCCGGTGACGACGTGATGAGCCAGCTTGGAGCAACAGTGCTCCATAAGACACTTGTGAAGTTGTTTGTCGATCGTGGCGTCAAGGTTGACGAGACGTACCAACTGAACATCGGAGGCGATATGGACTTTTACAACATGCTTGACGAGGAGCGCCTAGAGGACAAGAGGATAAGCAAGACAAGTGCGGTGGCTGCAATGGCTCCGTACGAAATCCCTATGCGCATCGGCCCATCAGACTTTGTGTCGTTCCTTGACAATGACAAGATATGCTACATTTCGATAAAAGGCCAATACTTTGGAGGTATACCGGTCGAGCTTGACCTGAAGCTAAAGGTGGTGGACGCATACAATAGCGCAGGTGTCATGATAGATGCCGTGCGTGCGACCAAGATAGCCATCGACAGGGGCATTTCAGGCCCGCTTGAGAGCATTTCGGCGTACTGCTTCAAGCACCCACCTGTGCAGATGCCCTACTCGGTTGCCAAGGCGAACTTTTTAGAGTTTGTCGAAGGCAAGCGCGAGCGCTAGCGTTAGCGCTAGAGCAATGAGATAAAAAAATTTCACCAAAAGGAGCTGGATTGGACGCTACAACGCATAATTAGCTCCTTGGAAAACTCAATCCGATAGATGTCACATTGGTTCATATAAAAAAGCTCGAAGTGTACGGGTTCAAGTCGTTCGGCTTCAAGAACACCGTAGTGCACTTTGAGAAGGGTCTCATCGCCGTGACGGGCCCAAACGGCTCGGGCAAGTCCAACATCCTCGACGCCATCATGTTTGCTATAGGCGAGAACAGCCCAAAGGCTCTCAGGGTGGACAAGTTCCAGTCGCTCTTCCACGATAGCCACAACAGCAGCCACCGGCTCATCCGCGTCAGCCTCACATTTGACAACACAGATAGGGGCATCCCGGTCGACGAGGACAGCGTAACTCTCACCCGCGAGATGGAGGGGCAGAATGGCGAGAGCCAGTATTCGCTCAACGGCAAGAAGGTGAGCAAGACTACAATAATGGAGCTCCTCGAGGTAGTGCTTGCCGCGCCAAACAAGCTGAACATCGTCCAGCAGGGCATGATAACCAGAATATCAGAGCTCAACTCTGAGGAGCGCAGGAAGATAATAGAAGACATTGTCGGGCTATCATACTTTGACGAGAAAAAAGCCGAGGCGATGAAGCAGCTTGACGAGGCCGATAGGAGGCTTGAAGTGGCGTTTGCAAGGATGGGAGAAATCCGAAAGCGCATAGACGAGCTTGAGGCAGAGAGGAACGACCAGCTGAGGTACGACCAGATAGGGTCTGAGCTAAAGAGGTTCAAGGCCGTGCAAATCTCCAACACCATACGGACGGTGAGACACAAGCTGGCCACGAGCACCCAGATCCTAGAATCCAACAACATGAAGTCGTCCCAGCTCTCAAAGAAGGTCGATGAGCTCAGGCTAGAGATCGAAAAGCTGGATGCCGAAAAGACAAAATTCATCCAAGAGGTGGACGCGGCCACCCGGGCAAAGGCTCAGGTGGCAAGCAGGATATCAAGCGTTGTCCACGACTCTGAACGCACAAAAGCGATGCTTGGCGAGTCAGAGCGGCGCATTGTAGAAATAGAAAGGAGGTTGCCGGCCATCGACAGTGGTAAGCAGGTGGTTGCCCAGCGCATGGAAAGCGCCCGCGCAGAGGCAGAGAAACTAAAGGTGGCAGTCGAGCAGAAAAAAGCGACCATGGCCGAGCTCAGGACAAAGCTTGATGCTCTTGACGCTGAAATTGAAAAGATAACTGCCAAGGTCGCAAAATACGCCGCGTTTAGGAACAAGCTGGGAAAAAGGCACGCAAGGATGTCTGCACTGAAGGGGCAGATCGAGCTTGCTGCAACAAGAGTTGAAGAAAAAATCAAGACGATCAACTACAAAAAGAGTTCCAATGATGCTGCTCTTGGCGCGCTCCAGTCTGAAATTTTAGCCGCAAAACACAGGATTGCAGAAATGGAAAAATCGCTTGAAAACGACAAGAAAAAGCTGCAAGAAACGTCCGGGCTCGTTGCCGAGCTTGCAGAGGCAAAGGCAGGGCTTGAAAAAGAGCTTGCCGGCTCTGCCAGCCTGCTTATCAGAGCAGAAAGCCTTGCTACCAAGTTTGAGGAGCGTGCAAGCGTCGCCAAGAACGCCATGAACGAGGATTTTGCCATTGCAGAGCTGATGAAGGAGAAAGACAAGTTTGGCATCAGAGGGCTCGTGCACGACCTGATAATGTGGGACAAGAACTACGAGCGGGCGGTGCTTGCGGCAGGCTCTGAATGGATGAAGGCATTTGTCGTTGATGACATTAAATCGATGATCTTGATAGCCGCCTATGCCAAGGAGCGCAGGCTACCACGTCTTCGCATAATACCGTTTGACGTAGTCATGCGGTTCAAGGAAAACCGCGATATCCCGGACGACGATGTCAACGTCATTGGGAAGCTGTCAGACTTTGTGCAGTCAGACTATCGCAAGCTGCCCGAATTCCTCTTCTCAGACACACTGCTTGTGAGGAATTCGTCCAGCGCATTCATGCTGGCAAGGCAGGGTTACCGGACTGTGTCGGCAGAGGGCGAGTTGTTCGAGCCGGCAGGAGGCTCGATGGCGCTTGACTTTGGAGGCAAGATAACCGACATGACCAAGGCGATACTGTTTGGCGACTCTGTCGAAGAGCTTCGCGGAATGCTTGCCAAGCTGTCAAAGACGGTGGAGAAAAAGAACGCGCAGTTGCAGGAAATTGCCGAGCGAATAGCCTCAAGCGAGGCCGAAAAGGTAAGGCTGGAACTTGCCATCGGCAATCTGGAAAGCAGGATTGCGGCCGAGCACGAAGCAGTAAGCGCAAAGGAAAAATCAGTGTCGCAGTTTGTTTCGGGTAATCAGATTCTCCAATCAGAGGCCGACATGCTGGCCGCAGAACTTGGCAAATATTCAAGGAGGCTCGAGCTCTTGGTCCCTGCCATCGGCAGGCTTTCGTCAAGGCTGCAGAGCATCGGTGACGAGCCTTCCAGCAAGAGCGAGCTTGCAGCCAAGAATCTAGAGCGTAACCAGATAATCAAAGCCATAGACACGGTCAACATCGAGCTTGGGCAGGCTACTTCGATGCTTGCAGGGCTTGAAGGTAGGCTCGAGCTTGACACTCGGCAGCTGGGCGAGATGGACAATGAAAAAGAGCGGCTTTCACTCGAGCTCGAGCAGCGTAGGCGCCAGATGGAAGAGCTGAAGACAAAGTCGCAGTCGCTTGAAGCAGAGCTGAAGGGGCTTAGAGACCAGGAACAGCAGATAATCGACTCTTCCGGCAGCGCCTACAGCGTGCTTCAGGAATACGAACGCAAGATAAAGGCGTTTACAGAGAATGAAAGAAAGCTGTCAAAAGAGCACAACATTATAGAGCGTGAATCCGCGCTGCTAAGAAAAGACATCGCAGACCTTACCGCAGAGGAGTCGCGCCAGACAAACGACCTTGTGTGGCTTGGCTACAAGAACCTGCTTGATGAAATGGATGTTGGCGCCGCAATCAAAGAGCTGACTGACGAGTATGAAAACGTCAAGTCAAGGATCAACCTGCGCGCCGACGAAGCGTACGTGCAGGTGATGGACGGCTACCGCGGCATGTCTACTCGACGCAACCAGCTTGAAAGCGAGCGCAATTCCATCGTTTCGTTCATCGAGGAGATAGTGAAGGAGAAGGAGAAGGTTTTCATGGAGGCGTTCCAGAAGGTCGATAGCGACATCCGCATCACATTTGAAAGGATGACTGGAGGCGCCGCGTGGCTCGAGATAGAGAACCCAGCAGATGTTTTTTCCAGTGGCGTGATGTTGCTTGTCCGCTTCCCAAACAAGACCGTGCCCCGCGAGTCTACTGCGCTGTCTGGCGGCGAAAAGACGATAGCAGCAACGGTGTTCCTGCTTGCGCTCCAGTCGCTCAAACCCTCGCCGTTCTATCTTATGGACGAGGTCGATGCGCACCTTGACGCGCAGAACACGGAGCGTCTGTCAAAGGTCCTGTTAGAGCGCTCAAAGGACAGCCAGATAATCATGGTCACCCTGAAGGACTCGACCGTGGCAAAGGCCGCCCTCATTTACGGCGTATATCCGAAGGAAGGAGCTTCGCAGGTGGTGAAATACAAGAACCCTGCACAGATCCCGCTTGCGCAGATAAGCGAAAACAAGATGTAAATACAAAAAGCGACCACTATTCATATATTGTTGTTGGCGATCAACCTCCAGCAGCCAAAAAAGCTGCTGACGCTGTCGCTTGTAGTCACTGCCTCGCTAGCAGTAGTCGAGGTCGTAGGCGGCATTTTGAGCGGCAGCATTTCACTCGTGAGCGACTCTGTGCACATGTTCACAGACGTCATGGCAATTGCACTGAGCCTCTTTGCCATAGCGCTGGCTGCAAGGAGTCATGCAGGAGCCATGACGTTTGGCTATCACAGGGCAGAGGTTCTGGCGGCGCTGGCAAACGGAGTCGCCCTGTCTGTCATTTCGATCTGGGTGCTGTACGAAGCGTTTCTGCGTGTCATGTCGCCCCGCCTGATAGATACGCCGCTGATGCTAGCTGCAGCAGGCATTGGTCTTGCAGGCAATCTGGCAGTGATGTTCCTGCTCAAGCACCACGCAGGCAAGAGCATCAACATCCAGAGCGCGTTCGTGCACGTGGTCTATGACGCAGTGTCGTCTGTTGCAGTCATTATCACAGGATTCATTGCCATGTACATGGGCATCACCATAGTCGACCCGCTGGTGGCGTTTCTGATTGCCGGCTTGGTAGCAAGGAGCGCCTACACCATCGTAAGGAGCAGCACCCACATACTACTCGAGGGTGCTCCTCGCGAGCTTGACATACAGCAGATCATCTCCACCCTGAAGCAGCTGGACGGGGTGGTCGACGTCCATGACTTGCACGTCTGGACAATATCGACTGGCATGGACGCGCTGAGTGGCCACGTAGTGGTGCGCGACCAGATGCTGAGCCAATCAAGCAAGCTCTTGGATGACATAAACAAAGTGCTTGCCGATCGCTATAACATCACGCACACGACCATACAACTGGAGAACGAACAAAAGGTGTCCTTCAAGCGGACTCTGACAAAAAGCTAGCTAGTTTAGTTCTGACTATTCAGGGCGTATGCCGCTATCGCAGACCTACAGTTCGTCTATGTGAAATTTGGACATGCAGCCGGTGCATTCATAGATCTCGTCTCCGACTGGGCCGGACACATTGAACTTGACAATTGTGGTGCATTTTGGACAGCGCCCGTCTACCCTGCGGGATTTTCTTGCCGGCCTTGCAAGCGTTTTTCTCCTTCTGCTACCCATATACGGGCAAGAAAAGACCCTACCGTTTTATAAATTAAGGCTAGAAATGAGTTTACAAGGCAGCAAGAAAGAATTTTTCTAACAAAAAAGGCCGATGTGGACTCCAAATATCAATTTGGTATACATATGTCGAAAATAAAGCCTACGAGCACCAGATATCCATAGTTGAAGCTTGGTGCTAGATTCACTGCTATGGGCGCAATGAATTCACCGCTTGCAAAACCTGCAGATGCTGCTACAACCATATCGATGTGCTTGATTGTTCCTTGTTCTTCAGCTGGCACCGTGACTGTCATGGGTATCTTTTTACTGGTCGATGTTTCGCTTGGTGCGAGTGTCGGAGCGAATGGCGGCGAAGGATCTATTGGGAATCATTCCTGCATTCTCAGAATCGAATCTCTATGATGACTACCTTTGTTGCTCCTTGCTACTCAATTGTCACATCAACATTTGTAGAGGTCCCCAGTGCGACAAAGACAGGCTGCGCATAGACTTTGAGGCGAAACGAAGCAAGGAATGTTAATAGAATAATTCAACGCAATATGGGAACGGTATATCTAAGCAAGTCGCCTAGCTCGCTGTTGCAGAAGAACTCCAATTGCGTAACGATAGACATAACGAAAGAGATGACGTCCCTACCGGACGATACTCTCATATATTAATAATTTAACGCTCTCCTCTCAAAAGGACTGTCTGTCATATTGCTATTTTCTTTCTGATCTACATGATATACCCCATACTCGCCTTTTACACCAATGAGTCTCTCTTTAGATGGGACAAACTCATATTCATCCCTTTGTCAAAGAGGGCCTCGCCAATAACTAGCCCGTTTGGTTTGGCTTTGGAGTTGATTTTTGCACAAATATTCATTGCAGAGCCAAAGAGATCTTCGCTCTGAGATGATGCGGATCTAGCAACTGAAACCTCGCCATAATCTGCACTTATCCTATATTGTATTGGCGGCAATTTTTCACTGAGCATTTTAGCATTGAGCATAATGCTTGCTATTCCCATTGTGAGGCCGCAGTCCAGCACATTCTTGAATTTCATGATGTTATTTGGATCATTAGTGTTATTAAAGTAAAAGATGAGTGCATCACCGGCATCTTTGCTCCAAAATTCCTCGCGATAAGGGCAATCACATTTAGGAATAGCTCATAATATCTACTTGAGTAGGCGTAAGATCGGATGATACTTTCGTAGAACCTATAATATCAATAAAGCATATGCAGTAGTTTTGTACTTCTCCTGAAAAGGAAATCTCTTTTGTTCCAACATTCCAGTTCGTTCTTACTCTCGTTGACAATCCTATTATCAGTACTTGGCAATAACGAGTTTGTGAGCAGCTTTTTAGTCGATTGTTGAAGGGCGTCCCTGGCAACAGCTAAAGCTGCCACCAGAGACGCATGGTTTGTGAGAACCCTGCCAATCCAGTGCGGTACATTTACCCAAGAACCTACCGACAAACATTTTTTGACACATGAGAGAGTACTTGGTAATGCAGTAAACGTACTGCTGCCAGTCTTCAGGCCAGCCGATTTCAGAAAAAGGCGGTATTCAGTAGTCGATATAGCAAATTCTGTGGTCTATGCCTGTACCGGTGGGACATCCATAACACAAGCCTGCTGTACTCTGGCCAGCACCCCGTCCAGGAGGGATGTCCAGTACCACGTGTCCAAGATTGACATTTCGTGGATTCAGTCGGCCGCCAACAGGCTGCTGCAGAAAAGGGTGGCGGAGACCCTGCACAATCGAGCTGTCGACATAGCCATCGACATGACAGACGTTCCCTACCACGGCGAGCCTGAGAATGAGGGGGATGTCAGACGCGGCAGGGCCAGGAGCGGCACGACCCACTTTTTCACGTACGCCAGCGCCTACGTGATGCTCCATGGAAGGAGGTTCACCTTGGCCACCAGGTACATCCGGGAGGGGGAAGCACTGGTTGGAGTAGTCAGGTACCTGCTTGCAGAGGTACAGAAGGCGAGCATCGTGATAAAATGCCTGTTCCTTGACAAGGGGTTCTTTACAGCAGCTGTAATGAGCTACCTCAATTCCATGCGTATCCCGTACATCATAGCCGCTTTTCCAAGAGGCAGGAAAGGCGGCACGTTATCCAGACTGACCCGGAAAAGAAGGGATAGTTTCGTCGTACCGGACTGCGAAATGACAGATTCTGCCACCGGCGAGAAATGCACATTCAGGCTGTATGCCGTTGCCAAATACCGGAAGAAAAGGTACAGGAAGAAACGCGGCGTCCAGTACATGTACTATGCCGCAGGCCTTGTCAATATCCCGGTAGGGCGGATGTTTGACGAGTACCGGAGGAGATTTGGCATAGAATCGTCATACAGGGCGATGGGAAAGAGCAGGGCCAGGACGTCATCCAGGAGTCCAGCACTGCGCTTCCTCTATGTTCTGGCATCGCTTGTTATACAGAATGAGTGGGTGTACATCAAGTGGCAGTACCTCAGCAAGGCGACGCGCGGAAGGTACGGGAGAAGATACGATGCAGAATTTACGTACTTTCATATGCTGCTTTTTCTGCGGCTGGGACTGGAGCAGAAATACGGCGCGGTGTACTCGGTACAGATCAAAAACAGCAGGTCAGTTATAATTGATGGTGGCTAATTGCCAGGTACTGATTATGGGAAACTTGGCAAATCTAGTGTAATCGTCATCGTAGTCGCACATTGAATCGCTCATCTTTTTTCTTTTTCAAGAGGCGATCTCTCAAGATATGGAAATTTCGCCGCCAAACCCTTTATTCTTTCTCTCATCTGTAGTGACAGGTATGTAAGATTCTTCTGGATCCTATTAGCAAATGTTCTTGAGAAATCGTTATCCCTTTGAAGAGCATCAAGAATCCAGGATTGCTTCCATTCATCTAGGGATGCAAATTTTTCTGTAAGACCTTGTCCTAGTACTTTGCCGTATCCATGATTAAGGCCGACGTATTCAAGCATTCCAAGCACCTCAGCAAGGTTTAGGTATGTAAAACTCTCTGTGAGGCCTCTAGCAAGATTCACAGAACTTATGCATAATCTCTTCAACATGACGACTACCTATTGATGAGATATAATGGCCAAGGCCTTCTCCAAGGCCAGCAAGAAAGTCTTCGTCATTCTTCATTATTTCTAAAATGTCTTTTATCGCTATCTAGTAGTGAAATAATATGTCCGACTCCAAAGCCGAAATTCTCTGCAAAAGATTCATTCCTTTTCCCCTCAGATAGAAGGCTTTCATGCAATAGATCTTTAGATAGGTTTGCAGCAACACTTCCAATTCCAATTGCGAATCCTTTGTCAAATTTATCACTTTTGGTAAAGGCGGCTTTGTGTAAAAAGTAATAACCCATAAAAACAAAGTCATGCAATTAAATAGCAATCCAAGCGTGGATTGGTGACTTTTTAAACAAAGCCAACCAAATGCAAAACTCTTAATGCTCACCTTGGAAGATAACAATCTTTTGTAACTTGTGACAAATATGGAAACATAGTTCCGCATCCTTCCTCAAGACCTGTTGCAAGCAAGGAATTGCTTCTTGCTAGTTCAAATATCTTGAATGCCTCTAGCTCAGATAGATATGAGATATGCGCTGCAAGGCCTGAGCCTAGACCCAATGATAGCTGCCCATTATGCCTAATATGTGAAAGTATGCCTTTTTTTACCTTATCTTCAAAGTATGAAAATGCTGATCCAAAACCTATGCCGAGACCTCTTGAGAAGCCACTGTCTCCGTCATTTATGTAAGACATAACAAGCTTCTTCTGTGAATTTTCAAGATGGGGGTATACTCTACCCATACCTTCGCCAAACCCAATTGCAAATTCCACATCCTCTTCTGATATGCGCAATGCTTGTAGCTGGGTGTCCTCTGATAGATACTTGTACGCCCTCCCCATTCCGATGCCAAGACCCCTCCTAAAGTTTGGATCCATTTTGAAAATATGCTTATAGGAATCATGGTCCAATTCATTCTTTGAATAGGAATACAAAAAACCAAGGCCAACGCCAAGCCCGCGTGCAAAGTCATTATTTGAATTTGCAAAGGTAATTGCCCTTTGCCTTAAGGTTTCGCCAATGTATTGCCACGTATACCCAAGGCCATAACACAAGCCAGCTGCAAAACCATCACTGGTGAAAGCTTAACTAATGAACCTTTCCTGTACTTCTGTGGGAAGATACTTCATCACCATGCCTATCCCTGACCCAAGACCATCATCTAGTTTAACATTGCTTTTTATGAGAAGATCGAGCTCTGATTGAAATTGTTCTGGAAGGTAGAAAAAGATGGTCCCAAAACCTAACCCAAGCCCATAAGCGAGCTCTGCATTTGTATGTAGTAATATGAACAGGTCCTTAGGATATGCTTCTTTGTGAAAGTGTGCAGCATATATTCCAGCTCCAAACGCAAATTGACAATCTGTAACCGCTCTATTGAGTACAAACTTACGCAGTACATCTGGAAGATTCGGATAGCTTAGCGCCAGCCCCATTCCAAAGCCGACATCAATTTAGAAGTTCCTGTCTGCCATTGATACTATTTTTTAGCGTCATCGTCTTGCAACAATGCAAATGTAAGACCAACCCAAATCACAGACCTCGCGAGAGGTCATAACTCTTTTGCTTTCTGCATTACTTCATGCTGCAATGTAGGCTCTAGTGTTGCATACACATAACCAACTCCCATCCCCAACCTGTCTGCAAACTGGGCGTTCTTTTCTACATGACACATAACAACTGACCGCAGATCATCAGACATCTTACCGTATAGGCGACCGACACTTTGTCCAAAATACCTGGAAAACAGCATACCATGGTAGGTCTTCTTTAGAACCCTTTCCCTGTTGCTATAACCTAGCTCCATGAAGCGCTCCCCCAAGCTATCAGCCAACCCCACACCAAATTCTATATGAGTGTCCAACATGTTCAAGAATCAACATCTGCAGGGCTTCGTCAAGTAATTCGAAATTTTCTCCAACTCCGCGCCCAAATGCTCGTTCAAAGACTGCATTTTTCTTCATAAATTCGTGAATTTGATCGGGAACTATTGCTCTTCCAGTATCATTTGGAATGAATTGTATATTCTTCCCAAGAAAAAGACCTAGAGAATGAAGTTCTCCATTGCCGTTAGGAATAATCTCGGAAAAATGATCAGTCAAGTACGAAGTGATCATCGTTGAATAGTCAGTAAGTTTAACGGCATTCTTCGCTGAATCATGCATGGCATAATTCTGGTCTAAAAGATAGCCCATGTTCCCATATTTCGAGTGGGCTCGGCAGGAGCCTACTTCCAAAAATACCCTTTTAGAGTCAGCCGACATCGATGTTCTACTAAATCCTGCTTAATAGCAATAGCGAAGAATATAAGGAAAATCTACATCCTGTTCTAGTCCCCGAATATTTTTCATTATCTCAAATTGCCTTTCAAAGTAATCATAAACCGGCAACCATTCTTGTGCAATTAGAAGACATTTTGTCGCATCAATAGTTATATGCGATTGCCCCATCATCCTGCCTATCATTGCTTTGTAATAGTCAACTACAGTAAGAGACAGTGGCTGTTTCTGCTAGAGATTTCTTGAAATAGTATCAATATTAGGAGATATATACTTCTCAAATGTGTCTTTGTACTGTTAGACTTCCTTTCCATATGCTCTTATCAATGCCTTCATAGTTGCAAGGCCCATGTAATTTCATGTGTGTATATGTCAGGAATGCCTATTGTCAGCCCTCGATATATCTCCAAATATGTCGGTTTGAGAGAGATATACAAATTCTGAACGGATCGGGAATTTACTATTTCTAAAGCGCCAAACGCATATCCCAAAGAAAATTCTATAATTTTTATTAGTTCCCCCTTCCTCTTCTAGCAATACCCTCTGGTCCCTAACGGTTGCTCCATCTTCGGGAATAAGGCTAGTATATTCTTGCTACCAGAGAGAATTCATAACTAGCATATTGTTTTATAAATCAAAGTCAGTTATTGTTATATTGTATTATCTGCAACAAAGGAATGTGATTTTGCCCGAGCATTGCTCTACCAAGGTTGATGGACAGGAGTGCCAGCTGGCACCATCGTATGTTGTGTCCGTAAAATCGAATGAAGGCGATGATGAATATATGCTTGCTGTCGTATGCGAAGAACACAAGAACGGCATAGAAGCCCGGCTGCTTGCGATGCAAAAGGAGAATAGGGTGCCGCAGGGCAAGATACATTTCCAGCCTGTCAAGGCGGTGGTCACAGACTGCGTCATGGGCATGAACGAAGATTATATCGATCTGGAACTGAAAAGAGGCATTGCGTCGGACAGAAAGCTTGTTGACTAGGATTCTTCCTTTTTCTCATCATCGTCTTTGCTGTTATTATCATTGTCATCATCATTGTTGTTATTGTCTCCGTTCTCCAGCGCCCAAGGGAACCACCTTCCAATTATTCTGGCCCAGTCTATCTTGAGTGAATAGTAGATGATTACCCCGACCACTGCAATGCTTGCTATAGCGCCTACGATGAGCCATGTCGGATCCGTCGTTTCTCCAAGTATCCTCTCAACAAACGGCCTCCCAAGAAAGATCGAGCTCCAAACTATCGCCTCGTTCATCAGGATCTTGCCGGCAAAAGTCGCAGTTGCAAACTTCCAAGGGTTGTATTTTGCAAGTCCAAGCGGGATGTAGACGATATCATCTGGTATAGGGGTAAGGGCTGCAATGAACGCCCCGAACCAGCCGTAGCGGCTAACCAGTTTTTGCAGGGGGCGCATCCTGTGCTTGGTCTGGTCGCTGAGGATCTTGCGGCCGTAATAACTGGCAAAAAATATTATCGTCTTTGCCGCGACGATACCTGACGCGCTGACAAGCGCGATCAGGTGCGGGTTAAAGTTGCTGTTGAACGAAGCCGTTATGAGAAGAGGAAAATATGGAATTGGAATGAACGGTATGAGGCTGGCAACAAAACTGATTATCAGGATGCCGAGATAACCAAGTTCGGTGTCGAATGGGAAAAGGTCATCAAGAGTTACCAATTAGTATGCCCTTGCAAATATCGCTGCCTTCTTGCTGTCCTGCCCGCAGTAGATGCATTTGCCCGGCCTGTCTTTCTGATCAAATGGAAGCACCCTGATGTCAGCCCCCGTGTCTTGTTTTATCTTCTCTTCGCATTCTTCCTGCCCGCACCAGCCCACCATGACAAACCCGCCTTTGTTTTCGATTATCGACTTAAATTCGTCGTATGAAGCAGGCCGGGAAATGTTTTCCTGCAGGAACGCCCTTGCCTTTGATAGCAGGTTCTTCTGTATCTCGACCAAAAGTGAATTTGCAGTGTCTACTAGTTTTGTGCGATCGTCCTGCTTCTTGTCCTTTGTATCGCGCCTGACAAACTCAACCTGCCCCTTTTCAATGTCGCGCGGCCCGAGGTTTATGCGGAGAGGCACGCCCTTCATCTCCCACTCGTTGAACTTCCAGCCAGACGTGTATTCGTCGCGGCTGTCCATGTACGCGCGGATACCGGCGTGCTTTAATTCCAACTCTATTTCGGCGGCTTTGTCCTTGACCAGCTTGGCATCCTTGTCCTTGTGTATAGGCACTATCACGACCTGTATTGGCGCGATCTGCGGCGGCAGTACCAGCCCCTTGTCGTCGCCGTGAACCATTATGAGCGCCCCTATGAGGCGCCACGAAACGCCCCACGAGGTTTGCCATGCAAAGTGCTCTTTGGTATCCTTGCCGAGATACTTTATTTCAAAAGGCTTTGAAAAGTTCTGCGCCAAGTGGTGCGACGTCCCCATCTGGAGCGCCTTGCCGTCAGCCATCAGCCCTTCAAGGGTTGTAGTGTACTTTGCGCCGACGAACTTTTCGGTGTCGCTCTTGTAGCCGGTTATCACCGGCACCGCAAGGTAGTTCTCTATCATATCCTTGTAAATGCCAAGTATCGTCATGACCTCCTGCTCGGCCTCCTCTTCGGTGGCATGGACAGTGTGCCCTTCCTGCCAGAGGAATTCCGACGTCCTTATGAAAGGCTTGGTAGCCTTGATCTCGGCCCGGAGTGCAGTGTTCCAAAAGTTGATCTTTAACGGCAGGTCCCGATAACTGGTTATCCACTTTGCAAAGACAGAGTATGCAAGCGTTTCAGAGGTCGGTCTGAGCGCCAGCTTTTCCCCGATGTTGTTGTCTCCAGCCTTTGTGACCCAGAACACTTCGGGGGTAAATCCTGCAAAGTGATCCTCTTCTTTTGAGAGTAGGCTTTCGGGTATCAACACCGGCAGAAAGCCGTTCTGGTGGCCCGTCTCCTTGAACCGCCTGTCAAGTATGTCCCTTATCGATTCCCATATCGCATAGCCGTACGGGCGCAGGACAATGAACCCCTTGACAGGGGCATAGTCTGCAAGCCCGGCCTTGAGGACTACCTGAGTGTACCACTCGCTAAAATCCTCGCTCTTTTTGACCGTTATGCCTGCTGCTTCTCCTCGGGGTTGCGAACTCACGCCGCTTGACAATTGCACAACGGGCAGGATTTATGAAGCTTGTTGTACAACAACCAGCGGCACCTTGTAGCCTTCTCCAAAGATGGTCGTCTTTTGGCATTCTGATAACATGTCAAAATCCCTCTGGTGGTATGTGCAGAATCCCTTGACCTTCATCCTCCTGCCCAAACCCATCTCTGTTACCCTGTTTATCAAAAAGAACGCCCCCATGTCGGCGATTATGCAGATGCCGCTCTTTTTGGAGACTACTGCATGCGACAGCAGCCTACTGAAAAAATAGCTCGCAGTCCTGCCGAAAGCCAAGGTATGTCGCATACGAATCCATCAGACCAAAAAGCCGTCCCTCTCCAGAGCCTTGACATCGATGCCGGCCTGAGCACGACCCGGGTCTGGTCAACAGTTTCATAGTACGGCAGCAGGACTACCATTTCATTTTTTCGACCTGCCTCTTGGCATGCTGCGAATAGACTTTTTTAAAGGTGTTACTGTCGCGGTAGACAACCACGAAATGTTCGTCTTCGATTGATTCTAGTAGTTTGAGAATTTCCTTGACGTTTGCCGTTCCCATCGTCTGCGGTCAGAAATCGCGTTGAGTGTAACAATCCTATTCTATATAATGCTCATGCTCCCATGTTTTAGAATAATGTTCGAGAGTAGAACATTATATGTTCCAGTATATCTATCCACTTTTGTTAAATATTGAAATCCGTCTTTGGCTGTCGTGCTAGAAACTGGGTAACAAAGATTGGATCGCATGACAGGGTAATAGAGAATTCAGAGCAGAACATCAAACAACTGATCGGCGGCGTTAATGAGAATTACAGAACTTTTTGTTGGCCAATGTTACGTACCACCTGCAGCTAAGGGACAAAGCAGAGCAGGCAGGCGATCTATCTAGTACAATACACCATCAAGTAATGTCAGAAATTTACCAGTCAATGCTAGAAAGGACGACGTCGTACGTTTACAGCGGCTCGCCCTTGCAATAAACCTGCCCCGAGATCCTGCTGTGGAAGTTTTTGCAGACGTAGCACTGCAGGAACCCGACTTCCTGCTTCAAGACAGGGCAGTCAACCGACTCGAGCTTCATGCGCTTGAGCATCTTGGGGCTGACGCCCTTTATTTTCAGTTTGCCCTTTTCATCCATCATGCCTGAGCTTTGGAGCTCGGCCTTGGCCTGATCTGTCAGCTTGATTGACTTTTCAACCTGCTTGATTGCGACAAGGTGCTTGACGCCGTCAGGGAGTGCTTCAGCCATTCCAGCAAAGTTTGGCAATGCTAGTATATGACCCTTTGGGAATTATGCAAAATCGGTGATCCTTGTCTGGTTTTTGAAAGCACGCCAGAGCCAGCTCTTGCTTGCGATCTCTTGCCGTGACATGGACATGCCTGCGCTTGCAAAGGATATCGCCTGCTCGATGCTTTCGAACTTTTGCGGCGGCTTTTTCAGCGCTTCTCTCACGCCTTCCCTTATCTGCCACACTCCAAGCGGCATGACGTACTCTGGATGTATTTCCCGGAGCACAAGGGCCGCCGCCTTTCTGCATCGGTGCGCCAGATGCTCGGCTACTGCAAGGCGCGCCGCGAAATATGCTCCTGCAATGGTTGGGTAGTGATCAAGCCCCCTTGCGTCCTCGTAGTCAGAGCCCATTACGATCTGGCCGCTGCTTGTGAACCAGGACTCGATCATCTCAAAGCTCCACACTTCGTCCGGTATCAGTACTACCGAATAATAATTTGCAAGGTGCGAGTACTGCGTCACCTCAAAGAGGTCGATCGACGGGTTGGCTTCGTTTTCCTTTATCAGCCTGCTTGAAATAGTGTCGTCTGTCGCGGAAATACTCCAGCGCGTCGGCACCAGCTTGCGGTTCTTTTTCAGCCCGAGCATCCCCACGCTGAGCACTCTGTGGATGCCGCTCGTCTCCACCCCGCGCCGGTAGAGTTCCATTATTGCGTCAGAAGCGCGAAGGTCGGTGTCATAGTGGGCTGCCTCGATCCGCTGGTCGGCAGAAAGGGACGATGCCTTGAACGTCTTCAGGGGCGCGGCCGGACCAAACGGCGCGGCTTCAGTGTTGAGCCTGACCTCCTTGTCAAGTTCAATGTCTGCAAGCGGCTTTTTTTCAAAGGTCGCTTCGCTGTCAGCTGGCCGCTCGGACATGGCAAGTTCCTGCATGTTTTCCAGATAGCGGCCAGAAGTGTCGTGCACATTCATGGTAAACACTCCCCGGACAAGCGACAGCCGGTAATTTGCTATCTCTTCGATGCTCTTGCCGGCCCACAGTTCTGTCCTGTCAAGTATTGTCGTGTCGCCATGCGTCGGCGGGATCATGGGGCCTATTCTGACCTTCGGGTAGCCGTAGCGGCCGACAAACACGGAAGGCGGACTTGAGCCGTCAATGGCATCAAGTGCAAGCTTGGCCGAGTTTGCTTTTAGAAATTGTATCCAATTCTGTTCAAGCTTTTTCTTTATGTCGGCTGGTGAGGACGACGACAATGATAATCACAATTGTCTGACGTAGCATTTATAGCATTATCATCTATCCTGCAGGCATAATACGCCAAAACATATCCTCAATTCATCCTATAACCCTCTAGCACACGGTTCCTACTGAAACTATGATTTGGCTTGTTGCAGAATTTCCATCACTGTCTGTTGCAGTCAATGTTATTGTATGACCAATGAATTCTGGCCTACATGGCGTGGGCGGGCCGCTCAGCACCACACTTATAGTATTCCCAGTACCTAGCAAGCTATCTCTGCTTGAACGCCATTCAAGACTGGAGCCGGGAAGTTCACCGTCCTCTTCATCTATCGCTCTTCCTTCAAATGTTATTGTCTGTCCTGTAAAAAATTGCGCGCCATTCCTTGGGCTTGTGATCTCAGGTTCTGGAATTCCGACGCCAGAAACGACATTAACCACGATTGAGGTTTCGCCTGTTGCCCCATACAGGTCAGTCGCCTGAAGTGTGATCGTATGTACGCCCTCGGAGAGAGTGCGACTTGTAGTTCTGCCTGTACCTATCGGACCGTCAATGTTTGATGTCCAAGATAGGTTGGAGTCGGAGATTGATTCATCAAGATCATAAGCAAATCCTCTAAATTCGATAGACTGTCCAGTCCTAAACTCTGAATTGTTCGGAGGCCAGATGATCCTCGGAGATGGATCATGATTGATCACTTCAATGTCTATTGAGTCGCTACCAGACGCACCAAAAATATCAGTAGCTATCGCCGTTATTCTGTGCGAACCTAGGCTGAGATTTCTTTTTTGGCAATAGTAATAATCGCCAAATCTGTCAGTTGCGATGCAGAGTCGACCATCCCTGTTTGATGTAAATGTAATGCTGGCGATAGAATTGGAAAACCACCCTCCTTGTTCTGGATCTTGTGCAGTTGCTCTTCCAGAAAAGACCCCCCATGTGATAGATGCGCCATCCTCTGGCAAGATGATATTCACACTAGGAGGTCGATTTTCTCTTAAGGATGCTACAGCTCTAAACGCGTCTACATATCCTGTGAGACTTACCTTTGGATCTGTGCTGGGATTTGATGTCCTCTGTAGAATGTCGACAGCCTCATTTAAGGTCATATCTGGTTTGGGCATCTTCATCATGGCTACTATTCCACTAACAAATGGAGCAGCGCCACTTGTACCACAGAATTGCCAGAGCTCATCGATACCGAGGTCGTCTACATCATCATCGGCTGAAACCCGTGACACAGTTGATCTGGTGCAGTCAGGTGCCCAGATGTCCACACCATTACCGTAGTTTGAAAACAATTCAGCCTGACCATTACCCATGATGGCACCCACACAAAGCACTCCTGTCACTTTACAGGGAATCATATATTTATCACCGATATCTTGTCCGAGTGGTTGCGTGTTGCCTGGTATTGATACCACTATGGCATTTCCTGCAACCGCCAGTCCCACTTCGCTTTCGACAGCATTATCATTACCAGTAAAAGTGCGGCACCACCAGTTGCATTCGCCAAACCAACTGATATTGATAACATTTGCACCATTCAATACGGATGTCCTTATTCCATCTGCCATATGATAGAATGAGCCATCTATCCTTATCAGCATCGGGTATGCGATCTCACCAGCAGTGCCTGCTGAACCATAACCGTTTCTTGGTCGGGAGAGAGCAACGCCAAATACACCCTGCCCATGCCACCCGGCATAATCGCCTCCAGCCCTCAGGTCATGATCTACTACATCCCCCTGCATCAGGTTGTCCCCAAGATGAAAGTAGTCTCTATTGTTATTCAGCGGCAGTCCGGTAGTCTGATCCAAGTCAAATCCTGCATCAACGATTGCCACAATTGCAGGACTCCATATACCACTTGGTGGAGGAGGCGGAATCCTCATGTACCTAAGATAGTTCCACGCGTTCACCGTGCCTACAGATAGTCCTTGCACCCCTGGTGCCCCCGGATTGTCATCCTCCGTCATCCATGTCCATCTTTCAGCATCAAGGTTGCCGCCACCATAGTCAGGATGTTCTATTACTGCACCAGGTCTTGCAAAAAAGTTAGGGCTAATGTCTTGATCTGATTCTCTAGCAATCAATGCGGCCAATCTTGCAGCGTCCTGCGAAGAGAAGACAACTTGACCTGTTAGGTTCAGTTGCTCCATGTTACTGGAGAGGTCATTTAGGCTTGAACGTTCTAGGTCTACTCTGATTAGGTACCACCCACTTGATTCCGGGACTGTAGAATCCTCAGTCCTGTTGGCTCCGGGAATCAACAGAGGCGATCCATCATCCAGTATTGTCCCATTGTACTTGGCAATAAACGCGCTCAGTTCTGCCTGATCACGCGGTCTAAATATGACCTCATTTATCACGAACTCATCCTGTGTCCCATCAGGTCCCACGACAGCTTCAACAGGGCGCGGAGGTCCACCTTTAATCCCGGGCAATTCCTTCACCGATGGCTCAATTTGTTCATCCACAGTGTACGTGAATTCTTCTTCTGCAGTGGTATCTTCGCGACCATTGATAACCAGATTGGATATGCCTATCAAGTTGTTTGCATTTGCCATGTCGACAGTTATCTTGACATATCTACCGTTTGCTTCGCCAAGATCATAACGTTGTGGAATGAACATAGTGTTTCCAGCTATCCTGCCAGTATGAACTATGTCGTAATTGATACCGTCGACAGAGATAGATATCTTAAGTTCATACTGCTGTCTGGGAGATATCCTAAGCCAAGTAATCTCAATATCGCAGATTATTTTGGATTCACCAAGGTCAGCCTGTATCCAAGCAGAAGTCCCTCTGGCTATCCATAATGATCCAAGGTTATTATCCAACACATTTTCTGCGACTTGCCTACCCACGATATTGTTGCTTGAGCTGATATCGTCTACCACAAGATTTTCGCATTCACCATCTTGAATATCAGCACTGTCATCATTTTGCTGTGCAGATACCGAAGAAAAAAGAGAGGGAGTTGAATTCAGGTTGACAAAGCTGGGAATCAATACCAATAGTGACACTGTAAGAAATCCGAGTAATGTAGCCTTGTGACTCGGCTTAACCGTGATGCATCAGTAGACTCAGCCTGCCATACTCTTATTAAGAATTGCCATGCAATCTTCAGAAAAGACGAACTATTTTAGAGCAGTCATAACCGTACTTGCCTTTGATTGCATATTGCATCGTGGATCAGGTAGCTTTATGTATTACATTTCTGTATAACTGACCTAGCAATTTTAATAAAAATTATCTCTACAGGAAACGTCCTGTAAAACTTGGCCTTTCGTATTCCGCGAATACTTCAGAAATCATAGGCAGCTATCGAATGCCTGCAAGGACCATTCAGTCATTCACCTATTGTAAACTATACAAGACCAAACGTTAATAGCATTAGCAGATCACCCATGATTCGCTATTGCCTCATATGGTAGTGGAGAGAGATCATTAGGCAGATGGATCCCGTAGACAAGGCCATCCTTGCGGCGCTGTATGCGAGTACGCTGGACCCTTCAATTTCAGCGTATGACAGGCTCAAGGCTAGACTGCCGCTTAGCCAGGAATTTTACAATTCCAGAGTAAGCCATCTTGCCAAGATGGGTCTTGTGGAAAAGTCCGACCCAAGCAAGCTGACGTTTATCGGGCGCGACGCGCTCAAGGTGGTGCTCGTTGGAGGAGTGTTTGACCTGATCCACCCCGGCCACATCCACACGCTCAAAGCCGCAAAGGCAGAGGGCGACGTCCTTGTAGTGGTTGTCGCAAGGCAGTCGACAGCGCAGAAGATAAAGAAGGACAGGAAGATCTACCACGACGAAAGCCAGCGCAAGGAGCTGGTGTCCTCGCTGAACTTTGTCGACCTTGTCCTTATCGGCAGAGAGGGCACGCTTTATGACACCGTAGAATACGTCAAGCCAAACGTCATCGCCCTTGGGTACGATCAGGCACACAGCGAAAAAGACGTGGCAGAGAACTGCAAAAAGCGCAACCTCAACGTGCACGTGATAAGGCTGTCGACACCGATACCCGGCTCCAAGAGCTCAAAGATGAAGGAGGAGCTTGGCGACTCGATCTATGGCATCTGATGATGACCGCCGCCGAGCATGACCCGCACTTTTATCCTGTCGCCGTTTTTGATGCCAGTCGCCTGCTTGATCGATTCCGACGCTATCACTTCCAGCATGCTGTCGTCATAGTGCGTGCGCTCTAGCACCAGCACTGCGGCGTTTTCCACCGCGCCATCATTTATAGATGCTCTGTAGCACTTTACCCAGCCATAGGTACGTGTGCCATCGCTAAAGCCGTCGATGAATATCGACGGGTGCTTGCCAAGCTCGCGCCGGGCGTTCATGAAGATCTGATCTGTGAGCCGGACGTTGAGAGTGCCAGGATACGGCTCGTAGCCAAGTTTTTCCTTGAACTGCCTCTTGTAGCCTTCAAGCGACATGTAATAGGCGCCCTCGCCCATCCCAGATACAACGTTGCCCTCAAAATCGATGACGGCCGGCGTGGATTCAAGCGCGGTCCTCATGGAGAAAAAGAGGCTCTGTATTTCAGAGTAGCCCTTGTCCGTGACCCTGACTGCAAACTTTTGGCCCTTTTTTGCGCGCTCGATGTAGCCGGAATTTTCCAGATCAAGCAGGTGCTTTGACGCGGCCTGCTGCGACCTGCCGATGTTCTTGCCAAGCTCTGTAGTCGTGACTTCCACAAAATTGTGGCGGGCTCCCTTTGACAGGAGTTCCACTAGGGTCAGTATGTGCTGGAGCTTGATCTCAGGCATTATCGCTAGTTGCTTATCCCAATGTCGCCAAAGGTCCGAATGCGGATGTCTCCCGGCTTTTTCAGGTCAGTCGTCCTGTGGCCTACGACGTATTCGATGCCGGCCTTGTCGGCTGCATCTACAAGCCTCTGGGTGACGATGCCGTCGATCACCAGCAGCTTGCCACCCTCGGCGCTGTCAAGTCTCTTGATGACCTCGGACACTGGCACCTTGAGCAGCTTGTTCATAGAGCCGTCAAGTACTACCGCTTCGAGCGTCTCGTTTATCTGTGGATATACATCACGGATGGCAGTAAGTATCTCAGGGCTGTCTTCGGCAATCACTTCCTTGGACGGCTGCGCTGGCACTGCCACGGGCTCATGCTGCTGCGATGGTGGCGGTGCGCGGTACTCATCGCGTGGCTCCCGTTCCCTGTCCCTGCGCGAGTGCCTCCTGTCGCGGTCGCGATCGTGGTGTGCATGTGCCGGCTGAGGTTGTTGCTGCTGTGGCGCCTCTGGGACAAGCGCATCCTTCAAGATCTCGGCGATCTCGATTGGTGTGCATTCTTCCACTTCCCTTCCAGGCGGGGCCCTGAGCACCTTGTCTATCTTGACAAGGCCATGGAGTTCCTTCAGGATAAGGTCGCCTGCCCTGTCTCCGTCCAAGAACGCCACGACGCGCTTGCCTTCCGTGAGCTTTGTCACAGTTTCGTCAATGCGCGCGCCTTCGATTGCAATGGCGTTGTCAAACCCTGCGCGGAGCAGGTTAATGACGTCCGCCCTGCCTTCTACCAATATTATCCAGTCAGAATCGAAAACCCCGGTTCCGCATGCAAGTTGCGCCTTGCCAAAGCTTGTAAGCTTGCCCGGCTTGCTTGCGTCGTATACGTCCTTGAGCATTTCCTCGCCCTCGCTTATCGTGCGGGTCGCCCAGTCCTGCACTATCTTTTTGGCGCGGTCAACGATAACCTTCTTCTTGATGGCCCTTATGTCGTCGATCCCTACCAAATTGAACTTGGCCTGAAATGGCCCTACCTTGTCGATGCTCTCTATGGCCGCGGCGATCAGCGCAGCGGTAGAGATGTCGGTGCTCATTGGTATCAGGGCGTCTCCCTTTGCCATGTTGCCTTTGGTGTCGACGTTCACCTCGATTCTTCCCACCTTGGATACTTTTTGCAGCTCGTTGAGGTTCATCTCGGGTCCGAGGAGACCTTCGGTCTGTCCAAAAATAGCACCGATAATGTCGGCCTTCTCAACCAAACCATCAACTTCAAATTTTAACTTAACATGATATTTCACGATACCTGTGCTAGGCAATTTCTTTCATAACCTCGTAGTTTGTTGGTATGTGAAACATTTTTCTTTGCTTGAATATAAGTGCTTTGTGAACTACGAGAGGAAGGGCTCAGGTGTAAAAGTACAGGTCTTTGCGGCTTCCTGTTATGCCGGATAGGCGCGGTGCATAGATCACCAAGTCCTCGACGTGCCTCACCTTGCCGTTTGTAATCTTTGCCAGCGCTCTCTTGTATGACAGGCTCACGTTCTGCCTGCGGGACTGCAGCTGCGACACCAGCCGGCTTGTGAGATACTTTCCGGTCCTGTCCATGTCAAGGAGCAAGATTATCTTCTTCTTTTTGCTTGCACTGTCGTGGCTATCGAGAAAGTCTGCGACGCCCTTAAAGTGATGGAAGACTGCGGGGCTACCGGTGAACCCGACCTTTGAAAGCGCCTCTGCATCACGCTTGCCCTCAACCACGATGACAGAGCCCTTCTCAGATTCTTCGTTGAGCATGCCGATAAAACTGCGCAGCCGTTCGACCGTCTCGTCATCATTGGCGTTGTTGTGGTATTGATAGCCCATCGGCCAGCTGATATCTAGCGCTTGTGAGATTTAACATTTTTCCCTCACATGGCATAAATATGCTGTATGACAATACCGGGTTGTTGTTGCAGCGCAAGACAATACTGTCCGTGCAGAACATTGTATGTGAGACCCTCGGCACACTTGAGCAGATGTTCAGAGATGACGGCTTTGAAATTGTAAAGATCAATGCGCAGAGCGATCACGTCCCTGCAAGTTCTCAAGGCTACGACGCCATAGTGATCCTCGGAGGCCCGATGGCAGTCTATGATAACCTACCATACCTCCAGCGCCAGCAAGATCTCATCAAGGACGCGATAAAGAACAACACGCCGGTCCTAGGCATCTGCCTCGGATCGCAGCTAATCGCGCAGGCCGCCGGCGGCAGGGTCTACAAGGGCAAAAAGAAGGAGATAGGGTGGCAGGATGTGTACGTGACTCCGGCCAGCAGCAACGACATTTTCAGGGGTGTCACAGACAAAACGATCAGAGTCTTCCAGTGGCATGGCGATACGTACGACCTGCCGGCCAATGCAAAGATGCTTGCGTACTCTGACCTTTACCCGCAGGCGTTCAGGATCGGCTCTGCAGTAGGCATCCAGTTCCATCTTGAAGTCGACAGGCAGCTGATAGAATCATGGATTAGAGAATACAGCACAGAAATAAGCGCAGAAAGGATAGAGCCAGAAAGCATACTGCCGGCCCCCGGCAACTTGGAGCAGCTGGCTGCGCGGTGCAGACTGGTGTACAACAACTTTTCCAAGGTGCTAAAGTAGCGCGCTCCAAGAATGGTACAAGAATCAGTTCCTTTATACCGGAGATGTTACGGATCAAGCTTGAGGTAACTATATAGGAAGCTGAACGGGCTTTTTCTCAATATGACCAACGAGAAGGTCCAAAAGATCTTTAATGATGTTTATTCGACAAAAGAGAAAGTAATCACAGAAGAGCTCGCTAAACAGGTTTTGACGGAGTATGGAGTGAAGGTCCCCAAGTACGCGCTTGTCAAGAGCGCGGACGAGGCAGGCAGGCAGGCGCAGGCGGTGGGCTTTCCGCTCGTCGCAAAGATAGTGTCGCCCGAGATCCTGCACAAGACAGATGTCAAGGGAGTCAAGGTCGGACTCCAGAACGAGGCCGCAGTCAAGGAGACGTTCAATGATATGTATGGCAGGCTGAGCAAGCAGTACAACAGCGTCAAGGGCGTCCTGCTTGAAAAGATGGCCGCTCCCGGCGGAATCGAGCTTATCGTGGGCTTACAGAATGACCCGCAGTTTGGCCCCGTAATCATGGCAGGAATCGGCGGCATCTACACCGAGGTGTTCAAGGACGTTTCGTTTAGAGTCCTCCCGATAACAAAGGAGGACGCAATCAGCATGATAGAAGATCTGAAGGGCAACAAGATCCTGAAAGGCTTCCGCGGCATGCCAGCGGTCAACATGGACATGCTTGCAACCGCGCTTGTCAACATTGGCAAGTTTGGAACCGAGATGGCTCCATACTATGAAAGCATCGACTTTAACCCAGTCATATTCTATGAAAACGACTATGTCGTGGTCGATGCAAAGATCCTGCTGCGTGAAAAGCCGGATCTGGAAGTAATTTCAAAGGCGCAGCCCGATTCGGAATACATGGACCTGTTCTTTAATGCCAAGTCGATCGCCCTTATCGGCGCGTCGCCTGAAGCCGGCAAGGTGGGCAACTCTGTCCTTGAGAGCATGGTCAAGCACGACTACAAGGGCAAGGTGTACCCAGTCAATGCAAAGGGCTATCCGGAGATCATGGGCATTAAGGCGTACAAGAGCCTTGACGAGATTCCAGACAAGATTGACCTTGTTGTAGTCACGGTCGACCTAAAGTTCGTGCCTGACCTGCTCAAGTCGGCGGCAAAGAAGGGCATACACAACTTTGTCATAATTTCCGGCGGTGGCAAAGAGCTTGGAGGTGAGCGCGCCGCCATCGAAGCGCAGATAAAAGAGCTGTCAAGGCAGCTTCGCATCAGGATCATTGGTCCCAACTGCATCGGCATGTTCAACGGTGAGAACCGCCTTGACTGCGCGTTCCAAGGACATGCGAGAATGATCCGGCCTAAGCAGGGCAACGTGGCGTTTCTGTCGCAGAGCGGCACAGTAGGAATAGCGTTCATGGAGAGCTCGGACGCGTTTGGCATGAGCAAGATGATATCGTACGGCAACAGGTCTGACGTCGACGAGGCCGATATGATCTGGTACCTGTCAGAAGACCCGCAAACAAAGGTCGTTGGCCTTTACGTCGAGGGCCTTGGCGACGGCCGCAAATTCATGAATACTGCAAAGAAGGTGATCAAAGAGCGTGGCAAGCCTATCGTTGTATTCAAGAATGGCAGGACTGCAAGAGGCGCCAAGCAGGCCGCGTCGCACACGGGGTCGCTTGGCGGCTCGTACGGAGTAGTCAAGGGCGCGCTTGATCAGGCAGGCATCATCTCTGTCGACAACTATGAAGAGCTGACAGCGGCGCTCAAAGCTCTTGCGTGGCAGCCAGTTCCAAATGGCGGCAGGGTGGCGATGGTCACAAACGGCGCAGGTCCAATCATCAACGCTATAGACCACTTTGAGAGGCTAGGCCTTTCGGTGGCAGAGCTGACCGAGCAGAGCAGGAAGGCACTCAAAGACCACTACCCGCCGACGTACGTCATCCAGAGCGGCAACCCAGCAGACATCACCGGCTCTGCAAACGCTGACGACTACAGGTTTGCAATACAGACGTTCATGGACGACCCCAATGTGGACATCGTCATGCCGTGGTTTGTCTTCCAAGACGACCCGCTAGAGGAAACCATTGTTGACGTGCTGGCGTCGTTCCAGAAGCAAAAGAAAAAGCCGATACTGATTGGCGCGATGGGAGGCCCGTTCACTAAAAAGATATCGCAGCGCATCGAGGACGCAAACGTGCCTGTCTACCACTCTGTGATAGAATGGGTCACGGCCGCCGGCGCGATGGCAAAGTGGGCAAGGGTAAGCGGCAAGGCAAAGCAGTAGTAGTAGCCTCTTCTCCCTTCTTCTTTTTCATTGAATGAAATCAACCAACATATACATACTTGAGCGCACAACATATGCACAGGAATTCTTTGCTTAGTAAGCTGTCTTAAATACCTCTTTCCACCAATATATCCCGTCATGACTTCAGGACAGTACTTCAACAAGGGCGTCAAAGCGCTCGATTCTCCCCATGTAGGGCACGTCGTGAGGGAAACCGATGACAAGATCGTGGTGTTTGGTGGTGGCGATGACAGGTACGACATACCCAAGTCAGAGATCAAATTTACCAGCGGCAACGTCCTGATCGACCTGCCGATGTATGAAATAGCAAAGAGATACAAAGTTAGCAGAGAAGAGCCTTTGCCCACGGGAAAGGCAACAAAGGACCCTTGGACACGGCCAGAGAATGTAGACCTGGCGACATATGAAAGAGAATACCCAAAATCATTGTTCAACAAAGGCGTCAGAACAAACAATGAAGACCATGTCGGGCATGTCGTAAAGGAAACTAAAGACAAGATCGTAGTATTTGGTCACTATGACTACAGGTTCGATATTCCCAAGTCCGAGATAATAGCTGTTGGAAGAAACGTCATTGTGAAACCAGATTTTCCAGAGATACTGAAGTACAGAGTAGATAGAAATGCGCCATTGCCAACAGGCGAGCCAATAGACAAATTGGCTGAAGAGCAGTGAGCTATCCTATCCTGTCTCTCTCTTTTTTATATCTTTAAATTAGCATTTGCAGCCACTCGTGTACTGTTGCAGAATCCGTCAGTCGAGACGCGCCGGGCTTTTGGCTTTCTCTTTGTATGCGTGTCGATAGTGGTAGGAGCTGCCTCTGTCATGAGCGAGTTTGCGTACATCAACAGCCTTCCGCTCTATTACTATGCCATCATATGGCTTGGCAGCTTTGGCGCAGTGTTCGGGGCTGGCGCTGCAAAGTTCCGCAAAGCCGCGCCTGCAATCCGCAGCAGGATGAGGACAAGCGTCAAGTGGCCATCTGGCGCAAAAGCACTCAATGGCATTTGTTGGGCAGGGCCGTTTGCTGCAATAGCTGCCTTTCCGTCGTTCTACCAGTACCTCATCCTGCTGGGCATAGGGCTTGGCAACCTATCGACCTACCTCTTGATTAAAAAGTATGGCAATGCGGACAACCGCGAGCAGCTGATAGTCGCAGTGATTTCACTTGCCGCGATACCAGCCGCGGTCGTTATCGATAGCTCGCTGTTTGCGATGCATCAGGACATTGCAGTGATGCTGTCAAGGATCTTGATCGCAATCGCGTACGCGGCTGGCGGCGCGTTTGCCTTGCTTGGAGGAGGAAGAAAGGCCGGCTCCAGTGATTTGACCGGATAACAATAATAGTCCCCCTCTCCCCGTAGTCCTGCTTTCTTAATATTGTCGTAGCTTGAAGGCTTGGCTCCATGAAGAAAAAAGAAGCGGGTTGGAGCCCAGGCAGCATATCATATTTACATCTGCCTTTGAGTTGCTTGCATGTAGTAGCTCGCAGCAAAAAAATCATGAGCCTGCCAGACGCAGCCCTGCTGATGACGACTACAATCATTATTCTCCACCTAACATGAATTTTGAAACAAACCATCATCATCGTCCTCCTGCCATAACCGACCTGTCCTTTTCCTTTGCCCTAAAACCGGACCAAGTCAAAGCAGTGGAGACATGGATATCTAATCAGTGTAGAGGGTCAGTCATTTATGGAAGCGGGATAGGCAAGACAGAAATCGCGTTTGAATGTGCAAGAAGATTGGCAGTCCTTGACCGAGCAAATAGACGGCGCTTCAATGTCCTTCTCTTGGTCCCAAGAAAAGTCCTAGTTCAGCAAAATTACGACAGGCTGGTCAGGTACAAAGTATCGCCAGAAAGACTAGGCAGGTATTTTGGGGAAGAAAAACAGATCAATGAAATAACAATTGCTACCTACCACAGCGCCCTTGCCAATCCAGGAATCGTGAGAAGAGCAGACAGGGTGATTTTTGACGAGGTCCATCTTGCAAGAGGAGCCTTTGGCAGGATAATATTTGATTCCATCATCAGCGAGAACCATGGGAAGGCTCTGCTTGGGTTGACTGCAACAATAGATAAAAATGATCCAAGAAATGTAGCAATAATTGGTCTTCTTCCGCCTGTCAGAAAATACCTCATCAAGATGCGGTTCTTGACAAAAGACTGGCAAGGCCAATCATACTTCCCATCAATGTATCGTTAACATACAAAGAGCAGGCTCTCTATGACGGATACAGCACAAAGATACGAAATATTTCGAGGCGCTTCAAAAGATATGATGCCAGAGATATGATGGTATTGATGAAGGAGGAGAACGGTTTTCCACGGTGGCAGACAAGAGCTTGGTTTCTAAACGTCAAAAAAAGAAAGCGGCTGCTTGCGTCAGCAGAGAACAAGCTGGCTGCTGCCGTGAATATCATTGCTCAATATCGCGGCGAAAAAAGTCACGATATTCAGCGAGACTCTGGAATCAGTTAGAAAGCTCAGGCAGTTGCTAAGAGCCAGCGGAATATGTTCTGCTCTCATTGACAGCATACTCCGGGGTACAAGAGACAAAAAATTCTATCAGAGTGGGGCAAGAAATTCTGCGCGCATCTGTCCGTTCATACCTTGGAGATTAGTTATGATGTGCCTGAAGCAATGATAGAGATAATTCTTGCAACAACATGGAACATGAACCAGATAGTCCAGAGGATCGGCAGGGTGCTGCGAAAAGCAGACGGCAAAGACTCTGCATTAGTATATCTGGTTTATGTGTCAGACACAAAAGATGACGGCATCTTGGCATTGGTAAGAAGGGCGGTGGAAACCAGTGGCGACGCTGAAGATAATAAAATTTGAAAAAAACCTTCAAGGATTTCGACGGCAAAGCTGGATGGAGGATCGAACTAAAAAAGGCGGGCCCGGTGGTTTTCGGCACCAAAAGGTCTCGGGCCCACCCGCCTTAAATGTCAAAAAGGCGGCATATTGTGTGGGTCGGGCAGAGAAAGGCGACAGCATAGATGGCAAGACAGGGAGGAAAAAGAAAGGCAGAGGCAAGTACAGAAAGCTCCTCCAGCACGAGGACGTGAGAAGATGGTACGACAACCTGTGCAGGGGCTCGAAGGTGACGGCGGACGTGTACCTGCGCCGGCTCGGCCTCATAAGCGAGACCACGGGCATAACTCTGCAGGAGATTGTAAAAAAGGCTGCGCAGGACGAGAGATGGGCGTACAACTTTCTCCTTGACTTTGTAACGCGCATGGAAGGCCAGAATCATGCCGGCAGCTACATTGCATCCGGCGTCAAGGCTGTGAAGTCATGGCTCTCTCACAACGGGATTGAACTGAAGAGAAAGATAAAGATCAGAGGCGTAGGGGATGCCCCGACCCTGAAAGACAAAGGCACGCTAGCGCAGGACAGGCTGAGGACGCTCTTTCTGAACTCGCCTCCGGAGGCCAGGTGCGTGGAATCGCTCATAGCGCAGTCGGGATTGCGTCCCGAAGTCATCGGAAACTATGACGGCTCAGATGGTCTGAGGGTGGGCGATATCTTGGAGATTAAGGTTAGGAATGGAGATGGGAATGGCAATAGCAACACCATAGCCTTTGACAGGATACCGTGCATGCTGGTCGTAAGGAAGGAGCTCAGCAAGGCAGGGCACCAGTACTTTACCTTCATGACGTCTGAGACATGTGAATACCTCAGGGAATACCTCTACCGGAGGATAAAATCAGGCGAGGTGCTGGTGCCGGACTCACCCCTGATAGTCCCTGAAAAGTCCAGAAGGCCGTTTTTAACTGCCGCAAGTGTCGGCAAAATTGCCCGGACATACATGAGAAAGGTGGGGATAAACCTGAGGCCATACGACCTGAGGCACACCTTTGCGACCCAGCTCATGCTTGCCGAGAGCAGAGGAATGATTCTGAGAGACTACAGGACGTTCTTTATGGGGCATAAAGGCGACATAGAAAACAGATACACAACCAACAAGCACAGCCTGCCTGAGACCGTGATTGATGATATGCGCAAAGCCTTTGCCCGGTCCGCGAGTTTCCTCCAGAGTAATTCTAGCCTGAATTCAGATGGGGTGCTGAACCTTAGGGACGAGTCATACAAAAGGATGCTCTTGCTTGCCGGCTACACCGAAGAAGAGATCGATAAAGAAAACATTCTGCGGCTGAGCGATGAAGAGATAGCAAAGAGGGCAAGGGAGAAACTGTTGCAGTCGGTCAGCAACGCAGCTGCTGTCCAGAACAACGAACAAAAGGTAATTCCGCTTGACGAATTGCCAGATTACCTGTCAAAAGGGTGGAAGTGCGACCATATAATAGAGTCGAGACAGCAGGTAATAGTCAGCTGCGCCGGCCATACTCAGACAGACCATCAGCTGACGATATCTGGATAAGCTTGAGCCATGTCAGGAACTTTGTCGCATACTCCTCACATGGCATCTCATCTTTTTCTGCAACTATCACTTGGTAGAGAGGAGTTTTGTGACTATACTTAGTCCTGATAAACTCCTTGAACGCTCTCAGATCGATGATAGCAGCGGTATGATCATCCTCCATTGGGCATTAATCAAAAAATCATCTTAATGTGCGAATAAAAGATGATAAATTTTACATTGGTAATTCTGCGCAGATTTGCCATATTTTCCTTCGCAACATCACTAACGACCCGCCGAAGACTTATCAGTGTAAAAATAATTACGATACCACTACCCACTCCTCTGTGAAAATCATGCTAGAATACTCAGACAAGAAGGCAATTGCTTTGGTATTGGCTGGTGTTGCCGCCGACCTTTTCCCACTAGTTATCGACCTATATCGCTTCCTATTAGAAGGTCTTCATTGGCATCAAGAAACCACACAGTTAATTGTTGTGTTGACAATCTCGGCATTAACTGGCATTATTGGAGTTCTCGTGCTTTATGGCGCCGGAGTACTATCTCCTTTTTGGAAGAAGTCCGCCCTACGAAGAAGATGGCTAGGAAGACACGTCACAATCGGAATTCTTACCGATATGGGATGAGTCGAAAACTATAAGGAAATAGCCGCAGGGACAGCTCTCACACCCGGCCAGTGGGAAGAAGGTCTGTTGGTGGCGGCTAAGGAACTCGGCATTAAGGCAAGAATAAGGTATATCAATGCCGAAACTCAGTTCGACTCAGTCGTAGCTGTTCTAAACCCATATGGTGAAGTGTATCCGGAAGTTGACGTTAAAGAAAATATTAGCATTCAAAAAATATTCTCATACGTCAAAAACGGAGGATTATTCATTAACGTGGCAGATGTGCCACTGTATTACGCATATAATTCGATGCTAAGACGCTTTGTGGACACAACAGAGCCCGTAGTTACTAGTGCACAGGAACAACACGGAGCCTTTGAGGTAGGTTTTACGAGATTCTTTCAGCTGAACATTATTGCGAGAGAATTAAGATTATCACTAGTAGGTTTTTCAAGTGGACTACAATGTAACATAAATCACGTTATTGGTTCTACAGGTATGGTAGGTTTGCACAAGGGTCAGATCACTTCTCGTCGATCGGTTATTATTGAATCAAATATTGAAACTTGCGTCGAGCCGCTGCCCGTCACCTACCAAGGACAAAAGAAGATGACTCCCATTCTACGCAAAATACGGAGATGGCGATTTTTTGCTCTCACTTGCTTGGCTCGATGATGAACTGAATTACGAAGACAACAAACTTGCTCTGAAGGCCGCTCTCTGTAAACTCACGCTAAAGAGAATCAAATTCAAAAGAGATTTACTCAAGTCATAATAGAAGTTTCTACTACGTTAGCCACCTTACAGTAGGGCTCATAACCTTCGGTTATCCAGAACCCATTATACCGAATCACCGCTCTTTACTCTCATTATATACACCATTTTTCCGGAATTGTTATTACCCGTTTATATGAATGGTCTGTCCTTGAACTGACTTTTGACCTTGGATTTTCATACTTCGGTTTTGTCATGTACTACAAAATTATTTACGTAATGCAAGCTTGTATGTCATATTGCTCAAAAATGACCAAGACAACCATTTCAAACCCAATCCGTTGGAGTGGTGAGTCCGCATACGCGCAGACCTCAAATCCCGACCAGTCCACGTTCATTTGAAATATTTATAACTTATTCGTTATATTATGGCTTGTTTGCGTGTAAAAATCAGCTTTGTTCATGTAAGAATTAAACATGGCAAAAAGTGGGACTAATTCCTGCTTAGAATGCTCGCCAGTTAGCCATGGATAGGTGCTAATCTCGTTCCTGACTTCTTCTAATTGCTCCAGCATAGCTTTGTGTGAATCTATGAAGCTATAACGATAAAACTGCCATGCTAGCCTAGTTACCAATTTGGGATTATCCTGTAAAACTTGGTCCGTACTACCCTTTGAAAAAAGCTCTTTCTCGTATGTCTTTGGAATTTGCGAATAGCTCTTCATCTTATATTGCGCGTTGTCTTAGAATACGTCTTCATACCTCTTACTTGTACCTCAGGGTTAAGAACAATGAGATAACAATTTAGGTCTAGGAAACAGGATTCGTTTCCTTTATCATTCTGATAATTTCAAAACAGCCTCGCCATCCCAATAAAATGAAGTAAGCTTCTTCCAGCAAGTTGGTACTATATGCCTCATGCTTCTTCAAAGCCCAAACTCTCAGGATATGTCGCAAGCCTGTCTGGTACTTCAGATCTGTCCATGGCAGTGACGATTTCTCCTTCCAATCCTTGATTACGCTATCGTGTAGTTCGAGTCCCGATAGTGCTTTGAAGGGAATTTTCCGCTGGGTAAGATACGTTCTACATAGGGATTCCATTGCTTCCCCAAGCAAGTCCAGACAGGCATCGGGATCTTCGGCCAGCTTCGTTTCAGCGTCAAGGATTTTCTTTTCTGCAGATTGCAAAAGTACAGACGCGTCTCCTAGGAGGCTGACAGTTTTCTTTGTTTCGTTTATTTTCTGTTTTACTGCATCTACCCTCAAATCAGCCAAAATAACTGTATGGTCCAATTTGTTGAGTATTCCTGGCTCTTTGTTATACGAAGAAACGAGATCCAGACTGACACTTATCTGAATCTTAGAGAGTACCATCGGACCTTCTTCTCTGCCATATATCGATTCGATCTCCTCCAGTTCTTCTTTCTCTATTAACGACCATCTCAATCCCTCTATCACCTCTCTGACATATCCACGCACTCGTGTCAATGCATTTTTCTCAAATAGCTCCTTGTATTGCCAAACTAGCCATGCATAGTAAATAGAATCGTTGTAAGGGATGCTCTTTTCATTGATGTGCCCTAATGTGATATGTAGTAAGTTTTTCAAAAGCTGAACGTCTTGCGTGGCATCTAACAATATCGCTGAAAAGACAAGGTTTTTTGGATCGTTCATTACTTCCGGAGAATTTACTGCTTTTAGGATAGATGCGAGTACCTTTTGATAGCTTGTAATACCTTCCTTGATGTCGTAAAGTGAAAATAAGATTATGCATGAATGAGTAAACTCGTCGAAGTATCTGTCTCTTGAACAATACCGGTCTAGCAAAGAATCAATTAGCTTAACGTCTACAACTACTTTCAAGCAATCTAACTGCTTCAGTGAATAATAGCATAGTATTGCCGAAGTGACGTCCTTATCCTGAAATCTGCTTAACTTATGTTGGCCTAGTACCGTGTGTACATAGCTGTTTGCCCAATCTATTAGATTCTCTGTTATGCTCGTCTTGATCTTGTTTCTACTGATGAAGAATAGGTAAATAGCGTTGCCAAGAGGGTCTTTTTCGACTTGACCTACATCGTACAGGTCGCGTTCCAGGATACCGATATATTCTCTCTCAAGGTCGCTTGTATTAATTGAAATCATAGGAACCATGGCCTCTGATTAAGAATAGAGTTTATCGCCGGCCCATTAATCGACCGCCACTGACTGTATGTTAGAGCTGCTGTTAGATAGGCGACTTCATTAGCAAAATGTATCGTTACCGGTTCACGGACGAAGGCCATAGAAGTGGCCCAATCCAGTTTCGTTAGACCTACCACCTGATTGACGACCTCCTCCATTGTAATAAACTCAGATAGAGGCTGGTACAAAGATATGTGTAGTATTTTGGGGGTTCCTATCCTTCTGCCTCCCGCAGCCGATTGTCCTGTGGTTGACAACAAGGCATCATTTCTATCAAGATATGCAAAGTACCCTCTTGGGAAGCTTCCATCGTCCGTAGACATATCGTATAACCTAAAGGGATGACTTTCGTCAATTGTCACGAATGCGACATTAAAATCAGAAAGATTTGCTCTTAAAGATGCGATTATGGCTTCCCTGTCCTCTTTGCCAAAGCGTTTACTATTGTGAAGCACTATTTTCTTTGGTTCGTATTTCTTCATTGCCCTGAATTTCGCTGCGGCCCTACCTACAAGTTCTCCAAGTTTGGTCGAAATCTCTTTCTTTTCCTTGGGGTTATACGGTTCCGCATTGCTTTCGAATGTCATCCATTTTCCATTGTTGTCAAATACGTTAACATGTCCTACGTACCTCTTCATCTGGCTAGGTCCCTCATCAGGCGGGAGAATATTGGATTTAGAAATTCCTAGAATCATGTCTGTGTTTTGCATTGGACTATGCAATACCCAAGGAATTGCTCCTGCTTTACTGAAAATACCTGATGCCAAATTAAGATAGGACCATTTAAGATTGGCAAATGTAGCTTCCGTTACCATCTGCGTGACAAAGCCTGCAGATGCAAGCGTTCCTTTGACCTTATAGTACGGACTATCAAGTATGTATTGGCCGGTTTTTGGAATGTTCACAAGAACTAAATCCAAATTTGAAGGATTAGAGGCTGCAACGAATTCATTGGCAATCTTAGAATATGCATCGCCGGTTGGCTTGTCAATCACTCTTTCGTCCACTAATTCCAATTCACATCTGAAGAAACTCTTCATGCCGCCTGGAAGAATGGAAATACTGCCACTTTGCAGATCACTCACTATGCTCTTTGTCTGAATTAACTTGTCTTTTGGTGCGATTATGGCTAGCTTTATTCTCGACTTGCTTTTTTCATACGGACCAAATTTCCTTAGTCCCCAATAGACCTGATGATGTATTGCAGAAGAATCGAATTTGTCAAATAACAAATTCGGTTCATGATCTACTGCGTCGCCTTCCAAGTAATCGACCATTATACCTGCACCACAAGCGGATCTTTCGCTAGGTTCACAGTGAAATCACCGAAGATTAAAGGAAAGATTTTCCTCAGCTTATCTACCGTCAAGAGCGTTTGAGAGAATCGATCACGTGATGCCGTTTTGCTGTCAAGCAAACTTTTTTGCCGCTGCAGTGTGATGAAGTCTACATTTCTTCCCGCGTAGGATAAGATGTTGTGGATTACTTCTGGGCGGGGTTCAATTGATATTGAATTAGGCTCTACGTCTTCGGGGCCCGGCTTGTCGAATTTCTGAATTCTTATCTTACCGCCTTGAAAATTCTGTTCCTTTATGTAGCCTATAGTTTTGCTGGAACTCAGCTCTGATACTTTTACGCCTGTTAGAATCGCAATGGGGACCCCAAGTGAAAGGATATGGCCTACTGATGCCTTGGAGCGGATAACAAGATGAGGATCACAGATCATATAGATCCTATTACTACTTCCTAGGATTCTGAATCGAAAGCCATTGAAAACTTGAACTATATCCGAGAAAGCATTATTGCGGATTTCATCCTCTCTGCTTTGAAATGCAGTCTCGAAATCAACCGTGTATCCGCTTGCAATTAACTTTTGAGTAAATGCCTTCCGTACCAAACTTGTTACTACATCCGGATGAACGTGCTCAACTTTTGCAGGTGTCTTGACATGAGTATAATACTTGCCGCGATGGAAATGAGTGTTCTCATCTGCTACATAGCTCTCATAGATGCTTCCACCTTGAACATCAAGCTTGAATATGTTGGTAAATCGTTTATAAAGCGAGAATACCTCTATTTCCAACTACCATCCCTCTTGTAATATGAAGTATTAATCCATTCTCATTAGTGTTGGTTGTCGAGTATCTATGATAGTCGATAAAGTCATTGGTACCGCAGCATCGTCGTTAATAGCAGGTCTCCAAACAACATAGCAGCCAGGAATCCTGCAAGCAGAAATACCAAGAATGGCAGATTTTGGGAAAGCCACACAGGACCATTGGCAGGAATTCTTGAATGACATCCATCTTTGCTGAACGCCTCATCATTGTTCAAGCGGAAGGAGAACTTTTTCTTCTCATCCGCCGCGCACTCGATCGCAGAGTGGTGACATTTTTGCCCGATTGAAGGGGCACCCACAAAGCATGCCAGCACCTTTCTCCACACAGGCTCATCAAAACCTTCAAAAATCCGCCCTCCCCTTGTCACCCTTACAAGATTGCTCAGCGCATTGTACAGAGGCACTGCCATAGCAAAAAGTACAGCGTTTGTCAACACCATAATTCCTGTTATTGGATGAACATAGAAAGTGGATGGGGAATAGTAAACTGGCATAATCGCAGATATAGCCATTAGCGCTTTAGCGTCTGCGCCTCCAAAGAAGCTATACCTGTACAGAGCAACTGCAATCGCAGCAGTCAAAGATACAGAGACCAGAATCATCTGCACGTCGGCCGTTGCTCCAGACACGTATTCCCATGGATAGAGAACTAACCCTGCGGCACCAAAAACCATCCATAATCTGTCGTTGACTTCTCTTGTTTTTAGATCATAGTAAGCGCCGATAGAAAGCATTGCAAGGCACAGGATTTCTCTTACGAAGAGAATGGATAGCAACGACTATTTTCATTTACAAAGGTAAAAAGACAGAAAGGCATATGGTGCGATACTGCTAGCCATGCAAATCAGATATCTAGATGCGTCAACTCTTGCCAGCAATCTAGACAGAAATCGCCATTAACCTGGAATATCTCTGCGCATCTGTCTTTACAGCGAATGCACCGATTGTTGTTGATAGAAGATGAACAGCTAATTTCAGACAATCTGCATTCATTAGTTTACACCAAATTTAAGATGGAAAAAATTCTCGCCATATACATGCAGTACCCGTTCGTTCAAAATTGCTTCTATCTGTCAACTGTTAGATTGTGTTCTTGTGCTTCTTCCACTACAAGATCTCCGATGGATTCTGATTTGCATGAGTGAACATCAAACCAGGGAATGCCGAAGACCAAAACGTAGCTCAACCACTTTGAACCAAAGAGTGCTAGGCACCTTATCAACTTTCAATATGCGTACGGGCAGATGAGCGCTGGTTTATGCTCACAACTGAGCAGAATGATTAAAGAAGAAAAAGTTCTTGCAGAGCAGATCAAGGATATGCAAAAACAGGTTGAGTGGCTATCTGCTCAATACGCCGGCTCGATTCAGATCAGATTCATCAGGTGCGGGAGTCCAAACTGCTACTGCGCAAAGGCAAAGAAAGGACATGGGCCATACTACTACCTCGAAAGAAGGGTTTCTGCCAGCAAGGTCGAAATGATATACCTGGGCAAGCAAAAGACAGACGTAAACCACTACAAAAACTACCATTACAGGGTAAGCAATTTGAAAAAGAGGTTAAGAGCAATGAAGAGAAGACATCAGCAGCTGCTTGGAGCAATTATGAGCATTACGCAGCTTGTAAAGACAGATTTAGAATGATATGAAACGATTGCTTGAACCATGATGAGAACCTTACTTACAGGCTTGCGCAAAGAGCAGAAAATGTATGATAAGGTAAAAGAGAATTGGACATGAAAATGGAGAATGCGGGGAAAACGGATGATGTGGGCTGCACTATGAGGATACGATTACATTATGAAAATTAGAGATTGTCGAAAAGAAGGATGCACTAGGTTCGATCGAGAGAAATGGACAGAAAGGCAAGAATGCCGCAAGATGATGACTTCAGACGGCCATCGGATGACAAAGTCAGATAAAATGAGTCGGAGCTAGGCTCCTTGATTGTATAGCCTAGACTTTTTCTGCCGTGGCGAACCTTGGGCCTACGCTGACTATCTTGACCTTGGTCTTTTCGCCCACCTTGGCGCCTTTGACGAATATCACAAAGCCTTGGACCCTTGCGATACCGTCTCCCTTTCGACTGATTTCTGTCACCTCGACATGTACTCCTTGCCCTCTTCAACTGGTTTTGGGCCACCGAAGTCGCGCCTTTCAAAGCCGCCCCCGCTGCCGCCTCTTCTTTCTCCGTAACTCATTGTAACCACGGAAGCGGCTTCTTCTATAAATACTCGATAATATCGAGTCGTCGTACGAAAATAAAACAGTCGGCAAGGAAAACCAAGACCTGTCCGAGCTACCGGTGTAAAATGTGATTTATGACGGCATTGCTACTGTATCAGAATCTGTAGTAGCTGTTGACTATCCCGACCGTAGGGACAAACTATGTCCCTAGGTTTCGGCCGGTCCCATGTATCCTGTTGAGGATTTGGGCAGGACAGGCCAACCCAGCATGTGTGATGCTGAGCAGGCGCTCTTGGTAGGAGCACCATCGTCAGGGGATTTTGCCCTGGAAGACGTTGGACCGAAAAAAAGTCCAGAATCGGGGTTTTCGACCGAATCGAACAGGATTACCCGGAACCTTCCAAAACCTTTCGTACGTAGTGTCTGTATTTCATGTTCAGGTATGGGATTGCTTTTTTCGCAGTCTCCGTATTTTCAAGAACCGTTTCTTTGACCAGCTTTTTCTCACCGTTTCTCATGGCGTCGTTTAGTATGCGGGTTAGTTTTCGTACCGACGTTATTTTGGGAAGTCGCACTGTATTCTTGCAGATGTTATCGTTTGACATCTCCACCGCCACCCGCCGATGCCGCACTTGAATTTGCAGTCTGCTTGTTGCTTGTAATGCGATATCTCCTTACAGACCCTTGCTTTGTCAGGTACAATATGCAGTCCCTGATCTGAGCTTTGCCGTTTTTCAGTGCTGTTTTGAGGTTGTCTGGCACCTGTGACGGAAACAGGTACTCGTACTGGCCGTGTTTGCTCTTCTGCCATGGAAGTTTGTCGATGTCAAGTCCGTCAGGAGTTGGTATCTGCTGTCCTGCACTCTTGTTCAATTTCGCAGAATATTCGTCTATTGCTGCGTCTATCATGGCATGCAGTCTGGCCCTTACTTCGTCGATCAATTCTTTTTCCAATTTTTCTGCCACCTTGCTATTCTATCATCGTCTTATCCGGAAAGAAGTTAAGGCGAGGCCAAAACGGCATTCCCTCCTGTGACTGTTCTTCAAGCGCGGCCAGCATTCGAGACGGCATCTGCCTTCTGAATACTTCATCTTCCAGGTTTGGGTTCAGCAGGAACATCGTCTTTGCCAGTATTGTCAGCGCTGTTTCATCAAGTGATACCCTTCCAATTGGAGTCTCGACGCATGTTTCAGACAGGCTCCCCTTGACGACTATGCAGATTCTCCTGTATCCGTGCTCGTCTTTTACGTATGCGTTTCCGTGCCTGTCCACCTTGAAGTTGTCTTCGATGTAGATTGCCTCGTCGTCAGTACTTTTCTCTTCAAAGCGGAGCCTCTGTCTGTATCCCGCCAGCATGAACTTTAGCAGGTCGATGCAGTTCCTGTCCGCATATTCCTGCAAGAACAGCCTTTCGTATGCTGACGTGGACCCGCATCCGTAGTGCTGCAGAATTGCTTCGGCTACTGCATCCCGTTTTCTTATCTGCATCTGTGCAGTCTTGTAGGAGCAGTTGAATATGCCGTCGTCGTACGTCTCCTGTACTTGCATTTCCTCACTGAATCTGTAGGCTATTCTGTTTCCGTTGAAATGCCTGTACTTTACTTCGGTGTATGGCGTTAGTGGCACCGTTTGCACCTTGCCTTGGAGGATAAGGACAAACATGTCCTTTCGCTCCTCGAGGATGACGCAAACTGTGTCGGCGGTCAACTATGGCCCACCTCCTTTGAAATCAGGTATTCCCTCATCTCTCTGACTTCAGCAGCTTCTTTTGAATACCTGACAGCGTTGAGGAATATGTTCAGCATTTTCCCGTCTTTGACTGCTTTTGCTGCATGGGCTACGCTGTACAATATTTCTGAATCGCCAATTTTGGGATAACTTGGGTCTGCAATGAATTCGCTCCTTCTGTAGTTGTGACCCTCTACATGTGCCAGAGCTTCTGATCCGTCCACATCTGCGGTGTACTCGATTCTATGAAACTCGCAGAAGGCCATCAATTCAAAGAGAAGGTCGTCGTCTCCTGCAATTGACAGGTGCTCTTCCGAATGCATGTGCCTTGTTATTGAAGGATCGCTGTACAGGACAAGTTTCATTTTCTTCTTGCTAGAGTGTGTGATGGTATCTGTTACCCTCATCTTGCCGTCGCTTGTCTGCACCATTTTCCTCCCTATGCTGTCGACAAACGATTTCAGGGTTGTTCCTGTGCCACTGCTCTCGAGTTCTCTGTCATCCTTGACGATTTTGTATCTTGTCTTCACCATAGACAGAAGACGCAGGTACGTTCTCATCGAGCCTTCAGGAACCCTTATGGTATCCCTGCCTATGTCTTCCCTTGCAGTTCTGGTCGTGTGCCTTTTCACAGTCCTGAATCTCCCCCAGCTGTACCATCCTGCGCCAGCTTCGTGCACCGGCAGGTCTTCGGGAACTATCCTTTCCCTTCTTTTCATCTTCAGGTTGTTTTCACGGATAAATTCCTCGCCGAACTTTACATCGAATCTTCTGAACAGTTGGAAGGGATCCACTACTACTGTTGAAGAAGAGGATTGTTCTCGCTCTTTTTTGCCGCTGCTCAGTTTGAAAACTATGGCATCCGGCACCTTTGACCGTATCAGGGCGATCTTGTTTTCGTTGAGGCTGTCGAGATAGAACAGGTTCTGCGACTGTGCTAGCAGATCTCTGATCTTTGTCCTGTTAGGATATTCAGGTGTCTTTACAGATATCTCGACAAACTTGGCAAGGTCTACGGTGTACTCGGAGAGGTATTCTCCAAGTCCCATCCCTTCCAGAACTCTGTAGATTGGCTTGTACTGAGATTCTACGTACTCCTGCACGGATTTCAGGTTCAGGAATTGCAGTTTTTCTTTCAGGCTGCTCTTTACCTTGTCCTCTATCGCGTTGATTGCATTATCGCTGAGCCTCTCCCTGTCTGCAGTCGGCGGATATTTCCTTTCGTCCTTTATGTTCAAGACCCAGTGGGAGAAGGGCAGCTGTATCCCATCTGCCTCTATGGGTGTGCCGAGGAGGTACGTTTCGCCAGAGCTGTTGTCAGGAATTTCAGCGACGAGATCGTTGTCATATCCCTTTCTTATGGCGATGATGCCATAGAGGTAAAAGTCGGTGTCTTCTTTCGCTTCGACGAACACCATCTTTACAAGCGGTCTCCAGGTTTCTGCTGTCTGTACCTTGTTTTCGAGGTACTCGGCAAACGTTATCGTTCCGAGCCTGTACCTTCCTGCCTTGGTATGGACCTTCTCTATACGGTATGATGGCAATCCGTCTGTAGAGATGTCTTCTTCCAGATTCAGGTAGGTGTCAACGCCTGAAAACATGCATACCTTCATCATGTACTTGACCAGATTAACGATGCTTATGCCATGACGCAGGGTCAGGGTTATTCTGGTACCGTATTCATTCAGGTCTGTTGGCGGGGGAAGCACGTTGTAGCCAATCCCGTTCTTTCCCATGACTGCGTACTTTTCGCCAGTTTCCCTGCTGTACGTCTCAAGCACCATTATGTCCGACAGCGTGACATAACTTGCGCGGCCGCAGCCAAACTGGCCGACTTCCTTCGAGTCAAAATTATCGCTTCTGCCAAGGACAGTGTACACAGTCAGAAATTTCTCCTGAGACATCCCCATGCTGTCTATCCCGTGGATCACTAGTTTCCTCTCCGATGGGACGAGGGTTACCTCTATCCTTGGACTTGCGTCATCGTTGTAGTAGTGGTTCCTTGCTATCCTGCATGCCCTGGCTTCGTTGTTGTACAGCTCTCTAAATCCGGACTCTGCACTGGCATATAGGTCGTGGGAGATGCGCTGGATTACAACATCCTCCTCCAGTTTTACAGGTATGAGCCCGTCGCTTGAGGCCTGCAGTAACTTCTCTGCGTACGAAAGCTCCGCCCTGTCAAGTGGCAACGGGTCCTCCTTTAGAAGTGTAGGCTTGTAGATCCTGACTGCCTCTGTGGCAGTAGCTTTGATCTTGTTTTCGTTTTCGTTAGTACAGTTATTCGTTATAGACAATTTCAATCCCTCCTTTGGATTTCTTTCTTGCAGCTGCCTCCACTCTGCCGTCTAGGGAAAGGACCAGGACTTGGACGTCCTTCTTAGAGAGTGGCTTGAAAAAATGTAGATGAGGTTGATGCTGCGGATGGCCATCGGTTCGATTATTTTGTGGCCCCTTCTGCTCTGGTTGTTACTACTGTCGGTCGCCGTCTGACTCTTGCTGATCTTTCTTGTAGTTCTTTACCCATTGCTCCAGCGTATACTTCCACTGGTAGGTCTGGTCCGCTAGGTAAAGCCCAGTGTCGACTATCCTGACATACTTGACGTATCTGGACGTTGCCGCTTTGAAATCTGCGTCTCCGGATATCTTTATGGCAAAATGCTCACCATGCTCGTCGGTCCAGAGCTCTAGTAGCCTTCCTGTCCCTGCAGCCAACGGCATTATTCAGCCTCTTGATTGTCAGACATCCGACCGTCTGCATTCTTGACATCGTCGTTGTCTGCGTCATCGCTAGTGCATTTTTCGTGGACGATTCTTTCGTTTTCGATGTACCTTGTCTGGTACTCTGTTACAAGTTCGTTGCACAGCGGGCATACGTCGTTACCGCTGTTGCCGGCGCAGTCCTCCACCTTTACCATCTCTATGTGTGAAATTGACCAGACGTCCCTCTGATGCACCTTCCAAAAGAGACTGCCAAGTTCCGCCTTGATGGCAGGCGGGTCTATGTAGCCCCATTCCTTTTCCAGACCGATGACCAAACCAAAACACTCGTCTGGGTTGTCCCTGTCAGGCGTCCTCTCAGTTACGAACCAGTACCAGCCTGTGAAACTTTCGTAGACTTCTATCACCGGTACCAGTTTGCCGTTGATCGACCTGATCGCAGGTATCTCTTTCAGTTTCTTCTTTTCCTTGTTCTTTCCGTCGTCGTTGTTGAATACAGTCTTGTTGTTGCTCGTCATTTTAGATTCCCTCCTCTATTGTTGCTCTCACCTCCACTCTGCCCACCACTATCGATAGTAGGCAGGGACCAGGAAAACGTCGATTTGGACGTCCCATTCAAAGAGTGGTTTTAAAAAAATAATGTGGGGTGTTACCGGACAGAAGTAGCACCATTGCGGATTAGCCGCCGACTACTGCCGGCAGTCCTACGAACCTGCCAGTGCTGTCTCGTACTATCTTCGCTGTTTCTGGCACCATTCTATTTACCTGCATGAAATGGATTTCTCCATCCATCTCTACAGCGATGGCGGCCATCTTTGCTGCCCGATGCTTTTCAGAATCGTTCAGCTTTGACAGCAAAGGAATGGTAGTTCGGGGCACTTGTGCGGAACTTTTCTCGATTGGCAGCCTTTCCTTATTGACTCCTCTTTTTGCCTCTTCTACCACCGCCAACAGAACGTTCTTTGATTCCTTGTGTGTGCTGTGCATTTTAAACACCTCCCAGTGTTTTTGTCTTGATGCCCGGTAAGTTGCGCTTTGCAGAACAGAAATACCTGCTGCATCAATGTACCTCCAGCCCACCATCCAGTTGATGGTTCTAGCCAGGATTTTGACGCATGTTTTAAAGGCTGGCTGGGGACGGTTCGCGCCCTAGATTGTTACAAAAATCCTAGAGGCTTGCCGGGGTACTGATGTCTGGCTGTTGTTGCACAGGCTGTTGTTGTTCTTCTCCTCTGTACGTCATCCTTACAGTTACCTTGTTGTTTTTTCTGACAAGGACCTTTACCCTGTAGCTGCCGGGTGGAATCTTGCTGCAGAATTCCTGCAGGTGTGCAGTCAGCGCACCTCCATTCACCTGCACCGCAGCACTGGTCAGATATCTCTGCATTTCGCGTGGAATGACCTTTTGTTGCTGCTGCATTGAGTTTCGTACGGTACTTTTCTCCTTGTTTTTATTCGGGATTGCTTCTTTTTTCTGCGCTCTGTAAACCTCCTTCCTTGTTTCTCGGATAAGCTGTTCCATGGTCATTCCGTTTCCGGTTCTCGTTGTTGTTTGTCTTCGATTTCTTTGATTTACTCCAGACTTTTCCTCCCTACGGTCGATGTTGCTGCCGGTCATAGCACGAAGTCACCTCCAGCCGCTGCCAGGCCGCTTATCTCTTCTGCAATTGCCTGTGCCTGCCTGCCATGTTCGGCTACTGTCTTTGTGACTATTTCCTGGTACCGGAGCAGGATACTGTCCAGCGTTACCAGATAGTCTATCTGTTCTTTGGAGTTCCTGTACTTCCTTACTGCCGTGTTTACAGCAAAGTTCGTTTCTGTCGTTGCTGCATCAATCCACATTTTGCACAGGATTTCGTCGTAACCTCCGTTTCCGTTCCTTTTGCCGTCGTCACCGTCGTCATCGTAGTTCATATTTTTCACAGCCATCTTATCACCTCCTTGTTGTGTCAGGGCCGTGTTTGCAAGCTAGCCCGCCAACTCCCACGCTCCAGGATAGTCCTCACTACATGCCTCTTCGAATTGCAACGCAACAACAAAAGAAATCTGGGACTGAATTCCAGACTGTTATGGTAGCGTAGATGCGGTCGTCTCTCTTGAAACGCTAGAGTTAGTTTTGCCTAACTCGCTTTGGTTCCACACCATCCCGCCGAGTCGGCCTTTTCTGGGTATTGATGGTTTGAACCTGTTGACTCGGTCACTGAAAAGGTCGTCTCTTGCTGAACTGTTTTTCAGTGCTTGCCGTTGCTATAGGCGCTGTCCTTTTCCGATTCTGCCGTTGGTTTTGGCACCACTGGTGCCATTTTCACTGCAGCATAGCGCCTTGGTGCCAATTATGCCGGCCGGATGTCCTCAAATTTGGCACCACTGGTGCCATTTTTACCAGGTACTGGTGCCACTTCAATCGATTTTTGGCACCACTGGTGCCACTCTTTCGTGCAGAACTGCACAGTTGAAGGCTCTTGCGGAGAATTTACATTAGGAAAAATTTGTGGCCATCCGTGCCACGCCGGTGGTGCACGCACATATGTGCATGCCGTTTTGAAACGTGCGGTTCGTCCGGTAGGTTTTTTGTTGTAGTTGATAACTACCAGTCCAGTACGCCGTGGATATAAAAGGCGGAAAAAATTAACTGTTCCGCGGCGCAAAAGAAGATGACCTGCTGAAGAAATCGGCAGCAAGGTAAAATACTCCTGCTTACCACCATTTTATGTCCGTGCCATGGTCGTGCGATGCGCAACAATGACGTCAGGTAAATGCACCTACTGTTCCCAGTCTTTCGCGGGTCCTTCAATGGGGCACCACCTTGAATCGTGCAAAGAAAGAGAGATGAGCCTTATGTCCAGAATCACAGGCGCCGCCAGCAAAGGCAGTGACAAAGCAGAAAGCAGAGTCTTTCTAATCAAAGCTTGGTCAAGGTACATGCCAGAGTACTGGCTATTTGTAGATGCGAACACCCGGTGCAGGCTGACCGACATCGATTCATTTCTCAGGCGCACGTGGCTTGAATGCTGCGGGCACCTGAGCCACTTCATAATAGACGACGAGGAGTACGAATCTTACCCTGACCCTGATTTTGGGAGTGACCAGGACATGCGGGTTGCGCTGGACACGATTCTTGCGCCGGGTATGACGTTTGATTACGAGTACGACTACGGCAGCACCACCGAGCTTGTACTCAAGGTTGTTGCGGTCAGGCCAGGAAAATTGAAGAGGGGCCCGGTGGTGCTTGCTGCAAGGAACGACCCCATATCTTTTGAATGTACGTCCTGCAAGAAAGCTGCAGCTACCGATGTCTGTGCGGTGTGCTTCTGGGAAGGCCCAGAGGCCATGTTCTGCGCAAGTTGCCTCAAACGCCACAAATGTGGAGAAGACATGGCCCTGCCGATCGTCAATTCTCCCAGGACAGGAGTCTGTGGATACACAGGGTAAAAGAGCAACAGCTCCAAATGGAGTTGAACTGAAGGAAGACTGTGCCCTATCCTTGCTGTTCTGTAACCACGCTGACCCTGAAGTTTCTGGAGTAAAGCCCGTACAGCCTCTTCCCGTACTTTGCCAGTTCTTCCGGCGACATGAGCAAGTGGTATTCGGCTCCTTCAAGCACAGAGTGCATCAGCCTCCCAACCCTCTGCAGCTGCTGCCTCCTGGAGCCGCCAAGGAAGTCTATCTCTATGATGTTCTTTATGTCCGGCAGGTCTATGCCTTCGTCAAAAATCCTGCTGGCGATAAACCGTGGGTGCTTTCTGACCAGCTCAGACCTTTCTTTCAGCGAATGCCTGCCGTGTATGTATGGAAGGCCGGTTATCCTTGAAGTGTCTTCTCCAATCGCAATGGTGTCGCAGAACACCATTGTAGGACCTTTCAGCTTTTCTTCGAGCAGCGATTTGAGCAGCATCAACTTTGTTGAAGTGACATGAAGGTAGACTTCAGGGCGTTTTACCCATCCTTCTTTGAATAGCCGCTCCCAGTCGCTGCCGTACGGAGCGCCGCCCAAAACGTAAATGAGCTCGCTGCGGCCATCTTCCCGGTGCGGACTCCCTGACAGGCTGAGCCGGTACCTGGCGTCCAGGAACGCCAGGCGGGAATATGTTTCGGCAGGGAAGTGGTGCGACTCGTCAAAGATGAGCAACTCGTATTTTTCTTTTGTAAGGTGCGCCAGCGCGCTGTCGTATGTTGCGATGGTTATGTCCTTGTGCTTTTCCTTCTTTGCGCCATAAAACAGGCCTACCGACGGCCTCGAGCCACTGTCAGGGAAGTGCTCCATGATGTACTTCTGCCACACAGAGATCAGCGAGAGGGAAGGGACGACCACAAGCGTCCTTCCGGATATGCACGCAGCCACATAGACGCCAAAGAACGACTTGCCTCCACCAAAAGGGTAGACAAGGGTCATGGCGCCATTTTTCAGAAAGAAATCAAAAGCTTCCTGCTGGTAGGGCCGCAGCTGGATGTCTGTCTGCCACTTCCACCTCTGTTCTACTGGCTTTGAAGTCCATGGAATGACGCCGTCCTCGACAAGCCTAGAAGCAAGGTTGAACCGGGATGCCCTGGACGGTTTTATGCGGATTCCAATGCCTTCCTCCCTTCTGAGCAGAGAGTCACGGTACCTGATCCACGCATCATCAAGCTCGTCCTCGCTTCCAACCAGATAGTCGCCCTGGATCTTCAGGGTCAAGAACCTAGGTTTCAGATCGAGCTCTTCCCTTAACTCCTCAGGTACGAGGCCTGCCCAGGTCGCATAGTGGTCAACCTTGTAGATGTTGTAAGTCTCTGTCTGGGTTTCAAGCCAGCCAGCCTTGTAGTCGATCCACTTTGGAACCACCAGCAGGTAGGTGTTTCCTTCTGCCTGCGGGATCAGGGCATATGGCTTTTTCATAAAGTCTGCCACGGTGCTGTCCCGGGTGAGGACGGAGGTATCCCTATCGATGCTGTACTCTTCGCAGGGCCCTTTGGCAAGGCCTACGTAGACCCGGTTATAGACAAAGTGCGGCCTGTCGGCCCTAGCCTTTACCTCTGCCACGTTACGTTGCTTTACCACTGTCTGGCCTTCGTGCCTGATGATGGTACTACTACTGGCAACGGCATCTTCTGCTGCATTGGTGGCGCCGGAAGGCGGGGCTGTTGTACCAGCTTTTTCTTCTTGTGCGTTGGTCAACTCTACCTGTTAGTTGGTCAACGCATGCTTCTTAACCTATCCGAGCTGCGGCTCCCTGCGAGCTTCCATCATCATCCACTTTCAGACTATCTGCTTTACCTTCAGGCCCAGTACCCCTTCCTGCCGGTACAGCTCACCTACCACGTCAAAGGTCGCGCCCTTCTTCAAAAGTTCTCTGGGACCGCTGTAATCGTAATGGTTGAGCCTTGCACGCCACTTTTTGTTTATCATGACCACTGCCCGGCCCTGCATCACCTTTTCAACGCGGATGGAATAGATGTCACCTTTTGCTGCAGCCAGGTTGTCTGCCAGCACCACCGTGTCCTCGTTACGCCACGCCAGCCTCCTGAGCTTCTCAAGCTTCTTCAGTGCCTCGTTGAGCACAGGGTAGTCCAGCGAAAGGTGCTCGCGCAGAAGCTCCACGTCTGCTCCCTTGACTCCTGCCTTTGCAAGCTCGGTATGTATGCGCCTTGCGGCCCTTTCCACCTCGCGCTGGAATGCGCCGGTGAGCATCTCTTCTTCGGCCGATATCGCCTTCTTCCTGAGCTGCTGGATGCGGCTTTTGACCTCTGCGTCAAGTACCGCGGCATCGACCGGGCCGCCACCCTTCTTTTTCCCTATCTCCTCTGCCACCTCCTTCCGCAGCCGCTCTTCCGCCCTTGCCCTCCACCCTTCGAGCGCGGCGAGCTCTTCTGCAGTCACAGGGTTTGGCTCAAGGAAAGCCCTCTTTACTGGCGCCAGTACCGCGTTTATGGACGAAAGGGACTCTTTCATCCTCTCCACACGCCTCTTGCTGGCATAGAGGTGGCGCGTGTCTATGGTGTCGTTTGCGGCAAGTATCACCACAGAGCCGGCTGCTTTTCTGCCGGTCCTGCCCCTCCTCTGGATGTACCTTATCTCGCTTGGTACGGGTTCGTAGAATACCACAAGGTCCACTTCAGGGATGTCCAGGCCCTCCTCTGCTATGGACGTGGCCACAAGCACGTCAAATTCGCCTTCCCTGAAAGACTGGAGCACTGCTGCCTGCTCGTCCTGGTTCATGCCCTCGTCCCCCTGCCGCTTGGCCTGTCCGACGAACCTTGATGCTTTGATGCCTGTAGAAGAGAGCACGTCGTCTACTATGTGCCTTGCAGTGTCGCGGTACTGGGTGAATACCAGCACCCGGCCCTTTTGTTGTTGTTTGTTAGAACTGTCGGAGGAGCCGCAACAATACTCCTTTACAAGCTCGACTATGCGCCGGGCCTTCGGATGCTCTACAGGAGCCTTTTCAACCAGCGCCCTCACCTCCATTATTTTGGGGTCTTTGAGCAGCGCGGCATGTGCCCTGCCACCTTCTTCCTCTATCCTTTCAAAGAATGCCCTGAGCGAATGGGCGCCCTGGCTCTCTATCAGCTCAAGGCAGTACAGAGTGAGCGCGGCAGACTGGTTCATTATGGCGACATAAATGGGTCCGCGCTGCTCCTCCATGGTAAGCTCGAGCCTGTACCTGAGCGCCTCGCCAGCCTCTATCAGGTCGCGCTTGAATATCCACCGGGTGTCCTTCTTTTTGCCCAAAAGCCCGCGCTGGACAAGCCACTTCAGCCTCTCGTCAAGCATCGACCTGAGAACGGATGCAATGTACCTGTACTCTTCAGGCAGGTCGAACCATTCCCACTTGACGTCAATAGGGTTGACGTACGGCTTGACATCGCCGTCCTCTTCGCTCCTGTACTCGACGTGCTCTATGTACAGGTTGTTGCACACTTCCTGTATCCTTTCCTTCTTGGCTCCCGGGCTTGCGGTCATGGCAAGTATTACAGGGTGCATCGACTGGCCGACGTATTCCCTTGCTATGGCAGTATAGGCGTAGTCCTTTACCGCCCTGTGTGCCTCGTCAAAGACCAGCAGGATAAAGTCTTTCAGGTGCAGCCTGCCTTCTTCGAGATCGTTTCTCACCACTTCTGGAGTGGCAAAGACGAGCCTGACATCCCTTTTGTCCCACACCGCCCTCCTTGCTTCAGGTACCGTCTTGCCAGTCACCATTGCCACCTGCTCTTCCATGATTTTCAGCACCGCGGAGAAGGACTTCAGGTGTTGTGATACGAGCGGCCGCGTTGGAGCCATCATCAGCACCCTCTTGTCGCGGTATTTGTAGAGCATGTCTGCACACACAAGGGCTGCTATCATCGTCTTGCCAAGCGCAGTCGGTAGGATGACCAGGGTATTCTTGTGACTTGCAGCGTCTGCTATGTTCTTCTGGTATAACCTGTGGTCGATGGTGCCCTCCCATACGAGCGGATGTTCCGCAAAAGACGCTTGGGTCAACTGCTATTCACAGTAGCTGTCCTGAATAACAGTTGCCGGAGCGAAATATAAAAGCAGTTCAGATCTCGAACACGTCTTCGCCCGCCTTCACTGCAGGCTTCCTCTCGGGGTTGACTTCGTCGATGCTGTGCGCCAGCTGCTCAAGCTTGGGGTTGATCAGGAGCTTGGTTATCTCTTCAAGCTCCGGCGCCGACCTGATGACTATGCCCCTCTTTTTTGTTGCAGCGCCGGAGGCGTCTACGGGGTTGACTTCTATGGCAAGGGAGGGAGCCCTTCCCTTGAACTGGGGCAGCTTGATGAGGAACACCCCCGGTACGCTTGTGGCCTTCCTCTCCCAGTCCTTGCCGTTCTTCAAGAATTGTGCGAGCCTTTCGTCCGGTGCCATTATGGTTAGCAGTCATACTGTCAGGGCTTCCACTTATAAAAACATCGGCTACCAGTCTAGGGCTGGCCGGCCTTTGCGCTGTGTCCAGATAAGCTTATTTTTGAACCGACGTTACATAGGCTCGTGAAAGAGCCGGTTGAATCTCTGGTCCAGAGGCTTGCCGTGCGCGGCCCTGAAACAGACATGGAAACTGTCAGGTCCATCGTTGCAAGGAAGTAAGAAACCATGCCGCACCTGGTATGGATGGTGACGGAGGAAAAGTACTGGGATACAGAGTCGGGGTTATTCTCTGTCTGGGCCCCTATCTGCGCGATGCACGTCCTGTCAAAGATTGGCGGGAAAGAAGCTGCTTCTGCTGTCTACAGTGCGATGAGAATCCATTATGACGATACTGGAGACTGGATTACCGAAGACATGCCATATGTGCTGGCAGCTTTTGGTATCGAAGGCTCTGACACACTCGCGTCGATGGTAGCAGATGCCCGACTTGACGAGTATGTAAGGGACCGTGCCGCCAGAGCACTTGTCATAATATCCGGGGTCTACCCGGAAATCAAGTCAAGGTCTGTAGAGGTGCTGAAGAAGGCGATAACGGACGAAGGCGACGAAAGTGCAAGGAGCATACTGGCAGATACTCTGGCAGAGTTCAAGGATAGTGACACACTCCCGTTCTTGGAAGACCTGTTCAAGAGCTGATAGATACAGCCTACATCGATTACGAGACGGTACTGGACATCTACGCCGGCAAGTTTGACCACCTACAACACCACATCCCGCGAGACCCTCTTGACATATTCAACCCAGGACCCGGCAACTTTTATAGGAAGAACACCCCTTCGCCTAAATCGAAGGGCCACAATTCAGGGAAGACAAAAGTTGGAAGGAATGACCCGTGCCCATGCGGCAGCGGCAGGAAGTTCAAGAAGTGCTGCCTGAAAATGGTATGACTGGCTTTAGAAAAAATTGCAGCATGGATGGTTGTTTTCAGTGCTTGCAGCATTCACAATGGTTCGCTATGCACATCTCTGCCTGTTCATCCATGCATTCCTGGCAGCTGCACCTGTCTTCTGAGAGTACGTCCATAGAGTGGAGCTATGGCCGTACTTAATAAGGGCGCCGGTAACTTTTGAGCGAAGTCTAACCCTCAAGCAGGACGGTTTAGCCACCGTTGCTTTCCTTTTCGGATCTCCTCAAGAAGCGCCATTCCCCTCTCCGTTATTGTGTAGCCTGGCACCCTTTCCATCGCGGATATCAATCCCAGCTCTTTCAGTTTCAGCGATTTTCGCATAAACGTCCTCCTTGGCATGTCCAGTTTCGGCAAGATATCAGAAGACTTCAGACCTGGGTTCTCCTTTACCGCCAGAAGGATCTTGACCAAGGACTCGTCGTCAGCAAGTTCCTGATACAGCATATCCATGACCGTTGTTGAGGGTTCTCCTCTCTCCACATCTTCACCCCATATTATCTGCTCTTCATTTTCGCCAGAGACATCTGTATTGCTTGCATCATCATCATCTTCTGGATCGCGCTCTTTCATATTCGCCCCTTCGACTTCGGGTCTTGAAATAGCAGTAGACGTCATTTCCACCCGGCTGTGCTTTTCTGCAGTCATCTCCACATCATCTCTTACGTTCTCCTTTTCTTGTCCTTTTGAAACGAATGATTCTGCATCCGCTATCACTTGTTTCAGTAATGCGGGTTCCCTGATTGCGGTTAATGCGTGGACCACTTTTTCTACATTTGAATGAGTTGCAGCCCTGCTTACAAGCAAGACCGGCACATAAGCAGAAATGCTGCGTTCTTTCAATGCCTGCAGTATCCTCTTTTTCCTCTCTTCGCTGTCTGTTACAAAGACTGTCCTTATCCCGCTGGCGGCGTTTCGGAGATAGTTCTCGATTACCCTGTCTGGATGTCGTTCGGGGTACACCTCGAACTCCACAGCCCAGGCCGGCGGGCTTTCCCATTCGTCGGAGTCGTATTTTGAACCGTTGTCTGCCAGTTTTGGTGAGAATGCATAGATGTCCGAATGCCCTTCGCTGAGATGTCCATTGTCTGCAATGCAGTACCATCCCATCCTCCAGAACGCATGGAGGAAGAGGTCAATCCAGTTGAGATGTACGTCCCCGCCTGCTCTGGCGCCTTTCGGTATTTCGTAAAAAGGCTTCAACCCTGACTCTGTCAGCGTAAATGTGAACCTCTTTTCGTCTGATTGACTGTCTGCAGCAGTTATCTGGGTTGTCTGCACCAGCCCTTCTCTGACCATCTCGTGTAATACTGCCTTTACCTTCTGGAACCCTGCATTGTAGGGTTTGTGGTGATGTGGCGATGATACGGCCTGCTCAAAGAGAGCTTTTGTAGTCATTCCATTTCGGTCAAAAAAGAGCCTTGTCTGGATAAACCACTTTAGGGGCGTGGTGAAGAATGGCGGCCTCGGAAAGGAAGCGTTTTTCGGAGCGATAACAATAGTCTCACTGCTGTCAGCTTTGTCTTCCAGATCCGAGCTTACCTCCTGCCCGTATATACACAGGCTTTCTACCATGCACTCCTCGCTTCTCATGATCAATTCCGAGTCACTGATCTGTTTGTAATGCGTTGAGAGTGAGAATGGTTTTAGTGGCATCCCCTTCATCTTGGTGCTTACCATGAACTCGTACCTAGGAAGGAGCATTATCGTCTGTGTATCATAAGGTGCAAAGAAAGGCGCTATCTCTTTTGCAGTGTCAGGCCCTACAGAGAACGTTATGATTGTAGAGCAGTTTCCAAACACGGCTTTCTTTATCTCTTCGGTAAATCCGGAGGGGTACTGGCTAACCAGCGTGAGGTAGAGACGGTACTTTGCTACCTCACGGAGGATGTCTATCACTGCATCTGTGACAAAGGTGTGGGCTTCATCTACGTACAGGTAACATGCTCTCCTTTTCTCCTTCACTCTCTCGTCTGCCCTGCTTATTGCAGTCTGGAATATCTTGTCAAGTAGCAGGCTGCCGATAAACGCAGACATGTCGCCCAGTCTTGCCTTTGATAGATTGACCAAGACGAATTTGCCGCTGTCAATGGCGTCTCTCAGGTCAAGAGTCTTGACTACAGCACCATCTTTCCTCTTGGTCTTGAACATCTCTTTTACAAGAGGGTCGACAAGGATGGTGTTGAGCCTTGTCAGGATAGGTTCCAGAGACTCTGGCCTTATCCTGCCAAAGTCATTGACAAAAAAGTTGACCACGTCTTTGTTTGAGCAGTTTCTCATCAGTCGTTCTCTGTATTCAACATTGTTTACCACGTAATAGCAGTCTGTTATGTCGGTGGAACCTTTCTCTTGGTCTATCAGAAGCAGGATGGTGTTTCTCATTATCCTCTCAAGCAGAGGCCCCCACATCCCGCCCGAGAGCTTCTTTACCGCATCAATGAAACCCTGTGCAACTTTCAGGCGGGACAGGCTGTTCGAGTATTCCAGAAAGTCAATCTTGACTACCTTGCCATGGGTATGTATTGTCATAGGGTCTATCAGTATCGTGTTCTTTCTCTTTTCGTCAGGTATCAACGCCAGTATCTTGTTAACAGAATCGCCAGACGGGTCTATGTAGACGAATGGCTCGTCTTCCTGTACATGCTCAAGTATCAGCGTTTCTATAAGAGTGGTCTTGCCGTACTGCGTCCTTCCTATTATGAGCGTATGTCCCCTGTCGCTCTTGTACAGGCCTTTCTTCTCTCCGGTGTTGCTGTCGACGCCCAGCAGGTATACAGGTTCTGTGTTGGGTTCTACGTATTTGGAAATGTCAAACTCTTCTTGATTGTTTCCTTCCTTCCCTCCGTCCGGCTTCTTTCTGATGCGTTCGAATAATCCCATCTGTCATCATGTTATTTGGATGGCATGGAGGAATCTGCCCCCGGCCTTGACACCCCCTGCTCAAAGTGTGCTGACTGTTGTGGTGACGGATGGACTGATATCATAGACAATATCTCTTCCATGCTGAGGACTGCGAGCCTATATTCATGGAATGAGAAAAGAAGGGATGCTCTAGATCGTGATAGCGCTGGTGGCGCAGCTCCCGGAAGAGGCCCTTCCTTTTGATCGACCTTCTTTACCCTTGCAGAGAACCCGTTATGCCAATTTGGAAATTGCTTCGCTATATTTTCCACATGGCCACTGCTCTCACCGAATACAGTTATCTTTGTGAGAAAAAATGCGTGCGATCTGGCCTTGGTTTTCATGGCATCAAGCAGGTTCTTTTCAAAAAGTGATAGCTCCTTGTCTTGTTTGGCCGGACCCATGGATGCGCCTTTCTTGGTCGAGCCAAAACGTGCAGCTTCACTTGCAAATCCTGTGCCAATGCTGGCCAGTTGGGAGAGTATGTCAGAGGATGGCAATTTCTTTTCAAACTTTTCAAGGTAGCTCCATATTCTCGCAGCTGCATGAGTGTCTGCTTTGAAAACTATCTCCAGCATAGACGGCACGCCATACAATGATTCAGCTATGTTTCCTGCTGCAGAAGAAAATGGGTTGATTGAATTATTCTCTCCTTTGGAAGAATGGTCTATCAGGGGAAGGGGATACGGTCTTCTGAGTTTTAATTCTGCAAAATAGCCATAATGTCTTGGTCGAGGCGAGCCTGTGAGGATCTGTACTGGCATTTTTGACAGGCTGTTTACAACCTGTCTTTTGTCGTGGTCATCAATGTCTATGAAGTACCTGACCGACAGCTTGTCTGGATAGGTTTGAGATTTGTCGCATTGCAGCAGTATCTTACAACTCCTCCCACTCGAATGCAAATTCTGCAATAGTTCTACGTAGCCATCACTTGGATATTTTTGTGAGCTGCTTATTTGAAACGGTCTGACCTCGATCATAATCGCAAACCCGCCTGCCCAGCATCCCAACGCCCAAAATAATATAAGCAGAAAGCCTACCCAATTGCAAAAGCAACAGAGCATGCAATTTGGTTCTAACCCAGTAAGTCTATTTCTTGTGCAGCGCTACCGTCTTTATTTCTGAATCCTCTCATCACGATATCCCAGGGCGTTATTATTGAGTCAGGATGATGGGGATGTTCAGCGGCATTTACCAACAAGCATGGCGTGCTTATGTCAGACATCAATTCTCCGGCCTTTCTGGCAGGCATGTCCGGTTCGACCTGTTTTGGTACAAGCATTTCAAGCTCTGCAACTTTGATCTCGTAAAGGCCCGTCAGGCCTTTTTCAGACATCATCTGCCTTCCGTCGTGGCTCAGAAGGAACTCGAGTATCTTCCTGTCATTGATGATTTGCATGTTGTTGGCACCGCTGCCCTTTTCAGCCCTTATCACCATGTTTCGGACGTTGTTCTGAACCATGGCCGCAAGTGCATTCCCAACGCTTGCATCATTTTCAAGCGCTACGATGGGGGACGAAATCTCCTTGACAGGCCTGTCCAATCCAGAGGTGCCTGCTGAAATAACATGCCTTTACATGTCGCGAATGGTAAGGGAAGCTGCAATCTTGTAGTTGATTGTCACCGGCACGAATGCAAACCTTGTTTCATCAAAGATGTCAAGCGCATAGCCTAGGTTGGATCCTGCATCAACTCCGTATACCGACCTGTCCACCATATCGGTTACTTTTGCATACTGCCATTCTCTGGATTCCAAGATGTGCTTGATAATGCTCTTGCCGCCTATCCTTCCTACCGGACTGGTTCCGTCAAGAACCACAAGCCCGTCGACATAGATCTGCGGCCCTATGGCAAGAAAGGTCCCAGCCTTGAGGAGCGAATCATGGGGTTCAACGGACAGGACTGGCCTCCTGAAGATATGTGGAACCGCCTCCCTTATCGGCTTCTGTTCTATTGCCAATCGTAGAATAACTTGGTCTAACAGTCAGATAAACTGTAGGCATCTTATGTACCGCATTGCAATCATTCATCGCGTCCCGCTATTTATGCCGCTACGATTCTTTTCTTCACGTTCCATATTCAGGTTCACAAAGGCGTCAATCATGTGTATCACTCCAAACAGGCAGAGGGCCGCAGGCAGGTAAGATAACAATGAAACTGGCGAATTCAAAACGGCTACAACACCATTTGAGTAGTGTTCAGTAAACGCGTAATATACATGATACAGTAGCACAACAAGAACCATGGCGGTAGGAATTTCTATAATGGCCAGCTGTACCGCCAAACCCTTCGCAAAGCCAAACCTCCTTACAAGCCCTGAAAATACTGCATTGGTCTCGTTGACTGAAAAGTTCACCCTGTCCGCAGCATAGAACCTGTAGGTAGTCCACACATCGAGTGAAAGTCCGGATGCCCATATTGACAGATAAAGGAAGCTTGTGAATGAGAAAAGGACGCCTGAACTGGAACTATCATAAATAAAGAATACGATGGGCGCGCCCAGAGAGATGAGGAAGAACGTTCTGAATACACGAAGAGCTGCCTGCCTGTTCAATCTGCCAGAACCTGATCTACTTTCGTCTTTCGCCTGTCAGGATGTGTCTATTTCGGGTAAGTTCTATGGCTCCCCACGTTATCCCTCCAATTATCACTGCGACTCCTATGTACTGGATCATAGTCAGGAGGTTTCCTACCATCGATACCAGCTGGGGTGGCAGATTGGCAGGAGGATTTCTATAGTCGATGCCTGTCAGCCATGTGGCCAAGTAGGGTGCGAGGTACATTACAACACCTCCCAATATTCCTCCAACTATGATCCTCTGCCCCTTTGCCTGTTCCTGCTCGGAGCCTCCCCTGACAAATGTGAGTCTATGACTCAGGGCTAGAGATGCGACAAGGGAGATCACTATCCACATGACAAGGGTCGAAACCGAGGATAGATTCGAAGTTATTACTGCTCCATCAATGAACAATCACATTTCACCAAAAAAACACACTGCATGCGTATTTAACAACGCGAAAGGTGAGGACTGTCCGCTTTTTGCAGCGAGAACTATCTTATACTATCACACTGATTGTTTGCACAACGCTCCTTGCCCTCCTCATTTAAAAATAGAAGCGGTCACTCCGCGCAGCATGATAGCTTGCTCACATCTTGCTTGAACGAAGTGGCTACCAGCTTTATCGCCTCGTTCATGGTCGGGAACACGTGCACGGTGTCGATAATGTCGTCGACTGTGAGTTTGTACTTCACTGCTAGGACTGCCTCGTGAATCATGTCCGCGGCTATGCTTGATAGGATGTGAACACCTACAATGCGGTTTTTCTTCTTCGGGTCAACGACCATTTTTATCAGCCCCTTGGTGTCGTTCACGGTCAGGGCCTTTGGGACTTTGTCCATGTCAAGGGTTCTGCAGGAACAGTAGCCGTACCTTTGCATCATCTGCTTTTCAGTCATCCCGACTGATGCTACCTGAGGGGAAGTAAATATGGCAGAAGGAACCGACAGCAAATCTATTTTCTTGTGGCTTCCGGTAAGAGCATTCTCCGCTGCAGTGGCGCCTTCCTTGGCAGCCAAAGTTTCAAGCATCGGCTCTCCCACCACGTCGCCGCCAGCCCATATGTGAGGAGCAGACGTGCGCATCTCCGAATTGACGACTATTGCGCCGTCCTGCCTGACTTTAACGCCCACGTTTTCAAGATGCAGGTCAGCAGTGTTGGGCTTCCTTCCAGTTGCCATCAAAAGCTGATCTGCTTCAAAAACCCTGTCTTTATCGTCCACAGATGCTCTAATGAATTTGCCGCCATTCTTCTGCCATGCCTCTTTGACGTTAACTCCTGTCACTATCTCAATACATTCTTCAGCAAGATAACGGTGCAAAGCTGCCGAGACCTCTGGCTCGTGTTCAGGGATTATCCTGTCGCTCCTCTGAAGAAGAGTGACCTTGGTTCCAAACCTGGAGTACATCTGGGCAAACTCCAGACCCAGAGCCCTTCCTCCCACAACTATCATTGATGACGGTTTTTCTTTGAGTGAAAGCGCCTCTATGTTTGTGAGGTAGTCGATGTCCTCTATGCCTTTGAATTTTGGCACGAAAGCTGAAGAGCCGGTCGCTATGATGAATTTCTTTCCAGAGAGGACCTTACCATCCACCTTAACCTGGTTCTTGGAAACAAAAGCCGCGCTTCCCTCAATGAGCTGGACATACTGTAAGGATTCCAGAACGTCATTGTACTTTTGCTTTCGGAGATTGCCTACAAGTTTGTCTTTATCATGAATAATTCGGGTAAAGTCAAAATCGGCGTCGCAAGGCTTTATCGCGGGGTGAGCAGGTTTCCTTGCAGATTGTAGGTGTTCACCTGCCGCGAGAAGATTCTTGCTTGGAACGCAGCCCACGTTGACGCATGTTCCACCCAGCCTGCCACGCTCAATCATGGCGGTCTTGACGCCATACGCGTTGGCCTTGATGGCGGCGCTGAATGCTGCGGCACCTCCACCAATGATTATCAGGTCATATTTGTTTTCCATGGTTTTCTCTCTCTTGCTCTTCTTCATGTAATTTCTCTTGGAACTAAAAAATGATAGAGGTCTGAAAAAACACACCGATCATTCCACCTTGGGCTTTTTGCGTGTCTGCTTGATTTCCTCCAGTATCTCGTCCGCCCTCTTTTCAGACTCTTTCTCGTTCATTCCGCTTCCGCAACAACAGTCACACATTGCATCAATACTATAGAATAGATAGGATTTAAGCTATCACGTTTATATCAACATAGTGACTATCTTTGTGCATAGTTGTTGCGGAAGCTTCAGTGGCCGCAGGTTGCTTCTTTTTTTCTTGCTCAATCTCAACGCGTCGCAGCACATCCGGCCAAGATGAGATTCCTTACTATCGTTCTTTTTATTCAACGCGCGAAACATCTTGATGTCAATCAGCAGCCCGCCCCCAGCTCCTGCGGCTGCAGTCACAAAAGGCACCCAGAGTATCCCGGTCGCAGCTCCTGCAATAAATCCGCCGAACAGCCCTGCGCAGCAGAACATGGACCTAGCTGCGTTGACAAGTTATTTAAGCTGCTAAGTTTCGGAAAGGAAAGCCGCTATGCTCCAGCATAGCTAGATGCCCTCTATCTTCTTGCCCCTTTCTATCAGTGTACACGAGCAGTGCGCAACCACCGTCCCTTTTTTCGTCAGAGCCCATCGCAGGATAGGTATTATTGCCTCCCTCAGCTCCTTACCGTCCTCTGTCAAAGTGTAATCGACCCTCGGAGGTATCTCGTTGAACGCCTCCCTCTTGACGAGGTTGTACTTTGCCAGCTCCTTGAGTGTATCGGCAAGCGTCTTGGGGCTAATCCCTTCTATCTCCTTCATCAGGTCGTTGTACCGTATGCGCCTGTGGTTTCCTATCTCGTTTATTATCAAAAGCGCCCACTTTTTGCTGATGATGTCGATCACGCCCTCCAAAGGACAGAGGCATACCACGCCTTCACTATGCTTTGCCATAGCCACTATCTTTCTATAAACTTGATAGTATAAATGCTATGCAATTTACAGTAATTAATGAGGCATGCAGTGCGTCAATCGTCATTCAAGGTTCTGGCCGATTCTCGATGTGCTTTCTGAGAGAAGATATGCAGCGATTCTAATCGTGTCGGGGCTGGCTTACGGCATTCTGTATATGGTGGTGGTTGGCGTAGTGTCGTACGTGCCAGGTCTGCATTCGGTCACGGGCCCATACCCGATCATCCGTTTTACGTCACTGGGCATATCGGCCATCATTGCTGGCAACGTGTTTTTCTTCATATTCTACGGAGCCATCGCGTTCCTTGCTGCGTCGTCGTTTTTGGTAGGGCTCAACATCTCCCTCATGTTTTACGCAAGAAGGATGACAAGAGCATGCAGGATGAACAGGTTTTCCAAGTCAAAAGGATTGCTCGGTCTTCTTCCGGCGTTCTTTACAAGCTTCTCCTGCTGCGGCACCGGGCCGCTCACGCTTGCCATAGGTTCGGCAGCATTTTCATCCCTCTCGCTGTACAGCCAGTACATGGCTCCTATGACCATAGCAGTGTTGGTTGCAGGTACATACATGATGTCAAGCAAGGTAAGCAAGACGGAGGGATGCTAGACGGCTGGCGCAAACAAATATGCAATTATTGGCAGCATAATCGCCGCAGCTGTAATAGCCACTGTCGCAGCTTCGCTGAATTTTTCAGGTCAGCGGGGAACCGGCCCCAACCTCACTACTGCTACCTCAGAAACGTCTCCACAAGGCTTGCAGGTCGGAAATTCAGCTCCTGATTTCACCTTGGTAGATCCTGTCAAGGGAACGGTCACCAAACGGACGTTTACAGGAAAGCCGTTGTTCATTTTCTTTACGACGACGTGGTGTACGCCCTGCCAGATAGGCGCGCAGAACCTTGCCAAGTACGACGACGAGACAGGAGGAAGCGCCTTCGATGTGCTTATAGTCTTTGTTGACCCGCGGGAGGGCGACCAGCAGTACGTCGACTGGAAGGGCAAGTATGGTAGGGATGACTGGTACGTGGCAGAGGGAGTCGGCATGGCCACAGCGTACAAGGTGCGCTACCTTGACACCAAGTACGTGTTGGACAAGGACGGCAAAATCACATGGGTCGACCTCAATCCACTCGAGTATTCAAAGGTCAAGCAAGTGCTTGCCCGTCTCGTGTGACATAACATGGCCTACATAAGACTCGTAGCAGCCACAAAGGACAAGCCAGCCGTTGCAGCGTTAGCAGCTGCAGGCATTTTCTTGCTCATGCCTGTCTTGCAGCTGGTAAATACGCCACTTGCATTTGAGATATGGTTCCTCGATCTTTACCAAAAGCCGCCAAGCTCTATAGCATACTTGGCCTTCTCCGTCCTGTTTGGCATGTTCATTTCATTATATCTGTATGCGAAGAACAAGTGCTTTGACTGCAGACCGGAGAAGGCTAGGGCGGGGTTTGCCGGCTCTGTTGTCGGGTTCATGGTAGGTGTGTGTCCTGCATGCTTTTCGTTTATAGGAGTACTCTTGCCCCTTGGACCAACTCTGTTTCTCACGTCCTACTCCCCGGTATTCACCGGAATCTCGATAGCTATGGTCCTGTTCTCGATATACAAGCTTGGCGGGCTCAAAAGGCAGGTAGCGCAGGGCACGTTCTGGAGCAACCCTGGCGGGAGATTTGATCTTCCATCTGATTCCTAGTATAACTCAGTCCCGGGATGAAATGCCGCCCACGCGAACCAGAATCCTTGATCAAGCGGCAGCCGTTGTAATCTCTTGCCTGTCATCTCTCCATCCGTCGCAACACCATCAAAACCCCATACGCTTCCAGTCTGCCTGTCAGTCATGACGCCGTCTTTGTATTCAAATTCAAGAACCTGGTCGTCTACTGTCCTCTCAAATACCCTTGTCATGAACTGATAGTGTGACGCTATCAGAACAGGCCTGCCGGCAAGGTCGTCGTTTATCACATGTTCTTCTTCTATCTTCGACAGCTGGTAAGCGCGGTACACGCCGTCGTGCTCAAGCCCGATGACTATCTCCTTGGGACCGAGCCTGCTGTCGTGGTTTGAAATGGGGAAGTATATTGACGGGCTCGTGTAATAATCGCCGTAGGGATCCGCACCGTAGGGTCTCCCAAATCCTGTATCCGCAGATAGCACTTTGGCGTCAGGATACAGTCCCTTCCATTCTCTCCAGTACGCTAAATCGAACGGGATTCTTTCGAGCTTTGTACCTGCATACTTGCCCACAATTCCCTCACCAAGCGCTTGGCTCCATAGTGATTCGCTTGCCCTGTCATACATCACAAGATTGTTGTTGTATAGTTTGCCGGACGTCCCGAACTCCAGTGTCTGACCATCTACCATACGGTTGAAAACCTGATTTGTAAAGCACAGCGGACAGTAAGTTACAGCGACGGGAACACCGCCGACCTTGTCATTTACAATCTCGTGCCAGACTAGAATCTGTAGCGGGTACGCCCTGATGTCGCCGTTGATGTCAAGACCAAGAACAATGTCAGAATCTTGCAGGAATTTGCCAGCTTCTGGTACTGACACGAACCTGGGCTTGTCGATAGACGGAATCCCATCCCTGGGTGGACCGCCACTGACTATCTGATCAAGTGGAACAATGGATCGTGGTTTTGTGGTGTCTTTTCCGCTCAGAGGATTGACGTTTGCCCTGTCCTGATAGTCAGAACCTTGGTTTAGTACATTTTTCCCCGTCATTACACCCACAAGGATGGCGACAACCACGGCGGCAGATACTGTTGCCATGATGGTAACGACAACCTTCTTTTTGCTCATTCCTGCCGTTCTACCGGCCATGGTTTGAACCTCTGTCTTTGCCCTGTGCTAGATATTTTCGCAATCTTAACTCCCTGTTGAGTTTGAATGCAGATAGGCCTGCAAAACCAAGCACAATCGAGAGACCTATGTACGAAAGTGGTGTAGAGTACTGGATCAGGACAACCGATAAGGTGCTTCCAAAAATAGATGGAAGAAATGAAAGTATGAAAAGCCAACTTCCACAGCAGCCAAGCGGTACAAGAGAAAAAAATGAAAGAAATGAGCTGAATGCAGTGCTGCCCGAACCGGCGCCGACGATATGCTTTCTCTTATTTAGTTGGCAGCCCATCCTTTTGCCATAGCTGGAGATGAACGACTGTGTCCCTGTCCCTGCCGCCGTGCCAAAGATGATAGGCGAGTTTATTGCAAAAGCAGTATTGACTGCAGCAAGCGGAGGAAGACTAGGGGTTGTCACAACCACTATGAGAAGATAGGCCGCTATCGTGATCCCGCTTACAGCAAGACCTCTTGATAGTGACCTTTTGGCATTGTAACTCAAATGCATCATACTGGGCGATTCGGTCACGACTATGTAAAGGGATTTTAATTATTTAATTTGATATTTGAACAGTTCAAGATCGGCTTTGGCAGATAAAGTTGCGCCAGGGAGGTCAAATTTCCGTTGTTAATTTGGAGTGATCGGACAATCACCATCATGGTTGAGCACTCCTGATGGAGTCGCTTATCACCAGTAATTTGCCCAGTGTCGTAAGCTTGGCCAATATTCTGCCCCTGTCTCCCTTTTCAACCTCTAGCAGTCCTAAATCTACCAGGCCCTTCGATTCCCTCGAACCCATGACATGGTAGCTTAGCAGCGGCTTTCCATACCCGGATGCCTGTTCCAGCTGCTCAAGACTCTCTATAGAACCGCCCTGGTCGTTTATGGATCTCAGAATCTTGAGCTTGGCATCAGATATTACTTCATGATAGCTCAGCTTGAGGACAGGCAAGAGCATCGGCATCCCCGCTTCATCCATGCCAAAAGCCTTGATGCCGTTGACAAACGCTGCAGAAAGGGCTGCACAACCCATCAACTTGTCACCGCAACTGACATTCATCAATACCTGCTGAAATTCCCTGCCTTCGCGACCGAGGATTTCGCTCACCCTCTCCATGGTGTCCCTGACGACGTTTTCTCTTGCAACAACGTTGACAGTCACGCGTATGCCCAGAACATTTGCGAACTTTTTCGCAAATTCTTCAGCCTTTTGCTTATCTGTGCTATAGCATAACAGTGCCAATTTGTGTATCGGAAAGTTTCGGATGCCTGACGCTATTCCTTCCTGACCATCGTTACCAAACGTTGCTATTTGCAAGGTCGGGGTGGTCTGAGCCATGTATCCGATGACTCCAATAACGGTAATAAGGTTGATGTCAAACTGTTAAAGATCTCCTCAAACTCCTAAAACTGGGGACGCCTCCCCTTACCTTTAACTGTTAAGGGTGTTCCTGAATGATTCTAGGCAATGCATACATAATTTCATGTCGCAGCCGTTTCCAATGAATTCCACAGGCATACTTGGCAGCAAATTGCTGCTGGCTGTTGTGGCGTCCGGGGCGCTACTGACTGGGACCTTGTTTGGGATAACACAAACAGGTGTTATCTCACCGGAGATCCAGCAGGCAGCAGCCCAGGGCACACCTGCAGCAACACCTGTAAACGAACCGCAGAAAGTGGACCTTGACGGTGTTACTGTTTCTTTTGAACTAACGCCAAAGGAGGTACACGCTGTAGATCTGGTGAACATGAACATCAAGATAACCGACACCGCTTCTGGTGCGCCATTGTCACACGTCGACTGGGCAATCATAGTAAAGGACCCAAGCGGCAGAGAAGTCTACAAGACATCCACTTCGCATTCTCACATGGGAATAGAGAGCTTCAGCTATGCATTCATGCACCCTGGCAAGAACACGGTGCAAGTACAGGTGGCGTCACTTGGACCCAAGATGATGGGCATGGACGTGCCAAAAGAAGCGCAGACCCGCGTCTTCAAGTCGGGTGACCCGATGAAGAGCCCCGAGGTTGACCAGACCTTCTTCTTTGGTACGCGGTCGCATGACTTTGTCGTAAACGTTGGGAGCCCCGGCGGCGTCAAGACGATATCCACCGACATGGGTAAGAAGGTAGAGCTCAGCCTGTCAACAAACCCTGAGACAGTGATAGCAGGGCAGCCTACAACCCTGATACTGGATGTCAAAGACGCGACAACCGGCAAGCACATCATGCATCCCGACGCCCTCATGACAGTGAGGCAAGGCAGCTTCATCCTGACAAAATCTGCACCTGCAGGGAGCCCGATGATGCCCATGAACGGTGCCTACCATGGCCACACTGGCCAGATGGCATTGACCGTGGTGTTCCCTACAACCGGGTTCTACATCATTGATATAGATACAAACTCACTCCCGGTGTCAGATGTGCAGTATGGTCATGCAGGCGCCAGATTCAAAGTGCTCGTAACGGAAGAAGATGCAGGTTCAGCTGGGAGCTCAAAGGCTGCATCTGCAACAACAGCTACTACCACCGCGCCAAACCAAGTAGCGATACTTGGACAGGCAGCGCCATATTTTGGACCTCAGAGCCTGACCGTCAAGGCCGGCACTACCGTGACTTTCACAAATAGCGACTTTGTCGTCCATACAGCTACAGGAACCGACGCGGCCCCTGGTAATGTAGCGCCTGCACCAAACGACACTTTCGACACAGGGATACTCGGTCACGGAGAATCAAAGCAGATAAAGTTTGACAAGGCTGGAACGTATAACTACTTCTGCATGATCCACCCGCAGATGCGGGGAACAGTTACTGTAACAGGCTGACCAAAGCCAAAGCCACCCTCCCTCCCACCTTTTTTTGACTCTGATTTCAATAACAATAATCTGTAATTCCAAGACGATTGAGCCTGTCCGACTCGCCAGAACCCATGTATTATTGGAGACACAAAAACCCAAAAATATGAACCGGAATTTTTTCTTACACCATTTCTTGAACGCCCAAGGGTTATCTACAATTTGAGGGATGCTACAACAATTCAAAATCTTTTTGTTAGATCCTGATATTATCATTATCATCTTGCCTGCAAAGTCGCTTAAATTATTCAAGATATTCTTTATTTGTTGCAGGTATTGCTTTAAAGGAAGTAATCTGAAAACTACCACGCGGATTTGAGCTACAGGAGATCGCAAAATACTGCCACTAAAAAGGTGATTATTGCTGCAGCTGGCGGCGTGGCTGCTCTGGCCATGTTGACAGTTGTTTTTATGTATTCAAATTCCTCCGAAAGCAAGCAAACCACAGGTTATAGCGAAGTGCAGGGATTATCCATCGCAACTTCAACTGATAAATCTGCACTTTCAACTTCAAACATCAAGGGGGAAGGAAGCCCTCTATTAGGCAACCCTTCGGCACCAATCACCCTGGTAGAATTTGGCGATTTTCAATGCCCTAATTGTGGACGGTTTGCCAGGGTAACAGAACCGCAGATCAAGGAAGCCTATATAGACACAGGAAAGATAAACATGGTATTCCGACACTTTCCGGTCATAGGCCCGGACTCAGTTACAGCGGCCATGGCATCACAATGTGCAAATGAACAGGGCAAGTTCTGGGAGTTCCACGACGCCCTGTATAACAATCAGGGAGCAGAGAACAGCGGTTGGGCAAATGCGAATAACATGAAAGCCTTTGCATCAAAGATAGGTTTGGATAGGGAGAAATTTGATTCCTGTCTTGATGGTGGGAAATACAAAGGGTTTGTCGAGAGTGACTTTAACTTTGCCCGGGACTATGGTTTGCGCGGAACGCCTTCCTTCCTGATAATCAATGGCGACGGCTCCAATCCTGAAGTACTTACAGGAGCGTACCCATTTGCTACATTCAAGGCAACAATAGACAAGAGGGTGGGGTAAAGGTCAGGTCGTCGGAAATGTCAGTTGTCGTGCTAGCCCGCTCTTTTAGAATGGTATTTTCAAACAAGGCATATGTAGCCCTGGCTGCCGCGATAGCAGGGTCATTCTGGATCGTTCTTGCCACATTTGATCAATTGCTATTCTTCTCACCTGTGGTGGTATTCTATTTGCCATCAGATGCAACAATTAACTTTACTCTTTCCAACATTATGGCGGGAACCGCTGGCATAGTTGTAAGTATGAATGTGTATGTGCTCAGACATTCAAGGCTGAAACTTGGAACATCTTTGTTTTCGGGCTCAACAGCAGGTGTGGTATCAAGTGCATGTGCAGGCTGCTCGTCTTTTGGGTTCCTTCTTGTAACGACGTTTGGAGGGGCAGGTGCAGCTGCTTCAACATTCCTGTCAGTGCATCAAATACCTCTTCGCCTCATCTCAATTGGATTGTTGTTGTGGTCTTACTATTCTGTACATAACAGGCTCACAAAAAGCTGCATCATGACTGACGGTCACAATAGATAACATATATTGCAGGTGAAAAATTATGGAATCCCAAAATCGTTGAACAATAATGGCATATTTCCAAGGACAAAAATAAAGTTACATGTGGTGTTTTTGCCCATGCTCCTTTAACTCGACTTCGCTGTGAAAAGTCACGCCGCATGCCTTGCAGGCGAAATGCTCGTGGTCAGAGTGGTCGTGCGTCTCACCCATGTGCATCTTGCCGTGCTCCATAAGTTCCTCTTCAGACTTGAATTTGGCTCCACACGCTTTGCATTCGACCTTTTTTCCAAATAATTCCATGTTTGGTGTTTGACCGGCAACCAATAAAACAATATCCTCAAATGCTCAAAGAAAAAGTTGAATGGTTGAAATGCCAGCTAGGAATTAGCCAATAGCGTCGGCGGCCCTTGCGATGACTCCAGATAGTGCAGAATGGATGTATGGATAGATCCACTAACAATTCCAAGAAATATATTGTTACAGGAGGCGGGATCGCAGCTGTACTTACAGAACCGTTACGATGGGTTTTACGCGAATCGCAGGAGATCGAACTAGATGTTATATGCTCCTGCAAGGTCCATTTTACTCAGGATTCATCTCTGGTCACTGTTTGACAGCCACCCCTACCGCTTTTCCGATTGCGAGGGAAAAAGATGCGAGTTACCTCCGGCCCCCTTGCCACTTGACTATAGGCATATTGACCACTACTCCGGGGTTTGATACGGTCATCTCACCTTTGGCCTCTGCATCCTTTACCTCTTCAACAGAGTGGAGTTCCCTTGCAGCTGATGGGTCATTCCAGCTAACGAGCTTAACTGTCCGAAGAGGAGTATAATCCCTGTCTGTGGGCACTGAGCTGAACACGTCCGGCTGGAATCCGAATGGCCCGTTTCCTGCAACGCCGTTTGTAAATACATACACCTCACCAAGAGACGACAGAGGGACATCTTTGAGGCTTGGGACAAAGATTACGGGGGAGCCCATCATCATAGTTAGCATCGAGGCGACGCTCTGATCGGACGCTTCAGTGTGTATGAACAAGATCTCTTGCCCGCTGTAGAATCCCATGACGGGTGGCACGGTGACAGAGGCGGCGGAATTCATTGACTGCATGCTCCGGCCCCGGTCCAGTCCGTTCTCTAAGGCCGCGTTCTTTTCATTTGCAAGCTGTAATTCTGACTCCAGCGCAGTTATCCTCGAGTTTTGCTCTTGGACTTGTTTTTCAAGACCCGGGGCAACGCTTGCTAAAATCGCAAGGCCAGCTCCTACACCTATTGCTATGCCTATTGCAATTCCAATAGATGCGACGATCGCATTTGAGGCCAAGGTCAATCACCGGCTACCTTATCGCCCACGCCACAGACATTTTGATGCGGCGGCATTTTTGCCATCCAATAAGTTGAAAGCGTCAGGGCCGCAACTGATATCATCTTGAATTCCAGACCCTGTAGCGGAAACAATGTGAGGCCTCCTGCGGTTCCAAGGACTGCTAGCAGAGGTGTGGTGCAGGCTGGACATCCTGGCGCAAAGGCCATCAACGTGCTGCCAAACGCTGCTGAAGAACCGCTCCGCCTTATGGCAATCAATTTTGCATTTTTTATCCTGAATATTGCAAGAGATATGTTGATTCCTGCCAATGCAGCAGCGGCAAAGGTTAATGCTATCGACGTCGTAACATACAGTGGCCCCAGCATCTCCAACGCACTGGAGACAGGAACCGCGGATACTGTCAGGTAATAGTACAGCAGCCCCAGTCCGGCGGCGACAACAGCAGACAGCAACGCGTAGAACGGTCGCCTCAGAACAGCTGACAATAATTGAGGTTTGTTGGTCTTGTCAACCATTACACCATTAGTATCCAAAAGAAACTATTTAAAACATGGAGTATATCCGGAGATACTAGATATGCCCAAGGAAAGCAATGGAGCAGCATTGTTTTGCCCACTGCAAGGAGTCATTGACATAGTAAGCAAAAAGTGGGCTCTTTTGATAATAAACGAGATAGGCAACCACAAACGAATCAGGTTTAGTGAACTAAAGAGCGAATTGAGAGGGATAACGTCAAAGACGCTCACCAACACGCTGGACGACCTGCGGGAAAATGAGTTGGTTGTTCGGCAAGCATTTAACGAGACTCCTCCAAGAGTAGAGTATGGCCTTACCAAGGACGGCATTGATTTACATCGTGCAATCATCCCGTTGCTGCAATGGGCATCTTCAAGAAAGGGGGCCGTGGTCAAGGAATGTTCTTGTAAAGCACTGAAGAGTTTGCAACAATCAAGAAAAGTATTGTAAACATAATGCAGCCACCGTGATGACTTCTGCAGTCTTCCGTAGACGACTGTCACTGTAGAACCAAGTTCCTCCGAAGCTCATTGACGGCCTATTATTTTGACAAAACCTGACGAAGGCTCACACTTGGTCAGAGGGTTTTGTCGTAAATATCTGCTCTTCCTCCTCAGAAGCTACGAACTTGATTGGCACGTGCACGTTCTGCGCTATCAGAAATCCGTTTCCCGACTCCAGCTCCACAAGATGCTCCCTTTCTCGTTCAGACAGGCCAAAGGCCCTTGCAACTACATCGGCAGACAACTCGTCTTGCCTGAGCAGGATCTTGGTCGCGCTGTTTTCAATTATCGATCTTCCAAGTCCCGGCTTTTCGTCAGACTCTCCCAGGACATCAGCTGCCCTCTGTGTGTTGATTATGAAGCAGACATTTCTCTTTCTTCCAAGCCTTGCAGTCCTCTCCAGAAATCTGGCTGCCGCAGGAATCGCCAGATACAGCCATGCTTCATCCACAACGACTACCTTCTGCACTGCTCTTGGCAGATGTGATTCGTCGTTTATCATGTTCCATACCTTTCCGAAGAGCAGCAAGGAAAGTAGGTTCTTTTCGATGCTGCTCTCAATGTCTTTCATGGAAAATACCATCCGGTTTGTGAATTCTACCGGCTTGCCTCTAAAGACGTGAGCCAATGTGCCATCACCAACAAGATCTTTCAGGTAGCCCCGCATTTCCTCGGGAGAGTTGTTGTAGAGTGCCTCTATGTTGTCTGCCTTATTTGCGATGGTTCGAAGCGTCGCATGGTAGTCTTGCGGCAGGCTGGTTATGGATGCGATTATCTCTGAAGCGTCTATCGGGGAATAGATTTTCAGCGGGTCTAGACCCATATCCGAATGCGGATCAAATTCAACAACATTAGCTTCCAGTACTTTTCCAACTTTCATGTATTCGTTTTCTGGGTCAAAGACAAAGAGGGCAGCATCTGGATTTCTCTGCAGCATCCTACTCACAATTATCTTCGTTGAAAACGACTTGCCGCTGCCGCTTGTGCCAAGAGTCGATATGTTGTAGTTGTCGTGCATAAACACGTCGTAAATGACTGGAGCACCAGTGAGCTTGTTTGCCCCTATGAATACGCCATCTGGCAGTTCGACTATGTCGGCGGATACGAATGGAAAGAGTGTTGCAGCAGTAGTTGTATCTACAACAAGCCTCTTTCCCAGGTTCCCTGCAAGCAAATGCCCTTGAACAAACCTTGGGCTGTCAATGTAGAGCAGCCTGGCCTGTAGCGTATTTTTTAGCAGTTTCACATTCCTGTTCAGGTCCTTCCTATCTTTTCCGCCAACAACGAAATTCACCATTATCTTAAACAATCTTGTCTGGCCGTTTGTTAGAAGCTCCAGAGTCTGATGTGCCATCGTATACCTCTGGACAAGTTCGTAGGGTGATGTCCTGCGTTTTTGCTGGTCTGCAAGGATCATTCCGCTGAGGAACTTTGCATATTTGTTCATCTTTGCTGTAGCCTGCTCCTGCATTATTGGGACAATTACTATCGATACCTCATCGGCGATCCCATAAGTCTCGCTAACAAAGCCTTCAACAAGAGTGCTCGACAGCTTGTACAGGGTAAATGTCCTGACCATCTTTCCTTCAGGGAGTATCATCCTGTCACTCATCTTTCTGATGATTGTTGTATACGATGGAATTTCCGAAATTCTGTTGTATAGCAGGCCAAAACTTGACAGCCTGTCGTCGATGTTTTCCTCACTTTCAACAAAATACCGGTAGAACTGCATATCATAGAAATCGTCGCCGATAGGAATTCCCTTGCTGCTCCTCTTGGCTACAAGTCGGATTCCGCTATTCAGTGAATTGAGAAACTGTCTGAACCTCTCGATAAGTTCCTGCTGCTTTGAATTTGGCAGCATCACAAAGTTCAGCGGCTGTACTTCATAGATGTATTTGAGACGGTCTTTACTCGATAATTCAGCCAGAAAGCCTGCTGCAGGGATGTTCAATTCCGCGCCCCCTGTGCAGTCTTGGTCGCCGAATGCGGTCGTTCTGCCTGCTGTCGCATATGCACGTCGACGGTTACGTTCTTTACAATTGCGGCATAACCATCAGGTTTTACTTCGATTGTGTTAATGCCTAGTTTTGGTACAAGAGGAATGGTCAGAAATCCCTCCTCGTCTGTCAGCCTTCTTCCTATACTCTTGCCCTCAACCAGTATCTCGCACCCCCTGTTGGGCAGTGGACTACCTGTTTGTGGGTCCCTGACAAGAACCACCAGCTTCTGCATCTGAGCATCATGGACATCGTCGCCGGCATCCAGCATAGAAATGTCAATGGTTTCTGAACCTCCATGCACTGAATTGACAGGCAGCGTCAAAATAGGAATCTTGTTCTTTTTAGTTCGTCCAGTACCTCCTGCACCGGTTTTCGGAGCAAATAGCGCAAACACCATGGATTGCTCGGGCGTCAGTGTCTTTATTCTCTGAAATGCAAATGCGAGACCAAGTATTACAAGAAGGCTTGTTACGGCAACCTTTAGCATGTCATCACCTACGCTGTTAAAGGCCGCCCATGCAGAGATGCCAAACACAAAGACTATGGCAACCTGCCTTACAGTCAATTTGCCGATGGGCGTGTCAAAGAACTTTTCATGAAGGAAGCCTATCTCTTCAAACCATAGCGACCTTATTACTTCAGGCATGTATACAGCAGCATAAACTGCGAGGACTTAAAACGCAGAAATCCGTATCAGACATGCAACGTGATAGGAGATAATCCCAACACAGAGAATATCTCTTTCATCTCTTGTAACGACTCATCAATTGACATATCAATCCTATAGAGATGTGAGTTGCAGTTACAGTCGCTTGAGCCAAAAGCCGGAACCCTATTGGAGAATGTCTTAGATGCAATCGCTTTGCTGACTTTACATTCGACTCTCTTACTCGTCTCTCCCATTATCGCATATTCTATAGAGGCGTAAGGAGAGCTTGTCAGATAGTCTATATGCCAATGCATGTTCTCCTTCCTTTTTGACAGGTGTCTGGATATCCTTGGCTCAAGGCCATTGAGGGCTGAACCGACATAGGCGTAGACGCCTTTCTCAAAGCGCAGTCTACCGAGGGAACCGGTTCTTGCGGTAACAGGCCTGCCAATATGCATCAGGAGGACGTAGACACCGTTCATCTAGGTTAGTATCGACCTGTCGAGGATGTGGAAAAAGTTTTTCGTCGTCAAGATTCCGGTGTTTCGTTGTTCTGTAATGCAAAATCACAGGCGACAAACACGGCTTCAACAATGCGGTTATTTACAGGCGCAGCCATTTGTCATTCATGACCATGAATGAGGTGTTTGTGGAGGTCACTAGGAAAGGTTGTGTCATGATACCAAAAGCGTTCAGAGAGAAACATCACATCGAGGGCAAGGCGCTCCTTGTTGACACCAAGGAAGGAGTTCTGATAAAGTCCATTCTAGATCCTCTGACAGAGAAAGGCTCCCTGAAGAAGCTCTTTGCAGGCAGAACAACAAAGCAACTGCTCAGGGAGGCTAGGTTCGAGGAGGAAAAAGCATAACGAACAACTTTCAAGTTCGTATGCATACAACATCACCATTATGGTGATGTTAGCGACATACGCACTCGAGTACGCGACAGAACTATGACCGGAGAAACGGGGGCAACCTCTCCAGGAAGCCGGTGGCCTTCAGGGCTTGGTGGTTCACTGTGCCTGAGCGGTTCTTACATACATCCAGACCTTGCTGCCTGTGCTTTCCCGTCCCGCATGAACGAATCCCCACTTTTTGTAGTATCCTGCCTTTTCCCTGTTTGTTTCAAGACAGAGTACCGCACACCCGACCTTCTGGCCCACTTCTATTGCAAGCCCTAGGCAGTATTTGCATATCGATAGCCCGATTCTTTTGTTACGATACTTCTTGTCTACGCCCATTTGACCCAGTAGCATAGCGGGATAGTATTTTGTAGTCGCACCTTCGACTGCGTGACCGTCAGCAAGTTTCTTCACTTCTATTGCAGACATGGATACTGCACAGAAGGCGACGACCTTGCCATCGTATCGGACAGTGTAAACTCTGCTTAAGTTGCTGTCTTCATAGAGTCTGGCTTTCTTGCGTATGAATTCGTCTACTCCAAGAGGATCGGACCCATCATCTTCGGTGAAGTCATTGTTTGAGAAATCGTCTTTAGGCGTAAAATGGGAAAAATCAAGGTCGTCTGGATTGATCAAGTCCTGCAGTGCTTTTTGTAGAACTGGTGAGCATCTCTTAAAGATTCCTTCTCTTTGCTAGAAAGAGGCCTGGACATGTATTTCAGAAACTCTTCGGCATCCTTGCCCTCCAGAACAGGAACCTTAAGATCGGTGGTTGCCATGTTATCGACGTGTTGTTCTGGAACAACATCTTAGATAAACCTTACTTTGTAACCAGGTCGTCTGGAAACCCGGGTTGCAAGGTAGCTTTCAAGGTAAGAGATTCCCGACCAAGACTTGACACGCTTCGTTAAGTGCCGTAGTTATGACCGACAATGGGTTTTCAGATGGCATCTGTACGCACCCAAGACTGCGACATACAATAAAGATTTATAGATGATAATTACATATAGATATATGGTCGGTAAAGACAAGAGAACGTGGAGCCTGAGGCTATCTTCTGAGACCATTTCAGTAATCGAGAGTATCATGCTTGACGTAAAGATGGATATGATAAAGAAGCAGAGAGGCAGATGGAGCGTGCCGGAGGACGAGGTCTTCAGGGCTGTAATGAAAGAACACCTTGAATGCATCGGGAAAAAAGACAAAGAACGTTATCAGCAACTGGTTAAACAGATCGAAGAGACCGGAGGAAGCGGATTCTTCAAGGAGTGATTATTGACAAATGATAATACTGCAAAATGGAGAACAACTCATCAGGAAAGATGGTGCCGAGCTATTCAGCGACGAAAAGAAGTTCGGAAAGGGTACGCTCTATCTCACAAACATAAGAATGATGTTTGAAACGGAAAATGGTATGGTGCAACGGCTTATTGTTTTACACTCTATCCAATCTGTAGTTCCAGTCAAGAAACACGAATTCACCGTTTCATACATGAACGATGACAGTACCGGAATATTCACGGACAGATATAAGATTATGGATGGAGAGAAGTGTGAAGACTGGATTGAAGATTTCCGAAACATATGCAATACTTCCATGTTATCTGGCGCAAATTCGGTCTATTCGAAATCTACAACTGAAGGCAGAGAAAATAGAATAGAATCTTTACAGGACGACAGACAGAACGTAAATGACGTAGTTGTAGATGTAAATTCAAAAACACTTTCGTGGAAAAAGATTGAAGGCTGGAGGAAGTTTCCTGATGAGCATATCTGGCAAGGTACCAAAAGACTCGATAGCATGACAAATGAAGAATGGCATGCATTCAAACAAGAATCATTTGCTTTGGATGATCGGCTCTTCAAACTGAAGCATGAATATCTGAACGCAAAGAAACGCGGAGATAAACAGAGGTGTGCAGAGATCGGAGAAGAAATGCAGATAATCAATCTGGAACTTACTGGAAGAAAAGTAATTCCATTCAAAAGTATAACTCGTGAGCAGTTCTCAGAATGAACCGAGTCATATAACTGCTAGGAATCTGGGAACAGGCTCGACAAGGAAACTATTGTATCAGAGTAATTCATTTTTCGTTCTTTCAATCTCTTCTCTTGTCGTAGTGTCTCCACACTATTCCTGAGCTTAGATGGGAATTCTTGTCTTAATCCAAGTAGATTCGATATCGTGTGTTTTGGTAATTGTCCTTTCTCCTCAACTTTCCTTAGGTTTAATGATATCCTGCTTGCAAGTATTGGATTCTGTTTCATCAGATTCAGGTCATTTCTGAACTTTTCTGCAGTCTCTTCTGGTTTTGTAGAGAGTGAAGGTTGTCCTAACGACCTAGCCAGTATGTCAGATAGTTGTTTATCGTCTAAATCCATGATGTCGTTAATGTATTGCCACCCATGCTTTGCACTTTCTCCTTCTATTGGCTTGAACGCCATATCAGATATCGTGCCCTGCATATGCAGCAAAGCTGTTTTGTATGGAGCGCTGCTTCTGATGGAATCGAGACCCTGCATCGACTGTCTTGAAACCTGGATCTTGTCCGGCAACGCATTTGGACCTATGCTAATGCCTTTGGTAGCTTCCAGCAGACCTTTACCATAGCCCTTTGTTCCACCAAGGGTCATGGCAGGAGCCATTATCCTCAGACCGTCTGTGAATCCTACAACCCTGTTGCCAATGTCTGCAAAAGTGCTTCCGCCAGCAAATTTGGTGGATGGGCCAAACACCTTGCCAAAGCCGCCCGCAGTCTGCATAACCGACGTACCGGCAGCTAAAGCACCTCCTCCTGCCATCGCACCGATAACCGCAGCTCCAGTTCCAGCAGTTGTGACCATGCTGACGGTGCTTGAAAACACACTGCCAACTTTGGGTGCAAGAACGGTTGGCATCAGAGCGGTTGCAACCAGAGTTCCAAATGCTGCAAGGACGGATAGCAGACCACCCCACTCCGTTGCGACTTCATAGCCGAACTTTAGGAATATCGCCGCTATAAGGCTTGCAAGTATCAGACCTACCTCCATCTCTATCAGCGAGTCCGCTACGCCTTTGGTAAGGGGAATCAGCCTCAAAATCAGAATCAGAGGCATCATGACCAGGATGGCGCCTACAAAGAATATCCGGAGGGTTCCAAGAATCGCCACGGCAAGCAGCTCTACAAGAACAAGTATGAAGACAAACACAGATAATATCGTCTGCACAATGCCCTGAGGAACGTTGACAAACTCGGGGCTAATTGCTGCCTTCAAAAGCCCTGTTATCTCCCCATTCTTCAGTATCATCCCAGAAGACGGGTCGGTTATCACGTTGAACATAGTGGCAGTTGTATTGTAGATTGGGAGAATCAGGAAAAGCACAACCAGCGTAAACAGGCTGCTGGAAAGGATATGCGATGCAGTTCCTTCCTTCAATATTCCAAAGTTCTCTACAGCATAGCTCAGGCCTGCCATCAAAAGCACAAACACAAAGAAGAAAAGGGCAACGTTCTGGATCAAAGGATATACCTCAAGTATCGCAGTCTCGACGCCGCCGTTGTTAACTGATGGGTCAGCTACAGGCAGTTTCACAAGAAAATAATAGACGCCCTGTTCGCCACCGACGCTGTCAAGGATCCAGCCAAAAGCTCCAGCTAGGCCGTCTGTGAACGCCTTTACTGTCAGACCAAACATCTGCCCGAAGGCATCTGCCATGATCGACACAGGGTCCGGTGCTATCGGCACTGGTGGCGAGGAGTCAGATTGTGAAGTACTGTCGGCACTATTGCTGTCAACAACGATGCCACTGGCAGCAGTAACAACGACCATCAGGAATGCGAGGATTGCCTGTGCTGGATCCAACAACACTAGTATTCATCAGAAAGCTGACCTGTGTTCTTAAAAGGCTGAATTATTGCAGGCTCGGGAATTGGGCGACTATTCATTCCAAATGAAAAGAAAAGGTCGTAATCTACACAACTTCATCCTGTGCAGCCTATCCTGTCACCATTCGAATTATGCCTGAAACAAACTCTGTTGACAGGGAAATCGATATAGCTGCAATTGCCGCGGTCACGGCTATTCTGAGGGTATTCTTTGAAGTCAGGTCGATTGCTTTTCCAGCCACAAAAGCCATGCTTGCAGATGCCGCCACAATCATCATGTTTGTTGTCTGGATCAATTCGTCCGGGACTGACGATATCTGTTTCAAGATTCCGACTTCCGAAGCTGATGCCACAGTAGAGCTAAAGGCAGTCATCAAACTTGCCATAAGCGCCACGGTAAATGCCAGACCTATCGGTGTAAGGTAAGTGAGAACTTCGTACAGCTGCATCGTACTCTTGGCTTCTTTCTTTATCTGATTCACATTGCTCACAAAGTTGGTTAGAGTCTCAAGTGCAGATGCTGTACCTCCTCCGCTATTGACTATTTCACCCAAAAGAAAGAACGTCAGCCGGCCAAGCCAGCTCCTCACTTTGATTTCTGCGTCGCTCAACCTCAGGCCCATCCGCATCTGCTTTGCTGTGTTTTTGAGCAGTGCGTCAAATGTTGTATTGTACGAATTTTCTTCGGCAATTTTGAAGACAGATTTGTTTATGTCGTAGCCCATCTTTTTGTACTCTGTAATATCCCTCAGGAATTGCGGCAATGCCTTTTCGACGAGCGCTATTTCCCTTCTCTGTGCTATGACCGAGGTGCCGTAAAACACGCCTGTGGATATGATGGATGTTGCAAGAGCTATCCAGACCGTTGAATGGGAAAGGAAATATGCTACTACAAAACTTGCTATCGCAGCTACTACACTGAAAGTAGTTTTGCCCTCGATTAGATCATAGGTCTTTGGTTGCATGTTGCTTATCATCATAAAAACGACTGTGGTAAGCAGGGGAATCAGCACTGCCACAACTGCTCCTGTAATGACCGTGGTTTGCAATGGAAACACGAATGCTGTTGTAAGTATGAGTACCGGCATTATGAAGAACAGGCTTACCATGACTTCACCTATGTCAGAAACCATTGCAGTGTAGCGCTGCCACCTGAAACGCATGTCGTTCAGAAGCTCCTTTGATTTTGCGTCCAAGTAATGCACCGTATCTCCGCCACTTCTCCATTCGCTTGTATATCCAAGAAGCAGGCCCCTGAACTTTTCATTTGGATGTACCCTCCCCGCCTGCTCCAGGGCCTCTACCTGGTTCTTGAAAAAGAACTGCACATTCCTCTGTATCATCAGCGCTTCTTTCTCAAGATTTGCAAAGACGTTTCTGGAGGCAATGTTTTCAAAACTGTTGTAAAGCGATAGACCTACGCTCTGCATCACTGATGCATATGTGCAAAAAAACGGCAGCTCGTCTTCTATGCCGCGCTTTCTGTCTCCAGCCATGCTTTTTAGTTTCAGGTAAGGCATCACTAGCATCGCCAATGGAGCAAGCAGAAACAAAAAGGCCGGAAATAGAGGAGCATCATACTGTTGCAAAGAAATAAGGGCAAAGGCTGTCAGCGGGACACTTGCGACAAGAGCAAGCAAGGAGAAGAACACATACTTGCTTGATAGGACCTGCGGGTTTGCCAGCATCCCGGACTTGATGACTTCTGGTGTCAGCAGGCGTGTGCTCATAGTTCTTGCGATAGCCGATAGTATGTTGTTTCTGGAGACCACCCTCAGTCCAAGGTCATTCTCAAACGGCTTTACTGTGACTTCTTTACCTGATCCCTTTCCAGAGCCTCTGGCTTTGGCAGCGCTCCGGTAATGGAAAATTGCAGTTATCGTCAGTGAGGTAATACCGATTCCAATCAGAACAGGACCAAGTGTATCTGTATAGTTTTCATTTACGGGAGTCAGTGCAGACAACACCACTCCTATGCCAAAATAAAGGACAACAGCTGACGCTATGTAAGATACCAGAATAGGATTTGGCTGCCACGAAAGCCTCAATTCCAGATACTCTGGCTTTTTCCATAATTCTATGGCGTATGTCAACAACACCAGTACTCCTCCCACGCCAATCCCCGTAAGCATGATTCCGGCTATCTGTGTGTAAACAAAGCCTGAGGCAGAGTACTGGATAAAGACGTGCAGCCCAATGTACGAACATGCTATCAAGAGCGCTATGATTATCAGGTAGGTAATTCTAGAATCTGCCTTGACCATACAGGATTGTATCGGCCAAGCAGTAAAAAGGAAGAAAAGTGAAACGACAGGAATCGCTGCATTAGACTATGCTGTCCGAACGTTATTGCGATGGTAGTATGATTGGATAGCTTCAGACACATCAGAGTACGATAACCTGTCCTCTTCTACAAGACTTGCAAGCAGGACGCGCCTCTCTTCCAGCTGAGCCACCAGTTCGTCGTCTGTCCAGCCCCTGAGCTTTGCAATTTCCTTTAACCTGTAACTTGTTTCTACCAGATGTTTCGCGGCATTGTCTCCATCGGGAACGAACCTGTCTGTCCTTGGATTCCACGCAAACACCTGTTTCAATTCCACAAGGTTCTCCCTCGGAATGACCTCAGTAGAAGATATTGTTCTTCTGATGACCTTTCCTCCCTGCCTGTCTTTGACCCTGTTTAGCATGAGAAAGTTCCAGACCAGCATCCTGCCTCCAAGGCTTACGTCCATGGGAGGAGAGCTCATCCTGACAAGAGCTGCCTCAGGGCTTTCTGCATGCATTGTGCACAGCGCAGAGTGTCCTATCGCTGCCGCCTGTATCAGCGCCCTGATCTCTGCGCCCCTTACTTCTCCAAGGATGACGTAATCCGGCCTGTACCTTAGAGAAAGGATCACAAGATCCATCAAGTCGACATCAAACCTAGACTCTGTAATAGAATAGGTCCTCCTAGTCTTGAACCGCTGCCAGTGGGTATGCGGCAATCGCAGCTCAGGAGTATCTTCTATCGTGGCAATCTTTGAAGAAGGATTTATCATTGTCGACAGCGAGTTGAGTGTCGTGGTCTTGCCAGAACCCATCGTACCTAAAATCATAACAAATCCCTTTGATTCAACAAGAAGCCAATAGTATGCTGCCATCAGAGCAGACATTGTGTTTGATTTTATGAGATGGGCAATGCTCAGCGGTTCTTTGGGGAATTTTCTGATGTCAAACGAGCTTCCTGGCAGCGTGACCTCGCCGGCAAAAGTCACTGCAACCCTGTGGCCATCAGAAGTCATCGAGTCGGCAAAAGGTACGGCTACGGTGACGCTCTTGCCTGTTTTCTGAGCCAACCTCTGGACATATTTACGAAGGCTATCTTCGCTAGCAAACCTGACATTGGTGTCTATCCAGTCGTATTCTGTGAAGCGCCGGTGCATTACTGCAACAGGCTTGTCATAGCCTTCTGATGATATCTCCTCTACGTCGTTATCCTTCATCAGTATGTCTATTGGTCCGTATCCGATGGCATCTCTTGCGATAAAGTATCTGTACTTTTGATACGCCTTTTCTAAATGCTGAACCAGTCCTAGATTTTCTGCAACTTCCCATATGTAGCCCTCTATGTACTGCAGCGGGTCTTCGGCCTTGGCAATAGGCTTTAGCGAGAAGTACAGGCCTTCCATTATGAGCGAGTAAACCCTCTGCTCTTCTTCGTCCAAAGTGGGTTCAGTGACTATGTATCTTGCTTTGCCACCCCCATCGTTCTTATCCAAAACGACATAAACCGCCGCCTGCTCTACTGCATACCTGTCAAGTATCTCTCCGCTTACGACAGCTACCAGCGGCTCTGCTCTGAACTTTGGACTTTGATTTAGCGGCTTGGGGGCCCTAGCCATAAAAACGAATACTTGAGGCAGGGATCTTGGAATTATTCTTGGCATGTTCATCAATCATGATGTGGCCTGAAATTAAAAAGAGGAAAAATTGGGGTCGGGGTCGGCGGCGGAACTACGTCATCTACACATTATCAGTACTTGGCAATAACGAGTTTGTGAGCAGCTTTTTAGTCGATTGTTGAAGGGCGTCCCTGGCAACAGCTAAAGCTGCCACCAGAGACGCATGGTTTGTGAGAACCCTGCCAATCCAGTGCGGTACATTTACCCAAGAACCTACCGACAAACATTTTTTGACACATGAGAGAGTACTTGGTAATGCAGTAAACGTACTGCTGCCAGTCTTCAGGCCAGCCGATTTCAGAAAAAGGCGGTATTCAGTAGTCGATATAGCAAATTCTGTGGTCTATGCCTGTACCGGTGGGACATCCATAACACAAGCCTGCTGTACTCTGGCCAGCACCCCGTCCAGGAGGGATGTCCAGTACCACGTGTCCAAGATTGACATTTCGTGGATTCAGTCGGCCGCCAACAGGCTGCTGCAGAAAAGGGTGGCGGAGACCCTGCACAATCGAGCTGTCGACATAGCCATCGACATGACAGACGTTCCCTACCACGGCGAGCCTGAGAATGAGGGGGATGTCAGACGCGGCAGGGCCAGGAGCGGCACGACCCACTTTTTCACGTACGCCAGCGCCTACGTGATGCTCCATGGAAGGAGGTTCACCTTGGCCACCAGGTACATCCGGGAGGGGGAAGCACTGGTTGGAGTAGTCAGGTACCTGCTTGCAGAGGTACAGAAGGCGAGCATCGTGATAAAATGCCTGTTCCTTGACAAGGGGTTCTTTACAGCAGCTGTAATGAGCTACCTCAATTCCATGCGTATCCCGTACATCATAGCCGCTTTTCCAAGAGGCAGGAAAGGCGGCACGTTATCCAGACTGACCCGGAAAAGAAGGGATAGTTTCGTCGTACCGGACTGCGAAATGACAGATTCTGCCACCGGCGAGAAATGCACATTCAGGCTGTATGCCGTTGCCAAATACCGGAAGAAAAGGTACAGGAAGAAACGCGGCGTCCAGTACATGTACTATGCCGCAGGCCTTGTCAATATCCCGGTAGGGCGGATGTTTGACGAGTACCGGAGGAGATTTGGCATAGAATCGTCATACAGGGCGATGGGAAAGAGCAGGGCCAGGACGTCATCCAGGAGTCCAGCACTGCGCTTCCTCTATGTTCTGGCATCGCTTGTTATACAGAATGAGTGGGTGTACATCAAGTGGCAGTACCTCAGCAAGGCGACGCGCGGAAGGTACGGGAGAAGATACGATGCAGAATTTACGTACTTTCATATGCTGCTTTTTCTGCGGCTGGGACTGGAGCAGAAATACGGCGCGGTGTACTCGGTACAGATCAAAAACAGCAGGTCAGTTATAATTGATGGTGGCTAATTGCCAGGTACTGATTATGGATTTGTCGATGTAAAGTAAAGCGTGGCGACCATGTTGTTTGTGGTCCACCCATACCCATTGCCAAACCTCAAGTCAAAGTTGGAGCCTCTTGTCCACTGATAGGTCGATACAAGCAAGTCTCCCACTATCACCTGCTTTGGAGTAAATACCCTGGCCGCTCCAACCACTCCATTGTACGATTTTGTATTTGTCCAGTCAACAGACGGGCTTGTGTCTCCCTTGTTGTTGTAGGTGTCTCTGTATCTGAAGTAAAGCCCCTGGTCTGAATCCGAGGTTATGCCTTTCACATTCAAGTAACCGGAATAGCTTATCGCCAGTTTGTCTATCGCATACGAGTGGGTTGCAGGTGTCAGCTTTGAGTTCCACTTTGTTGTAAAGGCCTTGGTATACCCCCATGCGGCATAATCATGGGCGCCATAGTGTGCTCCCTTGTTGTCTGTCCTCACATCCATACTCCACTCCCACCCAAGAAGCCAATTGCTGGCAGACTTTGCATATGGCAGGGATACTGACCTCAGGACAGGGTTTCCAAGAGAGTCGGTCTTCGAGGGGTCAGCCACTTCTGCAGTGTATGTATTTGGATTCAAAGTGTACTGCTGCCACGTGATTGGATAGTAGGCTATCAGTGTTGAAGGTCCGTTTACATTGATCGTCCTAGGATTTGACGTTGAGAGGTTGTCCCACCACTTGAACACAAAGCCTCTAACATCAACGCTGGTTATCGACTTTGTCACGGATGTATCGACAAGGCTTATGTCATAGGTGCCAGCAGGAAGCGCAAAGGATGCCACGCCATTGGAATCTGTCTGGACCGTGGCGGTTCCTATCTTTACCTTCAGGCCGGATAACGGTGACGTTGAAAGACTTCCATAGGTTGCCAGAGTTTTCACGCTGACGGTGTATACCTTCTGGAAGCTTGCTGTTTCTGTTATTGGTGCGTTAATCGTTATCGTGACAGGGTTGCCTGTTCCCGAATACGAGCCTGAACCAGAACCTGACCATGTATCGAACTTGTAGCCTGACGATGCCGATGCTGAAATCGTCACCTGTTTACCAGAGTCGTACCAGTCACTGGAAGGCGATACGGTACCAGCTGATGAAGAAGGCGATACCTGCATCGTCAGGTAATGCTGCTTCTTCTCCATGGCAGTAAAAGTCACTGCAGAGTTGACCGTCACAGTCCTTGGATTTGCTGTTACTCCTCCGCCATCGCTCCATTTTTCAAACAAATATCTTGTGCCTGACGACTGGAGATAAGAAGAGGGAACTGCTATGGTGTGGGTTCCTTGTGAGACCTGTACTGTTACCTGACCACTTGTATCGGTCGTGTATGAGGAGGAGTCTATCGTAACAGTGATTCCCTTCACCGGCGCGTTGAACTGATCCTTGACACCTACTGTAAGTTGATAAGTTGTCTGCTTGGGTATTGTAAGCGTCAGAGTCGTAGTCCTTGTTTTGCCATCGGCACCTGCACCATTGATCGTTACTGTGAATGTTCCAGTAGCGGCTGACTGGGACACGGAGAGTGTTAGCGTACTTGAAAAAGTCGGCTTGCCGCTTGACGGGATGAATGCATAGGTAACGCCGGAAGGCAGACCTGTGGCCGACAGCGATACTATGTTGCTATATCCATTCAGTGCATCTATCTTGATTGTGGTTGAACCAGTGGAACCTTGCTGTACTGTGAGAGTGCCAGGAGTCGCAGATAGCGTAAAATCTGCTGTATTGACTATTGTCAGGGTTAACGTTGTGGATTTTGCAAGGGCACCTGCAGTTCCGGTTATTGTCAGGGTATAGGTGCCGGCATTAGCTGCGGAAGACACGCTTATGCTCATGGTACTTTTGAATGTGGGATTTCCAGTCGATGGATTGAAAGAGACAGCAACGCCGGAAGGCTGTCCTGTCGACGACAGCACGACGGCCTGCGCAGAGGATCCCGCGAGTAGGTCTACAGAGACTGTAGTCTGCGCAGACGAACCTTTGGCAATCGACAAGCTTGAGGGACTGATGGACATGGCATAGTTGAATGGCTGTTGCGTTGTCTGCGAGCTTATCGTCAGCTGATATGTTGCTGTCCTTGAGACGCCTCCGCCACTTCCTGCAACAGTTATTTGGTATATGCCAGTAGCAGCGTTGCTTGGAATGCTGATTGTCAGGGTACTGGCAAATGTTGGATTTCCTGAAGCAGGACCGAAAGTAAAGGTCATTCCAAGCGGTCCTCCACTTGCAGAGAGGCTCACTGTAGATGATGTACCACTCAGCAAGGTTGTTGTCACCGTAGTCTGAGAGGTTCCTCCCTGCTGCACCGTCCCGGAAGACGGATTCAGCGACAGCGAGAAGTCAAACTGAGGCGCTATCGTAAGCGTTATAGTGGTGGTTCTGATCTTGCCGTCAACCACACCTGTTCCTGTGACAGAAAGCGTGTATGTCCCGGCGTTCGCTGTGCCGGCATTTATCGTCAGTGTACTGGTAAATGGAGCATTTGACGACCATGGGAGGAAGGAGTAGGATGCCCCTACAGGAAGACCTGACAGGCTCAGGCTCACCCCCGAGGAATAGCCGTTTATCGAGTTTACGGTGACAGTCGATGAACCTGAAGAACCTTTTGCAATGCTTAAAGAGGAGGGGTTTGCAGAGACCACAAAATCGCTGCCTGATTGACCCTGTGCAAATACCGCAGCCAGCGCATGATCCTTGTTCATTGTGACTGAGGCAGGGTTCTGGGACCCGATGCTTACTCCGTCAAGAGTCCAGTACGATAATTTCCATCCTGCGTTGGGCAGGGCAGTTACCTGCACGCTTTCATCTTCGAGGTAGGAGTACGTGCCGGGAGCTGGGCTCGTAGTGCCTCCACAGGTTGCAGCTGACGCCGAACTTTCCAGCTTTATATTGTCATACCAGTTCTTCTGGTTCCAGTTTGCGCTCCACCCGTCTCCCAGAAACAGGACAATCCTGATCTTGTTGTTGATATTGCTCCCTGACGATGAGGATAGCACGCTGCAGGTAATGTCTTTGCTGTAGGATTTCCAGCCGGTGTCCTGTGTTCCCCCGGCTACGAGCGTTTCTTCGTAAAGTATCTGGTCTGTGTCGGCGTTGTAGATGCGGACGAAGGCGTTGGTTACCGTGCTGCCAGCATAATCTGATGCAGCCCTGTAATTGAAAGATAGCGTCAGGGTCCCTGCCTTTGACCACGAAGAAAGGTCAACCACCTTCTGCATCCCGTGTACTGTGGCAAACGCGTCTCCACTGATCTTTGCCGAGGGGGCCGGACTGCCAGTTCCGGTGTCTCGGGTCAGCGAATAGCCGCTGTCTCCCCAGTATGACCATCCATCAAGACCTGTGCCAAAAGTGTCTGAGATGAAAGTGGTTGGCGCGACAGACGGTCCGGCTGTCTGGACTGATATTGTCAGCTGGTATTTTGCCTGCACTTTCAGCGTAAAGGTTGTTGAATGGGTTTTCCCGTCCTCTCCCTGCGCCTGCACTGTTACAGGGTACGAGCCTGGCGCCGCAGACGTTGATGCAGATATGGACATTGTGCTTGTGAACGCAGGGACACCACTCTGTGGACTGAAAGAGGCAGATACGCCGGATGGAATTCCAGATGCTGACAGGCTCACGATCTTGTTGTAGCCGTTGATAGGAGAGATTGTAACAGTGTTAGAACCGCTTCCGCCTTGCTGGACATCTACGTTACTCGAATCCAGCACCAGCGAAAAGTCAAACGATGTCTCTTGGATGGCAAGCGTCAGCTGGGCGGATTTTGTCTTGCCGTCGATACTTCCAGTACCTGTCACTATGAGGTTGTATGTTCCCGGGTTTGCCGTGCCTGCGTTGATGTCAAGGACGCTTGTAAATGATGGATTTCCAGAAGGCTTGCTAAAAGTTGCAGTAGCACCGCTTGGCAGTCCTGATAACGACAGGCTGACCTGCCCGGGGTATCCGTTCAGAGATGTTACAGACACTAACGAGGAGCCTGAACCTCCGCTCTGCAGATTCAATGATGACGGGTTGACTGATAAATCAAAGTCTGGCTGAGCGGTTATTTGCAGTGTAAAAGTATCTGAATGGACCTTGCCTGTGTCGTCGCTTCCTTTCACCGTGATTACGTAGGTTCCAGCCGGCGTGTTTGCTGCTGAACCCATAGTCAGTGTACTTGTGAACAGCGGTTTTGCACCGAGAGGGTTGTAGCTGTAGGTAACCCCTGCAGGAAAACCTGATGTTTCCAGCGTTACTGTCTTGTCATAGCCGTTTACCGGCGACACAGTAACCGAATTTGTTGCAGCAGAAGAACCCCGTTGCAAAGTTACAGTCTTTGATGACACTGACAGTGTGAAATCTTGGTTGGATGCGGCATTGACCTGCAGAGTCAGGGTGGCAGAATGCACCCCGCCATTCTTGTCATCACCTGTAATTGTGATGGTGTAAACTCCTGTAGGCGTGGCCGAGCCTACCTGCACTGTCAAAGTGCTTGTGTACGGGAGATTTCCACTTGACGGCTTGATCAGGTAACTTGTACCGTGAGGAAGACCAGATGCAGACAGAAACACGGCGTCTGAGAAGTCATTTAAGGGACTCACAGTTATCGACGCGGTACCTGTCTTGCCTTGTTCTACTATCAGCGAATCCGGTGCAACGGCTATTGCAAAATCTGGAAGAGGTTTGTTCTGCAGTGGTTCAGAATCTACCCAGAAGATATTTCCCAAAGATGTAAGGAGACCCATCTTGCCGCTGCCAAGGCCTCCTCCTGTAGTACTGTCAGGTATCGTGTAATCCAGTTTCTGTGCAGAGGGTAAAGCCAGATTGAGAGGTTTCAGACTGAGGTTCCCTGTTGAATCATCTGCCGACACCAGCCCAATTATTCTGGATGTTGCAGGACCATCGTTTGCTATCTGTAATTTTGCTTCTTCCAGCTGTACTGCAGTTATCTGCTCCTTTCCCTTGTTGCCAACTAATTCTGTGGTCTTCTTTACAGCGGTGTTGTAGTTGTCCTGGGCCATGAATATGAAAGATGTGGTGCCTATAGCTGCCACTGCAACAAGCACAAAGATTATCGTGCCTAGGACTGGCGAGATCCCTTTGTTTCGTCGAGAATGATTGTTATTGCGTTTATTATTATCATTTGTCATCGCTCAAAGCCCCCATGAATAGACAAGATTGTCATCAGTCACAAGGACTGCCTCGTAACTCTGACCGGAAACTATTGGATTGACAGCGTATGGAACGTCGATGACAAGGTTGGTTACCGAGCCTACCTTTACCGCGCTAACCTGCTTTCCGTCCAGCGCGAGGAGGTTGAAGCTGTTCTGCGGAACACCATCGATGAATACGTATTTTACATTGACATCTGAATAGCCATAGTTGTACAGGCTGATCTTTACCTGAGTACTTGTTCCCTGGACCTTTTCCCAGTGGTAAACAACGCTGAGAAGCTGGCCTTGCTTTAGCGTTCCTTTCCTTAGCGATTGAACGACAGACTGGGCTTCGTTGCTTGTCTGGTTTAGTGCATAACTGGCATAAACAGAGAAGGCACCCATGGTGATAACAGCAACCAGTACTGCCCCAAGCACCTCGCTTGAGCCCCTTCTGGACCTTACTCTCTTCCTCGGACCTTCAGGCGGAGTGTTGCGGTATTGCAGATCACTAGAATCTCCCATCATTCAATTCCCACAAAATCGGCCGGTGAATCTTTAAAAGACGAAAAAATGGGGGTTGAGAGCCTTCTTTGTTGTAGACTCAACCAGAGCTGGCAAGTACCGACGATGTGTACTGGGCTGTGCTTCCGTCGCTTGCAGTAGCAGTTATTGATACAGGGTACGTCTTGCCCGGCGTTACAGAGAACCCTGCCGGGTTTGTCTTTGTGTCGCTCAATGACTGTCCTGGCTGCAGGTTGTTCAGCGTGGCAGTCAGCGTTCCTGTGTCTCCGGTGACTGTGTATGTGACAGAGTTGAGGAATTTGTTGCCCGTGTTCTGCAGCGTGATGCTAAAGACCGTTGCTCCGCTGGTTGTCTTTACCATGTTGACGGATTCTATCTCTATCTGTGTTCTGGCTGCTACTGCTCCTGCGGTTGCAAAGAAGACGTTGTAGACGAGCAGTCCTCCAGCCACTGTTATGGCTATAAGGACTATTGTTGCCAGTATTGGACTGATTGCTCTCCTGTCTGATTTCAGCTTGCCTAAAAGGTGATTCACTTTGGTTTATGCACCAAAAGCAAGGTTTTCGAGAGTTTAAAAGAGGGAACCTGGACAGAGGCAAGCCGTTTTGGCGGATGGCGAAAGTGAACGGCTAGATCCACCTGAAAGTTCTACCCTCAAAATCAATGGATATCTGATTGCCACACCTGGGGCACCCGTCAGTAACTTTGGTGGGCAGGGCTTGGACCTCTGAGGCCCTTACGAACGTGTCTTCTGGGGTGAGCTTTAGCACTCTCTTATTGTTCCAGTCAATCATGTAGTGGCTGTCGCAGCCTTCGCAGTCAAAATTCCCTTCAACAACATGCCTTGATTTTGATCTTGATGTTGGAAAACTGCCGCCGTTGCGGCTACAAGCAAACCCTTTTCCAGTTTTACTTGGCGCTTCGTTGTGTTCGTTATCATCGTCATCATCAGAGTCTTGGCGATTGGAGCCGTCAGCAACATCATCATCGTCGTCGTTGGGAGTTTTACTATGTAATTCCTGTACCACGGTTTCCAAAAGAAATCTCAAGTCCGTGTAGCTTTCCACCTTCTTGTTCTGAGGGCTGAAGAAATAGTCAACTACCTTCTTTAGCTCCACTTCCGGGATGGCCTGTGCCTTTTCTGCAAGCACTATGGCGTGTGTTATGGAGAACCGTTTTGATGCGTCACGCATCAAAGAACTTATATAGTTGCGCACTGGCTCTGGTATTTCTCTTATCGTAAGAATCCGGGAAATCCATGACTGGTCAACACCGTATTTTTGTTCTAGCTGTCTTGTCGTCACCTTCTCTTTGCCGCTACCGCCTTCATCTTCGCCATCATCATAGGCCTTGCTGCTTTCTCTCATCCATTCCCCATAGAACAGCTTGAACGTCTTTATCGGGTCCAGGAACCCCCTGTTGTAGTGCGATGTAAAGCACCTGACTTTTACCTGGTCGTCGTTAATGCTGTCTTCGACTATGGCCTGCAGGGACTTCCATCCAAGGTCAATAGCTGCATCGAACCTCTTTTCACCGTCTATTATGAGGAAATAGTCAGCGCGTGGAGTGACTAGGACCGGATTTACCTGACCTTCAATTTTCATGCTGGTTTTAAGCGATTCAAACTCTTCTTTTGTCATGGTGTTGCAGTTCCATCCGTTCTTTTTTAGATGGTCGAGGGATATCGCCTGTATGCTGTTTTTTGATAGAGTGGCAGAAGATTTCAAATTGAAGTATCCCCTCGTGACTCTCCTTCATCCGGCCGCCATCGCTGCCCGAATCTTGCGAATTCGCCAAAAACCTGCGACCTGTACTCCGCAGCCGGATTGACCCTAAATTTCACTACTTTTCCTCCTTCGCGCATCTGGTTCAGGATACGTTCTATTGCAAGAGAAACCTTGTATTTGTCTAGGTGAAGCGTCTTTGCTATTATGCTGGATCCCAGCACTCCACCTTCGATTCTGTCCGCAACGCAGATAGCAGCCGCGGCCACCATGACGTTGTTTCTGCCTTCTCCGCGGACGTCTGCAAGTATCTCCAGCGACCTACTGTAGATTCTCCTTTCAATATAGTCCAGAGGGTTTGCGATATTTGCGAGCCGGGATCTTGTTCCTTCGTCAGAGATCAAACAGTTTGTGAGATTGAAGACATAGTCTCTTGGAGCAAGGGTTTCGTATTTTATCCCTGTTACAAAGCTGATCCTCCTCAGATTTCTGAGGATTTTCTTATCTTCGATGTTGCTGTATCCTATCTTTCTGTGAGCCTCCACTAGCTTTTGTGTTGAGCAAGATATACCGGATGTTTTGCAGGCCTTTCTTATTGAGAATATGGAAATCTCTGCAGGAGAGACCTTTATCCTGACTTGGTCTTCTTTCCTTTTTGATGCCAGCTCGTTCGTGACCTTGGTTGCCCAGTACACTGCTTCTTTGACAAGGCTTTCTGGGAGCGCCAGGTTGTTTCTGTCACAGACCCTGTCGATAATCTTTACAACCTTCTCTTCTGACGACCTGAGTGTATGCCTGTAAGCGCCTGTCTTCAGCCCGAGTTTCTCTTTCTCTCCCCTTGTCAGCAAGGCAGTACCATTGCCGGACCTTGTAATCGACCAGATGTTGTTCATTACCGCACCGTGCACGTGTGGGTGGTACGAAGGGTAGCAACCCTCTTCATCCTGCAGGCCGGTCCTCTGCTCGTCGTCCACGGCGCCGCAGGCTGTGCAGACTACATCGCCTCCATCATAGACTAACATTCCGCTGCGGCATACCCTGCACGTATTGACAGACTGTTGTCCGCGTTGTTCGCCGACAGGCGTAGGTGGTAAACTGGCATAGTTTTTGTCATAGGGATAATAATCTTCTTCACAACCAACCCTTTCTGGCGGATTTTCATCTTGAGCTTGTGGTGTAAAGCCTTGTGGTTGTGCAGAGTTCTCGCTTTGCATTAAACGGTATGGATATGCGGACATTTCTCTCTCCTTTTTCACCGCCCTGAAAAAAATGAGCCAGCTTCTATGTGGCCGCCTGTTATTTCTGCAAAGGACTGTTTCTGGCAAAAACTGATGATCTCTTCAAACTCGGGGTCATCGCTAACAAATCTGCCAGTATAACCGAACTTTCCTACCAGAACCTTTACTTCCTGTTCTCTTCCCCTGTCTATGATTCGGTAGCATCCCAGGTCGTTGTGGTTGCAGCAGCTACTATTCAGTAGTGCGGCTTGCTTGAAAACGTCCCAGTCTTTTATGATGTAGACCATGTGTCTTCAAGCAGTACTATATACCTGCAAAAGCGGTTAAACTTTTATTGCATCACGTGCAATTTTTGTGCGTAACTAACTTTTCCGGGTCGACAAAATGACCGTGCTGGTGCGGGAGAGCGAATAAAGCAGCGGGAACCTCCTTTTGTTCAAAGTCCATAGCCTGCTGCGTTCTTCCTTTGAAGCAAAGCCATGCTGTTCCAGTCTTTCCAGTGAACGGTGGGCAGTGCTTATGTTTATGCCAAATGTATCTGCGATTTCCTTTGTCTTTGCATCTCTTTCAAGTAGGTACGTCACAATCTTCATGATGGTTCCTCCCTTACAACCGCCTAGAGAACAGAGCGCCTTTACTTCCTGTACAATGTCTGCAGAATGTGCGGCCGGCATAAGGAGCCTTTGCATGCTGTCCTCAAGCTTGTGTTCTACCATCTGCACAAGCCTTTCAGAGTAGACGGCAAGGTACGCCATCCCATCATCGTCACCACCACCAGCTGCTGCAGACAACTATCGCTCAGGGCTGTGGGCAAGGGACGAGGTTTTAAGCACTGTAGTATACCCAGCCCCTCCCCCTACCCACCTGCAGCTTTTTCATAAAATGTCCAAAAGTTATGGATCTTTTTACATATCAAAAGCATACGTAAGTAGCATACAGAAACGCTAACTAAATGAAAGTGGAACTACAAAATTCTATAATTTATGCGGCTGATATGAATAATTATGTGAGAAAATCGCTCCCTTCGAGCGTCCAATGCAACAAAAGCGTTGCATAATCCGTTGCACAGGCGCGAATGTACAGACACTAAACTTCTACTTCAGCGTTAATCAAGCATCACTAACAATTTTTCCGACTTTATTATTTGTTATCTGGTATATCTATCCCCCTACCACGTCACTGCTTCTGGCAGTTCTAGATGCCATTACAAAAGGAGAAGCAGAGGATTAATGGCTCAGACATTTGTACGAAGAAAGAGCCGCCTGCGGGTTAAGGGTCTGAAAGTCTAGCACAAGAATATCGTCGATTAGAAAATGAGCCATTTAACCAGCTTCCGTCCATACAGAAGTGGATAACATTTTTGCGGTCAGGTGGAATCCCACCAAGACGTATGCAGTATCTTGTAAACGTGGTACATGGGATATCTGACCAACTGAAGCTGATGCCAGAGATCATCGTGAGCTACGGTGTATCTTTAGATTCTGCAAAACGCAAGGAAATAGCTATAGAGTACTGGCGCAATTTCCTTGCATGTTTCAATACCGCGTACCCGCAGATGCAGAAGACAAATACCATCAACACTTATCGCAGCTTTCTAGCGGCGCATAACATCAATTTTGCACACGGTGAAGGTCGGCGCTATGGGTTGTCAACGACGCCGGAAAGATTGGGCGAATACAAGGAGATCATGCTGACGCCTGAACAGATAGAGAAGATAAACAGAAGACTTGAAAATGAGGGAGACTGGGAAGCTTGGAGCTTCATGAATATTGACCTGCATACGGGTGCAAGAGCTTTTGCAATGGCATCCATGAGCTGGGAAAGAATCGCTTTTTCACCTTTATTTAGAGTCGAACAGTTTGAACCCAAGGTCAAGCGCGGCGACTGGTGCCTGACAAAAGAGGGCAAGTGGTGGGTCAAGTACCCGACTGAAGAGTGTAGGACTGTTGTAGAGACTGCGCGTGAAAGGTTGCCAAAGGGAAGGAGATTCCTGTTCTTTGAAGATGTGAAGAGTGACAGGGCAAACGCACTGCAGGCTTCTTACCTTATGTCGAGGATGGCAGTCAGATTCAAAAAGATATTCTTGGAGCTTGACAGAGATAGTTGGCTCAATGAAAAGACGAGAGTGTATGCGCTTGGCGATGGGGTGTACTTTAGCGGGCACCCACTGCACCTGTTTAGACATACAATGGCTCAATATTATCTGGCGGCAACTAATTGGTCATTAGCTTATGTGGCAGGCTTGGGCGGATGGGAAAACACTGAAGTGCTGAATAAGTGCTACGGCGGAATTCCAGAGCACATCAAGGCGCAGGTAGCAAAATCAATCCATGTAAGGTTTGATACCCTTGATTTGAGCACCACGGTCAGAGTGGTCCATATCTAGAAGTTATCTGGAAGCTAGGGAGTCATGCAATCCCGTTTGGATATTTGCATAAATATAGAACAGGCGTATTATTCACAAGAATTGTTGACTAGTGCCACGCATAGCCGCATAATCAGCATTACAGGATTGGCTATGCTTGTCTCAGGCGTGTCCCTATTTCTGCTAGTTGCCTTTGTGGGCATGGCATATCCTGCTGTCACACAGTGCGTAGACTATGCTTACGGCTATGGACAATCACAATGCAGAGAATTTGGAACCAGACCATCCTATCTTGACCCTCTAATGAACGAGACCTTTGCCATTGGAATGCTGGTCCTAGCAGCGAGCGGTGGCGCTGTGATAGGCATCAACCAGTTTAAGAGGAGCCGTGGCCAAGAGCTTAGTTCTTGATAGTCGCTATTCTTGTTCATTCTCGCTCTGAAAAACAAGATAGTTGCCAACTCTAGCATGATAACAACCAATCATCCATCTATTGCTATACAATGGGCGCTGGACAGCATCGATTATTATTTGAATCCACCGAAGCTCGTTCTTGAGTATTGCGCAATTATGGTTCACATATCTTTCAGGGATAGCTGTGGTTATGGTTGCCTTTTCTTTCTAAATGCCAAATATGCAACAATTCCAGTTATGCCTGCCCCGATGCTAATAGCAAGCGCCAATGATAAATCTGCACCATCATCAGTAATTATTTCTGGTACAGGGACGGAGTCTTTGTTAGTAGAACTTGTGAGAGTTTCGGTCGATATTGCAATAATGGCATCGGATCCCACAAAGTACAGTATTCCTGTCTCAGGATTAAGAACCATTCTTGGATAAAAGTTTGGCAGCTCGCCTGTTTCAAAATAGAACTTGCCAATTACTTTATTGTTAGACGTATCTATTGCCACAAAGCTATTGCTCCCAGAGAGTGCGTATAGCCTGTTTTGCTTGGCATCAAGAGTCAAGTCGAAGTGAAAGCTCTGCACTTCTGCCATGCTCTCCGAGATTATCTCACCAGTCGAAGCATTGACTGCGATGATGTCTGCAGTAGGTATACTGATGCCTGCATCAGGATGCTGTGGTATGATCGCTTGATTCATGATGTACAAAATGCTGGTTTCCGAGTTGATTATCATGTCAACGGGGTAACTATCTATGGCATTTTCACGCAGAACAGCATTGAGGCGGGTATCTGTGTTAATGATACTGTTTGAGCGCAAATCCAATATAGCTAACGTTCTGTTGCCTTCACGTACTCCATAAATGAGATTATTCTCGGGGCTTATCGCCATCAATCTTACAAACTTATCGTTCTCGTGTTTGATATCTTCGAGATTGCTACTGCCACCAGCAACGATCGCAATAGTGTCTAACACCTCATTTCTATTGCCATCGATGATTGACATGGCAGTGCCATTTGAAACATAGATTCTGTTGATAACGGGGTTTACAAGGATGTCATAAATGCCATGAGCCCAATTGCGCATCACCATGTTATCTTCAATGTTTCCAGTAACGTTGTCTGTGTTGCCGTCGATCACCGTAACGGTGCTGCCTTCTGGACAATTAAAGTTATGAAGCAAGTATATAGTGTTAGTATTAGGATTGATGACAAGATTCGATGGGTAGAAGCTCACTGGAATGTTTGTGCTGTGCGCAATAGCTCCATTAAGAGTGGTATGAAAGACCGCAACGTGTCCACCTGACGATTCCCCAACTGCGTCTGACATGTTAACCAAGTACAGTTTGCCCGTGTTGGGATTGATTGCAGCATCAGACAAGTTAGGAAAAGGTTTTTCGAATACCAACACTCTTTGAGGCTCTAGGCGAGCGGGGTTGAGGGTAGGCGCGGGGCTATCAGTTTGCGCTGATGCGGCTCCGTTAGTAAAGATGGCGTCATTTCCTGCGATAAATGATAACGTCAGCAAGAAAATAATGAATTTGCTGCCGTAATGAATCTTGGTCAATGTGTAAAGTTGCTAATGGAATAGATACAGGTTACTTTTGAGCTTTTGTCGAGTTTGTACATGCATGGCATAGCTTTATTCAAGCAGCATCTCTTCCATAACGGAACAAGATATCCGCGAATTGACACTAGCCTCATCGATGCGCCCGTCTCCAATGCGACATATCTGCTCCGAAATGCACCGTCGCCGACGCTTATTGAAGTATCTTATAGAATGTGAACCAAGACCAAATGTAAGCAATACCGTCGAATATGACTTCATTTTGACTGTGGTTTGGGCGACGACAAAAGCGACCTATTCTTTACTCCCATGACCAAAATGACAGCGCCACCGATGCCCACTGGTAATGCAGCAATGAGAAATTTGCCTGAGGGTTCTGGTGGGCACGCAGGGAGAACATTGGACTCTCCCCTTTCAAATGCTCTTATAATTTCCATACAATTCTCATGAGCAAACCACTCCAAAAACCCCATTGTGACTAGCACTACCGCCGCAACGATGAAAGAAATGCCAACTAATACTGTGGTCTTGTTCACTGCGTCTAGTTATACACTTGGCTACTCTTGTAGTTTTTGCAGACATCCTGCATAAGGGTTGAATGATCCTCGCACCTTATCGCCTACCTATTTTATATCTGTGATTCCTAACTGACTTATTCGGCGTCTATGAAACGCATAAAGGGCTTGATTATAGTGCCACTTGCAGGAATAGGAATAACCATCTTGGTGATTGCCTTTATATCCAATCTTCCCAAACCTCCAAAACCATTGGACTACGATCCTACAAGAATATCCGACATAATCTCCGAGGGTGACGCTGAAAGGGCGGCTAGGAACGCTGTGGATGAAAGTTACCAAATGAACGGCTACGAAAAGGGTGCCGTAAGAGGCGGAGCCCTCGGTACAACTGAGCTTATCTACGTAAGTAAGGATGGGAATAGTTTTGCAGTTGACAAAAATGACGGAACGCTGGGGGAGAGCACGTTCTTTGTTGTTGACAATATTCAAAGAGACCATTATTACTGGAAAGTTATTCTGAACCTCGGAAATACCACAAAACCCGAGTATGATTTTAAGATCGATGCACACACCGGCATAGTGCTGCAACTGGGTGTTATCGATTAGACTGCCTTTTCCAGCGACGCAGGACGACTATCTCGTAATTCCAGTATCAGAAATGACAAACCAATCACCATCAGCGGTATGAAAATCGGATAGGTGGGGTTCGTTCTAAGCCACAGATTACAACCCTCAAAGTATTCCGGAAACGGCGAATGGACGGCACCAGATGCAGGATAACAAACATTGCCAATACCGCTTGCATGGGGGAACATAAACACCAATCCCGCTGCAAGAAATAATCCACCGATAGCGATTCTCCAAGGGCGCATGAACTATAGCTGCTGATCGCTTGCGTAGTAAATAAGGTACCCGCCTACTATTTCGGCGGCCAGACAAAACAATCGGTTATTTAGTGTGGTCACAGAATATCATACTACGAAAAGGCAGGCACTCTCTAGCTTTTGTAGGTATTGCGGTAGCTACTATAGTGGCAGCTTTTCTATTTCAACGGCTTACAATATATGGTGATGCAGTTGTTTCTGTGTATCAGGATTTTTACGTACAAGATCTTTCAGAAAACCATTCTGATATTCTGAATGGTGCCATTACTATAGATGATGCAACCCTGAGCCAAGCTCCAAAACTAAGAGAGCTTATGAACGGATCTCTCAAGATAAAAGATAGTCCGTATGGCTCTTCCGTTGCCTCTCAGATCAGCATTTTTGATTACAATGTTATAAAGACCATCTCTGAGAATAACCCCTTAGGTGCTGAGCGTCTCAGACAGAGTAACAGTCATGTTGTAAACTATGATGGTCAGTATTATGGTGTGATCATAATCAAGCGCTAGGTTTGTAGTCCTGACAACACGATTATTAGTTAGCACACCACTGTATAGCATGAGCCTTTGGTCATCCATAGCCATAATATGTTGCATATTCTATTACTCCCGGTCTGACTGCATCTCGGTATGCAACAAAATCGAAAGATTAATTAATTAAGCGTAGGTTAGGAGACACAACGCCGGAGAAATTCGGCGAAAAGTAATGCCAGTTCACCTTCATCAAAAGAATACAACATAACTCCGCCGCTAACAGTTTTCACAAGTTTAGCCTCAACAAGTATTTTCATATGCTTTGAAACTTCCTTGGCAGAGACGTTGGTTGCAGACGATATCTTGTATCTGCTAAATGCACGACCGCGATTAGCTGCCAGGAAAACGAGTATTCTTATCCTGACCTTGGAAGACAGGGTCTGCTCTATCCATTTGGAGCTTGCGGTAATGCTGTCTAAAGTCCCTTTCATTTGAATTTCCTCTTTAGCTAGTCAGAATGCTCTTTTGCCACCATGGGTTCAAGCACTTCAAGCAAAATCCCGATAGGGACGTCATGGATGCTTGCTTCTAGTTTGGATTTTGCATTTTTGATATCTAGGAACCCTATCCTCGACAGGTCGAGCAGATATTCCCTGACACTTCGATTATCGGCCGGTTTAGATCTGTATGTTTCGCAGAGGACATGGTATGTCTCTGTTATATCTGATAGATTCACATAGATGTTGGATTCTTTTCTTAATAGGTTCGCCACAGCCTGCAGTACGACTTTCTCATCCCTTGGCAGGGAGAGTAAGTCCTCGCTCCTAACCTTGGGGTCAGTCATAGATTTGGCCATCCTGACATGCTCCGGTATAACCCTGTCCATCCCAAAGTTATCGGCGCACTTGCCAGCCTTCCACAGTATCTGTATCGCATAGTATGCATCACCTATCGAACACGCCATTTCAGCGATGAAGTCGATTATGTTATCGGGAACCGATCCGTCTGTTCTGAATGCCATCTGTACTCTTTGGCCAATGATGTCTACAAGCTGCTCTTTGGTGTAAGGCTCCAACTTTAGCATTCTCGCACCGAAGGTTCTGTGGAGCTTGCTGCGCTCTAGCTCTGCCATGGTGTCAATGTTGCTATCCCTAATAACGAAAATTATTGCCAGCCTTTTGGGTCTTGAAAGTTCTTCCCTGTATCTGGTCAGCTGCTCGATGAGGTCTTCACCAGTCCTCTTGATGAACCAATCGACTTCGTCCAGAGTAAGTAAAAGGTACTTGTTGTTGGCATCTAGCTGCCTGTACATCTCCCTGAACATCAGGTCGGGGCTCAGGCCCTTGACATCTGCGCCCGTAGTCGAGCGGACTATCTGCTGCATCAGCGCATGCATGTTTGTGACAAACTTGCAGTTGATGTGTACATATTTCAGGTCGATGCCTTTTGACTTGAGCATGTCTGCGGCGATGCCGCCAAAAGTCTTTGTTATGGATGTCTTGCCGGTTCCCGACCTGCTGTAGATCAAGGCAACAGGCGAAGCTTTGCCAGGTGTTTCCAAGAGGGGCCTAAAAAACAATGCTAGTGAGCCTAACTCTCTGCCTCTGTGCATCAGGCTGTCTGGAGTATACTCCACGTCTAGCACCGATTCGTCTTTGAATACGGTGTGCTTTTGAAGTATGTCTTGAACAATATTGTTAGTCATGGCGATTTACTCGACTCCCATTTGTGGATCATGCCACCACTGACACGCGACGCCTTTCAGCCATAGAATGACATGTAAAGCATAAACCGCATCTGGTGCAGAAGAGAGATTTTCGCTTGCCGCAACCCTTGCATTCATGATATGATGGTCTGATAGGACATAGGAACCCATGCATGGCTGCCAGCTCGTCTGCCAATAGATAAAGCTGGAGACACCTTAGGGGAAGGGAGTAGGTCCTTTAGCTGGTTCAGGTCACTTTCCAGAGCGTAGCTCAAAAAATTCGCTCGAGTATAGACAATTTCCAAAAATCGCCAGTACCTTCAATATAACCTTAGGAATTCTCGACAAATTTACAAATTTCTTGCTGTACAAACGATTCACTAAAGTATTCCTGTATCCTAAAAAAGATTGGTGCCATCAACCTGTTAACTACGTTTGACCCATAATAATCTGGAAAGCGTGGGATAACGACACTTACCTGACCTGACTTTTGTGCATCCATAAGTTTTCCCTCTATGAAATTCCGAAGCTTGCCTTTCTTGCTTGTGGCTGCCAGAGGATGATTTTCAGTTGCTGACATTTGTTGGAACCTACCGAAACCGTAAACACCAGAGTCGCCTTGGCCTCTTTCGCACCTCCCAAAATATTATCTGTTACTCTTGGCATGATCTCTGAACCATTGTTAGTACGGCACATTCACGCAATGATAGATCGTGTCGGCATCATGACACAAAGCGCGAACACTTTCGGCGTTCATCGCATCATCTGCCTCTATTGCAATCCTTGAATGCTTTGGGAGCACTTGCCCGGCGCGATCCGATGAGCGCACGACAGCCCTAGTTGATATGCCCAGTGCAACCAGTCTTCTTACTGTCGCAGCACCTAGTGAACCAGTAGTACCAAACACAACATATGTTTGGCTGGTATCCTTGCTTAAGCGGTCTTTGCTAGCTTCCAATACTTATTGCTTTCACGCAAACGGTGTGTCAGGCATGTGAATAAGGAAATCAGGTTGCAATGCAGTGCAGACGTAATCGATAAAAGTAAGCATCTTGCTCTCGAGGTTAGAATCCCAGAAACCCCACCAACGGCTTCGTGCTGAACGGAAGCCAATCCTGCCCTGAAGGAAACGAGGATTCTACATAACCCCAAGAAATATTGACATGTGTCAGGGCAGGACACATATCTTCTGAAAACATACAGCAGATAATCAGTACTTGCTATAATAATATGCTATGGTGTTTTGCAATGCAGTGCAAACCTACAAGGTAAATATCTGCCGCAAGAATGACAAAACATGATAAAACTCAATGGCGAAAACATAGCCGGAACTGCGTTTCTATTCTTTTCAGCCCTTCTTATGGCCGCGGGGCAGGTAAATGCAGTATTTGGCAAGCTCTATCCGGCCTATTACATTCTTGTTGCGGCAGGAGTAGCACTTGTTTTCCTAGGCTACAGGACTGCCCGCAATGAAACAATGCCGCCAGCAAAAGAGCATTACAGGTTGTCATAACTGGTTTTCAAAATGTCTTGCCTTGGCATCTGCTTGAAATACAAGAACCGGCTTCCCGCAGCTGGCGTACGACGATATCAGGGGGAACGCAAGCGCTGCACAAACTGCGAGGTTTTCCTGCGCTGGAGTGGAGCAAGGTGTCCGTGCTGCAATACACTCCTTCGGACCAGGCCCCGGAACAGGTGGGGAGATTATACCGCTAAAGCACAGAAAAAGCTCTTGAATTCTCCTAGAATGCCCGTAAGCAGAGAACTCAACAAATCTTATGAAACAGATCTTGTGATCCGCGGGTAGTTTTTTCTTTTGGCGCTTCACTAGGATAACCGATGGGCAGCATTGCTACCGGCCTGTGCCCTTCTGGCAGGCCTAGTATTTCAGACACTCTCTTCTCATCAAAGGCTCCCGTCCATACCGTAGTCAACCCAAGAGCATAGACTGTTAGCTGCGCGTAAGCGGCTGCTATGGTGGCATCCTGAACAGAAAACAGTTGCGAGCGTTCACCAAACTTATGAATGGACCGGGACGGATTGGCGCAGAATACAAGCAACAGTGGAGCTTCTGCGACAAATCCTTGGTCTCTGGCAGCCGCTACCAGCCGCCTCTTCTTCTCATCATTCTCCACCATGTATATTTCAAAGCTCTGGAGCCCTCCTGACGAGGGTGCGAGGTCACAACCCTCAAGAATCGCGTCCAGCACGGAATCGTCCAACTTCCTTTCTCTGTCGAAAGCTCTTACTGACCTCCTCTGCTTCAGAAGCCAGAAGAATTGTTCCTTCATATCCATCTGACCATACCCTGCACACATAATTAAAAAATGGTGGAAATCTGTGCCTGTCAATTACTTCTTTGTCAGGGCCAGTATTCCGCCTATGATGCCTAGTATCGGACCTATGAAAAAGCCACTCATGCCGACGAGTCCTACGATACCTGAGATCAGTATTGCTACACCCCATGCGCCTGAACTTTCAGGCCTCTTGTATATCGAATATCCGCCTAAAATAGAAACTGTTCCAGCGCCTACTGAAATTGCGGCCATTGTTCCAACAGCGGCCCACATAAATCCGCCTGACATCATCATGCCCCAGCCGCCGCTCATCATTCCTCCGCCGCCCCATCCCGGCATTCCTGCTTGGCTCCAGACTGCAAACATAGAGAGTCCCAGTGTTCCGCCGATGATCATTAGTGCCCCGCCTATTATGGACAGTATTGAGGACGGTCTCATGCTACTAGCTTTCGAAACACTTTCCATTTTCTTCTACCCGATATTCGTATGGAGGCTCCCTGCATATAGACAGGAGGTATGCAGTGCAATTCACTGTAGACAAACTGAATAATACCATTGTGCAATGTCGCGTATACGATGTACATCGTGGGACTAGACGCAAAGGGAGCAATGTGGAAACCAGTAACGCTTGGACCGGACGAGACCGTTCTTGACGCAAGGGACATCCTTTTGAGATACGGCATCAGCAGAGTCGTAATTGCAAAGAACCACAAGCCACTTGGCATAGTCACAGAAAAGGACATTGCACGGTTCCTGTACGAGCAGGTGCCGCCAAGGCAGCTTGATGAGATCAGGCTGGACGAGGTTATGAGCAGGAGTCTCGTGACAGTAGGTGAAGAGACGGACCTGAGAGCCTGTGCCAAGGTAATGCTGGCGAAGGGGGTCAGCTCGCTTGTAGTGGTAGACGGTAAGAAGAACCTGAAGGGCATATTCACCAAGACCGACCTTACAACCGCCTATGTGGAATATTATGCGATGGAGCATAGGGTGCGGGAATTCATGACAAAAAAGGTCATAACGGTAGCGCCCGACGAGCCGGTGCATTCTGCAATCATGCTAATGATCGTCAACAAAATATCAAGAATTGTGGTCACAAGGAACGGACGGCTTGTCGGCATGATAACGGGACGGGATTTGCTGCCGCTTGGAGCGATGGTAGAAAGGCGTCAACCCTGGAATGTAAAGAAATGGCAGCCGTTCATTCCTGCAGGGATAAAGGCGGCCATGCTGGTGTCAGATGTCATGACACCAAACCCTGTCACGACAACTGCGGATTCCGATCTGGCTGATGCAGGATACATCATGCTTAGGAACAGGATAAGCGGCCTGCCTGTTGTTGACTCAAAGCAAGCAGTGGCAGGAATAGTTACAAAAACCGATGTAGTCAAGGCATTAGCCTCACATGCTTGAACTAAGAAAGGTAGGATGACAGGAAAATCTATCTCCCGCGTAAATGATTACGAACTCGGCACAGCCTGCTGGTGGAGCAGTCTGCGGACCTTCAAATAGAGCATGACGTTAACCGATATGAAGGCCACTCCTCCAAGAATTCCGAGTATGAAGAGAATCCTTGCAATGTCATTTGTGATCCAGCTTACCAAAAAGCGCAGAAACTCTGGAACCACGTCAGCAAAATGTGCAAAGTTGAATGGAAATACGTAAAACAACCATACTGAGCTTACTATCCAGAATATCGATGTTGCAAGCTCTGGAAGCCGCGAAATATTTCTCCTTCCTGTCGCTAGCCGGGCAACAGGTTCTGCCATACCAGTCAGGATCGAACCATAAAGGAGGAATGCTTCCGTTGAAGCAGAGGCAGATGTAAAGAATCCTGTACACCACGCCTGATGTGTATAGAAGAAAAATGCAACAAGGATGATGCCGATGATGGCAGCTATTTCTCCTCCTCTTTCGGAAAGAGTCATGCGATCTCTGCTTGCTTCTTTCTGTGCCTACCCTAGATGCTGCCGCTCTGTCATGCCGCCCCCACCTGTTGCATCTTTTTCAAGAGTGTCCCAAGCTCTTTTCCAATCGATTCGAAGAGGTCTTCCATCCCTCCTTGAGCATGGTGTCTTCAGGCTTGGCCCCCTTCTCACAGACAACCAGTGCCGAAGCGCGAGGCCGGATAATGTCGGTTCCAAGTTCTTGCAACCTTTTTTCGACGAACCTGTCCGCGCTGCCCGACAAACGTGAATCCAGTCTTGTGTCAAACGCAAAGCCGCGCCTACCTTTAAGGTCCAAGCCCTTCAGTTGCTCTAAAAATATCTTCAGGGGTTTTGATGCGGTAAAGTACTGGGTCGGCGCTCCAAGAGCCAGAAGGTCATAGCCGGCGAACCCGTCTACCCGCGCTTGCTTGATGTTGGTTGATTCGGCTTCTACGCCGGTTTCCTACAGGCCGGCTGCCAGCCGGCGGGTTATTTTCTCCGTGTTTCCAAAGAGCGTGTCAAAAAGCACTATTGCCTTCATTTCTAATCCTTCCTGTACGTGACTCCGCTCTCGCTGGTAGTTGTTGTCTCGTGCCTTCTGCCGTCTGCGATTGTAATTACGCCTCCCACGATCAAAGTCACGACTCCTGCCGCGGCCAGGCTTCCGCCCAGAATTAGCATGTCAAGTCCACCAGACATCATGTCGTCAAAATTAGGCTGGCCGTCCGCTGAAGCAAATGGCATGTACCCAAACGATCCGCTGACCATTGCGGTCTGTGTGCCGATGTTCGTAACAATGACAGTGTATGTTCCAGTCCCCTCAGGCTTGATGGTCGTAAAGAACGACTCGTCAAATTCGCCGTTGCTCACTGTTTCTCCGCTTGGGTCAGTTACTGTTTCCTTCAACCTGATGTCGCCTGAAGAATCCTGCCGCTCTACTCCGAGCGATAGCGAAAGCGGCCTGTCCAGAGCGTCGACCTTTATCTGCGCGTCTACCTACTGGCCCGGCTGTATCGATGTTGTTTGCACAATAGTGTTGTCTGCCAAAAACGAGCTGGCGAGTGAAGTCCTCCATACTGCTGTTATGGCTATTCCTGCCACTAGGAGCACTGTACCGGCAATAAGGATTGTGTGACCCCTCTGCATTTCACCGAATCGCCCCTTTGTATACCTCACATTTGCGGTATCGCCGGTCTCTTCCCTTGCTTTGATTACTATTGTATTTGCCGCTCTGCTAAGTAATCTCTGCCTCTTGTCATTAGTGAATATCCAGCCCAGAAGTACATCTAATGGTAGAATGAATGCCTTGCCAAAACTCGATATGGCAATGCTCTTTGTGTCTGCCGGTTTCCCATCAAGGTTCGTTGTCTTGATATGCAGTAGCATTTTACCAATTGACTGACCATTGTACTTGGATTCCATGTATGTCCAATATCCAAAGAATACTAGGCTGTTGATTGCAAAGCTGAATGGTCCGCCAATGTTGTTCCACCATTGGCCGTTTGATATCATGCTTGGATTCATAAATTCTGTGAGCCAGATTGGCATTGCCACTATCGCAAACAGTACTCCTAACGCAACATTGACTATGATGAAATCTACAAGCCATGCCCAGAACCTAGTGCTCCATCTCGCTAGTGTTAATTCTGTTCGCCTGTCTGAAGGCGAAGTTCCACGATCAAATTCCGAAGTCATACGGGTGTTGTTGCAGCAAATGACTATTAGAAGCTCAGGAACACTTTGCCGTGCAGTGCAGGCAGCAAGGCTCTACCGAAGATTTTTGCACCTTTTTCTGCCGATCTTTCTATTGAACTGTAATAAAACATAGCGCGCTAGCGGTTACTATGAAAGCAGGTCCTACAAGAGGGGGCGAGTTTGGGATTGCCTCAAAGGGCAATACTTGGGCTAGGAGATTCATGGCTGCGGCAATCATACAGGGTGCAATTGTTGTTGGACTGACCGTCTTTCTTGTCCTAGGACAGATATCAATCCTAAATCCAGAAGTTTCAAGAGTGATAGCATCCGGCGGTGCCGGGACTTGGTTTACATTTGGCTATTTGTCATACATACTTGTAGGAGTAATCGGAGTCGCTGTATCCTCGGCATTCTATCATTATCTGGCAGGCAACTTCAAGCGCAGTGCGAATGCACTAGCATGGGTTCACTTGATCCTAATGAATGTCGGAACCAGCGCGACTGCAGGCATGATGATGTATGCTGGCTATCAGGGAGGAGCTGCGATGTTGCCAACTGCTATAGGCGGAAGAGGTTTTGACGCACAGCAAGCGCACTCTATCATGGCACCATTTGTAGAGCCAATCGCAGGGTCTATCTTGGCAATTCTAGTTGGAGTTATCGCTGGTGGCGCAGGCTTTCTCATCGCATATAGGAGGGCACAGCGTTTCGCAGAAACTAGTCCAACTTCACGACGTGATGAGACGGAAGCTGCATAATAGATAGAAAATAGGAACTTGCAGGAAAGTAGATTTCCTCTACAATATAATGTAGTATCTTTATCTTAGATAATCGCTCTTGTCTGACAGAACAGGTGACATGGCCGCCAATCTGAAAGATACATGTAGCGAAATACTATCGCTGGATAAATCAATACGCTTTGCGGGCATTGCAAACATAATGGGAAAGGTGGTAGCTCAGGAATTTAGAAAAGATGTGACTCCCCTGCCTTCATTTGAAGAAGTAGAGAGCTCTGCCATCAAATCGGTCCTCCGAATGAGGACACGAGAAGATTATGAAGCAAAACTTGGTAGAGCCATATACACATTTACTCTTTATGAAAAATCAAGAGGGCATCAATTCCGTTGGAACACCGGGATTATGCACTATTGATGGTATCATTTGACAAGCAAGCCGACCACGAAGACATAATATTGAAAAAGATATTGCCAGTCATACAGAGAGAGGGGCTTGTCAAAAAGCGTCAATAAAGTTGGTTTCAGAATTACAACTTGCAAAGCAGTGAGTCTTAAGTTAAATGCCTCAAGGGAGAACTAACGCCTTTTGTTTTCAGATCGATAGCGCCTTTGCAGTAAGGCTTTTTTAAAATGACGTACGCTATAGAGCATATGACAGACAAGCTCTGCCCAGTTTGTGGTCTAAAGTTCACCGAAACCAGCAGGGGTATAACTGTTGATGGCAAGCCATACCACGATAAATGTATTACAGAATTGAGATGTGACAATTGCGGGGCAATAATGGGATACCTGGCAAGAGATGCCACAATTGAAGGAAGAAACCCAAAAATGTTCTGTGCGGCATGTTCAAAGAAAGTAATAGCAAAGTAGCAAATCGTCTATTCTTGTAGCTTTAGACTTTGGTCAGGAGGAAACACAAGATGAGATGTATCAAGATCCAAAATAAGCTGTTTTCCTCCTGCTCAAGTAGCCTACATATCTTTTGTAGATATTGTCGGGTATCGTTTTATAATAATACAGGAGAAACAGGACAAAGAGGACAATTAGCGTATAGATGACAATAGATCCTGCTAGCAATTCCAAGTACCAAGTCAGTCCATCAGTTACGTCTGTTGCCATCTATGTAATAGCAGTTCATCACGTTGATAATGTCTAGGTATTGCATTGCAATGCAAAGAATCCAACGCAAGCATTAAGTTGAATAAAATAAGAGGTTATTACCTGACTACGAGCACAGAGCACTTGGCATGAGTTACAACTCCATTTGCAACGCTTCCAATCAGGAAGCGCTTTATGCCTGTTCTTCCATGCGTACCCATGACTATCAGGTCTACATTTTTGCTCTCGGCGTACTTGATGATGGAATCTGCGGCCGAAGCTATGTCAAGTATGGTCTCAGACGAAGCCTTGACTCCTTCCTTTGCAGCCAATTCACCTAGGTTCTTGTACCACATTTCTGAATGGCGCTTGGCTTCCTCTATGTACCGCACGATCACAAGCCCAGCGGCCTTGTATTCGACATATGGTGGGTTGACCACTGCATGCATGAAAATAATTTCAGCCTTGGCCATCTTGGCCAGCTTTATCGCATACTTGGCAGCCTGAAAAGAAGGGTCAGAGCCATCCAACGGCACAAGTATTCGCTTTGGCAGTATGGCGCTTGGCATCCTCTATCTGCCCCTCTGAAATGCCTCTACCAAGTCTCTGGCGGTGACCATGGCCACGATCTCATCACCCTTAGTCAGAGGAAGCCTCTTGATCTTGCGGGAAAACATTATCTTGGCTGCGTCCTTGGCACCGATTCCAAGCTTTGCAGTCACCACTGGATACGTGCAGTAGGCACCCACTCTTTCTTCAATATCGATGCGCTGTCCCAGAACCCTGAGCAGATCTCTTTCAGTAAATATCGCGTATGGCGAGCCATTTGTAGTTACAACTACACTTCCGATTCCTTTCTTGAGCATCATTTTGGCTGCTGCAAGAATTGTGTTATCCGGCTTGATTGTAAAGATCCGGTTTGTCATCGCGCTTTCTATTGACGGGTTCCTGTCTGTCTGGAGGAACGCTCTGACAATGTCGGAAGCGGTTATTATGCCGACCAACTGGTCTGCCCCCGTCCGCCTTTCTTTCTCAAACACCAGAAGCCTTGCCTTTTTAGAGATCATGGTCTTTGCCGCCTCAAGTATGCTGGTCTCGCGATTTATCTTTGTGAACTTTTGAGTCAGGACGTACCTGACTTGTTTGTTTGTCACTGTCTTGTTCAAAACAAGGTGCTGCAGTAACTCTCTTTCCGTTATGATGCCGTCTACTCTTTCGCCTTCAACTACTACCAGGTTGCCTATGCCCTTCAGTATCATCACCTGCACGGCATCCACAAAGTTCGTGTTTGGCCGCACCGTTACTACTGGCGAGCTCATAAAGTCGCCGACCTTCAGTTGTCGTTCTTCAGCCTGCTGCTTCATGCATAAACTTGGCTTCAAATTTTATTTAAAGAGGGAGATTGCAGTGCAATGCACAAAAACGCTATGGGACGATTACCGCCCTTCCTATGATCTGCCCCTGTCTTAGCTGGTCTATTGCTTGGTTGATCTCCTTCAATGAAAAGCTCTGGTAGGCATGCTTTATTTTGCGCTGGCTGGCTAGCTCTATCACTTCTTTCAGCTCGTTATAGTTTCCCCACAACGATGCGATCACTTGGTACTCGTTTACTATCGCTGGCAAGAGCGGGATTTTTATCTGGCTGCCAAACAGGCCTACTACCACCAGCGCACCGCCCTTTGCCAGCATCCTGACCGAATCGGCTATCGTATTCTCTGCACCAACGGTGTCAACTACCACATCGATCCCTCTGCCGTCTGTCAGCTCTAACACCTCATCACGTATGTTCCGTGTGGTTGCCGAGTTTACTGTGCGATCGGCACCAAAATTCTCGGCAAGGCTGAGCTTTTTGTCTTTCCGGTCCACTGCAATGACAGTCGAGTGTGGCGCAAGGAGCCTGGCGTACTGGATGCCATACGCACCAAGGCCGCCCATTCCGACTATTGCGATGTTTGTCCCGGGACCAAGCATATGCGTCACCTTTTTGACTGCCCTGTACGGGGTGAGTCCTGCGTCTGTCAGCGGCGCAAGCTCTTCAGGAGTCAATCTGCCCTTTTTTGGAACCTTGACAAGGAACCTGTACGAAGGCACAAGTATGTATTCGGAGTATCCGCCATCGCGCTGCGACAGGCCGGGCCACTGCGGAGCAACACAGAGCTGCTCGTCACCCCTTTTGCAGAACGTGCATATGCCGCAGCCCCATCCACCGAAAATTGCAACAAGCTCGCCCTTGCTGAACAGCCCTTCCGGCACCGTATTGCCAATCTCTTCGACCCAGCCGGCGTTTTCGTGACCGGGAATCTTGGGCAGCGCCAGCGGGATTGCATCTTTCCATTCTCCGTTTATCAGATGAAGGTCACTGTGGCAGAGGCCGGCTGCGCCTACCCTGACAAGGACAGCTTCGCCATGAACGTTGCTAGGCTTTGGAACTCTTTCAACTACAAGTGGTCTTTGGTATTGGTGAATGCGCGCAGAGAGCATTTGCATGCCAACAGTAGGGACTTGCTTCATATTTTAACAAACAGTATGCACTGGCGTGCATTGCACACGCATGAGCTTATGATTTTGATTTTCTGAGACCTTTCATCACAACATCCCAAGGGGTTACAATCGAGCCATTATCTAGTAGCAGGCAAGGGGCGTTGAGATCGAGCAAGAGTTCAGCCGCCAAACCTGCGGGCGTATCTCGATTAACAGATTTAGCTGCAGCCAGATCAAGGATGTTGACTTGAGTCTCGAAAAGCCCGTCCAAGCCTCGCGACAAGACAGTCTCTCTGCCCCCATAGCTCAGGAGATATTCGAGCATCTTGCGATCATTTAGGACTCCTGTATTGGAGTTATTGTCTTTAACGATCAAGTTTCGAATTCCTTGCTCTAACATTATTTCTAAAGCGTCTCCTATACTTGTGTTACTCTTTACTGCGACTAATGGGGATGACAATCGATCGATTGGTGTATCTAGCTTTGAAGCCATTGCGACTCTTAATACATCACGTATAGACAGAGAAGTAACAACACTTTGCTTGACTGTTATGGGTACAAATGCAAATCCGGTCTTGCTAAAAATATCTAGCGCGACACTTAGAGGGTAGTCGACCTGCACCGCGTGTTCAAATCGGCTCATCACCATCGATGCTGTTCCCTGCAGCCAACCCTTTGGGTGGTACAAGATGTGTTCGATGATGTGCCTGCCCCCTATTGCTCCTACAACCTTGTGGTTATCAAGAACCACTACTCCATCAACATAGATCTGGGGACCTATAGCCAAGAATGTGGCAACTTGCAGTAGCGGATCTGACGGGCTGGCTGAGAGAAGTGGCCGTTTGAAGATGTGAGGAACTATGTCAAATATCGGCCGCTCTGTTTCTGCAAGCTGCATATCAGTTCCCTCCTAATCAGAAGCTGCATAGCCTAGCAGCTTGAGGAGCTTTTTCACTGTCATCTGATCCATTCTCAACTGATCAGAGATATCCTTTATTGAAATCCCAGCTTCATACATTCTTGACAGCCGCTTCAGTAGCGCTGCGTCAATATTTGTTGCGTTTCCTATCACGATTACCACGAGGTACGACTGCGAAACAGTGTGATAAGGACTTGGAATTTTGTGCATTGCAGTGCATTCATGCTATGGAAATAGAATCCTCCTTCACACCACTTAAATCAAATTAATTCTACAAGACAATTGAATGTCTCCGTCATCTGGCATTTCGTCAGAACAAATAGCCAGCATCGACATTTCGCCATTTTGGAAGAAAAACGAGCCTCTATTGAGAGAATTAGAAAGGTCAGAAATGCCTTCAAAGTCAAGGTTAATCTATAAAGAAATAGCCAGCAATACAGACAGTAACAATAATCACATACTAACAAACTACGACCTTGTTAACATCTATGACAACCGAAAGCACTTTTTTGGGATAGTCGCGGAGCTGTCTCCAGATCGTTCCTCGGTAATAAGAGAGGAAATTGTTGCAGGCAACGGATTGTCTAATGCTAAAAAGACTATGGTAGATGGCAGCAGGATAAGCAACAAAGCACATATAGATTGGCTAAAGACTATGAGCCAAAATGATGTCTGCCGACTGTTCCGCACCTAGAAGAATATCATCAATTCCCGCACCGAAGCACAGTTAGAAAACTTGTTGAAGTTGATTGATTATATCTGCACATTTCATCATCCGAAAGTGGTCAGCTGGCGGTCTTTGAATAGAACCTAGCCGTGAGACCCTTTCTTCGCGACCTCTTGTTATGTCATGAGGTCAAGTGCCATCTTTAATTCTGCTATTTCTTTTGCAATTACTTCACTTTCAGATTCGGCTGTAGCATATTTTGAGAGCTTTTCGCATGCTGCGATCTCTGCGGACAGCAAATCCTTCTTGTCCATGCATAGGCTGTGAAAGTCTGCAGAAAACGCATAGGTAACTCTTTGCTTGCCGCTGCTGCAACCACAGGTCTTTGCTATCACTATATCTGATTGCGGATAGACTACGTTCATGAGCAGAGTTGTTGGGATGGAGATATTTACATTGCGCGTTTGCAGTGCATTGCTTTGAATTCCTATAGCACAAATAGCATTCTCCGATTTACAGGGCATATGAGTCTTGAAGGTTTATTTGTGATAGAGAATCGATAAAGCCGAGGAATTAGAGATAGGATGGACATGAACCAACTAACATCAACATTTCTTGACGCTTGCCTGTACGGCCTCAAACTGTCGAATATATACAATTCAGTCTATTTGCGAGCGTTTCAAAAAGCGGTTACAGAAGAAAGAAAAGGTGTAATTGAAGCTGCGATGGGAGGCGGAGGTAAAGGAACAATTTCTTACAATACGGTAGAATCAATATACAACAAGTGGCTAAAGAATGTAGACGAAGAACTAGAGGCAGAATTGAAATCTGAACATTTTACAAGCCTACTCTCAAGATACACGCGATTGCTGCTGGAGCAGCGTTCAATTTTCAGAAAAGCTGGTTATCCTGTCGACTATCTTGACCGTCTGTTTGATTGGTACGTGAGAAGCCACTTAGTTTTCTCGCTCATTCCAAAAGAATCCCATCTGGCACCATATGATGTGGTATACAGAAAAGGAAAGGCGAGATTGCTCCACTATCGCGCATTTGGACAAGAAGCACCAACTGCGAAAAAACAACCACTTCTAATAATTTATGCTCCAATCAACACCTTTCATATACTGGACCTGAATCCTAGGCGAAGTGTAGTTAGAGACCTTTTGACATCTGATGGCCTCGACATCTACCTGCTTGATTGGGGCTACCCCGACTGGAATGATAACCACCTGTCGCTAGAAGACTACCTTGGATACGTGAATGATGCTGTTATAGTGGTAAAGGATCAAACCAAAGAAAACAAGATATCAATTCTTGGGTATTGCTGGGGTGGAATATTTGCACTTATCCATGCTGCCCTGAATCCAGAAGAGGTCAGGAACCTGGTCCTCATGGCAGTTCCGATAGATTTCAGCAAGGACGACACTATACTTGCAAGATGGTCAAAGGTGATTGATGTTGATGCTATGATGGATGAATTTGGTCACATGGACGGTCAGGCACTTGATCTAGGTTTTCTGATGCGTAACCCGCCTAGATATGGCTTTGACAAATACTTAAAACTCTTCCAGAAAACCTATGACAGCGAATTTGTCGACACCTTCATAGATGTCGAAAGGTGGCTGTACGACACTCCTCCGATACCTGGTGTCCTACACCGGCAAATCATCAACGATTGTTACAAGAATAACCTGCTGGTATCAGGCGGCATGGAGATTGCCAAAGATGGCAAAAAGCAAAAAGTTAATCTCAAAAAAATATCCGTGCCGGTACTATCTATAATTGCAGAAAAGGATGACCTCGTTTCTCCTGCATCCTCTGCCGCTATAAATGACTATATCTCAAGCCAAGACAAATCAGTTCTGAATAACCCTGGCGGCCACGTTGCGTTATGTATTAGCAGCAACGCGCACAGAAAGCTCTGGCCCGAAGTGGCAAAATGGCTTCTCTCAAGATGAAGTCACATGCTTTTTGTTCGCCGCATCATAACCCTAGAAAAAAAGCTCCCAGACTTCTGACGCTGCAAGATCCTCGTCGGCCAGATTTCTCTTGAGATACCTTGCCAAGTCAGTAACTGTAATGATGCCCATAATATCTTGATTGTTCGCATCCTCGACCAAGAGATGCCTTAGTTTTTTCTGTCCCATTACCCGCGCGGCATCTTCGACAGACGAACCTTTCTCTATAGACACTACTTGGTATGACATCAATGAGCCGGCGGTGATGCCACTTGGAGGCACACTGTTTGCAACGATCTTTACAACATCGCGCTCTGTCAGTATCCCAATAATCCTGTCTTTGTCATCAGTTATCGCTATCGAGCTTATGTTGCGCTCCATCATTCTTTTTGCAGCATCAAATACGCTGTCCTTCCATCCCATTGTGATCATCTTGGTGGTCATGTAATCTGCAACTGTTGCTCCACTATTTTTCTGTGACATTTCATCGTTATGTTTAACATCAAATGACATATGCTGGTGGAATGTTGTGCACTGCACTGCATTCATAATTTAATAAGCTACCGATGAGAAACCAGCTTGCTGAATTGGCTTCTCGCCTCTTGTTCTGGTTCATCTAGACTGCCTTCTGCTATGGCAGATTGCGTATCTGCTTCAATGATTTCCAGCATGTAAAGTCCAAGCTTGGTCAATTTCACCTTACTGCTTAGAACTCCAAAGTAGTAATCCCCGGTTTCAAGAACGTGTTGAACAACACCGCTCTTACTCATGGTCTCTGGTGCAGATAGCGTGGCCGGCTTATCAAACTCGATGACTCCTTTGGCCATCGCCCTGTTGACATCTTTCCGCGTAAAGCCATATTCTAGTAGCTCAAGGATCGACAGGCTTGCCAAGTTCACCACAGTGACAACTCTAATCATTACCGGATCGCTCAGCAATCCAGATAAGGCATCATGGTCAAGTGGTATTGTCGAGTCACTCACATTGTAACTCTGCACTTGTAGTAGATATGTACCACGAATACACTGTCGTGCAACGCACTCACATCATGGCAACGTGAAAAGCTTGAACATAGTATTTCTCGCCAAATTGAACTTACAGATGAAGAAATTAGAACGATAATTGCAATTCTAATTCTCTGCATATGTATTGTCAATTTAGCGTAGGATCAAGTTCTCCTATGACTATCCACCAGATGGAGATTTGAAAGTACCTTATTTCGCCAGCTTTTCAAGCAGATATTCCTTGAGTGCCACTGCATTGTTGAATTTCTCATCCTTGGCACCATAAAGCAGTAATACCGAAGTGTCAGAATGAACTTTTGCAGAATTGGCTCAACCAATTCTTTCTTGCCGTCTAGCTCTTTGAAATACCGCTCCTTGAATTCATTCCACTTGCGGGGGTCATGCCCAAACCACTTTCTGAGCTCATCGCTCGGAGCTATGTCCCTTAACCACAAGTCTATGTCTGCTTCTTCCTTTTTCATGCCCCTAGCCCAAAGCCTGTCTACAAATATATTGAAACTTCCGACAGTGGCATGCTTCTTCATGCTGTAGATTCTTCGCGTTTCAATCACCATGATGGAAGCCTCACATAGCAATATCTCGAATTACTATTTAAGATCTATACAAGGACGTAACTTAATGTTCAGCTACCGGGACAAGGCTTATTGTCGCTGCAGAGAACTTGCCTTTATAGCAAGAGGAAACATTATTTCTTCTTCCTCTGAGAAATGAGTCCTCAGATTCTGGATAAATTGCGTCAGCTCCTGTTTTGCTTGCTGTTGTGGCATAGTTGTTGTCATTTGAGGGAGTTTGTGTTTGAAGAACTCCATAATCCAGTTGTGTTCTTGTGCGATCTTGATAGATTCTTCCGCTTGCTCCCTTGCTTTGTGCATGATGACGCGCATTATTATTGCTTCTTCCTCTACCGCATGACGTAAAATAGGTTCACTTAGTTCCTCCAGTATCCCCATGGATTGATTGTTAACGGTGGCGATAGTTTCTAATTCGGCTAACTTCAATTCAAATTGGCGGTGTTCTTTTTTCAGCCTTTCTACCAGATCAGGTATTGGCTCATCAAAGTTGATTTTATGGCTCAAACAGACACTTCATTCCTCCGGCAGTGGATTTACTGTGACAATCGACTAATGAGTATCATCAGATAAAAGCATTGATAATTGTTGTAATCGAATGTGAACAAGCTCTATACGCAATGTGTTCTTTAAACCACCATGCCAATTGACGCAGATTTTCCAAAGAACCATCAAGTGATTGGAAAACACCAGCATTCTGACGGCGAGCATTTTCATTTCGTATGGGGACCGGGAAGGTATGCTGAAGCTGCGGAAAACGAGGAAGTCAAGAAAGCCTACGAAGCAAGAGGTGAGCAGCTTGTACCACTTGGAGTGCACGGTACGATGGTCGCTCTTGATTGGGATTCTTGCATCGCCGATGGAGCTTGCATAGAAGCATGTCCTGTTCAAGTCTATCAATGGTACAGAAGCGAGCAGGATGTGCCGGGAATAGAAATGCAGAATGCAACGAGCGCAGGCACTGGTGAAGACCACTCTAGGGATGGCCGCAAAGACTACACTGACAAGTCAGACCCAATAAGGGAGCACGATTGCATCTGGTGCATGGCTTGTGTGTCGGTGTGTCCTACCCAAGCAATCAAGGTTGACCAGTCAAACCTAGAATTCCATGAAAAGGCTGCAGGAACATTCAATGAGGCATTAGCGAAAGGAAGCGCGCCGCCCCCACATGCACATTAGAGGCTCATCTCCTTATCTTTTGTTTTCTGAACTGTTTTCAACAGCCTTATCTTTTTGATTTTTCAGCAGTATCCTGCAGTCAGTGAACGATCATTACCGGGCATGGTGCTCTTTCACTGACGCTTCTTGAAACGCTGCCCAGCGTTCTTATCTTGGATATCCCCGACCGGCCGACATTTCCTATCACTATCAGGTCAACCTTTTCTTTTTTGGCAAATTCTATAATCATATCTGATACGTGGCCTGCTAGGATCTTGGTAGTTATTTCAAAATCGCTAAACTTCTTGACTTCGTCCTTTTTCTTAGCCAGCGCGTCAACAGCGTTCTTTTCCATCAACTCATAAACCTCTTTGAGATATTGTGAAAGCATTATCTTCTCGCCTGTCTTGATAGACCGGGCAGGCCGATCAATAAAATGATAGTTAGGAAATTCTGCAATTACATGCAACAATATCACTTCCGGCTTTATTATTCCATGTGCTTTTGCAATGTTTACTGCTTGATCAAGCGCACGGCCAGCCGGTTCAGAACCGTCGTATGGAACAAGTATCCTTTTGAACATAGGATAAAGCTCGCCGTGACTCTAGATAAAGATGCAGGATTATACTGCAATGCACTGCATACATGCACGTTAATTATTCAATACCCTCATAATCATTGAGCGAGAATGAAAAACTACAAGAGAATAGGATTTGTATTGGCCGCTTTATCCGCAGGAATAATAGCGGCAGCAGGGATATTGCATCTAGAAATTGCTTTTGAAGTAATGCCTACAAGCATATTTGCAGCTGGCATTTTCATTGCATTTGGCATTCCACAAATAGCTTGGATCATTCCTACAATCAAACAACTGGGCACAAAGTGGTACATCGCAGGCATCGCATGGAATGGAGCGCTGATAGGGTTCTTCCTTATGACGCTGTTTCCAAACCCTGTAACCGGAATTGCCATTCCACCAGTGACAACTGACATTGCGATAGAAATACTGCAAAGTACATTCATTGGACTTTCAGCGCTAATGGTACTCTATGAAAGGAAACGAAAGCGCTTGACAGAAAAGGAAAGGACGGGCCTGACCTAGCCCTCTTTTTTATACAACCAGATTGAGGAGATAACCCACGACGTATGCGACGGCAGCAGCAATCCCTCCAACTAAGAGTGTGCTAAGCCCTGACCTGAGCAAAGGCTTTTGCACGATTCTTCCCTTTACGCCCCCTACTAGAAAGAATGCAGCTGCAGTGAATATTACAGAATAGATGAAAGCATCATTGGGCGATGCAGAGGAGCCAACAACAAACATCACCACGAATGGAAGCAGCGGGATCAAGCCTACCGCGTTGAATGCCGCAAATGTTGTGACCGCAGCGTCACGGGGCCGCTTGCTGTCCTCGATAAGGCCAAGCTCTTCCCTCATCATAGTGTCTATCCAGACTTTCCGACATGATATGATGACCCTTACCACCTCGTTTAGCAGCTCGTCTTTGAACCCCTTCTTTGCGTAAATGTCCCGGATCTCTTGCTTCTCCTGCTCCACAAGGTTGTCAATTTCCCATTCTTCTCTTTTCCTTGCCTTTTCAATGTATTCGCGCTGGGCTTTTGTCGCCAAGTAATTGCCGACAGCCATTGAAAACCCGTCTGCAAGTAGGTTTGCAAACCCAAGTATGAGCACTATTGAAGGCGACAGTGACGCGCCGATGACTCCTGCAACCACCGCAAAGGTGGTAACTGCGCCATCGGTTGCGCCATAGACAAAGTCTCCGAGGGACCATCTCATGAGTACCGTTTGCTCCTGTACCTCTCTATTGCTGCATAGCTTGCCAACCCGATTGCTACGGTAGCGGCCCCAGCAATCATCGTTCCGCTGTCAAACTGCGACAGCATAGCCAGCGACGTTATGAATCCAAGCCCTGCCAGCACCGGGAACCAGCCAATTCTTACTGGGGACCTAAACGGCCTTTCAAGCTCTGGTTGCTTGTGCCTGAGCCAGATCAGCGCCAGATTGACAAGCGCATATACCATGAATATCGCAAATACTGCAATGTTGGCCACTGCAGAAATGCTCCCCCGGGAAAAGACAACCATGGCCGAGGTGAGCAGCATCATCAAAACGACTGCAATCCACGGTGTCTTTGTCGCAGGGTGGACCCTACCCAGCACAGCAGGCAGGGCGCGCTCTCTTGACATCCCATACATTATCCTAGACCCGGCGATCAGCATCATCAGGACTGTATTGGACGTGGCAAACAGCGCTATTGCAGAAAGAACAGTCACGCCCGGTCTTCCAAAGGCTTTCTCTGCCGCCAGCGCAAGCGGCGCTCCTGTAGAGGATAGCGCTTCCCATCCTACCAGCGCTATAGCAGACACGGCAATCAGAATGTAAACTCCTGTTGTGACGGCAATTGAAATGATGAGAGCCTTTGGGATTGTCCTTGGCGCATTTTTAGTTTCTTCAGAAATGTTGGCAAGATTTTCAAATCCATAATATGCAAAGAATACGAGTCCGGCAGCGCCTATTATAGCACCTACGGACAGCGAAAGCGTCGAAGCTGCTGGCGGCAGCTCGTAATAGTCAACCCCTGCAAACGAGCCCAGCAGCACCGCCGCCAGAACAACTATTGCAAGACCTGCCAGTTCTATGAGCGTAAACGTGGTGTTCATCCACACCGATTCCCTGATGCCTATGAAGTTGATGGCCGACAGTGCCGCTAACAGCGCGACAGCAGAAAGCACCGGATCAAACTGAGGGAGAAAGCTTGCCAGGTATCCGGAAAAGCCGATGGCTACTGCGGCAGCAGACGCCACTGCTACAAAGGTTATCAGCCACCCGGTGATGAACGCCACCAAGTTGTTTTTGAAGGCGTTCTTGGCAAAGACGTATTCTGCCGCGCTCTTTGGGAACATGGAGGATAGCTCAGCATAGCTGAGCCCAGTAAAGGTGGCAATGACAGCGGCGATCACAAAAGATATCCACATCGCGTTGCCGGCAATCCCTGCCACATCTCCTATCAGGACGTAAATGCCAGCACCAAGTATCAGCCCTACGCCGTACATCACTGCCTGAAAGAGGTTGATGTTCCGCTTCAGGCCCGGCTCTTTCTGCTCTCCGACTTTCAACACAAAGTAACTCTCCTTATCACTATTATGAAATATAGGAATGCAGTGCAGGGCAGTGAACTACCTTGCTTCTTTACGCTGCCCTTACTTCCAAAATAAGTCCGATGCCGCATCCACATAGGATTGTAATGTTGTTAAAAAATTTCATTTGGGGCTGCCTCCTGGAAATGGCACTTCCCCAAGCATGAATTCGCCAAGCCTCTCGTAGACTGGCCTGTATTCTACCAAGAGGCTTTCGCAAAAGCTCGCTACAAGCGACTGGCTTCTCATAAGCGCCCTGAATATGTCCTTGTCAGTGACTATCCCAACTATCTTTTTCTCTTTGTCGATCACCGGAAGCCTGCGGATGTTGTTCAGTTCCATAGTCTGAAGTGCATCCCTGATTGAACCCATTGCGTCTATGGTGATAACAGGCTTGCTCATTATATCGCGCGCAGACATCTGAAGCATCAATGCCTTTTCGGCCCCTGCTATGCGGACAATGTCCCTCTCTGTTATTATGCCCACTGGCCTGTTTGGATCAGCATTTTTTACAATAACTACGCTTCCAATGTTGTTGTCAGCCATGATCTTGGCAACCGCCTTGACGGTCTGGCTTTCCTTGGCCGTCTTTACGTCCCTGACCATGACGCTGGAAACGGTTATCGATTCTATGCTCATGCTGGATTGTTCGGCTTCATGGTATTTTACGTCTAGGAATGTTGTGCATTGCACTGCAAACATCCACAATATATCGCCGGGTCGCCAAAGTCGACCTATGTATCAGGAATACGCTGACAAAAAAGCTGGCGATATTGCAGAAAGGGACATTTTAGTGATGGACGAATCTGCCTATGTTGCCGATGCTGCAAGGGCCATGCGGCAAAAGGGTGTATCAAGCGTCCTTGTGAGCAGGAAAGCGGCCATGGAGCCAATCGGAATAATCACAGAAAGAGACATCCTTTACCGGCTGGTGGCAGAGCATAGAAGCCCATTCAAGACGGTTCTTAAAGATGTAATGAGCTCTCCCCTGATAGTCGTTGACGAATCTGCAACTGTCAAGGATGCAATCGTGCTAATGAGAAAGAACGGTATTAGAAGGATGCCTGTAACAAAGGAAGGCAAGGTTGTAGGAATGCTGACTCTCAAGTCGGTCGTAGGAGATTCACGCGAAAAGAGCATAGAGTTGATAGATGTGGAATTGCCCGCTACGATAAGCAAGGTTGCATGCCCCTACTGCGGATCAAGGTTTGAGAACAAGCAGGACCTGTCAAAGCACATCGATAGGCTGCATCTTGGAAGTGGTCTTCTAGAAGGGGACCTGCGCCAGTGGTGAAGCGTATCAACTAACAGTAGTTACCCGCAGACGATCACAAAACGTTTTATAATAATGCAATATTGAGTATAAAGAGCGCCAAATGCCAGACGATCCCAGCATATCTGAGAACGTGCCCCAATCAAAGAAGACTCGTAGCGTTACATTCAGACTAGATTCCTCGGTAATTGATGAGCTCCAAGCAGAAGCGGACAACAGAGAGATTTCTCTCAATGTGCTTGTCAACCAGATCCTAAAGAGGTATTCAGAATGGGAAAGATTTGAAAACAAGATTGGCATGATGCCAGTCCCAAAAGTAATCCTGTCCAGCCTAATAGACAAGGCCATTTCCGTGGCAAAGAGCAGCGGGATCAAGGATGTCGACCGCTACAGGGACGAAATCATAAAACAGGCTGCACAGATTGCGTTTGGCTTGATGAAGGACTCGGTGCTCTTCATGAAGAGGCAGTACAACCTGTGGGTGGTGCTGGCAGTGCTTGAAGAATACATGAAGGTTTCAGGCATTAAAGCCGACCACAAGCTGGAAGGCTCTAGGAAGCACGTCTTTATAATACAACATGAGCTTGGTGAAAATTGGTCTCTATTTACAAAAGAGCTGCTGAACCTTATATTCCAGAATCTGGCCAATGTCAGGGCTGACATCAACACGACTCCAAACACAACCGTGGCTGAAGTCGTGCTAAGATAACACTGCATTGCAGTGCAATCCTACCAGTTATCTATGTTGAGCCTGTACATAGAGTATCAAAAGAGTGAATAATATCTTTGAAGGTTAGAAGTAAAGAACGAATGCCACTTACAGGCGAGGAAATTGTATATCGATACTTCAAATGTATTGATAGCAAGGATCTAAATGGTATTCTCGACCTTTTTGACTATGATGCTGTGATTCATGAGCCGTTCAGCAACATACCAGAAGGATTGAAAGGCAGGTCCTCGATAGAGCCATTCCTCAAGGTGGCAATGATGGCCAACTCCAGCCTGCAGCGCACGATCAAGATCGAAAAACCAAGCAAGCCTGATGCCAACAAGATAACGGCGCTGATAACATTTGAAAAAGGAGACAAGGTTAAGGGCCGGTTCACATTTGAATTCGAAAACGACACGGCCGGCGCAAAAAAGATCAAGTCACTGAACATCGAATTTCTTTAGGTTTTTGTAATTCTATAACGAAGAAGGGTGATTTGCAGCTATCCGCTTTGAAGTGTTGGCTAAAGGTGGAGTAGATTCTGAGGCTAGTAATCAGGTTCCCGTTGTAAGCCTGCCTAGTTTAGAGCAGCAATTTGACAATGCGATTTGTTATCTGATAATCATGACAGGACAGCTGGCCGTTTCTGATACCCTTCTCGCTATGCTACCCAAGGTGATCATTTTTGTCGCCTTCAACTGCCTGCTGCCGATAATTATCATTTCTGCTTTTTCAGCATTTGCTATCGATACAATTTCTTCAGCAGGCGACCCTACACCAAGTAGGAATCTGGCGCTCACTCCGCCTTCTCTTGCTTTTTGAATCCTGTCCTTCAGCATGATCTCTGCCCCTGTCTTTAGGATTCTGATAAGTTGCGTCTTGGCATTTTCAAGTGTAGTCTTTTCGCTTATCAGACCAAGGGTTGCGCTTGGAGGGACGAACCTGCTGTCAACGATGTGCACAATTATTATCTCAGACTTTAAGACCCTCGCGAATTCTATTGCCTTGTCAAGAGCTCTATCTGACATTTCGGTTCCGTCATGCGGCACCAGTATTGGTTTTGCCATAGCCTTGACACGGAATACATGATATTTACGTTTGAGGGTTGTATTGCATTGCACTGCATTCTTGCTGCTTAATTATCTGTCCGTTCTAACGTGAACATGGTACGTGCGAAGAAAAGCTATCAAAGAAGCTCAGATTCGCCGGAAAACCTTGTCTCTCCCTACGAAGATATTAGCACAAGACAGTTTCACATAACCGGGGAGACATTCCCTACTCTTGCTCTTGGCATATGTGACAATTGCCACTGGTGCTATTCATGCATAAATGCAAGAGGTGTTATCAAAGTATGCCCGGTGTGTGGAGAAGAAGTATCGCAGATTCCAATGGATATTGATGAAATTTGTTTGATAGAAGAAGACGAGAAGCGCGGCATTACGTTGAATTTTGACCGCAGGCTTCCTCTGCGGTGACTATGCACGGATAAGCAACTAATTTTCATTTGGCACGTCGTCTATTGTCCTTTGGAAGAAGGCATCATAGTCAATGTTTGATCCTCGTACATCGCTCAGTTTTTCAAAGTTTGCAGGATAAGATGGACCGATTGGATAGTTTTCTCTTACTACCTTGTGCCCAGAATTTGCCTTATGTTCTGCCGCAGCTCTACGGTCTTTAAAAGTCAGCCTGCAGCTAAGGCATACATAGAATTCCCTTTTCTCCACTGGTTCAACCGGCTCCCCAATTGCGATATCCTCAAACGGCAATATCTCAGGAAGCGAATCTGCAGGCTTGCTAAGCTGAATTGGAGGAAATGGCTCAAAGCGCGATAGAAAATACTCCTCTTTGATGTCGTCATGGAGCGTGGCGGTCTTGTGTTCTATTGCCGATGCTAGGATCTTGAACGTCAAGTTGCAAGCAAAGCATCTGTAGTATTTTATGACCACGTTATTCAGTGCCTGTAAGGCAATGACAGTGGTACATCTATTTATCAGCCACGAGTGTATTGCAATGCACTGCATACGCGGCAGTTAATTCTCTGCAATGAAAAGTTGCAGCCAAGATGAAAGATAATTTTGAAAAGAAACGAGCAGGCGCTTTTGTTTTGTGGGGCATACTAGTTGCTTCCGCGGTAACAGGGGCATTGCTTTCGGTTTCCAATATGAATTTCGGCGACAAAGTAGGTGCGTCAGCAGCTGCAAGCCCTGTACACAGAGAATACACGCTGGTGGCAGAAGATGCAGAATTAGAAATAGCTCCGGGAGAAGTAGTAAAGCCATGGACGTTCAACGGCACTATGCCGGGCCCCACGCTACGGTTTACTGAAGGCGACAATGTTACAATCCACTTCATCAACAAGACGCCGCTGATTCACACGGTGCATTTTCACGGAAATCATGACGAAAAAAACGATGGAGTACTTCCACAGATAATACCCGCCGAGAACTATACATACAATTTCATTGCCGATCCGGCTGGGGCATTTATGTATCACTGTCATGCGTATCCAACCTCGCTTCACATACGGATGGGAATGTACGGCTCGATTATCGTAGACCCGAAGGATTCCGAGGTTTTGAAGCCTGCAAAAGAGTTTGCGCTGGTATTGAGCGAGTTTGATCCTGATAATCAGGACAACTTTGTCGCAAAATACTATCCCGTAAATGGCTACATTGACCAGTATATGGGAGAAAACGCATTGAAAATAAAGCAGAACGAGCTTGTAAGACTCTATGTCATCAATATCGGCACGACAATACCATATTCATTCCATCTTCACAGCACAGTGTTCAAGGTTTACGCATCTGGATTGCCGTCAAATGATCCGATAGATGCCCAGACTATCGAGATTGGTCCGGGAAATGCTGCGATCGTAGAAGCTGTCTGGAAGTCGCCGGGGACATACATGTTCCATAGCCACGGCTTTTTGGAAGAGCGCGGCAACATGGGTGCGGTGCGTGTGTTGTCAGACGGCTCTGGTGAGCAGTTGTCAGAAAGCGTATCAATGATCGATTGGCAATATGAATTGCAGAAAGAACTTCAAAAACCGACAGTAATTGATTACGACAACTTGTCAGGCTCTGCATCCGCACAGTCGCACAGTAGTTCGGCTCATGGTGGGACGACAGTAAAGATCGTTAAAGGGGCATGGGATAAGAACCAAAGAGACTACTATGAGCCGGCAGAGATAACGGTTGAGGAAGGAGCTGTAATAAACTGGATAAATGAAGATGGCGTCGTACATACTGTGACTAGCAAGCAGCAAGGTCTTTTCGACTCTTCCATAATCGCTGCGGGTCAAGAATGGCAATACCAATTCGCTGAAGAGGGCGAGTACGACTACTATTGCATAGTGCATCCGTGGATGGAAGGGATAGTGCACGTAGAATAACCGGGTGGTGCGTCACACGCCACCACTATTTTTGACACACCAATGTCGAGAACTTCCTTTCTCATTTTTGGACAAGATTATTGTGCATTGCACTGCATACCTACTTTTCAAATAGAAATAAACCGGTATTCTCAGTATGACAAAATCAGGTAAGATTGCCAAAAGAGAGGATAAGCAACTAGGATACCTAGACGACATTTTTGAGAATTTTAGAAGGGAAGTTGAGAGCGCCTTGAAACCATGGCATGCCGGGTTCAGGTTTCCATCGCTGTTCGATGGAGAAACCAGAGTGCCACTATGCGACATGGCAGACAGAGGAGACAGATACGAGCTGCAGGTAGAGGTGCCTGGAATCGAGAAGGACAAGGTAAACGTCAAGGCCACGGGCAACTCTGTAGAGATATCAGCAGAGCAATCAGAAAAGACGGAGGAAAAGAGAAAAGATTACGTATACAGCGAAAGGTCCCACAGATCCTTCTACCGCAAGATACCTGTGCCAGAAGAAATAGTGCCTTCAAAGATCGACGCCAAGATGAACAACGGCATACTCGTTGTCAAGCTTCCAAAGAAGAATCCTACCAAATCCAAAGAAGAGGCAACAAAGGTCGAGGTAAAGTAAATGACTAGGATGCGGATGTCCCACAACTACCACGAGGTAAAGGCGTTCAACCCTGAAACCTTTTGCACAAAGTGCGGGACAGCCACTCCGCGCGTGTGCGAATGGTGCGGGGCATGCTACACCTGCCACAAAGGCGCACCTGAAGAAAAACACTTCTGATGTCTCCCCCTTTTTATTGGCAGTCGGCTAATTTTTCTTAGGTTTTAACTGGCTCGATAGATGATACACATATGTTCTAGGAGATTGCACCCTGTTAGCTTAATTGCTGGTGTTCTTTCTGTTGTTTGGTGCTTTGATACGATTGACTATGATGAGCAAGTGTCCAGTTACTGTACCCAGACGTTTGTTATTTTGGACAAGTGGCTAAATCAGCTGGGACGGGAGAAAGGTGATGAAGCTCTAAAAATTATCAAAGAGGCATTGCGGAATAACACTAAAGCAAATATCACGTATTATCAAGAGTTTGCCAAAGAAGCAAAAGAGAACGGACATGTTGAGCTCGCTTCTCAAAACATGCTTCTCGCAAGGTTGTACAAAGGACTGTTGGAATAACAGCATTCTTAGCCGAACCTAGTCCGATAGCCTTTCGTTATGCAACAAAATTTAATCGACTAAAAGTCGAGTATGGCTTTGAAATGACCGTAACGTTTGTAATCATTTGCAAGTATTTTGGCCAGTTTTCTTGTGATGTCTGTGATTGATAGCACGCCTACCAGAGAGCCGTCCTGCTCTAGCACAACAAGCCTCTTTATCTTGTTCTTTGCCATCACAGCGGCAGCAGTTTCAATAGAATCATATGTCTTGATAGTAATAACCGGAAATGACATGATATCTTGAACTGCAATCTCTCTTGGAGATTTATTCAAGGCAGTAACCTTCTTGAGAATGTCTCTTTCAGTAACTATGCCAACTGGCTTTTCTTCGAAGTCTACAACTACAACAGAACCAACCTTGTTCTTTACCATGAGCTTGGCTGCATCCAAGGCTGACGGGGTACGGTCGACCCTCAGGGCGACGATCTTTCTTGGCGACACGATTTCACTTACTGCGCTCATTCTTTTCGCCTGCCCATGAAATAGTACGGCGGCCAGAAAAATGCAGCCCAAGGATAGGTTATGAAAAATAGCACTGATGCAATGGTCATCTTGTAGATATAATCGATCAATGTAGAGGTGTACCACTCAATGAATGTTTCCCCAATTTCATTTTCCTCCACCCCATCTGTGGGTGATTTCGCCAGTTCTTCCATCATCAGCTGGAATTGGTCTCCTTTGACTCTTAATCACTATGTTTGCAGAGCCACGCACTGTACTCTTTGTCGATAATAACATGCAATCACGCATTAATCATATGAATAGATCAGGGTTAAACTACCAATCCAAAGGCACTTGGACCAAGAGGTTCATGGCGGCGGCAGTTGTGCAGGGCGCTGTTGTTGCAGGACTAACTGTATTTCTAGTGCTTGGTCAAATATCTTTCATAAAGCCTGAAGTATCAAGGGTCATGGCGGCAGGCGGCGCAGGGACATGGTTTACTTTTGGCTACATGATGTATATCATCGTCGGGGTGATGGGAGTGGCAGTTTCTGCACTTTTCTACCATTACCTTGAAAACGTGCTTGGAAGGCGCATTCGCAGAAGCGCCAAGGCACTTGCTTGGACCCATCTTGTGTTGATGAATGTCGGGACAGCCGCAGCAATGGGATTGCTCATGTATGCAGGATATCTTGGTGGATCCTCGATGTTGCCCGAGAATGTAGGAGGGCAGGGCTTTAACGCAGGACAAGCGCATGAAATACTAGCGCCTTTCGTAGAGCCAATATCGGTAGCAATATTGGTGATCGTCGCCAGTGTCGTGGCAGGTGGAACAGGCTTCCTTATGACCTATAGATATTCAAATACATCGTAGTTCAGAGTTAGAACCCGAGGTAGACATTACTTGAGAAGCTTGATGGTCGACGAGAAAAAGAAAAGTACCATCACCAACCTTTATCGCTACTCTGACCTTTCAGTTGAAGCTATAGCACAACAGGTCGATATGGATGCAAGTGCTGTCCAGCAAATTATTGATAACCTGACAAGGGAAGATGCGCTGGAAGTGTTGATAGAGCAGAGCATAACCAAAGTTGAAAAAATAATGTCGCCCATTGTTATTAGCCTAGATGTTTCCAAGACACCTAGAGAAGCGGCGGCGCTAATGGCTGAAAATCAAGTTGGAAGCGTCGTGGTGACAAAGAATGGCAAACCCTTTGGCATCGTTACACAAAGCGACATCGTGAGATGGGCTGGCAAGTGGCCAAAGCTGCTAGATTCTAAACTGGAAGGCATTGCGTCTGTACCGCTAATAAAAGTAGGCCGCGGGACAAGCGTTGAAGAAGCCGCCCAGATCATGATGAAAAATCAGATACACAAACTGCCAGTGGTTGACGGAGAAAAGCTTCTGGGCATAGTGACGATTACAGACCTAGCCGTGTTCCTATCACCTTCAAGAAGGCCGGGCCTGGCGCTGTCTGTATTACAGGCTATATCCAGAGGAACAAAGTAGAGGCTTCATTGAAGTTTGGGATATTCGTTCATCCAAAACGCCCCAAAGTTCCTGTTGACAAGATACTAAAGCATATAGAGTCTGCAGGCGCATCGTGCTCTCGAAAAGACCCGGATGTCGCCATAGTTGTAGGAGGGGACGGCACATTTGGATACTATGGAAGAACGCTTTCTATTCCGATGTTGTTTGTTGGAGTACGAGACAATAGTATCGCAGGCAGCAGGGCAAGGCTAGCCGAGATATTCTATGACGACCTTGCCAGAGCCTTGCATGATATCGAAGATGGCAGATACTCAGTTGAAGAGAAGAAAATGATTTCTGTGTGCTTGAATGGGCATTCAGTTGACGTGTTGACGGATGTTTATCTTGAACGCGGCAAGTTTGCAGGATGCCTCAGATATGCGACAATGGTCAAACCTTCTGATAGAAGCAAATTCATCCACTTTGGCGATTATGCGATTGGCAACGGAGTCATCGTCAGCACATCATTTGGAGCCGGAGGGTATTTTTCATATCCTAATAGGCTGTTGCCATACCGACAGGCAAGCATAGGTCCTGCGAGTTTTGGTGATAACAGGATTGGCATATGCCATATAATACCGACGTACTTGGTAAGGAAAAGAAATGGAACAACTCGTCAAAACAGCCGAGTCAGGTATACCGTACCGCGTCAGTCAATTATCGAGATAAAACTACTTCGAGATGCCAATGCACGCCTATATGGCACAACCATGCATTCAAAAGGAGTTGCTGTCAGGCGAGGCGATATAATAACAGTCACCCCGTCTAGGCGTACGGCCAAAATTATAAGGTTAGGAAATTAAGCAGTCTATTTCATGTGTTCGCAGTAACTGTGCTAGCGTGTTTCCCCACATCCTATCATCTTGCCACAAGAACAGGGCAGGGTGCATGGTTCGACACTCCACTGGCAACGCTGCCTAGGAGCAGCCGCTTGAAACTTGACAGCCCTCTAGTTCCTACAACTATGAGATCAACAGCATTTTTCTCTGCATACTCTACTATCATTCCAGTCACTGACTTGCCGGTGTCGTACAAGATCTCTCTCCTTGCCTCAAGATTCGCCTTACTTGCTTGTTCCTCATAACGCTTCATCCACTGCAGAGCCGATTCTTTCCTTGCCCTGTTGTACCCTTCCACCAACTTGACATCACCGTACCTTGCTCGCGCTCCTATTACGCCACCCATCTTTATGTCCTCTATTACGTGCACAAACACCAGCTCTGCGCTTGTCATCTTGGCTAAATTGATAGCATCTTCAACCGCCTTATCGGATGACGGCGATCCATCTACCCCTACCAATATTTTTTGTATGGATGATTCTCTGACCATGAGTGCCTTTGCAGCATACTAGGATAAAGCATCTAGGATTGCAGTGCATTGCAAGGCATTCGACCAAAATATAACATATTCAAACCAATTCTTGGATGTAATGCCAATAGAATGGGATGTCTTGGTTACAGAAATGGCAATGCTTGGCACAATAATCTACAGTGCAATATTTGTGGAAAACTGGATTGCAAAGAGAAAAATGCATCTGAAAGAAAAGGAAGATGGCAGACGGACTATTGAGTTTGTTGCCAACGACCTCAAGAAAAAAATCCGGTTCATAGATGACTCGGTGCAGTACAAGGATTTCAAGCCATTCTTCACGGACATGTGGGATGCCATCATCTTGGGCGGCAAGCAAACAGTTCTCCCCTTTGAGCTATTTGAAAACCTCCAGCATACATACTCTTGGATGAAATATTATAACAACGAGCTTGAACAAAGGGAGAAAGGCGACGGCGAAGCGGTTGTAATGGAGATTCTGGGCGAGGTGAAAGGATCCATCGGTCAGTCTCTGAAACTATTGAAAGAAGCCAAATTGTAAAAGAGTGCAGTGCAGTACACAACAATCCTATTACTTATTACACTAGGACGGTTTGAACTGTCGGATGAAGAAACTCGATATCATAATTCCGCACGAGAACCTGGTGGATGTCAATAGGATACTACACAAGCACGGGGTAGGCGGCATGTCATTTTACGACATCAAAGGTAGAGGGAGAGCAAAGCAAGAGCCAGTTTCGGTCGGCAGAGGAGTTATGACGTATGTGCCAGAGTTTGGCTACCGTACAAAAATAGAGGTGGTGGTCTCTGATGCTTTGGCAAAGTCCATCATTGCCGATGTGCTAAAGTTACTTGGTACTGGCTCGTCTGCTATCGGCAAGATTTTTGTCTATGACGTAAAAGAAGCGTATGACCTAGGAACAAAGGAAGAAGGGGATTCGGCGCTCTAAGTCATTTTTTATTTGTATATTCTTTCAGCCTCGCGGCTTGCCGAGCGCTCATAGTCCTGCAGTTGTTGTCGGTGCATTTTCAGAAATTCTTCCAAATGTTTCTTTATCATTTCCACTTTTTGCCTCAGCGAAGAAGTATCGACCTTCAAGCCGGGTAGAATCTTGGGCAACGCTTCTAGCACGATGGCGGCTCCTTCAGGATCAGGCGATTCTACCATTGTTGGGATCATCAAGGCGGTGCAGCCGAGACCGCGTGCGGCGCATACGGATAAGAGCGAGCCGGAAAGACCAACAATAATCGCATCATCCGGAACTGCCATTCCAAGACTATCGGCCGGATTGGGGCTTTGGGCAGATGGCTTTTCTGCAAGTTCATTTCGCAATAGCATCGCCTTTCTTTCAAGCAGGTACGGGGGGCTGAAATTGGCTGGCAGTATGCCGCCAAGCACTACTATTTCACTGACCTTTGCGTTCATGCACCAGTCAACGATTGTGTTAATTATGGAATAGGTCCCCCTTGCAGTCACCGGTACTTCACAAATCAGTGCGCATACCGTCCCTGAATCATTGGCGTAAATCCTGAACGCATGCCTGAACCTCTTTCCTATGAAAATTGCAGCCGGCATTACATGTTGGGATTCTATGTATCCAATCTGATGCATCTTTAGCTGTTCTATGATGTGGTTAATTGTAACTGACCCTATCATTCCACTGTCGGGAAAGCCTGCTATCAGCACAGGTCTTTCAAGCACGATTTTTTGGTTTGTAACGGGCAAGACCTTTGTGTATCCATCTGAGACGACAGGCAGATTGTTGCTATTCTTCCTATTCGGTCTAGGGTTCATCTATCGCTACTAGAGCAGCAGGATAAATATCAATATTGTTTGCAGTGCATGGCAGAGTATCCTCCCAACAGAAATAGTGGTTACAAGATAATTGCTCTGATGTCAACACTATCGGTTGCAGGAACCACTAAAGAAGGTATTCCAATACTGCTATTGAAAGAGGGGACATCCCAGACAAAGGGAAGGGATGCAATAAGAAATAATGTCGAGGCCGCAAAGCTCGTTGCCGCTATCCTAAAGCCTGTCCTTGGCCCGCGTGGCATGGACAAGATGCTTGTAGACTCCCTCGGAGATGTTACAATAACAAACGATGGCGCTACGATTTTGAAGGAAATGGATGTGCAACATCCTGCAGCCAAGATCATGGTCGAGATAGCAAAAACTGTGGATGAAGAGGTCGGCGACGGGACCACTTCCTCTGTGATAATTGCCGGGGCAATGCTGGAAAAAGCTGAGGAGCTGCTGATCAAAAAGGGGATACACCCTACAATTATTGTTGATGGCTACCGCAAGGCGATGAGAATGTCGATAGAGATTCTGAACAAGATAGCCGAGGATGTGAACATTAACGATCATGCTGTCCTGAAGGATATAGCAAAGACAAGCATGGAGTCAAAAATTGTCTCTGTTGACAGTGATGTCTTGGCAGACCTTGCTGTCAAAGCTATTTTGACAGTGGCCGAAAAGGCAGATGGTGCTAACGGAGATAATTACATGGTGGCAGATCTGGATAATGTGAAAGTCCAGAAAAAGGCGGGAGAATCGATGGGTGAATCCAGCTTGATTGAAGGCATAATTGTGGACAAGGAAATCACCCATTCGGAAATGCCAAAAAGGATCGAAAATGCACGGATCCTGCTTCTGAATTCTGGTCTGGAGATTGAAAAAACAGAGTTTGACGCAAAGATAAGCATCGACAGGCCCGAGCAGATGAAAATGTTTCTAGAGGAAGAGACTAGGATGATAAAGGCAATGGTGGATAAGATTGCTGCAGTAAAAGCAAATGTAGTGTTCTGCCAGAAAGGAATAGACGACATTGGCCTACACTATCTTACAAAGGCAAACATTTCCGCTGTAAGAAGAGTAAAAGAATCTGACCTTGATGCATTGGCAAAAGCCACGGGCGCAAGGGTAGTCACGAACATTGACGATCTCTCGCCAGACGATCTTGGGTACGCGCAGCTTGTTGAGGAAAAGAAGGTCGAGCTGGACAAATGGGTCTTTGTAGAGAAATGCAGGAATCCCAAGGCAGTGTCAGTACTGATACGTGGCGGCTCGCAAAGGATTGTTGATGAAGCTGAGCGGTCAATCCATGATGCATTAATGGTGGTAAAAGATGTTGTCCAAAAACCAGCAATAGTGGTTGGAGGAGGCTCGCCTGAAGCTTATGTGGCTCAAAGATTAAGGGAATGGGCTCCGTCAGTCTCCGGCAGAGAACATTTTGCCATTCTTGCATTTGCAGATGCCATCGAGTCAATACCCGTTACGCTAATTGAAAATGCAGGAATGGATACAATCGATACGATTACCCAGATACGTTCGAAACAATCAGCAACGAGCCTCTGGATGGGCGTTGACGTAAAAGAAATGAAAGTCACGGACATGCGTAAGAAGAACGTGATAGAACCTCTTGCCGTCAAGGAGCAGGTACTAAAATCGGCTACAGAAGCAGCTGCAATGCTGCTGAGGATAGATGACATTCTTGCAGCGTCGCCTACGCCTGCAGCCGGTCAGTCGTCGACGAAGTAAAACGCCGTCTATTTTAGCTAAGCACCCAATAAGCTCCAAAAGACTAGATCGCAGTGCGGTGCACCGCACACCTGAAGTTATTATCTTGCAATACATTTAGTTCTCACGTATGAGGATGGGAAAAAGAGAAGTTCACGAGTTTTTACATCCACTTGAGCCGGTCTATAAGGAATGCCTGTATTGTGGCGAAAGAAAAAGCATGGTCTGTTTGACCTGCGGCTATTGCTATGAGTGCCATCCGGCAATTGAACAGATGGAAAGAAGGCTGCTAGCAAAGGCTCCCAATGTTATCATTTCTACGCTGGAAGATATAGAAGCTGCCTGATAAGAAAAACATCTGGTATATCTTCTTGCGTAATGGGATGGGCATACTTGAATACCTCTCCTAGAAGAGGCTTAATTTCAGTTTAGGATGACCAGTCCCGTCATTTCCATTTATGAAACGTAATAGAGAATTGTTCCATAATACTTATATCAAACTCCCTCCACGATTGTGGAGCTGGCAGGTTCTTGCTCAGTAAGGAAGCTTATGAGAAATTCATGCGCGATGTCCAAAAGCAAATAGATGATGCTCATAGACGCTGTTAAGTTGGCTGCGGATTTTCACCTTTCCTGACAGATGTTAAGTTACGGGTGATATTTTGACGGGCAGAAATGGGTGTTAAGATAGGGATGAAAAGTTGATTGTCGGCTCAGTCTTTATAGTAGCCGTGCAAGTCACGCCTGCCGCCACCGCTCCAGTTTACAGGCAGGTTAGGAATGGATGGTTCGCTCAGACTTGCAAGGTCATAGATTACTTTTGTCAGATCATTTGATGGTTGGACATTCTTCATTATTTCCATAACATGAGATTGCAATGTTTCGACCTGTTGCTTTGCTTTCTTTAGAATAACATCCTTATCCTGCTTGGGAAGTGGAACAAGAACATTATCTATGTCTTCTGATCGAATTGTTGGCGTAACAGACCCAGATATGAATCGCCTTGTCAAAGCCTGACCTAATCGAGAGTTCATAACCTGTACAATGTACGGTGCGTATTCAGCATACTCCTTGTTGAGCTGTATGCGATAAACATGAGAAGAACATGCAACTTTTTCGTGTTTAAATTCATCTCTAAGTGTATCAATAAGCACCTTCGAGATGTAACAATAAGCTGCTGGCATACCATCTTTGGTCAAAAGAATATCATTTTCAATAACTATAAAATCATCAGGCTCCTTCATTTTCTGACATTGAAGTAAATTTCTCAAATAGCGGATAGACTACATTTGGTCTGATGTTGTTGCCCTCAATCAACGGTACATCGCCATCTTCAGTTGGCGAAGCTCCAGTTACTCTAAGTGAACATAGTTCTGAAAAGCGTTTGACCTCAACCACATCTCTATCTTGTAGTGCCTTCAGTGTCTTTAAGGCATTGAAGTATGAAGCAGACCAATAGTTGTTATCCAGTCTTTCATCTAATCTCTGAGTTAACGTAAACGACGAGTCCAGCCAGATGGGTAGTTTCTCTTCCAGTATTTTGACCTTGATTTTTTTCAGCTCGTCCTCAACATGATTTTTTGTTGATGCTGCCATTCTTTTCACCAAGGTGGTCTCCATTTTTGCCAGTATTGGTAAACTGTTGTAAGGTCAGCATATCAAATGAAAAGGACTGCATCAAGGTCTACTGCAAGGGATGGGTTGAAAAGCAGACTTGGCGCGAGATAAACGACATTCGCAGGATAAACGGCTTTGCGTGGCTGTCAAATGGCAAGGACTCATGCTGGATAAAACTCATTTCCTAGATGCAGGTGATTCTTGGCATGGTTGTATCAGACAAGGAAGTAGTCAGAAGATCGAGAGAAACGATAGAGTTCCTCAAGGTAGAATCTATTGGCGGCGTTTGGAATACGCCGCAGCTGATCGATATGTTAGAGGACTTGTTCAAGGAAGATTCCAAGATATACAAGAATAAAGAGCGATGAAATACTATTAGATCAGGATGCAGAGAACCCTTTTCCTCTATTTGTGAAATTCATTTCTGGCTATTTGCTCTATCTTCTTTATCTGCTCGCTAGTAAATCCAGCATCGTGAAGTCTCCATTTCATTCTGTTGATCCTATCATCTATGAACATCTGCAAGTACAACTCAGGCGGGAGAGATGCTTCTGGCATAGAAGTAATAGCCTAAGTAGTGGCTCTTAACCATATCTGTATCACCCCTATCCTAACACCCACTTTTCCACGTCAGAAAATCAGCCGCAAGTTAACGCCCGGCTGGAAACCTGAAAATCAGCAGCCAACTTAACAGTGTCTATTAACGTTGTATTTTTATATTTGAACAGGCCTCTTTTTACCCATGGCAGCCAACAATGCGCCAAAAAGCAGGGTGGTTCCGATACCAAAAGGTAGCGGGCCCGGTGGGCTTCGATCCCACGACTTCCGGCTCTCTTCAATAGAATTTAGAAGGCAGGCGCTCTATCCATGCTGAGCTACGAGCCCGCTCAGGAAACTGTCTTGCTGACAGACAGTTTGCATGGGCAGCAGAAAGGCGACCCGATCCTTTATAAAATGTTTATTGGATATGGCTCTTCCGGGCAGACAGCCAATTGTTGACTGCACCTATTCGTTATCCCAATTTCCACATACAAGAGATGTTAATTATTCAATCATGAATGCAAAATCTGTACTAATGTTGCATGATTAATGTAAATTCCATACCAAGAAACTATAATAGCCAGTCGACGAAATTTTACTGGTGTTATCAAGTGAAATTTGATGGCTGAAAATAACAACAAGGACTTACAGGGTTTTACCCAGGAACAGATGAACAAGATGTTTAGCTTTTGGACCGATGTCATGAAGCTGCCGACGATCGGACCGATGTACGCTTTTTCAAAGGATGTCAGCTCGTATGCCAACGACTTTGTCACTTTAGGCAGGGTGATGGCCGAGCTCAAGACAAACATGGACAGCTACTGGTCGCTCTTGAGCACCACATTCACAAGGGCGATGAAGGAAACGATGGAGCGGGCCCCAAAACAGCTGATCTCAAAGGACGATTTTGAAAATTACAGGCGCGCGGCGATAGAGGCGTTTGAAGACGCGTTCACCGACCTCTTTGCGTCGCCGGAATTCTCTTCAGTCTATGGCAAGCTGTTCAGCAGCCAGCTGGACGTGTCAAGGGCGATCCAGGGCATTGCAGAAAAGAATTCCAAGACGCTCAACCTGCCTACAAGGAGCGAAGTCGACGAGATCCTGAAGGACATTGCCGAGCTAAAAAGGAGCGTCCGAGATTTGAAAAGGAGTTTGGAGATAAGGAATGGCCAAGCAAGAGCTACGACCTGATCAAAAACCAGAGGTCCAGCCGCCTGCTGCTGCAGCGGAGAAGGCGAAAGAAGCAAAAAAGAAAGAGCCGACGGTCCTCGAAGAATTCGAGGAAGCGTACCGCAAGCTCGAAAAGGCAAAGAACATCCTTCACACTGCCGGCAACATTGAAGTTGGCCAGACTCCCCATGAGATTCTTGCAGAGACAAGGACCTACAGGCTGCTGCACTACCAGCAGATGGTCAGCAAGACTGCCAAGACGCCTATACTTGTCGTTTATGCGCTGATCAACAAGTCTTATGTCCTTGACCTCCAGCCTGACAAGAGCTGGATCAGGAGCCTGCTGAGCCAAGGCTTTGATGTCTACCTGATCGACTGGAAGGCTCCAACTGCTGTGGACAAGTACGTGACATTCGACGACTATGTCAACTGCTACATTGATGACTGCGTCAATATTGTGCTGAAAAAGACCAAGGCAGACAAGCTGACGCTGCATGGCTACTGCATGGGCGCGACCATGTCGACGATGTATACGACTTTGCACCAAGAAAAGGTGAGGAACCTTGCAGTCATTGCCCCTGTCGTGGACACCGAGAAGGACACGACGGTCATTGGCAACCTTGCAAAGAACATAGACGTGGACAAGATGGTAAGCGTCATCGGAAACCTGCCTGTCGAGCAGTTGTACGCGTGCTACTCTGCCCTCAAGCCATTCAAGCAAGGCGTCAACAAATATTTCAACTTGGTCCAGAACATCGACAACGATCAATTTGTTGGCAACTTTTTGCGGCTCGAAAAGTGGCTATACGACACGCCTCCGATAGCGGGCGAAACATTTAGGCAGTGGATAGCCGACATTTACCAAAAGAACCTGTTCGTAAAGAACGAGCTAAAGCTAGGCAACGAGCTGATCGATCTGTCAAAGATCAAGGTCCCGCTGCTCAACATCGTGGCGGACGAGGACCACCTTGTGTCGCCTCAGTGCAGCGCGCCTCTCAACGACGTGGTGTCAAGCACAGACAAGCGCCTCATGAGGTTCCACACCGGTCACGTGGGGCTGATAGCGAGCCTCTACTCGCAGAACAATGTGCTGCCAAAAGTGGGGCAGTGGCTCAAGGCAAGGTCGCAATAGCAAATAAAAAAGAGTACTCTGGATTTTATTTATAATTCCTTGGCTCATTATGAATCATGAGTAACAACAAACTCTGGTTTGGTTGTCCAAAGTGCTTCCTTGCCTTTTACAGCAAAAATGAATATGAGCATCATTACAAAAGCGAGCACCCCAAGAGCGAGCTCAGGGATGCCGAGCTGGTAGAGTCAAAGGGATAGCCTACAACTACCTTTTAATATCCTATTTTCGTTTTCCTAGGGCATGGCCCTATTTGGAATATTCGCAACTCATAGCCCAGAGTCATGTCCGCTCAACAACAAGCAGAGCAGGGACACGTTTGTGCAAATAGACGAAAAACTCAAGGCGGCAACTGCAAAGCACAATATCACAAACATAGTCGGCTTTTACATGTCAGTCCTTGAGCACCAATGGGTGATCATTGTGGAGGCGAACAACGCACACGACATAGAGACCATGTGCATCGAAGCCGGCATCTCTGCCTTCAACACCGTCAAGATAGTGCCGCTCAACAACTTTGATGTTGTGATGAAGAGGATCAAAGGCAGTTGAGCTGAACCATACCGTAACTGTCGGTAGAGCACATAAGATCCAGTTGAAAAGAAGATGCCCCATTGTTTTTTATCATAGTTATAAGAAAGAAGGATGGTGAAGAGCCCATACGCCAGCATCCACTAGCTATCTGACAGGAATAGCATATAATAATGAGAAACAAGCCCTACTTACCCTTTTGCAGGCTTTCGGGCCTGAATGAACAACGCAATTGCTTGCGATTGCATATGCTTGCTATTGGTCCTATTAAAGGAAAGTATGTCAATTTTGCTCACAAAAAGGTGAAAAAAGCTACCGAACACAATGCAGCAGCTTGCAGAAAATCAAACGCAGTTACAACAGCATCTGAAACTATGGTTTAAATTAGATGTTCAGCGTCAGTTAGGTTTGCCTAACGGTTTTGCAAATGAGGAGAATCAGGGTCGGGATCGATGTTGGCGGCACATTCACCAAGGCCGTCGCGATAGACATGGTGCAGGGCAAGATAATAGGCAAGGTCACCGTTCCAACCACCCACTCTTCAAGCGAGGGTGTGTCGACCGGCATCGTTCAGGCGCTCAAGTCGCTGATGGAAAAGCATTCGATCCAGAACTCTGAGATCGAGCTGATATCGCACAGCACCACCCAGGCGGTCAACGCGCTGCTTGAAGGCGACACTGCCAAGGTTGGGATCATTGGCATGGGAGTTGGGCTTGAAAAATCTAATGTTATCAAGCGCACGAACGTCAAGGACGTCGAGCTTGCGCCAAACAAGTATCTGCACACGTGCTACCGATTCCTTGACACATCTAAATATCTTGATGACAAAGAAGTAGAGCAGGCAATAGGCGAGCTCAAAGAGGAAGGCGCAGAGGTTATAGTCGTCAGCGAGGCTTATGGCGTAGACGACCCAAGCAACGAAAAATTTGTGATGGAAAAATCGGACATACCCGCAACAGCCGGCCACGAGCTGACCGGCATCTATGGCCTTGAAATAAGGACGCTCACTGCAGCTATCAACGCTGGCATCCTGCCCAAGGCAACCAGCACGGCAAGGTTCGTCGAGTCTGCCGTGCGCAACGAAAAGATCGCCGCTCCGGTCCTGATTATGAAAGGCGACGGAGGTGTGACTGACATGGGCACTTTCCAGAGCAAGCCCATCATCACAGTACTGTCGGGGCCGGCGGCAAGCGTGGCAGGAGCCCTTTTGCATCTGCGGGTGATCGACGGCGTCTTTATCGAGGTTGGAGGCACCTCTACCAACGTCTGCGTGATAAAGGACGGAAGGCCGGAGGTCCGCTACGTCACGATAATGCAGCATCCAACGTGCATACGGTCGCTTGATGTCAGGGTCGCAGGGGTCGCAGGCGGGTCTCTTGTCAGGTGGTCGGGCAGAAAGATAACAGATGTTGGTCCCCGGTCCGCGCACATAGCCGGCCTACCCTATTCCTGCTTTGCCGCGCCTGAAGAGCTTGAGGGCGGCCAGATAATCACGTTCAAGCCAAAGGATGGTGACCCGATAGACTATGTAGCGATAGAGTCCGCCGGCGGCAAGCGCTTTGCTATTACAAACACGTGCGCCGCCAACGCCCTTGGGCTTGTACCCGAAGGCGATTATGCAAGGGCGAACCAGGCTTCTGCCAAGATGGCGCTTTCAATCCTTGCAAACAGGCTTGGCACGACGATGGAGCAGGCCGCCACGATGGTTCTGGACATTTCTGCCAAAAAGGTGCTTGAAATAGTCGAGCCCATGATAAAGGAGTACAAGCTTAAAAAAGAGAGAATAGTGTTCATCGGGGGCGGGGGCGGCGCATCGGTGCTCGTGCCTCATATTGCGAGAAAACTGCAGCTGCAGTGGAAGATAGCCGAGCACGCCGAAGTCATCTCGTCCATCGGGGTTGCGGCGGCAATGATACACGAAGAGGCAGAGAAGACAATCAACAACCCCAAGCCCGAAGACATCTCCACTCTGGCAGAGCAGGTGAAAAAGGCGGCGCTTGACCGCGGCGCGCTGCCCGAGTCGATAACCATCCAGTCAGAGTATGTCAGCGAGCGGTCGCTTTTGCGTGTGACTGCGATGGGCAATGTTTCGCTTGATATAGGCACTGCAAACGCGCAGGAGATAAACGAAGAGGAGGCCCACGTGCTTGCGTGCGAGCTCTTTGGCATAAACGAGGGCGTGCAGCGCATCTTTGATATGAAGAACTACCACATCTTTGCGTGCGAGCTGAGCAAGAAAAAGCTGTTCTTGAAATCCAAGAAGCAGCCAGTGCTCGTGCTTGACAAGTACGGCAGGGTCAGGCTTTCCGTAGACAATGCGGCCATCTTTAACGGCTCGCCTGAGCAGGTCGCAGAGGAGATTGAAAAACTCTTGAAGCAGCACTCGGCCAGCGGAAACGACCTTGCGCCGCAGGTGCACATCCTCGATGGTGTAAAGCTGATGGACTTTTCAAGCCTCACAGCGCCAGAGCACGTTTCAAAGGCAGTCCGCGACGAACTGAAAAAGTCCGCCACCAGAGATGTTGCCGCAATAGTAAGGCTTGGCTAGCATATGAAGAAGAACAGGCAGAAGATTGTTTTCAAGTGCACTGGCGACGCGGTGGCAAGGTGTGCGTCTGTGATCAAGAGTGGTGGAGTGGTAGTGTTCCCAACAGATACCATCTACGGCATCGGCTGCGACCCTTACAACGACCGTGCAGTCAAGCGGATATTTGCGATAAAAGGCAGGGATGAAAAAAAGCCGCTCCCGGTTCTTGCACACAGCATGTCAGATGCAGAGAAAATAGTGTCGCTTGGCAAGGCCGGCAGAACCCTTGCAAAAAAATACTGGCCCGGCGCCCTTACAATAGTTGCCCCGATTACTGACAGCAGGATATCTCGTAGAGTCACCGCAGGAAGTGGCAGCCTTGCCGTGCGCGTCCCGGCAAACAAATGCGTCCTGTCGCTCCTTGAGCAATGTAAGTACCTTGTGGGCACGAGCGCAAACCCATCTGGCGGCAGGCCGCTAAAGAGCGCGCAGGAAGTACTCGAATCGCCACTTCATGGCTATGACGCACTGATGGACGGAGGCCTGGTTGAAAGGGGAATCGAATCCACCATAGTCGACGTTACGGGCAGCAGTCCTAAGATCCTGCGCGAGGGAGCGATAAGGTCAAGTGAGGTCCTGGAGGCCCTTGGCGAACTTTAACCTCATAGTCTCTACATCCCGGTTCAGTGAGGAAGAGGCGCAGGACGAAATTCTGGATCTGCTTGACATGTTTGGCGACCCGGATGCAGAGTCTGAGATCACAGAAATCAAAGGACTCTTGCTTGCGCAGACCGCGCTCGATCCATTTGAAGTCATTGAAAAACTAAAAGAATTGATAGCTTCAGAGCCGTGGGAGGTGCGCTACATCCTGCGTGTTCTTCCGGTGGAGCGAGTCGTTCCCACTGAGCTTGACGCGATCAGGCAGGCGGCAAGAGATCTGGCAGTAGCCAAGATAGGCAATAATGAAAGTTTCAGGATAACCGTCGAAAAGAGGCACAGTGCGCTAGAATCGATAGAGGTGATAAAGGCGATCGCAGGCGAGATCGAAAGCAAGGTGGATCTTGAAAACCCCAGCTGGATCGTCCTTGTCGAGATAATCGGAGGCGAGGCAGGCCTGTCGGTGCTCAGGCCCGAACAGATTTTCAGCTCTGTTATCGAAAAGCGCAAGTGACAAGGTTAAGATACAAGCTTGCCGACAGTTAGTTATAACGTATATGAGTGCAGACAACAACAGGCTTGAAGAGCTTGCAAAGCACAAGTACATCAACCTAGAGACGTACAGGAAGAATGGGCAGCCAGTCAGCACGCCGGTATGGTTCATGATCGATAACGGCTTGGTTTATGTCGTAACTTCTGCAGATACTGGCAAGGCAAAGCGTTTGCGCAATAATCCTGCTGTCCGGATAATGCCAAGCGGCTTTAGGGGAGAGCCCAAAGGCGAATGGATCGAGGGCAAGGCAAGATTTGCAGAAGGTGCCGAAGCCGAGCGCGCAATACAGCTGCGCAAGAAAAAGTACGGCCTGCAGGCAAGGTTAGCTGGCATGATAAGAGGAGCGTCCACAGTTATCGCGATCGAACTTGTTTAGTAATAGTTATTTTACAAGTATGGCTGCCCTTTCGAGAAGGTACTGCAGGAATTCATGATCGTCAAATTTTGCTTTCAGCTCGAGCATGCCAGTAAGCAGGTCCCTCTTTTGCCTGCTTGGCTCCAACACCGAGTCGTCAACCTCAAATCTGTTCTTTATGCTTTCAGAAAAGTGGCGAAGCTCTTCATTTTCCTGTGAAATAGCAATAAGGCAGCCTGCAGATCCATTTTTCAAACCTGCTTTTTTCATGGCGTCAGAGATCTGGTCCGTGCGCGCAAGCCTCAGCAGAAGCTCTGTTTCGCGCCTGTTTGCAAGCATCACTTTTCTTTTCTCGGCTTCAAGCGTTACCCTCAGCACTCCAAGCAGGTGATCAATGCCATAGACTGCGTCTGCGTTTACGGCCTGTATCGACACGCCAGGGTGTTCTGAGCGCAGCCTGTCCACGAGTTTCCCGGCATCCTCTGTGATCCTGCGGATTCCAATGATCGACACGCGGTGGTTGCTATCGATCATGTAGTAGTCCGTGCCGCCATGGACTACGGTAACAATGGTTACTGTGTCGCCGCTCTTTGCCACTGTGCCCTGCCCCTGCAGCGCTGCCGAATCGACGCCGTTCACCGCTACTATCAGGTTGTTTGGTTGCAAAAGGCGTGCGTCAGTTGAAATGCCTGTCAAAAACTGGAGAATTTCCGCGACAGACGCGCTCTGCCTGTCAAGGTCGACTGCGGGCTTGCCTACTGCCTTTTTGGCTCCCCCGAGCAGCCTTATAGTTATCATTCTTCCGCTTCTTCTTCTGACTCTTGCTCTTCTTCAGTTTCCCCGGCAGCGGCTGCCATCGAAGCCTTTGCCTGCGCCTCCTGCTTGCGCAAGTGAGCGGTGATGTATCCTGCCAGCTCGTTCCTCAGCACTTTAGACCTGACAACTGCCAGATCGTTGAGAGCCTTCTTATTAGCATCAAACTCTAGCCCAAACCTGTCTGGGTACTTTTGCAAGAGCTCCGTAGAGATGCGCTTTATCCTATTCATCTAGAATGGAAGGCGATTTCAAGGATATTTTATCTTTGTTATGCACCACCTGAAAGGTAGGCTTTTGAGTTCTGCTCAAGCAGGCCAGCGGCTTCGTCGTAGGTCATGCCAAGGGTGCGGGCTGCGGACGCGACGACGCTCACGAGGAACCCGGTAGAGACAGCAGGTAGGTTCCCGAAGCACCGCGAGTATCTCACAGGGCCATCTGTCTCCACAAGGAACCGGTTCCTGTCCGTGTTTTTCAGGAGCACCTGCTTGTCCTCTAAATACACGAGCGCCGGGCCGTACGATACGTAAAGCCCCATGTCCATCGACTTTGCCAGTTGCTTCTTGCTGCCTGCAAACCAGTGCAAGAGCGCGCCCTTGATCCTGTAGGATGGCAGCATCTGCAATACATCATCAAGGGCCTTTCTAGAGTGGATCGACACCGGCTTTTTCGCTGATTCGGCAAGGGCGAGCATTGAGCCAAAGACCTGCTTTTGCCTGTCGTATGGAACATCATAAGTGCCGTCAAGCCCGATCTCGCCTACGCCGTCTATCGATTGAAGGTTGGAATCAAAGATCTCTTTGAACTTGTCCAGATCCTCCCTTGCCGCCGCTTCAGGGTGTATCCCTACGAACTGCCTGACGATGTCGTGGTGTGAATTGAAAAGGCGGAAGCTTCTGAACGCGGTTTCGCTGTCGACCGTAACAGAGCACGCTACTATCTTCATTGCCCGGAGGCTCGTTAATACGTGCTCTATGTAGCCTGAATATTCATTATCCGTGAGGTGTATGTGGGCATCGAACAGCAAGATGTATATACTTACTGTGGACACTGCAGGACAGAAAATAAACTTTTAACATGGTGTCTGGCAGGTAACACTGCATATGTCTTCTTCCGGTCCCGAGTTTGGCCTTGCCGCAATGTACCGTGTCATGAAAAAGTCCGGCGCAGAACGGGTAAGCGACGACGCCGCAGACGAGCTGAGAAAAGTGCTTGAAGAGGTTGCAGAGAGGATTGCAAAGCAGGCAGTCGACCTGTCGGTGCATGCAGGCAGAAAGACAATAAAACCAGAAGACATTAGGTTCGCAGCCAAAAATGTGATAAGGCTCTAGGAAAGGTCTATTTCGTGGATCTGCCGGTGCCCGTACATTCTGAAATGGTCCTCTACATCGGACTGGAAAAGAAACGTTGCACGGCACCTTTCACAGCAGTACAGCTTATCGAGTTTAGGCGTCTGGCCCATTTAAGTGTCCAATATCGGACAATACAATGTTATAAACACGATGTATTGCAATGGTAGAAAATTCTTAGCTAGCGCGACCGGTACTTTGCGTAAAGCCACCCGCCGCCGACCACAATTATGATCAGTATTATTATCGCTGCGATAACTGGCGCCAAGAGCTGGATCAAAAAGCCAGCTATTGCAAAGAACACGACGAGCACGATCACGGCTATGAGTATGGCCGCTATTGCGCCAAGTACCATACGCATACTTTGGTCGCGTGCAGTAATTCTAGACTTTAGCAGATACTTCTAGTAGATGCACTATTCCTGCTTTGTCTTTCTTACATGCGAAAAGCTTGTTTCAATGCCCGTGTTTCCAGTGTGAGGGTCGGACGCTATCTCTTGCACGTTTACATCGTCGGCGCTCCCTTCTTCTTCCTCCTTGCCCATCTCCCTGCCAAGGCCTTGGTTTGGCATCTTGTGTGGATTATTGTTGACCAGGCCAGATAATGTAGATTATCGCTTATAACTGAAAGAATCGCCCTGCCAGAAAAATGGCTCTAGCACTGAAACTGTTGGCAGGGCGTATGTATGGTCAGACGTTTTTACCCTTGGGTCTTTACGACCCAATCGAATTAGCAAGTGGCAAGGATAAAAGGCTCGTTGATCAATCGTCCACTGGTAGTAGCAGTAGTAGCTGTTAAGTAGTATGTTGTCCATATAACAGTCCCTGTGTGGGAAAAGTTGCAGGTATACGCAGGTTTCGGCTTGCGCACCGGCCACTAACCTGCACAGGGATTTCTATATTCGAATGTCACTAAAGCTAGATATCTCACGGCTGCTAATGATCATAGGGAGCAGATCAGCCTCGGAGGATACAGTCCACCATGCTACGCGAATCGACTAACCTATGGCCATTGTGTGTATAATACAACCCTCATGCACACCGTGGCTAGAGGTGACCTGCTCCTTCATTTTAGAGCTTCTGCAAAAGTGGCATCAGGCTACAGAAATCGCCGCGGCCTGTGCAGGTCGTAGAACGCGGAATTGATCTGCTTGAGCAGCTTTGCTTTTGATTTGTTGGCCTTCTTGTTGTCTCCATAGTCCTTTGCCTGCAGCAATACCCGCAGCCTTTCCAGCTCAACCACATCCAGGGTTTTCAATCCTTTGTCAGAGACAACCCCAAGCAGTCTTTTGAGCTCCATTTCATCATCGTCGCTGTCTTCGTCGTGGCTCAAGCTTCTTACAAATCGCCTTTTTGTGCTTATTAAAATTGTGGACACGATCTCATGACACACCAGCGCAAGCGCCTGCATATATTATTGTTCATAATGGATCATGATAAAACTGACTGGCAAGTCAGTTATATTTATTAGATACTGGGTCGTCTACTTTTACTGTCCTTGAACTCGGGCTTGTTGCTTGCTGCATTGCTCGTAGCCACTGCAGGCGGGATCCTGCAGATAGGCGGCGCGAGCTGGGACGTCACGTCGCACATCCTGAGGTAGCCAGAGACGTTCTTCACTCCCTCTCACACCATGCTTTATACAGGCGTCGGCCTGACAACAATTGCAGCAGCAATTGGCGTGTTTGTCTCCCTGAAAAACAGGCAGGAGATCCAGACCAAGTCGTTTTACACTGCTTTCAAGTTATTGATAATAGGCGCGGCCATTCAGCTCGTTTCAGGGCCGGGCGACTTTATGTGGCATTCGGTGTTTGGCGTCGATGGCCTAATGAGCCCACCCCACTTGGCGCTTGCCACAGGCATTTTGGTCAACGCCGTCGCTGTCGTAGTAGGGCTTGCAAGGATATTGCCGCACATGCAGTCGTCGGAGTAGAGCCAGATACTTGTCCGAACTGCGCTAGTTCCGGCGTTTGCAGTCCTCTGGTTTTCAGTCATCTGGTACATCTATGTTCGTGCTTCCGCTCTCAAATGGCGAGAACTTTAGGTTCAACCCTGACCCGGCGGCAGCGGTGGTAATCGCCACTACAGCTCTCCCATTCATGAGCGCATTGATATTCCTCGTTTCAGCCAGAGCGGTAGGCAAGCAGGGCGCGGCAAGCACGGCGGCTGGAGTTGTGATCGGCATGAACGTGCTTGCAAACATTGTCCCGGCGTACCAATTTCTAGGGGCGTTACTTCCTTGGCAGCTGCTCGCAGTCATTCCAGCCATTGTTGGCGCTGATATCGCGATTCACAGGACAGGGCCACGAGCCGGCATGATAGTCGCAGGGGCCTTGATCGGCGTTACATTCCATATCTTTAACTTTCCAATGCTCCCGATGGCGTTTGCAGAGCTGCTGGGCCAGCCCAATGAAACCATTGGTGACATTTTGCCAAGCATATACGCCACCCTTTCGCAGGTCACAGCCGTGACAGCAGCCCCAAGCGTGCTTGCCGGCATCGTTGGCGCGATCATGGGCTCAAAGAAGATAGAAGTGCCGCAGGTCAATGTGGCGATATCAAGATAAGTTTATGAAATAAAGCGCCGGGAGAGGGACTCGAACCCTCGAGTCCCGAAGGACATCAGCTAGCGCGTCCACCCTGCACCTGTGTGATCTCGAGGCTGACCCCTTTTAGGGTCTACCATGACTTACCTAGCTTGGGTACCCCGGCGCTCTACTTTGTGAACAGATAATGCAATTTATGCCTTTATCAGCTGCGCGAGCAACTTGTATAAAAGAACTAATCATTCTTGGACTGGAAGCGCGCATGTTTGAAATTGCATCATTTTTTCACGGGAAGCACGCCTGTAAACATTCCCAAATTGTAGCATTTTTCATGCGTAAAATGCTACATGCTGCATCATTTTTTCTCCACACGTACATGCTCCACTAGAAACGCACACACATACACATACGCAATACTCAAAAATTATATAATCATGCCGGCGCAATAACACCCGTGCTGGCTACAACAGGGACACCATCCATAGAAGCGATAAGAAAATTATCAATGGCAGACATTGCGATTGCAGCGGGGCTTGCAGACGAACTGCGCGACAGGCTCCGCGAACATGTGCACATTGACCCGTACTGCCTGCCAGACCCGTTTGGCGACAAGGACGACTGCACCTACTTTGTGGTGCTTGACAGGGAGAATCTGAACAGGGTGGTGGCGATGTTTGTCAACAAGAAAGAGAATAATCTTCCGCAGCTGCCGTGGTCCAGCATCCTTGGCGAGCGGCTTGCCAAGGTGTCGATCTCAAAGGAAGATGCGTTTGCGCTCAAGCACGAGCTGATGCCAAAGGAGACGAACAACTTTTATCCGTACAGGCGCAACGGCAGGATAGCAGGCTATGCCATGTTTGCGTTTCAGATCTGCGGGCAGCGCTAGTTATTAGTTAGTCGCGCAGTTCAATGACAGATATCTTTTGGAACTGCTTTATCATCTGCTCAAGCGACTTTTTCACTTCGCTTTCGCTGTCGCTTGAAATGCGGAGCACTTCTAAAAACAAGTCATCAAACGTGATGCCGTTGCACATGTTCCAGAGCGACACGGCGGTATCGTTCACCCGGTAGGCCTCACCCCTGTCGTTTATCAAGAGTGGTGTGCCGTCTTGGTCGTTGCCAACCGAGCCCCTCCGAAGAATTATCTTGTCGCTGCTGCTCTCTTTCTTTAATAACATGTCGTCGTCATCATCTTCATTATTAAGCTGCCCCTCCTATGCACCAGCCGGTTATTATCCATATCTGTAAATTGCTATAACATAATTTAGTAGAACGTTGACGCGCCCACCAATGTTAAAATAAAAGCCGCGGGTAGAATTATTTTTGCTAGTGTTCAAAAAGCGGGAGAAGGTGCAGAGGCACGTCATCATCACAAGGCAGGCGGCAGACGGCATAATTACATGGTCCAAGACGCACCACCCAAACGAGGCGATACTCATCCTGCAGGGCCGGAATACAAGGGACGCAGTGATTGTTGACGGGCTTGTGATCCCGCCCTTTGCTCAAAGCGGCCCGTTTTTCTCAGGGTTTTCGGTGCATGACCTGCCATATACGATACCCAACGTCGGCACGGCGCACTCGCACCCTGGCGGCTCGAACAGACCGTCGCTTGAGGACCTCAACCACTTTTCCGGCTATGTGTCCATAATCATCAGCCACCCTTATGAAGACGAGAATATAGGGGCATACGACAGAAGCGGCAACAGCTTGGAAATCAAGATCGTCGATTCAGTATGATCTCATTTCCGGCGGCCAAAATCCAGCTCGATTCCTCGCTTTGCATCGTAGCTAAAGACAAACGACTCGTCAGGCATTATCGGAAAGCTGGACATGACGGTTGCAGAGCATAGCGGGCACTTGTCGACGACCTTGGTCTTGTCAAGATACGTAGCGCACCAGTAGCATGTCTCGCACAACATGAAGATTGATGGCAAGACGGAGGATTTTAGCAATACGCGTATTGTTATTGTGTAGTAGTTAATTACATTTTATGGTGCTGAAGTTGGAAAACTTAATAAAAGAACAATCCCAATAAGCATTGTTTGAACTGGATAGGTCAACAGATGGCGTGGATTATGGTATCACTTGCCATAAGCCTGGTTCTAACTTACTTTCTCGGCTGGTACGGCATCATCCCGGCAATTGGGATTTTCTTGTTTATTTCCTATTACATGCGCAAGCGCGCGATGGCCCGCATGGGAATGGGCGGAGGTGGCGGATTTGGAGGCATGCTGGGCGGAGGTGGCGGGGGAGGAGTCAACTACGTCTGCATCGCCTGCGGCCACAGGTTCAAGGGCGGGGCATGCCCCCGCTGCGGAAGCAAGATGCGCAGGGTAGATTTCTAGGCACATGACGCTTGAAGAGCTGCGCCAGAAGGCGTTCTTTCAGAACACCATAGATGTATGGATAATGTACTGCGCAGAGCGCAACCGGAACTGGTATGACATCGACGCCTATCGGCGCTTTATAAGTCATCTCAATGCAAAGGGCGTCAAAATGCAAAAGTTCCCCCTCTGCATCAAAGAGTCTGGAGGTATGTACGAGCGGGGCAAGGACAAGGCACAGTTCCTCGACCAGCTCTCAAAGATACCGTCGGACGATGCGGCAGCTTATACGCTCAAGCTGAGCGGCGACGTGATAGCCGCCATACGGTCATTTTCCAACTAGAGTCTAGAAAGTTTCAGCTCATGGGCATCACAATTTAGCAGGAACATCTAAAACCCAAATGTGGCAGCCACAACGTAGTGGTGTCTGCAGAAGAAGATGAGCTGCCAGTTGGCGTGCATGGAGAGCGCGTTAGCGAGCCAGTAGCAGAGAAACTGAGCAAGCAGGAGCCTCTCTTTGATAGCATTGTCGGCTATGACGATGTGAAAAGGCTCTTCCAGATGTCGCTGTCCTCCGACAAGCCAGTCCACATCCTGCTGGTTGGGCCGCCAGCGTCTGCCAAGACCCTGTTCATGCTCGAATGCATGAAGCTAGAGCGCTCTTATTTCACCCTTGGAAGCCACAGCACAAAATCAGGCATGATCGATTACCTATTTGAAAAGAGACCGCGCTACCTCATCGTCGACGAAATAGAGCATATGCCTATGAAGGATCAGACCGCGCTCCTAAGTCTCATGGAGACTGGAATCGTTTCGGAAACAAAGTTCCAAAAGACGCGCAACACGCAGCTGAAGACGTGGGTATTTGCTACAAGCAACGGCACTGACAGGATGCTGACCCCACTTTTGTCAAGGTTCGTGGTGCTCCACTTCAAGCAGTACTCCTTTGGCTCGTTTCAAAAAGTATGCATGCACATCCTTGGCCGCGAAGGAGTCGCACCAGATATAGCTATCGCCATAGCTGAAGCGGTGTGGATGAGGTTAAAGTCAAAAGATATACGGGACTGCATCAAGATTGGGCGGCTGGCAAAGACAAAGCAGGACGTCGAGTGGATAGCCCAGACGCTCAAGACCTACAAGCAATAATAATAAGCAAGAGTTAAAAGTTTTTGTGGTGCCACCTATAGCGTGGGCCTAGACCTCAAGCCTCTCGTCACGCCCGCCTCGCTAAAGCTGCCAGAGCTTACAGGCAAGGTGGTTGCAATTGACGCCTACAATACGATATACCAGTTCCTCAGCATTATCAGGGGGCCGACTGGCGAGCCACTGGCAAACAGCAAGGGCGAGATAACCAGCCACCTGAGCGGCCTTTTCTACCGGAATGCCAACCTGCTGGGCGACAACATCAAGCTAGTCTATGTTTTTGACGGCAAGGCAAACGAGCTCAAGATGGCAGAGATACAGAGGAGGAGCCAGCTAAAGAAAGAGGCGACTGAAAAGTACCAGCTGGCTGTAGAAGAGGGCAGGATTGAAGATGCGCGCAAGTACGGCATCCGCACTGCCGTTCTGACCGACAAGATGGTCGAGGAGTCGAAAAAGCTGCTCTCGTACCTTGGCATTCCCTACATACAGGCACCGTCCGACGGCGAAGCGGCTGCCGCATATCTGACAAGGCGCGAACTTGCTTTTGCAGCCGCAAGTCAGGATTATGATTCGATACTATTTGGAGCGAAAAAGCTAGTGCGCAATCTGGCAATAAGCGGCAAGCGCAAGGTGCCAAACCGCAATGTCTACATCGATGTCGAGCCGGAGATATTCGAGCATGATAAAGTGTTGCAAGAGATAGGGCTTACGCACGAACAGCTGATAGATGTCGGCATACTGATTGGCACCGATTTCAACCCCGGTGGTTTTCCGGGCATCGGGCCCAAGACAGCACTCAAGCTGATAAAGGAGAATGGTAAGCTTGAGAATGTTGAAAAGATCAAGCACCTGCTTCCCAAGATGCCATACCAGGAAATACGTGACATCTTTCTCAAGCCAGAGGTCCCAAAAGTAGACAGGATAGACTTTGGCGAGGTCAACCGCGAGAAGGTGCTCGACTTTCTCTGTGTAGATAAGAGCTTCTCAGCAGACAGAGTAAGCAGCACACTGGATAAACTGCAAAAGTCGATAGCAAACCGCAGTCAGTCCCTTGAGCAGTGGTTCGGCTAGTAGCAGCATATTCGATGCTTTTATATACAAATCCTAAGGCTAATGGGCATATATTGGTAAATCCACGAGCTTGGCTTGCTGAATCGATAGCTACTTTTGCACTTGTGTTCTTTGGCCCTCTTTCGGTGACAATGGCGGCGGTGTTGTTTGGCACAGGGTTGTCGCTCGAAGGCATCATCATGATCTCGCTTGGCCACGGCGCAGCCATCGGCATCATGATCTATACTTTTGGCCACATCTCTGGCGCGCACATCAATCCTGCTGTCACGATAGCAATGATGGTAACGAGGAATATCAATATCAAGGACGGCGCGGCATACATTGGCTTTCAGATTATTGGCGCAATAGCCGCGGCGGTTGCCCACATGGCAATCTTGCCCGAAGCCGGTAAACAGGTGAACTTTGGTACTCAGGGCGGCCCAAGCGAGCTTCTCAATTTCAGCGCGGCTTCTGGCGTCGGAGTAGAGATAATCCTCACGTTCTTCTTGGTCACTACGATATTCATGGCGGCAGTCCATAGAAAGGCCACTGCAGGTATGGCAGGCATCGCAATCGGTGGCATGATATTCCTGCTCCACCTTGTTGGCGTGCCGCTTACAGGCGCTAGCATGAACCCAGCCAGGACCCTCGGTCCGGCAATCGTTTCAGGCTACTGGGACTTTCACTGGATATACTGGGTCGGCCCAATAGTCGGCGCGATAATCGCTGGCCTGATAATGCAGTACGTCTACGTCAAAAAGGCAGAAAAAGAAGAAAAGAAGACGGCAGCCTAGCCGAGCGCTCGGGAATGTTTTTGTGTATGCGGGCGCTCGCCGGGGAACTTTCTCCTCATGTGCCCTGACGGCCTGCCGTAGAGCAGTTCCAAGAACCACGACTCGTGCTCGATCTCTTCCTTTAGGATATCCTTTGCAATGTCATAGGTCGCCGGATCTTTGCCTATTGTAAGGTTGCACATCTTATTCCAGTTCACAATCGCACCCTGCTCTGCAATCAAGCACTTCTTCAAGATCTCTTTTAGGTTTGTGGAAGGCGTCGGCAGCTGCAAAAACGTGCAGCCAGACATCCGGACAAACTCTATCGCGTCGTTTGGCAGGCTGCCGCCAAGCTCGTGGATCCTCTGTATGCACGATTCAAAGTGGCTCAGGTCCTCCAGGCGCGCATCTTCAATGACTCCCTTGGCCCCCTCGCCTTCAAGGCCGGTGCAATGTGTGCGCAGATTGGTAAAATAATAGTATGCTGTAAATTCCACCGACGCGTTGTATATCAACCCATTTAGTATTTCGTCAACGTTAGCACCATTCTGCTTTAGAACGTTCACTCCTACAACATTCGGCTTTTCTTCTGTCATAATGTTCTATGCGTTTCTTACTGCGCTAATAACTTTTCTCAGAGGTCGAGAAGGAATTTTACCGTGGCTTTTCCCTTTTCCTGCCGGATCTCCATCTCGTGGTATGTTACTGCCTTGATCTCCACCTTGTAGTGGTGCCGGTCAAGGTTCAGTTTTTCACCCTTTGCAATGCCTGTTAGCGAATAGCCATCGCCATTATCATCATGCTGCCGGATCTTGACTGAAAACTCGGACATCACGATGCCATCGGCTACAAGCAGGAGCAGGACCTTGTCCAGCCAGTCAAAAAGGAGCGAGTAGAGATCATGTCCTTGCGCGGTAATCTTGAGATCCTCATTTGGCATGACAGTCTTTAGGTCGACCATAGTATCGTTGAGGCCCTTTGCTGCATTTTCAAAGGCTTCCTCTAGCGTTTCGCCGTATGCTTCAATGACGGCGTCTGTCATGTGGTCAAGAAAACAGTAGCCGCCTGCCAATGCTTGCTCTAAGCCAGCAGACTGTTATTATACGTTCATCGCAAAATCTAAATGCTAACGCACTGCTGGCTACTGGTGTGGTCAAGCTAGAGCTTCCCCGTGGCATGAGGGATCTGGAAGCAGACGAGTTTGCCAACATCAGTTATGTCCGGGACAAGTTCTTTGAAACTGCGCGGCTGTTCAATTTCCAGCTTGCAGAGCCGTCGCCCCTTGAAATGCTTGCAACGCTAGAAGCTAAAAGTGGCGCCGCGATTTCAAACGAAATTTACGCTTTCAAGGACAAGGGAGGCAGGGACGTTGCCCTGCGCTTTGACCTCACTATTGGTCTGACGCGCTATGTTGCCTCAAGGCGCGACCTAAAGATGCCGGTCAAGATGGCGGCTTTTGCCGGCGTATGGCGGTATGACGAGCCGCAGGCCGGGCGCTACCGCTACTTCCACCAGTGGGATGTTGAAGTGTATGGTCCCTTCAGCCAAGAATCGGACGCTGAAGTGATTGAGTTTGTATCCATATTTTTCAAAAGGCTGGGCCTAAAGGTTGTGATAGAGGTGAACGACAGGCAACTGATCGAGCAGTACATCAAGACAAAACTTAGAATCACAAACGAAGAGGCCATGCTTGAAATGTTCCGCGCGGTGGACAAGGTGCCAAAAAAGGGCGCACAGGCAGTCTTGCAAGAATACAAGGACAGGATAGAACCTGCCAAGCTGCAAGCGCTGATAGAGCTTTCCAAAGTAAAGGGCACTGCCGACGAGGTGGCAGGCAAGGCAGAAGATGTCAGAGGGCTTGAAAGTTGGCAGAAATTTGCCGGCTTGATGGACTCGCTCAAGACAAGGAAGGTCGAAGAGGCGCGTGTCAACCTTGGCATCGTCCGCGGCCTGGATTATTATTCTGGCGTGGTCTTTGAAGCGTTTGACCCGTCGTCCGATTCTGGCGCGCTCGTCGGCGGCGGCAGGTACGATAGACTCACCGAGGTGTTTGGCAGAAAAGACATTGGCGCAACTGGCGTCGCAGGAGGAGTGGAGCGGATAGTTATGGCGCTCCAGAGGCACAGTATACTAAAGCAGCAGGCAAAGGCGCTTGTATACGTGGTGTACGCTTCAGACGATGTCCGAAATAAAGCTGTAGAGATTGCCTCAGCATTGCGATCGGCCGACATTACTACCGACTATGACATACTTGGCAGGGCCCTTAGAAAGCAGCTGGACGATGCATCGATGAAAGGCGCCGCGCTTGCAATCATTGTCGCGTCAAATGAAATCGCGGCCGGCCAAGTTATCGTCAGGTCAATGAGAGATGGAACAGAAAACAAGTACCCGGCAAGCAACCTTGCAGAGATGCTTCACAAAATGCTCAGAGCCGGATCATAGCAGCGCTCTTCATCTTGACTATGCCACTTGGCTTTTTTTCATAGACTACTCTGACAACAAGGTCTGGCGGGTCATAGCTAATGTACAAGTCGCCAGTGCCCAGCATCTGCATGTCATAGTTGATCTCTATTCTGTCCTGTTGTATGCCGTTTTCTGCAAGCCTCTTTTTCGCCCTGTCTACAAGCTCTTGATCGGACGTGTTGGGAGCCAGAAAGATCCTTGAAGCGCTTGCAAGGTACGGCGACAGGTCGACCATCAGGGTTGTCGCCAAGCCAAAAGGCTATTAACTTTTGCCCGGGTCTGTGATCCCGACAACTTTGAACCGATACTGGTACCCAAAATTGTCCCGGTACATTCTAGCATAGCTTTCAGCCGCGTCGTGCGTTGCAAAGGTCTGCCGCACGCCATCTATCGAAACCTGTTCCCCGTACAGGTCTATGATTTCGATGGCATAAGACTTTGGCAGTTTTTTGGCCTGCTTTAGCAGAAGGAAGACGCTTATTGCAAAAAAGAGTGCTGCAGCCATAAATACTACGGCGAACTCAAAGCCTCGAGTAAACGCCATGAAAGGAGCGATCAGGTTTTCGTTTAGCCATGAATATGTGAGCCCAAAAGACTGGGCGAATATGGCTAAAACACCCTCTAGCAACATCTACGTTTTAATGCAGGTTGCAACAAAGATAAGCCTTTTGGTGTCCTGTTTAATACAGATGTTCCACATCAGCATGACTGTGTAAAATCATCATGCAGCGTTATGAAAAGTTAAGCATGCGAATTGCAAGCAACAATACGTGAAAGATATTTATGAGAATGATTCGCCCTTCCCAAGTGAAAGGGGTGCTTTAATAATTGGCTGACGTGATCTCTCATGATGTTTTGATAATAGGTTCCGGTCTTGCCGGCCTCCGCGCGGCAATCTCTGCGGCTGCTATCGACAAGAAGCTCAGCATTGCGGTCATTTCCAAGGTTCAGGTCATGCGATCCCACTCGGTGTCTGCAGAAGGTGGGACGGCGGCGGTTCTCTATGAGGAAGAGGGCGATAACCAAGAGTCTCACATCTACGATACAATCAAGGGGAGCGACTTTCTTGCAGACCAAGACGTCGCAGAGCGCCTCGTGCAGAACATGCCCTATGAGATCTACCAGATGGACCACTGGGGCATGCCGTGGTCAAGGCGCAAGGACGGAAGGATTGCCCAGCGTAAGTTCGGCGGGTACTCGTTCCCGCGTGCCACTTTTGCTCAGGATAAGGTAGGGTTCTACCTGATGCAGACCCTCTACGATACGTGCCAGAAGTATGACAACATCCACTTTTACAACGAGTGGTTCTGCACCTCGATACTGCATGAGAACAACACGTTCCAAGGCATCACTGCAATTGAGTTGAAGACAGGCAACTTTACAGTATTCAAGGCGCCGGCAGGAATAATATGTACCGGAGGGGCTGGCAGGATCTATAGCTTTTCCACATACGCGTATTCATCCACGCCAGACGGGTTGGACATGGCGTATCGCGCCGGCCTTGCGCTCAAGGACATGGAATTTGTGCAGTTCCACCCGACAGGCATACTACCCTCAGGCATACTCATAACAGAGGGTGCAAGGGGTGAAGGCGGTTACTTGATAAACAGCAATGGCGAGCGCTTTATGCAGAAATACGCGCCCGGCAAGCTCGAGCTTGCGCCGAGAGACGTGGTATCCCGCTCCATGATAAAAGAGATTCAAGAAGGCAGAGGGTTCAAGCATGAAACAGGCGTTGATTGCCTAAAGCTTGACCTGACGCACCTTGGAGCAGAGCGCATAAAGGAGGTGCTTGCAGGCATCCGCGAAATCGGTATCAAATTCTCCGGAATCGACATCATCGACGAGCCCATAGAAGTGAGGCCAGTGTGCCACTACATGATGGGAGGCATTCATGCCAACGTTGACGGCGCGACAGAGATGGTGGGCCTCTGGGCGGCCGGCGAAGCCGCGTGCAACAGCACTCATGGCGCAAACAGGCTTGGTGCCAATTCTACATCAGAGTGCATAGTATGGGGAAGGATTACCGGCGAGCTGGCTGCAAAGCACGCTCAAGAACGCAAGGCGGGTTCTGTGCAGGAGCAGCAGGTGCTTGATGAGGAAAAGCGCATCTACGACGGGATCTTTCGCGGCAGGGGCGACGTGAACCCCTACGAGGTGAGGAAACAGCTGACCGATACGATGGACGCCAAGGCATACGTTTTCAGGAATGAGCAGGGACTGACAGAAGCCTTGAAGAAGACAAGGGAGCTCAAGGCCGCAATGTGGAAGCATGTTGACGATAAGGCCAAGGAATACAACACCAACTTTGTAAACGTGATGGAGATAGACTCGATGCTTAGGACTGCCGAAGTGGTGCTTGTAGGAGCACTCAACAGGCGCGAGTCAAGGGGCGCGCACGCCAGGACAGACTACCCCTACCGTGACGACGCCAACTTTTTGAAGCATACGCTAGCATACTTTACCGGCAACGGCGGACCCAAGATGACTTGGTATCCGGTGACATTTACGCGCTATGCGCCAGTGGAGAGGAAGTACTGATGGAAGTAGCTGATCGCAACAACCGCGAAGGGATGAAGGGATGGCTTAATCCTGGCCGCTACGGATGGGAGCGGGTGTCCTACTGGCTGCAAAGACTGACAGGCGTCGGGCTTCTTGCGTATTTTGTAGCTCACATCTACGAGACAAGCTCGCTTACACATGGTCCGGACGCGTGGGCTGCAATGCTCGAGCTGACGCAGACCCCGATGGGCCACTTGATATTGATACTGGTAATTGGCATGAGCACTTTTCACTCTGCCAACGGCATCAGACTCATATTCACGCACGGTGGCAAAGGGCTTGGCAAACCTGGCAGGCCGGACTATCCATATGACGCGGTTTCACTCAATTACAGGCAGAAATCGGGCATCTGGATAGCGCTGATACTTGCGGCTGTAGCAATGCTATATGGCGCTTCGGTGCTCTTTGGAGGCGAATAGAAGATGTCAATGCTTCGTGAAAGCCAGATAATGAAGATACACTACATTACAGGCATCGCCGCGCTTTTTGTAGTAGCAGTGCACATCATGATGCGCCTGATAATGCCGTATAACATGAGCCTCGAGTACGAGAACGTGATAGCCAACTACCATAACTTGCCGTATGCCATATTGCTCGAGTCAATATTGGTGCTGATTGCCATCCACGGCTTTAATGGGCTTCGCATAATCCTGCTTGAACTGCGCCAGAGCAAGTCGTGGGAGGATGGCGTGACAATACTGACGATAGCTGCAATGATGGCCGTGATAGCGTACGGGACGCGCACTATCATTGTCGCAAATGGGCTGGGGTTTGAATAAAATGACTGAACAGGTAATAGAAAAAATAGAAAAGATGGAGAAAAAACATGAAAAGAAGGAGAAAGAGATTATCAGGAGCTCGGTTGTCCTCAAGGTATATAGGGCGAACCGGCGCGCCGGCGAATCCGCGCACTATGACAGCATTGAGGTGCCGGTGCAGCGATGGACAACAGTCCTTGATGCGCTGCTGTACGCCAAGGCATACAAGGATCCAAGCATCGGCATACGCTATTCGTGTAGGATGGCATCCTGCGGCTCGTGCGGCATGAAGATAAACGGGATCCCGCGGCTTGCCTGTTACACCAAGGTGTCAGAGCTGGAAGGCTCCACTATAACGGTCGAGCCGCTTGCCAACTTTCCACATATACGTGATCTGGTCACAGACTTTTCCCAATTCTTTGCCCACCACCGCAGCGTGCAGCCATACATACAAAACGATCAGGCAGATATCAAGGACATGAAAAAGCTGTCAGAGTTCATGCAGAGCCCAGAAGATCTGGACAAGTTCCTGCAGTTTTCATATTGTATCAAATGCGGCCTGTGCTATTCTGCGTGCCCAACAGTTGCGACTGACACAAAGTTCCCCGGGCCCCAAGCGCTTTCACAAGCCTATCGCTATTTCATAGACAACAGAGACACTGGAAGCAAGCAGAGGATGAACATCGTTGACGACAGGCACGGCATATGGCGGTGCCACTTTGCCGGCTCGTGCAGCTCGGTCTGCCCCAAGGGCGTCGACCCGGCGCTTGGCATCCAGCTGTTGAGAGGGCATCTGCTGGGATTCTCAAACAACGAAAAGAAAATAGCGGATCTGCAGGAAAGGCTGAAAAAAGACTAGGTCGTCGTTGACGACGGCTTGTTGCTCTCTGCCGGCTTGGCAGGGTACTTGCTCTCGTTGACCTGCTTGTTTATCGCGTCAGCCATAAAGTGGTTGCTGACGTTGACCTTGACCTCATTTATTCCGGGCAGCTTGTAGATATTGTCCCGGACGTCCTGGGCTATCTTGAATCCAAAGACTGCAGGACAGAAGGGGCTTGTCAGGTGCAGGTCCACGTTAACCTTGCCTGAATTGATGTCGACCTTGTCCACCAGCTCTAGCTCCATTATGGAGACTCCGATTTCAGGGTCGACTATCTTAGTCAGCTCGTCAAAGATCTTCCTGCGAGTCTGCTGCAGCTGCTCTTCCTGACTCATATACGATGTAGAGTTGCTGCGGATACCATATTTAACCATTGCAGAAACATGTGCGCGTATATATGCGCGTTTCCAATGGAGCATGTGGAAATTAGAATCAGTTCTTTTATACTAGCGGTTTTGATGCATGCCAGTCTTTTTACCAAAAAACACACGGCCATTTTGAACCGAACTATCGCGGTAATCTTTCTCCGCAACTCTCTGTCGATAGGCGCGACAGGACGATCAATTATAATAAATAGCAATGTAAATGCAGGACTTTTGTGAGCAACAAGGTCTACGTGACAAGGAAGATTCTGGATCCGGCCCTGCCCATGCTCTCGAAGGAATGCCAAGTAACCCTGAACAAAAAGCCCAACCCTCCAAGCAGGGCAGAGGTATTGAAAAACGTCGCCGGCAAGGACGGCATCCTCTGCATGCTCTCTGACAGGATTGACTCGCAGGTGATGGATGCTGCCGGGCCGAGCCTGAAGGTCGTCAGCTCGTACAGCACAGGCTTTGAGCACATTGACATCAGAGAAGCGACGGCAAGGGGAATTTATGTCACCTACACGGCAAACATTCTGGCCGAGGCGACGGCAGACCTGACGTTTGCGCTCATCCTTGCCTGCGCACGCAACATTGTCAAGGCAGACAGGTATGTCAGGGAAAACAAATGGAAGGTGGGATGGTCCCCGGACCTGATGCTCGGCTACAACGTGCACGGAGCCACCCTTGGCATAATCGGCCTTGGCAGGATAGGAGCCGCAGTGGCGCGGAGGGCGAAAGGATTCAACATGAAAATACTCTATCATAATCGCAGCAGGAACCAGCAGCTAGGGTCGGAGCTTGGTGCCAGATATGTAGATCTTGACGATCTGCTGGCCCAGAGTGACTTTGTGTCGATACACACCAGTCTGAATAGTACGAGCCGCCACCTGATAGACAGTAGTAAGCTCTCGCTGATGAAAAAGACTGCATTTCTTGTAAACACGGCTCGAGGGCAGGTGGTGAAAGAAGCCGACCTTGTCAGAGCGCTAAAGGGCAGCCGGATCGCCGGCGCGGCCCTTGACGTGTTTGAAAATGAGCCCCTGTCGAGAACAAGCCCACTCTTGAAGATGAAAAATGTGGTGCTGCTGCCTCACATCGGGAGCGCGACGTACCAGACCCGCTCCAAGATGGCAGAAGTGGCAGCCAGGAACCTGTTGGACGTTCTGGCTGGAAAAGAGCCTGATCCCAGATTCTTGGTCAACCCGGAAGTAAAGAGCGTGCGGCCGCTATGACGATCTCTTGTTTGTCCTCAGGTGCCACTGGCCCGTCTCATCTATCCACGCCTTGCAGTCCAGCTTTTTTCTATCTCGGCCAGCAGTTCTTCAGTCATCAGGTCCTTTGCCAGAGAAATCTTTGTAGTCTTTAGTTTTTCAAGAAACTCGGGGGTTTCGTCCTCTATTATCACAACTACTTCTTTGACTCCCACTCTTTTTTCTTCCTATTGTATTCCGCGCGGCTGTAAACTCGTCTTGCGGGATGGCCCATTACGACGGTGTCTGGTGGGACATCCCTTGTGACGACCGCGGCCATTGCGACGACGCTGTTCTTGCCGACCCGGACGCCGGGCTTGAATACAGACCTCCCGCCTATTATCGCGCCGTCCTCTACCACAACTCCGACCATCTTGGGGCTCATCGGGTACGGGTCGTTTGTAAACGCTGCCGCCGGCCCAATGAACACGTTCTTGCCAATCACCGTGAGTGGAGGGATATAGACTGACCCCTCGATTCTGGTGTTGTCACCTATCTTGACCTTGTAGTCGACGTGTGTCAGCGAACCTATCATGACATTGTCGCCTATCTCCGCTTCGCTTCCAACATACGCAAAATGCCATATCTTGACGTTCTTGCCTATCTTGGCATTCTTGGCGACATAGTTTGTCACGCCGGGTGGAGCAGTATAGTTATTGTTGTTGCTCATTGATTCACAGATGCCATGGATTTCCTTGCTTTATAACTTTGTCAGGGATCTTGCTCTGCCATTTCTTCAGGAAGTCGAGGTCCCTGTTCTTGTCCTTCTCCCGCAGTTCGTCAGGCAGCATGACGGGTATCTCGTCGATTATCGGGTAGTAGCGGCTGCATTTTGTGCAAAAGAGCACGCCCTCCTTGACGGTCTGGCCTTCCGAGACAATCTCGAACAATTCCAGCGGGTAGTGCTTGTCTATGGGACATGCTAGTATGTCGAGCATTGATTTCTTCATTTTAGATCTAGATATACAGGCGAGCCAGTATTACTTGACAATATCGCCGCTTCGGCCACCCTTGTCACGTTGGTCGCGTCGGCTGCCGTCACCACTATCTTGGCCTTGCCTTCTATTGCGGCTACGAAATTCTGCAACTCTAGCGTAAGCGGCTCTTGGAACTGCCTGCGGGGCGTTATTGTCGCCTCGGCATGGTCTATCCTGATCTCCTGTGTTAAAAAGTCGCCCGTGATTATGCCGTCTGTGCATACGGCGCTAAAAGTTCTGACCTTCTTTGGAGTGAGCCAGTTGGACGCAATGATGGCGACCTTGTGCCCATCAAACCCGAGCATGATCGTCGCAAAGTCTTCAAATGCATGAAAGCGCTTGCCGGCGCGGGCAAAGACGACGTTTGGCCGGCTGCCAAAAAGGAACATCGCCGCGTCGATGTCATGTACTGACGTGTCGTATATCACGCCCACGTCCTTGATGTGCAGTGGCATCCTGTTTTCTCTATGAAATTCGATCATCATCGGGTCGCCGTACATGCCACCCTCTATGAGCTTGCGAGCGTCGCTTACAGCAGGGTTGAACCGCTCGACGTAGCCTGACGTCAGGACGACCTTTTTCTTTTCTGCCATCTGCATCATCTCTTCGCATTCCTTGGACGAAAACGACATCGGCTTTTCAACAAATGTATTGATGTTGTGCTCCATCATTTTCTTTGCAATGGCGGCATGGGTCTTTGTCGGAGTGCACACGAGACAGCCGTCGAGCCGCTCCTTGCTAAGCATCTCGTCTATAGACGAATACGCCTGCGCGCCGTGCTTGCCGGCTATCTCTTTTGCCCTAGCTGCGTCAAGGTCGCAGATCGCGGCAAGGCAGCCAAGATCTTTTAACACCCTTGCATGATTCTTGCCCCACCCGCCAACTCCAATGACTGCTATTTTTGTTGTGTCTGCCATACAGGGGTCAACCAGTTCATGTATTCCTTGGCACCGGCAGAAACTATCTTTTCATACATTTCGCGAATTCCCTTTGTAACCGGGCCTTCCTTCCCGTTGTTGCCCACTACATGGCCGTCGACGCTGCTCACCGAGACGATTTCTGCCGCAGTGCCGGTAAGGAATATCTCGTCCGCCATGTACAGCTCTGTCCGTGAGATAGGGCGCTCTGTGACTTCGTATCCAAGGTCCTTTGCTATCTTGATCGCGCTTTCACGTGTAATGCCCTCAAGCGCAGAATCGGCAAGATGCGGCGTGTAGATCTTGCCGCGTCTTACAAGGAATATGTTCTCGCCTGAAGCCTCACTCACGTTGCCTGACAGGTCAAGCAGGATCGATTCGTCGTAGCCGTTGCGCTTGCTTTCCTGCGTGGCCATGATTGAATTGAGGTAGTTGCCTGCTGCCTTGGCAAGCGGCGGGGTCGTGCTGTCGTTGATGCGCCTCCACGAAGAGACGCATACTTTGATGCCTTCGCCCTTGAAATACTTTGCAAATGGAAAAGTGATAATGACAGTGTGGGTTGGCGAGCTCTTGGTCACGTTCAGGTCTATGCCATGCAGACCCACGAACGTCAGCGGGCGAATGTAGCACGACTCTTTCATCTTGTTCTTTTGCAAGAGCTCGACTGTGGCGCTTGCAAGCTCTTTAGCAGAGTAGTTGAGCGAGATCGAGTAGACGCCGGCTGACCTGTGGAGCCTCTCCATGTGATCCTGCAGCCTGAAAATGTAGAGGTTGTTCTTGGCTGCATACCCGCGGATACCTTCAAAGACAGCGGTCCCATAGTGGAGAGCGTGCGTAAATACGGGCACTTTTGCGTCTTCCCATTTGACAAACTTGCCGTCGAACCATACAAACTCGCCGCCCTTCTCTTTCATATATATACGAATGCAGAATCCCTCTCTGGCTTATAAAAATCTTGAACTAATCTTTGGTTAACCAATAGCAAGTCACACTGTACTCAAGTGCAGATGTTTAGCGACTGCACCCAATTGGGAAGATTTAAGGATAAATAGTCTTGTCAAAAGTCTGTCATAAAATCCATCATTGTCTAGATTGCTCAAATAGTGGTCAAAATCTGATAAAGCCTTACGCTGCAACAACATCGCTGTGGTTGTTGGAGGGATGAGCCATGCATCGCGTCATTTGGCTTCAAGCCTACTAATAATTAAACTAAAAGTAGGAAAATCTTATATAAAAGAATTCTATACTCAAAATTCTCTAATGGCGGAATCATCAAACGTGCCAAGAAAAGAAGCCTCAGAACACGATTCTACTGTGTATCTTAATCCATACTTTCATTTTGACCCTAAAGCAAACATAACAGAGGACCTGGTATTCAAGTGCAAGGCTATTCTGACAAATGAGCAATTCTGGAATGCAATACAGGATGGACTTGACGTTCTTCTGAAAGAAGCTGGAGCTGTGATCTTGTTCCAGATGGGATTGAGGTATGGCGTTGAGGTCGGCTCAAAGGCCAAGGAGGCCATACCTGATGTACATCAAGCAGTCAAGTTCTTGGAAACTTATGGCTTGTTTTCAGGCTGGGGCAAGTTTACTACATCTCCTTTCTCATTGTCAATGGGTCACCTTACAGACAGTGTCACCGTAAAAGTAGAAAACAGTTTTTTTGCAACCATGGGCAAGAAAAAGTGGGAAACACCTAGGTGCTTTTTGATCTCCGGCTTGCTTGCAGGCATAACAGAAGGACTTCTTGGAGAAGGTCATAACTGCATCGAGACAAAGTGCATGGCTACTGGCTCGAAATATTGTGAATTTCTGATAACAAGAAGAAAGTAACTACTTGTAGCCTTCCTTCGGGAACTTCATGCCCACCTTCCTCATTGTGCCGTCTTCCATTCTGGCAAACTTTTCAATGACATCCCAGTTCTTCTTTATGATCTCTGCCACAGGCTCTGGCACCTTGTCGCGCCATTTTTCGTCGTTGCCGCCTTCGATGGCTTGCCGGTAGAGTTCTTCCTTGACCGACGATGCGGAAATTTCAAGCCTGTCGGCCTTGAGCGGATTGAGCCTGTATGCCTTTAGCATGAGCCGCTCCGCCTTGTCGCCGGTGTACGATACAAATTTTTCTTCTTTTATCTGTGCTATTATCTGGTTGCGCAGTTTCCACGAACGTGATGATAGGAGCGGCGGCATGTACTTGATGTATGGCGCGTAGAAGGTATAATCAGGAAGCACCGACACGGAATCCCCAAAGACAGACTCGACCATTGACTTGCGCAGCTCGTACGAAAACGGAAAGCTCTTTGTGTTTATCTCGCGCCCGTCCTTGATAAAGCGCACCGGGAAAACATAGACGCGGTGCTCCTGCTTGAGCATAGAGATTATCGACTCGTGCGCCCTTGTCATGGGGTTCAGGTGCGCAAGGTAGATTGCCGCGGTGGTCATGTATGCCTACATTGTATGCAGGGCTATAATAAGAGGTTCTGTCAAGGCTTCGGTTGATGAACAACCTGACTTATCGGATCGTAAAAATCTGTCCGATTTTCGCACTGGAACCCTACAATGCCGTTGATGAAGATGTGCCCCATCAACCTATTTCCAAGATTGACTGCTCCATTGTAGTCAGCGTTGCAAGAGTAACCACAGGCATGACACACGAACAAGCCCTGATGTGGCCTTGACGTATTATCACTGCAGCATCTGTGGCAAATTTGGAGCTGTACCATTCTTTCGTGGTCAGAACAGGTACGCTTTCCCATGATGCTTTGTACGTGACGTACTGCATCAGTTTGAAGAAGGGCATGTTTGCAACTATCCTGTTCATCCTTCTACCTCTTGACCTGTCTCTAATACCTGTTAGGTCACCAAGCAGAATATACAGGTGTTGTTCTGCTTTGCTATGTTGACCAGCTCTCTCTTTCTCTCTTTCTTTTTCTCTTTCTTTTTCTCTCTCTCTCGCTCTGCTGATCTTGTGTAGAGTATGTCATTCACCTTGCGCTGTTCAGTATTGCCGACCTTCCTTATCATCTGGAGCAGAGTTTCTTTCTTTTCACCGAGCACTTTGCGAAGGTACGCATAGTGATGTCTCAATCCTCTTTCTTACCTCTCTCCCTCTACCCATGATAAACATTGGGGTCTGTCTACCTACTACTTTTGTAAGTTCGGAAGAACTAAGACTTGCGATCAGCACAGCAGTCGCAATGTTTTTTCCTCTTTTGCCCATGTCCACAGCTATTATGGCACAGAGGGATGGGTGTTTTAAAATCTCCACTTCTTTCGATACGGAAAGGTGGAGCTTGTAATGCCCATCACGCTTGACGAGTTTGGAATCATTTATTATTATTATTATCTTGCCTTCAATGGTCTCTGCTTGGTTTGCAGCAGCAGCGGAGGCAGTAAAAATATCCTATAATAATTCCTTTTGCAATCCTGATGTCAAGGAAATATCTGGCAAATTTTTGTAATTCGTTTCAACGATGCCAAAACCTGCTCATTTAGGTAGAGTGGGTCGTTTGGCTCAGCTCTTGACACCATTGCTGCATATATATATATACATCGAATAAAAACCTCTTGATGCATCTTGCGGTTTTCTGCATATAAGAAGGCTTCTTGACCTTTATCATGTCTTGCCATGCAGCATAAAAACCTCATCAAGTAATGCCTGTTTTCTCTTTGTCAGTCGAAACAGGCAGCAGATTACCACCTTCCAGATTTCCAACCACTATTTATGATGAATAGTATCTAAAATACCCCCATCAAGCGAGGACTTGATAGAACCTAATAAGAAAAAGTAAAAGAAGCAGCAGGCTTAGCTCTTCTTTATCTCAATTTCAATCGTGGAAACGTTCCTTGTCCTGCCGTCCTCCGACTGCACGGTCTCGGAGCCTATCCTTACGTCGCCTATCTTGTAGCCGGCGCTTTCCATCCTCTTCAGCGTGATCTGTGACACGTCGACTGCCCGTCCAATGCTCAGGCCTCTTGCCTTGATTGTAACTGTTGGTTGGTTGGCTAGTTGGATCAGCGTTGACGTCACGTATGTCATCAGCGGCTTTTTGCCAATGTATATTGTGTCATGGGGACCCTCTTTTTGTTGGGATGTCTGTTCTTGTGATGGTTGTGGTTCTGACATGAATTGGTTAAGCCCTCAGGGATAATTTAAGTCAACGGTCAATAAAGCATCAATTATCCGTGTCTCAGTTTCTGGCTGCTATCACTGGCGATACCTATTTACATATACAAATATGCCGGGAGACAAAACGATCATGCTAGTTGTTTGGTAAGAGCGGCAGCAAGTGGAAGGCGGAATATGACGACACGCTCTACAAGATTTACGACTGGGACGGCAATCTGGCAGGATACCTGTTTCCGCAGTACGGCGACATCGAGCCAAAAGAACAGGAAGATGAAATCATTGACGAGCTGAACAAGACGCACTCGGAGGTCCCGGAAGCGACACTTTTGCTCCCCATGGTCAAGCTTGACCTTCTTGACAAGCAGGAAGGGCTAGATATCGACTACGTCATTTTGTCACTTGAAGCAAACGCAGAACGCACTATTGTCTGGAAAAAGTGGCTGCACGATAACGCCAAGTCGTTCAAGATAGTCGGCGCGGCGGTATACACGGCAAGGGAAGACCGCAATATGCTTTCAATTGCGCTTGGTATCGTTACGACAATAAGGCTGGGCGAAAAAGAAGTGCGCGACTTTTTATCGCCTCTGCTGGATAAACTGCACGAAGACGGACTTCTCTGATATTTATATGAGGTTATCCACTGATATGCAAGCATGAAGGTCCAGTTTGCGCACCACCTTGTCTGCCTGCATCACACCGACAAGCAGCTGCGCCTCAACCTCGAAAGCCTCGCCATGGAGGGGGCAAATGAGTGTGCCGAAGGGTTCCTAAAGTGCAAAGAGTGCGACGCAACCTACCCGATAATTCAGGGCGTGGCAATAGTGGTCAAGGACTTTGCTTCCTATGCTGCAGGCAGGTCGCAGATGTATGGAAAATGGCTGCTGGACAGCAAAACAAAGGAAATGAAGGAGTTCCTGAAGAAAAGTGGATCGAAACTCTCGCCAAGCACTGCCGCAAACGACAGGTACGAGGAGGGAGGCAGCTGGTTTGTTCCCTATAGGTGGACGCAGTACGACCACTCGCCAGAGGACAGGTTGCTAAAATCGCTCAGGTGGCGCCTAAAGCCCAATGAGGTTTACAACCGCGTCGTGCACGGCATTAACCCAAAGATGGACGGGGTCGCGCTGGACATGGCCTGCTCGATGGGCTACAGTACCATGCTCCTTGCGCAAAAGTACGCCTTTGCAATCGGCATCGATCTTTCATTTTCATTCATCAAAGAAGCCAGAAAAAAGATGTACGAGGGCAAGCGTGGAAACATAGAGTTCTGCGTTGCAGACTCGCTCAATGCTCCGTTCAACCCCGGCAAGTTTGACCTGATACTTGCTCTCAACCTGCTTGAGCTTGTAGACCATGATAAACTGCTGGCGTCGGTGCACAGGCTGCTCAAGCCGCACAGCGACGTGATAATTGCCGACCCATACGACTATAACCGCGACCCTCCAGCGAAAAAGATCTACGACGGCCAGTCCTTCCGCAAGCTTATCGAGAACTCGGGCTTTGAGATAGGCGAGAAGAGCAGCAAGACTGAGTCGTTCATCCCTTGGGTCCTTAAGGTGAACGAGCGGGCGTACCTGTTCTACTTTGTAGACTATATCAAGGCAAAAAAGATCTCTAAGGAAAAGTTCTAGGTGCATAAATTTTTCAAACTTTTAAGGGCCTTCTGATTTTTGTGATATATCGTGAATGCCATAGAGGCAATGCAGGAAGAGATAGGATGCCAGGTGGAAGGCCTGTCAAGGCAGGAGCTGCTGCCGCGGCGTGACGAGAATTGCCTGTTTGTTGGCTCTGGCGACTCGTACGTCGCAGGGCTTGTAGCGCAGCATGTTTCTGGCGGCCGCGCCATTTGCTGCTACCCGACTGATTTGATCCAGAATCCGTTGTCAGTTGCAAGTGGCCGCAGCGTGTACATCGTTTCTATTTCTGGCAGCACAAAGGCCAACATACTTGCAGCCAAGGTTGCCAAAAGGCGAGGTGTTTGCACTACTGCAATCACCGCAAGGCTGGCGAGCCCACTTGCCAGAGCATGCGACCGCACGATAGAGCTGAAATACAAAAGTACGGGCGTCACTACCTCAGGAACCATCAGCTTTACATCCAGCATGCTCACCTGCATCTCACTTGTCACAAAAGTGACGCTGCCAGATCTTACAAAAATCTACAGGCATGCAGAAAAGCAGGCAGGACAAATAGCCGGCGAGATCGGCACCAAAAAGAGTAACTATTTCATTCTTGGCAATGGCGTGCTGCATCCAATCGCGATTTATGGCGCGCTCAAGTTCAACGAAGTTTTCGGTGCAAAGGCTATGCCATATCAGGCCGAGGAGTTTTGCCATTCTCCTTTATTCAGCGCAAAAAATGGCGACCAGATGATAGTGATGGGAAGCGACGGCAAGCGGCTGAGTGATCGGCTTATGCAAGAAGGGTTTTCTTCAGTTCATGTAGATTTCAAAGGTACAGGCATTGAATTGCTGCTGCAATCAACCTTCTTTATGCAACTGTTGGTGCTAAGGCTGGCGCAGAGGCGCAGGATGACCAGTTGCTACTTTTTGAACAACAAAAGACTGCTCAGGACAAGCTCTGACTTTATTTACGGCTAGATGTTTCCACTGGCAGGTCCAGCCTGTTGCCCCACTCGCCCCATGATCCAAGATACATTCTTGCGTTCTTGAACCCAAGCATCTTTAGCACGACAAAGCTGTTGGCCGCGCGGTAGCCGCCCTGGCAGTATGTTATCACTTCGACGTCCTTTGGAATTTTGTACATCTGTTCCAGCTTGTCCAAGCTCTTGAAGGCGTCCTGCTCCAAGTTGTCTTTCCAGTCGATGTTGATGGCTGTCGGGATATGGCCGGCGTGCGCTGCCCTGACGGCCGAACCATCGTATTCTTCCTTTGAGCGGGCATCGATAATGATGACTGTCTTTTTCTTTTTTATCGCAGACTTGATGTGCGAAAAATCGGCCAGAATGCGTGGATCGGGCTTGCCGTTAAAGTTGGAGTGCACAAACGGATGGGTCTTAGTTTCTGTCTTGAACCCTTCTGCCTTCCACTTGTTGAACCCACCATCCAGCATTGCAACCTTGTCATGCGAAAAGTACAGTAAAAGCCACACTCCCCTTGCGGCAGATGAGCCTGAAACGTCATCGTAAAACACCACCATCTTGTCCTTTGAAACCCCGATGTTTGAGAGCAGAAGCGTGGCCTGCTTGTTGAACTGCGCCATGCCCTGCTTTGACGTGTCTATCCAGTGGAATTGCATGAGGTCTATGTTGACCGCGCCGGGTATGTGCGAATCGGCATAGCTTGAGAATGGCCTCGTATCCACGAGAAGGAGGTTCCTGTTCCCAAGCATCCGGCGCAGTTCCGGGGCTGACATTACGAGGCTCAAGATGCTGCAAGATTTTTTTAACTGTATTATAATATTTATTGCTTTGACGCTTCACCCGAGTACTTGATAGAAAGACCTAGCCAGCTAACTAACTCAATAACCGAGGTTAAACAAGTCGGCCCAAATCTCGGACTTGTTGCCATAAAAGAAATGCTTCATTTCCATGTCCAGAAGGCTCGTAAACTTTTTCAAATCTTGCCTTGTCAACACTCCTTCGTAATAAGCAAACCAAAGCAAATTGCTCTTTTCAGAGATTAAATCACATAGCTTGCTTTCTTGCTTGTTTTTGCTCAGACTCTTGGCATGGTCTGCGAATTCTTTTGCATGGTCTCTATAACGGTCGAGAAAAATTACTGCCTTGGGAAGTGACACCGAACTGATCCAGTAAATACTATTCATTACTCGAAATTCTATAGATATATCCCTTATCGATAAAGATCGCTATGAGACAGGCAGTATGCGATCAGGCAATGTTAATTCGCTTCTGTAGAACATCCAATCTTGGTTTTATCAAGCCTTGTTCTAAGCTCTCGATTACTGACAACACCCTGACAAGTGTGGTCTCTTGATGGCTACTTATCATCAGGTGTCAATTGCTTAGAAATTAAAGTGCTAGTATCTTTCTAAATAAGAGCTGTCAGTAATTAACCGCACTTGCAGCTATATATGCATAGGCTGAAAAGCAGGTCTTACGATGCATGGCGGAGTCCTCGGATATCGGGCTTTGCCTTCTATGAATCTTCTATGTTTCTACACCTCCTATTGCCCCCGGTCACGCGCAATGTAATGCCAACAGTGGCAAAAATCCAATTCGAATGTTCCAAACAATGTAGAAGAAGATGCACATACATACCGCGCAATAAAAATAAGGAAGATACCTTTACTAATCGGTTGTAAACTTTATTGCTATGAACCGCGGAGCTATTGCGATTGGCAAAGAAAGTAAAGGCTAGGCCCGACGCACAGCATGGAAACCGCCTCGAGTCTATCCGGGACGCCCACAATGCGCAAAAGATGGGCAGGACGACCCGCATGGAGGACTATCTCGAAGTCATTTACGAGCTCATTAACCAGAAGGGCTACGCCACCACGGTCGACATTTCCAGCTATCTCAATGTCAGCTCACCCAGCGTCACCAAGATGTTGCAGAGGCTGAACGAGAGCGGTCATGTCAACTATGAAAAGTACAGGGGCATCAGCCTTACAGAATCAGGGACGGCGGTGGCAAAGAACATCCATGACAGGCACGGGGTTCTGGCCGAGTTTCTCAGGATAATAGGGGTCGACGAGGACACTGCCAACCGCGACGCAGAGGGCATCGAGCACCATCTACACCCAGAGACGCTGAAAAAGCTTGAAGAGTTTATCAGGCTTGTAAAGAGCCAGGGGCTTGGTGGCCTCAACGCCGGCTGAGGAACACTCTTACTTCCTGGCCGGAGATTATGGCGTTCACTATCTTTCTTCCAGATTCGCTGCGCTTGTCTATCTTTACTCTCGCCTTCTTGCCGACCTGGCTGCTGAGGATGTATTCGTCTTCGACGTAGACGTCGACCGTGCGGCCGATTACGTCGTCGTCAAGCAGGATGTTGACCGATGATCCAGTTTCGCTGATGTCAAACTCGATCTCTTTTCCAAGGGTCGGGATCTTGGCCTCGATGTCTATCTTGACGCCCAGCATTTCCTCAAGTTCTGAAACGGTGGCACCGCCCTTGCCTATTATCCGGGGCGCGGCTTCCTTGCTTACCCGCACCTGCACCTTGTTGTCTGAAATGACGTTCACTTCGGCGTGCGGGTCGAACCTGCGCACGATGTCCATTATCTTGGACTGCGCCAGCTTGCGCACGCCGCTGTCCGGCTGGCCGCCGGCCTCGGCGATCTTGGACACTGGCACCACCACGTTCTCCTCTCCAAACGTATAGATCTCGTATTCTATCGCGCCTGTTTCAAAGTCGCGCACTTCGACCAGCGGCCTTGCCAGATCCTCTTCCGTCATGCCAGTCGGCACCTTGACTGTCAGGCTCAGTTCATAGACCTTTTTGATGCCGCCGTCACGGACAAAGATTATCGTGTCCAGGATGTGCGGTATCATGCCAAGCTCTACGCGGCCCATGAAGCGCTGGATTGCGTCAAGAGGGCTGCTTGCGTGCACGACCCCCACCATCCCTACACCGGCGAGCCTCATGTCGGCAAACACTTCAAAATCCTGCCGCCTTCTGACCTCATCAAATATTGTATAGTCTGGCCTCACTAAAAGCAGGATGTCGACAGCCTTTTCAAAGCTGCCTTCAAGGGGGCTGTACTGGGTCACCTCTTCGGGCACCTGAAGATCCCGGGGCGATTCGAATGTCTTGACTATCTTGCCCCTTTCAGAATAAAACTGCGCCAGACTGCTTGCAAGCGTGCTCTTACCCGACCCCGGCGGCCCGGCGATAATGATCCCTTCTGCCTTGCCAGACAGCCGCTCCATCAGTTTTTTGCTTGCATTGTAGTCTGCAAGAATCAGCCGGACGATTGGCCGGACGATTGTCACTTCAAGCCCGTCAGAAAACGGCGGCCTTGTTATTGCGATCCTAAAGTTGCCAAACTGGATGACAGTCGCGCCGCTCCGGCTTATTTCGACAGAGCCTGTGCCGGTGACCCTGCTGGCTTCGGACACCTCCTTTATTATGTTTGACAGCTGGGCGTATGTGCTCCTCTCCTCACCTATCTTCACAAGCTGGAACTCGCCGGGCTTGCCCCTCTTTGCCATGGGGAACGTGCCCTCTTTCAGGTGCACGCTCATAGTGGTGTCGTCAAAGTATTTTTCAAACTCTAGGTCGGTCGTCTTGGTTGGCGCGCGTATATGCATCGCCTTTATCCCCTGCGCCTCTGCAACAAGTGCCTGCACATAATCGGCCGTAATGAGCGTAGCCGATTCGTGCATCGCGACGTCCTTGATTATCGCGTCTATCCTGCCATGCTTTGCCAGCCGGATGTCGTCTAGATCTGGGCGTTGGCCCACAAACTTGAGCCCTATCCTTTTTGCCAGGGCAAGCTCGCGCATCTTCTTTATTTCTTCAAGGCCCACAAAGCCGTGCTCCTTGTTGGTTGACGCCTGCGACTGGAGCTCATCAAGCACCGCCAGCGGGATTATGATCTCGCTCCCCTCCTCTAGGTCGCCTGCTTCAAGCATCTTTGTTATTTCGCCGTCAATGATTATGCTGGTGTCAAGGACGAATTTCTTGTTGCTCAACTATAATACTAGCTCCGCCACAACAATTTAAAAAGCATTTTTAATAAAACTAACTGCTGCTCTTCAATAACAAAAGGCAGTCAAAGATGTGTTGTTGTCAACAAGGTTGCGAGCTTGCCCGGACAAGAGACGACATGCAAAATAGAATTAATTAACTATATTGAGCTTCTCTCGCTGCGCCTGTATTGTTGTATTTTTTATTTTTACAGCCTATGCTCTTTATTCGCCATGGTGCTCAATATACCTGATGCCAAAACAGTACTGCCATCTTTGCAGAGAAGGCGGAAAGGGTGCATTGAAGTTACTGATGAGCGCAAGATAGCCCTACCGAAATTCCACATAAAGTGCGCAGTATGTGGAAAGCTGCTGGCCGGATAATAGCATACTGAATGCCAAAGCTCGTTCAGACGGTATTTTTTTCAATAGCAGCTCCCAAAGGGCTCTAGCAGCTCTGTTTGGGGAGGGAGGAGACAATAACAATTTATGGGTGATGATGCGCAATATTAGCCGAATGAAGAAGGTAGAAGCCATTGTCAGGGCCGAAAGGATGCCTATAGTGAAGGAAAAGCTGAGGCAGATGGGGATCGGGGGCATGACGATTTCTACAGTATCTGGATGGAGCAAGCAGCGAGAGCTTCACCTGCAGTGGCGCGGCCAGCCCGTTGCGTATGATCTTTTGCCAAGGGTCAAGTTTGAGATAGTGGTTCCGGACGAACAGACCGACAAGGTTGTGCAGACGGTGATCGAATCTGCAAGAACCGGCGAGCACGGCGACGGCGTGGTGTTTGTAAGCACAATAGAACAGGCATTCAACATCGCTACGCTTGACAAGGGCGAAAAAGTAATCATTTGAAAAAATGTATAGGAAACTGTCGCTTTTTGCACTGGCAGCGGCGTTTCTTGTCGCAGCCTTTAATTTTTCTCCTGCTCTGGCGGCCAGGTACTACGAAGACCAGACTGACTTTACAGAGACTTCTGTCCCGGTGACAAGGTACAGCTGGGATCAGGGCACCATAGAGGGCTGCATATACAAGGAAGACGGCATTGACAACTCGTACTACGTGTGGACAAAGCTTGCCGTGCAAAAGTGGCGGCAGGCCCTCCGCGAATACACCTCCAATCTGGAAGCATGGAGCTTTACAGCCCGCTACGTTAGGTCAGAAGCGGCACTTGTGTCATGTGATGTCAAGTTCTACATCTATGACACGTACAAGGACTTTCCCGACTATCCCGCCCAGTCAGGCGCATACACTTCTGTGAGGTTTAGCGAGGGCGAGAGCGGTCTTGACGCAAGAGTCTACCTTTCGCCGTTCGTGCTACACGGCGACGGCAAAACAGAGATCGACCTTCCCACGTACGCCTTTAGGAACTCGGCGGTGCACGAAGTGGGACACGTGCTAGGGCTTGGGCACATGCAGTCGCAAAAGGGGTACCTGATGTCGCCGCAGTTTGACTACTGGGAACAGGACGACCAGCTGCCAATAACCACGCTTGAGCTTGATGCACTGGTAGGCGTGTACGGCGACGACGGCTTTGATTGAATCCGCAAAAAATGTTAGCTAGCTGCTAGGCGACCAGCAGCATTTCCTCTATACGGTACAGTGCCTGGTACACATAATCGTTGGTGATAAGCGACGGTATCTTTAGCCGCCGTGATTTTGGGAGCATCGAGTTTATCGCATAGAGCATCTGGATTTTCCTGTCAAGATCGGGCTCGACTTTGCATTCCTCTAACAGCTTCATAATGCTCACTTGTTTATGGTTCAACATCGGCATAGATGAAATGACTCTGCTAGCTTATAACGACTGTAGAGATTATACCAGTGGAAAGTATATCGAACAATTATTTAGATCCAGCCTTGCGCCGCACAATCTCTATATAATGAGCATGAGCACAAAAAAACACAGGATGAATTTTGTTGAGCGCTATCTTCAGGCCGGCAGGATAGCAGCCGAAGTGAGGGAGAGTGCCCGCAAAAAGTACCATGTGGGCTCGACCCTTTTTGAGATTTGTGAGTCGGTCGAAGCGCAGATCCGCAGTATGAACGGCCAGCCGGCCTTCCCCGTCAACACCAGCCTCAATGAGATTGCCGCTCACTACACAGCCGAGCCAAACGACGCCACAGTGGTGAAGGAGGGCGATGTGCTCAAGATAGACATCGGGGTTCATATTGACGGCTACATCGCAGACACGGCCGTCACCGTGTGCTATGACCCAAAGTATGAAGCGCTTGTCAAGGCCGCCGAGGCGGCGCTTGGAGAGGCCGTGCGGATGGCAAGGGCCAACACCAAGGCAAGCGACATTGGAAGGGTCATAGAAAGCACGATAACAAAGTTTGGGCTCAGGCCGATCCAGAACCTGAGCGGCCACTCGCTCCAGCAATATACCATCCATGCGGGCAAGTCGATACCAAACATCTGGACCATAGGGTCTTCATTTACGCTGGTCCCGAACGAAGCGTACGCCATAGAGCCCTTTGTCACGACAAAGGACGGGCAGGGAGCGGTCCACGAGGGAAAGATCAAAAACATCTTTGGGATAACGTCAAGAAAGCCTGTCAAGGACAAGGAGGCAGACAATCTTCTGGAGCTCATCTGGAGCAGGTTCCGGACGTTGCCGTTTGCCCTGCGGTGGCTCACCGACAAGTACGATGAAAAAGATCTGCGCCGGCTGGTCGACGTCCTGATCAAGAAAAGAAACGTGCACGCGTACCCTATACTTGTAGAGGGACACAGTAGAATAGTCGCTCAGGCAGAGCACACGCTCATCCCAACCGAGTCAGGCGTTAACGTCATCACGCTCTAGTAGAAGAGCTTTTGTCGTCTGGAGGGTACTCGCCATAGATGGCAGTGACAAGCGTGTTTGAAGACGAGCACTTCTTGCACTGCAATCCAGTCCCGTACACATAATCGCCTTCCTCAAACTGGCGCTTTGTGTTCTCGCCGCACGACTGACATGTGTCTTCCGAGTAGATTTCAGGCTTGATCTCTTTTTTCTTGCCAAACAGCATATTTTTTACTGCCCGACCCCCATCGTGTTTCCAACGCCTATTACCATGACAGACTGCCCTTCAGATGTCTTGTCCTCGATGACAGAATATACAGTATTTGTTACCTTGTCAAACGCGTCGGCTATTTCTTTCCGCATGATGGTAATCGCGTCCTGCACCGATTGCTTGACAATGACTGCATACACGGGTATGTCCAATCTGGTGGCCACCTCCTCTATCTGGTACTTTTCAACACCGATGCCTCCTATGGCGGCGCCGATGCCCTCTGCCACCTCGCCTGTCCTTTCGCCTTCAAGCTTGAGCGCCGCGTCAATCATAATTATAGCGTCTATCTTGATGCCCATGTCGCCGGCGAGCCTCGTTATCGCTTCGCCTGGCCTTCCCACGGTCCCTGCGGGCCCTTCGGCCTTGAGCAGGTACAGTTTCCTTCCCTTGTATTCGTCTTCGCTATAGACCGTTTCCCTTGCGGCCAGCTTTTTTTCCTTGCCAAGCATCATCTTGCCGACCACCATCGGGCCGATGCCGTCGCCTATTGGCTGGCCGCGCTTGAATGCATTTATCGCTTTCTGCAGCGCTTCGGCTTCTTCAAGCAGGAGCGGCATCACCATCTGGAGCTGTACGAGGACAAACATGCTGGTGGTGCGCTTGCCCATCAGGTAAAAGTGCCTGACGATCTTGTAGATCATGTTAAGAGCGGTCGCCGCTTCCAGAATGTTCTCGATCTTTGAAACTTCCTGGTCACTTGCGCCAGCGCACAGTTTTCTGACCTCGGCGCGCAGGCGGTCGTCCCTGACCCTCATGATATGGTCCAGCTTGCGCACTATGCCGTTTGGGTCAAGGTCCACCGGCATTATCGCGAAATATTCCAAAAACCTGTCGACCCCTGCAGCAGGGTCGCTTGACGGCGATGTCGTCGTCTTTACAGTAGTTTTGATGTAGTCGACCGCTTCCTTCCTTGCACCCTCCTTCATTGTTTTTAGCTTGACAAGCGACTTTGATATTTCTCCCAAAATGACACGGGACTGGAATTTTTGCGCATACATCATGAAAAAGGGGATTATTGCGATAGAGATGATGTATACCCACATCCATGGGCTGTTAGGATCAAATTCTGAACCATCGCCACCAAGCAGGCCGCCAAGTTGAGATAGAAATGGGGAGAAACCTAACATTTGATGCCTTTATCCAAGATCGGATTGGCCTATAAGCTCAATTAAAGGTTACTTTCCTTTATGGCACGCGCACTGGCACTTGACCATCTTCATGTCAAACGAGCAGTCATGGTCCAGCCCACACGCTTCGCCCACTGGCCACTCGCCGGGGCAGTCGCCGTGCCGTTCACGTTTGCAAAAGAACGTCAGCATCCGCAATGAACTTGTATGTGTACAGAAGATTTAATGTTTTGGATCACATCTGGATGTTGAACAGCTGAGGTGCGTAGATGGAACCTTGCCTCACCCGCTTGACCTTTGCGACTGATAGGTAGTGCGGCCACACAGTAACCATTATGCACCCTTCCGGCACGCCCTCGGGCACTTCGATAACCTCAATGTCCCCTTCATTGACGCCGTATTCGCCCAGCTTTTCCTTTGCAAGCTGGACGTGGTCTGCAGGCATGCCGCTGCTATAGACGTAGACCTTGCCAGTGTATTCTATCCTGTCTTCTTCCATCTGGAGCAGTTGTACATATGTCTGGCACAAAAACGTATCTCAGTCAGTCAATCAGAGGCCGAGTCGCCGAATATCAGCTTCATTTCGTCAAACGTCAGCTTTTCGCCGCTTGACATCTTTTTGAGCGCCGCTTCCTTTAGCGCGTTCCACCTTTCCTGATATTCCTTGTCCCTCTTGGCGCGCTCTTGAATTGCCTCCTGCCTTGCCACGCGCCGCTCGTCCATTTCCTTCTGCTTCCTGTGCCGGTGCTCTGCGGCCTGCATGCGCGATTTCTTGAACGCAATGGCGTTCAGCTGGGTCTCTATCATTTCCAGCTTTGCGTTGGCCTCCCTCACAGTGTGGATGAACTTTCTGCGCTCTTCATAAAGGCTCTCCCTCTGGTTTATCAGGGTATCGAGGCTCGCCTTCAGCTTGCCTATCTTATTGCCATATTCCTCCTTTAGCTTGAAAATCCTGTTGACCTGATCCTTCAGTTGGTCGTACTGCGTCGACATCGTACGATACTGATCCTCCTTTTTGTGCATCATTTTCAGTGCGTGCAGCTTTGTCGCGATCTCCTTGGATCTTGCGACCAATTTGCGCTCTTCGTCTTTTGACAGTTTTTTTGTCTGTATATCGCGCTCTATCTGCTCAAGCGTCTTTTGCAGGTTGTGCATGTCGCTGCGTTCCTTTCTGGACTTGGCCGCCGCAGGGCTGACCTTGTCGTCAAGGCTCCTCATCTGGTTCTTGGCCTCGATGAGGCTGTTGCGAAGCTCCATGAACTTGGGATATTCGGCGTCCTTTTCCTCGTTGACCTGCTTTAGCTTTGACCTGAGCTCGTCCAGTTGGATCCTCTCTTCATCTATCTGCTTCTTGACGCTTTCCAGCTGGTTGTTTATATCCTCAATCTTCTTCTCGCCTGCCTTTTGCTCTTCCAGAACCGCCTTTTTGAAATCAAGAAGAGTCTTGAGATTGGGATCGTCAGGGTTGTTGTTAGCCGTTGTTGCTGTCAATATTGCGCTGCCACCACTGTCACTGTCTCGTACCACGTCGCTTACGGACTGTTATAACATCAAAAATATATTTTTTGTTATTCTATAGCCCTGCATATCGGTAATGAGCATCCATTTTGCAATGGTGCAACAATTGCAATCGTCCCACATCTTTATAAGATCAGAGTACGTAAATGCTGCCGATGGATGATTTTGAACGGGATTTTCCAGACTTTGACTGGAAAAACACCCCAGCCTACAAGCATCCGGGTGGCAAGGACTGCCCCTGCCCAAAGCATGAATACATCAGGGAACAGATCAATGTTGCAAAAACCGTGAGCGAAAACAACAAGGACGTTTCGCCAGAGTTCCGGCAGCGGGCTCAGGTCACGCTCAAGTTCTGCCCTGATCACTATGACGTATATTTTAACGAAGTCGTACCATCTATGCCGCTAAAGTACCGCTTCATGACTAAGGTCGCGCTCAAGCTGGGGGCCATATCGATACAAAAGCTGACGTACATGCAATCCGACCAGTGCTTTTACTGCAAGTTCGGCTCGGGCGGCTTTGACAAGAAGGCCGAGCTCCCTCCCATCTAAGCGTCTATCAGCATCGTAGCGTCAAGAACCATGTTCTTGAACATCATCTTGCTGTCGGATGAAAAACCTAGCGAGATGATGTTGCGAAGGATTATCGAAAGATAGGAAAATTTGCACCCTGACTCTGAAACATACCCGTCAAAAAACGCCTTTTCAATTTCCCGGTACCTGCCCAGATCCATGACGCTTGCAAGGAACGAGCCGATGTCCATGCTCCTTGCATAATGCGAGCTGCTTTTTTGTATGAACCCGAGGTCGGTCCTGACTACTGAGTCGCCCCTGACGAGGTAGTTCTGTGCCTTGTTGTCAACAAACGCATAGCCGGCCTTATGCAGCCTGCCTGTCAGGCATCCGGCTCCAAAAGCCAGCGCAGCAGGCTGGCCCGAAGCAAGGGCAACATAGAGGTTGCCGCCTTCGATGTATTCTTCAATCAAGTCGATATCTGAAATTGAAATCAGCTTTGGCGTCGATATCCCTATTTTTTCCAATTGCTTTCGCATGTCGCGGCCCTCATTTCTCATGATCTCGCTAAACGTCGGTGGTGCCGAGGGATGAATAAGGATCATCGAGATCAAAGAATACACATAAATAAGCAGGAATTCATGGAACTCTTTTGTAGGCTTGTTCCGCTTTACCACCACTTTCTGACCGTTCAATTCCTCCACTGACACTTTGCGCTGCCAGTTTACGAAATACAAGCCAAGTAATATTGGCGCTAGGCCATTGATTTACTTTTATTCAATGCATAATAGCAAGTATGGTTATATCAGTACTACCTATATGCTGTTGGTCCATGAAGGCCACGCAAGCGCAAGGAGGTTCTTTACTCCGGCCAATGCAGGCAGTTATGATTCTGTCGTCCGGCTGGCGACCTTTGGCCAAGATTCTGTGTGGAAGCGTAAAGTCGTAAAGGCAGTGGGCAGCCGCAAGTCTGTGCTCGAACTTGCCTGCGGGACTGGCGTCCTGTCATCAATGTTTTTGGGCGCAGGCAGAAGCGTGGTTGGCATCGACCTTACCTTTGAGTACCTGCGCGCTTCAAGGCGCAAGCCGCAGATGGCTGCAGTTGCACAGGGCACGGCCGAAGTCTTGCCTTACAGAAATGAGTCATTTGACGCAGTTGCGTCGTCGTACCTGGCAAAATATGTCGACATCGAGAAGGTGATCGACGAATGCTGGCGGGTGCTCAAGCCAGGCGGCATTATAATATTTCATGATTTTACCTATCCAAGTGGCATTATGCGCAGCCTGTGGAATGCGCACTTTGCGGTGTTGCGGCTAGCAGGAAGGCTCGTTACATCGTGGAGGACGGTCTTTGATCAACTTGACAGCGTAATCAAAAACTCGGACTGGGTCAACAAGACATCAGACGTTCTATATATCAGAGGGTTCCAGAATGTTGATTGCAAATATTATACTGCAGGCACAGCTGCCATAGTATCTGCTGAAAAGCCATGACAGCAGCAAATGAGACGCGCATCAATGAATGGTTTGTGCCCAAGTTTGGCCCTATAAGGTTCCGCGTCTTTGTGGGCCTGCTGTTCCTGCCTTATACTGGCATGTGCATTTCATTCACGATCATTGGCTCGATGCTTGCCGGCGAAATAGCTTGGGATAGGGTCGGCGCGATCGCGCTCATTTACGCCCTCGCCTTAGGGGTCTCTGCGCACGTGGCAGATAGCCTAGGGTCAAAAAAGACAAAGCCGTGGGGCAGCTACTTTACAAGGGCTCAGCTTCTGGCGCTGATGGTGGCCACTCTGGCAGCGGCCTATGCCATTGGCATCTATTACATTGCGTTCTTTGTCCCGCTCTTGGCAGTAATTGCGGCACTCGAGGGGTTCTTTTTATTTGCATACAACTTTGAAGCGTTTGGCGGCCGCTTCCACAACAACTTTTGGTTTGCCGTATCGTGGGGAACCCTGCCCGCGCTGGCAGGATACGTCATGCAGACAGATTCAATCAACAACATTCTAGCATTGGCAGTGTCGGGCCTTACAGGACTTGTCAGCTATGCCGAGATCAGGATGTCCCGGCCCTACAAGAAGCTAAAGCAGAACGGCAACAATCCAGAGCAGGCGAAAAAGCTTGAAAACGGGCTCAAAATCATCAGCCTTGCCACCATAGCGTTCGCCTTGGCACTGGTTGCATACAGGATGATAATCTTTTCATGATGCCTGTGGATACATATACACACACTGGCAGGCACATGATTCTGGGAAAGGGCGACTTTGGCAGTTTTATGCTGCAGAAAATTGCCGAGCTTGAGGCGAGGTCGGGCATCCAGCTTGGGCTGGCCCAGAAAATCTTGTTGGCAGAAACAGGGACGGTTGAGCAGGTCCTGAGCATACTGACCAATTCGACGATCAGGGTCAAGGTGCTAGAACAAAAAGAAAATGCAAGGACAATCACCCGGCAATCTATTATCACGAACGATGCGGGCAGGGTGCTCATCAAGGCTCACAGCAAGGTTTTCAAACGTAACCTGCCGGCAAAAGTTGTGAGCCAGATAAAGCGCAAGGAATCAGGTATTGGCACGATAATCGCAACTCACGGTCTTGAAACATTCAGAAAGATAGTGCAGGTCGGATATGACCCGGTAAGTAAGTCGGTTTTCAGGAAGTATCAGATCATTTGCAGGAAAAAAGTTGCCTTTGAGATCAGGGAAGAGTTAGTAGGCGAGTTTACCAAATACTGACTGAAAATTTTACAGTGTCAAATACCTCTGATCTAATTATCTCAAAAACTTGCGTGTGTATCGTAGCTAAGGCATGTATTTGAAAAGATTTTACTAGAAGAATAATTAGCCGAACTTTTATATGCAGCAAGCATACAGACAGCCATTGACACCAGAAGAGATAGCCCTTTTCTTTGCAGGTATCATCGCTACATGGTTATTTGCGCGCCTGTACTACCAAAAGAGCTCAAGCGAGATTAACCGCAATTTTGCGCGTGTCGAAAGCCAAGTTATTGCACTTGACAGGAAATTATCAGATGTAGAAAGTGCAAAGACCTTTAAAGACGCAAGAATCGGCGGGCATTACGATCTGATGACTCGCGTGGCACCTGACGAAAATAATACTCGATCTAACGATATCGTTCCGGCTATCAAGAACTTTCAGAAGTAAATAAACTGAAACATAGCAGTAGTAGATGCGTTGAACTCATGCAGCAAAAGCTTGCAAAACCAATGAGGACTAGCAAGAATGCAAATAGGAGTTCACATCAGTGCTAGAAAGACAAGATGAGTGGACCGGGTGGGATTTGAACCCACGACCTCAGCAATGCCAATGCCGTATCCTACCGGACTAGACGACCGGCCCCTCACACTTCAGGTTGTAGAACGATATTAAAATGATACGTTTGACCATTGACCAGAAAAACAATATTATAATTGCCATTGGTTCCTGATGTAGGTATAACGTGGCTCTTGAACAATCTATAGGTGCAGTGATCAAGTACAGGAATTCGCTTGAAGATGGTGGTGCCTCTTCCGAATTTCTACTATTGAAGAACAGGAGAGGCTTTTGGGGCTTTCCTCAGGGTCACAAGGAAAAAGGCGAGAGCGAAATCCAGACGCTTATCCGCGAAGTGCTAGAAGAGACGGGCATCAAGGAGCTTGATATCCATTCCTACATTGGCAAGATAAATTACTCTTATTTCAAGGGCGACGGGATGAAATCAGAGAAAGAGGTCACATTCTACTTTGCAACGACGCCCACAAGGGAGGTCAGGATCTCTGAGGAGCACGCTGACTTTCGCTGGGTGACGCTTGCCGACGCTCTCAACATGCTAGACCACGCCAAGCTAAAGCTCATACTGTCAAAGGGTCATAGAAAGGGCCTATACTAGGGGAATCATACAATAGAGAAAAATATCATTACAACAGCATTGCAAGTTGGTTACAAGACATAGAAATTTGTCGGTAAACCCTTATCTCATTTGCAATGCAGCCTCGAGCATGTCTTCGAAAGCAAACTTTGATCCACGCTCTGACCTACTATATCCAGAAGAAACAATAGAGAGAGAAGACAAAGAAGGAGTTACAGGCGATATCATGGAAAAAGCAGAAAGGGCAGCAAAAATTAAGTGACGGCCGCAAGATCAGTTCCAGCCGAAAATACTGAGAAAAAATAATACTACTCGCACCTGTATGCGATGTCTTTCTTGTCAGATCGTTGTCGCTTCTTTAACTCACAGAAGCTCAGATATAACACATTCTCCGAAGCTTCATGCGACTCTGACAACATCAATCACACATATCACATCATCATTTCACTACTTATCTTTTATCTGTCTGACCGCAGAGACAAAGCATTACTCGCCGGCTAAGATAGAGAACAATCTGCAGTTCTTTTAATATGCTATGTTTTTGTATCAACACATATGCCCAGAGGGGTAAAGAAGGGAGTTAGCGAGAAAAAGTTCGAAAGAGCAGTACGCAAGATAAAACGTAAAGGTGGTGCAAAGAATCCTTATGCAGTAGCGAATGCAAAGCTCGGGCGCAAGGGCAGCAGAGGAAGAAAGATGAAAGAATCACGCAAGTAATTCCATAGCTTCCCCCGTCAAACAGTCAAAAACTTGTGTCCACCTTTAGCACATGCCGTTGTGCTTGAACGAGAGGAATTTGCAAACATTTGCAAGCACTAAAAGTTAAGTCATAGAGTTATCTCTAGAGAAAGTGTTAATGTCTTTTTCGATTTTTTGGTGACAATTGAAAAACGTATAATCACCGTCTTAAAGAGTAAGAAATAGATTTATAGCCATATGCCATCGAATAACTGATACACGTAGCATGGTAGAATCAGGCGGCAAACGAATAGTTTTGACTGCTGACCGCAGTTTAATGACAAACTACAGGGGCAATTTCCTCTACGGCTTCATTGCCTGCGGCCCATATGAACTTGTTCCAGAATTTGTTTTTGACAAGCTGTTCTGCCCGAGCGTCGAGACCGACCCGAACACCGGTGAAGTCAAGGTCGCGCAGTGCGGCCTGAGAAGAATTGAAGGTGCGCTGCTGAAGGAGTACAAGCGCGACGAGGTCTTCCTTGCACATCCAGAGATGCTGGATAAGTGTGTGGGCCCCGACACAAAAGTTGTGGGCATCAACGTGATGGACCCGCTTGGCATGGCTCCTGTGACGACTACAATGTCACCAGAAAAATTGTCGTACGTCGCCATGAAGTTCAAGAAAATGTGTGCTTCCATTATCCAGTTGAAAAAGAAACATAATTTCAAGGTGGTCGTCGGAGGCAATGGCTCGTGGGAGCTTGCCAAGCCCGACAGGATGAAGATACACGGCATTGACACGGTGGTCATTGGAGAGGCTGACGAGCTTGCGCTTGACCTGTTCCATGACCTTGAGGCCGGCGATGCACCAGAGCTACTGCACACGTTTGTCCGCAACATCGAGAACGTGCCGATGATGCAGGGGCCAACTGTCAACTCGCTCATTGAAGCAATGCGCGGCTGCGGACGCGGCTGCGACTTTTGCGATGTCAACAAGCGCTCCAAAAAGGACTTTCCGCTCGAGAGGCTGCAAAAAGAGGCCAAGCTCAACCTGGACTATGGCTTTGACTCGATATGGCTCCAGTCAGACGAAATGTTGCTCTATGGCTGTGACAACAAGGACTTTGTGCCAAACGCCGACGCCATTCTCCACCTCTGGAGCGGTCTAAAGTCAACAGGCGCGCGCTTTGTAGGCACGACCCACATGACGCTTTCTGCCGTTGCGTCTTCTCCCGACCTTATCAAAAAGATGTCAGAGATAAATGAAATGCATGTCGCCGGCGGCAGGTGGCTTGCAACCAACCTTGGAGTCGAGACGGTCGCGCCAAGAATGGTCAAGAAGCACCTCGGCGTCAAGACAAAGCCATTCCAGCCAGAGGAATGGGGCGCGGTGGTAAGAGAAGGCTGCAAGATTCTTAACCAGAACAACTGGTTCCCGGCGCTCACGCTCATAATTGGGTGGCCGGACGAGACGCCTGACGAGACCCAGTACACGATTGACCTGATTGACGACTTTAAGCAGACGAACATGAGAGGCCTTGTGGCACCGCTGCTCTACCAGGACTTCTCAGAAAAGAACTCGATGCACTTTGGCAACCTCAACGAGGCGCAGTTCACGCTATTCTGGAGGTGCTGGGAGCACAACCTGCGCGTGATAAACGACATCATACCGATAATCATCAGGAACAAGACCTATGGCCCGGCAATGAAGGTGTTCATGGCTGCGCTCATCAAGGCAGGCACGTGGGCTATCATGCGCTACCTCCGCGGCCTATCAAAGGAGCTGTTCAACGGCCAGGTTCCAGAAGACATTGTCGAAAGGTATTCGCGCAAGAAATCCGTGACGGCAGCAGCGTCGCCGCGGCTCTAACCTTTCATAGCCTTGATCGCTTCGTCAGCAAGCGTCGCAACTTTAGGCGTTAGGACGATAAAGTAATTCCTGTCTGCACGCTCGACTGCCGACACTGGCCTAAACTTTTTTGTCGAGACGTCAAACTCTACGAGACCCGGCTCAAGCTTGCCCTTTGTGTATATCATCATCAGGACTTCGCCTGAAAGCGGGGTTAGCGGCACGATGGAAAAGACATAGCCCTTGTACGAGCTGATGGGCATCACCTGCTTCATGTATGGCGCGACAGAGACAAGATAGAGGAAAACGTCCTCGATAGTCGCAAACTCTTCGAATTCAAACTTCATTAGTGTGTAGCTTAATTGACGAAAATATAAGGCTTTAAAAAATCTAGCCGTATGATTCGAATTTGACGTCGTAGCTTCCATCCTTGCGCTTGTTGCGCTCGGTGACAAAGCCCTTCGGGATCAGGTAGTCCAGCGCACCATCCACCGTTCCCTGCCAGCCGCAGATGTAGAACGATGTGTTCTCCGGCGTCACCTTCTCGCCCACCAGCTCTTCAAGCGGAGACAAGTCCTTGCCGGCCTTTGGCCTTAGGAACGACTCGACCCTACCCTTCTGGCCGTTCCAGGTCCTGTTGAACCATTCCTGCGGTCTGCTGATGCTTGCGCGGTAGCGGAAGTTCCACTTGTCTCTTCCCTTGTCAAGGCTCTCCTCTTCAAGCGAGGTCAGCAGGTCCTTGTAGCCAAGCTCGTCTACATAGCTGGCGCCGTGCAGCACCACTATTTCGCGCTTGCTCCCTATGGCCTTCAGGTGCAAAGAGTATGACACAAAAGGCGCAAGTCCAGTTCCTCCGCCGATAAGCACCATCCTCCTGTTGTCTGGCCTGCCGTCGTGCATCTTTTCGTTTATGGTGAAAATGCCTGTCGGCTTGACCCACAGGATCTCGTCGCCTTCCTTCTTGTTGAATAGCTCTGTCGTGAGCCTGCCGGGCACCGGCTTGCGGACCCAGCGGATGTAAAGTTCAAAGCGCTTCTTTTGCTCCGGGGGCGACGCAATGGAATAAGCCCTGCGGATGATCTTGCCCTCACTTGGGACGTGCAGGCCGAGGGTGACGAACTGGCCCGCCTTAAAGTCAGGGATCGGGCCGTTCTCAGGCGTAATGTGGAAAATGCCAAGGTCTTCCTTGATTATCTGGATGTATGATATCTTGGCCTTGTTGTCAACTACCATATGCCTGAGAAGTTCAGAAAATGGCAAATAAATACATTGTTACTACTGCAAATCAGCAAAGTAACAATCATGTTTCTTAAATACCACAGGTGACGATGTGCCAGCCGGTGTAACGAAACTGGCGGTCAACGGGCTTTTATACGCTAATTCGCATGTGGGGTGCGACGCAGTGGTTTGACAGTACGGGTAAAGACATCAAGGTCGTTGGCAAGTCCCAGTAAGAGCTCAGACAGCTCTTGTCAGCCGGAGCTCCGGCAAAGGATAGGGGTATCAACATTGCCATCCAGGAAGGAGCCAAGGTGCGACATGAATGGAAAACAAAGTTCAAGCACAAGGCTCTGCCGAGTGCAGCTGACAGTGTCGTTTTCAACAACTTTTTGAACTCGATCAAGACTGTCAAGACCCTCGAACTGTATCACAAGGGGCTGCATAACCTCATGAAGGACGCCGGGATTACAAGTTACGAGTACCTTGCGACAGCCCCGGCATCAAAGATCGAGCAGGAAGTTATCAATTTCATTGCGAGAAGGGTCGCCAAGTCGCCATCTATCACCGGGAATGGCATCTACAACTACACAAAACTCCTCCGACTTTTGTTAAATCAGAACAAGAGAAAGGACATCGACTGGGAGCGCATAGGCAGGGTCACTCCTGAATACAACAGCACTGCCGACGACGAAGCGTATTACATCGACCAGGTGCGGCTGGCGTTTGAATTTGCCAAGATACGTGGCAAAGTGACCATTGGACTTATGTCAGGATCTGGGATGCGGCGTGGTGGCTTTGTAGGGCTGAACTTTCGGCATCTTGTAACGTCACCCAGGCTGGACAGGTACTGCATTTTCAAGGTGCGGGTGCATGCAGACACTGAGTATCACACGTTCACAACTCCCGAGACTAGGCGACTCATCGAGATATACTGGGAGCAGAGGATAAGGGACGGCGAGCCTGTTTCGCTTGACAGCCCGGTGATACGGGACGCATACAACCCCGAGGAGCCGGACAGTGTCAAGAACGTGGTTCCTGCAAACGAGAACATGATAAGCCATATGATGATAAGGATACTGCAGGGGTGTGGTCTGCGGGTAAATATCCCGTCAGACCTGGAGAACGGCACATACGCAGGGTCTATTCGGCACGAGAAAGCTGGATCACGGCTTTCGCAAGTTCTTCGAGACGACCTGCACCGACTGGGGACTCTCAGAGACCTACATGCGCCTTTTGCAGGGTCACAGGTCAAAGGGCTTGAAAACAAACTACTACCGACCAAAAGACGACGGCTACATTCTGGAAGGAAACGAGGCTGTCAGGGGCTATGTGCAGATGATATCGTATCTGACCATCAATAATACAACGCTTCTCGCATAGGAGAACGAGAAGCTGAAGGAAAAGCTGGAGAACATTGACATCTACATCGCTGATAAGGTAAAGGCAGAGGCAAAGAAGATGGTCGAAGAAGTGATGAGATGAGAGCTGGACAGCGACTTCAAGCCTGAGAACATGACGCGGTAAGGAGCAAGTCTGCAAACTTTTTGCAATAGCCGCACTCAGGGTCGAGGGCTAGCACCCTACCCTGCAGGGTGGCATGCTTTTGATGTGGGTCAGGAGAGGCGAGGTCGCTTCCTTCACCACTTTTTATATCTCTGCAGCTAAGACTGGCTCGATTTCTTTGACAGCCTTGATCACTGCGGCGTCGGCGATCATTTGCTCGGTCTTCGTCAACTCCATTTGCACCCAACGCATGAAAATCAATGCGATAGAGACTTCTAGAATGATTGCAATGTTATTTTCTGATAACCCTGCTATTAACTGACCCATCCTTCCGACAGAAGCGATACCTACTGTTTTCATTTATTAATATGTGGAATTTTTCCAGATGGTATGTCCTCCAACAGTATTGAGACAAGTTCTAAGCGCTATCCTGCAGACTTTATCCCTAATGGCAGACACCAAGTATTGACACTACCTAGCGGTAAAGAAGTTTCAATACCTCTAGTTAATAATTTGACATTCAATCGTTGGACGGGTAGGCACGTCTACAATACTTTCGGATGTAAGCCAATTGTCGAATATGATGGCAGTTGGATGTTTGCAGAGCTAGCTATCATGAAGATGGTAGTAAAGGCAGGATGGTCTGCTAGGTGGGTGGAAGTTTATTATTTGAAAAAGAAAGAACCTTACTATCTAGTTGATTGGAATGATACACCATCTGGATTCCATCAGATATCTGTTCCACTAGACAGCCCGTTTCATATAGACCCGATGTCCAAAATTGATAAGAATTGTGCAATTGTCCATGCCAAGACTCTTGCCAATGTCAAGAATCCCAAAAAGAAAACCAAACCTTATTCAGGATGTTAGGATGTCCTTGTATAGAATAAAGAAGGTAGAACATTATTTATCGAATCCAAACATTGCAAAAAAGACAAGATTCAGGAGGGGTCAAACTAGATGGCTTGAAGCTAGTTTGATGACAGGTCTGCAGGAAGATAATTTTCTCATAGTTGAATGGAAATTTCCAGATGAAAGTTAGGGTCCTCAAATGCGGAATGGACGCCTTTCGCCTTTAGACCTGTGACTGTGCTATATCGACTACCTAAAAACTACAAAGAAACATAATTGGTCCTTTGAGCTATCGATTACTGCTGAAAGCTCGGCATTGACTTCTTGCGCTGCTTTTTCCAATGGAGGAATATCTATCGCACTCACATTTTTTGTATTGAAAAAAATAAGACAGGTATTAAGGTCATCATCAAAATCTAGCCTGTCGTAAATGATGCCATTAGCCATTAGAGAATGCTCTAACCGTCTGACTCTTTCATGTCCACTACTGTCAGAGACAGAATCATGCATTAAGCTCTAGACACACTACCATGACTCTGCTTTTCGCTGAGAAAGTAATGATAAATGAGTTCTGAAGATTGGCTCTAGAGACAGATACTTTGGGTCATGACTACAACAGCGGTGCAGGTGCTATCCTGTCAAATTCATTCAGTCTAATATACTGGACCACATACCTTGCAAATGTAAAGCGGGTCTGCAAAGTCACCCGTCATTTTGAATCTAGCAACAAGATAGCAGCGGGGACACCTGCCTTTGACTGTAGTGGACTTTGACCGATTGATTCTCTGGAAATACTTTCTTAGTTTTCCTTTGCCTTTACGCATCAGATAGGCTTGGCAGAGTCACATTATTGACTGCGACTACTGACAGAATCAAAACTCTGAAAGTTTTGCTAAAGTATTTTTGTGTAGCAATGTGTAATGCCCGCAGACATCAAAAGTGGTTGGGGTCAGGGAAAGTCAATTAAGTAAAGGCTTGACGTGAGTTTGTTTGCCCGCCCTTAGGGTCTGCGGGTATTTGAATTATGAAGTCTGAACTTGCTTTTTGTTATTATCATACTTCATTAACTGTGCAACGGTGACAAAGGGTGAGTTCTGGTCAGCAAGCATCCTATTTTGTCTCATAATTTTTTCTTCAGCTTCTACATATGCCATAACTAATAGCTCTTCAATCTCCTTCCTTTCTTCTACATCAGCAGGGTCCTCATTACTGTCGCTGCTGGATTGTTTGCCACTTTTGCTTTTGACTGATTCAAACGATATTTTGTAAAATTTTGATTTTAGCCTAGATGCCTTTTCGTGTAACGGTATGACGCTCTTTGGCATTCGGCTTTCCGTGACTTGATGTGATGATGGATATGCTTCATCTAGCTGGGAAACCACAGACTTTGAACTGCTTTTTACAATAATTATTTCATCTTGATAACCATGATGGATAAGCCATTGTAAAGCCCTTATCAAAGCAGTGTATGTAGCAATACTACTGCTAGCTATTGATGCTTGTGAATTTGCTTTTTCAGCAAGTCCAAATGCTTCATGCGGCAAGTGACCTTCTTTATCTCTGATAACATAGGCGTAACATGCAAAGCCGCCAAAATCACTGCTCATGGACGGACCTAGAATACGAACCGAGATTACTTGCTTCATCCGAAAGTTTTTGCATTTCACTCATTTAATGCAACTTACATACGGACTGACTTCTTTGGCTTTTTATGCATGCTTTTAGGTCAGGTTGACTCCATTTTAATTACTATCATGTCTACAGAGCAAATCCTAGACCTTATAATCAATTACGCATATACAAGAAAGAAATTGAAAAACACAAAGCATTGTTTGGACCTGTGCAAAACCATGCTTAACAGATAGATGACGCAAAAATCAACGAGATTGACAAGTGGATAAGATTCTTGATTGAAGTTAAGCATGGTAAAGTGGACTTGTCAGGAGCAGCGCAGGCTTAATTTCTGTCTCCGCATGGGCTTCCATCCCTGACTCTGTTACTCAGTTTTATAAGTTCAAAATGCCATAGTTTGACTGTAGAGATATCATTATGATTAACAGATACAAACATCAGCAAAGACTAAACCACAAATGCGTCCACACTACAGGACCAAAATGCGCTATATGCAATAACCTATGTCATTGCAGATAATTACAAAAGGAGAAAGTAAAGGAAAGAGAACCATCTAGCTTTCCCCCTGCTTCTTTTCATTTATGCGCTAGTATACATGTATCTCTATCTTGTGTGACCAAGCTCTTCGAAGATTCTAGAGAATTACAGATGTCACACTGCCAATGCACCAAGAGATTCACACCGTTGTCATCTATAATTCGATTGACGATGTTTCTCTTTTTGGTCCTATTATTGTTTTTCATTGAGTTGCCGCGGACATTATCATTTTAATACTTTTTGAGAGCGATGTCCAGAACATGCAAATGCATGTTATGATATCCGACAGACGAAAAATTCTCTGCATGGTCATGATTGAAAAAATTAGAAAAGCAGGACCGAATGCTAGCTGGTCTTTGCGACTTTCAGTCCATGTCTTTCTCTGCAAAGTAAATTACGAATCCAAATAGGCTAGCAAGTTGAATCGCTGTAATTAGAATGTCAAAAACACCCGGTGAATACATCTCTGTCAAAAAGCCCTCTGCTACTATTTTCATGACAATGTCTACTGCAAAGGCTAACCTATCACTGACAGGACCGCTTTTTTTCAGCAGCAACAGTCCTGTCAAAACTAGACCCACAGATGCTATCAATTCAGACAGTCCCCCTGCAAAGTTGTAAAGCAATTGGTTAGCAACTTCGCCACTGCACATCTGATGTCCCCCTCTGATGTCAAAGGCTATGACTGATTGATAGCCTTCAGAGATGCAGACTAGACGATGGCCTATTTCGTGGATGGGTGTAAACAATGCTATTCCTGCAATGACATACAGTAGGAAAGAATAGACCGCAATTTTGATATACGCTGGCTGCTACTTTTGCTTGTTTACTGCAGACATATACTTTGACATTAATAGAGAACATACGGTCAGCTATAAGCACAGTGTTGTATAGAAAAAAGAAAAGCAGCACCGCTAAGAGTAGTAGTCCAGTGCTCAGTAGTGCTTTTCGTTTCGGTCCGTCAGGTAGGACTCTGCAAGTCTGCTTGCAGTCGGACCTTAGATAATGGTGTGCTACCTTTGACATGGATTTAACACCTTCTAGGTCCTCAGTTCTGTGATGGCTTTACACTCTGGATACATCTCAATGCCATTGTCATAATACCTGCGCTAATTATCCGGGCTTTATCGAAGAGAAGGAAAGTAGTGGAAGCAGCTCAAGCAATCTGCCTAGCGATTTCGTCCTCTACTCTTTTCCTTCGCATTTCTTGACTTTACATAAAACACAACCGCACCGCTTCCAATTCCCGCTGCCAAAAGTCCAAACATTACCAACATCGAAGGATTTCCAAGTAACTCTATTTGCGTCCCTGACGGCGTATTTACCCTCCTACTCTGCTCTGTCATTATAGCCTGCTCTGAACACTTTTCTTCCTCTATCCCCAGCTCTTTGCACTCCTCTAGCATCTCGGGCGTGGGCGGTGCCAGCTTCGGTTGGAGCAACGAAGTATCAAAGGCAAAGATAGCCAGCGATGTCGTTTCGACATTTGTCTGGCTATCCTGCACAAAACCTGACCTGTAATGCGTGTAAACTCCACCGGTTTCTGCATCCTGCAACTTTGTCAGTATTTCATCTGCCTTACCTGCAACAATAACGTCCTCGTCGCCACCCCTTGCCAGCTCTGCAGCTATCTTCCATAATGCTACTTTGTATGTGCTATAGCGGTTATCATCAGCCGCATAAGCCCTGTCTTTGAATCCAGTGCCATCAAACATCCTCTGACCAGCAAGATAGCACTCGGTGCTTTGCGCATAATCGCCAATCTTGTAATAATGAATGGCTTTTAGAAATGCAATATCGGCATAGTCTGCACACTGAAGTTCGGTATTACCTGTCGAAAAGTCAGTATACCACACCTTATCAGTGACGTTTTTGTTTAACGGAGCTAGAAATGACGTGTCCTTTCCCAGTATTGCCCCGTACGCTGACCTGAACGCACCGTAATCCCCCATGTAGTTCAGTATAGACTTGGTAATGTTTTCTGATATGTTGGGAGTGTAGCCTCTTAGCGCAGCGGCAGCAAGCTCGTTATCAGACCAAAGCCAGTATTTTTCGATATGCTCGTTTTCTCTGACCAGCCCAAGTGACGGGTCGTATTGCGATAGTATGTAAGACTGTGCTTTCTGCAAGTCAAAGGCAATATCATCATTATTGGTAGAACCAGATGCATGAGCTTGAAATGGTACCAATGAAAGGAACTGCGTTGCTATCATCAGTGCGAAAAAACTAGTAGGATTCACAACCAGTGTTGAATATGATTTGCTAGTTTGGGGCTAATGAACATTTCCGTCTGTTGGCAAGATGTAATGAGCCTTTGTGGCTACTCGAGTATCCATCAAAAAAGATATGGAAGCAAATCAAGCCCTAAGCCTGTACTCGCTCGATATATTCCAGCTGAAGTTCTGCAAAGGTTTTATCCGCAGCAAGTTTGTCCGCAGCCCAGATCACGATTTGTTTCTTGCGTAAGATGTAGGCAAATGGTTGTACCGCAGTATGGCATTTAACAAAGTCTTGTGGCGTCTTGGCGGCATTTGTTTGTTCGATTAGATAGGATGATGATGACGACATCGCCATGTCAAAATACAAAAAATGAAAAATGCCCATAGCTAGCTGCATTTTACTTTTCAAGCGACACAGGTAAGCTTACAATGACAGTTGTAGCTTGCTTGATATGGATGAATTTGGCGTTGTGATTCTTCAGCTACTTAGAATCGAAAAATAGTTGATTTCACAAAGAGTGGAGATGGTTTTTTACTCTTGCTCACCATCCAGTTTTTGTCCAGTTCGCTGAATCGCTCAAGTGTAGGATAGAATTGCCTCATTATTTGTGTGCTTACTTTTAGAAAGAGGTTCTCTAGGAGCAAGAACTGCTGGTGTACTGCAAAGCTAGGGAAAAGCTGGTGAACATGCAATGCAATAACACTTTATAAGGAATAAGCAGGATGAAGGCTGCCTGATCAGTCTGTCACTTTTGTGATATATATCATCTACCAAATTGAGATTTTGGTAACAGCCGGGATGTGCAAATGCAGGGTGTTGCGACGCTTTTTCCAATGCTCTTCGGTTAAATGCGAGGAGTTATAGAGAGCTACAATTGTTGTAATGGAGGTCGATGTCACAAGAATATATAGATGCAACAGAGACAGACAATAAAAGGCATAAAAATTCATATTTTCTCTAAACAGCTATTGTTATAGTAAATTTTTCTCACCTCTTCAATAAGATTTTGTAACAGTACATAGCGTTTTTATAGTGATATATTTCATGAAGCGTGTGTGTGCACATGTCCACTCTCTCTGCCTTATTACGGATAGTGAAAGTAGGTATGAAATGCTGTACCTAAAAGTAAAGGAGAGTCTGTCAAAGGATCATCCAGTCATTTATGCAGCAGAAGCGGATGCAAATTCTGTAATAAGAAAAATGGTCAATGCAGGTATTGAAGCTGAGAATTTTATAGAGAAGGGGATATTGAAAATTATCGATGCTCAAACTGCAAAACAATTGAAGGCGCAAATCAATTTAGAATCTATGGATCCATGGTATCAAACTATTTGCAAGACAATCAAGCAAGCAAAAGCAAAGAACAGATTACTTATCATATGTAGAACAGAAGATTTTGAGCAGGCGAAACTTTTAAAATTTGAAGAGATGGTCGATAGAGGGATTGCCAGCCTCCCAATAGAATTGATTTGCTGTTACCCAACAAAGTGGCTCACCAAACTTGATCTCAGCTCAATTATCGGGATTCTGAATGCACATACTCTTTATACGGAGAGAAGCCTCAATACCTAGAGTGGCGTCGCCATAGAACAGAAGAACTGCTCAAATCGGCTATAGAGGCTGTGCTTGGAAATGAGACCTCAAAACTAATTTTCAAAACATTCAAGCTCGTGTACAAAATGGATGAACAGTCCATCATTTCTAATCCCATACAATTTGAAGATCGGCTAAAGAGATTGCTTGGAAGTCAGCAAGCGAAAATAATTTCAGAGCTACTAGTAAGACAGATAGAGAAAACCATAAAGACAATGATGGCAGTAAGAGGAGAAGATCAGAAGTGGATGTAAGAAGAGATATGTCCCATACCCGTACTACTCCTATGAGAATTTTAATTGCCGAGGATGAGCTCGATATCGCCCGCACATATAGATTATCTCTTGAGGAAAGGGGTCACAAGGTAGTACTGACGTATGATGGCGAGGAGTGTCTTATCGGGTATCATGATGCGCTTGAAAGAGCTAAATCAGAAGGAGACCCTATCTTCTCATCACATCCATTTCATGCAGTAGTTCTAGACTATAGGATGCCCAAGATTGATGGAATTGAGGTAGCAAGAGAGATTCTTGCTGTAAATCCACGCCAAAGGATAATTTTTGCATCCGCTTATGTCAAAGAGACGTTAGAAAAGTCTGTCAAGGAGTTAAAGCAAGTTGTAGAACTAATGCAGAAGCCATTTGGCGAACAAGCACTGATTGATACAATTGAAGACAACCAAATCTATGAAGAACTAAGAAAATTGGATGTAGATGTTGAAGCATTCAAGATGGTAAGTCCTCCCCACGAGTACATTCAAAAGCTGCTTGAAGCATTGCGAACACTTCAGAAGGGCAGAACTTTCTGAAAAGGTGAAAGATTACTGCACAGTCGATAGTGAACAATGCACATATGTCTGATGATATGAACGTTACAACAACAACGAGGACGACAATGACGACATCTGATACCAAAAGGATACTGCTAAAGTATACGATCATACCTTCTATTTTGCTATCAATCGTAGCAATTTTTGCCCTTGACTTGAATGCTTGGAAGACCTCAGATGTCCATCACTTTTATTTTGAAATGTTTGCTGTTGTACTGGCTGCAATATTCGCGTTTTACTGTCTTTTGAGGGCTTACAAACTTGATGACAGATTCTATCTCTTTTTTGGACTAGGCTTTCTCGCCAGTACTTCCTTTGACTTATTTCATGCCATAGTCGCGTTTAGCTCTGCAGGAAACCACCAATTTCTACAACACTTCATACCGCAAACATGGTTTGCGGGAAGGACGTTCATAAGTGCAATGATGGTTATAGCTATAGTAAAATATTCATATAATAATTCTCTACGCCCGCCATCATCACCAAATACATCTAGGACAGCAAGTCCCCATCATAATGATCATAATAATAAAAGACAGGTACTACCACTACCGCCATTTGAGGAAAAGAAAGAGTCAAATGCTTATGCCAATAGCGATAGTGCCTTCTCTTCTCATTCTTTCCCTTCACCTTCTCTTCGTTCGATTGTCTTTGCTATACTGCTACTCGTATTCACATCTTCAATAGTATTCATACTATCTTTATTCACAATTCTTCCATTCGTCACAATTAGCAATGATCTTTTTCACAGACCTTATGAAATCCCAGCTATTGTACTGTTCTCTATTGCACTGCTTTTCTTTTACAAGAAAAGAGCATACCGGGCAAATGATGTTTTCTATAAGGGCTTGATACTATCTTTGATTGTTGACATATTTAGCCAAATTATAATGTCATATTCTGCAGCATCATTTGATACTGCACACAATATAGCCCATATCCTAAAGGTCATCGCTTATTCCATAAATGTACTATCGCTTGCATCTTCGAATATCCAGTATAATGTGAAACTCAAGGAAAGAGAAGCAACAATTCGTCAACAATATGAATTGCTCCAAGCTCATGAAAAGATACAGCGTGAATTTATCAATATCGCAGCACACGAACTTAGAACGCCTATACAACCAATACTGATGAATTCAGAAGCACTCATGCGAAAATTGCCAGAGAATGAGCGTGTAAGCATTATTGCAAGAAATGCCGCCAGACTGCAGCAATTAACAAGCGATATACTAGATGTTGCAAGGATTGAAAGTCAAACACTAAAGCTCAATTTGGGGCGCTTTAGCCTCAAACAAGTAACTTTACAACTAGTAAATGATTACAAGGAACATATCGTTGACAAGGACAAAGTGAAATTACATTGCCAGTTTGAAAGTGACCAAGATGATGGTAGTAGTAGTGATGGCAATGAAATTTATGTAGAGGGAGACAAAGCGAGAATAACTCAAGTCCTCTCTAACCTTTTGACCAATGCCATCAGCTTTACCAAGGAAGGAGCCATATTGGTCACCGTAGAAAAGAAAAAGGATGAAAAAGAACAAGATGCCGTTCTTGTTAGTGTAAAAGACACGGGAACTGGAATTGATACTGAGATATTACCCCGGCTTTTTACTAAATTTGCTTCGAAGTCGCTTAGCGGAACAGGTCTTGGACTATTTATCTCCAAAAGTATAGTTGAAGCCCATGGGGGCAGGATATGGGCAGAGAATAACTCAAATGGCAAAGGAGCAACCTTTTCTTTTAGTTTGCCTGCCCACCAGACGCATATTCAAACACCAAGGTTTAATACGTACTGTGAAATGACCAAATAAAGAAAAACGTGTGTGTTTCTATATATGCAACGGAGGGTGTGTGCATGGGCACATATGTTGTCGGCAATTGTTATAGCAGCTGTCGTTAGAAGCAACTGTTGAAATTTTCATGTTCTTATTATACGAATACATCATACAAATCCTTAAATGATTAAGAAGGTTAGTGCAAAAAGGAAATGTCGATTATCCCCAATAAAAGAGACGTTATCGTAGATAATGACGCAAAATCAACGTTCCTTGTTAATGATAAAAATTTCTATGCAAACGGCGTCTTGGACAATAATAATGGTGCTACCTTATCTTCATCTGAGAATATAATAGCAACAATTGATGAAGCGCTAAAGCCATATGGAGAAGAATCAAGGAAGCTAATTTTACATTGCATTCGTCATAAATACGGTCTTGACCCAGTTTTACTCGCAAAATATAAAGAAGAGTTTGGACACTACCTTTGCGAAATAATAGGTAATCAAGCCGCTGAAGTTATTCTCTCAAAAGTTAGACAAGATAATGTTTCAAATCTCAAGATAGTAGAGTCCAAATCTTCTCTCATTATTGCTGATTCTCTCAAGAAGAAAGAAGCGGACAGAAGAAAGAGAATCTCTGACAAAGTTTACTTTGTGATTTGTGACAGCTGCTTTTGGTGCGCCTCTTACCTTAAACCAATTCCAGCGTCTTCTTCAACTATGCAATGTGCAAGCTGCGGATATAACATAGAATCCGCGATGCCTATTGCCTTAGATGAAAGTATGCGTCTTGGCGAGTGTGCTTCAGAAAAAACAATGATTTGGTATTTTTACCATTAATGACTAGCAATGGTCGGCACTCCTTGCAGCATTTGTTACCTATTTTTGACCATTCTAAAGGTATGCGCATAGAGCTGCAAAAACCGTAATATCGGAGATTTTTGTCCTAACTATCTTATAAGACGCTCCAGATCAACACTAATGAATCGCATCTTTCTTAAAGATAAGTGGAACCAGCGAACGTCTCTTCTTCATCCTCAAGATATATTATTAGAGTATAGACGGCTGCGCCATGCTTTTGCATTACATAGTAGAGGTTAAATGCAATATCAAATGACTGTCCTTCAATCTGCCAGTTGTCAAAAAATCCTATTTGTAAGCACTTGTTTAGCGAAGCAAACTTACTGACTCTAATTTTGTATAAGGTTCCTTAATGACTGAAAACATATCTTGGTCTCGCAGCTGCTCCCGCCGCCTCCTCGTTTCTGCATTTTCGGTCAAAAGACGAAACTCGTCGTTTCAGCTGTTACTACTGCCGTTATTCGTGAAAAACTACATTGTTAATTGTTGGTGCGTAACAATAACCGTTCAGATGGAGGACAATAATAGGCAGGTTTTAATGGGATTTTAGCTCCAATTCTGCACATACACATATGGCGGACTGGTTCAAGAACAGAGGGTTTGGAAGCTCGGGCGATGAAATAGACCAGCTTACAAAGACCATAAACGAGCACAGCGACGAGCAGAGAAAGATCATGGCCCAGTTCAACAAGGCCATGAACAACTTTGCGACTGAGCGGTCGCTTGAAACCTGCCTTGACGCGCTCAACCTATCGATGCAGCTTGCCAACGTCAGGGGCAAGCTGGCCGAGTCGTACGAGTACTATGCAAGGATGCTTGAGCGCGAAATAACAAGGTTGAGCAAAAGGCCCTAGTCAATCAGTCAGGCACCGGTATCGGCATCGTCAGCTTCTGGAACTCGTCAAAGAGCGCATAGCCCGACCTCTCGTTAAGGAAAAGCAGGAACATTCCCTCATCCATAAGGTTCTCAATAGCCACGCCCAGCTCCTCCACCTTTACAATTGGAGTGTACGACAACGAGTCCGTGACCAGCATCAGGTTCGTGTTTTCATAGTTGTCAAGGAGATCGTAGAGCATAGATTCAAGGTGGCCCAGCAGTCGGGTGTCGTGTCGGTCCATTCTTGGCTGGAAATAGGCTACAATGGTCTCCTTGTCATTGTCGTCGCCGGCCGTCTTGGAGCCTACCAAAAGCGAGTTAAAGATCCGCTCGCCCCGATTAAAGATCTTGTTTTCTTCCAGCTGGTCGTAGCCGTTTGACACAAAGAACTCTCTGCACCCCTTTATCAGCTGCCCTTCTGTCATCCAGCCGCTCCGGCCCTCGTTCATGCGGGCAAAGAACGTCCTTGCCGAAACCATCCTTGTCAAGTAGTAAATCGATCTTGGCTGCGACCAAACTTGCTTTAAAGTTACTGGAACACTATACGGTTTCTGATCGTGCCCAGCTTTTCTATCGTGATTTCGACCACGTCGCCGTCCTTGAGGTATTTGGGCTCTTTCATCGACATCGCTACACCTGCAGGCGTGCCTGTCGAGATGATGTCCCCCGGCTCTAGCGTCATGGTCCGGCTCAGAGCAGAAATTATCCTCCTTATCGGGAGAACCATATTCGAGCTGGACGAGTTCTGCCGCATCTCGTCGTTTACCTTGGTAATTATCTGAAGGTTCTGCGGGTCCGCCACCTCGTCCTTGGTGGTTATCCAAGGGCCACAGGGCGCGAATGTATCGATGCCTTTGCCGCGCGTGAACTGCTTGTCCTTAAACTGGATGTCCCGGGCAGAAACATCATGCATGATCATGTAGCCAAAGACATAATCAAGTGCAGCTTCCTCTGTGACTTTTTTTGTTTCTTTGCCAATTATGACTGCAAGCTCGGCTTCATAGTCAAGGCGTGTCACAAACGACGGGCATATGACGTCTTTGAAGGGCTCGTTAAGTGCAGTCCGGGGCTTCATGAATATCACCGGCTCGTCCGATGGCGTGAGCCCCGCGTCGCGGGCATGATCATAATAGTTGAATGCAAGGCAGATTATTTTTGGCGGGTTTGGTATCGGCACCAAGAGCTCGACATCGGTCACCTTGTGGTTGTATTTCAGCTTGTTCTTGTGCTGCCTGACTTCGTCAAGCCATCCCCTGAACATAAAATCCTTGATGTTCGGCGGTACAGGTATGCCTGTCTGCTGCTGTATTTCCGCCTTTGTCACAATGGACTTGCCGTCATCGGAAATAATGCCGTACGTCTCCTTTACCTTGCTGTCCCTTATTCTTGCTACCTTCATTTTGCCATTTTACCTGTGCGTCATTATTGCGGTTTGATTGTCGTCGATCCTGCAGAACCCAAATCTCACGAACTGGACTCGTGTATCCGGCTTTAGGCCGGACACGAAAGATTCTGCAAAACCCCGCGCAATTTCGAGGCTGTTCATGTTGTACTCTTCACCTATATAGAGTGCCTTGGGAATCATTACCTTGTACTCAACTATATCATTCTTTGCAATCCACTGTATCTTAGGCATCAACTGGCGAATCTCGTCGCCTCCAACCTTGGCTGTTATAGCCCGTCCGCCATTCTTCGAGCTGACGCCGGTTATCTTGATGTTGTACAGCTCGATGAGCCGGATCTCGTCGCCTGTCTTGAGACCGACTGCGTCGTCGCCGGCAATGTAGAGCCTGTCCCTGACCCTTACCTTCCTTGTCCCGAGACTGGCGTCAGTCGGGTGGTTCTTGAGTACCACTTCTGTCTCTTGGGCGCCCTCCACATGCACTTCGATCGGGTTTTTCACGAAAAACAGCCTTGGAGATATTGGGTCAATTATCTTCCTGTTGAACGCTTCGAGCGTTTCAAAAGGCGGCTTGGTTTCTGCAAGTGTAAAGCCCAGAGATAGCACAAACTTGCGTATTGCCTCTGGCATGAATCCCCTTTTGCGAAAGGCGGCAAGCGTCGGGAGCCGCGGATCGTCCCAGCTCTTTATCGTGCCGTTGTCTATTAGCGGCCTTATCTTTCGCTTTGAAACTGGCATCCCTTCAAACTCGAGCCTTGAAAACTCGATAAGGTATGGCTTCCTTAGCTTTAGCCTTTCAAGTATTGCAAAGTATAACGCGTTGCGTAGCTCGTACTCTTTTGTCCTCATGGCATGCGTCACCCCATCAATGCTGTCCTCTATAGGTGCTGCAAAATCGTATGTCGGCCAGACGCGCACCCTGCTGCCCAACTTTGGATGGTCGCCTTCTATTATTCTAAACAATGTTGGGTCGCGCATTGCAGTATTCTGGTCGGCCATGTCTCCCTTGAAGCGCACTATGGCTTCATTCTGGTCGTACGAGCCGCCAAACATTTTCTCCGCTCTTTCAAGCGCGGTTGCAAGGTCTCGCCTGCACTCACATGGAATTCCCTTTGCACGCAGGTCGTGTATGGTGTCCTGACTGCAGGTGCACACATACGCGCCGTCAAGCTCGATCAGTTTCCTACCGTAGCTGTGTAAGAGGTCAATATCGTCGGAAGTGTTCTTGACAATGTCTGGCTTGACTCCGAGCCACTCAAGCCCCTCGGCTATGGCGTCATAATATTCCAGCTTTTCCTTGAGCGGGTTTGTGTCGTCAAAGCGAAGGATCAGCTTGCCTCCATACATGCGGGCGTACTCTTCGTCAATTATTGCCGCCTTTGCATGCCCTATGTGAGGGTAGCCGTTTGGCTCCGGCGGAAACCGTGTGACGACCTGACCCTGCACTGCCCCTTCAAGCGGAGGCAATTGCAGCTGCTGCTCTCCTGCCTGCTTTTTGGCGGCTGCTGTTTCTCCCGGCGCAAGCTCTTCTAGCAGCAACTTTTGGGCCGCCAGCGGCATCGCGTTTATTTTTTGCACCACCGCCTTGATCTCCGGAATCAGCGCCTTTATCTGACTCCGAAGCTCTGGCCTTGAGCCGACGAACTTGGCGATTACCGCGTCAGCCTGCGCCTTGCCCTCATGCTCGATAGAGTTCTTTAGCGCGATAACTTTGATGAACTTCTCGGTGTTCGCATCAACCTGCACAGATACTACAGACTCCTGCCAACTACAAAATCTGCCGAAAACTGGAGCGATCTTTTGGCGTCAGAGTCGCCATAGCCTTCTATTGCCTTTATCGCGTCGTTCATGTACTTCCTTGCCTCGTTTCTTACGTCTTGGTCTATCCCAACATCGGAAATGATCCTGACTGCCTCCTTGATATCAGAGCTTGACGCCTTGTCCTTTGCTCCAAACACTTTCAGGATCTTGTCCCGCTTTTCACCTTTGGTGCTGTTCAGCGCAAGTAGGATGGGATATGTCTTTTTTCCCTCCCTGATATCGTTGCCGGCTGCCTTGCCCGTCAGTTTGGGATCGCCCACTACGCCTATCAGGTCATCAACCAGCTGAAACGCGATCCCGATGTTGCGGCCAAATGACGATAGGTTCTCGATGTCACGGGTGATGTGGCTTGGGGCTGACAGTGCGCCTAGCGCGCACGACACTTCAAAGAGCGCTGCAGTCTTTTTCTCAATCATGTCAATGTACTGCTGCACGCCAGGAAACTTGGTGCTCGATGCAAATCCAATGTCGGTAGCCTGACCCTCGCAGATTTCAGTGCACGCCCGGGAAAGCTGAGCCACCATGTTGGTGATGTCGCTTTCAGGGATTCCAACCTTTTTGCCGTTAAACGTGATAAGCTGGAATGACTTTGAAAACAGAATGTCGCCGGCAAGTATCGCAAGCGGCAGGCCGTAATAGCGGTGTACGGTTTCAGTGCCGTGCCGCATCTCGTCGTTGTCCATAATGTCGTCGTGTACCAGAGTGAAATTGTGTACGAGCTCTACTGCGGCTGCTGCCGGTAGCGCCCTCTTCACCGTGCCTCCAAGCATTTCGCAGCTCTTGATCACCATGAACGGCCGGAGACGCTTGCCGCCTGTGCGTATCAGGTGCGATGATGCCTGATAGAGCTCCTTTGGCTTGCCCTCAAGTGAGCGGAGGAGGAATTCGTTTACGGTAGAAGCATAAGATTCCAGCTCGCTTTTGATGCTGCTTGCCTTCATGTACGGCTACTAACCTCCTGTGCTAACGCTCCTGTCAATATATATCTTGAGCTGGCAAGTGCATTGATGTTTCTGGCACCAACAAGAAACATTGTACTTCTAAGCTCTGCAAGGATCGTATCGGCAAATGCAAACAGGCTTTCACGCGACTGCGACGCAGCTCGGAGGAACGGGTATGCCATGGCCGCCATGCTTGCGCCAAGCGCGACACATTTTGCGACTTCAAGCCCGTTTCTCAGGCCACCGGATGCAATGAGCGGCAGCTTGACCGCCCTGCGCGTCTCTATCAGGCTGGCTGCAGTGGGTATGCCCCAGTCCCAGAACATCTCGCCAAGATGGCGCTTGAGGTCATCCTTCATTGCTTCCGCCCTCATCTTCTCAATGCCGGCCCAGCTGGTGCCGCCCGCTCCGGCAACATTTATTGCGGCAACGCCTGCCATCTCTAGTTTTATCGCAACTTCCCGTGAAATGCCGGCTCCAACCTCCTTGACAATCACCGGCACATCTATCGTCTTTGCAAGGTCGGAAATCTTGCCAAGGACGCCTTTGTAGCGCGGTTCGCCTTCCGGCTGTACCAGCTCTTGCAGCGGGTTCAGGTGCACCACCAGCGCGTTTGCCTTTATCATCTTCACAATCTTCCTGGCTTCATCTATCGTGAGCCCCTTGGCCAGCTGCGCGCCGCCAATGTTTGCTATCAGAAATGCATTTGGTGCGTTCTTTCTTGCTATCGAATAGGTGGCAGCAAGCTCTTCGCTCTTGAGGCCGGCCCTCTGGCTTCCAAGCCCCATGCCAAAGCCATATTTTTCCGCAAGCTCGCCCAGCCTGCCGTTGATGACCGTGGCTTCGTCAGTCCCGCCAGTCATGGAATCGATAATGATTGGCGCAGAGAACTTTTTGCCAAGGAACGTTGTCGAAGTGTCGATGTCGTCATAGTCAAGCTCGGGCAACGCGTTGTGCACCAGTCTGACGTATTCTAGGTAAGTCGAGGTGGTCTTGGCTTGCACATCTTTCTGGAGCGGTATGTCTATTCCGTCCTTTTTGCGCTGCTTGATAATTTCAATGTCTGAAGGCACATCAGAGGCGTCTGGCAAACTACTACTATCTCCTGCTCCCCTTTACCACCGTACCCACCTGCAGTCTTGTGCCTTCTACCACTGCCTCTGCGATGCGCTCTGGCATCAGCCCGTTTACCATCAATACGTCCATTCCGCGGGATGCAATCTTAAATGCTTCTGCGACCTTTCTCTGCATACCGCCAGTCACATCGGCACCTGATGCCTTGGAGAATTCGATCGATCTCTTCTTCCTGCCTGTTGTCACCCTTATCTCTCTCATGAGCTCTCTGCTTGCCATGTCTTTATAGATTCCATCGACATTGGTCGCAAAGACCACCCTTGATGGCCGCAGAACCTTTGCCAGCATGGTCATGAGCGCGTCGCCAGACAGTATGGAGTATTTATTGCCTTCCATGTGCACGACATCGCCAAACGTCACCGGCATCACCTCTGACTTTGCCATTGTGTAGATCTGCTTTATCTTTGCAGCGACTGGTTTGTGGCCTGCCGCAAACACAGACGGAGGCATGCCGTAGGGGTTGAGCCCCGCCCGTATCATTGAATTTATGATTATCTGGTTGAGTGCGATCATGGATTCGTGCACCACAGAAACGCCGTGCGGGTCGTAGCCAGCCGGCTTGGTGTGCATATCATATTTTACTGACCAGTAGTGACCAAACGAGCCTCCGCCATGAACTATTATGGCCGGCGTGCTCAGCTGTGCCAGAACCCGCGAGATGCCGTCTATAGCGCCAGTGTTGGCGGCAAGCGGCTTGTCCTTGAACGTGACTACCGAGCCACCCAGCTTTATCAGGGCAAGTTTTTGCAATAACAAGCGTACTTTTTAGAGCGGATTTAAAGTTTGATATGAAAATTGAGGTGCGGGCAGGACCCGCCTTGGATATATCCTACTGGAAGCCAGAGGTCACCGCGCCGTACAGCGTTTCAAGCCTGTGGGCCGCTGAATTGTTATGCTCACCTTGGAACTCTATTTCGATGTTGGTCGGCGTCAGGTCATCGCCTCCCCTCACCATGACCTGAATCCTTTCGTCGTCAGAGTACATGTTGCCGTTTAGCAGCAGGTCTGCAGTCCCTGAAACGATGTAGCTGTTGGCTCCGACGGGCCTTGCCACCTGCGGATCTAGGTCTACTATCTGAAGGGTATCATGGTCTCTGCTTTTCTGCGACGGCAAGTTCACATTTTCGTTCGAGTCTCCCCTTACAGACACAATGTGTGCTGATAAGCTTGCGCGCAGTGGGTCTTCGTCGGTTACCCTGAGCCCAAATGAGCCGGACATGATAAACGGACCTTCAGGGTGCGTCTTGTTCGACGTTATAGTGAATATGTCGCCCCCAATGTCAAGCGGAGCGCGAATGTTGAATTGCTCATGTGCATTGGTGATCATCCTGTCGTACGTTGCAGTCACTACCACGTGGTGGTCTTTGCCGTCGTCAGGTATGATCACAACCCCTGTCCCACCAAACGGGGTCTGGACCCAGCTGCCCGGCGATGCGCTCACAAACACTAGATCGTTAAAGTTAGCATAGAATATACGATACGTACCCGGGGGAAGGTTCCCGACTTGAAGCTGAGTGAACTCCTGTTTTACCTTGGTGCCGTTATCGTCATAGACCGTGGCAAACATACCATTTAGGACATTTCCGTCGGTGTCCTGCGCTCGAAGTGTGATCGAGTTCACGGTTTCCCTTGGAGGCGGCGGAGGCGACGGCAGTTCGCTGTACATCGCAGTCACCGTAGCGTTCCTGCCTTCCCTGACGGTTATCAGCCCGGAGCCGCCGTCAGGCGTGTCTGTCCACCTACCCGGCTGTGCAGACTGGAAATCAAAGCTGCCAAAGTCAGAGTAGAACACAGAGTACGTGCCTTCCTCAAGCTCAAGGCTCATAGGAGTCTCGCCGGAATCTACCATCTGGTCGCTGCCTGCATCAAACACGGCGACAGGCGCGCCCCTAAGCGCCCGCGCGTTGTCGGTGGCAGACACCGAGGTAAAGCGCACAGTCGCAGGCTCTTTGTCCCGTTCGTCAGGCTGCACGATGTTCACATTTTTGAAAATGTTAGTCTGCTCCGTCCTGACCGTCACTTGTGCGCTGCCGGCAGTCACTGTCGTAGGCACAACGACTAAGGTGTTAAAAGATCCTTCTACGTTTGTTATTATGTTTGTAATCTGGACGTTGTTTATGAAGATCTGAACGAGCACATTTGGCTGGAAGCCGTCTCCGCTGATTGCAAGTGGTTCGCCCGGCTCTGCCTCTGCTTCTTCAACTCGCACGCTTGCCCCTCCGTTTGTCGCAGTCTGGTTGTTGTTGTCATCGTCCTCCGTCTGGTTTTGAGTTGTTGCAGTGATGTTGTTGCTTTCTGGCAAGGTCTGGTTGCTCTGGTTCTGGACTGTCGCTGTTGTAGAAATAGAGTAAATCGAAACATCGGAATTAGCCAAGTTGTTGCTGCCGGCGACATCAATTTGAGATCCCGGCTGGGGTTGATTGTCAACAACTGTGATTTCTGCTTGTTCCTGAGCGCCTGCAAAGTAAAACAACCCGGCAGCGCCGGAAGCGGCAACGAGTGCGGCCAGCAGGATTGCTGTTATATGCTTGGCCATCATATATGGTCGCAAGCCGGCGCAACATCAGATAAAAAAGGAGTTTATTTAGCCTCTATAATTATGGAATGTAAGTAGATTTATGCGAAATGGCTCGGTGGGCGCTTGCCGCTACTACTATCGTCCTGCTGCAGCGGCGCTTGGCCTTTCACTTGGCTTCTTGGCAGCGTGAACCTTTTGTCATGCGGGATCACATATACCTTGACAGAAGTGTTTACTGCGTAGTGCAGCGAGCCGTCAGGGTTCCGGTAATTGGTGGCCACTCCGACCCTCTCTATTCCTACCTTCACCTTCACAATCGTGCCGTCTTCAAGCTTGAACGATACGGTGTCGCCGTCGATCGTTGAATAGTCAAGCATCTTGAACTCTATCTTGTCGGGTTTGCTCTCGCTCATATGTGTGTGCAGAGAGATCATGGCATGCAGGCTATAAAAGCCTCATGACATATCATAATCTATTTATCTGCGAATCGAGACACATTATAATTGATGGGCAGATTGTTTGGAAGGGACGACAAGAAGGATGATGATGCCCCTTCCGAAGGCAGGAGGGAACCCGATTATAACGACAATGATTTTCAAAAGCGGGACCTCTACAAGAAGGGCCTAAACCACATGTCTAACGAAAAGTTCCTAGACGCTATCAGGAGCTTTGATCTTGCACTGAGACTCGACTCGCAGTACGTCGACGCGTGGATCAAGAGAGGGTATGCCCATTTTCACTTAGGTGAATACACTGTTGCCATCCGCTCTTACGACAGGGCGCTAGAGACTGATGTCAATAACGCCGAGGCATGGAACCTCAAGGGCCTCGCTTACTACAAAATGAAGAACTATGAAAAGGCCATTGAGTGCTGCGAAAAGGCCATCGACATCAACCCAAACGACGGCATGTCATGGTATAACAAGGCATGTTACCTTACGCTCAGCGGCAAGGTGGACGAGGGTCTGGACGCGCTCAAGCGCTCGATAGAAATAGACATCCAGAACGCGCGGAAGGCCGTGCGCGACAGGGACTTTGAAAATGCGCGTGCAGAGGAGGGCTTCCGCAGGATTGTCGAAGTGGTAGTGCTCGAGTCCATAAGGCAGGGTTACGACTATGTCGGCAAGATAGTCTGGGTCACTGGCATGGACAAAGTAGAGATCGAAGACGCGCTCATGCGCCTTGCCATGAAGGGCCTCGTGATAAAGCATGAGAGGAAGAGCTTTACCGGCAAGGAAGAATACTATGAGCTTCCAAAGGAGATTGCAGACAAGGTCGGCGTGACCAAGCGCACAGGGCTTTTCAGCAGCAAGCAGGTCTCCGCCCCGGTGCAGCAGCTCAAAGATATCAAGGAAGTTCTTGGCAAAGCAAAAGAGTCAATTGAAAAAGGCGACCTTGCAAGCACACTACAATACTTTGACGAGCTCATCAGCCCTGCAAAGCACGGAAGTGCCATGATGGAGCAGTTCTTTGATGCGCACAGGGACCTCAGGCTTTACAAGATAAGGCTGCAGGACAAAGGCCAAGAATACCTCAACGCGCACAAGTCGGATCTCATCGACCTAATAACAAAGATCGACCACAGCGTCGGAAGCGGCGTTGCCAAGCCCCCGGCAAAAGATTAAATCTACACATTTTATTGCATAGCCTAGTATGGCAGGGGATATCATGGTCGCCGTCATCGGAGTTGGCAACGTCGGCGCAACTTTTGTACAAGGGGTTGATTATTACAGCAACGGCAAGAACACCATCGGGCTCTGGCACCAGAAGGTGGCAGGGCTAAAGCCGTCAAACGTTAAGGTGGTTGCAGCTTTTGACATCGACCCGGCCAAGGTCGGCAAGAATCTCTCTCAAGTAGCGGTCGAGAGCACAAGAAAATATCATGATATAAAGGATTTGAAGATCACCATCAGCCCCGGCATCTTAGCTGACAGCAGCAATGACAAGATCGAAAGGCCGGTCAAGACATCGCCGGACGAATTTGCAAAAGAGTTGAAAAAGTCCGGCGCGCAGGTTGCCCTAAACCTCATCTCGTCTGGCATGGACAAGACATCGCTGGAATACGCAAAAGCCGCGCTTGCGGCGCGGGTATCGTTTGTCAATGCGACACCGGCAAAGATCGCGACCAACCCGGCGCTGGCAAAGAAATTTGCATCAAGCAGGCTTGTGCTTGCAGGTGACGACCTTCTGAGCCAGTTTGGAGGAACCGCGTTTCACAAGGGCATGATCGACTTTATGGTAGAGCGCGGCGTTCACATAAAGAAGAGCTACCAGCTAGACGTAGGCGGGAGCGCAGAGACAAAGAACACGATGGATGAGCGGATCAGGATGCTCAAGCGCGGCATGAAGACCGGCTCGATAGGCATGGAGGCGCCTTACAAGTTCGAGTCGGTGGCGGGGACGACCGAATACACAGATTTTCTGGGTGACTCGCGCAACAGCTACTACTGGATGTCAAGCGAAGGGTTCCTTGGCAGCAGCATCGTTATGGATCTGACACTGCGAACAAGCGACGGAGCGAACGCCGGCAACGTGCTTTTGGATGTCGTCAGGGCAGCAACAACAGCCAAGAAGGCCAAAGTAAGCAAGGCGTCTGAAGTGATCAGCGCCTATGGCTTCAAGAACCCACCAAAGCAGTTCAAGATAAGGGAAGCCTACGCTAATTTCGTCAGCATGTTTTCGCCTAGCTGATAATCTATTAATACCCATCATAAGACAATACCTCATATGGCAAAGATATTCGCTGACGTGAGCGAGAAAGAAATCACGAGAACCATTGCAGACATGTTCAACGAGACCATGAGAGAGTATACCGATTCTGACGTTATAATCATCGGCGCCGGCCCGGCCGGCCTTACAGCAGGCAGGGACCTGGCAAAGGCTGGCGTCAGGACGCTTATCATAGAACAGAACAACTACATCGGCGGAGGGTACTGGGTCGGCGGCTACATGATGAACCCGGTGACCGTAAGGGCGCCGGCTCAAAAGGTATGGGACGAGCTGGGCGTGCCGTACAGAAAAATAAGTGAGGGGCTTTACGCCACATGGGGCCCTAACGCGTGCAGCAAGTCCATAAGCGCGGCATGCGACGCAGGCGTGCGATTCTTGCAGCTGACCAAGTTTGACGACCTTGTGCTAAAGAACAAGCGCGTCAGCGGAGTAGTGGTGAACTGGATGCCGGTGTCGGCACTTCCAAGGAACATCACCTGCGTCGATCCGGTGGCGTTGGAAAGCAAGCTTGTGATCGACGCTTCAGGCCACGACTCGGTAGCAGTCAGGCGCCTGATGGACCGCGGCTACGTCAAGTGGAAGGGCATGGATCCGATGTGGGTTGAAGGAAGCGAGGACGCAGTGGTCAACTATACCGGCGAGGTCTTCCCAGGATTGATAGCGGCTGGCATGTCAGTCACCGAGACGCACGGCCTGCCAAGGATGGGCCCGACGTTTGGCGCGATGCTTCTGTCAGGAAAGAAGGCCGCCGAAGTGGCGCTTGGCAAGCTGAAGGAGATGTCAAATCCACCAAAATTAACCTCTAGAAGTAAGCTCTAGAATAATACGTCATGAGACGTATTATTCTATTTCTTTTTCAAAAGCTATTATCATGGCTAGGGAATTTGTCAAAAATTAAAATGACAGATGTCGATGAAAAAATGCTTGATGACGTTCATCACTACTTCTTCATCAAGCAATCTTGGCATATGTATTCATACTTGTTTACTTCCTTAAATATTGGAAATAAGGCAATCTTGTAGTGTTTGCAGTTACTACAGATGCCACTATTTGTGGCAATAATTCTCAATTGTAGCAAATAGCCTTGTTCCTGTTCTATTATTTCTTTACGGGTAGTAGTAGCAAATATAGATCATTGCATAGTATAATATCAGACTTCTATTTTCAAATTGTTTAAATACAATTCGTCTGTCCTAATTAGGCGAGCCTAATTGGAACAAAATAACCCCAGGGTGTTTAAACAAACTACTGATAGATCGTTGATCGTTGAGAAAGAAATCGATTTGGAAGAGCCCGAACTAATGCTGCCTGTTTTTATTTGCGACAATACTGATGCTATTCTTGATCCCATGGATCAGATGAAGTTTGCTTTAAACGAAGTGCAACTTAAGTATGGCGGAATAGTTGTCCTCAAGGATGCACCTTAGTGAGGAGGATAGATCAAAGATATGGAATCTAAGCATATAATTCCCCAAGATAAAGCGGATGAAGTAAAAGCGCTTGTTGCAAGATATGTATTACTTAGGATTGAGCAAAAAAAAATTGAAGCAAAGCTGAATGAAATCACTCGCTTCTATGACGAAAACTCTCTTCGAACAATTTTTGAACCAATTGGAGATTCTATGATGGGTGTTATTGGTCTAGAGCTTCCTAGAAGAAAACAATCTGTTGAAACATCTGTAGAGCAGACTACTACATCATCCGCTGAGGAATAAAGATCCAATAGCTAGTCGGAACGAGAACGGATCACTGTCTATGCTCTCAGAATGTTATTATTTTAAAATGAACTGTAAAACTATTAGAAAATATCGATAAGCGTAAAAAGCAAAAAATGCCAGACGCATAGCATGGGAAAAAAATCATTAGAAATAGCTGGACCAGGTGCAGATGGTACTGTGGCAATGCTCCACAAAGCATATGCCTTTGAGATGTCAACATTTCATTACTTTCAATATGTGGCTAACAACATTGAGGGCATTGGAGTCTTGTTTGAGGATTTCTTTGAAGAAAGAGCAAAGGAAGAGCTGGGGCATGCAGAGGAAGTGAATGAGAGACTAATGGAACTTGGGACAAACCCAACTGACGATCCCGCTAGATGGGAGCAGGAAAATGGAGTTGGAAGACTTCAACCGAAAAGATTCCTTTCACTTAGGAGTGCAATTGAAAAGGCATTGGAATTTGAAAGAGTGGCAATTGGATTGTACAATGACTTAGCCAATGCAACAAAAGACAAGGATCATGGCACCTATGAATTGGCGTTGAAATTATTGAAAGATGAACTTGAAGATGAACAAACTATGGAAGATATACTAGCAAGACTAGAGATAAAAGATGTGCCTGCGGCGGCTGCATCAGCTTAAAATGGTGCCAAGCCGCGACCTTTTATTATCTTGCTGCTTTTTTCATTTCCTTCCTACTTTTAGCGTAAAGCTTTTTGGCATGATGCTTGCCTTAATTAGATGATCGCCGCACCTTGAACAAAAGCCTTCAATGATAGCTCTGTTGTTAGCCAGCCGAGTGTATTTTGCATTGCTAATGACAACAGTGTCTTTGCATTTAGTGCAATAGGTCATCTTTTCCAATGACATTGAAGTTGCCGATAAGATCATCTATACTCTTGTAAGTTATAAACTATTGAACATAATGGGAGAGTTGAAAAATTGAAACGGCTAGGAGAATTTACAAGTTTTCAACAGAAAAATAGACTGCCAAAAATCCGCCCAAGCTGAAGGTCAAGTAATAACCTTTTATCTTCATCCTTTCCTTTTTTCTTGTTTGAATTTTCGCTTTATCCATGTCTATTCAGATGATGTCTCGATTGACGCCAAGGCAGTAGCTGGCGAAATTACAAAGATCTTTCCAAGCTGCAAAGTAGACGTGAGGCCGGCATTCAAGTACGACGAGCGAAGAATCGAGCTGGCAAGGATAGCGGACATCAAGCAGCCGTTCGAAAAACAGCCAAGACAAAAAACTAGCGACACGGCGATGATGCCGCCGATATACGACGGTTTTGCTCTGCAGAGGATATTTGCAGAGACGATCTCTGCCGCAGAAGCAGATCACATGCATCTCATATTCACCAGCCTTTTGGCATGCACTTTTAGTGAAGACGACTGGCGCTACCACGCGCGCACAGTTATCTGCGGCTCGCCTTCGCTCATTTCTACGGCAGGCATTGTAGAAGGGCCGGCAAAACCAAGAGAATTTTACCTCGCTCAACTTGGAGGGGTGGCGGTGGATACAAATTTGAAAAAGCGTTTTGCCGGCAGGTTTATAGACTATGGCGACGACAAGATGATGACTGCAGCCGCCGCGATATACACGTTGCAGGCGCTGTTCTTTTTTGTCACCGACGGGGAGCTTTTCTGCAAGGAGAAAAGCTGCATGCTCTACAACGCCCACTGGCAGGAAGAACTGATATATTTGATTGAAAAAGGAGCACTCTGCGCTCACCATAGACAGATGGCTAGTAAATTTAACAAGAACAACAGATCGGTCAAGGAAAGTTTTTAGCTGCATGAATCGGCGCGCAGAATTTTTGTGTGTTGTTCACAACCTCCTTGCAATTCATGCAGTTCGAAGCTATTCCGAACGGATTATTAAGAGGTCATGGAATTGTCACCCTGTTGTCCGAAAACGAGTCAGGCTCTGGCGGCAACCGGAAGCATTGCGACGTATTGATAATCGGCTCCGGCCCGGCAGGATACACTGCAGGAGTCTATACTTCAAGGGCCAAACTCTCAACTCTGATCATATCTGGCACCCTGCCCGGCGGCCAGCTCATGACCACGAGTGAAGTTGAAAACTATCCTGGCTTTCCAAATGGCATTTTTGGCCCCGAGCTCATGATGAACATGCGCCAGCAGGCAGAGAGGTTCGGCGGGGTAATCGTCGATGACGAAGTCATCAAGGTCGACTTTAAGAAAAGGCCGTTCACGATCACGACCCATTCTGAAACCTATACTGCCGAAGCAGTCATTGTGTGCACCGGCGCTTCGCCGCGCAAGCTTGGCATCCCGGCAGAGCAGCAGTTCAGCGGGAGAGGAGTGTCGTACTGCGCAACATGCGATGGTCCGTTCTTCAAGGGAGAAGACATTGTAGTCGTGGGCGGGGGCGACACGGCTCTTGAAGAGGCAACATTCCTCACAAAGTTTGGCAAGTCCGTCAAGATAGTGCACAGGCGCGATACTCTGCGCGCAAGCAAAATCCTGCAGGAAAAGGCGATGGAGAATCCCAAGATCGAGTTCATCTGGAACAATGTCGTGTATGACATCAAGGGCGATAGCAAAGTCGCAACTGTCATGGTCAAGAACGTTGCCAGCGGCAAGGAAACGACCATCAAGGCTGGCGGCCTGTTCGTGGCGATCGGGCATGAGCCTAACACCTCGATCTTTAAGGGACAGCTAGAGCTGGACGACAAGGGCTACGTCATCCTGAAGGAACATACAAAGACGAGCGTTGACGGGGTATTTGCGGCCGGCGACGTCCATGACCACAGGTATAGGCAAGCTGTGACCGCGGCAGGTTTTGGCTGCATGGCCGCGATTGACGTCGAGAGATGGTTGTCGGAGAGAAAACACATCAAAAAGTAGAAGTAGTTAGCCTCTATGTCAGGCTGTCTTTGAACTGCATGCTTTTAGCAGCATCAGCATCCTTGTTCAGCTGCGCCTGCGGCACGGTTATGTCAAGGCCGCGACACTTGAATGCATCATATACATTCTTTCGGATCTCGGACTGGAGCTGCAGATGCTCATTGGGCCTGTTCGTAAAAGCCCTCAGCTCATAGACCGCGGCATACTGGTCAAACCTCTTGAGCATGACAGAAGGCGGCGGCTCTTTATTATCCCGTCGGTTCCGGCCGCCGAATCTACCAAGAGCTTTTCCATGGCGGTCCAGTTATTGTCATAGGTCAGAGCTATTTCTACAGATATCGCCAGCACGTCCATCCCGCTGTAGTTTATTATTTCTCTTTGCAGGAGCGTCTGGTTCGGTATCGTCACAAGCTCGTTCCTTATCGTTTTGATCTTTGTGTACAGTATCATGATTTCAATGACGTCGCCGATATACCGTTCATCATCAGATGTGCGTATCCTGTCACCAATCTTGAAGGGCTTTGATGCAAGGAGCAGTATTCCGGCAATGCATTGCTTATGGTGTTTCTTGAGGAAAAACAGATGATTGTGCCTGCCACGATGCTGATTGCCCCGGCTGCAACGCCGCTCAAGGACGAGAACTGAAAGATTATTATCGTGATTGCTATGACGAGCAGGATTAATTTTGTTATAGAATAGATGCCTTTTAGTTGGCCCCTCTCTATGGCTAGCGATTCCGCTGCCCTGTTGATGAAATACCGCACAATATAGTAGACGGCGACAGTGCCGGCCATTATTATCAGCGATATCAAGATCTCATCCCAGACATAAGAATTGTCAACTGCTGTACTTGTTGCTGCTGGGATATCAAGCGGCCTGCCTTCGATGGCCGGCTCGGTATTTATGTCTGCGTCTGGAACTTCTGACATGTACTCTGCCTGCCCTGTACGAGCAGACATTGCTTTTCTACACATATAATACTGAAAATTAATTATAGGCTATAGGCCAGCTTTGACATGTGTTTGGCGTTCTTGAGCGCCCGATCGTACTCCTGCTCGCTCAGGACGTTCTCTTGGGTGTAAAGGCTTTTGAACTTCCTGCCATCGTCAGCGAAAATGCCGACAATAACTCCGCTCTTAAGGTTCTGGGCAGCCTTTAGCATCGACGTCATGACAGAGCCTGACGACGGGCCTACCAGCATACTCTCCTTTTCCACCAGCTGCCTGACAGCATCAAATGAGTCTTTGTTGGTTGCAGTCATCCACTCGTCGACAACTTTTTCGCGGCGCTTGAACAGCTCTGGCATAGACGACTCTTCAAAGTTGCGCAGGCCCTGCAAAAGGTGGTTCTTTTGCGCCTGCACCGCAATGATGTGGACGTTCTTGTTCTTTTCCTTCAGGTATGTGGCAGCACCGGTTATCGTACCCCCGGTTCCGCATCCTGTCAGGAAATGCGTGACAGTGCCATTTGTCTGCTTCCAGATCTCGGGTCCGGTGCTTTCATAGTGGGCAAGAAAGTTAGCGTCATTCTCGTACTGGTTTGGCATATAATAGATATCGGGCCTTGGCTTTGAGATTGCCTTTGCCAGCGCGATGCTCTGGTCGGTGCCGGCGCCCACGCGCGGGCACAGGTCGTCAGAGGTTTCATGCAGCGTTGCTCCCAAGTGGCGCAAGATGTTCTTTGTTTCTTCGCTCACCTTTTCTGGGATGACTATTTCCACCTTGTAGCCAAGAGCGCTTGCAATGCCGGTCAGTGCAATACCTGTGTTGCCAGACGTCGGCTCGATGATGATGCTCTTGTCTTTTTTTAGGACGCCGCGCTTTTCTGCGTCCTTTATCATCCAGTACGCAGCTCTGTCCTTGACAGAGCCAAACGGGTTGTGCCATTCTAGCTTTGCAAAGAATTTTACATTCTTGGTTGAAAATGACTTTAGCTCCACCAGCGGCGTCTGCCCGATCCGCTCTACGATGTCTGGTCTTGCGACTGCTGTCATTTTCTTATTTCGCCTTCTTTATCACGAATTCAAGGTCCTTGTCTGATTTGGTGAGCGATACGAGCTGGTGCCCGTTGCGGTTGACCCACCTTGAAATGTCCTCCTCGGACTCGGGGTCGTCTGCGATCACCTTGAGGGTGTCGCCTATCTTGAGCCGCTCGATCTCCATTTTCGTGCGGAATACAGGCTCTGGGCAGTAAAGCCCCCTGACATCAATTGACTTTGTTGTAGGTGAGGCACTCATATTCTGCGAACGTGGTAAAATTGTAGGATCATGATATTAAATGTTAGGGATTGGATGGGGTTAATTGAGTCGTGATTCTGACGGCCTTATCAGCGCAAGCAACTGTGAGAACCTGAAGGGCTTGACCAGTATGTGGGGAGCGGCACTCGAGTCAAACAGGTCAGACTGCAAATGCGCACGGACAGCATCTGGGTCATGCGTAGTTGTAAGGACAACGTCCTGATCAGGCATCTTCTCGAGTATTTTCTTTGCTACTTCTATTCAGTTAATGTCTTTCAGATGGCTGTCGATAATGATCATGTCAAAACGCTCTTTGCTACCCGGCGTCAGGATACGTTCGAGGCACTCCCTCCCATTCCGCGCAATTACAGCATCTATAGGCAACGAGCCAAGATATTCCTTGTATACCGTCTGCATATCAGGCTCGGGCTCTGCGACAAGTATGCGGATCGAGCTGGCTTTTGGTTTGTAAACACCTCTTGTGCGATTCCCGATTATTATTGGTTTTGAGAATTGTTGCAGGTCAATGGTCAGCGAGTGTGATTGCGATATATGGTTTTTGCTGTGATAATCCTGTTCCAGTACAAGAGATGGGTGGGCGCAAATTATGGTGATGTCGAGATTCCTTCTCGCCCATTCTATGTAGGTCTCCTGCCACCAGCTTTCCAATGCAATGCATTCATCAAACTGCATGTGCTTGGTTAAGTTGCAAGCTGCATCAGCTACGATCAGCACCTTGCTGCTTTTTCTAGAGGCAATTCTGCCTTTCAGTTTGGCCTCGATCTGTTTCTTAAGCTCGTTGAAAAGCATCAGGTCGGCGTTCAGCGCAGACTCGTAGAAAGGCATAAAGTCTACAAGCCAGAGGTTGCCTTCTTTGATGTGCCTATCATAGTCGTGGATCTTGGAAGCTAGTTTGGATGCAAAGTTCCTGTCGTGCAAATCGACCGAAGCATACATGCAGTATTCGCCTAGCTTTAACGCTTCATTGATGCAGGCTATCTCTGCAGCATGGCGCTCGCTTTCATTGTCATACAATAGCATCAGGTGTTGCCTATCCGATGCATGCAAAAGATTATTGTTGCTTGTCTTCTTCATCATTGCTCCTCCTCTCCACGAGCCGGTTTGCTCCCGTTTTCTGCTGCAGCTGCTGATTTCTGGTGCAGGTACGCTTTATCCGGTTAGCGTTTCAGACAAGTCTACGACAACATCATGTGTTGCCATAACCGTGTGTTTTGCATGACGGGCATGAGGATGAGATTGGAACAGCGCTTTTTGAAATGGACAGATGTACGACCCTTCAAAAGGCTTTTCTTGCCACCATTCCTCAATCATTGCGCATTCGTCAAAATGCAGTTCCTGAATAGAAACCCTGTTGCATCGCCTACAAAGCGCACATGCTTGTCTGCTCGCCCTTTTGCCTTTTCTACAAATAGTTTCTTTGCTTCTTCAAATGGCCCCACGTCTCCAATCAGAGCACAGTGGAGCAAGGTCAACGACCAGCAAATTTTCTTTACGCACATTTTCTTTGTAATCGTCAATCAAGATAGAGAGCTTTTCCATATGATGGCGACCATCCCGTAGATAAACAGATGCATAAACACAGAATTGCCCTCTCTTCAATCCCTCGTTGATATAGTCTGCTACTAACGCATCAAGGTTGTTTACGTCGTCAAAAAGCAGGACAATATATGCTTCTTGGCAGGCGGATTTATCAAGATACTCGAAGTTGTAGTAGTAATAGATGATGTCAAGTCTGTCTTCTTTTTGTATGGACAACACACGTTAATAATATGTCACGATACCTTGTTCTAGAAAAAATTATAGAATAACGAATTCTGTTACCTAAAAAGATCCCGCTCTCTTGGCCTCTGTAATGCCTTGGCAGAGGAGCTTGCTGATTTTTCAAATTTATACCCACGAATTATTGCTACAGGCACGCCTTCAGCCTTGCCCATTACAAGCTCTGCCGCCGATGCCATTTCGTCTGCCACCGCGATCTCGCTCACCCTGAGCTTCCTGCCGTACATATCGCGCGACCCGACGTAGCTCTTGATGGGGTCCAAGCCAGCGACTCCAATTGCGATGTTAGTCTGGCCCTCCCGGAAAGGCCGGCCAAAAGTATCGGTGATAACGACTGCAATTTCTTTTCCTGCTTTTTTCTTTACTGCGTCCCGGAGCCTGCTTGCAGACCTGTCAGGGTCGATTGGCAACAATACAGCTGAATCGCCTTCCACATTGCTCTGGTCCACGCCGGCATTTGCGCACACAAAGCCATGCTTTGTTTCCGATATGATAATGCCATCTTTTGCCCTCAGGATTTGCGCAGACTCCCTCAGTATCAATTCCATTATTCTAGAGTCTTTGCCGTGCTCTTTTGCCATCCTGAGAGCCTTGTCTGAAGGCTTGACGTCTGCAAGGCTGACCAGACGCCCTTCTGCCTTTGACACTATCTTGTGCGCAACGACAAGCACGTCCCCATTTTGGATCTCTTGTCCTGCCGCTCCAAGTATAATGGCGTCAAGCTCGTCGTGTGGCTTGATGTCTGCAGAAATCCTGACGGGGATTACCTGTATCAACGGCAGCTGTTATTGAAAGAGGGGAGTTAAAAAGGGTCGGTCTGCTGCTAGCCTTCGGCCTTTTCACAGATAAGATTCATGTATTATATCTCAAAGTGTCGCCAAATCAGCTGTTGTGTATGTTAGTTATATACAAAGCACTTGTCTTCTCTTACTATCGTACGAAATGATGATGGTAATACTAGCACAACCAGTCTTCAGATCCCAGACAGAAATCTAACCGGTGGTAAGTTAACAGAATCATTATAACTACTGACTGAGCTATATCAGATGATGGCCGCATAAAACGACAACATAACAAGAGTCATTAAAATTGACGAGAAAGCCATGACAGAGATCATGGGCTATCTTAAGACAGAAGATCATGACTTTTTTATGCGATACGTTAAAACTCTGGGAATCCAGCACGAAGATTAGCTAAATTATAACAGCAGGTATGCCGTTTCCTGAAAATAGCTGCACGGATGTGCTTGCAGGCGACATGGCAGAAGATAAAATCAGGACTAGTGAGTTATTACTGTTGAGCCGACGATAACTCCTTTTTCACCAGTTCAGACGCTTGATCTATAGCCCCGGGCGCCGCTGGAGTATCAGCTGTGGCATTTAACATTATAAGTCATGTATGGTACCAAGATACCGAGTTGCTGTGACAGTAACACCTGCCTGCATAAGTTTGTGAGAGTAATCCTCACCTTCGTCGCGCAATACATCATTTTCGTCAGTAATGACGAGTGCCGGTGGTAGCCCTTTGAGCTGATCGATTGAAGCCTGCAATGGCGAAGCAAGGGGTTTTTCCGAATTGCATCATCGGGTGCATAGTTATTCCAAAACCATTTCATTGCTTCGCGTGTAAGCCAGTAGCCCTCTTGGTATGTGTTATACGACTGGGACTCGAAATTGGCATTTGTAACAGGATAGAATTACACTTGGTAGGAGATGTTGGGTCCTCCACGCTCTTTGGCAAGTAATGTTACTGCAGCAGCCATATTGCCGCCTACACTATCCCCGACGACGGCTAGACGCGACGCATCAACATTGATGGAATTACTACCATTTTCGCGACCCATTTTGTGGCTGCATAGGCTTCTTCTATCGGAATTGGATAGTGGGCTTCAGGAGATAGAGTCATCATATAGTCGACAAAGACGATGGTCACATTCGCTTTATTTGCGAGCTCTCTTGCCAATCTTTCACGAGTATCAAAACCTCCAAAGCACCCATCCGCCTCCATGGAAGTACATTGTAACAGGAAGTTTCTCTTTGTTGCCTTGGGGTCGGACAATCTGAATGGATATCTGATCGTTTGGACCTCCGGGATGTACGGTTCTCAATTTCTGCAGGAAGCTTTGTAACTGAACCTGCCTGCGCTTTAGACAAGACTGCACGAGCTTCACGCGGTGGTAGTGTATAGATTGGCTGACCACTTTGCTCCCGGAGGGTTTCCAAAAAGATTTTGGTCCTTTCCTCAATACCGGCATAATAATGCGATTGTTATGCCATGTGCTACTCGAATAACCACTACAAGTTCCACTGATCTCTTATTTACAAGGTGTCAAACATAATAAAGAGGAAATGATTCGTGATTTCTCGTCTTGATGTTCTATTAGTACATTCTTAGACTTTAGGAGAATTGTAATAATAAACAGATCGGGCTTTTTCCTCTATTGCCTTCTGCTTGCTGCGTTTATCAGCACGGCTTCACCAAAATTTTTTTTTAGCAGGTGCAATAGGAGCCCAAGGTCACGCTTGTCAATGGTTTCGTTGGCTTTCTCCCTTACTACGTCAACAGGGCAGAACCCCACCGTGAACCCTGCAAGGGCGAACAGCTTCAAGTCGTTGGCCCCGTCCACCACCACGACAATGTCCTCCTTTCTGATGCCCCATTCCTTTATCGTGCCTCTCACCGCTGCTGCCTTGTCGGACGTAACGTGCATTATCACGTCATCAAGCTTGCCGTCCTTGAACACCAGCTCGTTGGAGAATATTTTGTCGATCCCGAGATCGGTCTTTAGCCTGTCAGTGATTATCGTAAAGCCGCCAGATACTGCGATCATTTTCCATCCTGCCTTTTTCAGCGCAGAGCAAAGCTCCTTTGCGCCGGGCATCAGTGGTAGGCCTTCAGCCAGTCTCTTGGCGTCTTCGTACTTGATGCCCCTCAGTGCATGCACCCTGCGCTTGAGCCCCTCCTCCCAGTTGATTTCGCCCCTTATACCAGCATTAGTGATATCCCAGATCTCCTTTTCTTTTTTCGGACCCATCACCTGTGCCAGAACTGGAAGGTACTCGGCGTTGAGCAAAACGCCTTCTACATCAAAGATAATCAGCATTCTGTTGTACTTAAGCAAAGCAACTTTCTCGTCTGTATATTAAGGTTCTCCATGATTGTTCTCTACCACTGGGAATGCGCCCGTATAGTCTGCTGCTTCTTATTGTTAAGGTAGTCGGTCAGTAGCACCTTGTCAATGTCTGCAGGGTTGATGTAGTATGACCTGCCCTTGACGTACTTTTCCATTTCGTTGACGTATCCAAGCAGGGAATCTTCTTCACTTACCATTATTGTGTCAATGTCAATGTTCTGCGAGTGCACTTTTTTCGCTTCCACTATCGTGCGCTCGCCTATGTACTGGTCTACCTGCCGATAGCGATAGCACAGGTAAACAAGCTCGCCAGACGCTATGTCCAAATTCATGCTGTTTTCCTGCTTGACAGTGTCAAGCGTCTGCCTGTCTGGCGTATAAAAATGTGAATATGGCCTCTGCGAAAGTATCTTGTCCTGCTCGCTCTTGTCGTCGATAAAGCAGGCGCTTGGGTGGCCGTCTGTCACAAGAACGATCCTCTTGTTCAGCGCGCCGTCCTTTTGCAGCATCTTGCTTGCAAGCCTGAACGCGGCTTGGTAGTTGGTATAGTGGAGAAAGTCCGAGCCCGGCTCAAACGTCTTTAAGTAAGGAATGTCGTTTGGCGCAACCTTTGACGCAAGCGCGCCAAAGCCCACGATGTAGACTGAGTCTGAGGGGAAGAACTTTCTGTTCAAAAGATAGAGACTCCAGAGCGCCCTCTTTGCGGCCTCTATCCTGCTCATATCGCCGTACATCGAGGAGTAGCGCATGGTCGAGCTCAGGTCGATGCAGTAGACGACTGCGACACGCACATCCTGCATTGTCTCGTACTCTTCAAAGTCCTCCACATCGATCTGCAGCGGCAGCTTTAGCTTGCCCCCATCCTTTGACATGCGCTGGATGGTGTTCAACAGTGACTTGGGCACGTTGAGAAGCCGGATGTCGTCGCCCGGTTCGTACTTTTTGCTGGTGTCAAGAACGAGCGAGCCGCTTCCAATGTCGCGCGTTTCGTGCATGCCGTACTCGCCGGCCTTGAGCGCCTTCATCACGTCGCTCAGCATCCTGTTGCCTATCTCGTTAAATCCCTTTGAGCTGAGCCACTTGGGCGAGTCCTTTAGGTAGCCCTTGTTCATCAGCTGCCTTACAAGGGGTATGCCGGAATTGTCGCTGTCCGTTTCACCTTCCGATCCTGTCTGCGAGCCGGGCTGCTGTTGTTGCTCCCATTCTTGCCCTTGTTGCTGCAACAGGGCTCCCTGCAGCGCCTGCTCCAGCTCCTGCAGGCTGGGTGTCTTTTCCCTGAGCGCTTCCCTGCCCAATGCCTTCAGTAGTTTGTCAAGCACGTCGCGTGGAAGCTCGCGCTCGCCCTGGCTCTGCTGCTTTTGCTCTTGCCCCTCTTTGTCAAGTGGAAAATATACGAATTTCTTGCTGCCCGGGACGCTACTGTGCGAGTCCATAGCTGTTGTCCTTTCTATCCAGGATCGGCGGCTGCGTGTGGCGCAGCCCCTCTAGTATTACTTCGGTCACTGCAGCGGTGAACTCGCCGTTCAGATCGGGTGTAAATAAAATGCTGTCAGTCCTGATGCCAAGCTGCTTGGCTCTCTCGACCAGCTGCTTTTGCTCGTCCTTTACAGTGCCGATCGTCTCGTTGACTGCAGCCTTGAGCCCGGGGAACTTGGCCAGTTGCGATTCATAGTCAGGGCTCTTGCTGATGCCGCCGCTGCCAACCAGTGCCTGCGACACTTGGAACGCTTTGTTCTTTGCAAAGTCGTTCTTTACCTTTATCAGTTGCTCTGGGGCAAGCTTTTGTATGTATTCAAGCGCCACTTCCTTGAGCGCGCTCTCTATGATCGAATCGAGCACATTTTTCCTATTCTCCCGCGTGTCCTCCATCTCTGCAAGCTCGAACTTGCTTGACTGGTGTATGCAGTGTATGTCGCAAAAGCGCGGGATTGCTTTGACGCCAAAAGTGATAGAGCGGGTGCGCTCGGCTTCCCCTATCATCATCTCCATCGAATGCACCGACATCCTGACGCTCACGCCCTTGTTGTGGTTGACATCGTGATGGGCACGTGTCATCTGCGTTATCTTGGCTATCGTCCTTACGATAAAGACAGGCAGCATCACGTTCTTGGCGTCAGCAATCCTCGACTCCTGCACTGTTATGAGCATCTCGTCTTCCACAGTCCTCGGGTAATGGGTGTCAACGTGGCTCCTGAGCCTGTCAAACAAGGGCTCAATTATCTTGCCCGAGTGGGTATAGTCGATCGGGTTTGCCGTCGCGATTATCTTGACATCCGGCTTGAAGACGGCAGGATAAGCGCCGGTGGTGAACTTGCCTTCCTGCAGGACACTTAGCAGGGACACCTGCTTGCGCGGGTCGAGCACTGGCAGCTCGTCGATGCACAAAATGCCATGCCTTGCCTGCAACAGCTGGCCGGCGGAATACGATTCCATGCTATAGAGCTCGACGCCTTTCTTCGCTATCTTGATGGCATCAATCTGGCCTACAAGATCTTTAACGGAAATGTCCGGTGTCGATAGAATGTACTTGTACCTGTCCGCGCCGCTTATCCAGTCTATCTTTGTTTCCAGCTTGTTTGATCTGATAATGTCTTCGCACTCTGGCGAAACGGTGAACTCGGGCTGGGTGCGCACGACCTCAGAGTCTGACAAAAGGGCGGTCAGCTGGTCTTCAGGGATCGAGGTCGGGATGTCATTCGTCACAGTCCCCCTCACAACTGGGATTGGCGACAAGAGGTTCTTCGCTATGGCCTCTGCGATCTTGGTCTTTGCCTGACCGATCTGGCCGACAAGCAAGAGATCATGACCTGATAAAATGGCCCTGTTGACCGCAGGAATGACATCATCGTCATAACCAATGATGCCTGGGTACGGGTGCTCGCCCTTCTTCAACTTGGCAATAAGGTTGCCGCGCATCTGCTCTTCAACTGTGACATGCTTGTAGTTTATCTTCAAAAGATCGCCGAGCGTCTTTACCTGCTTGTAGTCTTCGGGGACACCGGGCATAATTTCAGTGTATTTTGGCTTGGTGGTATAAGAGCGGTGGACCATTTCCTCTATTTTCGCACTCATTCTCGAGACGGGACTTCGCGGTCTCTGCACAAATTTAAAGATTGTTAGAAATAATCAGTGGTTCTCGATCGCCAGTTCCAGCTGCCTCTGGTACTCTTCAATGGCAAGCTCTTCTGCGGTCTTTTTTGACGCGACAAGTTTCTGGACGCCGGCCTGTTTCTTCGTAGTCATTCTTCCAGTGTCTCTGCCCACAATCAGCTTATAATGCTTTACATGAATCAAAACGCACCATACAACCAAAAAATTTGATAAAATTGCCCTGAGCTTTCAATATTAGGTATTGCAGGCCCTTGTGCAGGCGCCTTTGTTGTAAATATTCCAGCTTTTGTGCGTGCGGTACCCAGATTGGTTTTTATTGCCGATTTTGTTTCGTGATTAATGAATTTGTCCGCATCCGAGTACAAACATATCCTCAGAATTGCCGGCAAGGACATTGAGGGCAGCAAGAAAGTAATTGTTGCTGTCAGTGAAATTAAAGGCATAGGTTACAATTTTGCTCAGGTTTTGACGCAGACCCTCAACATCAACCCAGACAAACGTGTCGGGTTTTTGACAGATAGCGAGCTTGGCGAGCTCGAGCAGGCGATCGCCCACCCGGACAAGGCAGGCGTCCCAGCATGGTACCTTAACCGGAGAAAGAACATGGACACTGGATCGAACCACCACATGATAACATCTGATCTTGATTTTGCTTCTTCAAACGATATCGAGCGCGAAAAGATGGTGATGAGCTGGCGCGGCTACAGGCACATGTTTGGCCTGAGAGTAAGGGGCCAGCGCACAAGGACAACCGGCAGGAAGGGCGGCGCAGTTGGAGTAAAGAAGGTCAAGGCGATGCCTGGCGCAGCACCGGCGGCAGCCGGCGCAGCAGCTCCAGCGGCACCGGCGGCAGCTGGCAGTGCCAAGCCAGCGGCTGGTGCAGCAGCCTCGGCAGCGGGTGCAGCAAAACCAGCAGCAGGCGCAGCTCCAGCAGCGGGTGGTGGTGCCAAGCAAGCAGCACCGGCAAAGGAGCAGGCAAAGAAATAGAGGTGCGTGGTGCTAGATGGGAGATCCTCGTAAATCAAAGAAACTATACCGCAGACCAAGGATGATCTGGACCACAGACCAGCTGAATGCCGAGCTCTACATCATGGGTTCGTACGGCCTTCGGAACAAGCGCGAGTTATGGAAGGCACAGACTGAGGTCGCAAGGATCAGGAATCAAGCCCGCGCACTTTTGGCGCTGTCTGCGGAAGCAAGGGCAGAGAAGGAAAAGAGGCTGCTTAACTTTTTGAACAGGCTTGGTCTTGCAAAAGAGGGAGCGACCCTTGATGACATTTTGAACCTGAAGGTCGAGGACCTGCTTGAGCGCAGGCTGCAGACGATTGTCATGAAAAAGTCAGGCACCAAGTCGCCTTACCAGGCAAGGCAGATGGTGAGCCACGGCCACGTCTCGATAGGCAGCCGCAAGGTCAACATCCCTGGCTACCTTGTCAGGACAGAAGAAGAGCCGCAGATCCTGCTCCATATCGAGCTGCCAAGCGCCGCCGCTGCAGCGCAGCCGTCAGCGTCATAGGCCGCTTACGATGTCCACGTGGTCTATTTTGCCGTCAGAGTTCATATCAAAGCCCTGAACCACAAGCGCCCAGTAGTCCTCCCCGTTGTACTTTTTTAACACCTCTTCGCTGTAGTTGGTAAGCGCAATCACAGCAGACTTGGTGCCAGCCGACCGCACGCCGGCGACCACAACTATGCTCGAGTTGCTGTCGTACGGGTTCTTTATCTTGGCAATCAGGCCATGGTTGTCAAGGCCGTAGCGGTTGCCTGATCCGTCGATGAGGCCAGACCAGAAATTCTTCTCGTCGAACCTTACCGGCAGGTAACGGTTGAATTCCGCTGTCAAGATATTTGTTCCTGGGCCCCCGATCGTTATCAGGTTGTTGCCAGTCAGCATCTTTTCTGCCTTGGCATCGACGTCCAGCTTGACCACAAACTCTGAGGGGACAGCGCTTGTGATGTGGCCCAGAAAGAAGGCAAGGTGCACCGCATAGTGCCCGTCCCTTGCAGAGGACTTGTACGGACCGTGCGGGTCGGGCGCGCCCACCACAATGAGCCCTTTGAACTCCCTGCCTGCAACAAAGTTTTCAAAGAATCTTGAAGTGCTAGGGTGCCCGCCTGCCGGCATCGATCCAAGTTTTGTTTCGCCCCAGTCCATCTCTATCCCAAACGATGGGCTTGACGCCTGATAGAGCCGGGCGGTTCCTCCCCTGACAAAGTTTCTGCCGACCTCTTGGACGGCGCCGATGCTGACCAGCTTGCGTATGTAGTAATATGCGCTCTGCTCATAGATCTTTAATTCTTTTGCAACCTGCGCCGGGTACATCGGTCCTCTTGAAAGCAGCTCCATTATGCGCCACGCCACAGGGTTTGAGAGCACACGCATCCGCTCCACGTCTCGGAACACTACGATCTTTTTGGCCAACGCCTGCCCGTCGCTTTCTGAAATGAGCTTCTTTTCCAACAGCTATCAATTCCTGCATACCACTATATAACGTTATGTAGCGGTACAAAGCTATATTTGGTTGAGCGTGCATGGACCATTATAAAATATTATTGAATGGTAGTTTTCCAAGTTCAATAGTACTTAAAAGCACGACCGGGCTGCTTTTGTTCGATGTGCTCGATTATAGGATACAAAGGCAAGAACGCTGCCGCCCCAATACTGGTTGACAGCCTCAAGAGGATGGAATACAGAGGTTATGATAGCGTCGGGGTCGCCACGTTTGACAGCGGCAACATTCTGGTTCGCAAGGGCACGGGCAAGGTTATCGAAGTTAACAGAAACCTGAACATCGACCAGATGTCCGGCAAGATTGGCATCGGGCACACCCGGTGGGCCACGCACGGCGGAGTGACTGACAAAAACGCCCACCCGCATTCTGCCTGCAAGAACAACATTGCAGTTGTCCACAATGGCATTATTGAAAATTATAAAGAGCTCAAACAGGAGTTGATCGAGGTGGGCCACACTTTTGCAAGTGAAACCGACAGTGAAGTGATCGCCCACCTTCTTGAAATCCACTTTAGCAGTGGCAACAACATCAAGCAGGCAATGATCGATACCTGTAAGAGGCTCAAGGGCAACTATGCCTTTGTCGCGGTCTTTCAGGACGGCACCATATGCGGGGCAAGGTACGAAGAGCCGCTTGTCATCGGCGTCGCAAACGACGGCTACTTTGTCTCGAGCGACGTGTTGGGCTTTCTGCAGTATACTGACAAGGCGATATTCCTTGAAAATGGCGACATTTGCATCGTCGACAATTCAAAACTAGAGATCTTTGATTTTGAAGGCAGGCCCATCGCGCATCCAATAACGCAGGTGGCGTGGGAGTTGGGCGACATCGACAAGGGCAAGTACGCGCACTATACCCTCAAGGAGATAAACGACCAGAGGCTGACTGTTGTGCACGCCGGCAGGCAGGACGAGGCGACAATGGAAAAGTTCTGCAATATCCTTGCTAGTGCAAAGGACATCTATATCACGGGCAGCGGCACGAGCTACCACTCTGCGCTCATCTTCAAACATATGCTGGCACGCTTTGGCAAGATAAGGGCTGAAACTGTGATGTCGAGCGAATCGCAGTACGCGCTTGCGTCTATGGACAGCAATTCGGTGCTGGTAGCGATTTCGCAGAGTGGCGAAACCGCGGACGTTTTGGATTCTGTCAGGCTCGCAAAGAACCAAGGGGCCAATGTACTTTCAATAGTTAATGTTACAACGTCTTCGCTTGCAAGGGCAAGCGATGCGTATCTGTCGACAAACTGCGGGCCAGAGATCGGAGTTGCAGCAACAAAGAGCTTTACAGGCCAGTTGGCGCTCATCTACAACGTCACAGACAGGCTATGCAAGAACTGCCTAGAGACTGAAAAGGCCGAGTTTGCAGTGGCGGTCGAGAACATTATCGCCAACCAAGCAAGCATCATAAAGGTTGCAGAGCAGATGAAGGACGCGTCTGACATTTACCTGCTTGGCAGATCGCTCCATTACCCAATCGCACTTGAAGGCGCGCTCAAGCTCAAAGAGCTTGCCTATGTCCATGCTGAAGGCATCGCGGCAGGCGAGCTAAAGCACGGGCCGCTTGCGCTCATGGAAAAGAACACGTTTGTCATAATGATAAACCCGCGCGACGCCACATTCAACGACACGATTTCAAACGCGCACGAAATAAAGGCCAGAGGCGCAACGGTCATTGGCATCTCAGACCGCAAGGACGATGTCTATGACTATTGGATCGAGATACCGCACCTCAAGGAGGAGGCATACTACCCGATAGTCGAAGTGATACCGCTGCAGATACTGGCTTACCAGCTGGCGCTTGCCAAGAACGCGGACCCAGACTACCCGAGGAACTTGGCAAAGTCTGTTACGGTAAGATAGGCAAAAGAGCAAGACCGTGTGATGGATGCTAGCCAGATTTTTTGAAGTCGGGGAAACCAGAGACAAAGGCAAAGGGCTTTTTGCAAAAGAACTGGTGCCAAAAGGCACCATAGTCTTTTTTGAATGCAAGCAGTGCAAGAGGATTTCAAAGGACGACTTGCTGGCAGAAGAAGAGAAGGCCTTTGTGCAAAAATACGGATATACAAAAGCTGACGGCTCGTACCTTGTTCCCTGCGACGAAATTATCTACTTTAACCATTCGTGCAACGCCAACATACTTTGGCCGCGGATTTGACATAATAGTTTGCCAGAGGAGAAGAGGCGACGTACGGCTACAGGCTTTTCCACGACAGCCCGGAGCAGGCGTTCCACTGCCTCTGCGGAAGATGTCTGCTGCAAGATTGTCAGGTGCGTCCATCCTCCGGAAAAGCTAAGAAGTTTCTGGGATGTAAGGATCGATTCGGCCATGAAAAAGCAAGGATGCAGTATACCAGTCGTTAGGAAAATTGCTAGAATGAAAATAAAGGAAAAAAGGATATGAGGATGCTTTCTAGAACTGTGCGTTCTCGCTTGTAGTAGTAGTTCCTGTGCGGGTGCTTGAGGACCCGATAGGCACGTCTGGAAAGCTGTCGGTCATTCTCTGTTCTGCCACCGCGCCTGCCTCTGCGAGTATCCTGTCCACTTCTTCGCCGCTTGCGTCAAAGGCGAACGAGGTGTTGCTCATGCTTCCTGCGCTCATCATGATATCGCTGAACACTCCGTTGATCTCTCCCAGTTCCCTGTCTACTTCTGGCATCACGCCTGCAAGTCCTGACCTTACTCTCGTCAGTGCGCCCATCGCCGGACCTATTGCTACCATCACGTCTCCAAGGTCGATAGTGGATTCCAACCTGAGCTGTATCTGTTCCAGTGCCATCTTTAGTTGCGAGATCATTTTGATCGTCTTTCTTACTTGGGCGATCTCATTTGATAGCATCTTGCCATGTTGAGTGTCATGTCTCTGAAGAGCGGAAACTACTTGATTGAAGAGTGACTTTTCTTTGCTTCGTAGTTTTTCCAAAATCGTCTCTAGTTTTTGGTTCTGTGCTTGTATCTTGTTCTTTGCAAGTTCGATTCTCGGTTTCAGTGGTTGCTGAGGACCGATGTTCTGCTTGATCCTCTCAGACATATTCGGCTTATTGTCCTTTACCCAGTTGCTGCTGAAGCTCGTCATGCCAACTAGCAAAAGGAAACGGCGTTAAATAGAAATGTCATAATTGAATAACCAAGTGGTAATATTTTGTAGACATGCGTTCGCTGCTTATAGAACTAAATTGGAAAAGCTATTAAATGCAATACATACACGCTAGAGGTATAATGGGAAGGACGAAGGCGGCGAAAAGCGAAGGCGGCTCTCAGGAAGAGGGCCTGCCAAAGTGGGCAGAGGACGAGATAAAGTCTGCTCAGTTCGGCAAGCCCGAGACGATTACAAGGACAGGATATATCCTCGATATTTACGAGAGCGACTTTAAAGTCGACATACAGGTGTACGAGCCGATGCCCGATGGCAGGACGATCGTTGAAGGCCTCGATGTTCCGAAGTCCATGAAGATATCTGATTTCATGAAGGGTTTTGTATACGAGTTCAAGGTAAAGGTGTTCACTGCGCCTCTAAGCGCCAAGGTAGTTGAGCTACTCAAGACCAAGTTTGACCTTGACATGAAGGCGATCTACCGTTTCGAGCTGCAGGAGCTCCAGCTGATGGATGTCGAGTCTGACCTGCCAGCAGCCGCATCCTCGTCTGAAGATGGTGACGAGGAAGACTAACGATATAGCCGTCATCTGCCTGCCTACAAATCTAATAAATCACTGCATAGTAGTCCCTTTTTTATCTTGCCGCATTGCCATCTTCTGGCTTGCTGCCAGGACTGTTCCCGGCAGCCGGCTGACCTAGGCTCGTGGTTGAAACCTTACCCAAAGCAAGCCGCATTATGGCGACCCACATGATGACAAGCGGCACGTGGTATGTCGCAATGCGCCATGCGATTATCACGTTCAATCGTGGGTCACTCACCACGTCGCCCAGCTCCGGTATCCCGCTGAGGTTTGAAATATAGGCCCAGATCCCAAGCTCTGCAAGACCCGAGCCTCCTATCGTTATTGGAAGGCTGGCCACGGCGACTGACGCCGATGTAGCCATGAGCGAATCAAAAAACCCGATGTCTTCTGCAGTGTTTGCCAGCACCATGAATGACAGCCCGTGGAAGACGAACGCCATGAAGGTTATCGCCATTCCAATTGCAAACGTCCTGATCGCCTTTTTTGAGTTAAAGTTTTCCCGGCTCATCTTACACAGGTCGGCTATGGCAGTGTTTGTGGTGTTGACTAGGTTCTCGGCTTTCTCTTTTGAAAGGAATTTCTCTGCCAGCCTCTGCGAAAATGAAGGTAGGCGCAGGTTGCGCTTTGCCGAGAACAGCACCACCGCAAGCCACACTGCAAACGTCGGGATCGTTACTAGAATGATCCCGATGCCTGCTACGCTCCCGCCCTTGTAGATCGCAAATGCGCCTGCGATAAATGCAAGCATCGAGCCTACAAAGACATCCGCGATTATCTCCATGGTTGCCACCCATGCCGCCTTGCCAGCAGGCACGCCGTTCCTTGACAGCCACGCTATCCTGACGAATTCCCCTCCAACGTATGACGGGGTGGTCTGTGTCACAAATTCTCCAGCCAGCCTTGCAGATATGGTCTTGCCCGTGGAACTGACATCGTAGCCGATGAAGCGCTTGATAAAGTACTTGAAGCGCACAGCCTGGAGCATGAACCGGGCGATCTCTGCCGCAGCCGAAGCCGCAAAAGGCACGAGCCCCACGGCAAAGACATCCTGCGGCGAGACATTGGTAGTAAGGAAGAGTATAATGAAAGGCACTATGCTCACAGGGATGGCAACAAGTCGCCAGTTCAAATATAACGAATCTTCATGCGGTGCGGTACTATAATAGTGTAAAGCAGATATACGCCATCCTCATGCTCCTTTGATGACAGTGAACGCGATATTCATCACGGGCACGGCCGGGTCGGGAAAATCGCTCCTGACGTCGAGGCTGATCCAGTGGTACAGGGACAACAATGCGTACCCGATCGCGCTCAACCTTGACCCCGGTGCGGCCAGCCTGCCGTACGACCCTGACGTGGACGTCCGCGACCATATTGATATTGCCACCATTATGGAAAGCTATGGCCTCGGCCCCAATGGCTCGCTTGTCATGGCAAGCGACATGATAGCCACCAAGATCGACGAGATCCAGAACGAGATCGACGAGCTGAACCCCGACTATGTCATCGTCGACACGCCTGGTCAGATAGAGCTGTTTGCATTTCGGGCAAGCGGCCCGTATTTTGTGGCCAGCATGCACGCAGACAACAAAGCCACGATATTTGCGTTTGACGGGATGCTCGTTTCGTCCCCGATCAACTTTGTGTCCATATCGCTCCTTGCTTCGTCGGTCAAGCTGCGGCTAAAGACCGCGCAGATAAATGTACTTACAAAGCGCGACCTTGTGATTGAAAAGCTAAAGAACATCATGGACTGGGCCGGCTCGCATACTGCGCTAGAGCATGCACTTGAAGGTGAGAAGGACGCCGAGTACTCACTTCTCAGCAAGGACTTGGCGCGCAGTATGAGCAAGGGAGGATTTGCCCCCGGCCTAGTCGCGGTTTCAAGCCTCACGATGAATGGCATGATCAACCTCGCAGCCGCGCTTGCGCGAACTCTTAATCTTGGAGAGGATGGCTAGGATGGCTGCGAAGTCCCGGACAGCCGTTGCGCCTTGCTCCACTGCAAATCTCGGCCCCGGCTACGACGTGTTTGGCCTTGCGCTGGACGCGCTCAAAGACAAGGTCGTGATAAAGGCATCATCAACAGCAGGCGATAGAAAAATAACGATCAAGAGCAGCGATCAGGCGATCCCAGCCGTAGCCGAATCCAACTCTGCCGGCTTGGTGGTAAAGAGCATGATGCGCGATTTCCATATCGGCGACGATATCGAGGTACAAGTCACAAAGGGCGTGCCGGCCGGCTATGGCATAGGCTCAAGCGCAGCTTCGGCAGCTGCAGCCGCGATAGCATTCAACGCGCTTTACAACTTGAAGATCGATAGGAACAGGCTTGTAGAATATGCGGCAGAAGGCGAGATTGCAAGCGCAGGCATAAAGCATTATGACAACGTCTCTGCCTCGTTGCTTGGAGGGTTCGTGATCGGATCCAAGGGCCAGTTTATCAGGATCGAGCCGCCGAGAGACCTCTTTCTTGTGGTGGCCGTGCCGCTCTCCATGCAGGTGCCTGAAAAAAAGACCGAAGTCGCAAGGAGCATCCTTCCAAAGGACGTGCCGCTCAAGAGCGTCGTACACAACGTTTCCGGCGCGGCCACAATCGTTGCAGGATTTGCGCTAAAGGACGTAGAAATGATAGCAAGGGGTATCGACGATGTCATTGTCGAGCCTGTAAGGAAGCACCTGATCCCCGGCTATGACAGTGTGAAGCAGAACGCGATGTCTGCAGGCGCGCTTGCCGTGACCATAAGCGGGGCAGGACCTTCAATGATCGCTTTCTTGAAGACCTGCAAGAATGCAAACATGGTGGCCGCAGCAATGGCAAAAGGGTTTGAGGAAGCCGGCGTAAAGAGCAGGACGTTTGTATGCCGGCCAAGCAGTGGCGCCCGTCTGGCGTAGTACGGTTACTTTTTGCCCTTGTTGAGAAATGCAGACATCATTTTTTGCCGGTCTTCGTGGGCAAAGCAGAGCGCCCAGCCGTAGATCTCCAGCCTCAGCCCCGTCTCAAGGTCTGAGTCCATTCCCCTGTTTATCAACATCTTGCTTACCTTGACCGCTACAAAGCTGTTCTTTGTTATCTCTTTTGCAAGAGCAAGGCACTCGTCCATCAGCTTCTTGTTCAATATTTTTGCCACTTCGGCGGCCCTTTCCTTCTCCTTGGCAGGATCACCCTTTACTTCTGGCGGCACCTTGTCGTCAGGTCCCAGACTCACGACCTTGTTGACAAGCCCGATCTGGTGGGCTTCGTCTGCGGTTATCATTTTCCCTGTGAATATCATCTCCTTTGCCTTTGCCGGCCCCACAAGCCGCATGAGGCGCTGGGTTCCGCCCCACCCAGGAGGGATGCCTATCGTGACTTCGGGCTGCCCGATTTTGGCGTTGCTTGACGCTATGCGTATGTCGCACGCCATCGCAAGCTCGCAGCCTCCACCAAGCGCAAAGCCATTGACTGCCGCAATGACTGGCTTTTCTAGCCGTTCTATCTTGTTAATCACAGCCTGAGCTGAAGTCGCGTACCGTTCCGCCTGCATCGGCTCGATGTTGACCATGTAGGAAATGTCGGCGCCCGCGCAGAAAGAGCGCTCGCCGGCGCCGGTGATAATGACAACCTTGACGCTTTCGTCAGCTACAAGGATGTCAATAGTCTTTGAAAGTTCGGCTATCACATCGACGTTCATGGCGTTCAGCGCCTCCGGCCTGTTTATCCTCACTATTGCAATGTCGCCCTGTGGTTCAAGCTGAATGTACTTCATGGTAGACATGGTGAGGGTAGGCAGCATTCTTTTCAATAAAATCTTATTGGTCACAAGCAGGCTATGGTTAAAAGCAGGCTACCCCTGATTGCTATGCGTGGTTCGGCTCCAGCGGTCCAATACGGACAAGATAGAAGACGCAGACATTATCGTGATAGGCGTACCTGACGAGTCCAAGTCGCACGCCAAGCGCAAGGGCACCAGCAGGGCGCCAGACGTTCTGAGGATAGCTTCAAACGAGTCTGAATTTTTCGAGCGCGGTGGCAAGCGGATCCCGACGTTCCCAATGCGTGGAACGTTTGAGCACAAGCGCATATTTGATGCAGGAAACGTCGCAAGCAAGCAAGAGCTGCGCAAGATGGTTTCAGACATTGTTTCACGCGGCAAGCTGCCGGTAATGATAGGAGGAGACCACTCGCTCACCACAGAAACGCTGCATGCCGCGTCAGGCGCCCTTGGTAAAAAGCTCTCGCTTTTGTATTTTGATGCCCATCCCGACTTTGTGTCGTCCACAAGGAACTATTACGGGTCGGTACTGACTGATTCTGCGCAATCACTCAACCTGCGCAAGAGCGTGCTGATAGGAACCAGGGCAGCAGAGCCGGAAGAGATTGAAAATGCAAAGGTCGCGGGGTTAAAGATCGTAAACCCGCTGGACGTGGTCGAGCTTGGGGTAAAAAGAATAGCGCAGATGATAAAGACGCGCACTGCAGGATCCAAGACATACATTTCAGTGGACCTTGACTGTGTCGACCCGGCGTCTGCCCCTGGGGTTTCAGTTCCCTCGCCTGCCGGGCTTGCAGCCATCGACCTGATCTACCTGCTTAACAGCATCATAAGCGGCGGGAACGTCATCGGGATCGACATCGTAGAACTTACTCCAGATTATGACGTAAATGGCATGACTGCCGCGCTTGCAGCAAGAATACTGTCAGAATGCATCGCGTCAGTTTAGAGCCTTCTGCACTCTGTCCAGCAATACTCTCATGCTCACCGGCTTGATCATGATATCCACGATACAGTTATTTGACTTTAGCTCATCCACCTTCTCCCTCTCAAGATCATACGCGCTCAGCAGGATCGTTCTTGCGTTGCCCAGATCGCGTATCTTGCAGGCAATGTCATCGCCAGTGCTATCTCCAAGCCGATAATCAAGCAGTACAACGTTGATGTTTTTGCTCCGCAGCATGTGATCCGTGTATTTTTCTATGCATGCCCTGCCTGAGCTGGCAGTCAGCACGTTGTAATGTTTTTTCAGTGCTGCGGCATACATGGTGAGCAGGTCTGCTTCGTCATCGCAGACTAGCACCGTTGGCTTCTCCATTACTTCATTCTATGCACAAGACTCTGTTCTATATAAACAGGATTAAGTAAAATCTTCTATAAAGAAGCATAAGGTCGAATTTATTTACGTCTACAGGGGTTGATGATTGCACGTGAGCAGCAAGAGGACATTTTCAAAAAACAGCATCGCATTGCTGGTTTTGACGGGCGCGATTGCAGTGTCGCTGTCGTTGGCATCGTTCCAGTATTCGAATTTCACCGCAAACGAGATACTAAAGATCGCCAGCGACAATGTCAGGTCAAACGCAAGGATCCAAGTGAACGACCTTGAAAGCGTGCTGGTGCACAGGCTGGATTCTGTCACGTCAAATCTCGAAGTGATCTCCAAGGCCCGCTCGGTGCAGAGCAACGAATTTGAGCGCGGACAGGCGCTATTCAATGCTGCTCAGGATTCTACCGCCAACCTGACAAATTTTTACATGTGGCTTGACGGCGAAGGCAGGATCGTATGGCTCAGCAACATAAACCAGACAGCCTACGAGCAGTTCAGGGGAACGGACCTGAGCCAGAGAGCGTATTTCATTGAAGCAAGGAACAGGCAGGACGGCGCTTACTACAGCAGCGCCATAGATTCTAATGACAACATTACAAGAATATACATATCCTATCCAATCCTTGGCACGAGTGGAGAATTCATAGGGGCAGCCGTGGCAGGGATAAGGGTTGACACCTTTGGGATGTCGCTCCAGGACCAGCTGTCGCCAGAAACGCAGAGCTCGGTGGGCATGACAGACAGAAGCGGCATGATATTATATTCTGAGTCAAGCGAGTTAATAGGCAAAGACGTTTTTGGCCCAGAATTCCAGTCGCTCCTGCTGCCGGGGCTGAAGGATTCTTTTAACAGGTTCCTGACCGAGTCGCTTCAGGGGCAATCGGGCATACAGGACTTTACTGTCGGAAACGCCACATACAGCATAGCGTACGAGCCCATAATTATCGGGGGTGAGCAGTTTGGCACTCTTTATGTGGTGACGCCACACCAGTTTGCCGACAACGTCAGAGCTCTGGCAGACCAACAGAGGGACTTTAGCTCCGTCATGGTGATCGTGATTGGAGTTGCAGCCATTGGCGTAGCGGCGCTTGTGCTGGCATGGAACTCTAGGCTGGAAAGAGTGGTTGCCGCAAGAACGTCGGAGCTGAAATTAAAGACCGACGAACTAAAGAGATCGTACGATTCCCTCGCCGCTGCCAACGAGCAGCTCAAGGTGCATGATAGGCTGCAAAAGGAATTCATCAATGTCGCCGCGCACGAGCTCCGGACCCCGACGCAGGCGATCCTGGGGTATGCAGAGCTCCTGCAGATGAGCCCAGAGGACAGGGACGAGATGATCAGGGCAATATACCGCAACTCTGTCCGGCTCCAGCGGCTGACAAGCGACATACTGGATGTTACAAGGATAGAAAGCGAGGCATTCAAGATCGACAAAGAAAGGTTCAACCTCAAAGACGTGATACTTGGCGCAATACAGGATGCCAAGAACCAGCTGCCTGATGGCAGAATCGAGTTCGTGTACGAGCCGACCGATATCTACGTGCACGCCGACAGGGGCAGGATAACTCAGGTCATATCAAACTTGCTTGATAACGCGGCCAAGTTCACCAAGCGGGGCACGATTACGGTGTCGACTGAAAACAAGAACGGCCAGGCCGTTGTGAGCGTTCAGGACACGGGCAGTGGTATCGACAGCGACATTATGCCGCGGCTCTTTAGCAAGTTTGCCAGCAAGTCGGACAAGGGGACCGGCCTTGGGTTGTTCATCTCAAGAAGCATAATAGAGGCGCATGATGGAAGAATCTGGTGTACAAACAACAGCGATGGCAAGGGCGCCACATTTGCATTCAGCCTGCCGCTGTCGTCATCATCACAGACCTAACCCGGTGTTGAACGACTGGGTTTTACTCTTATTGTTTACCTGTTGAGTTAGCTTGCTCAGGCTCGCCATGATCTCGGCTTCTTGCGTAGAGTATATCTTTTGGTCGATGACACCGGCTTCATAGTCTGACATCAGCTTTAGCAGCCTTGCCTTGAGCACCCTCGCCTGCTCGCGTACCTCCTGCTCGTAGGCTAGGCTATTGCAATGCTGCAATATTGCGTCAAGCGTCAGTTTCATGATAATGAGTTCCAGTATCATGCCACATCAACAGAATGAGTACGGCGCCCAAGGCCCGCTCCGGTGCAGTGTCATTATTCCCTCCTTTTCAAACCTCTCTCTCAGCTCTTTTACCTTGGCGTCAAAGATCTGTATTTTGTTCCTTTCTACAAGGTATGCTGCGTTTAGCACGATCTCGGCAACGTCATTTTTCAGTAGTCGCTTGTCGACTGCCACCTCTGCAAGCGAGTCGTTTATCTCGCCAACCATCTTGTCTATCTTCATCAGCGTCTCATTTTTTACGGCGTCTTCCAGCCTCAGCTTCAAAAAGTATGACGTGCCGGGCTTAGCAGATGAGATCTCTTGCTTTATCTTCCTTATCTCCTCAGAAGACTGCTCGGCCTGCTCCCTGATCTTTTTCAGGCTCGACTTGTTGAGAAGCACCTTGATCCCTATCTCGTCCTTGCCCCGGAGGCTTGTCAGCTTGGCATGGTAGTCCTTGTACGAGCTGGCAAGGAGTTTCTTTATCCCTGCTTCGTTTTTCAGTATCACCCCGAACCTGACTGGGAGCACCGTATTGGCTTCCCGCGCAGCCTCGACCACTCGCTGATGCGCAACAATGTCGTTCAAGTTAGATTCCATCTGTTTGAACGGGATTGTGCTGACCACTGCTGCAATGTCCTTGTAGTAGATGGTGTAGACAGTGTTTTCCCCGATGCCGATGTTGCCAAAGTTGCCGATCGGTCTTTTCTCTTCCCAATCTATGATGCAATAGATGTATCTGCCGTCCACCATCTCTCCATCACTATTTCTTTGCGGTCAGCGTGGCGAGCAGCCGTAGGGTTGCAAGGTCGACGCCGGCCACCACAAGAGTCACATCGCCGGCGATCACAGTCCCCTGATCTATGAGCTTGTCAACCACGTCAACAATCGTCACCTGCCTTTGGTTTTCCGACTGCTGTTGGAACCTTATGCTAAGCTCCTCAGGCTTGACTCCAAACTTGTCTGCAATGTCGGCTGTCCTCTCCCTTATCTGCATAAACGCAAGCCCGAGCCTCTCCACCTCCTCGGCTGTCAGGGTACCGGATTCGACCCTTCTGACAGCCTGCCTCTCAAGGATATCAGTCATAGTCTGAACAAGCGTTAGCACCAGCTTTGCCAAGCCGTGCTGCAGCTTTTCAGCGTCCGGCCCCTCAGGCTTTTTTTCAAGTGCAAGCAAAATGTTGTTGTTATTGTTGCTATCAACGCTACTGGTATCCAAGCTCTTTCTTGCCACCTCCTCCAACAATCTTTTTCTCTTTCTTTTCCAACTCAGCCTTTTCCCTTGCCCACTTTTCCCACGGCAGCTCTATGCCGTAGCGCTTGGCCGTTTCAAGCGACGCTATCACAAGATTTACTTTGAGCGAAAGCAGGTCGACGCCAGCAAAGGCGACGGTGATGTCGCCGTTGATCACGACGCCCTTGTCAAGAATTCTGTCAAGCAAGTCGAAAAGGCTCAGTTGCCTTGCTGGCAGCTCGTGCCGATTGCTGCTAAGCAAGGTCTTCACCTAGCCCCAACGTCCCACGCCTTATCTTGCAATATGAGCAGATGCCACTGTCCTTAAACCAGTGCTTTGGGCAGAAACCCTCAAGGTAGTGCTCCGGTATGGACTTGGTAAGGTGCATGGCGGCGATGTCAAAAGGCGTCCCGCGCTGGCATTCAGGGCACCTTGTAAAGACCCACCCGTTACCCATCGCACCTTTCAGGCCTACTTCCTCATACTTGCCACATACAATGCAGACGGCCAAACCCGATCAACTGTTTTTTCTTTGTTATTTACCAGTCGATGTTTGGGCTGCCACCAGTGCAGGCGGTCCGGCCAATCCGAGCGCGGCTGCATACCGGAGGAACGTGTCCACGCCTGCCACGACGATTCTTGCCCTTACGACGAGTATCTCGATTCCTACTAGCGAAACTGAAAGGTTCGCGTCGATCACAAGGCCCTTGTCAAGCACGCGGTCAAGCAAGTCGAAGATAGAGAGAATCGGCCTGAAACTTTGCTGCTGTGACATTCAATTATTCACTATTTGGAATCTAGAATAGTTGAGTAGATAAGTCTTCTGGCCAAAACAGTAGTTTGTACTAGAAGATTGTTATGGCAGATTAGCCTTTACCTCTAGAGCCTCTATCGCAGGCCGGAGTGCTGTTGAAAAGTCGTGATTGGGGTTTTTCAGCACAAACACTTCTGACGACAGGGCACGCAGGATCTCGGTGTAGAACGGAATCGCCGTAATGACCTTGGCGTTAAAAAGCGTTTCAAGCCTCGCCCTGACCTTTTCCTTGTCTACGCCCGGAGGTATCATGTTTGCGATCAGGATCTGGGGCTTTTCAAGCACCCGCGTGACTTCGAGCATGACGCCGGTCCCAAAAATGTCCTGGCTGTCCATCCTCGATATTATGATGTTCATGTCGCAGATGCCCATCGACACGAGCGTCGACTTTTCGATGCCGGGGTGTGTGTCTATTATCATGTAGTCAAGGCGGTGCAGGCGCGAGATCACGGCCAGCGCATCTCGGAACATCCCGATCTCGTACCCCTTGGAAAGCACCTTGATGATGTCCTCTGCCTTGAAGCTGGCCGGGACGAACACCAGGCTGCCCTGCTTCAAGTTCATCTTTTCGGTCAGGTCTATCGCAATATCCTCTGAAGAGCACAGGCCCAGCAAATAGTCATTAAGGGTGTGCTTTATCTCGTCAGGCGTCATTTCAAAGAGCACGTGGAGGCCGGGCCCGGCTAGGTCGAGGTCAAGCACCCCGACGCGCCTGCCTTCAAGCGCAAGCAGCACGGCCAAGTTTGCGGTGATCGTGCTCTTGCCAGTGCCTCCCTTGAATGAATGAACCGCAATGTTGAGCGTCATTTTGTAGCAAGCTGCCTCCTCAGAGATTTAAAGAATTCAGATTCAGTCACCTTGCCTGCTTCGTACTTGATGGCATCTATCAATGTTGGGTGGAGCTCTATCTTTTCTATGGTCTCGTCCCCGATGATATTTTCCCTCAGGCCATCTATCAGGCGCTGGAGACCTTCGAGTCCCTTTTCGATCCTGCTGTCCACTTCGCGGCGCATCCTCTTGTAGCTTATCTGTTGGTTGATGAATTGCTGCCGCGCCCTTATCAGATTCCTCGATTCCTCGACCTGCTTCTGGTAGCGCTCCAAGGCTTCGTTCCTCTTGCGCAGGGCTTCTTCACGAGCCTCTGTTAGGCTCGTTTTCATGGCGCCTATCTTTTCCAGCGCGTCGCGCCTTAGCTGGTTTATCGTCCTCTGGTTGTCGGTTATCTGCGGCAGCTGGTCCGGCGTAGGCGGCTCTGACCGGCGGAAGCGCACCGGCAGGCTGAATGCAAATGTGGCGCCCTTGCCATCACTGTTATTGCCGGCCCATATGGTGCCCCCGTGGGCCTCTATTATGCTCTTTGCAATGAACAGTCCAAGACCTGATCCTTTTTCCGACCTTGTCGTGAATTTTTGAAACATCTTGTCCTTTATCGACGGATCAATGCCCCTGCCGTTGTCCTTCACGCTGACTATCACGTTGGATCCAGAAAGGTGTGTGGAAACGACGATGCTGCCTTCACGCTCGTCGATGAACTTCATGGCGTTGTCGATGATGTTGAACAGCACCTCTCCGATCTTGCCCCTGTCGCACTCGACCATGAGTATGGGCTCGCCGGGCTCAAACAATATTATGGGCTTTCTGGCCTCTTTATCAACCCGCTCGCCTACGATGTGCATGATGAGTGAGTGTATATCAGCGGTCTCTATATCAGGCACCTTGGCGAGCTGCTGTCTGTATTTCTGCTCCACATCCGCTATCACCTCAGAGATCAGCGTGTTCAGGTTCGCCTGCTCGACGTACAGCCTGAGCCGGCCTGTCTCTATCCTGCTTGCCTGCAGTATGTCCTCCGACAATTTCAGCAGCCGCTCGGCGTTGCGGCTAATGATCGCAAGTTCTTCCTTTATCGAGCTGTTGTTGCCCAGCTTTGACTCTATCAGCTCAAGCCCTCCAAGAATCGGCATGATGGGCGTCCGGAGCTCGTGCGCGGCGATGTTGATAAACTCGTCTTTCAGCCTGTCCGCTTCGCGCAGCTTGTCGTACAGCTCCCGCTGCTTCTGTATGTATTCGTCCTTCATGCGGTCGGCTTCTCTGAACTTTTCATAGGCCGCAGCCTGGTCCCAGAGGTTGTCAAACATCGTGACAAGAGGCATGGCGGCCGAAGGGCTTGAAGAGTAGATGCTTACGGCATCGTGCCCGTCCCTCATTATTCCATATTCCAATGTGGCCTTCCTGTCTACTATCAAAATCTCCTGCATCTCTGCCCTACCCTCACGGTGGATGTACCTGACCGCAACATTGTTGGTGTTTGCAGTCAGCAGCTTGACAGAGGCAGTGGTTAGCACCCGCACCTGCACGCCGCGCTTGGCGGCATCTTCAAGCGATTGAAAGATTGAATGTAGCATGCTCGCCCGGTCTGAGGAGGGCAGAGGAGGAGGCAACAGCAGCATGATCTCGCTGCCAGCCGAGTTTACAAGGTCAACATATAACTGGTGAGCGTCTGTAGGGCTCCTGATAATGTCTGGCGCGCCCCTATCCCCGGCGTTAGGCAATGCAGACACAAATGTGGAGGATGATGCTTATAAAATAATAGGATAGAATTTTCTGTAAGATTAGAGGCTCTCGATAATAGGCTTTAGATGGTCGGGCAGCTCTGGGAGCTCGCCGGTGTGGCTGACGTTGTTCTGCAGCACGTCTGCGCCTATCCTGCGTACCTTTTGTGTGCCTATCAGGGTGTCTATCGCCCGCTCGATCTCCTTTGGCGACAGGGTGTCCTTGAGTTTTTCCTTCAGCACGTTTTCAGAGTCGTACTTGTCTATCGCATACTGCACGAGGATCAGCTTGTCGTTCATCGAGAGGGTCGCCATCCCCTATCACAAAGGGCAGACGGGTAATAAAGTTTCAACTAGGTTTATCTCTGGCGGCCTACTAATTCCAGCCATGTCCGACCCTGTTGCGCAGCTCGCAGAACTGCCTGCAAAAAACTGCAAGGTGCAAAAGGTGCAGCCTGCAGTGTTTGCGTCTGACGCAGAAGTAAATATTATAACAGTCACTGTCGTGTGCCCTGACGGCGCGACCCATAAGATCAGGGCATACAGGGAACAGGCGCAAGCGGTCAGGGAATTTGTTAGGACAGAAACGTAACTCCAATCTAGAAGCTTGTTACACTAGGCTTATCCAGAACGGAGACTTGAGGATCCATACTTTGTTTGAATCGCCGCTGACTGACATTCTTGTCAACGCTGGCACCGCGCTCATTTACATCACCGGCCTTATTGGGTTTGTGGCTTGGCTGGAACGCGGAAGGGCAAGGCGCAAGACTGCCATGACTGAAACCCAGTGACTTTACAATTGTAAAGTATATCCTTTATCTAACAATAGCCCCTAGCTTGTGTGTATGTTCAAAGATCCGGTATGCAACATGATGGTGGACGAGAAGAAGGCCAAGTTCGTGTCAGAATCGGGAGGCAAAAAGATCTATCTCTGCTCGGCAGCCTGCAAGAGCCAGTTTGATGCAAATCCTAAAAAGTATGGCTACTAGCGGGCCGGTGCATGGACTTGCCTCTTCATTTTTTCAAACATCCGGTGGTAGGTTGTAATGACTAGCACGCAAAAGGCGCGCTTTAAGGTGGTTGGTATGTATTGCACCACCTGCAAGCCCATAGTAGAAAACCAGCTGAAGGGCAACCAAGCCATCAAAAAGGTAGAAATCAACTTTATGACAGACAGCGTCATTGTAGAATACGACCCTGCGCTGATAACAAAAGAGGAGATAAAAGAGAGGCTGCAGAACTCGGGCTACCAGTTTGTAAGGCTGGCTACCTAGCTTCTGTATAGACTTCTTTTAGTTCCTTGTCTGTATAGATCTGTTCGTTCCTTGGTTTTGTTGCCGCAAAGCTTGGCCTGTACCTTCCAAGCAATAGCGAATTGCTCACCACAGAGACGGAGCTCATCGCCATCGCACCTGCCGCCAGGAACGGGAGCCACCCATACATCTCTGCCCCAAAGAAGGGCACTAGCGCACCTGCCGCCACCGGTATGAGCCCTGTGTTGTATGCAAACGCCCAGAAGAGGTTCTGCTTTATCTTGGACACTGTTTTCCTGCCAAGCTCAAAGGCGGATACCACGTCGCGCAGGTCGTTCTTTATCAGGATAATCCCACCAGTCTCCTTTGCCACGTCCGTCCCGGAGCCTATGGCTATCCCAAGGTCAGCCCTTGCAAGCGCGGGGGCATCGTTTATCCCATCGCCCACCATCGCCACGACTCTGCCTTCTGATTTTAGTTTAGCAATTACTTCTTCCTTTTGCTGCGGGAGCACCTGCGCTATGACCCTGTCAATGCCCAGCTTGGTCGCTATGGCCTTGGCGGTCCTTTCGTTGTCGCCTGTCAGCATTATCACCTCGATTCCCATCTGCTTCAAGGCATCGATTGCTTCCCGGGCGTTTTCCTTGACAGTGTCCGCCATGGCAATGACGCCAGATAGCCTGCCGTCTATCGACACCAGTGTGGCAGTCTTGCCCTCTATCTCCAGCCTGCCCATGGCAGAACTGACTTGCTCTGCCACTACCATCCCGCTGTCAGCCATCATTTTTCTGTTGCCTATCATTATGGTGTGGCCGGCATAGCCTGCCCTCAGCCCGTGCCCCGAAACGGCTTCAAACGATTCTGGACCTGCAACCACGATGCCCTGCTCTTTTGCCTTCCTCACCACGGCCTGTCCAAGCGGGTGCTCAGAGCCCGACTCTGCGATGGCGGCCAGCCTGAGCAGCTCCTGCTCGCCCACGTCTGACAGTGTAATGATGTCGGTGACTTCTGGTTGGCCTTTTGTCAGCGTGCCGGTCTTGTCAAAGACAACAGTCCTCACCTTTCTTGCCATCTCTAGGTGCTCTCCGCCCTTGAATAGGATGCCGTTCTCTGCCCCCTTGCCTGCCCCCATCATCAGGGCCGCCGGCGTCGCTATCCCAAGGGCGCACGGGCACGCAATGATAATGACTGACACAAACGCCAAGAGCGAAAACGTCAGTCCTATGCCGCCTATGAAATACCATGCCAGCGCCGAAGAGACTGCTACCGCCACCACGGCAGGGACAAAGTACTTTGCCACATGATCGGCCATCTTTTGCATCGGTGCCTTGCCGGTCCTTGCCTCCTCAACCAGCGCAATGATCTGCGACAAGACCGTATCTTGGCCTACTTTGGTGGCTCTGGCCTTTAGCAGGCCGCTCTTGTTTATCGTTGCCCCAATAATTTCAGAGCCGGCCGACTTGTCCACAGGTATCGATTCGCCCGTGACAGCCGATTCATCGACAGACGATATGCCTTCTGTTACCGTCCCGTCGGTCGGTATCCTCTCCCCCGGCCTTACAACGAATAGGTCGCCTTCATGCACTTGCTCGACTGGAACCTCTTCCTCTTTTCCGTCTTTGATTATCCGAGCCATCCTCGGCTGCAGGTCAAGTAGCTTCCTCACTGCGCTTGATGCCTTTTCCTTCGTCCTCGTCTCTAGCAGCCTGCCTATGAGTATCAGCGTGATGATTATGGCGGCAGTCTCAAAGTACACGCCTTCAAACGGGAACGCTGTTGGCAGGAACGTCACCACCGTGCTGTAGAGGTAGGCTGCAGTGGTGCCTATCGCTATTAGGGTGTCCATGTTGGAGGCCTTTGCCTTGACCGCGTCCCATGTCCCTTTGTAAAAGCGCCAGCCTGCCCAGAACTGGATGGGCGTTGCAAGTGCAAGCAGAATGAAATTATTAACCTCTATTGGCAGGAACATGATGTAAGTCAGAATCACGACCGGAATTGTAAGGGCGATGCTGGCTGCAGTAACCATCTTTAGCTTTCTGAGCTCCTTCTCTGGAGCAGTGAATTCATTCAGGCATTGTGTGCTGCAGAAAAAGTACTCCCTACCATCTACAGTGTGCTGTATGGCGTCGGGCTTTTCCTCCACAAACATGCCGCAAACCGGATCCTTTGCCATGCCGATCCCTTGGATCTCCTTTTATATAGGGACAAGGCTTTACAATTGTAAAGCCCAAACAGGTCCAACAGTTACAGTAAATCTTGAATGATTGGAGAGATTTCTTTTATCTGCATGAACATGACGACTGTTCAATGACAAACAAGACAGTGCTGATTCTTGTAGCCGCTGCCGTGACCATCATCATCGCCGGAACTGCAGTAGCAATTCCATCTTTTACACAAACTCCGGCAAACACTACAAGTCTGCAAAACATTTCAAACGCGGAACTGGGCTCTGTGCTCAAGCTGTCAAGCGCAAGCGTGCTCATGGACATACCACTGATCAAGGGGTACGAGAACGGAAACGAGATATTTTTCATTGGGACTGACGTGTCAGACAAAGACCTTGCGGCTCAGCTGACAAACATGACAGGGTTCAAGGTAAACCATGCGCCGCTGCTTGCGCAGACGCCGCTAGACGCACGCGGGCAGGTGTACATATTTGAAAACGGAATCGAAGGGAATGGGCCGCTAGGGTTCCAGCTTTCGGTGACAAACGCAAAGCCGGGAGACGAAGGATACAGTCCACTGCAGCAGGTCAACTTGATCAGGTGGACCGACGAATCGGCTACTACAGAGCTCAAATCAGTTGAAGAAGTAATGGAACATGAAGAGATGGGGCACCTTGTCATCAACCAGACAGGCGTGATAGCAAACCAGCCTGCTATCCAATGGAACGGAGGCTCGCTTACAATAAGGGAAGACAGGGACAGCATCAGCGACGACTCGCCGTACATGGGCGGGCAGGTGACAGGGATCGACACTGAAAACATGACTGTCACGTTCGTGGCGCACAGAGGATGGGGGCCTGATGGCAAGACCATCTACTACATCGTGACTGACGCGACGCCAGAAATGCCAGGCACCATGATGGGCGTCCCGTTCGTGGCTGCAGACGAAAAGCTGGCGGCAACCCCGGTTGCGGTAGACCTGTTCCAGTTCATGAACGGGATCAACGGAACCGGCCCAATGGGATTTCAGGCAGGAATCGGCGGTGCAAACCCTGATGACGCAAACTATAGCCCAATGTGGAAGATAAGCTTCATCACGTGGAAGGATCCCTTTCAGGCGCGCGTGTTAGAAACCCAAGCGGACATCAACAAAGCACTGGCCACCGGATCGATAACACTCGAACCGGCAATGGGGGGCAAGCACGTCGTCAACTGCCCGTTCTTTGACCAGCAAACAGTGTTTGAACACATGAGCAAGTGATTCAATCACCCCTTATTTTTCTATTAAAGGAAAACTTGAACGGTTGAACGCTAATTTTATTATTATAAAGATACTACACCTCGATATGACGCAAATGACTACGCTCCAGATAGCAACATTCGGAAGCGAGGGTCAGGAAGGGATTGCTGCAGGCATCAGGAACTTTCCGGTGCACAAGCTGGTTCTCATATGCTACAGCTCGGACAAGCAAAAGGCCGACGAATTTTCAAGAAAGCTCCGCACGGTCCTTGGGATGCCAGTCATGATAAGTGTCATCGCCCGCGAAAACGTCATCAGGGACACTATGGAAAGAGTCGGTGAAATCATCAACATCCACAAAAGCGAGTTCCAGCAGGTGCTCATGAACGTGAGCTGCGGCGACAAGCTGATCGGCTGCGCGGCACTGTCTGCTGCATTTATCAACGGGATCAAGGCGTTTGGCATGGACGCGTCGGGCGCGCCGCTCCTCATGCCGGTGCTCAAGCTGAGCTACAACGAGATAATATCTGAAGCCAAGATAAGGATACTGAAAGCGATCAACGGCATGGGCGGGACGATCGAAAGCTTGGAGCAGCTAGAACAGGCATCCGGCTACAGCAAGCCGCTGCTCAGCTACCACGTGATGGGCTCGCGCGACTCGAAAGGGCTTGCGGATCTGGGCCTGCTTGAAGTGGAAAAGGGTGACAGGGGCAAGATATCGGCCAAGCTCACATCCCTTGGCAAGCTGCTCGTCACCAGCAGCTCGATAAGTGCCCCTCAGGTCAGCGGCTAGCCAGCATTTGCCGTCGCAAGTTGGAACAAATCTTTTATCCTATCTGACCCCTAACATAGGCATGGAGCCAATAATGCTTGGAATAATTTCGTTTGACATGATCGTTGGCATGCTCCTCGGCATGGCAACCAGCCCTCTCATGATGAAGGGGATCAAAGCGATCAGGCAAAAGAGAAAACTTGACAGGATGCTGCATGAGATAGCTGAGATCAGAAACAAAGGTCCAGCTGTTTAATTCGGTCATATCATCGGTTAGCCTTTACAGCTCTGTTATTCTTAGCACAAATCAATTGTCAGCCGGTATTTTACAGCCATAACTGCTTCATGAATCATGTTGGCTGCAATACCCGATAGAATGTGCACGCCGACTATTCTGTTGTTTTTCTTTGGGTCAACTGCCATTTTTATCAAGCCTTTCGTGTCATTTACTGTCAAGGCTTTTGGCACTTCTGTCATTGGCAGAGTTCTGCATGAACAATAGCCGTACTTTGCCATCATAGTTTCTTCCGTCAGACCAACAAAGGCAAACGGGGCGAGGTAAAGATAGCCGACGGCACGGTGAGCAGGCCTGTCTTTTTGTGGCTGCCCACTAGAGCATTTTCGGCAGCAGTTGCTCCTGCTTTTGCTGCCAATGTCTCAAGCATTGGCTCACCAACTACATCACCACCAGCCCAAATGTGCTCCGCCGACGTACGCATTTCTGAATTAACTATGACAACCCCGTCTTTTCTTGTTTTGATGCCAGCATTTTCCAAATGCAACAGCAGTGTTCGGCCTTCTCCCTGTTGCCATTAAAAGCTGCTCAGCTTCAAAAACCAGCACTTTCTTTCCTGTGTCCACTGACGCTTTAACATATTTTGAACCGTCTTTCTGGTACACTTGATCTACCTGTACGCCTGTAACAATATCAATTCGGTCATCCGTGGATATCAAATGTCTCAAAGCATCTGAAATCTCTGGTTCGTGATCTGGTATTATCCTGTCGCTTCGCTGTAGCAGAGTAACTTTAGTACCAAACCTAGCATACATTTGTGCGAATTCCAAGCCCAAAGCCCTGCCGCCAATGACGATCATTGAAGACGGCTTTGAGCGATAATGCTTCATTACTTGTTAAATAGTCAACTTCGTCTATACCTTTGAATGGCGGAACTGATGGCGAAGACCCTGCAGCGAGTATAAACTTGTCAGCTTCAAGTGTTCTGCCATTGTCAAGCCTGATTCTTTTCTTTGACACAAAAGCTGCGCTTGCCTTGATTAACTCTATATTTTTCAACCCTGAAACTACGTCTTGATATTTTTGCTTGCGTAAAGACCTGACCAAGCGATCCTTGTCGGATATAGTCTTGGCAAAATCAAAGCCAGAGTCACACGGGAGGATGTAGGGATATGGCAGCTCTTTTACAGAATGCAGTACCTCGGCAGTGCCAAGCAGGTTCTTACTTGGAACACAGCCTACATTGACGCATGTTTCTCCCAAAGCAGCGCGCTCCACCAAAGCAGTTTTGACATTATGCATATCGGCCTTGATAGCTGCGCTAAAGGCCGCCGCTCCGCCACCGATTATTATGAGGTCATATTTTGCGTCTTTTGATGCCATGATCTACGCTAGTTTGTACAAGTAAAAAGGATCGTAGTTAGCCTTTATTGAATTGATCAAATAACTGTTTACTGTTAGAAAATCAGCACAACCCTTGAACTTTGGCTCAGATAGCATCAGTTCTTTACTAGTTGTTGTTTTATCTGCAGACCAATCAAATGCACTAATCTTCTAGCTTGATCGTGACCTCTTCTCCCATGCCTATTGGCACTGTGACTGACTGGACATTGCGCCTGCTTTGTACGTGGCGCGCATACTTTTTCATCATGGGTCGATAATGTGGCGGGAACAGCATGTTATCTGCAGCAATTATTCCTCCAACTCGTACAAGTGGCAGGATGAGATCAAAATACTTGATAATATTTTCCTTGTCAGCGTCAAGCAGGACAAAGTCAAATCTGCATTTGAGCGTGCGCAGCACGTCAAGGGCAACACCTTGCTTTATCTCTATCAGTTTTTCAATGCCAGCCTGCTTGAAGTTTTTCTCTGCACGTGCCACCTTCAGCGGATCCATTTCAATGGTTACGATTTTGCCTTTCTTGCCAACGGCGTCTGCAAACCAGAGCGTGGAAAAGCCGACCGACGTGCCAACTTCTAATACGCGCTTGGCCTTGATCGCCTTAAGAAGTATCGAAAAGAACATGCCCGTGTCTGCCGTGATTGCCAGCATTTCTTGGCCGCTTGGAACCCTTGCCTTGCCGCTCCTCTCCATGTTTGACTGCCGGTCAAGTTTTGATATTACCCGAAGAATTCTGCCGTCCAACTTACTTTGCGCCTTTTTGCTTTGAAAGCGATAAAAGGTTCACTTTTTCAGCCTCGTCATTTATTTCCATCACCGACAGCTGCTGTTTGTGCAGCTGGTCCTTGCGCGCCTTCCAGCCTTCAATAGCAATCCTGTGATCGTCCGATATCATTTCTTCTTCAGGCAAGGTAGATGGAAAAACATGCACGCCGGCTTTTAATCTTTACAGACATCAACATTTTTTATCGCGGTCATGCAATTGAAAGTGCATGGAGTTTGTCAAGGTCGAGGAGCTCGATGTCAGCAAGCCGATAATGATTGCAGCCATGCAGGACATGGGCAATGTAGGCAGCATCGCGATTGATTTTATCAATAAAAGCCTCGATACCAAGTGCTTCCGTTATGTCTCGCCGCCGTACCCAAATTACGTCGTGGACAAGGGGGGCCATATCGACTTTCAGCAGGAACAGTGGGAGTACCGCTACGGTAACGGCATCATCGTGTTTGGCGGTGGCGTCGGCCAGCCCCAGACAAACCAGGAGCTCTACGAGCTCTGTCAGGACGTTATTGACGTTGCCAAGTCGTACTCGGTGCAGCTCGTCTACACACTGGGCGCATTCCACACCGACAGAAACTATGGCAAGAACCCAAGGACGCTTGTAACCACCACTTCTCGTGAACTGACCGACCAGATAGCAAGGCTTGGGCTAGAACTCACGCCCGGCTCGTCGATGATAACCGGCTTTAATGGCCTGATACTTGGCTATGCGAAAAAGAACAACATGCAGGGGATCGGCCTGTACGCAGAGATCGACGATCCGCAGGTGCCGCAGTACAGGTCGGCAAAGAGCCTGCTGGTTTCGCTTGAAAAGCTGACGTACCAGAAATTCAAGGGGATGGAAGAGCTCGACGAGATCGCAGGCGCTATCGACAGCGAGCTTGACAGGATGAGAGGGTCTGGCGACTCGCTGTACCGGCCGTGATCACTTTATCTGTATGCCATGATCGAGCCTTTCCAGCTTGCGGCATATCATCTTAAACGAATCAATGACATCCAGCTCGATGACGCCGGGCAGGTGCTGTATGTTGTGGACATAGTTGCTGACGACGTATAGGTCCTGCACCCTTGTTTCTATAGCGATGTTGTTGCTTCTCTTTAGGTCCTCCCCATCAGACCTATTTATCACCTGAAGCGTAGGAGCAAGCTTCCTTTGGGTCTCAGTATCAAGCGGGTACCTGCCAGAGCGGATCGAGTCCTCGACCATTTTGCACAGCTCTGAAATCTTCATCTATGATTTCCAGATTTGCAGCCTTCTTAATCTATGTTGCCGGTTCTAGTATACATGAGCGAAAGGCCAGAAGACAGGAGCAAGGACTCGAAAAAGACCGCTGAAGACAACATCGAGCAGCCACTGGACAAGCAGGACCCGACCGAGCCAGTAAAGGTCGGCGGAGCAAAAGAGGGCAAGGGCACGGCGCTGTAGTTTCTTTATAGAGGAAGTAATGCATGAAATCTATCTGAACAAGACATCGCTTTCTTTTATTAGTCAATTATAGAAAAGGTGTGCTAGAGATAAGCCATTGCAGACCGCATAACTTTCTTCTCTCCCACACCCCAAACTCCCGCGGTCTGCAATGCTTCTTCTTTTTCTAACATATACAATGTCGCGCAAGTCGATTAAAACGGGCACCCTTTGAGAAGGTGTATGTGTATGTGTATGTGTATGTGCTCTCGCTACAATCGTCCTTGTCATCCTGCTGTCGCGCTTGTTGCAATGGAGAAGATACTGCCGTACGAGGGGATCCAGTCTGATCCTCCTGATAATAGCTGCCATAATCGCAGTCGTCCTGATAATCTTGGTATTTGGCGGGATCCGGTCCCCTAGCCGCCTTCTTCCCCTTCTGCCTCTGCTGCATATGACGGCCCGGCCACCTTCAGCTGCCTCCTGTACATCTCTACAATCTCCTCGGTGGCAGTGGCGTCCTCCGGCTTTTTGTCGTCGCGGATTTTCCCAGTGAACTTTGGAAAGCGGAGCGCAAGACCATAGCCAGGCCTCAGTGCATTCAATGCCGCGGCGTGCGACGGGCTGAGCGTGATCTCGGAAGCAATTACCTCGATCACCATGTTGGGCTCAAACCACACATCCATGTCCATTCCTGTCTGGACGCGGGCGTGACGCTGGTTGATGATGTGTTTTTCGAGCTCATTGTAGAACTGCTCAAGGTGCACGTCCGTAAAGCCGGTGCCCACTTTGGTGACGCTCTGGAACATGTCTGTCTTTTGGTCGTATGCAGCCAAGAGGAGCGCGCCGTACTTGCCTGTGCGCCTGCCCCTTCCGTGTAGCGCGCCGACGACCACCAGATCAAGTGTGTCTGCAAGGTCGCTGCGGTATTCACGCTTTAGCTTGACCCACGCGTACTCCCTTGCGCCTGCCCGGTACGTGCTTGACAACTGCTTTATCATGACTCCCTCGCAGCCATCCTCTATCGCAGCCGCCATGAACCGGTCGATCTCTTCCGGCTTGGTCGCAATCGTCTGCTCTATCAGCCTGACCTTGTTATCATCCTTGACTGCATCGATTATCTTTTTGAGAAGCTTCCTTCTTTCCATGTAGGTCAGTTCCGTCTTGCTCTTTCCGTCGACATACAACACGTCAAAAAAGTTCATGACGACGGGATAGTTCTCCATCGCCTCCTCTACACCGTATTTGCGCCGGCGGTGCATCAGTTCCTGAAAGGGTAGATAATCCCCAGTCTCCGCGTTTATCGCAACCACCTCGCCTTCCAGTATCACTTCGGATTTTATCGACTTGATGGCTTCAGCAACGTCTGGGTAGTGGCTGGTTATCTTTTCCAGCCTCCTTGAAAATAGTTCCACGTTCTGCTTGCCCTTGTGTAGTTGCACGCGCTCACCGTCCAGCTTGTACTCGACTGCAGCCTTGCCCTCCATGCGCTCAAGTGCTTCTTCCGCGGTCCTGATGCGCTCGGCAAGCATCGGCCGAATTGGCTTGAACAGGGTTATCTTGATCGATTTGACGGCATCAAGTCCCTTTGTGGCAAGCAGCCTGGCGACTGTGCCAAGGTCGCTTGAAACGTTGTATGCGTTTTCAAGCACCTGCCTGTTTGCCTTGTCGCCAGTGAACGCGACTGCCAGCGCGTCAAGCACGGTATAGTCCGCTATCCCGAGCCGCAGCTGACCCATGACGAATTTTATGATGTAGCGGCCTTCTGCAGCAGTAGCGTCGTTGAGCAGGCTGCTTATAAGGCGCAGCTTGGTTTCCTGCGAGCCCGGGCCAGTGGTGCGCGCGACCCTGTCAAATGTAGAATACACCCGCTCAACTGTCATGGGCTCTGAAAAGAGAGTGGACTGGCTTTTTGACTTCATTGCCTCGCCGGCCGCATCCCCTAGGTCGCCCGTCTTTTGGTATAACTTTTCTATCTGCAGTTGGTCTTTGCCCGATGAGCTCGCTATCGCCCTTATGACCATTCTTTCTGCCACCCCCAGCTCAATGCCTTCATAGTCGGGGTACAGCTTGCCCTGTATGAGGTAGGTCACCTTGTCGATGATGTCAGGAGGCGTCTTCCTCAACAGGGCGACGAGGTATTCGGTGAGCGCAAGCCTGCTAGAGGTCTGCTCCATCTGCTCAAATGTCTCCACTATGGGCGCAAAGTCCAAGGTATCCCAGCTCTATTTCCTGTGCGCTTAAAGTTTATCTGAATGAATATTAAAGGGCTGCAAGCTAGGGAACAAAGACATGGGAGGTAACAAGAAAAAGCCGGTTGGCTCTTCCGACAAGACTGCCCAAGTTGGGCCGGGAGGAGCAGAGATCAAGCAGGCTTCTGAGGAAAAGAAGAAGGCGCCAAAGCCCCAGCAGAAGCAAAAGCTCGCCGTAATGGTTGAGGAGCCAGCAGGCATGAAGGCTTTGCAGGGTATGAAGTCGATAACCACGCAGGCGCTTGCAAGGAACATTGGAGTGAAAATCTCTGTCGCCAACACATTCATCAAGTCACTTGAGCAAAAGGGCACGATAAGAGCAGTGGGCGGCTACAGTGGCCACAAGGTCTACCAGCTGGTCAAGCAGTGAACTCAGGCTTTTTTTACAACCATCACGTCGCCGGGCTGGCTCGACTCGACAACTTCAATATTTCCTGTTATTATGCCAAGCGGGTTCATGGGCTGGACGGTCGCATCCTGCAAGAACACGCATATCGAGCCATTTGTCGTGAGGTATGCAAGGTCGCCACGGCGAAATTGTGTCTTTTGCTTTTCTGCCCCGATGACAAGGCCAGTCTCGATGTAGGCAAACTTGTCCGCGTACCTGTGGATCCTGTCCTGCAGCGGTAAGGCCTTTAGTATCGCGTTTGAAGTGAGCGGGGCCAAGTGGCGCACGAGCTCGGCCGATGCAGAGCCCTTGTTGGCTATTTCGATCGTCAGCTTGAACCGGGAAACCGACCCGGCCGGTGGCTGCTGCATATCACAGCTGATGCACTTTGCATATTATGAAAATGTTTCTTTCTGTTTAAGAGCAATGACCTTGCATTAGAATATAACGTATGGTCAGAGCAAAGAGGGCCAAATCATATAGGGAGCGCAGGAAATTGGCCAAGGCAGCAAGGAAGGGCAGCATAAAAGGCAGCGGCAAGTACAGGGAAAAGAAGCGCGACGGCATGAGGACATACAGCGAAACATAAATACAAGATCCTGTATCATAATAATGTCAGAATAATATAGTCCCCAGTGTAGGTTTTAACGAATTAGGGCAAACATTTAATTAGATATCATTTATTTTTCCCATTATTCTTGGTAGTGAAACATTCTTCAAAAAAATCTGCTGCACCCAAAAAGCCCGCTACTACTGCCAAGGCTAAAACCAAGAAGGCAAGTGCACCAAGACCGCTGAAGAAGAACAAGAAAGGCGCTGCTTCCAGAAAGCAGGTGCAGGAATTGATCGCATCGAAAAAGTCGTCGCGGCCTGCCGACGAGGTTGTCACTTATCCAGAAGTCGAGTACGAGCTTAAGGAGATAGAACCCCAAGGAAACAAGGTGCTCATTGGCCCGCCATGGCTCACGCGCTTTGAGCGCGCTAGGATAACCGGTTCGCGGTCGCTCCAGCTGTCGCTTGGTGCGCCGCCGCTTATCAAGGTGCCCGAACAGGCCAAGAGCTCGATCATGCTTGCAGTGGAAGAGATAGACGCCAAGGCGCTCCCGATTTCTATAAGGCGCATACTGCCAAACGGCGTGTACCAGGACATTCCCATCGACTGGATGAAGTAGAGCTATAGCTAGCTAGATTTCTTTCAGCTTGCTTTCGTCAAAGATCTCAGAGCCGTACCACCGGTAGCGGAAGTAGTCAAGGCACCACTCGTGGAATACAGGATCGGAGCTGTAGAATATGATGTTCATGTCAGTCTCACCCTTTTGGGTTGGAAAGAGGACTGCTGCCTGCTTTTCGTTCAGGATCACCGCCACTTGCACGCTTTCGACCATCCTGCGCTCTATGGCACCCTTGTTCAAGAGCTCGTTGTGACCAAGCTTTTTCAAAAGTTCTTTTCTGCCCTTTGGTATGATGACGTCCTTTGGAAAGATGTAGCTGTACTTTACCCCCTTTTCCTTTACGCGGGTGACCGCCGGCTCGATCAGATCGATGGGCACCTGTGGTACGATCTCATAGATATATTCATCAGCCTGCCGGTAAATGTCCTTCCAGCGCTCTAGTATCGCCACCACGCCCTTTACAAACTCACACTTGTCAAGCGCGCCGAGCCTCATGATGAACTTGATTGGAAGCTCGCCTAGCACATGCTCTGAAAAGTAGTCTTTGTGCTTTGCAAGGTAGTTGAGCGTCGGGATCTGCTTGATTATCGTGTTGCCAAAGGTCGTCAGCGAGAACACGCCTTCAGGGTCTTTCTCTATCAGTCCGGCGTCCTGAAGGCGCTTGACATTGCGGTGGACCTCCTGCATGGTTATCCCGAGGTCCTTTGACAGCTGCGATATCTTGGCCCGCTTTTCGTTAAGCCGGAACATTATGGCAAGCCTCTGCTCGCTAGCTAGTTCGATAAAGGTGTCCTTTGTGTTGACATACGGCGCCAAGACGTCTTCTTCAGCAGGAGGCATATGGTATTGCATCAACCCGGCCACTGTTTTAAACATTCCACCTATTATTATTACCACTACTACTAGTAGTGGCTAGCGTGCTCGGAATGAGGGCGATTCGTTCTCCTGATGGCAATGACTCCGACTATTATGAACCCCACGCCTATGGCCAGAATGATATAGTCTGCCAGCATAATCGAGGCCCAGACAGGGTTCATTGTCCCGGCCCATATGAACAGGAGGGCCAGGAACACAAGCGCAATGCCTGTGATTGTTTCGCCGTTAATCCGTTGCTTTCCGCCGCCTTCAGCCATATATACAATTTCTGTCTTGTGCAGGATTATTAATAGCTTTGATTGTTTGCTAAAATGCTAGTGCTCGCGGACAAGCGTGCCCCTGCACTGCTCGCATATCGTTTCGTCAATGTTTGACTCGATGCTGTGGTGCACGTCGCATATGATGAGCGTGTAGCGCATATAGTTGCACAGCCCCACAAATTTGGCCAGTGTGCTTGGCGTGTATGCCTTGTTGGTCGACAGATCTTTGGCGATGTCGTCTATCATGCGCATGACCTCCCTGACCGATTCGAGCTTTGAGATGAGCTCGATGTCGCCCCTTGTGCCCCTCACATAGTTGCTGACCGCTGCTTGTGTGATCCCGAGAACCTTGGCCACATCCTCCTCCTTGAGAGAGTATTCCTTGATCAACTTTTTTGCAAGGATTGCCCTTACTGCAGGAATAAGGGACTTGGCTTCAATCTCTGAAGGAAGTAGCATGTAGGGTGCACAATGGTTTTTATTTTTTACTATATAAAGGTTCTTAGTACTGCCTACCACTGTTTATATCAGGCACAAACAGAGGGAGAAAAAGAGATGAAGGCAGTCTTTGTAAAGGGCCACAGCGCCGTTTCAGTTGACGATGTCAAGGTTCCCGAGCTTGCCAGCGCCGGCGACGTCCTTGTAAAAATGCGCGCCTGCGGGCTGTGCGGATCCGACCTTGAAAAGGTCTATGGCGAGTACGGCATGACATCCGGCAGGCTTGGGCACGAGCCGGCAGGAGAGGTCATGGCTGTCGGAAAATCCGTCAAGGACTTTGCGCCTGGCGACCGCGTCTTCATTCATCACCATGTTGCGTGTTACTCGTGCCACTACTGCAAGCACGGCGACCACACGATGTGCCCCTCTTACCAGACGAGCAACATCACTCCCTGCGGCCTTGCAGAGCAGTTCCTTGTGCCAGAGTGGAACGTGTCAAGGGGCGGGCTCATAAAGCTGCCAGACAGCGTCAGCTACGACGAGGCATCGCTTGTGGAGCCGCTTGCGTGTTGCATCAGGGCGTGGAACAAGTGCAACTTTCAAAAAGGCGACGACGTCGCGGTGATTGGAGCCGGCCCGGCCGGCTTGATGCACGTGCTATTAGCGCAGGCGTATGGCGCGCGCAAGATATTTGTAATAGATATTAACGATTTCCGGCTGAAATTTGCAGAAAAGTACGGAGTACAAGCGTTCAATCCTATGACGGATCAGGATCTGGCAGCCAAAATCAGACCCGCGACTGAGGGAAGGGGCGTTGACGTATGCATTGTGGCAACTGGCAGCATGAAGGCGCTTCTGCAGTCGTTTGAGCTGACCCGAAAGGGAGGCAACATCATGCTCTTTGGCGTGCCCCCGAAAGGCTCGCAGATATCATACGACATGAGCAAGCTCTATTCAAACGAACAATCGATCATCCCAAGCTACGCCGCTTCAGAGATCGAGACAAACGAGGCGCTCAAGATAATCGCAGAAAAGCAGGTCGACATGACGTCGCTTATCACCCACCGGTTTGACATCGCCAAGGCCGCCGATGCGGTCAAGTGCGCGCACGAGGCCAAGGACGCCATGAAGGTGATCGTGACTGCCAACTCGTAGATCTAGAACTGTTTGGCTATAGAAAAGAGAGCACAAAGGGCATCAATTCTGGACAGCTGAGTCCAAGATAGTGTCCAGATTGATTTTTGAAGGTGAACATTCTGATACCAAAAGAAAAACTAGGTACGGGCAAAACCCTTTAAGATATTCAAAAAAATATTTGCAAAATTAAGTTAGCCATGAAGCCATTATTAATTAGAACCCTCTCAGCCAATCTTTACTATAATTCAAAGGATTCACGTGTTGTCATTATCTTATTATTGCTTATCCTAATGCATGGATAGTAAATGGTTATCGTGTACAACAGGCATAGACTATTCTACATATAGAAACAGCAGGCTTGGAATAAGCAGCATACAGTATCCTTCAAAGTGGAACGTGGAGATAGAGTTTTGGGTGACAACACTGTTAGGTTTATCAATATCGAGCCAAGAGCTTTATTTGACCATGCCTTTGATATCTATGTATATACAACGGGCTACCTATCTTATTATCTATCACCAGATACCCCGCTATCTGACGTAGCTGCAGGAATAATCAATGAGACCACAAGTGATTTACAGGATATCCAGCTCTCAGATCAAATAGGTGGTCCTATAATTGATGGCAATCCACCCATATCTATAGCTTATATGTATACTGATCGACTTTATGGTGATACCAGCGCAATTAGAACCATTACAATAGATCAAAACAACGTATATGATTTTCTATATCAAGCAAGGCCAGAATCGTTTAGTGAGGCAATTCCAATAATGAATGAAATATTAGCCTCATTCAGAACATCATGACTCCCTCCTACTACTACTACCACACCAACAACGCTCCCACAAAATAGGCCGCCGCCACAGACTTCATGCATCGACCCACCTCCAGGATTGGTCAGTTGGTGGCCCGGCGACTGGAGCGCAGGCGACATATGGAGTAATAACGATGGTATTTTGCAAAATGGCGCGTCGTTTGGCCCGGGTGCAGTTGGCGGGGGCGGACAGGCATTTAAGCTCGATGGTGTCGATGACTATATCGAGATACCATCCACAGACATCGCCGATACTTTTACAGTTGACTTTTGGCTCAATCCGGAGTGGTCTACAAGGTACGAGCACTTGATATCAAACCACTATACGAACAATGGCAGTTTCGGGGCGCGCTATCTGAATTATGACGCTTTAGAATACTGGCAGGACGGTCAGGTGCGGTTTGTGCAAGATGTGTCAGGTGGCTCTCAAAATACTATTACCATTATTCAACCAAACACATGGTCACACATAGCACTAGTCTACAACGGAAGCGGAATTCAAGTGTACGTCAATGGAGACGAGCAGTCGAGTATCCCCACCTCGGGCAGTGTACCGCATTCTGAGACCTTCAACAACGCGCTAAGAATTGGCTCATCAATTCCACACGAGTCGTCATATTTTCAAGGTCTTATTGATGACATAGAAATCTATAACCGACCCCTCTTTCAGCCAGAAATACGGGCAATCTTTGAGGGAGGTAAATGCCAAAAAAGAGGTCCCAGGTTAACTTAAGATTTTAAAACTGTCAGAATAGACGTACATGAGCTTTAATGTAGACCTCTACACTGCCTTCTGCACTAGCTGAAAGCGCTATCACAATCTATACACGAGTATGGCGAATTTCGTAGTAGAATTAAAACTCCTCTCAAAGTTGCGCTCCCAATTATATCCCTTATGCTATCACGGAGCCAACAGAAATTGAGCGGGTTAGTCTTGGACAAACCATTCATCTAGATGCTCTTGAGCACTTTGAGCACGACAGGGTGGCAGTTCTTGACAGGGTCGATTGAAACACAGAGGTAGTAGTTGTTTTCGTTTGAAAGCGCGATTGTCAGGAGCTTTACCTTGCCGTACTCGGTCAGCTGGTAGTTAAGGTGGCCCAAGTCGCCTTCGAACTGCTTGTTCAGCGCAAAGATCATTCTGCTTGCAAGGAAAGTGCCGTTGGTAATTCCGGCAAGTGAGCTATTGCTTATCCCATTGCTGTCGACGACGTTTTCTTTTAACCGGCTTGCCTTTATCAAAGGCGATTCGATGTCCTTCCGGTACTCGCCGACCAGCAGCTTGCCGGTGTCGTCTATGACTCCGGCAAACCGGATGTTCCTATCAGCCTGTAAAACCCCCATGCATAGTTCTCTGAAGTATTCGCGCTCTTCCATACATAGCACCCGACTTTGGAGTGCGTAGATTTAATGGTAATAATAAGGTAAAGATTCCCGAAAATAGGAACTAGCTATCAGCCTGCCATATGATGCATTGAACCAATTAAACTATATATAATAAAAATAGCCTGTCTGACCTTGATCATATTATGGACTGGGGAATGAAAAACAGGCTATCCAAAATAATCCGACCAGAGGATGGCCGCTGCCTCATGCTTGCAGTTGACCACGGCTACTTTCTCGGACCGACAGAGCGCCTCGAGGTTCCAAGGAAAACTATAGAGCCGCTTTTGCCCTATGCCGACTCGCTCATGCTCACCCGCGGCGTCCTGAGGACATCAGTTGACCCTACGACCGATGTGCCAATAGTTCTCCGTGTCTCTGGTGGGACGAGCATCATTGGCGAAGACCTGTCAAAGGAGACCATCACGGTATCGATTGAAGAGGCGATCAGGCTGAACGTGGTGTGCCTTGCGCTTTCAATATTTGTCGGCAGCAAGTACGAGCACCAGACGCTTACCAACCTTGCCAAGCTGGTTGATGAAGGCGAAAAGTATGGGATCCCGGTCTTGGCAGTCACGGCAGTCGGCAAGGAAATGGGCCGCGACGCGCGCTACCTCGGGCTTGCGTGCAGGGTTGCCGCAGAGCAGGGCGCGCATGTTGTCAAGACGTACTATTGCGAAAACTTTGAGCAGGTGGTGGAAGGCTGCCCGGTTCCCCTGATAATCGCAGGCGGCAAGAAACTGCCCGAGCCTGACGCACTAAAACTTGCTCATGATTCGATCACACATGGCGCGGTGGGTGTGGACATGGGAAGGAACATCTGGCAGTCAGACTACCCTGTGGCCATGATAAAGGCAGTGCGCGCAATCGTGCACAAGAATGTCGATGCCAAGGAAGCATACGGCATTTTCCTAAAGGAAAAGGAGAAGGAGCCGATCCAAAAAGAAACCAAGGTCTTGAAGGCAGTCAGCCAGTCAGGCTCGTTTGACTAGCTGGCAAGTTTTGACAGGTGCTGGTGGACCATCTTCCACTGGCCTTTTTTGTCTTTATGCAAAACAACTGTCGCCCGCGACTTGTTGTTGATCGACGTGCCGCGGAAGCTGTAATCGTCGACGATCATGCCAGTGACCTGCAGTACAAAGGTGGCAATAGCTGCGTCGCCGCCACCCATGACTTCTGTCTTTAGATCTTCGATCTTGAAATCATAGTCGGAGATGCTTGCGAACTGCAGCTGCTCGAGCATCAGCGCCCGCTCAAAGTCGCGCCGGTCGTACGGCGGCGAGTCGCCAAATTTTGTGAAGTTGGTGTAGAGGAATTCTTCGATCTTTTCAATCTCTTTGGTCTTGGCGAGCTGAAAATATTTGTAAATCAAGTCTCGTATTTTAGAGGAATCCGTAGCAGTCAATCAGGTCAGTGATGGTACTAAAGTACGAATCTTTATAGTTCTTGCTGTTCTGTCGCCGCTGTATCAAGATACAATCAGCCCTTGCCGAAATCCAATGTTGCAAAAAAGGTCGGAGTGATTTCCAGTAGCACTGACTTGCCGCTCTTTACAGTATCAAGGATGTATCTTGCGGTCGGATGATCAATACCGCCAAGGTATTTTGTCATTATCTTTTCAACTATTGGTAGGTTATAACTTGGGTTCTCAGATATCCTTACAGTTCACTTTCCTTTCACGCCTTTTACTGGCATGGCTTCATCATCGATGCAAAAATAGACCGCATCTCTTCTCCTTATGTTCATAGCCTTCCTTGAATCGTTGTTTATGTAGATCTTGTTATGCAGTGGCTCGTAAGGATACCAGACAGGGTGCACATTCGGGTCGCCGTCTTTCTCTACAGTTGCCAACCGGCAATTTTGCTTGCTGGTCGGCAGGAAGTTCTTTAATTCTTCCTCGCTCATTGGCGCTCCCATGCCGGGCGTTGCGTGAATTATTTTCATATTTCGTTATGGGAGTGTTGCTTGTATTTTAAGAGACCCGACCTTAGCAAACATGGGATTTCATAATTGATCTTTGTAGCGCAGGTGTCTTTGTAAATCCTCTAAGGATCGGTGCGGTTATCGGCTCAGGAGCAGGCAAGCTTCTAGAATTATGCTGCCGATAAGCGTTATCTTTATAAATTATATCACTGCAAATTAACAAAAATGCCTAGGACTGACAGCGAACATAAGGTTCATGTTCTGGTTCTGCTGGAACTTGCCTAGGGCAAACCCTGTCCAGCAAGCAGGCGTTTGCATGTGAGGGAAAAATTTGGTGAAAAATAAAATTGGTTGAAATGACCGGCGCAAAGGCGTTGATTCAGGCCCTTGAGAAGGAGGGCACAGACATAGTCTTTGGACTCCCTGGAGGAGCGAACCTCCCGATATACGACGCCCTCGTAGGGGCCAACCTCAGGCACATCTTGGTAAGGCACGAGCAGTCTGCCGCCCACATGGCCGATGGCTACGCCAGAATAAAGAGAAAGGCAGGGGTGTGCTTTGCGACCTCCGGTCCTGGCGCAACCAACCTCATTACAGGAATCGCTACTGCTTATGCAGACTCGTCTCCCATAGTGGCCGTGACCGGCCAAGTGCCACTTGCCATGATAGGCAAGGACGCCTTCCAAGAAACTGACATTATCGGGGTTGCAAACCCGTGCACGAAATACGCGTTCCAGCCAAGGGCTCCTGGCGAGATCCCCGAGATGGTCAAAAAAGCATTCTACATAGCTGAGAGCGGGAGGCCGGGCCCCGTTCTTGTAGACATCCCAAAGGATGTGCAGCAGGCTACTGCCGACATGAAGTTCCCAGACCTCATCAAGGTGAGGGGCTACAGCCCGGCAGTAGACGCAGACATCAGCGAGATGGGCAAGGCAGTTGACATTCTGGTAAAGGCCGAGAGGCCGATAATAATGGCCGGCGGGGGCGTGATCCTCTCTGGCGCATTTGCAGAGCTCCAGGCGCTGGCGGAGCTTCTCATGATACCTGTGGTAACAACGTTCAAGGGCAAGGGCGCGTTCCCCGAGAACCACCCGCTTGCGATGGGGCCGATAGGCATGCACGGCCACGCAGAGGCAAACAAGATAATACTTGAGGCCGACTGCATAGTGGCGGTTGGCGCGAGGTTCTCAGACAGGTCGGTGGGCCGGTTTGACGAGTTTGGCAAGGGCATGAGCATAATCCACATGGACATCGACCCGGCCGAGATCGGCAAGAACAAGTCAGTCGACGTGGCGCTGGTGGGCGACGTCAAGTCGTCGTTGCGCACTCTAGTAAAGATGCTATCGAAAAAGATATCCAAGAGGTCTGCTGACAACCCGTGGCTCAAGCGCAGGAAAGAGCTCATACAGTATTACGCCGAGACCCTCAAGGACTATCCAAGAGAGATCACGGCCAAGAAATCGCTCAAAAAGCTCCGCGAATTGCTTCCGGCGAACGCCATAGTGACCACAGAGGTGGGGCAGTGCCAGATGTGGGCTTCGCTCCACTTTGACGTGATAGCGCCCGGCACATTCTTCAGCTCGACTGGACTTGGCACGATGGGCTTTGGATTCCCGGCATCGATAGGGGCCAAGGCAGCAGCGCCCAAGGTCCCGGTGGTGGACATTGCCGGCGACGGCTCGTTCAACATGACTGAAAACTCGCTTGCAGTGTCGGTGCTTGAAAAACTGCCGGTCATAGTATTCCTCATGAACAACTACATGCTTGGTATGGTGGCACAGTGGCAGCGCACGTTCTACAATAGGCGCTACAGTGGCGTGCACCAGCACAACTGCCCGGATTATGTCAAGATAGCAGAGGCGTATGGCGCTCAGGGCATAAGGGTGGGATCGATGCAGGAGCTTGACAAGGCGATTAAGGCTGCGATAAAGTCAGACGTTGCTACTGTGATAGACATCCCGATAGACCCAGACGAGGACGTGTACCCGTTCGTGGCACCGGGCACCGGCCTCAAGGACATGATAACAGGAGCATAAGTGGGGAAAAATGGCTTCTTCAACAACTACTACTGCTACTACTCAAGGCGGATCGTGGTACATCGTGAGCGCGCTTGTGGAGAACAAGCCCGGTGTCCTTTTCAGGGTGACCAACCTCTTCCGCGCCCGCAATTTCAACATTGAAAGCATCACCGTGGGCTCGACAGAGCAGAAGGACTTGTCAAGGATGACGATTACCACCAACAGCGACGAGCGGACGCTCGACCAGCTGGTAAAGCAGTTACGGAAATTGATAGACGTTGTCGAAGTCAAGGTGCTCGATACTGAAAAAACAGTATACCGCGAGCTTGCTCTGATAAAGATGAAGGCCGTCGACCCGACGACAAGGAGTGAGATAATCAACTATGCTACGATATTTCGCGGCAACATCCTCGACATCGGCAAGGAAACAATAACAGTCGAGATAACGGGCACGCCGGACAAGATAGATGCGTTCAAGAATTTGGTAGAGCACTACGGGATCGCCCAGATTTCAAGGACAGGGGTCTCGGCGCTTCCAAGAGGGGTTGAACTTTGAGCAAGGCCAACAGCAATAACAACAACGACAATAATAAAGTAAGGATCTTTGATACTACCCTCAGGGACGGCGAGCAGACGCCCGGCGTCACCGTCACGCCAGATCAAAAAGTCCAGATAGCCATCAAGCTCGACGAGCTTGGGGTCGACGCCATAGAGGCAGGCTTTCCGATAGTCTCGCAGGGCGAAATGCAGGCGGTAAAGACAATAGCAAACCAGGGGTTGAAGGCAGAGATATGCGGCCTTGCGCGTGCAACCGAAGCCGATATCAACGCGGCGATAAAGTGTGACTTGAAGTACGTCCACACCTTCATTGCCACTTCTGACATCCACATGCAGTACAAACTGAAAATGACGCCCGAACAGGTGATGGACAAGGCTGTCAAGGCGGTAGAATATGCGAAAAAGCACGGTATGCAGGTCGAGTTCTCGGCAGAGGATGCGACAAGGTCTGATAGGCAGTTCCTGCTCAAGGTGTTCAAGGCGGTGACTGATGCCGGCGCAGACAGGATCGACATACCGGACACCGTGGGCTACAGGACGCCGGACTATATCGCCGAGATCGTCAGGGATGTCAAGAGCGTCACTGCCCTCCCGATAAGCGTCCACTGCCACAATGACTTTGGGCTTGCTGTGGCAAACGCTATTGCAGGCGTCAACGCAGGCGCCGCATGCGCACACGTCACGATAAACGGGCTTGGAGAGCGGGCGGGCAACGCCTCACTTGAAGAGTTTGTAATGGCACTTGAGATCCTCTACAACAAAAAGCACAACATCAACACAAAGCTGATCTATGAAACGTCCAAGTTCGTATCAAACGCGATGGGCATAATCGTCCAGCCTAACAAGGCGATAATAGGCGAAAATGCGTTCGGCCACGAGTCGGGCATCCACACCCACGGCATCATCAACAACCCGCTCACCTACGAACCCATAGCTCCCGAGCTTGTGGGCAGGAAGAGGTGGCTCCAGGCGGGCAAGCACGCCGGCGCGCACGGCATCAGGGCGATGCTTGAAGATTTCGGGATCAAGCCGACAGACGAGCAGCTCAAGCAGATAGTGGAGAAGCAAAAGAATATTGCTGACAAGGGCAAGTCCATAACGACATCAGAGCTGTTGGCTATAGCGGGCGAGATAATGGGCAGCACCGAGTTTGAAGAAAAGTTCAAGCTATACGACTTCCACATTGTGACAGGAATGAACATCATACCCACGGCTGTCGTAAGGCTGAATGCCGACGGCAAGGACCTCATTGCGTCTAACACGGGCGTAGGGCCTGTGGACGCGGCCCTCAAGGCTATACAAAAGATAGCCGGCGAAGTTGCCAACGTCAAGATAAGGGACTTTATGCTCGACTCTATCACAGGCGGCTCTGACGCGCTGGCAGTGGTCACTGTCAAGGTAGAGGACAAGGACGGCAACATCGTGTCAGCCAAAAAGGCGGGCGAGGACATTGTCGTCGCATCGGTACAGGCGATGATGGACGCCATCAACAAAGTGCTGCTAAGAAAGGTGCTCTATTCTAAAAGCTAGATTGTTGTTGATGTGATTGACAAGATACAACATTTCCCTCATCAGGGGCGATGGCATTGGCCCGGAGCAGGCGGAGGCGGCGAAGAAAATCTTGGAGACGATAAGCGACAAGTCTTCTTCGACTAAATTCACGATAAGCGAAGTTGACGCCGGCGACAGCGCGCTCGCTAAGCAAGGCAAGGCGCTGCCCGAGTCGTCGGTGGACACGATCAAAAAGTCGCAGGCGTGCCTGAAGGGCCCGGTGGGCGAGAGCGCAGCCGACGTGATAATAGTTCTGAGGCGCATGTTCGACCTCTATGCAAACGTGAGGCCGGCCAAGTCATACCCGAACATACCAAGCCTCTCAGATAAGGTCGACCTCGTCACCGTGAGGGAAAACACAGAGGACGTCTACCTTGGCTGGGAGTTCAACGCCGACGAGAACACGGTCGTGGCCCTCAGGGTGACTTCAGAGCGCGCCAGCAGAAGGATAGCAGAATACGCGTTCAAGACGGCGACCTTGCGAAACAGCAAGCGCAGGGTGGTCGCGGTACACAAGGCAAACGTGCTGCGCAAGGGCGATGGGCTCTTTGCAGCCACCTGCAGAGAGGTTGCAAAAAAGTACCCCAAGATACAGTACAGCGAGCTATATGTTGACGCGTGCTCTATGAACCTTATTCGCAATCCGGAAGAGTTTGATGTCATTGTCACCACCAACCTCTTTGGCGATATCCTGTCCGACGAAGCGGCGCAGGTGGTCGGCGGGCTTGGCATGGGGCCAGCGGCCAACATCGGCGACTCGTTTGCTCTTTTCGAGCCGGTGCACGGCGCCGCTTTTGACATCGCCGGCAAGAACGCTGCAAACCCGTCGTCAATACTGCTGTCGGCAAAGATGATGCTTGAATGGCTCGGCGATAGGCACGGCGACAAGGACGTAATCATGGAAGGCAAGCGCATAGAGGACTCCATAGTCGGCGCGCTAAAGAAGGGGAGCAAGACAAAGGACATCGGCGGTAGGCTCTCGACAACCGAGTTTACCGAGCTTGTCGCAAAATCGATGTACTAGTTTTCACTGTCGGTCATCTCGCTGCTGTTAGACAGCAACGACAGCACCTTTATCCCGTCGTGTGTTATCGCATAATATCTCGCAGTGCCGACCACCGTCCTTTCTTCAACGAGTCTGCTATGCAAGAGCATTTCGATGTGGTTGTCTATTGTCTTCCAATCAACGTCAAGCTCTTTTGCCAGCTGGAGCTTGTTCTTTGGGCTGCTGTTAATAGCATTGAGCAGCCTAATGCGCATTGGGCTCCCGCGCATCCTTGTGAGGAGCTTGAACGTGTCGTAGTCGTAGCCCTGCTTGCTCCAAGTCGACCGGACCTTTCCCCTCCATATCAGTGTGCCGGCCACTGTGCCCCAAGTTATAGGCAGGATGATTGGTGATGACCCGTAGATGCTTGCCGCTATCTGGTCTGTGGGGCTTGCAGTGGCAGTCTGCGCATCGGTTATCGACAGCTCAAAGCTTTGATCTTGCTTGGGTTGGGCGTCAAGGTGGGGCAAGGTGGGGCGCACTTTTGTGTCGCCTGATTCTTCAAGGTTGTTGTCGTTGTTGTTGGTTTGCGCCTGCTGCGCAGAATTGGTGTAGATAGAAAACTTGTCGGTCATGGCCTTTGCCACTACGATGGCCGTGATCAAGATGGCGACCACCACTAGCCCTATGAAAATAATGTCGATTGCAAGCTTGGCAGAAAGCAATAAGCGTACTTTCCAGCTTGGCAGTATTCTAATAAAGTTTTACCCAAACGTGAATGCAACGTATGGGAAAAGATGGAGGAGAGGCCCGGAAGGGCTCAGTCCTCGCTCGTTTCTTCTCCTATCTCAAACTCTACCATGACAGAAACAGAGATGTCCCCATTTATGCTCTGGTAGTAGTACGGCTGGAGTATCTTGACTCCCCTGTAGAATACGTCGCCTCCGTACGGGTTCTGACCTTGGCTTCCAACGGCTTCTATAGATTTGATGCCCTTTACTTCTAGCCCAAGCGGCTCTACCATTTCAGAAGCCCTTTGCTGCGCGTTGGCTATTGCCTGTTGGGTCAGGTCTTGCCTTGCGTTGTCGATCGCTTCGTCAGATACCGATATGATGACATTCTCCACAAAGACGCCATCGACCTGCCTTATTGCGCTGCTTACCGTCTGGATGTTGTCCACGCCGGTCTTGACAATTATCTGTGTGTTTGCCTGGTACGTTGCAGTCTGGCTGGATCCATAGTACTGTGGATAGATGTTAAAGTTGTTCTGCTTGATCTGATCTTCCGAGATGTCCTGCTCTTCTAGTATCGACAGCAAGGTCCTGTACTTTGCTTCATACTCGGCTATTGCGCTTGTCAGGACGTCAGGCTTTGTGTTAAGCGACACGCCTATCGTTATCGGGTTCTTTACGCCGTCAGTTACATTTTCGCCAGATTCCACCGACCCTTTGGCGTCAGTGCTTGCCGCCACCTGCGCAAGCCGGCTGTAGTATACAGGATCGATATATACGCTTTCAAACCCAAAGCCGGCTTGTGCCAGCGCACTGACAAGATCCGAGAGGTGGTCGATGTCGGTCTGGATCGCGACTGACGCGTACACGTTAAAGGTCACATCGTTTGAGGCCGGGACTCCGCCGCCAGAGTAGTATGGGGAGAGGTTCCGATGGCCCACCGTGACCTTGGCGCTGTCGTCGGCTGCCATCACTGCCTGCTTGATTTCCTCTATCTTGTCCGCATGCTCGTTTAGAACCATTGAGAGGTCGTCAGGCTGCGACTGGACATTTATGACAAGGGTCGCCCGGTCCGGCATCAGACTGGTCATCGCGTCGCCCGTGACTCGGATGGTCGGGTTGGATGATGATGCCAGCGATGCAGACGACGACGTCTGGCTGTACGCCTTTGGAATTGGGCTGCCCAAGGCAAAAAACGCGCCTGTGCCTACCGAAATGACGATGGCCGAAATAATGGCTATCGCCTGAAGCTTGTTTGTAGAAAAGTAATTCATAGTAAGAATAGCAATGGCTGTCTGTTTATTTAACGAATTATCCAAACGGCCTCCCACACTATGAGGAGCCTCTGGGTGCCTTCCTCTGCCATGCAAGGAACAGGAAGACAAAGGGTATGGTCATGGCGCCGGTGGCAATGAGGACAGGCTGGAAGGCGCTTGGGTCCACTTCGATGCCTGCAAGGTGTAGGAACGGGATTGGAAAGACAGTGAACAGCCAAAAGGCCACAATTATGGCGAAGAGGTAATAGTTCCTCTTTAGCATCTGAACGAGGCTGAGCCTGTTAACTTTGTTCCTGTCGCACGTCAGGCATTTTGTAGTCGAGCCAGACACTTCTACCGGAACCATGCACGAAGTGCATATCCTGCTTTCACAGTAGTAGCACTTTTTCTCTGCAAAGCGCGATCCGCAGATGGTGCATCGATCTTGTTTCTGCAATGACGACTTTGGGTCACCCAAGGATATTACTGTTGTTGCACAAAGCAAAATTTAAATTTGCTTACTTTTACAGTTGGTGAGGGTTCAAAAAATTCCTACACTGCAACAGACCTACACGGGCTATGCGGCCAAGCTGATTTTAGAAGACGACAGTGTTTTTGACGGCATCGGCTTTGGTTACCCATCAGAGGTTGCCGGCGAAGTTGTGTTCAACACCGGCATGGTCGGCTATACCGAGACGCTGACAGACCCGTCGTACAGGGGCCAGATATTGTGCATGACCTATCCGCTTGTCGGCAACTATGGCGTCCCAAGCTTTAACATCAAGGACGAGTACGGGTTGCCGAAATTCTTCGAATCGGACAAGATACAGGTCAAGGCGCTGCTCATTCACGATTTATCAGATATCGCAAGCCACTGGAGCTGCACAAGGACGCTGGACCAGTGGCTGTATGAAGAGAAAATTCCTGGCATATATGGCATAGACACACGCGCGCTGACCAAAAAGCTACGGGTGCATGGGGTGATGATGGGCGCAGTCGTCGTGTCTGAAAACGCCATAGATGAGGCGCGGCTGAAAAGGGCACTTTCCAGCGCGAAATACGAAGGGTTGAACTTTATGCCCGAAGTGTCCACGAGCGAGCCAAAAGAGTACGGCGACAAGAGCAAGGACTGCATAGTCGTGCTTGACACTGGAGTAAAGTACAGCATTATACGCAACATCATTCGCACAGGCTATAGAGTGGTCAGGCTGCCATGGGATGCGACGTACGAGCAGGTGATGTCGTATAACCCAAAGGGTGTGGTGATAAGCAATGGGCCGGGCGACCCCAAGGTCTGCACGGACACGATCAAGACCGCTTCCAAATTGATAAAAGAGTCTACGCCGACTCTTGGGATCTGCCTTGGGAACCAGATACTTGCCCTTGCAGGCGGCGCCAACACTTACAAGTTAAAGTTCGGCCACAGGGGGCAGAACAAGCCATGCGTTGACAGGCGCAACAACCAGGTCTATGTCACGAGCCAGAACCACGGCTACGGCATCGATCCAAAGACTCTTGGAAAAACGGGCTTTAAGGTGTGGTTTGAAAACGCGGACGACGACACGGTGGAGGGCATCGAGCATAAGAGCAAGCCCATAATCGCGGTGCAGTTCCACCCCGAGGCGTCGCCGGGGCCGTACGACTGCATGTACGTCTTTGACCGCTTCAAGGAAATTATCGGTAATGGAGTCAAGCCAGAGCCAGCGGTAGCTGCTGCGGCGACAACCAAGGCTGCAAAAGCGCGGCCTAAAAAGAAGACAACAAAAATAGCGGCGAAAAAGAAGAAAAAGAAAGAGGTGAGAAGAGGCGCCAAGAGATGAGTCGATAAAGAAAGTCCTTGTGCTGGGCAGCGGGGCAATAAAAATCGGAGAAGCGGGCGAAAGCCAGTAAACTGGCCGCAAATTCGACTACTCCGGTTCTCAATGCCTCAAGGCGCTGGCCGAGGAAGGGGTCAAGAGCGTACTCATAAACCCTAACATCGCCACGATCCAGACAGACACACGCTTTGCAGACAAGGTGTATCCTGTGCCTATCAACGTTGCCACTGTCGAGAAGGTGATCCAGATGGAAAAGCCGGACTCGATCATGCTTGGGTTTGGCGGCCAGACAGCGCTCAACTGCGGAGTCGCGCTGCACGAGCAGGGCATCTTGGAAAAGTACGGCATGCGCGTGCTTGGCACCCAGATCCATGGGATCGAGATCACTGAGGACAGACAAAAGTTCAAGGACGCGATGATAAAGAGCGACGTGCCGGTGCTGCAGAGTTATGCAGTCAACTCGCTGCAAGAAGCATTCAAGGCGGCCAAAGAGATCGGCTACCCAGTCATAATCAGGGTCGCGTACACACTCGGTGGCAGGGGAGGCGGAGTCGCGTACAATGAATATGAATTACAAGAGATCGCGCAGCGCGGCCTCAACCTCAGTATGGTACACCAGATACTGATAGAGCGATACGTCGGGCACTGGAAGCAGATCGAATATGAAGTGATGCGCGACTACAAGGGCAACAGCGTCATCGTGTGCAACATGGAAAACGTGTTGTCGATGCGTGTGCACACCGGCGACAACATCGTAATCGCGCCGTCGCAGACGCTCAACAATTATGAGTACCACATGCTCAGGTCTGCGGCGATCAGGGCGACCAGCTACTGCGGCATTGTCGGGGAATGCAACATCCAGTTTGGCCTTGACCCGCAGTCGGAGGAGTATACCGCTATCGAGATAAACGCAAGGTTGTCAAGGTCGTCAGCCCTTGCGAGCAAGGCTACCGGATATCCGCTGGCATACATGGCCGCCAAGATTGGATTAGGATACACGCTGCCCGAGCTGATAAACAGGATAACCAAAGCTACAACAGCATGCTTTGAGCCGTCGCTTGATTATGTCGTATTAAAGATGCCGCGGTGGGATTTTTCCAAGTTCGAGCTGGTCAAACGCAAGCTCGGAAGCGCCATGAAGTCGGTAGGCGAAGTGATGGCTATCGGCAGGACGTTTGAAGAAGTGGTGCAAAAGGCGATCAGGATGTGCGACATGGGAAAGGATGGTCTTGTGGCAAACGCCAACTCGCCGCCACCACCCGCTCCAGAGGACATTGAGCGGATAGAGCAGGCGCTCATACATCCAAACGACGAGATAATTTTCCACGTGGTCCAGGCCATGAAGGCCGGCCTGTCCATCGAGCGGATCTACCAGCTGTCGTTCATAGACCCGTGGTTCTTGGTAAAGATAAAGAACATCGTCGACATGGAGGCGCAGCTGCGCAAGACCACCTTTGACGAGAACCTTGTCAGGAAGGCGAAAAAGTTAGGATTTTCAGACAGGCAGATTGCACGCTGCCAGAACCTTGACGAGATGCAGGTGCGGGCGTTCCGCGAGAAGTTCGGGATCAAGCCCGTTGTAAAACAGATCGACACCCTGGCTGCAGAGTGGCCCGCGAAAACAAACTACCTCTACCTGACGTACGGCGGAAGCGAAGATGACGTCAAGGTCGAAAGCAACAACGGCAAGAGCAGCAGGATGATAGTGCTTGGTGCCGGCCCCTACAGGATTGGAAGTAGCGTCGAGTTTGACTGGGGTACTGTCAACATGGTATGGGGCTTGAAGGAAAACGGCGTCAAAGAGATTTCAGTCATTAATTGCAACCCTGAAACGGTGTCGACCGACTATGACATCTGCGACAGGCTTTACTTTGAAGAGCTGACGCTAGAGCGAGTGCTCGACATCTGCGGCAAGGAGAACCCGACTGGCGTAGTGACGTGCGTGGGCGGCCAGACAGCGAACAACCTGACTCCGAAATTGGCAAAGAATGGCATCAAGATAATTGGCACAAGCGCTGAGGATGTTGATAGGGCAGAGGACAGGTCCAAGTTCGGGCAACTGCTTGACACATTAGGGATAAAGCAGCCGGCTTGGAGAAAGTTCACATCACTGACAGAAGCCAAAGAGTTTGCAGACACTGTAGGCTTTCCCGTATTGGTCAGGCCGTCGTACGTGCTATCTGGCGCGGCAATGAAAGTGGTATGGGGCGAGCAACAATTAGAGCAATTCTTGACCGACGCGACAAACGTAAGCCCTGATCATCCAGTCGTCATCAGCAAGTTCCTGCAGGACGCCGCGGAAGTCGAAGTGGACGCGGTATCTGACGGCAATGACGTCATTATCGGCTCTGTCATTGAGCACATCGACAACGCTGGCGTGCACTCGGGCGACGCAATGATGAGCATACCGCCTTGGCGGTTAGAGAGGGAGACCATAGACACCATAGTCGACAACTCGGTCAAGATAGGCAAGGCGCTCAACGTCAAAGGGCCGTTCAACATCCAGTACCTGGTCAAGAACGGCGAGGTGTCGGTGATAGAGGCAAACGTGAGGGCTTCCCGGTCAATGCCCTTTGTGAGCAAGTTCGTTGGCTTTAATTTGATCAACTTGGCTGCTAAAGCGATGACCGGCAGGAAACTGCCGCCTGCTGCCAAGGACTTGTGGCTCAAGACGACAGGGTTTGGGATCAAGGTGCCACAGTTTTCGTTTATGCAGCTGGAAGGCGCGGACGTCGTGCTTGGCGTAGAGATGCAGTCTACCGGCGAAGTTGCGTGCTTTGGCAATACTTTCTACGACGCGCTGTCAAAGGCGTATATGGCGGCAGGGTATTCGCTGCCGCTGTCTGGGTCTGCGCTTGTGACTGTCGGAGGGCCGAAGAACAAGGAGATGCTGCTTCCGATAGTGTCGCTCATTTCGTCGATGGGCTACAAGATAATGGCGACAGAGCACACAGCAGAGTTTATGGAGAACAACAACTTCAAGGATGTGCAGCTGGTCTACAAGATAAGCGAGCCGGACAGAAAGCCCAACATCGCCGACCTGCTGTACGAGCGCAAGATCGACTTTATCATCAATATACCGGCTACATCGACGATAGAGAAGTACGTAGGCATGCTGTATGACGAATATCAGATACGAAGGAAGGCGGTGGAGATGGGAATTCCGGTGCTGACTACTATTGAAGCGGCGAGCTCATTTACAAAAACATTGCAATGGTTGAGCAGCAATACGCCGACGCTTGCGCCGCTCCGAAATTATGTAAAACTAGAATAAAATCAACTGATTCAGGGTTCGAGTCCTACTGGCCCTACCATTTTTTGGTGCTGGAACCATGCTTTTTGATCCATTGCCCATGGCCTAAAAATGGGCTGATGAAGATATAAACCTGCTCTTATAGGTCAGGTTTTAAAGCTATTTGTTGTTTCGTATACTCTCCTGATCTTGTTTCTATGTGACTCCGGTATTTCCGTGCCGATAGCGGTTCTGAAACGGACTGCAAATCATTATGAACAGCAGTGAGGTTAAAGCTTAAGGGATTTGATTTTGTCATGTAGTAGGGTTCATGATTCAGAGCTTTAAAGTTTAGGCATCTGAGCTCCATCGAAGCCAGAAACTAGTAGTCTGTCTATGATAACCTTCTGTACATCCAAATTTTTCCTTCAGGATTCGCCTTCTTTGTTTGATGAAACATGCACTTGTGTTCATAATACGCCGACTTGATTTTGATAGTTTGCAAAACGATATACCTGCAGGCTATCCTCTTGCCTATCTCTTGCGCCAGACCAGTACAGAACTGGCAAATCCAATAGCCTATATCCCTACCTCTCTCCTTTTTGTGAACGCCCATTCTTCCAAGCAATACTGCAAGGGTATGAGACAATTGGCACCTCCTTTACATGCTCATCATCAAGCAATTGCCTATATCCTATCGCGAACATAGATGTTGTAAGAGACACTTGTAATAAGCTGGATGGCAAAGAAACCAATTATCGCAACTTCTGTGACTTGCAAATACCGGACATGCTGGCTAGAGAGTATTGGTTCAAGCAGGTAAGTACTGCTAGCAAGCACTATGGCAAGGACTGTTCCTAGAACAACTAGCCACTTTGCAACACTCTTTTTGGCCTGTTGTCTCTTAGCCTTTTGTGTTTCTTTATCAAAAGAAGAGGGGTTCTGCGCCATTTCATCCAATCTACCAAATCAAGCAGAATTAAAATCAAATGTAGCAAAAAACAAGGTCTTCTTAAGGCCGCGCCATGCCACTTACATTTTTACAAAATGTTCAAAGCTCAATTTTCAAATAGAACAATCGTTCAATTTGGCAAGACAATGAAATAGACACTTCTAGGTTTTCTGCTTGGCCTCTTCTCTATAAGCTGACTTTACCAGTTATGCAAGCAGGTGCGGCACAAACGGTTTGCTCAACACGTTCTCAACTGGTGTTGAAGGAAACACCTGTTCAAATTCTCTCTTGTTCACTTCAAAAGCCATCATCATGACTACATTCATTTCCGGCCGCAGCATCTTGACCCTTCTGACGAGCTCAAACCCATCCATTCCTAGCATTCTGATATCTGGTACTAGCAATTCACAATCTTTACAACCATCTTTGGCAATGTGATTGATGGCCTCAAGCGGATCAGTAAACGAATGGACCCTAAAGCCCGTCCGCTGCAGGCTCAAAACAGTCGCAGTGACAACATCTTTGCGTCATCTACAACCATTACGCTTTTGATAGTTGTGGCTACCATTGGGAACAATTGAGAGATTACGCCATTTAATGGAAATGGCCTGATCTTCGATAGGACAGAGAATCCATTTGTGACTGATTATTATTCTGTGGTCGCCTTTTTCCTCACCTTTCTTATTTTTCTTACAGCATAAACCCCTGTCACTAATGCTATTCCATATCCTGTGAGAATGGACAGGATGAAAGGAGCTAGTTTAGGTGGTAATGGTGGGCGTCCCATGCTGCATGGGGAATTGGGTCCATCTAGACAGCGATGCTTTAGAATTTCAATGTCTGAGCATTTTTCAGGACTTATACCCAAGGTTTTGCATTCCTCTAGCTGCTCAGGTGTGGCAATAGCACTGACGTTATTATCATCTGTTGGTCCTAATCGAGCGTAGGCAGATGAATATGTAAGGGTTGGTAAAAGACAAAGCATTGCAATCAAAACAAAGATTTTGATTTTGACTGACATGATTAATGATTTTCAATTTTTGCTAGATAAACCTAGTATTAGAACAACCCGATGGAACCAAATCCTCAAAGCTCGCCTTACAAAGAACCAAGCGACTAGAGGGTCATGGCAAAAAGCTCATGAGGACTCCCCTGTTGAATGGCTACAGACCTGCGAATATTTCCGCGCTTGATAATCTGACCAAGCATACTCTTATTTAACTTCCCTCAACCTAGGTAAACTGGACTTTGCAGAAACAACCTTCAAACTCCATTCGTTATATGCTAATGTATGGAAATGAATGGCTTCTGATACCTTTCGCAGTCTACGGATTTGCGGCTGGCGTAATATGGGTTTCTGCTAGTACTTGGTATAATCCAGACCTCAGTGTGATTTCAATAATAATGAACTTTCCGACTATTCTCACATTCCTTTGGATTTTTGGGGAGCATTTTACGATTCCTGTGCCAATATCAACCTGGAATGTGATCGTAATCTTATGGAGTGTTGCAGAGTGGAGTACAATAGGATTCCTTTGCTATCGTGCATATAGACTGATACGCTATATTCCGCCAGAATGATGAGATACCATTTCCATACGTAGTGCAAGCTATGTTATGACTAGCATTCATGTGCTTGTCGATTCCGAGTGTTTCAATGACCGTCGCCCAAGTTCTTTAACCATGCCACGTCGCTACTAAAAGCCTAAAGCTCACTTGCAAAAAGAATAATCATTCAATTTGACAACTACTATCGACGGACTAACACCATACCAAAAATTCCTCAAAGCCCTTGAACACAAATCTCCTGATACTGCAAAGCCTATGACAAGGCCCTCAAAGCCTTTGTCGCACATAAGAAACTATCAAGCCCGGACAGACCAATCAATCCAGGCCAGATAAACAAAGAGATGCGTGACTCTATCATCGACTACATACTATATCTAAAAGACGCTGGCAAGTCATACAGCACAATTAACAAAGCCCAATAGGCTTTGAATCATTTCAACGCAATAAACGAGACACTTCTGGGCACATATTGGAACTATATTTTACAATTTATGCCAAAACAGGAAGACAAGGAAAGCCCCGGCCATATAAGAAAGTCATCGGGTCATACGTCACTTCCTAGAAAGGTTTGTCAGAGCGGGACTTCAACGGCTACATCAGTTTTCGGATAATACTTTTTCACGTCACCTTCACCATATTTGGACTTGAATTTGCTTACGACATAGTCAACCCTATCACTGTCTGTTATTGGTTTACCTCTGACAGTTGTTTCTGCGCCATTTGCAGAAATCTTCAATGTTGGATTGACTTGGAAGTTCTTGTACCAGTTGGTGTCGGTGCCTTGAACTGGAAGCAAATATAGAGTGTTGCCTTCATGCACAAACCAGACTGGCCTATGGATATCTCTGCCTGATTTTCTACCTTTAACGGTGAGTGTTATTTCGGACACTCTATCCAGCCTCTGGTAAAGATCGGCTTTGGACATGACATTCCATGCTGCATATGTCAGATATGGGTTTCGGGTGTTATGCTCTATATCTGAATGCTGTGAACCAATTCGCTATTAGTACTGAAAAAGGCAAAGCTCCACATTTTGGGTCAGGAGTCTTTTTCACTACTGGACACAATTCTGGACGGCCATGCGTCCAGAATTGACACTTTTCACGCTCGTATTTCTGGATTTGCGAGGTTCTAGATACTAAAGATTGTGCAAGTTCAATCCCAAATTAGTTCTTTAATAATAAAATACAAAATGTCATTATTACTCAATATCAACCAGCGGCAGATCAATGCAGCTAACAAGATAAAATAATTTTCTGCTTGGAATATTCCAGCTTGTGCTCATTATTCCGAAATTGGAATATTATTCCAGATGCAAGCGTAAAAGATGGAATAAAAATATTCCAGAGTATATGAAAGAATTATTCCGCATTATTCTTGAACTAGAAACGCACACATTTCGAAAATGCACCATTTTTTCAATGGAAGCACATTTCGTAAATTGTAGCATTTTTTGTGCGTAAAATGCTACATGCTACTGCATTTTTCCATATGCTCCACTGGAAACGCGCACACCCCCCAACACCTACAATATGTGTGGCAGCACATCAACATCGCCTACCACCGACCCGTCCAGCGTCGCGACAATGCACTTCTCGACCCCGGCCTCCACTACCCTTGTAATAATGGGGGATATCGGCTTGTGATACCATCTTTCCTCTGTAGCGTACAAATGAGGATTAAAGCTGGGTACCACCACGACCTCGATCGTTCCTTCCTGTGAAGGAAAGAGCGCTTCCTTCCTGCCCTGTATGTATATCCAGACCCGTTGGCCGTTTATCACGCTTCCCTTCTTTACAAAGACAGGGTGCACGTGCCCCATCACTATCCTGCCCACGTTTGACCGGATGTCCGACGGCATCGAGTGGCCATGCACAAGGAGTGTGTCGCCGCCAAGCGTCATGCCCTTGGCGCTCACCACATTCACGCTTGTAGGCACAAGGTGCCGGATGTTGCTGTCGTGGTTGCCCGGCACAAGGTAGACGTCCGCCTTTGCCGCCAGCCGCTTTAAGAACGCCGGTATCTCGTCCCACTCTTGCTTGCTTATCGACCCGACAGTGTGCTTGATGTCGCCCAGGAGCACCACACCATTAACATGCTCCCGCTCCACCAGCTCCAACAGCTCACTTACCATTCCCGACGCTAGGCTTGGCATCGTCACCCCTTTCTCCAGAAGCTCGGCTTCTAGCCCGATGTGCAGGTCCGACACCGCCACATATTTGCGATCATCATCTTCTTCCAGCAACAGCGCGGCGTGCGGGTGGAGCGGCCGTATCTTCACGCTTTTTATATACTCACAAAGGGCAAATAAATCAGTGTCGCGGATCGACGACGCGCTGGCGTCTGGCAGCGTCAAGCAGATGCTCTTTCTGCCAAGCGGCAAGAGGCTATGGATAGTGGTCGGCAAGGATAACGAGTACTGGACAGACCCGGATCTCGGCTTTTGTTCCTGCAAGGACTTTTACTTTACAACCCTATCAGGCGGCGACGAGTGCTACCACTTGAAGAGTGTAAGAAAAGCGATAGAAGAGAACCGGTTTACGACAATCAAGTTTGCCGACTCTGAATACGTAGGGTACCTGCAGGCAATAGCTGAAGACAACGTCAACCTGCTAGGCCGCAGTTGACACGCCAGTCGTGTCTGTGGTAGTCTGTACTTCCTCAGGCTTTTCCGCGACCGTCCGGGCCTCGCCGCCCTTTCTTCCGATAGTAGAGTAGTATTCGGCGCCGCGCTCTTGCTTGACAGTCTCGCCCCCGCGCTTGCCAATCTCGCTGTAAAACTCGGTCCCGTAGCGCTCTTTCACCGCGCCTCCTCCCTTTTCGCCGATCTCACGGTAAAAGTCAGAGCCGTAGCGCTCCTTCACGACTTCGCCCCCGCGCCTTCCGGCGACAGAGAGCCCTTCCCTGTCTTGGGCCCGCGCCTCGCCGCCCGCCTTGGCCACTCGCATCCTTGTTTCCGGGTTTGCTGCTGCAAGCCCCCTTTTCTGGTGCGGCGCAATGCCGCCTTTCCTAGCAACTCTTTGTCTTGTTTCTTCGTTGGCAGATGCAAGTCCTCTGCGGGCGCGTCCCGCGTCAGCTTCCGAGCCCATGCAAAGTAGACACGCATATCGCTTAAAAGGGGACACGAAAAAAGTAAGTGAAACTTAATCAAACAATTTATTATCCGACTGTTTTTACAGCATTGTGAACGTTCTTATCGTCGGCTCAGGCGGCAGGGAACACGCCATCGGCTGGAAGATCTCGCAAAGTAGGCATGTAGATAAGATCTATTTCGCACCTGGCAACGGCGGCACTTTTGAAAATCTAGATATCAAGCAGAATGACATCGACAAGTTGGTGTCGTTTGCCAAGAAGCAGAGGAGCAAGAAGCTGCTCACTATCGTGGGTCCGGAGGAGCCGCTGTCGCTTGGTATCGTTGACGCCTTTGAAAAAGAAGACCTACGCATTTTCGGTCCTACAAGGCAGGCCGCCATGCTCGAAGCAAGCAAGGCATTTGCCAAAGAGCTTATGCGCGAAGCAGGCATCCCGACCGCGGAATTTGCCATTTTTACAGATGCACATAAGGCCAAGGACTATGTCTCAAAACAGAGTAAGCCACTGGTAGTCAAGGCCGACGGGCTTGCAGCCGGCAAGGGGGTGGTGGTGTGCGACAATGCCGATCAAGCGATTGCGGCAATCGACAGCATGATGACCAAAAAAGAGTTCGGGGCTGCAGGCAGCAGGATTGTGATCGAGGAACGGTTGTCCGGCGAAGAGGCATCATTCATTGCGCTCTGCGATGGCATGACGATAATGTCCCTTGCCTCAAGCCAGGACCACAAGCGGGTCTCTGATGGCGACAAGGGCCCCAATACCGGCGGCATGGGCGCCTATTCCCCGGCGCCAGTAGTCGATAACGATCTTTATGACAAGATTGTAAAGCGGGTGATGGAACCAGTGACAAGCATCATGAAAAAGCGCGGCACCCCGTTCAAGGGATTCCTCTACGCAGGCATAATGGTCGACCAAAATGGCAACCCGCATGTGCTCGAGTTCAATGCAAGAATGGGCGATCCTGAGTGTCAACCCATCATGATGCGGATGGAGTCCGATCTGTATGAATATGTAGACGCGGCTGTCGACGGGCGGCTCGGCTCGATGCCTCCGATCCAATGGAAGGACCAGACAGCGGTGTGTGTGGTTATGGCCTCCCGTGGTTACCCCGGCAGCTACAATAAGGGCGAAGTGATCGAGGGTCTCGACTCTAAATTTGGCAATGACATTATGATCTTCCATGCAGGCACTGCAAGGGATTCACAGAACAGGATAGTGACAAACGGCGGCCGTGTTCTGGGCGTGACTGCACTCGGGCAGAATGCAAGGCAGGCGATCGAAAACGCGTACTCGGCCGTTCGCAAGATACGGTGGGGAGAAAACGGCCACTATTACAGGACAGATATTGCAAGAAGAGCCATCGTGCGCTAGACGTAAATGATGCGATCTTCGGTGGCTATCGCGTCCAGCCTCTTGTCGTGCTCGCCTAATGGAAGATTGTTATCAAGCAGCTGGAAAGAGTAGGCAAGCCCGATGGAGAACACCACCTTTCTCTTGGCCAAGAACTTGTCATAGTAGCCCTTGCCGTAGCCAAGCCGGTAGCCTTTCCTGTCAAACGCGATGCCGGGGACAACCAACAAGTCCATCCTGTCCACAGGTCCATAAGGCAGGGGTTCCATTATGCCAAACCTGCCCTTAACAAGGTACTTGCCCGACGACAGCTCGTAGAATGTGAGGTTTTCGCCTTCGACGCTTGGCAGCGCGACCTTTTTCCCAAGTGCTTTTGTCTGCTCTATCACAAGATCTGTCCTTACTTCAGAGCCAAAGGCATAGTACGCGCCTACGACCTTGGCTGACTGGAACTCCTTGCTGTTTATCAAAAATTCCTGGACGCGCTTGCTGCGTTCTACAATCTCCTGCGCATCAAGCCTGTTGCGTTTTTCAAGCATCTGCTGCCGGACGTCTTTCTTTCCTGTCAGCTATCTGCTCATCTCTTTGGAAATAGAGGCGGCAGTCACCGTGTTCTTCAGTAGCATCGCCCGCGTCATGAGCCCTACACCGCCGGGGACAGGAGTCACCCATGACGCTTTTTGCTTCACGGATTCAAAGTCGGCATCTCCGACCAGCTTGTTGTTGAGCCGGGCTATCCCGACATCGATTACGATCGCGCCTTCCTTTATCATGTCACCGGTAAGTGTAAAGCGCTGGCGGTTGCCGACGGCAGTCACCACCAGATCCGCATTGTGCAGTTTTGCATTCAGGTCTTTGGTCTTTGAGTGGCATATTGTCACGGTCGCATTGCGCTCTAGAAGCAAGAGCGCAAGGGGCTTGCCTACTAGGTTACTGCGGTTAACTACGACCGCGTCCATGCCGGTTATGTCTATCTTGTAGTAATCCAAGAGCTCAATGATGCCAGAAGGCGTGCATGGCTTCAAGACCCCCATGCCACTCTGGAGCATGCCGGCGTTATAGGGAGTCAGGCCGTCCACATCCTTGAACGGGCTCAGTGCAGCAATTACCTCAAACTCGTCAATGTGCTTAGGTAGCGGCAGTTGCACCAGTATGCCATGAACTTCATGGTCATTGTTCAGCAGCTGCATCAGCTCTACCAGCTCACTCTGCTTGAAGGTGGATGTAAGCCGGTGGTCCCTTGTGGCGATGCCAACCTCCTTGGCGTCGCTCTGCTTGCTCCCAACGTACGTCGCAGAAGCAGGATCGTCTCCCACTAGCACGGTAGCAAGGCACGGCTGGACGCCGTTGTCTTTCAGCTGCTCTACCGCTTTTTTCACCCTAGCCTTGACATCTGCCGATACAACTTTGCCATCAATAATTCGTGCAACCAAACAACTAGAGTGGATTTTTACGCACTATTTTGCTTTTCTATATGTATAAGTCATAGACTGAATAATCTTACTGTAGATTACCCACGGGTTTCTTATATAGACCGAGGCTCCTAGAAAGAATAAGAAGAATGAAATATAGAAGTAGGACCGAAATCGCTTCGCGAATTCTGGAGTCGGCTACTGGCGGCGTTACAAAGACCAAGATAATGTACAAAGCGTTCTTATCGTACGCCCAGCTGAAAGAGTACCTTACAGTGCTTGAAGAAAATGGATTGCTGGCATACGACAAGGGTGAACAGACATACAAGACCACACAGAAGGGTTTGCACTTTCTCAATATCACTAACTCGCTGCAGGGCATGATGGAAGGAATTCCAACCACTCAGGGGCTAAAGAAGTAAATCTCCTTCTCTCTCTATTTTTTCAATACCCTTATGAGTGATGTTTTTCATATATTCCATTGTTGAAGAATATCGGCGTGCAAGTGCGCGCCAAGCAAAGGGCATTTGACACCGCCCTGATCGTCAATCCAAACTCGTGCAGCGGGCTGACAGGCAAGAACTGGGACGAGTTGTATGCAAAGATGGAGAAAATTTTTGGAGGCAGGATAAAAGTTGCCTTTAGTAAGAAATCAGGCGACGGGACAGTCCTTGCAAGAGACATGCTTCGCAAAGGGTTTGACAAGGTAATCGCCATCGGAGGCGACGGTACAATAAACGAGGTTGCAAACGGCTTTTTTGAAGACACAACAGGGGTGCGCGGCCACAAATTAAGGCTGATAAACCCAGACGCTATAATGGGTGTTGTGCCGTGCGGCACAAGGAATGTGCTTGTCAAGTCGCTCGGACTTCCAGCCGGCGTGGTAGAGTGCTGCCAGAATTTTGTTGGAGGCAATCCTACAAAAATAGATGTAATAGCAATCTCGGCGACAAATCCTGACAATGGCTTTCGTCTCCGGCCGCGGATTTTTCTAAATGCGGCAGAAATAGGCGTCGGGGCAGAAATTATTGACAGGTCCAAGAAGGTAAGGAGCAAGATAAAGAGCAGGATTGTATCAACGGCGGCAGCCATAATCAGCACTGTGCCGTCGTATGAGAGCAATGCGTGCGACCTGTTCATAGATGGGCGCAAAAAGTCTACAAACATGACTATGGCAGTGGTTGCGAATGGAAAATTCTTAGGTGGCGGCTTTATGGCTGCGCCTGAGGCCAGCATGTCTGATGGCCTGCTTGATCTTCTGGTATTGAAGGATTCTGGCAGCTTGAAGATGCTTGACGAGATGGCCAACATCAAGGCAGGCAATTATGCTGGCGAAGACAACATACTGTATTCGAAGGCAAAGAAAGTGTTGATAAAGTCGATGGAGAGAGAAGTGACAGTCACGGTAGACGGCGAGCCGATCGGCATTCTGCCGGCGACTTTTCAGGTGTTCCCAAAAGCGCTAACGATTGTAACCTAGTCCTTGTCTATCTCCACTTGCTCAAGCCGCTGGAGCGCTTGCACTATTTCCTTTTGCAGCTGATCGATGCTCTTTTCCTCTGCCTTGAAGGGCTTTTGATCTACAGGAGTCGTCTGGACCTTTGAAGTCTCGGCGATTATCTTTTGTACCCTTGCATCAATGACATCAGGAGGAGATATGCCAGGTTTCATTTGCATCAGTTTCTGATCCAGCGCAGAGATTTTGTTTTCAAGCAGTGAAACAAGGTTGTTCCGAAGTTCTGTTATATCAGCAAAGTCAGCTACCGGCTGCACAATAGCGATTTTTTGGTTGAGGGAATCAAGCTGCTGCTTGTATTTCAACAATAGTCTATCGCGCTCTAGCCGGTCTATCCTGCCTTCTTGTGATGCCTCATAGACGCGGGTTATCGCTTCCGCAGCAAGGTTCTTCTCAAACAAGAGTGAGAGCAGCTCCGCCCTGACGGCGTTTGTTGGTCTGGGCTTCTTTTTGTCGCCACCCCACAAACGAGATAGCTTTTCAATGAATGCAGCCGATATCGCGCCTGCGACAGACGAGCCAGCGATAATGGCGATTTCCGCGGACATTATGATGGATTGCCTTTGGTGATGCTAAAAGAAAAGCTTTCCGTTTGTATCAAATAACCTGCCGCTTAATCCAATCGTACTTGCGCATTCTAGGATCAGGGTAGCCGCACTTGGCGCATCTCTTGCCCCGCTTGTGGTACGAGTTGTGACCACACCTTCTGCAGCGTATGTGGGTCTTTTTGCGGGTGAACTTGCCCATTGAAGTAGTGCCCTTCGTCATTTCTCAAACTCGACCCCTGCAACTACTTTGGAGGTGGTGAAATGATCACCACGTTGTCCCCTCTGACAACGATGGTGCCAAGGTCGTTTGATTTGCCCTCTTCGAGTATTTCGACCGAGTCTTCAAGCAATAGGTTCATGTGTTGATCGAAACCGTGGAGGTTACCCCTGATCACTTTGCCACCCTTCAATTTGATAAGCACAACCTTTCCAAGGCTCTCATCGAGAACCTTTACCGCCATATCTACTGACATATATCTACCTACAGGTAAGCGCAATGTAGGCATATATTAAAATTTCATTGCATTTGGTTTTCAGCCAAGCTCAGTTATCGTCTTGGCCAGCCCGGCAGTGACCTCTTTTATCCACTTTTCGCCCTTTGCAGCCGTGGCCTTCCTAGGGTCGCCCCATACACCATTGCCAGTTATTTTTGGAAACGATCCAGGAGTGTTGGTGATGCTGCTGTACGCAGCCTTTGACTTTGATAGCTTTTTAGAGTTTGGCAATGCCCTGTCCATCCTGACAAGTTCCGGCGCGATTGCCAAGACAAGCGATGTTTCAACTTCGCCGGCATGGTCAAATTCACTCTTCATCATGTGCCAGTAATGTATGGTATGCACTCGAACATCCCTTGGTAGCCTGCCATGAAGCTCCTGCGCTATATACTGCAACGCGCCCATGTTGCCATGATGGCCATTTAGGATTATTATCTCCTTTATTCTATTTTCAGCAAGAGAAATACAGGCGTCGCAGATCATGGTTGAAAGCGTCGAATTGCGGAGCGACACGTTGAACATTGGCTTGTGCTCAAATGAAATACCGTATGAGATTACCGGTAGGACAAACGCGCCAACCTTCTCCGCGGCCAGCCTTGCAATGTACTCGACGATGAGCGAGTCGGTCGATACCGGCAGATGACTGCCGTGCTGCTCGAGCGATCCCACAGGGATTATCGCCCGCTTGGTTTTTTTGAGCGCGCTCCTAAAGTCATGCTCACTCATGCCAAATACAGGCACTGACATTATGTGTAAAAGCACGCTTGGCTGCATTAACTACTTTTTGGTTCTCTCATCGTCCTTGACGTAGACCTTGCCCCAGTACACTTCGAGCTTGTTTTCAAGGTAAAGCCTTACTGCCTCAAGCAGGGTCGCGGCCTCCATCTCTTGACCTTTCTTCTTTATCGTATCAAGCGTGTCGCCCTTTGATACCTTGAACGATTCTTGGCTTATGATCGGACCCTGATCCAGATCCTCTGTGACAAAGTGCGCGGTGCAGCCCACTATTTTTGCACCTCGCTCATAAGCCTGCACGTAGGCGTATGCACCAGGGAACGCAGGCAAGAGCGACGGGTGGATATTGATTATTCGGTTCGGGTAGCGCCAGACAAAGTTTGGGGTCAGGATGCGCATGTACCTTGCAAGAACTATCAAGTCGATGTTATACTGATCGATCAGTTGCAGGATTTTGTTCTCTGCTTCTGCTTGGTCGATATGGGCAACGGCGTGGAATGGTATGCCGACCTCGTCTGCCATTGGTTTGAGCGTAGTGTCGCTCCCAATGACGACAGGAATGTTGGCCTTAATCTCGCCTTTCTTCTTCGCTTCGAGCAATTTCGCAAGGCAGTGTGGCTCCTTGCTCACAAAGATTGCGACATTCTGGAGCCTGTCCGGCTCTTGGTAGTGAACCTTGATCTCCATCGATAGCTTTTTGGACAACTGCTTCAGGCCGTCGTCCAGCTGCTTCCTATCGATTTCTGCAAATGACGCTTCAAGTTGCATGCCAAAGAGGCCGCGGACGACATTCTGGTTTATCTTTTCAATGTTGCCGCCGTTCCTGAAGATAAAGTTGGTAATATCTGCAACAACCCCTTTTCTATCGGGCCCCACTACCGTGACCTCGATTATCGTCTTGCCTCTGGCGGCAGCCATTGCGGATTGATAGGACCGCAAGAAGATAAATAAATCTTCAGATAGAACGGGCTTTGCGCAAATAGTACTTTTTGGGGCTGACTTTTTGCACAGGCGCCTCTACTTTCTGCACAGGCATATCGCTAGAGAGTAATTATAGCAGAAAATCGCTCTAGTTCTGGTGGGAATCCGACTGATTTCGGGTGCTGGTGGAAATCGACTGATGGATAAATTGGGGTACTTCAAAAGTGCTTGTATATCAAGTCGAAACTCATACTTATGCCCCCATCAAAGATTTCAAACGTGTAATTTCTTTTGTTAATGCAGGATAAAGGTATGCAAGTATCTCGTCTATTTGCCTGCCATTGAATCCTAGAACCTTCAGTATAGTTCTATCAATTTTTTGCCTTGCAGGATGTTCATTCTTCAACTGTTCAAGAATTGACGGCAATTCAGACTTTTTGATTTCATCAAATACTTTGATCAGTTCTTCCCTTTCAGCTTCTCTTAACTTGGAAGGATCCAATACGCTAAATTCTGCAAGCATGTATTCGGATAATTCCAGAAACGCTCCTTCTGTCTCTGATCTTTGGGCAAGGACTTGGATGATATTGATTGTGCTGTTGAACCAAAGACAAAGGATTTTCGCATCATTGATGCGAATATTCTGAATACACCACATTATTTTTGCCGGTGTTGCATCTTCTGAAGTGAAGAAGCTCAAGAGGTTAGTTCCCGGTGCAGATATGTTAAATCTTCTGTTTACAGTGAGATTAGCAACTCTGCTCTCAACATACCTTCTCCATTTGTCTAGCTTTGCAAACGACTTGAACTGATGGCCAAAAAAACTATCAATATCTTCAAACTTGTCAATGACAACAAAATCCAATTTGTCTGTAATATCAATGGTAGAAATGCCGGTTAACCTCCTTATTCCAAACTTTAGTACTTTTTTGGGTATTTCGACTTGGACATGGGTTACCTTATTCTCTGCTAGTACAGAATTGAGCTTCTCCTTTTTCAGAACCCAAACATCACCACTCTTGAGAGCTCTTTCCTCCGTTCTTGAGATAAATGTAGAGAGGACAGATACCTCATCCTTTGATTCAATCTCAATACCCCTGACGATCCCGCCTTTTACGTTTGCTAGGCAGTTCTCAAGATTGTCCATTTTCGGTTTTCCTACTTTTACGATTTGGAGCCAAATGTCAGAGACCTTCCAGTCTGAGAACGCCATAAGGACAAAAGCGTTCTTCGTTAAACCTTGCAATTCTTCTTGGTCGATAGTTTTGATTGTAAAAAGGTCGGTGGTTACAAGGTCGCCAGCCTTCATCTTTGCAGTTCTAGCTCTAATAGCGCGGGCAACCTTTACCGCGTCATCGGATGATCGGGGAATCTCTCTTAGACTTACCACCGCACATATCTTATTCTTTAAACGTGTAACGTTCTCATCTTGTTTGAAATGCTTGCCCTTCGTTGCTATCAGTAATATCTCTCTAAATGAGGCATTCTCTGAAAATGCTGCCTTTTGCATAGTTGTTATAATATGACTTACATGATAATTGTTGAAAAGTAATTTTCTTACTCCCTCTGTAGATTGTAACCTCAGAATTGTTGCTGGCAAGACCATTGCCAATTTTCCATTCTTGTCAAGGAGCTTGTCACCTAGGAAGATGAAGTATCCATGCAGTCCGAGTTGGCCGTGAGAATATTTTTGGTAATCAACAAATTTTCTATCAAGACTCCGCTTGTAATCTGAGGGTATTCTCGTTTGGCTAGTGAAAGGTGGATTCATTATAACAACATCGACCTTCTCAATCTCCATTGGTTTCGTTGGGGTCTCTGCCATCTTGACCACCCCCTTAACTATTTTTCTGCTTGAAGTATCAATGTTTTCTCCAATATAGTCGGTGATCTTTCCTGTCTTGAAATATTCCTTTAAGGTCTGCTGGGCAGCATCAATTGTCTCGCCCGGAGTTAATCCAGTCGAATCGTGTATTGCAATCCTCAGATTGTCTGTATAGTATAGTGGTGATTGGAGCGCGATATGGACAGCGGCCAAATGCGCGGCAAATGGCATGATGTCTACGCCTGTTATTTGCTGCTCTGCAAAGGCCCTATGGACTTTTGCAGTGAATTGTTCGCCATCAGCAAGTATGAGATCTTTTTTTCTTCGATACGATGAGACCAAAAGAGTCCCACTGCCACAGGCCGGGTCGATTACAGTCGAATTCGCAGAATCGATAGAGAGGTTTGCGAGCAAATCCCCTGCTTCGCTTTTAGTGAAATAAGCTGCTACTACTTTTCTAATGTCTAGGGGTATGAGATTGTGGAATATCTTCCCTAGTATGTCATGACCGTGTTTCTCTGGCGATAGTGCATTCACGACATTAATTGTAGTCTTTATTGCTTCAAGCGACTCCTCGTCTTTCAGTTTCGAGGCAATATCAAAATCAAAAATTGGCTTGTAATCTTTTAGAAGAACTTTGGCAAAGTAGGTGTTTTTCAGTTCAGCCGGTTTGGTTATCTTCTCTGAATCGAGCACATCATAATCGTTAGTCTCTCTAGCTAATACTTGATAGAACATTATCTGGTTGACAAGCAAGTATGCCGCTGCAGTGCGCAGATGTTGTTTTGGAACATCTTTTTCTTGTTCATAACCAAGTACACTTTCAAAGAAAGTCTTCCCTCCAAAGATGTCGTTTATCTCGCTAATCTCTAATTTTGTAAAACTGTATACCATCGAATCAACTGCTTGATTTAAGAGCCTTATCGCATCGGCTGTGTTAATTTCTCTAGGAGCTTCTGGCCGCTCAACAAAGGCTTTTATCCAATCTGACAAATTCTCAAGAGACTCTGCCCTGTACTCAATATAGTAAGGTGGTCTATCTAATAGAATAGCTGCTTCACATGGACCTTCACATTTTTGGGGATAAACTACGGCAAAGACGCCTTTTGCGCGGATGTTAGATTTTATTGTCTCTTTGTAAATGTGGGCTTTGCTGACTGCGTGAATAAGTTGAGCCTGTGGGCTTTGCTTCCCCTCTATGAAATAATATCCATCGCTTTCAATAAAAATATCAGGTTTTTTAATTCCCTCTAAAGTTGTAAAATGTCTTTCAAATGATGCGCGTAAACCTTTCTTGTTAAGTTGTTCTGTAAGAATGGCGTTACATGTGTTTTCACCCATTCTTCCAGTTAATGCCATTACAGTTTATCGGAACTTACTGCTTGGCAAATCAGGATGATTATGTAGTAGATTCTACAGACATTGCCTCCGCTGGTTACTCATGTGAAAAAATCAGCTTTGGCAGTGAGATAGATAATCTATCAATTAGCACTCTCATGCCCCCTGTTGCTAGCATAGCGTATGAGAGATTCAATCCTGTTCGTTTCAAAGTTAAGTTTTATACCTGCTCGTTCTGCTGGTGTCTTTCCTAGAGTCGAATGTTCACGGCAGTAGTTGTAATGAATCCTCATCGCTTCAATTATTTTTTGTGCGGACTCCTTAGAGTGCATACCGCGCATTACCTTTTCCCTATCTCTCATTGTGCCATTGAGTCTTTCAACTCTGGAGTTAAGACCTTCGTTACGTACTGATATAGAGCGAATGTTCTTGACATGCTTTCTGTCTCTAAAGTACTCCTGTCGATATGCCTTGTCATATGATGGTAATCCGTCATGGATGATCGCCTTTGGTTCGCCTGTTTTGATTCTTGCATCTTGAAACACTGCTCTAGCATCTGATACTTCTCTACGTTGACTAATCTTGCTGCTAATCCAGAACCGAGTTGTATCATCCATCAGATTCCATAGCCACGCATAGTGACCTTTTTCCATCTTTTCTCTTCTGACATGCACCATCATTTCATCTACATGGCAAATCCCACTTACATGAGGCGGAGTCATGCTATCGACAAATGGAGCTACCTCATCAGCAAATCTGTGAATCCAATCCAATATCGATGTATGATCAACCTTGACATTATGGAATTGCTTGATGTGGTCAGCTACCTTCCTAAGCGATACTCCTTTGAAGTAAAGGTCAATGGCTACCGTAATTATCTTGGGATTCTTCTTAGAGTGCTCAAAGCCAATATTGACGATAAATCGATAGTTACAGCTACGGCAAAGATACTTTTGAATTGCGCCGCTTTTATTAAGTCGCTTACCGTCCTTTACAATGTTGTCTGATAGCTTGCACTTTGGACATTCAACAGATTGAGAAGCTATTGGTAGTTGCGGCGACTGTACAACATCTTGCTGTACAATTCTGCGGCGCAGCTCTTTCGAGAATCCAACCGCATAGACGTGTTTGCAGACTATCTTCCGATAGAGAAAGTCTGGACAAGAACAAGTCCATTGACCTTCTTGACGCGAATCGCCTCTGCCTGTTTCGTACGTTCTTACTACGTCGTACCATGTCTCTTCGGAAGATTGCGACTTTACCTTGTAGTGCAATTTATTGATTCTCTTTATGCAGCTGCCAATGGACACGATAGCAAGGCCACGTACCTGTCTAGCCATTTCTTTGGTAGTACCATCCTTCGGAAATTGGTCGTTTGGTTGGATTATCACGTTTATACGTCGTATATACATACAATAAGCCAATATTTAAATATATACGTTGTATATACAGCGATATGCCATTTGAGCCTAAAGTGAAGCTAGGCAAGGTCGGAAATAGCTTCAAAGTCACGATACCTAGTGAGATGATTCAAGATTTAGGATGGAAAGAGGGCGACTTTCTCAGGATAGGCTTAGATGACAATTCCCTTACAATCCGAAAAGAAATCGCAGCTAAGAACTAGATTCATCTGTTTGTTTCGCCATTTTGTCGATTAGCTCTCTAACATCAACAGATCGCTCTATCCATTCACGAATAAAATAATCCAGCAAGTCTATTTCAACTCTATGATAATAAACTGTATACCCTACGGCTGTCTTATCTGCCCTTCCAAATTTGACAAAAGCGTCCATAGCATGCTCTACCCAATCCCGCGATGGAAAAGATGAATCTTTGTATGAAAAGTACAACCGTAGTTTTTCAAGGATCTCATCCACTGTAAAGCTGAGCTCGAGAGTCTTACGTCCTCTGGCTTTCCTATATGCTTCTAAAGTGGCTTTTTCTGAGAAAACCTTGTCCCAAATGACGCTCATGGTATAAGGAAGTTCAGGTTCAGAGTCATAGAACCACAACGAACTGAGTTCTTCAACTATCTCGTCTGCATTAATCGTTATGACTTGACGCAGTCTTTCACTTAATATCGAATTCGTAATATCTCCCCAAATCCTTTTCAATGTCCAGAAAGTACTGCTTTCAGAATCTCGATTGTATTCTACTATCGCAAGTTTACGATTGAAAGTAACAGTGCCCTTCTGAATTTGCTCTTGGGTATAGTCAACTAGTGCCTGAGCACGTGGATAATGAACAAAAAGTATCAAGTCATGATCCTTTATGTCGCCATCAGGCCAACCTTTCAATTCATCGTCGTATTTTTCAACTTGTTTTAGGTCTTGCAACCAACGATTACGATCCTTTGGAAATCCCTTCTTGACTTCCCCTATAATTTTCACATCCGAACCCTGTGCAAGAACATCTGGCGTAACAGGTTTCTTTGCTTGCACTCTATTCGCTGGACTTGGCTGTAATTTCTTTCCCATTCGAAATGTGCCAGAATAATAACGTATGATCACATGACCAAATGCGGTTATCGCCCCAACCGTCAATCTATAATCATCGATCTTTTCATGCAGCTTTCGAACTGCCGCTTCATTGTCTGGCATACTGCATCTCTGAATAGTCTTTGATTTGACCTTCGCGGAACCTTTCAAAAATATGATTCATTAATCTAGCAATAGAAGCTTCGCTTGCTCTGAGCTGTGGAACTACTGTCAGTCTGTTAGGAGATAGAACCCAGAGGTCGAAAGAAGATCCATCCAAGTAATCTACTAGCGAAAGGTGAACGTATGGATTTGAATGGTAGACACTGATCGACGAAAATTTCATCTGTTTCATCAATTCGATAAAACGATGATTTTGAATGACTTCCTTGAAAATATCGTAGTCGAATTCTACTACTAAGGGAGAAGGTTTTGGTTTGCTAGGAACTCTTGCCCTGTTAGAATATAGATTGAACTTCTTTTGAATTATTTCTACAATATAAGGAAAGATCACTGTATAGAAAGGCAAAAACCCTCGACGTGCTTTAAGGAGACCCTTTCTTGAGATATATCCCTCCAAAGCAAGCTCGCCTTTGCTTATAAGATGGAATTGGATCTTATCGACCCACCTATCATTTGCAATGGCATCTGCAAATGCTTCCTTGTATGGTCTTTCAGCATAGAAGACAGCCGATTCCTTTCTCTCAACTTTTCGGGCTTTCTTTTTGTTGCTAGCCTTGTCTAAGAACAGGCGTTGGTAGGAAATCCGCCTATAGGCAGTCATTCTATCAAGAAGAACTTCTGATTCTGTAACTGTCTCGAGCTGTTCAAGAATATCTTCTAACTCATCAGAACTCAAGAATGCGCCAGAGATACTTGGATAATATCCCTTGAAGAATGGCCTGAGAATAGATTCAACGAACTTGCGAGATTCGTTTGTAATAGCATAATAGATTTGTTCATGTGAACTCTGTACGATTAAGACATTGCCGAGAGCGGAGGCAGGGCTATTGCGTCTGGGCTTTCTACCTATTTTCATTGAGAAAATAGTTCCACTATCATTTGATCTCCATATTTCATTTGAGAATCCTGACGAATTAGACTCAATTACCTGCTTAATACTATTTTTGCATACGAGAAAGAGAATTGTTATTTGTTCATCGTGATTTCTCATAAGCATTTCTTCAAGAAGTCCTGCGAGTGAGTCTTCACTAGGATGGGTCATGTTATACACCCAAAACTCAGTACCATACCTAGGTCGCATTGGGACTTTCGATGTAATTGCATCGAATATGAACTTATAGCGAGTGTAGCAAAAATTTGTAAATCTATTACAGAATATTCATTGACGCGTAACTTTGTTGTTATTTTTTCAATTATAACAACCATCAGTCGATTTCCACCAGCACCCGAAATCAGTCGGATTCCCACCAGAACTATCGCTCTCTATAGGTGTTAGGCGCGCAGAAAACATTATACAAATTGTTGTCTGATCGCAAAGTTTCTAGGTACGTGAGCATACAGATCTTACCTTTGCAACCTCCATATTCACGTCTCCATCGGTTTCGTAACTGGATATTTCCTGGTAGATTTCTCTAGAATAGATATCTGAAGCTTAATGTTACTATTTTTAATAATTACAGTAGAAAATATCTTGATATGGGGATTGAACATTATTATATAAGAACATTCAGTGCTTCAAAGGCCATACTTGGGGCAGTGGTAGTTTTTAGCCGCAATTCTTGTCCTAGTCCTAGTTACGATTTCAGCAGGGCTACAAAGCGCGTACGCCGCGAGCTTCGTGTATAGAGTGCCACCATATGCAAACGCGTGGTCTTTTCCTTGGCAGAAGTGTGAATATGGACCGAGCGTGACGCATTGTGCATTCGCAAACAGCACCAATGGAGTAGCCAGAGTATATAACATGGATAATGCCTGCCAATATTGTACTATAGTTGGAGCAAGACACAACGTAGACCCACCAGTGGCAAACCCACTAATGACAACAACCCTATACAAGAACCTCTACTTTTACAGCCTCCTACACGGCAAATTCAAAATAATTGCTGATGAGGCAGATGAAGGAGGAGAAATGCGATATGGCGGATGGACTGCCTTGAAGAGACCTGCAGATGGAGTATGGGTTAAGGATTACTGCTTCTACACATACAAATCTAAGGACTGTGGTTCATCGTGCGGCTCAACTGTATACACTATCCCTAGCACAAACGTCATCTTCGTCAAGGGCTACAATGCTGGCAGTTACAGCATAGTCGTCAAGGGCTACAATGCTGGCAGTTACAGCATAGGATCGCTCTTCGATGCATACGCATGGGTGATTTCGCATTCGGCACTGAAGGCATTGTTGATGCATATATGACCTCCCTAGGCTATGGATTCACATCTGATCAACTATCCATCCAGTGGTGTGATAGCGGAACCTGTTGAAAATAGGAGAGAAATGAAAAGAAAAGAAACACAATGTTCGTGGCCATCTTCGGCGGCATTGCAGTGGCTCTGCTAGGTTTTAGCGTGTATCAGAACACGTTGGCAACCACTCCAGTGCAGCAGAACGAGGTCAGAATAGACTTTGCCGTATTTCCAGCGCAGGATGTAATTGAAGTCACAGTGGGGCAAACAGCAAGAATACCGGTGATGGTTGAAGCCCCAAGAGGCGCAGTCTGTGCTCTAGAGATGCATGTTCTTCCAATCTCTGAGAGGCTGCCAGAGCAGGCCAGCATTGGATTGGACAGGGCAATGGTTGCACTGTCTTCGCTGGACTCGCCAGTTCAGGACATTGGAGAGAACCACATCCAGAGAGCGGCAGGAGCCTTCCTAGTTATATCTATCCCGGCTGACGCAGCTCAGGGTAGCTATGACTATGCTCTCGAAGCCCGCAAAGCAACCTCTGATAACGAAGGACAGGACGTTGGAAAAATCTTTAGTGAACGTTAAGTAGCCGTAAACTCCCTCTTTATTTTTTCTTCACTAACTTGATATACAGAATTCGCGTATCTTTCTTTGACCATGGTAAGCTTTGTTGATCACATGCGGGAACTGCCTCCCTGTGTGGTTTGTGGAAGCAAAGTAGTAAAGGATAGAAGCAAGCTGAAGATTGACTGGATGGCTTGGAGAGGCGGATGGACAGGTGAATGGGTCTGCGAAAATGGTCATAAAAATGTCTTCGAATAGGCGATTCAAGGATTTCGTTCGCATACTTTCTACATAAGGTACTCACAAAGTGGGCACTCTAGTTTTGCCGTTTAATCATTGATTGTACGATGTGCTGCAAACTAGTTATTTCACTACAATTAGGTAACCGAGCAGACCCTCATTCATGCGTTTTAAAATCAGCCTGTATTCCCAGCTCGTGCATTTCCTGATTTACCACACAAATATTGTGGCAGAGTATCTTTAGAAGTACTTCATTCTTTTGTGCTGTAATGTCCCTGCTTCTAACGTAGGGACCAAATTTCTTTTTGATCATAGAAAAAGTGCTTTCTATATTGCTGCGCTGGTGATAATGCTTCATGAACTCTTCCCTATGAAGCATGAAATAGCTGTACATCTTACTCCACGTGCTAGAGCCAAATGACTTGCCGGTAGCGTTCTTTTTGAACAGGATGAAGGCAATTGCCTGCAATTCCGTTGCAAGCTCGTAGCACCTTCTGCTTGAATAAGCCTTGTCTGCCAATATCTTGGATTGTAAACCTCTTGGCAGTATCTTCTACCAATGGACCAAATAGGCTCACATCGCCTTTGTTCTCCTCTGTTATTATTACCGAGGGGCTTTGTTTAAAAAGTCAACAATCCATGCTTGGATAGCTGTTGTTTGATTGCATGACTTTGTTTTTATTAGTTATTACTTTTTACACAAAGCCGATAGAACGTCAATGCTTAAATAATAGAGTTGTTAATCGAGAGTGTTGGACGTTACCGCTTCAACATCATCTGTTTTTGAGGTACCCTAGTTGATGTATTGCCATACAACAAATTCTGCACTACCTACCTGAGGCACAATATATGAAGGCACAGCCAAGGCAACAAAAACAATCTTCTGTAAAACCAAGAAAAGACTACGACTATAACAAGCCGATAGGCAAATGTGTCGTCTGCTATACGCTGTCAGGCTGGCACTGCTATGACTGTAACAACGACTTTTGCCAGATGCACTTTCACGACCACAAGCAAAAGAACCTCTGTAAGACCGGCTAACATGAAGCGCCTAGCCGGCCAAAAGTGTCGTAAAACTTTGCTGACAGTTGTTCTGCATTTCATAAATAAGCTAAATGGATGCTTGTTCCATGAACAACCGGAAAATAGTGTTGCTGGCCGGCCTCTCTGCAGCTATAATAGCGGGAACGGTTCTTGTCCAACCGTCCATCTACGCACCCGCGTCAGGAAGCTACAATGCAACCACCGCCGCCAACAACGACAATAACTCTACCTCCACCACTACCAGCGACGACAGCGAGCTGACCACGTTTGAAGAAGAGGCGATCAAAGCTGGAGAAGAGTTTGAAGATAATAATACTACTGCAACGACTTCAGCTAATGCGACAGCAAGCAATGAGACTTCGATAAGCAATGAAACCACCAACATGGACCAGGAAACAAGCGCAGCTGCTGCAACTGGCGATAATAAGACAATAGTCCTGCAAGGAACAGTGTCCTCGCCCGGCGAAGAAGCAGGTCCATTTCAGATCATAGATCTGCTGCCGCCAACTCTGGATGGCAACATATACACAGGCTGGGTCTCTTTCACGGCGACAAAGCCTATACTTGTTGCGCCACTGCACACCTATAATGTGGCAAACGAAACGCTCGACCCCCGCTTTGGAGAGCTGTTCGTGTTCCCCGGGATACCAAATGGTACCATGATAGCCCCTGCAATAACCATGCCAGATTATGCGACGCAGAATGAGATCAATTCAGACATACCGATGCCAAAGACCTACTCTGCAACCGTGCCGTTTACCGCCAGCGGGCTTTCAGTCGGCAGGCTCGATGGAAAGCAGTTCTTGGTATCATATACGCTGTATGCTACAGTACACCTCGCGGAGACAGTAGACAACGTCGACAGCGCGATAACGAACCAAACGCAAGTGAAAGGCATTGAAGCCATCATTGTGTCCAGAGCGGCGTTCCTGAACGATACCGCGTATTCGCCAAACCCGATCGAGATCAAAAGAGGCGACACGGTGACATGGGTCAACAAGGACTTTGACCAGCACACCGTGACATCTGGCAGCTTTGGCGAGAAAGACGCAGGTGACGAGTTCGACTCTGGCTACATGGGCCCGCAAACCACCTTTTCGCACACGTTTAAACAGAAAGGCGAGTTCGAATACTTTTGCGAGTTGCACCCCAACATGGGGGGAGTGGTAAAGGTAGAGTAATTAACTAACCTACCCTTTCCTCCCTCTTTTTTGAGAAAAAAGCGCGATTGTTGTTACTATAGCAAAAAGGTGCGGGGGGTGGGATTTGAACCCACGAACCCCTAAGGGACGGGATAACCCATTCCTATGAGATCTTAAGTCCCGCGTCTCCAATTTTGTTTAGCCTATTTGGCCAGGCTCTACAACCCCCGCCCTGCCAAGTTGCGTTAGCGTGCATGCGTAATTAAATCTTGATCTGGGCGCGTGTATATCTGCGTGTGCGCGTTTCCAGTGGAGCATATGGAAAAATGCAGTAGCATGTAGCATTTTACGCACAAAAAATGCTACAATTTACGAAATGTGCTTCCATTGAAAAAATGGTGCAATTTCAAACATGCACGTGTTTCCAGTCCAGAAAGCAGCAGTTATAGTTCTTTTATACAAGCTGCCGACATTCCAATAATTATTATAGGGTTTTCCAACTGCATTAAAGGCAACGCCTCGGTAGCTCAGCCTGGTAGAGCGTTACCTTGGTAAGGTAGAGGTCGCGGGTCCGAATCCCGCCCGAGGCTTTTAACATCAGCTAGACTGCCCTTCTTCCTCCTCATTCTCTTCTTCATCGTCGCCTTCTATCTCGGCCTCTGTAATGGTAAAACCCAGCTCCTTCGCTCTGTTTGCCAGCTCGGACAACTTTTGCAGGACAACAGTCCCGTCCTCTTCGATCTCCATTTCAAGCTCTACTTTCATTGCATGTAGTAATCGGTCGCCACATTGATTTAAATGAAATTGCGAAGGAACTTTTGTAAGGAGAAGATGAGGTCGCTTTTCATGATGTTGCTTGGTTTGACTAGGTAGTGGCCGGCGCCTTGGCAGTAAATATCTCCCTTCTTGTGCGGAACAACATCATAAAGATCATGATTTCAATGTCCTCTGCAAACATGTAGCTGACCACCAGAGAATAATAGCCATCAAGGCTCTTGTCCGCGCTTGCTAGCGTTATCGCGATTATCTCTATCGGCGAATATTTTTGTAAGTTTTCAATCAGTTTTGCTTGCATTTGCTCGCTTGCAGTCAGCACTCCAAAGGATTCCTCGATCTCTTGCTGGTTAAAGTCCACGGCTATCAGCCTGTCGGCATAGTTCGCATATCCGTATTCAATAAAGCCGAGTATGCCACCAAGGATGACAAGGCTGGCCATGCCGCTGATGTAAAAGAACTTTTTCCGGTACCAGTAGTTGAGCGATGAGTTTATCAGCTGGCGATATTTCTGCAGCTGTGTGTACCGGAGCGTCAGGTAAAATATCGCAAAGGTGATGGCCACCGCGCCCAGTGTCCCGATCCACGTGTGCTGCAGCACAAAGCCCAGCAGGAACCGGACGCCGATCAAAACCCCGAACCATAGCGCCAGAACAGCAATCTTGTTCTTCCCGAGCCGGTCAGTGCCGCTGCTGTTCTGTTCTAGCAAAGGTGGCTTCGAGTTTTCCATCTCTTTCTTATTAATTCTCTCATGGTGAGATATTTCGGGTCAGCTGAATTTTGTTTAATTAATGTCAAATATAAGAATATTCGCCTAAATTGGACAATTATGAGTAGCAAAAATGTAAACGCGTGTGCCTTCCCAATCGTGCCGTGGCCGTGGAAAAGCTTTAAAGCGCATCAGTGAGCTCTCAAGCTCTGTGTCCGTTCGAGAGATCAAGTTTGTGTATTCTTCTCCAGACCGGCCCAAGCTCAGGTCGCCCCACCTTGTGTGCGGCTTTCCGGGCAGCGGCTACGTTGGCAAGCTGGCAGTCGACCATTTGATACAAGAGCTGCCTGCAAAGCACCTTGTCGATATCTACTCTAGCTCGTTTCCACCGCAGATCATGATCAGGACCGACGGCACGGCCGACCTGATGAAGAACAGCATTTTCTGGTGGCAGGGAGAAGAAGGTCAAGGAGGAACCGACTTGCTGTTGCTGACAGGCGACTCGCAGCCGTCAAACCCCGACTCGGAATACGCGCTGGCAGAAGAGGTGTTGGGAATAGCGGCGCAGTTTGGCACACAGCAGGTGTTTACACTTGCCGCTTATATCACCGGCGTTTTTGTCGACAAGCCCAAAGTCTTTGGCACCGCTACCGATCTGGAAACTGTCAAAGAGTTCGTAGCGCACAACATTTCAACGATGGATAGTGGGAGCATAACTGGCATGAACGGGCTCATAATCGGCATTGCAAAGCTGCGCGATATGAAGGGAATATGCCTGCTTGGCGAAACATCAGGCTACGTGGTTGATGCCAAGGCGTCAAAAGCCGTGCTTGAGACCCTGCTTGGGATAATTGACATCAAGGTAGACATGACGAATTTGGAAAAACGCGCAAAAGACACTGAAATGCTGATCCACACAATAGAGCAACAGATGCTTGCCAGCAGAGGAGGTGGCGGCAAGTCGCTTGAAGGCCAGCAGCCGCCGCAAAAGCCGCGGGATACTGGCTACATCAGCTAGGCTAGAGCTTTGTCATCTTGCCGAACTTGCCGACGCTGAGACTGTTTTCGCCCTTGAAAGTGTTGATGTAGCCGTTCTCTATAGAGATCCTGTCGCCTGCCTGTATCTTGTTGATGTCGTCGCCCCACAGCGAAAGCTTGATCTTTCCAGATTCGTCGGAGATTATCGCATCGGCTACCGTGTTGGTGCCTCCTGCCTTCAGGTTGACTGTGCGGGGCTCGCCCACGCTCTCTACCTTGGCTACAACACTTACGTTGCGCATTCCAGCCTTAAGCTCGCTTATCTTCATGTTTTTTGCTAGAGGTGCATCTAATAATAAAGGTTAGGATTTGGCAAAAAGAAAAAAGATTGTAGGGTGGTGAAGAGTGCAGGAGCTTGGTTTTTCTCTGCTTCAATTATTTTGTAGGCAGTAGTAGCAATTCCGGGCTGTGCGAAACCAAATGGGTGACGAAGACCTATTGGGCCTCATATGATCGAACCTACAACAGCCTCCAGCGTTGAGTTCATTGGCTGTGATGTATGTAGCATTTCACCGTTTCCTGCGTCAACTATTACCTAATAGATTCTGTTGTCGTTGTTGACGACGGTAAAGCTGTACACCAAAAAGCCGCTAATGACTCCTAGGTTTCCGTTCAGGACTCGTCCTCCGCCATTGACTGAATCTGCAGCTATTGTGGCAGCTTATGTGAATGACACTTGTGCGCTGGACAGGATCTGGTTTGCAACTTGTTCTGTAATATTCACCGAACCATCAATATCCAGAAGTGAAAGCATTACATCCATAGCAGGACGTGCCATTACTGACCAAGTTACATTTTTGGTAGCGGTTTCGCTGCTGTCATTGTCGTTATCTTGTTGTTCTTGCGCTTCTGCTTTGTACAATAACTCGCCTGCAGTCACTGCCACAGCAACAGCGGCCAGCATAGCTATGACATGTATCGGTTTGAGTCTTGTGTCCGACATATCTTTTGTCGGCGTGGTATATGGCCCAATTGTATTTATACCGTGTTATTTTTGTCTCTATATCAGGAAATTTTTGTCATTCATGAATCGAGAATGTGAATGTGTTCATGTCGGCGTTTTCGGTTGGGCTGCTGGAGTACCTTCTGTAAACTCGGGTGCAAGATAATATTTCACAGAAATGTCTTTTGGCAAGGCTTCTATTTTCGCAGAGTATTCGTTGAGAGGCTTTAGATGCAATGTTGCTGTTGGTCTTTCTGCAATGTCGGCTGCATATCCTTCAGGTAACCACCGCACCACACCAAATTTTACATCTCGATATGATGCTGGTTGTAGCTGACTGGACGCTACGCGATCGTTTACTCCCGCTGCATATGCCATGTACACAGAAGCAAATGCTCCCATAATCATCAGCGTTGCGGTTATCCACATCATTCTTTTGCCCTTGCTCTCCGATCTGTCGGCGGGAAGATCGTTCTGCGAGGGGTTGAGAAACATAATGACGTCCCTCTTCCTATCTTTTGCCAATTCCAGCATCTCATTGCTAAAACCTTCATTGGTAGCAACTATGAAGTTTGCTCGTTTCAAGTCTGAAATGGCGGATAATGCAAAATCGGAAGAATCGTCAGGGGAACCCTCCACGATCTTTGACTTGCTGAGTGGAACAGTAGATTTCAGGAGGATACGCAGGATTGCAAGCTCGTACTGGTTCATAACCTAGGATATTAGTTAGTAGTATTTATCGACGTTTATTTCAGTACTTCATCTATTTAATGTCAATAGAAACAGACAAATAATACTTAATGTCTATCTAACCGTGTTGGAAGACAGGTCTTCTACCACTACTACTGATCTGGGAACGTTGGCTAGAACTATATCATCAAGAGCAGTTGCCCAGATACTGGACTTTTTCCTGGATCACAAAGAATTCGATTATTCTCCAGCAGAGATTGCCAAAAAGACAGGCCTTTCGTTCAGGACGATTTTTAGAGAGCTTCCTATGTTGGAGAAATATCAGCTCATCTACAACAGCCGCAAGATCGGCAAGACAAACATGTACAGGCTCAATACAGATTTTAGGGCAGTGTCGCTTCTAGAGCAGTTTACGCTTGAAATGGCGCAGGTCAAAGTAGATCATCATAATGACAGCAAAGGCAAGACTGAAATTAATACAAACATTATTGAAGAATAATGGCACACGCCGGTCACATAGTAGTCACTACTAGCGAGTACCCGCAGTCGGTGCAGACCAGCTTTGTGCCAGCCACCGTCTTTTCACGGACTTCGTGCACCGTCTTTGAATGGCATTTGATGCACAGCCTTGACACGGTTTCTGGCTTGGGCATATATGTGCTAGCACCATTGTATACAGACAAAGCAAAATTTAACCTTTAAAGCCACAGGCTGCCGCAACTATGAAATAAGGTTCCACGGACATGACCGGTGGGCCGGAGGGGTAGCGAAGCCTGGTCAAACGCGCAGGACTCAAGATCAATGAATGCGCACGGCACAGCACATTTCTTCTCGCCACATTCAGAACAGCGAGATGAGTGATCCCGTCCCTTAGGGGTTCGTGGGTTCAAATCCCACCCCCTCCACCTTTTTTTACTAAAAAGCACAAGGTTCAAATTATTTTTAGGACGCGTGTATGTATGCTGCACAATGGCGCGCAAGTCGACGGTGCTGATACCGGTCATAATCGCCGCTGTTGCAGTGGGCGCACTCGGCATAGCGTTTGTCCCGCCCGAGATCAGGGACAGGGATACTGCCTTTCCAAAAGGCACTGTGAGGATCGACGACAACGTCATAACTGTAGAGATAGCAGAGACCGCTGCTGAACAGCAGAGGTGGATGACATTCAGGCAGGACAGGCTGCCGCTTGACACCGCGATGCTGATCAAGCACGACAAGCCAGACCTTTACGAAGTGTGGATGCTCAATATCGAGTACAACCTTGACCTTATCTGGTTTGACGAAAATGGCAACGCTGTGTACTTGAAAAAGGACGTGCCACCGTGCACCAACGTCGTTGAAACCGTCAGCTGCACATACAAGACCACAAAGAGGGCGCTTTACGTGATGGCCGCCACTTCGGGCTTTGTAGACGAGCACAACATCGACATAGGCTCCAAAATGACAATCATTTCTGCCTAGCTTGCTTAATTAATGGCTACCGCCCAGTGTTATGTTGTTGAGGTTCACGCTTGCAGACAGGGCCGCCAAGCCGCTTGACGAAGGCGAGCTGTCAGATTTGCTAAACAAGCCTAACATCCTCCGGCTTGCAATGATCGATGCGCGTGACGGCATGCCGCTTGTACATCCAGTGTGGTACTACTATAAAGACTGGAAATTCTTTGCAGCCGTTGACAGGGACGGGGCGAAGGCGCGGTCGCTCCGCAAGAACCCAAACGTGTATTTCCTTGTCGATATTGATCCTGACGACAGCCCGCCGCGCGGGGTTCGCGGCAAAGGCGTTGCGCAGGTTATCGACGATCCTGATTATGCAACAAAGGTTACCGCCCACAATGTGCTCAGGTACCTAGGGTCGCTTGAAGGCAAGGTGGCGCAAAAGCTCATCGAGATGAGCAAGGACTCTAGCGTCGTTGAAATAACACCGCGCTATATGGCCACTTGGAAGTTCTAGGAGCGCACCACTTTTTTCAAGTCTTCGTAGGCTTGCTTTACTTCATCGATAGCAGCCCCGTCTTCAAGCGTGGTGATGTCGCCTATCTTGTCGCCACATGCAATCGATTTTAGGAGCCGGCGCATTATCTTGCCGCTGCGGGTCTTGGGGAGCTTGTTCACGAAATATACTTCGTCCGGCGTGGCGATAGGCCCAACGGTATTCCTGATGTGTGCTACGATCTCTGTGCGCATGTCGTCAGAATGCGTAAAGCCTTCTTTTGGCACCAAGAACGCGATTATCGATTCGCCCTTGGTGTTATTGGGCTTGCTGGTCACGGCCGCTTCGGCTATGGCCTTGTGAGAGACAAACGCGCTTTCAAGCTCCATCGTACCTAGCCTGTGGCCGGCTACCTTGAGCACGTCATCTGCCCTGCCCAGCAGCCAGAGGTAGCCATCCTGATCGATCATCGCATAGTCACCTGGGTAGTACATGCCGGCGAACTTGCTCCAGTATACCTGCTTGTATTTTTCGTCGTCACCCCAGAGCGTCAGCAGCATCCCCGGCCACGGCCTGCGCACCACGATGTAGCCTTTTGTCCCCGGCGGGACAGGCTTGCCGTTTTCGTCGACTACTGCCGCGTCGACCCCGGGCACAGGGAAGGTCGCCGAGCCGGGCTTCATTGGGATCGTCTCAATGCCTGTGCACATGCTGAGCATTATACCGCCGGTCTCTGTCTGCCACCAGGTGTCGACTATGGGGCAGATCTCTTTTCCTATCGTCTTGAAATACCACATCCAGACCTCCGGGTTGATGGGCTCGCCCACGGTGCCAAGCAGCCTGAGCGAAGAGAGGTCAAACGAGTTTGGGACTACGTCGCCGTACTTCATGTACATGCGGAGCGCAGTCGGCGTCATGTACAGGATGGTTGCCCCGTGCTTTTCCACGATGGCCCAGTACCGGTCTGGCCTTGGGTGGTCGGGAGCGCCTTCATACATTATCTCTGTCGCGCCATGCATCAGCGGCGCGTAGACGATGTAGCTGTGGCCTGTAACCCAGCCAATGTCAGCAGTGCAGAAAAAGATATCCTGCTTGTTAAAGTCAAATACCCACTTTGCAGTAGCGTACAGGTGCGTAAGGTAGCCGCCGGTTCCATGCATTACACCTTTGGGCTTGCCTGTCGTGCCGGACGTATACAAGATGTAGAGCGGGTGGGTGCTTTCGACCGGCTCTGGTGGGCAGTAGGTCTTGGCGCCTTCCATCAGATCGTGCCACCACAGATCCCTCGGCCCCATCCCGACCTCGTTGCCGGCGCGCTTTAGCACAATGACATGATCGATCGACTGGATCGAGGGCAGCGACTCGTCTACCACTTTTTTCAGCTCGATCAGCCTACCCTTCCTTACACCGCCGTCAGCGGTGATGATTATCTTGGACTGTGCGTCGTTTGCCCTGTCTACCAGCGCCTGCGAAGAAAAGCCAGAAAATACAACAGAGTGGATCGCGCCTATCCTTGCGCACGCAAGCATCGCAATGGGCAGCTCTGGCACCATCGGCATGTATATCGTCACCCTGTCGCCCTTGCCGACGCCCAGGCTCTTGAGGACATTGGCAAACTTGTTCACCTGCCGGTAAAGCTGGAAATAGGAAAGGGTCCTTGTCTCCCCGCTTTCACCCTCCCATATTATTGCAGTTTTGTTCTTTGTATCTGTCTTGACGTGCCTGTCAAGGCAGTTGACAGACGCGTTGAGCTGGCCTCCGACAAACCATCGGGCAAACGGCGGCTTCCAGTCAAGCACCCGATCCCATTCTTTGAACCACACCAAGTTTCTGGCCTGCTCTGCCCAGAATTTTTCCGGCTCTGCCAGCGCCTCTTTTGAGACCTTTTCAAGACGCCTCCCTGGCGTGACGTTTACCTTGATTCTGCCACTCTCTTCATATAGCTTTGAAGGGCTCGACAAACACTATGAGAAAACGAAAACCTGTCTTTAAAGCATTTGTTTGATTCTTCCTTGCATGCGCAAAAAACTAAGACAGATTTCAGAAGTTTCTTAGTAAAGAGTCTGCCGATATATTAAAAATCAAGAAAAATTACTGCTATCATAGTTTGAAGTACAGAAGCAGAACAGAAATAGTAGCAATGATCCTAGAGGCAGCGAACGGCGGAGCCACAAAGACGAAAATCATGTACAAAGCTTTTCTAAGCTATGCGCAGCTGAGAGAGTACCTATCGGTACTCATCGAAAATGGCCTGCTCGAATACATGGAAGGGACACAGACGTACAAAACGACAGCAAAGGGCCTGAACTTCCTAAAGATGCACAGCGAAATAGGAGAGCTCCTGCAGACGACGGTCAGGGAACGCTGACCTCTCTAAATTTTTTGAAAACAAGAAATTGACCGGACCACGTCCGGTCCAGCAAAAATTTATTTTGTGATTACTTGGCTGAGCCAGCTTGTCTCGGACTGCTGTTCTGCTCCGTTGGCAGACAACATGGCAGGCTTTTCTCCTTCTTCACCTGCTGTTGCGGTGGTCACCTGCTGGACTGGAGATATTTCATCGGCAGCTGGTTGGCTTGGCTCGGCTGCTGGAGCTTCTTCTCCCTTTGCAGAAGCGGCTGCCTGTTCGGTAGTAGCAGCTGCAGTAAGGTTTTCAAGTGTGTTGGCGGCCATCTTTGCCCTGACGTTGCCGATCTCTGTCCTTTCGTTGTTGATGTGCTCTATCAGCTCGTCCGTCTGGACCTTGATCTGCTGGTAGGTCTCCTCCTTCATCTCGTTGCTCCTGAACTGCAGTTTGGCGTCAAACAGCACGGCCTTGATGTTCCTGGCCTCTGCGTCAAGCTCTGCCAACCTGGCGTTCAGCGCGTCATTGACCTGCTTTTCATTGCCTTCGAGCTCGGCCAGCTTTTTCTCGTACTTTATGTAAACCAGTTCTGCGTCTTCCTTCATAGAGTCATTCTCGGCAACGATCTCCTGCAACGCCTTTATCCTCTTTAGCGTCAGTGACTTTTGCCTCAGCAGCCTCTGCGCGTCCAGCCTCCACTTTGGAATGAAGAATACGTAATCACCCTGGATCACGAGCTGCTCGTAAGGCAGTTGCTTCAGGCCGCCAGAGCCGGTGTCGACCCCGACAGTCTCGATCTCGCCGTCTATCTCGGTTATTATACCGACTACTCTTCCGATGTAAGTACCATAGATGTCTTTGACCTGCTTGCCTACAAATCCGAGCTTTTCTTCGCTCATGCGAATCGTTGAGCAAGATGGTATAATGATAACGGTGTCAAAATAGTTGCATTATTTAGTAAGAGCAATTTTGCTATTCCCTGTTGCGCAACTTTTTATTGAACATGCTTGCGGCTAGTTCTATTGTCGTTTGACAGCAGGGTCTTTCTGGATAGTTTTACAGAAGAGGAAAAGGCCGAACTAAAGGGCCACTTCTCAAATGCTGACAGGGCTGTTTTTGCGATAATCACCCCCAAACAGGTCGATAGGGGGGCGCTCATGTCGCGCTACTCTCGCACAGACAAGACCATGCGGAGGGTGTTTCTGGACGAGTTTGCAAAAAACCCGAACAGAGGCGAGGAGTTTTACAGGCGTGTCCTCCTAGAGTACGGCGACGACTCGGTAGCCGAGCTGGGCGAGGCGCAGGTTGCCGTCGAGGGCATTTCCAACATTGCAGCAAAAAAGATAGAGGATCGCAGGATCGGCCTCTCATACTTGGAAAAGTCGTCTCGCTACGTGGCGTTTGATCAAAAGGTTGGCGGCAGATACTACCGCTACGTCAGGGAGGAGAGCATCATGGCGTCGCCTCACGCTGATAGATACATCGAAGCGTGCGACCACTCGTTTGACACATACAGCAGGAGCATCCAGCCCCTGCAATCATTTTTGAAGGAGAGGGAGCCTATCGAGCGGTTCAGTTTTTTCAACTCGGATTTACAAAAGGAAGTGCCTTTTGGTCAGCTAAAATCGGACAAGGACATCAAGGCCGCAGAGCGGATCTACAACGTAACGATAAAGGCAAAGGCGCTCGACCTTCTCCGCGGGCTCTTGCCTGCATCCACCATGACAAACGTGGGCATAACAGGCAACGGCAGGGCGTTTGAATATTTGCTGACGTTGATGTACGGGTCAAAGCTCAAAGAGATCAGGTCGATTGCCGACCAGCTGTTTGGTGAGCTGAATGCTGTCATTCCCTCCTTTATAAGGCGCGCAAATGACAGATACGGCCAAGCCCTGCAGGAATATGTTTCAAAAACTGAAAATGCGATAGGCAGGCTTGCCAAGGGCTACCTATCAGGAGTCCCGCCGGAGGACAGGCCAGAACTTGTAAAGCTGCTTGACTTTGAGGACAATTCCCAAGTCGAAGTAAAGGTTGCTTCTGCGATCCTGTACGAGCAGGCGCAGGGCCAGTCGCTCCAAAGGATAACAAATTATGTCAAGTCGATGCCAACTGAGGAGCGGCACAAGGTCATCAGGACATACACCGAATTTCGCGCCAACCGGCGGCATAGGCCAGGTAGAGCGTTTGAAATGGTCGACTATACCTTCGAATTGTTCACCAACTTTGGCATGTTTCGCGACCTGCACAGACATAGGGTGCTCACGATGGAGCGCCAGTTGCTGTCTACAAGGCACGGCTACGACCTGCCGCAGGAACTGATCGATGCGGGTCTGGACAAGGGCTTTGTCGAATGCATGGACCTTGCAAAACAGGTCTATGAAGCAATGGCAAAGACGATGCCCGAAGAAGCGCAGTATGTCGTCAATTTCGCGTACCGCTATCCCTACTTCGTAAAGATGAACCTGCGGGAGGCGTGTCATATGATAGAGCTCCGCACGGCACCGCAGGGTCACCCCGACTACCGCCTAGCATGCCAGAAAATGTACAGCGAAATCAAAAGAGTCCATCCAGTGCTAGCGGAAGGTATCAAGTTCGTCGACATGAATAAGTACCAGCTAGAAAGGTTTGACGCAGAGAAAAAGACCGAGAAAAAGAGGCAGCAGATCGGCTAGATGCTATATTAGAAAGGTACCTGCATAGTCGGCAGGTGAATCAATGGTCAGAAGATTTAGTAGTTGTATATATTGAATATGGCAAAGTTCTTTGCCTTTTGCCTTGTCGTGCCATAGACTACAAACGCGGTTGCAAGCGCAGCTATGACAAACATTGCCCAAGAAAGACTTGGTTCTGTAGTGCTGCTAGCACCACAAGGCATTGTGCATGCAGGATGGCCGTATGCCTCATTCATAAGCGCCATTTGCACTGTAAAGGCAGAAGCTACTGCAATTAGTGTTGGTGCCAGCTTAGCCAACTACTTCTATATATGCAACAATAGCTATTTTTCTTTATCATCGGTCGTTGAGCGATTGAATACAAGTATAGGTTCAGTGCGACCAATATCTGGTTTTTATCACCATTACATGGTGATAAACGTCATTATTGACCAATGTTTATATATCACCAGTAATTACCATTAAATGGCAATCAAAAATGGTCGATACCAAATCACCATCAAAGGACGAAACAAGAGCAAGCGACATATACGACACCATGAGGGACAACCTCATAAGAACAGTAGACGAATTTGCAAAGGTTCAGCCGCAATATTCACAATCAATCTCTAACCTCCAGCTGGACTACATCCAGACAACCAAGAACATGATCCAGACTGCATTTGCAGCACAAAAGCAGTATGCAAGCATCTGGAACATCCCATCAGTGCCGTACGGCGACCTGTTCACAAGACAGTCAAACGAAATGACAAACAACGCAATTAGGTCTGTCGGCATCAACAACCAGCTGACGATCAACGCGCTGGATGCGGCAAGGGAGAACCTGAAGATCTACAACAGGACAGTCGACGCAGTGACTGACTTTTCCACCAATGTCGCAAAGGCGTGGACAACGTTCTTTGCGCAACAGCAAGCACAGTTTACAAGGCAGTAAAGAACCTGCCCTTTTCTTCCTTTCTTTTTGGCATAGTTAATAAATAAGTTAGAGTCCATACTATCTCGTGACTGCCACCGTAACCGAGTATGTGTGCGAAGACTGTGGCACCCTTCTGCGCCACAGCAACCCTAACACGCTAGAGAGCATGAGGGATGTTCACAATCAATTATGCATTGTTAAAAGGCAAAAGACGATGGCTGCCCAGGCGGCCGTGCCAAAGCCGGCCGCAGCTCCAGCTGCGCCAGCAGCCGTATCTCCAACAGCTGCCGCTCCGCCACCTGCGATTCCGGCAGCTCCAAGCGCGCCAGCGGCAGGCGGTCCTACCACAATTTCGCTATCAGGCACCGGCACAAACTATGGCAAGGTTGAAGGCCCGATTGATCCCAAGTTTAAAGAGAAAAGACAACAGGTTGGCACATATCAGGGAATCAAGGTTTGGGGCCCATATGATGCTCCCGGACAGCTTGGCATTTGGGGCGACTATGTTTGCATCGACTTTGATATATGTGTGGCAGACGGCGCGTGTATTGAAGCATGCCCAGTCAACGTGTATGAATGGCTCCAGACTCCAGGGCACCCAGCCTCTGACAAGAAGGCATTTATGATAAGAGAAAAGGACTGCATATTCTGCATGGCGTGCGAAAACGTGTGTCCTCCGCAGGCAGTCAAGATATTCAAGAAGAGCTGACCGCAAGTACCTATAAATAGATAGAAGGGTATCACTCGTTCCGAGAGCTGATACCATGTACGGTCCGGGCCCTTTTCTCTACGTATTGTTCTTGATGATCGGCTGGATCATGATGATATACACGCTCAACTTTTACTACCTTGCATACCAGTCACGCAATAACATCAGGCACAACAAAAAGATGCGCCAAAAGACAGAGCTGCCGCCTAACCTGCCGGTGGTTACAATACAGCTGCCGCTGTACAATGAAAAGTACGTGGCAAGGCGCCTGATAGACGCGGTTTGCCGGATGGACTACCCAAAGGACAAACTGCATATACAGGTGCTTGACGACTCCGACGACGACACCATCGACCTGATAAAATCCATAGTGGACGACTATAGGTTCAAGGGGTTTGACATTGTGCATATGCACAGGACTGATAGGTCCGGCTACAAGGCTGGCGCGCTCAAGGCGGGCATGAAGCACGCCAAGGGCGAGTTTATCGCGATATTTGACGCCGACTTTATACCGCCTGCGTCGTTCCTAAAAAGGGCGCTTGGGCACTTTTTCACTGACAAGAGGCTCGGCCTTGTGCAGTGCAAGTGGGGCCATGTCAACGAAAACTACTCTACCCTGACAGAAGCCCAGGCAGTGTCGCTTGACCTGCACTTTTTGATAGAGCAGAAGGCAAAGAGCCTCAGCCATCTCTACATGAACTTTAACGGCACGGCTGGCATATGGAGGACGGCGTGCATCAACGACGCGGGCGGCTGGCACACTACCACACTTGTTGAGGATCTCGACCTCAGCTACAGGGCTCAGATGAAAGGCTGGCGCTGCCTCTTTCTGGAGGATCTTGAGGTTGATGCCGAGCTGCCGGTGCAAATGAACGCTGCAAAGCGCCAACAGTTCCGCTGGGCCAAGGGCTCGATACAGGTGGCGCTCAAGCTGCTAAGCGACCTGATGCTCCACCGCCGGGTGCCAGTAGACACCAAGGCCCAAGCGTTCATACAGCTTACAAGGCATGCCGTCAACCCGCTCTTTCTTGCGCAGTTCCTGATATTCCCCATGCTCCTTGCAATGAGCGCTAATTCTTATGCCGTGGGCTGGGTCCCGCTCATCTCTGTTGTCATGTACATAATGATGGGGCCGGGCGGATACCTGCTTGTCATAAACCAAGCCTGGAACGGCGATCCAAGGATGCTTCGCGAAAAGGCAAGGCAGTTCTTTTTCCTGATGTTCTTTGCGTCAGGAATATCCGTCAACAACACCGTGGCAGTGTTCGACGCGGTGTTTGGCAAAAGGAACGAATTCCTGCGCACGCCCAAGTTCGGCATCGTGAACAAGGATGATGACTGGAGGAACAAAGAGTACGTTCTTCCCTTCACAAAGACCACGCTCCTTGAGATATTCTTTGCAGTCTATGGCTGCATGGCGGTGTTCATCTCGCTTGCCTCCGGCAATGCCGTCTATGCACCTATGATAGCCGTCCCGACGATAGGGTTCATCTATGTCACGTACCTGAGCATAGTGCACTCTTCATTTCGGAAAAAGAAGAGCGACACGCGTGGTACCTACGCCCCGGCCATTGCTGCAGGCAAGCATCATAATAATAACAATCTTGACAGCGGCGCGACAATGGCTGCTGCAAGCGTCATCACCCATACGAGAGTCGTGAACCGGCAAAAGGTTGTGCTTGCTGGGGTGCTTGCATTCCTGATCATGGGTGCAGGAATGGCGTACTATGGCTACCAGACCACGCTGTATCATGTCAACAAGGCGATAGGGTTCGTTGCGCGAGCCCAGACTGCCCAGACGCCAGAGCAGCTGGCAGAATACATCAAGCTGGCAAAAATCGAGCTGATGCCTGTCAAGGGCAACAACCCTGTCTGGCTCTTTCCAACCGCCAGAACGGACTTTGGGCTTATCCGGGAGAACCTAGATGGCATCCTGTTGAGGGCCGAGTCTGCCTCGGCAATGGTCCCGCACAGCGAGCAGTACAACATGGCAATGAGTGACATGCACAAGTCAGCAGAGAGGATCAACCTTGGACTCATGGAGGCGATCCCCTACATGTACATCAGCATCTCTAATCTTGTGATGGCCGGCCTATGGGTGGCAGCCATCATTGCCATATTTGCGGCCATGAGAAGGGCGAGGACAAGAAGAGTGCAGATAGAAAAAACAGTTTGAGGTCAGATACCCTAGTACTTTCATCACAAAGCAGAAAGAGTATTCATCATCCCGTGAGAAAGGAGTGCACTTTACAATATTAACTCTTTGGATTGCCCACATGGTTTAAAGAAATTTACTAAAACTGCTGCTCACTATCACGTCGGGATTTAAATAACAATTTTGACCCTCTACCTCATGACCGCGGAGGAAAAACTGGTCAAAAGAATCCTTTCTGCGGGGTCGGCCGGCATAAAAAAGACCGATCTGCGCAAGGAACTTGGGGACATCGACGCCGCGCTGGAAAAGGTCATCAGCAAGGGCGAAGTTTTCGTTGACAAGCGCGCCGGCGCTTACTATTGCTTCCACAAGACGCACTACATCCAGAGCCTGCTCAATTCCGACCCAAGATTCAAGCTGACGTACGACATGATACAGTCGTTGCAAGCGTCAGTCAGCAGCTCAAATAAGGAGCTTGCGCACACAGTCGAAACACTCGCAAATAACATTTCCAACCTTGCAAGGTTCGTGCTGGAAATAAAGAATGACCAGCAGTCATCGCTCCACCAGCAGATGCTTGCAACAACAAACAACGTTCCAATACCCACAGCTCCAAGAAGGACGATGAGCGTTCATGATTTCAAGGAAGAGTTTGACGTCGCACTGGCCAACTCTGGTTCGTCGATAGGCTGGGTTGAACTTGCCAAGCTGAGGAATGAGCTGTGCGATAGGTGCAACATCACTTCAGACGAATTCTACAGGCTCGTCGGCGAACTGACCAGCATGCATCAGGACAGGTACGAGCTTTCTACCGGAGGCGGAGAAGGCGTGATGATAAGAGGACTCCTCCATGGATTCGTGAGGTGCATATAATACAAAATGTACCCTTACAAACTGGATCGCAACCCATACCCGAGCAGCCCGACTCCGACTCTCATTGACGCCCAGATACTTGGCGGCAGGAGGCACAAGGATGCCAAGGCTGCGCTACTGTCCTGCATTTCCGATCTTCATTCAAAGGTAAGCGCAGGGACTGCCACGGACAAGGATTTCCGCCTTGTGACTGTGATACAGGATGTGGGATCCGGCAAGACGCACTTGGCGCTCCACACAAAGGGGCTCAAGGAGGTGTCTGACAGCGCAGTGGTATCGTACGTCGACCTTTCGCAGATATCGCCACGCAACATGCACAGCCTTTACAGCGCGATGCTTGCCGGCTTTACAGACGAATATGCAACAAGGCTGAGGCAGGCGGTAGTCGACTACCTCCGCGAAAAGGCTGAGCGCAACATCGGGAGCGCGAAAAAGATATTCAACTATGGATTTATGGACTCGCTGACTGGCAAGAGTCTTGCAGACAAGGCTGCTCAACTCTTGCGAAACGAGTTGGTGCCCAACTATACCGCGATCACCGACACACTTGGCAAGGAATTCTCGCCGGTAGAGATCGCGATACTGAAGCTTGTCATTGAAGGCAAGTTCAGGGCTGACGAGCAGAATGTCGCAACTCTTGAAGACATCATCGCAAGCCTGGCAGCCCTTGCAAGCCTGAACCTAAAGTTCCTGCACAGACTGACTCTGTTCCAGATTGACGAGTTTGACGCAGACAGGGAATCAGTCGAGTTCGTCAAGGCGGTGATCAACGCACACCTTCCGGCGACTGCCCTGATGCTGATATTCACGCCCTCGTCGTACGACGACATACGCAGGTCGAACGTTTCCGTGTTTGACAGGCTGGAAAAGGCAAACTACAAGGTCGATATTGCCGGCTCTAATACGCTTGAGGAGATAATGGACATCGTGCTTGAATACATCAGACACTACGATGCAACCAAGAGCTTTGCAGAAGATCAGGAACGCGACCTGGCAGCAAAGGTCAAGGTGATCTATGACGAATTCCCAGATTTCCGTAATGTGCGCTCGATGCTCAACATAATGTACCACGCCACAGAGAACGCGGCCAAGCGCGACATCGCCACAATAGATGAGCAAGCGATAGACGACACGATAAAGAACGTCTACCCTGGCCTCAGGATAAGGGGCAGCGTGATGGACGTGCCCATCTCGGACTTTATCAAGATCAGGCGCAACTGCAACGACATATCTATGCTTGAATCAGGCGTCAGGAATGCAGTCAAGGACCTTGTCAACTATGCCCACGAGGTGGGAGTGGTAGCAAGGCCGCACTCAACGGATGCCAAAGGCAACGGGATCGACGTCATGTACAGCGACCCGTACGGGACCAAGGTCGCCGTGGCAGTCGTGATAAACAAAGACCACGCAAAGAGCTTTGAGCAGATATCAAACACGCTCAAGTCGACAGGCTTTGTTGACAAGCTGGTGATACTGACAAACGCCAACACCACCGGCGGCACCAACGGGAGCACGCTGGTCAACATTGACAGGTGCAAGATGATAGACCTGATCTACTTTAGCAACAAGTACAAAAACAATGAGATGCAGCAAGACGATTCGCAGCGTGCGATTCTGCTAGCAAAGTCGATAAGGCTTTGCTAGCATTCCTGATCCTTTTACTTTTTTCATTAAAAACCTGTGATGCTGGAATAGCAGCATGGCATCCATGACCATTGCTTTTTGTCAGATGCATAAAAACAGTTATTAACTTTTGATAAAGAGCCCTGCTTCAGAGCGTGAAAACAAAAATTCTTTTATGAATGAGCTGCCATTGATTGACGTGGGAGAAAGCGGGACAAGCGATGATCCGCGTTTTCAGTGCAACATATGTGGTAATAGGGCTGACTTTGTAGTGCAGCTTGAGCTGGTCAAGGGGAACATGAAATACAACGCTCTGCACACCGAGCAGATGCCGTTCTACCTTTGCAAGGCTCACGAATATGTCTACAAAAAGATGCAAAGGAGCATAGAGCTTAAAGATTATTTCACAGAGACAATAAAGGAAAACCAGTAGAAAAGATGCCTAAGAGAAACTTTAGCACGCTTGAAGAGTTTAAGGCCAACCTCCACCGGGAGGGTGCCACGCTCGTCGAGTTCTCTGGTTCCAAAGTGCCCTGCATACTGCTAAACCAAAAAGAGTACGAAGAAATGCTGCAAAAGGTGTATGGCAAAAAGGTGCGGGCAGACACACTACTTGACATCTTTTATGACGGGCAGGACGTCTTTGTAGATGTCCAGATAAAGTTCCTTGATACTGACTTTGAGGAGAACTATTTGTTGTATGCAAACAACATGATCGAGTTTTTCGAGGCACTGGCAGAGAGCGGCCTGATCTCGCTTGCGCCCGACTCGTCTACATATACAAATTCGCAGAACGTGTTCATGATCCAGCTACCAAAAAAGGACGCGGCAGAAAGGGCGCTTGAAATAATCAGGACAAACGCTAAAAAGCACGGTTAATAACACGCTCTTGCCAATTCTAGCTGCTGATGGCCGTTGAACGCAAGAAGGAGGAACCGACAAAAGACGACCAAGGAGTGCCGCCAGAGATCGACACCCACTACCAGATGTACGGCAAGCATGCTTGGGAGGTCGAGTATGGCGAGAGGTGCCCGGCTTGCAACAAGAGGATAGATGAATTCGGCTTTTGCGCCTGCGGAAGCAGCCAATAATATATGATATTTAAAAATTATAGTAGATCTAGACAATTATTGTATTCATCTTATATCAGATGTTAGGCTACAGCAGATATGATATGGACAATCGTCTGGATAGTTTTGGGGATCATAGTGCTGATAATCCTGCTCAGAGTGCTGTTTGGGCTGATCTAAAATGATGGACAAGTTTATCGACCGGTTGATGGAGAGCGCGGCTTCGGCATATGCGCCGCGGCTGGAAGAGATGACTCGGGCAAGAAAGGCCGAGCTTGAGGAAATAAGGTCAAAGGTGAAGACGAGTCCTGATCAGGTAGAAGCGTGGTTTGATAAGGAAATCGAAAAGCTGCAGAAGATGGATGTCAAGGAAATCATGAAGAATGCGACGGCCGGGATTTGAACCCGGGTTACCAGATTGGCAATCTGATGTCCTAGACCAAACTGGACGACCGTCGCATGCAAACTCTATCGATACTGCAACGTTATTTAAAGCGTACGTGCTGCTATATGAGCAGAATCAACGTGGAATATCCTCTACTTTCGGTTACATAATCGCCTTCAACCTCTTCTACCACTGCCGTGAGGGAGATAAGGTCGTGCTTTTGGCAACCCTTGGCGTCAATGATGACATAGTCGTCAAGGATGTCTGCTCCCTTCATGCTCTCTTTGCTCAACGAGAAATTGACCGGCGAACTGGCGTTGACAAGCAAGAGCTGGTCTTTATGGTAGTTGCCCACACGCGCAAGCCGGCCCGGCCGAGGCATCGCCCTGATGTTCATCCTTATCTCGCCAACAGGATGTGTCGTATAACGCTTCATCTTGTTTACAAATATGTCAAAGTTGAAGGGGTAGCCGGCAGTGCTCTCTGCCATCTTGTTCACGCCGTCGTTCATGACAATGTCTACCTTTTTGATCGTGTTGCCGTATTTCACTATCCAGTCGTTGGTCGTCTTGACGATGCTGCTTATCGCAGCCTTCCTTCTTGCCGTCTCCTGTTCACCCAGCTGGTAGCGGTCTACCCAGTCCATGTAGTCGCGGCTGATGTCTGTAATGAATTCGGTGCAGGTATTCTGGTAGTCCTCGATACTTGTGGCCCGCTCTGAACCAGTGTCTGTGGCAAACATCCAACATGTTGGTAGCACATGCCATCATAAAAACGTGAACTATTACTACTACTGTTACCTAGAAAGCAACTCTGCCATCTTTTTGGCCTGATAAGTTATGATCACATTGGCGCCGGCCCGCTTGATAGATGTGAGAAACTCGGTCATTACTGCGTTCTCGTCCACCCATCCGTTCATGGCGGCCGCCTTTATCAACGCATACTCGCCAGAGACGCTGTAGGCGCATATCGGCAGGTTGGTTGCCTGCCTTGCCTTGTAGATAAGATCAAGGTAGGGTATGGCCGGCTTTATCATGACGATATCAACGCCCTCTGCAATGTCTGTCTCTATTTCCCGCATCGCTTCTTTTGCATTTGAAAAGGGCATCTGGTACGTGCATCTGTCGCCAAACTCTGGAGCCGAGTGAGCGGCATCCCGGAAAGGCGCGTACAGCGGGGATGCCTGTTTTGCCGAATAGCCCATTATCGCTACCTCTGAAAATCCAGAAGCGTCAAGGCCCTTGCGTATCGCCTGCACCTGCCCGTCCATCATGGCAGATGGCGCAACAATGTCCGCGCCAGCCTTTGCGTGGCTGACTGCAACCTTTGCAAGTGTGTCGATGCTCCTGTCGTTGTCTATCTTTTTGTCAACTACTAGCCCGCAGTGCCCGTGCGTCGTGTACTGGCACAGGCAGACGTCAGTCACTATCGCCACCTTGTTGCCAAACTGCTTGCGTACAAGTTCAACCGACTTTTGGACTATGCCTCTGTCATCAAAGGCTGAAGTTGCTTCTGCGTCTTTATGAGACGGCAGGCCAAAGAGGATTATTGCGGAAATGCCAAGATCCATGATGCGCTCAACCTCGCCAGCGAGCCTTGAGAGTGGCAGCCTCTGGATATCCGGCATCGAGCCGATTTCTTCGGGCTTTTTCAGCCCTTCCTGAACAAATACTGGTGCTATCAGGTCCTTGGCTGAAAGGCGTGTCTCCTGAAGGAGATCCCGTACTGCCGGAGTGGTCCTCAGGCGCCTGAGCCTGACGTTTGGAAAAGCGTTACTGTTGCTGCTTTTCTTCATACTTGAACAACTTGGCTACTATTTTCATCAGCTCTTCGCTTTCACCTTCCTCTGTCACCTTTCTAAGGTTGTTCATGGGAGTCGAAAGGATGCCCTCGACAATAGCGTACGAAAGCTGTTCCACGATCTTGGTTTCTTCTGGCCCAAGCTTTTTGCCAAGCATCGCCAGCGCCTTTTTCAATTCGCGCTCCCTTATTGTATCGACGTTCTTGAACACTGATACGACTACCGGCTCGGCCTTCATCCTCTTCATCATCATATCGACCGACTTCATTTCGTCTTCGATCAGCTTTTCTGCCGAACTTATCTCCTTCATGCGGGAGCGCATGTTCTTGCCAACAAGCTCTGCAATCTGGTCCATGTTTACGAGCTTGACGCCGTGGATAGTCGCGACCTTTTCATCGACCGTCCTCGGGTTCGAAAGGTCAAAGATCATCATGCCTTGGCGCCTGTTGTTCTTCATGGCGTTCTCTATCCTGTTAAAAGTAAGAAGGCGGTACGGCGCAACAGTGGCAGTGAATATCAAGTCGACCTTGCGCAGCATTTCCAGCGCGCTGTCAAACGGGATTGGGGTTCCAGCGACCGTCTCGGCAAATGACCGGGCCCTTTCGGGAGCCCTGCTTGTAACCATAAAGTTGACATTGCGCTTTTTGAGCACCTTTGCCACAAGGCTTGCCGCCTCGCCAGTGCCTATCAGCATTATTGTCTTGCTCTTTAGGTCGTCAAAGTATTCCTCGGCAAGGTTCACCGCTACAGAGGCGATTGAAACGTTGCCCCTGTTGATGCCAGTAGCAGTCCTGACCCTGCTTCCAACCTTGAGTGCCCTGTCAAATATCAGAGACAGGTTTGCGCTTGCATAGCGGCCAGAGCGGGAGAATTCTACAGCGCGCCTTACTTGGCCCAGTATCTGATCCTCGCCCACTACAAGCGAGTCAAGCCCTGACGTAAGCTTCATCAGGTGCATTACCGCTTCTCTGCCCCTGCTGACTTCGACGTTTGCAAAGTCCTTTTCTGGCAGCCCGACGGCTGAGGCCCACTCCTCAAGCAGCCTGCCCTCGTCTGGATTCTTGGACGCTGCAAACACTTCGATCCTGTTGCACGTCTGCAGGATTACACACTCTTCAAAGCCTGCCTTTTTCAGGAAAGCCTTGTGCGCGCCATCAATATCCTTGAATGTAAATTTTTCAAGTAGGTGGATGGGCGCATTGCGATAAGTGACGCGTGCATTGACGATATGAACTGGCGCGACTGTTGGTGATGATGTTGGTGATGGTGCGGCCTTGATAGCTGCCGTCGTCATTTTGTGCTTTTCCTCTCCCATTTTTGCAACAGCTCTAGCGTCGCGCTTTTAGCATCTTCAATCCTGTCTTCCTTAATAAGGTTCTGGATTCGCTTGTCCTTTATCAAAGAATAGAGAAACTCCTTGCGCTCTCCCACGGTCTTGATCCTTGGCCGCGCGGCCTGCCTAGCAAACTCTTGCAGTTTTGCGTTCTCGATGTCTGCCTTTTTGATTATCCTGCGCAGCACCCGCTCAGCCCTGATCCTCACCTTGCGCGCCATTATGGGGCTCTTGCCAGAGGTAGAGATCGCGACCTGCATCACGCCTTCAATGTTGACAATGGAAGCGTAGGAAAAGTCGCTGACCTCGGGATCGTCTGCAGCATAGACGAACGCGCCCATTGACCTACCTTTTTCAACTATCATGCGGTTCAGCTCGCGGTCGTTGGTCGCCGCAAGCACCAGAAACACGTTGTCGTCGCTGTAATTATCCAGAATCTTGGCGTCGCAGAGCTTTGCCTTGACAAGCTCGATCTTGCCAAGCGCCGCCTGGTCTGATAGAAAGCGGTTAACCCTGTTGCTGATCACGATTATCTTGCAGCCCTGCCCAAGCAGGCCGCGTACCTTTCTGACGCCCTCTGTCCCGCCGCCTATCACTATGGCGCGCTTGCCCTTGACGTTCAGATCAACAATCAATACTATATAACACCGGCCAGAGAGACAGTGGAATTTTCCTACTTTTCTTTATTTAATCGTTCAGTTAGGGTGCAGGAATTGCCTAGTGCGCAATCTTTTTGAGGTAGTTTGCGTCAACAGTTACCGGTATCTGGTAAGGCGAATCGAGCAGAACTACTGTCGCCTCCTGCCTCTCATAGTCGACTCTAGTTATCTTGGCCTTCATGGACTTGAACGGGCCGGCAATGACTTCGACCGTGTCATCAACGTTAAGCTCTGACACCATCGGCTTTTTCACCAGGTACCCTTCGATATCCTTGAACGGCAGGTCGCCCCTTATCTGGCCACGGACGTGCCTTATCCCTGCAAGCGCTTCGTATGCTACGTTAGAGTCCGGAGCCTCGACAATGATGTAACCCTTAAAGCTGTCAAGCACCATGACCGAGCGGATCCCTATCTTTTTGGCGTTCACCCTTACCTGAATCTGGCCTGCCACGACACGCTCCTGTCCGCCTGTCGTGCGTATGGCAAAGAACTTGGAGTCGCTTGCTGGCGCCGCCTGTTCTGCTGGCGCAGGCGCCGGAGAGGCTGCCGCTGATTCGGCTGTTGTTGTTGGCATTTGCTCCTCTTCCGGCTGTGCCGCCGCCTGCTCGGCAGGCTCTGGCGCTGCCTCTGACTCCTCTATAGAATCCTGATTATTGTCATCATCAAATTTGATATCCTCAAAGCCCATTTCTTCCTCTGGGGCATCGTCTACCCTATCGCTCATTTTGTTAGGTATGCGGAGGTCTGATGCAATTTATAAATTTACTTAGGTGGAATAATGCTAAAATTTCCATTGATAGAGGCAGGAGGGCTAAACTAGTTAGTATCTAGCATGTGTCTGAAAATTGTAACCAAGGGCTCAAAAGCGACTGTCATAAGTAAGCAAAGATACAATAGTTCGTATGCCCTTCCAACGCTGTGAAGGTCGGTCTTAATTTCCTGATCATTGGCGGCGCCATATTGGCTGTGGGGCTGATTGTTGCATAAATTTCCGTCTTTAGCGTCACCAGAGGTTCTGGAAGGATCGATTATCATTGACGAGACGTCGCTGGAGCCTAACCTTTCGATTGCGGCAGAGATGGTCGACCTGCCTGCAAGGCAACAGCTTCTGCTATCGCTTGCGGGCAACCCTCCTGATGTGCCGCTTCAGGCCAGGATAACTGGGCCGAATGGAGAGACGCTGGTATTATACAACGTAACCAACACCCTGTTTTCCAGTACGACAGTGACCGTTTCAACTGGCAATCACACGCTGGAAATAAAGAATGCCGGGTCCCGGCCTGTTACAGTTAGCGGCGCATTGCTGATCTCTCCAATTGGCCAGCAGGACGACGGTAGCATTGAAAATGATGATGTGTTGCATGAGACAAGGCTAAAATTACAATTGTTCGCAGGCACTCTGGATTGGATAATAACCATGTTCTCGTAGCCTCTAGCCAAGATCTCGCAGGGGTGACAATGGCCGATTACCTCAAGAATAGCGCGGGCTTTGCAAGCGACGACGATGGCAAGTCCTACAGGTCACCGCGCCACAAAAACGTCCAGCTCCATGTCGCTTCTGGCAGCCTGCTCACCTTGGAAGACCTTGACAGGGACTATCCTGACGCCAGCTCGTTCATTTTCCTCTCAAAACACAGATCAGACAGCCAGATCCCTACGCTCACCTGCCACTGCACAGGCAACTTTGCCGACAACTCCTATGGCGGAAATCCAAGGGAAATTGCAATATCGTACCCAAGCCTGCAGAAAGGATACCTAAAGGCGATAACTGCCGCCAGGCACAAGGTGCCGGAATACGACATTATCATAGAGGCGACCCACCATGGCCCAACGTCATTGAAAAAGCCCATCCTGTTTGTGGAGCTGGGCTCGTCAGAAAAGCAGTGGGGCGATAGAAACGCTGCAGGAGTGATATGCGAGACGTTGCTTGGCCTGCTCGATAGGGGCATTGAGCGCTGCAATAAAGTGGGAATCGCGCTTGGAGGCACGCATTACCCTACCAAGTTCAACAAGCTGCTGCTGGAGTCCGAGTTTGGCCTTGCAGCGGTAGCATCAAAGCACAACCTTGAAGCGATTGACGAGCAGATGCTGGACCAGATGATTGAAAAGAGCGTGGAGAAAGTAACGCACATCGTTGTTGACGGCAAGGGCCTTGGAAGCCAGAAGGACAGGATAATCAAGATGGCAGAAAAAACAGGGCTTGGAATCCACAAAGTCTGAATATTGAAATACCTCTACCTCATATTTTACCACATGAAAAGGCAGCTGAAGGCAAGCGACGTTTATGACATACTTGTCAGGATCCCTGAAGGCAAGGTCACGACCTACGGCGATATCGCCAAGGCTCTTGGGCACCCGCGGGCATCGCGCGCAGTTGGAAGGATCTTGAACAGCAACCCAAACCCGATTATCGTGCCGTGCCACAGGGTAGTCATGTCAAACGGCAGCATAGGCGGCTACGCGTTTGGCAAGGCAAGGAAAAAGGGGCTGCTGAAAAAGGAAGGCCTGCGCTTCATGGGCGACAACATGCTGCATGACTTTGCAGGATGTAGGGCAAACCTTGTGAAATTAAGCTAGCGGATCTTGGCTTCTTTTACAAGCTCGCGCAGGTGCGCCAGCGACCTTACTTGGCCGCCGTTGACCTTCTTGTACAGCTGCCAGTAGATTTCGTTGGTGATGTCCTTCCTCTCTTTCAGGACTTTGAGGTGGTAGCGCATGGACCTGACCTTGATTACATAGACTTCTTTCTTGCCGACCCTTGCCGTCTTTTTGCCTTTCTTTGAGCCGGGGCCTTTGCCGTGAACCTTCCAGACTGAGCGCTTTTCCATCGCCCTGCCCCTTGAGGTCCCTGCCGGCTGGACTGTCCATATTGCTCCGCTCTTTACAAGCGAACGTATATTTTCACGCGTAATCGAGTCTGCAACATCTTCAAGCCTGTCAGGCTCAAAGCGGACCCTGTTGGCTCCAACGCCAAGGATCCTTGCCACAAGTTCACGTTTTTTTGCAATGTTGACTACCATTTTATTCCTTATTCTCCTTCTCTTTTTCTTGTTCCTTCTTTGGTGCCAGAAGGCCTGCGTTGAGCACCTTGATGCCAAGCTCGTTGGCTTTGGCGATTATCTCTGTCCTCTTTCTCTTGCCTACGGTGTGCCCCAGCCTGGCGGCGTCCTTTTTCGGATCGAGCCTTGCCAGCTCGGCCACGTTGTGAACGACGTTGTCGGTATAGCCTGACGGGTGGAGGCCCCTTGCCGCTCTTGGGCCCCTGTAGCCGACTTTGACTATTGCCGGCATGCCCGACTTTTGCTTCCTCATCTTGTTATCCTTACCCTTGGGCTTCCTCCAGTTCTCAGCCAGTCTGTCATACCTCCAGCTCTCCTGCCTGATGAACTTGGGCCTCTTTTCGGCAACCTTTTTCCTAGCCGCCAGTAATTCCTCATTAATCACCATAGCGATACGTAGGACACAAGACTTGTTCATTACAATAAATATGTTACTGGCTTCTCTTGATCGCAAAGAGCGTGAGGGTGTAGCAGGATCCCTTGTACGCCACGCTGACTGAAAGCGAGACTGCCCTGCCGTCCTCGGCCGTCTTTGAAAGCCCGAGCGCGCCCCTTACCATTTCCACTTCTACCTTGTCAAGCCGGCGGGAGTAGTCCCACATCCCTGGATGCAGCTTGTTCGTGCTTGCCGCAGCCTCGAGCACCTCCGAAATGGCGGGCACTTCCAGCGCCTGCTCGTTGACGCTTGCGGTTTGGACGCTGTCTGCGCAGCCTTTTACTTCAAGCCATGCGTTCTCGAATTCCAACGCCTGTTTCTACACGCGAGTTCATTATATTGTTTTATTGAGAATAAGACATGTTGAATATTTAATAAGGAACAGCTACATCAATAACCATTAATCCGAAAAACGTCTTGTACCAAGACGCGATTGTGGTGAATAATGCGTGGCAGAATCGACCGTGAGCATCGATGGGGAGAATGAGAGTCGGCCTATATACATGCCGGATGAGCTCATGCGCTTTATTCAGCGCGACACGTATTCACTCCTCATTAAAGGCTTTGCTGGCACCGGTAAGACCACGCTTGCGCTCACTATCTTGAAGGCGCTTGAAAGCAAGAACAACTTTTTCTACATCTCGACAAGGATCTCGCCAAAGCAGCTTTTCCAATACTACCCATGGCTTGCGAAATTTGTAGGGCAGCCCAGGCCAGCAAACCCCGCGGAAGCGCCGGATCACGGGCTGATGACAAGTTTCGAGGACGCAAGGCTCGACGAACCCGAATCGCTCTTTGAGCGCATCACCAACCAGCTGATGGACATCAAGTCGCCAGTGATCATCATTGACAGCTGGGACGCAATCGCGTCGTTCATGGATAAGGAGGCACGCCTCAACAACGAGAGGGTGCTCCAGACGTGGAGGGAAAGGGCAGGGGCCAAGCTGATATTCATAAGCGAGCACCCAGACGACACCACGCTTGACTTTCTTGTTGACGGCATCGTGGAGCTGAAGCAGAGCTACTACGAAAGCGTGCGGGTGCGCGAAATATTTCTGCTCAAACTCCGGGGCATACGTATTGAAAGGCCGTCGTACATCTATACACTTGACAACAGCGTCTTCCGCAGCTTTGTACCTTACAGGCCGATCAAGTTCAAGCCGGCGGCGGAGCCGTACAGGAAAAAAATTCGTATTAGCAACGGAATCGCGACAACTGACTACATCCGGAGCGGTTACCCTGTACTGGACAGCTCGCTTGGCGGCGGCTTTCCAAGGAAAGGCACAGTTCTGCTTGAGCTGGATCCGCATGTAAACGCTGTCGTGGCCATGGCTTTCCTCGAGAGGATCATATCGAACTTTATCTTCGACAACAACCCTGTGCTGTTCCAGCCATTTGATTGGATGGACCCGCATGCCATAATGGATTATCTGGAGCCGTCGATGCCTGCAGACAAAAAGGACCTTTTCAAGATATTATGGATGAGCAAGGTAAACGGCATGGCCGACAACATCATCACCATGCCGGGCAAAAAACAGCGCGCCGACCCGATCGTAGAAGCACTTGCCAAGATGAAACAAAAGCGCCCCGACAAATTGCTGCTCAACATCATGGGGACAGATATGATGCAGAGATCCTATGGCAGAAAGGGTATAAGGAGCGGGATGGAAAACCTGCTGTCAGACATCAGGACAAGCGCAGACCTCTCAATAGCCGTTGTAAGCCACTCGCAAGGGGAAGTGCTGGAGTATCTTTCAGAAGTATCAGATATGCACCTGTGCTTGATGATGATAAAGGACACGCTGTTCCTGCAGTCGCTCGTCCCGGCGTCGACCCTGTATGCCGTGGTGTTTGACGAGCACCAGATTGGCCTAGAGCCGGTCGTGTAGAGTGTTATATCAGTCACGTGCTCAGGTGGTAGTACTCGTCAGCCAGATTTTCTTCAATGCCTACAGGCAAAAGCTCTTTCATCTGATCATAGTATGACAGGAACCTGCTGCCCTTGGGCGTTATCTTGTAAAGCGTCTTGTCGCCGTTGTTCACTTCGTGCACAAGGCCGCTTTTGATCAGCGAGTCCAGGTACAACTTGCACTGGTCGTTGCTCAACATTGCCTTGTACATTATCTTGGTGCGAGTCTCCTCCTTGTTTACTGACTTTAGTATAGCTGCAATTACTTCGTATCGGCTACGGTTCTTCATTCGGCCGCCAGAGATACAACATACATCATATATCAGATATTTCATATAAAATACGACACCATGTCTCTGTAACAATCTTCTTTGTCAACGTTTTTTTGCTGTGATACTGCAAAACCTGCTCGCCTGATGGCATGAATTTTCATGTAAGCGAGGGCGGTGGGGCTTTTGTGAAAAGCGAAGCCAACTGCTTGTAGTGCGCGATGAATTTCTTGCCAAGATCGGTCGTCTTGTATATATAGCGCTTGGAGCTTGGGCGCTCCTGTATCATTTCAAGCATCCCACTATCTAACAGGAACTCCAGGTACTGGTTTATCTGCTTGGAGTTCAGGTTACAGCGATACATGACATGAGTCTTCCTTGCTCCATTTTCGCACATGAGCAGGATGAACTCTATTATCTCTAGCCATCCCCTGTTACTCCAGCCTGCTGCGTTTAAAGGCAATCTACTACAGAAACTCTATTCGTATTGGATTTAATGCTAAACGTACTTTCTAACCCAACAAGGGCATAGAAGAGATTTCTAAGTTGGCTGAAACACTACCGGCAAGGCGAGTCGACCGTCTTTGACAAGGTGGTTCCTCCAAGCCTGCTCCGTCCTTGCCATACCAAAGTTGACGGCATAATCGATAAAGCAAGGAGAAAGGCTGACTATGTTCCTTATCTTTTTTGCCAGGCTTATCTGCTGCCGGATCCTTCGCTGCCCTTCCTTAAGTTCGAACAGCTGCGACAAAAGCTCGTCGATAGGCTCGCCGGCCCTTATCTTTTCAGCCCTCATTGAGAGGAGCGGCCTCATCCTTTTTTCATATTCTGCGTTCTGCTTTTCAAGCAACTGCAGGTAGAGCTCGATATTGTTCTCCGAGGGCATCGCCGCCGCGGCTTTCCGCTGACCTATGCCCTCATAGATGTCTCTTGAAGACCAGATGAGGGTGAGTGGCAGCCTAATCCCAAGCTTTCCGCTGACTATGCTTCCATCGACAAGGTAGCCTATGCCTCCCGTCCCTGACGCATAGCAAGAGATTCCAAGGTCCCTTGCAAGCAGCAGCGGGATTGGGATCGCGCGAGGCGACAGGTCATGGATGTTGTTGCAGCCACCAAGGTCGAGGTTATTCTGGCGGCCGAGGTTCAGCTCCAGCTCTTTCTTGCACGATATGCACGGGCCAGCCAGCACAAGGTCGCCGTTCTTGCTCACTATTTTTACAGACGCCTTGCTTCCACATCTGCAGTGAACCCAGACGGGCGCGTGCAGGTACGAAGAAGGGCTGACGCCTGTGTCGATCCCGCAGCTCATAAACATGTTCTCTGCGCGCCTTAGCGCGTCAGAGTACCTGGCCGAATTCGAAATCAAGAACGCAAAGCCGTCCTCAAACACTGAGGATATTTCTGATAGCCTGACAAATAGCGTGCTGTAGTTCCATGCTCCATTGACGACCCTTGACATGAGAAACGAGTTCAGATCCGCGTGCGATTTGGCCCTTTCGTACGAAGCTTCGACATGCTGCCAGAACTGCTCTAAATTGTCGATAAACACACTCCTCATGTCTGCGCCTGCAGTGCTCTTGATCCATGATTTGACCTGACGCTTCCAGTTATGCACAACCAATTCGCTTGGTACCGGCATGTTGCAGACCATCTGCCAGCGCTTTGATTCGCTGACGGGCAGCCGTAGCTCCATCACGCCAGAGGAATGCTGCATGCTGGGCAGCTGCGCAAGCCTTACCCAAGACTCGTCAACAAAGTCATGGTCCACCACGAGAAAGAGGTTGACTATCCTGCTGCTACCGCCTCTGTCAAGCTCTTCAATGGCATCCTTTAAAGTTTCAAGCAGGACTATTTTCTTAAAGACCCTGCCGTATGCAAAGAGGTTTGGCTGGTGCGTAGAAACGACTATCCTTGCCGCGGGGTCATCCAAAAGCTCGATGCTACTTCTGACATGCTCTGTGAGCGTGCCGGCCTCAGAATGGAATTTCTTGATAAACGACTTGAGCACCGCGCGGTTGCGCAGGACAAAGTCTCCTGTCTGGATCTTTTGCGATGCTACGCGATTTACTGCATCGGCAAACTTTTCCGGTATTGACCCTGTAAACTCAGAAACAGCTGGATCATTTACTTGATTGAATCTAGCAAACAGTGCTCTTACTTGCAGTGGTGCTTGGTCGACTACTGCTAGCGGCGACATTTTCTTTCTCTGCCTGCTCTCCTAGATTAGCTCGATTATCTCCTTGGGCCTGGTCGCCCCGGCGATCTTGGGTATGCGGTCATTTGGAACCTTCCAGAGCTTGAACTCTTTGCCAAAGCATATCTTTAGCACTTCAAACGCTTCGACATAGTTTATCGATGTGTTGAGCCTGCTTTGCAGTGCGCGGTATTCTGCAAGGCCCTTGATCGCGTTTGCTTTCAGGTACAGCTTGCTCTGCTGCGACCAGAATATCTTGATAAGCTCCACCTTTTCGTCAACGACATCGGAAATGTCGTAATACACTTGCGGCTTGAAATCCTTGGTGAGTGGTATTTCATAAGACATGATGTTTGGGATGAACCTTCCTGCCTCAATTGTGGATGACGCGACAGCACGGTGGTCGTGGTGAACATCGCCAAGCGAATGGGTGATTATGAGATCAGGATCAGCTTTGTTGATAAAGAACTCGATGTGGTTTATGAGGTCCGTGCTACTGACGTTGAGCCTTGTGTCTTCAAAGTTGTCAATCCACAGCGCTTTTGCCCCGATGAACTTTGCAGACTGCATAAGCTCCTTTGTCCTCTGCTCTGGATCGCCTGAAGCCGCCCCACGTGTCAGGGTGTACATGAAAACGCTGTGCCCTTGCCTTGCGGCCTTTATCAAAAGTCCTCCGCAGCCCAACTCTATGTCGTCAGGATGCGCGCCTATAGCTAGAATGTTCACGAGTGCAACTCTCTATCGTGCTTATTTATCGATGAACTAACCTTCTTCTATTCGATTCAGTTTGTTTCTAGAAGCGTAGCTTGAACGATTCTAAGTAGAGAAAATTGCTCTTGAGTTAAAAATTGGGCGTAAAAGGCTTGAGTGGAATATGCAGGTAAAAACTTGGTTACAGAGACTTACAGACGAGTCTAATCTGTGGTTCAATGCGGTCAAGGCAGAAGATGAAGGGAGCTTTCAGAGCGCCATTTCATATTACATGAAGGACGCTCTGGAATGCATAAGGCAGCACTCGCTTGTCAGGGCAGCGCTAAGCTGTTCGTGCGCGGCCAACTGCCTAGCAAGGATGGGCGCGTGGTCGCCGGCGCGCATGCTGTATTCAGAGGCTGGCCGCCTTTATGTCGAAAATTCAGAAATTGCAATGTCCGAGTCGATAAGGGAGGCCCTCTGGTCGCTGCAGGAGGCTTTTGAAAATTATGCGCTTGCAGGTGATGACAGTGCAGCAGACACCGTGCGCGAAAGGTATGTCATGCTTGCTGCCAGAACAAGCCCGTTTTCAAGAGCAGGGCAGGTTGCAGAGGATCTGGAATCGCGCAGGGTGGAATCGATCAAGCCTGATCCAAGGAAGAAGGAAGCAAGCATTCCAGAAGAGCTGGCTGGCGAAATTGAAAACTTCGTGAGGGCAAGAAGGTCTGGCACGGCAAGGACCGACGACTCGTTTGACCCAAGCTATGTCATGAGATCGATAGGCGTGAACAACGGAGGCAGCAGGTTGGATGAAAAAAGTATTGCTAGTTAACTGGGACAGCTACCCAAATGTCATGTCCGGCGGGGTCTACTCGTGGGAAAAGACCCTTGTTGAAAGCATGACAGATTACGAGTTTACGGTCATAAACCTGCTTTCAAACCCAAACGTCAACGGCAAGTTCACCGTTCCTCCGCATGTAAAGCAGGTAATAGACTTGCCTCTCTTTGGCTCCAATAGGTACGAGGAATTCTACACCGATAAAAATAGGCCACTACTCGACAAGATAGCGCGCACCAAAGATCACATCATAGTGGAAGAGTTCATGCCGCTCTACAGGAAGTTCCTTGCAAGCATCTTCTCAAACAACTGCGACCCTGCAGAGCTTTCCCAGATTGTCTACCGACTCCACAGGTTCCTTTCGGTCTACGACTCTAAAAAGTGTCTAGAGCATACGCTTGCCTGGGAAACCTTTCTTGACCAGCTAGAATGCGACCCGCTCTACCGCGAGATGACCATGAGAGAAGCGCTGACTGCATTCCAGATTGTACAGCGCAACATGCAGATACTGTCTCTTGAAGTCCCCCGGGTCGACCTCGTGCACTGTTCCCTAGCATGGTTCCCAGCAATGATAGCAGTCTCAGCCAAGATAGAGCACGACTGCCCGATCATAATCACCGAGCATGGCGTGGCGTTCCGGGAGCTCCTGCTCTACTATAACGCGTTTCTGCGCGACGAGCCGTCCAACATTTTCTGGAAGCTCTTTTCCGCAAACGTCGTTCGGACGGTGTATTCTATGGCAGACGTGATCGCACCAGTCTGCTATGCAAACGCAAAGTGGGAGGAGAGTCTGGGGGCCGAGCCGTCCAAGATCAAGGTGATATACAACGGCGTGGATGCGACCAAGTTCCGTCCACTGGACTTGAAAAGAGAGGACACGCGGCCTACAGTTGCCTGCATTGGCAGGGTCGACGTCTTCAAAGACATTGTGAACCTCATCCAGTCGATACGGTACGTCAAGGACCGGGTGCCTGACATCCAGTGCCTGATCTACGGCGCGTCAACGGATCTAGAGTACTCGCTCAGGTGCGTCAACATGGTGTCTGCCCTCGGCCTGCAGGGGAACATCCGGTTTATGGGCAAGGTCAAGGACCCAGAGATAGCCTACAATGCGGCCGACGTGATTGTGGTAAGCAGCATCACAGAGGGCTTTCCGTTTGCCGTAATTGAAGCAATGGCGTGCGGCAAGGGCATAGTCGCCACGGACGTTGGCGGCATAAGGGAAGCCCTTGAAGGCTGCGGCCTCTTGGTCAGAAGTAGCCACCCGCAAGAGCTTGCAAACGCAATAGTCCAACTCCTGCAGGACGAGAACCTGAGGTCAAGGCTTGGGGCGGCCGCTCTTGAGCGGGCCCGGAAGGGCTTTACGATAGAGCAGTCGCTTGGCCAGTACCGAGAGCAGTACAAGCGCTTGACGGAGGCGCAGCAAAGCCGCGCGCCGGTGGCAAAGGAGGAGGTGGCAGCAGCCCAGTGAGGATCGCAAAGGCACTTGTCACAGGAGGGGCCGGCTTTATAGGAAGCCACATCGTGGACGAGCTGATAGCAAGGGGCATCGAGACCTACGTCATCGACAACCTGAGCACTGGCACGCTCAACAACCTCGTGCAGCATCGCGGCAATAGCCTGCTCCACTTTATGGCCGGGGACGTCAGAGAAGCGGAAGCGCTCCTACAGGATACGAATATCGACGTCGTCTTCCATGAAGCGGCCATAGCCAGCGTCCCCAAATCGGTAAGCCATCCTCTGCTGGTACATGACGTAAATGTAAACATGACTCTACACCTGCTGAACTATTGCGTCAAGAGCGGGGTCAAGCGCTTCATCTTTGCCTCTTCGGCGGCGGTTTATGGAATATTGGAAAGCAAGGCGACTGAGGACATGGCATGCAGGCCAAACTCGCCATATGGCGCCGGCAAGCTGGCGATTGAAGACTATTTACACGCGTACAGGCGGACATATGGCCTTGAAACTGTGATGCTGCGCTACTTTAACGTCTACGGCCCGCGCCAGATCTACAGCGACTACAGCGGCGTCATCACGATTTTCATAAACAAGCTGCTCGAAGGCGAGCGGCCAGTCATATTCGGGGACGGCCTGCAGGTGAGGGACTTTGTACATGTCAGCGACATCGTGCAGGCAAACATGCTGGCAATGGATTCTGCGGCTGCAGTCGGAGAGATGTTTAACGTCGCATCGGGCAGGGCCACTAACATATTGGAGATGGTCAAAATCATAAAGAAACTGATGGGCGCCACGGACATCGAGCACCAGTTTGCCCCGCCGAGGCCAGGCGACATGAAGCTTGGCCTTGCATCGATTGACAAGATACGGGCGGTGCTGGGCTACGACCCAAAGATCCAAATACAGCAGGGGCTGAAAGGTGTGATCGAGTCAATAAGCAAGATACAGGTGCCGAAAATACAACATGCCGGTGAGGCGACCTAGTAGATGGAATCGGTTCAAGAAAATAAAGAAATTTCAAGAGAAGCAAGGGTGTTTGCAAACAAGACTGCAAGGTCCATAGCCGAGATCCAGCAGAGCGTCAACAACATGGCCGATGTCCTGGTATTCCTCGAAGTACTCGGCTACGACGACAGGACTGCAAAGAGGAATGGCTTTGAAAACCTCTACGAGCTTGCAAAGTATGTCTACAACTTTGTCGATGCCTATGATGATGACGACAAGTCTCACACGTCCAACTCCTTTGCAATGGAGGTACCAAGCACAAAGAAGCGCCTTGCGGAAAGCCTTAGCATGATATTCCCGTGGCTGGGCTCGCTCGTGCTCCTGTTCTTGACAGGCGTGTCGCTCTGGATGGCGTGGGACCTTCCAGCCAGCGTGACGACCGCGTTCTTGGCCGGCGTGTTTCTGGGGCTGGTGGTGACCGAAGGGCTGCTGCAGAACTATAACCGGTTGTTCTCGTTCTACTATTCTCAGACTAACATTGGAGAAATAAAGCGAAGCATCGAGAGGAGCTATGTCCTTGCCGGCGTGATACTATCTGGCACCGTTGCCCTGCTGTATGGTGTATCAGAGCTTGCAAACATCCCGCTTGAACTTGCCATGATAGCGGCCGTCAGCACGGTAACGATTTCGCTCCACAGGATAAGCTATGTCATAATGTATGCGCTCAAAAAACTGACGCATATCGGGATCTCCTATGCGATCGCGCTTGGTGTCCTTGCCGGCGTGTTCTTTCTTGCGCCGGACGCCATCCCTGACGTCACCGTGCGCTACTTTGCCGCCCTTGGCAGCGCGTTTGCAGTGCTCTCTAGCTTTGCGATGTACCACCATTACAAGATAATGGGCAAGAGCTCGACTTCGATAGTTGCCAAAAATGCTCCACATTTTTACAGCCCGCTGACAGTCAACGACAATACCATTACATCGCGCTTTGGAGTGCAGCTGTGGGAGTGCCTGCCGTATTTCATGTATGGCACATTCTACTTTATCTTGCTTTTTGCCGACAGAGCAATATCGTGGTTCTTCAACCCTGTATCAGTCACCGCCGCAAACGGGACAATTCTGCCGCTGTCCTTCAACTCTATCTACCACATCGGGGCAGACCTCGCGCTTCTCGTGATACTTCCAGTCGCAATAATGCAGTATGTCATAACGTCGCCTATCTATGCGCTCGTGCACAACCGCGCAATAGTGCTAAAGGTATCGGAGAACAAAAAGATCGATTGGTTCCTGCAATACAGCTACCACAAGCTGATGGCTGCGTCAATCGCGGTGTCTGTTGCCGGCGCGCTGATACTGAATTTGGTGGCTCCTGCGATAATAATTGGATACCTTGGGGGCTCTGAAGTCAGCATGCGCATACTGACCTTTGCTTCGGCTGGCGCAGTCTTTCTTTCAGTATTCGCTGCAAATGGAGTCTTTATGATATTCCTTGGCAAGGTAAAGGCACTGGCGCAAGTGTCGCTTGCAGCAGCGTTTATCGTCATTGTGGGGGGCACGTTCCTTGCGCAGTATGGTGGCTTTGAAAATATAGTGATCGCGTACTTGGCCGCCACAGTGTTTGCTGGCATGGCATCGACTGTTGCAATGAGAGTGGCGATCAGAAAGGCAGCCAGCTTACTTTTTGCGCGCTACATCTGATCGCTATATTTCTAGAAATAGTCTGGCACAAACGAGCCTTTTTCTACTCTTCTGCCATGCAATGCTTTTTCGTACACCAAGTACGGCACATACACCTCGTTCCAGTACCTCATGCATACGAGCCGCTCATAGCTGTTGATCTTGACTTCTTGGCCCAACACGGTGTTGCGGAATACGATGTCCGGTTCGTTGACGCCGGCGGCCGCGCGCATGGGGCATGTGGCTGAAAAGCGCGGGTTTATTTCAAACACCACCGGCGCCTCGCCTTCAAGCTTTGCCTGCACATTGATCGGGCCGGAAGCGCCGAGCTTTAGCGCAACGTCTTCTGCGGACCTGCACACACTGTGGTAATGGTCTATAAAGGCTTTGTAGGTCTGACCATGCTTGATCATCTTGCGAATCGATATTGATGACATGGCATATGTGGAGTTCCTGTCGATCGTGACCCCTGTAGTGAATTCATCGCCAGCCAGGTACTTTTGAACAAGAGGTCTCCAACCGGCCCTTTCAATAGCCAAAATGGAGCTGTCCATCTCTTGCTTGCTCTTTGCAATATAGAAATGGAGCGAGCCATATCCCTCTCTCGGCTTGACGACAACCGGGAATCCAAACTCTCTGACGAACGCGTCACGCTCTTCTGGGAGCGACGAGGGCGCGCACGCAAGGCCGTTTGCCCTGCAAAATTCATAAGTTGCCCACTTGTCCCTTGCGATAGCGAGCGCCTCAAGCGGCCCCGTCAAAAGTTTTGCTCCTGTCTTCTCTATCGCCTCTTTTGCGCCTGCCAGAGCCAGCAGCTCATCGTCAGATCCGCAGAAAACCGCCTGCACGTCGTTGTCGCTGCATACCTTTGCAACGCTGTCAATATAGTCCGGCGATGACACCGGGGGAACTAGAATGCCGCTGTCGCAGCGATAAAGGCCCGCTGCAAGCGGGCTCATGTCGGCCGCAATTATTGTATACCTGATGTCTCCCTTTTTGCTTGCAAGCTTAAGCGACTTTATTATGCCTTGGGCTACAATACTGCCAGCGGCAGTCACTAGCACCCTTGCATTCATCTGAAACCATGGGATTGCTGGTTTATCTGCCTTGACAGCTATACATTATATTTTCTAGAAGCATCCTACATGCAATACATTTTAACCGCCACGCCAGATCAGTATTCCTGTTGTTGCAACTGGAGCGGTCTGCTGCAAAGGCTAATGCACCTGATTTTCTCAAGCAAATTGGGCTGGCATTAGGCGCGCTGCAGGCAGAAAGACAAAAGAAAAGCATAGCAGGCGGCAAGGTCAATGGCGGGCTAGTGGAAATACAAAAGCTGGAGAAACTTGCAGTTGTTAGCGACCTGCATGGCGATTCAAAGTCGCTCTTCCGGATCCTTTCAGAATTGAACTATGAACAGTTCCTGTCTGACCCAATGAACAAGCTTGTGTTCCTTGGCGACTATGTCGACAGGGGAAGCGATTCTATGGGGGTGATGTACGCAGTATGCCACCTCAAAAGCACGTATCCCGACTCGGTAGTGCTCATGCGGGGGAACCACGAAGCACCGGCCGAGTTCCCGTTTTCATCTCACAACCTGCCTTATGAAATCGAGGAGCGCTTTGGAAGCTGCAGCAAAGAAGTCTACCAGAGACTGCTGTCAATGTTCAAGTTGCTCACGCTTGCTACGGTGGTCAGGCAAAAGCTGCTGCTGGTCCACGGAGGGCTTCCGACTGAAAATGCGACAATGGAATCGCTAGCCACTGCACAGGAGAATCATATCAGAAGCAGGGTGCTTGAAGAGCTGCTTTGGAACGACCCGCGGCAGATCGACATCGAGCCGGGATGGGAAATGTCAAGGAGGGGGCTTGGAAGGCACTTTGGAAGCGGCGTATCGCGCATGTGGCTTCAGAGGTCAGGCGCAAAGGTGATAGTGAGAGGGCACGAGCCCTGCCAAGGGTTCAGACTGGATCACGACGGCGCTGTCATGACGCTCTTTTCATGCAAGGAGGCGTACCCAAAGTTCAAGGCCGCGTACCTGGCCTTGACTGCAGGCCAGCTTGATGATATTAATGACGCAAGAGATCTGTCGCGCTATGTCAGATTTCCAGAGTTGCTTTGATCTCTTTACACCTTTTTCGAAGCGATACTGTGGATATGTCAGCCACTTGGCATATCTCTACCTGGCGCAGGAACTCATTGCAGTTCTGCGACGCAAGGTAAATGACCGCGCCTGCGAGCGCTCTCGGGTTCTTGCCAAGCGAGATTCGGTTCTGCTGCACCATCGCATAGATACGCAATGCCTCGCGCTTTGTCCGCTCGCTCAGGTCAAGCCTGTTGGCTATCAGTGTCACATAGTCAGGGCCGTGCAAGACAGGCATCTGCAGTGACAGCTCCCTCAGGATGAGCTTGTAGTGCGCCATCACGTCCTTGCTTGATAGGTTGCAGACGGCTGCAACATCCGCTACAGTCTTTGGAGTGGCAGTTTCCCTGCATGCAGCATAGAGCGACGCCCCGACAAGACCGAGCGTCGACCTGCCTTTTGCCAGCTTTTTTAGCGCGGCCTTTCTGTAAATGTAGGCTGCACTTTCCATCACCGCCTGGCTAAGATACAGCTTGTCGCCAAAGTTGTTCAGGAACTTGAGCGCCTTTTCCAAGTTCCTAGAGATCGAGTCGTTGAGCTGCGACCTGTTGTTCCAGGTGCGCAGCCTCTGCATCTTCATCTTTTGCGCCGGCTCGAGCATCTTGCCCCTTGCATCAGTGTCGTCAAGCCCTATTAACGTCGAGAGCCCCTTGTGGTGTATCACAAGCGATTCTGGCATGCCGGTCCTCGTCCTGTCGCTGTACTCTGAAGGATTTGTGGTGCCGGCCGTGCTGTCTGCGTGCAAAATCCTGTCGTCTGCAACGCAGCCACACGAGCTGCAAACAAATTCGCTAGAGACCATGTCAAATATCACTGTCTCACTCTCACATTGCTTGCAATACGTTAGATTATTATCGTTAGAATGTATTTGTTGTTCAGCTGATTCCATCGCAACTACGACGCTCACTCTTTTATTATCTCTAATTTTTCTAGAAATCAGAAAATTCCGAATCGCAATAGAATTCTACAAGAAAAAGGCACGCTGGGGCGGGTTTCAGTTCGAGTTCTAAGGGCAATTCTTCTATCCCTGCACTCTATAACAAAAAATGATGTAGAGTGGTTCTAGAATGCGCCGGTTATTAAACAATAAAAATCATACAATTTCGTGCTTGAAAACCTGTTGATAGCTGTTGCCACGTTCTTTTGGCTTTCATATGTCCCGATTGCCATCCTCTCTGTGTGGAGGATCTTCAAAAACAGAAAAGTGTTCGTAGAGCAGGACTTGCGCCGAATACACAATGACCCTGCGATAATATTCCAGATTACGACGCGCTCGGCAACCAGGACGCCGGTGGTAAGGCGCGGAATATTGTCGATAAGAAGTTCCGCGCACAAGGTGAACTTTTACAACTACCAGATCTCCATAGTGACGGACGATCCTGACGATATCCGGACTCTGGCCAGCGAAAGGTGCGAAGTGGTAGTAGTTAACAAAGACTTTCGCACAAACGCGATAAAGAAAGGGAGGGCATTGCAGTACGCTGTAGAGCACCGCCGGCGGGCAGGCACAAACACAAGCAAGCACTGGATATTCCACATGGACGACGAAAGCTATGTGACCCCTCAGACGATTCTTGCGCTGCTCAAGTTCATAAGGGAGGGCAAGGGGGTCGCGTCGGAGGGCCCGATATTTTACCCACTCAAGTTCGAGTCTGCAAACCGGTTGACAGCAATAGCCGAGTCGATAAGGCCATTTGCCTGCTACGACTGCGTCTCGCAGATGACGCACCCGCCCCCACTCCACATGCACGGGAGCAACCTGCTTATCCGGTCGGATATCGAAGACGACATCGAATGGAACTTTGGGCCGACCCTTGCAGAAGACCAGATGTTCGGCTTCAAAGTCTATGAAAAATACGGCCACGGGTCGATGGGATGGCACGGCGGCATACTCTTGGAACAACCACCGCTCAACCTTAAGGACCACTTTTTCCAGAGGCGCAGGTGGGTCCTTGGTACGATGCAGAATCTGCAAAAGTTTCCCCGCTGGCACAGGTACAAGCTGATGTTCAAGTCGATAACCTACTTTCTGGGGTTCGCTTCTGCAGCCGCATCTGCCGCCTTCTCGGTGAACAACTACCTGCTGCCAATGCTCCTTTCGCCTTCCTACTATCTGAACTACAATATCGCTGCGTGGCAGACCAAGCTATCGACCATCTCGTTTGACACAATAGCGCAATCGATCGCAAGCACAAGCCCTGTCGAGCTATCAGTTGCCCCGATCATGCTCTTTACTTCGCTGGTCTGGCTTGCTTCATACCAGACGGGGCTTTTTTTGAATCTACGATATTCAAAGATAGGTTGGGTAAAGAGGCTGCTGTTCCATATGCAGGCATTGCTGCTATGCCCTCTTATCGGACTGGTAGAGACGTTCCCGGCGTTCTGGGCCACAATAGAATATCTCGTCAAGAAGAAGCGGACTGCAGAAAAGATGCCCGTCTACGACTTTTACGTCGTGAGCAAGTGATCGCTTGCGGCTGCGGTCAGCTGCTGCCGTTGCCTCCTGCGCGTTGTCCCCAGCGCGGCCGCCGAGAACCCGATGCTCAAAAAGTACCAGTTTGGTATCGCGGTAAAGTGGGCATCGACTGACCCCATGAACTGGGTCGTCCATTCGCCGGCCACGACTAGCTTGCCGGCGTTGGCATCTCCGTGGACCGGCGCAGCTGCGCGCAGTACAAACCACACAAAATCCTCGATTGCCAGCATGGATGAAAATAGCGCGCCTGCAATGACAAGGCTTGGGACAATGCCCTTTACGCTGACGTGCGCGCAAAGCAGGCCATAGGCTGCTATCACAAATACCGCGGCCATTGCAAAGTGGTAGGGGTAAAGGAGCGAAAACAACACGGGATTGTAGCCAAACGTCGTGTCCCTGATGATATAATATTCCACAAACGCGTATGAAACCGAAAACGCCAGTGCAGAAAGAATCAACCCCCAGACGCCGCGCCGCATCAATCTTCACTTTGAATGTTATAGAACATTCAGTCAGAATAGCATGAATTATGTTTATCAATTTTGCCCTATTTTCAGGAATGTCTCTTCCTGATTTACTTCTATAACATTAGGGGTATGGGATTTCTACAACCTTCAGGTCCTCAGCCGCCTCGACATTGGGATGGATGGCACTTGCCTCCTTTACGAGAACCGAGGTTTCGTCGTAGCGGGCGCTAAAGTGCGTCAGAAAGAGCCTGCCGACTTTGGCCTTCTTGGCTATCGCTGCCGCTTCTGCTGCAGTAGAGTGCCAGTTCTCGATCGCTTTTTGTTGCTTGTCTTGGCTGTAGGTTGATTCAAAGACAAGCACGTCACACCCATGGAAGAATTTTGCAAGCTTGTCAGTTGGCCTAGTGTCGCCAGATATGCCCACCTTTCTGCCCTTGCGCGGCGGTCCGACTATCTGGCTTGACCTTATCTTTTTGCCCTTGTAGACGATGTCCTGCCCGTGCTGAAGTTTGCTGTACAGCTCGCCCTCTGGTATCCCGAGCCTCTTTGCCTCTTTGACATTGAACGCGCCGGGCCTGTCAAACTCCTCAAGGCAGTACGCAAAGGACGGGATTGAATGCGAGGCTTCGCAGCATGTGACCTGATACTCGTCTTCTTTCACCACGACGCCTTCATTTTTTATCGTGTGGACAATCACGTCAAAAGTCAGCCCAAAGTTGATTATCCGCATGTTCTCTTCAAGGAATTCCTTGACCCTTGGCTCGCCGTAAATGTCAATGCTCCTTTCCCTTCCCTGCAGCGCCATCGTCTGGAGCAGACCAAGCAGCCCGACGCAGTGGTCTGCATGCATGTGGCTGATAAAGATCTTCATCTTTCTGTTCATGCCAAGGCCGGCCTTGATGAAGTTGCGCTGCATCCCCTCGCCGGCGTCAAAGAGCAACAACTCGCCTCCTCTCATAAGGGCTATGGAGGACAGCCCGCGCTCGACGGTCGGCGCGGCCGACGAGGTTCCCAAGAAGACGAGCTGCATGTTTGCCATCTAGCTAATGCTATAATGATGGTAATGCCTGCCAAATTTATGCTGAGCTAATAATAATAGCGAGACTTGACGGCTTCAGCTATAGCCGGGCTCAGGTCTACTCTGGCATACTCGCCGGGAATGGAATTGGTCGCGATAATATCCTGCACGCCAGCTTGCTTGATCTTTTGGGCGGCATCGCCTATCAAGAGCGCGTGGGCGCACATTGCGTATACCTTGCCTGCTCCATTTCTGCGCAGCACCCCCACGGCCTTGACAATGCTCTCGCCGCTGCTTATCATATCGTCTACTAGTATCGTGTCCCTGCCTGAAACATCAAGATCGAGCTTCTCCTCAATCGTCACCTCGCCAGTCGTCCTGTCACGCGACTTTTTCAGCGCGATTGTGTCCGTCTTCAAGAGCCTTGCAAACTCTTTTACTCTATCCGTCCCGCCTGCGTCCGGTGACACCGCGACTAGCCTGTGCAGCTTCATTATTCTTGACGCATACTCTGCCAAGAGCGGGATCGAAGAAACATTTTGGATGCTTGCAAAATGCGACATGGCAAGCTGGCTGTGGATGTCGACTGTTATGACATGCCTGACGCCTGCCGCTTCAAGCAACTTTGCAACGAGCGCTATACTCACGACTTCGCCTTCGAGAAAAGCCCTGTCCTGCCGGGCATAGGCGAGGTAGGGTATAACTGCGCATACATCAAGGGCTCCGTCGTCAGAGCATTTTTTTGCCAGCATGAGCGTCTGCATGAGGTGTGTGTCGGTGGGTGGATAGGTTGACTGGACGATAACACAGTTCTTCTTGTCTGCTCTGCCTGCCATCTTGATCTTGCTCTCGCCGTCTGAAAATATCCTCAGCTCTGCAGCCACCATCTGAGCATCGAGCTTCTTTGCAATCTTGTCCGCAAGATCAGACGAAGCCGGCCCTGTTATTATCGATATTTCTGACAATGTTTCTGACAGGTAGGAGGTACAATATCCTATAATATCTACTCTGCGCGCTTTAGGTGTTTTTAAATAACCATTGATGTCCAAAAAACACGTGCGGCTCCTGCCAGCAGTCGTCGCTATTGTTATTCTGATTGCGTCGATTACGCAGCAGGCGTATGCCGAGTTCTCATTCCATAACCAGTTTTCCCATGTAGACGACAACGGAATCCTTCACATCCTTGGAGTGATCAGGAACGATTCTGACACCGCGATGGAGAATGTGCTCATCACCGTTTCATTTTATGATAGCGAGGGCAACCTTCTTAATGAATTCTCAAGAGTCCCTGCGCTGGAGGCGATAAACGCCGGCGAATCATCGCCGTTTGAAATATTGTACCTGGATCAGGGTGCAGTTGACAGGGTGGAAAACTTTACGCTGTCAGCTACGGGGCAGACAACAACCGAATCAAAGGAAAAGCAGTTGAAAATCATATCGGCAAACTCGCGGCTAGACCTGCTGGGCACCTATTACATCAATGCGGCAGCAAGAAATGAGGGAGAAGAGACGGCTACCAATGCTATCATGGTAGCGACATTGTACGACAGGGACGACAGAGTGATAGCTGTCAGCAAGGCTCTGGCCGAAGCTGGCCCGGGAAGCTCGAACATCACAGCCGGCTCCCAAGCGCCTTTTGGCATCGCAATTACGGAAAGAACACAGACTTATCGTGCTGTCAGCTACTCGCTTGTGGCATACTCTGATCAGTACATATCTGACACGGTGGTCTTGCAGACATCAGGTCACGGCCTATCAAGCGGTAATAATAACCAGACGCAGAGCGGCTGCCTCATCGCAACGGCCGCATTTGGCAGCGAACTGGCACCACAGGTACAGCAGCTGCGCTCATTCAGGGATGGCATTGCGCTCAAGACATCTGCAGGAAGCAGCTTCATGAATGTGTTCAACGCATGGTACTACTCGTTCAGCCCCTCTGTCGCCAGTTACGAAAGGCATGCGCCGTGGTTTCAAAATACGGTCAGAACTCTGATCCATCCGCTGCTTGGAATACTTACCTTGAGTACTTCTATCTATGACTCGCTGGCATTTTTCTTCAACAACGAGCTTGGCATAGTGGCATCTGGGATAACCGCCAGCTCGCTAATAGGTTTGGTATACTTTGCCCCGCTTGGCATTGCACTTGGCATAGCCGGCAGAAGAAAAAGATGGAACATGTCAAAGGCAAAAACTGTTTTGGCATGCTCGTGGGCTGCAAGCATCGTCGCAATCGCGCTTGCTGAGCTTGCAGGAGGAATAATGGGGCCAGTCATGATGTTTGGCACCTCGCTCCTTGTGCTATCGACAATAAGCACGGCAGTCATTGCAATTGCCCGCGCCGTCAAATTGTAAAGCGCTCTATCCTGCCTGAATTGATTATTTCCGAGACCCTATCTGCAATCCTGTCAATGTCTATCCCGTGATACATTCCGCCTGTTCCTTCCAGCTTTTTTCTAGCCCTCTGCAAAATGGACAAGCAAATGTCCGGCTCGTTTTTTTCGTCATGCACAAATGCAGCGGCTACAAGTATGATGCCATTCAGGATGCTTTTTTCGGTTCCATCCGCGCTCTTCCATACAGACTCAAGGGCCTCATGGGCTCCCCAGTATTTCTCATCATTGAACAGGTTTACCGCGCGTTCTATTGCTTCGTCCTTGCTCATGTGGCGCTCTACGATGTGCTCGTAGGTTGCCAATGGAGATATTGCCACAAGCCTGCCTATCAAGTAGTCCACATTCATATGGTCAGGAAGACTGGTATCAAACTCAATGTATTTTTTGGACACTCTGACATCACGGATGGTTACTTCGGGCTCGACAAGCTCCTTTGCACTGTACAGAAGGGCAGCGGCGTCCTTTGGGGTATACGACGATCTATTCTGGAGATGCACCATGTATCTCTGCATATGCTCTCTCTCTGTTGCAATAATAACAACATCATTCTCAAAATAAACGTCTCACTCTGAATTAGAGTAGGCTAATAATGTTAACCTATACTAACATTTATTACATAGGCTAACATATCAGTACTTGGGTCGTGTTGCTTGTTCAACCCAAAACTATTGCTAATATCCGCCATAGCAGTTGCCCTCGTAGGCAGCATGCTGGCCTTTTCTTCGCTCTACGCAAGCACGTCAGATAATGGGGAAAAGATCGTAAACGGCCATGGGATCGGCTATTACCAGACGACTGGTGATGTGATTGATCCTACGGGATCGGATGGTTCTGCAAGCACGGGAATTGACCCGATGGAATACCTACGCGATTTTAACTACGGGCGGGTATCGACAACCGAAAATGGAACGGTTGTGCGCGAGTTTACGCTTGTTGCAGACGACAGACAGATAGCCGAAATATCGCCGGGAGTTTACTACAACATATGGACTTTTAACGGCACTGTGCCCGGGCCCACCCTGAGAGCCACAGAAGGCGACCTGATCAGAATCAACTTTATCAACAACGGCACCAAGCCCCATACGATACATACTCACGGCATACATAGGGCGGAGATGGACGGCGTCTTTGAAATTATAAACCCTGGCGGGAGATTTGTCTATGAATTCTACGCCGAGCAGTTCGGGGTGTATCCGTACCACTGCCACGTGATGCCTCTTGAAGAGCACATTTCGCACGGATTGTACGGTGCATATATTGTAGACCCCAAGACGCCAAGGCCAGAGGCCGATGAAATGATAATGATCATGAATGGCTACGACACTGACTTTGACACTGAAAATAACTTTTACACTGTAAACGGCGTTCCCTACTACTACATGCACCACCCAATAGAGATTGAGAAGGACAGGCTCGTCAGGGTATACCTTGTCAACATGCTCGAGTTTGACCAGATAAACAACTTCCACCTCCATGGAAACCTCTATAACCTGTACCGCAGCGGAACCAGCCTGACGCCTGATGAATTGACCGACATGGTGACGATGAGCCAAGGCGAGCGCGCAATACTAGAGTTCAGCTACAAGTACCCCGGCCAATACATGTTCCACGCGCACAAGACCGAGTTTGCAGAGAAGGGCTGGACCGGCATGTTCCTTGTCAAGGAGTGAAATTGGTAGCTTGGAGCCCACAAAAGAACGGCGGCAGCAACAGTTGTCGGCAAAACTGGTCGCAAGCGCAATAATCCCGCTAGTAGTGCTGGGCGCGATGGTCACATTTCTGCTATGGCCCGGCAATGGGCTGCTCAACTTTGGAATCCCACTGCCCGATGTCGCAATTGAAAGGATTGAGTTTCTGGACGGCAGGATAGCCACGCACATCAGAAACACCGGCCCGCAGGCCATAGAGATAGCTCAGGCTGATGTCAACGACAGGATAATGCCCGCCGCAATCGAGCCTTCGAAGTCGCTGGAGAGGTTTGCAGAGGCCAAGGTGGTCATCCCATTCAACTGGATAGAGGGTCAGCCCTACGAAATAGGGATAACGACATCGGATGGTACTAGATTTGCAAAGGCGGTGGCGGCAGCAGCTCCTACGCCGCAGCCTGATGCAGGGCGGATCTCGCTCTTTGCGCTCCTAGGAACATACGTCGGAGTGATCCCTGTGCTGATAGGACTGCTCTGGTACCCATTCATCAAGAGACTCTCCATGCCAAAATACAGCTTTTTCCTCAGCCTCACAGCCGGGCTCTTGCTGTTCCTTGGAATTGACGCGCTCGTGGAGGCCAATGAGATATCCGTTGAGAACGTCGCTGGCGTGTTCCGCGGCCAGCTGCTGATAGCGACGGTCGCCATAGTGTCCTTCCTTGCGCTCATGTATGTTTCTGACAGGCTGGTAGTAGTAGGCAATGCCAAGGGGCGGATCGTTCAGGGGTCGTTTGCGATCGCACTGATGGTTGCAATAGGTATCGGCCTGCATAACTTGGGTGAGGGCCTTGCCATAGGTGGGGCGATGCTGGTGGGAGAAGTGGCCCTCAGCACATTCCTGATAGTGGGCTTTACACTGCACAACACGACAGAAGGGCTGGCCATAGTGGCACCGATGGCAAAAGAAAAGCCAAGGATTTCGTACTTGGTGGCGCTTGGGATCATTGCCGGAGCTCCAGCAATACTGGGCACTTGGATAGGCGGGTTTGTTGCATCGCCTGTTGCATCCATAGTCTTCCTTGCAATAGGGGCCGGAGCCGTGTTTCAAGTGGTGGTAGCGATAGGCAGGTTTGTCAGTCGGTCAAGCGGCGGCAAGCTCCTGACTGGGCCTACTGCCGCCGGCTTTGCAGTCGGCATACTGGTAATGTACCTCACTGCGCTCTTGATTTGAAAAATTAATTAATTATCTACAAGAGTTGCATCTACTAGGTCAATGAAGACACTGAACATCGACGACCAGACGTACAGGCGGCTGGCCTCTATAATGAACGACATGATGCACACGAAAAAGCATGACATCAATTACGACGATGTAATAAATGAATTGATAGACGTGTACCAGGATAGCCTCAGGTTCAGCGGCGAAAACGCCGGAGGCTAATTTAAATTGCAGTCCTGTGCATACGGATGATGGCCAATATGCGTATACTGGCTATTGCTGTATGTGCACTTGTGCTGGTGGTTCTTGCATTTCCACCCTTATTTACGTCAGTTTACGCTTTTGACAGTCCAGAGATGATTTTGAAATCGTCATTTGTGGATTCTGAAGGCAGGGTCAATGTCGTCGGCACTGTCAGGAACTTTGCGTCAACGCCAGTGCAAGTTACGGTAGGAGTAGAGACTGACGATGGCAGCACATTGCAGAAACAAACATACGGCAAGGTGATCTGGCCGCTCACCGACTCGCCATTCAAGTTTGTGCTTGATGATGGCGTCGTCAACGCTGGCGAGCCTTTCATAATGGACGTACAAGAGGCCAAGGTTTCAAATTATGACAGCATGCTGATCCTCAGCTACAACGGCATGGCGGTTGGAGAAGAAAAGGCGTTTGTGGGCACAGTAAAGAACATCGCGCCGTTTGAAATGTACAATGTAAGCGTGTTTGCAGCAGTGCACAGCCCCGATCACATGTCACAGCTCGATACGGTCAGGAGCAATATCATTCCAGTTATCAAGCCCGGCGAACAGGTAGAGTTTACAGCCTTACCTGATCCTGCAATAAGGTCAGATGTGCTCTATTACAGCTGCGCCGGCCTTGACTACGACAATCCAATAACCACTATAAAAACAGGTGATGGCGGGTTTGTTGCTTACAATCTGAACGCAGTTGCGCAGGTAAATAACCTCAGGTACGAGAACTTGACAGACAGCATAGCATTTGGGGTCAGGCCCTACCCTCCAAACGGAACAACCGTGAACCTACAGCTGCCGCAGTATTCGCAGAACCAGACCATTACTGTGATGCTGGATGGCGAGCTACATGAAGACGCATCGATCTGGGGCGACGGCAAGACGCTGTACATCGACTTTTTCGTGCCGCAGGGCGACCATCAAGTGAAGATTCAGGGGGTAAGAAATGTCCCTGAGTTCCCATTTGCAATGCTTGCGCTGGCGGCCGTGACAGCCGGAGCCATCGCGGCGGCAAAGTTCAAGGCAGCATTTAAAATCTCCTAGGGCTTTCACAGATTCACGTGAACATCGCGCTAATAGAGAAGTCATCTAAAGGGCTAAAGCTGAACCTTTACAGCGAAACCCTTGCACCGATAGAGTCAGAGTCATTTGACGATCTGTACACGCTGAACTTCCACCTGCAGACCCTTGCAAAAAAGCATAGGATCGAAAAGGGACTGCTGGTGGTGCATGACAAGGACAGGAACGCTGTCAACCTATCGATCACACTGGATGAAAATTCGTTCTTTGTCAGCTAGATCTGTAGTAGTTCCTCTGCGCGACTGCCACCTTTACAATGGAGTGACAGGCCGGGCATTCCGCCCACTTGCGGCCGCCAAAGTACTGCCATTCATGGCCGCATTTTTCATAAGTACACTTGAGCCACCTGCCCCTAGGGATCTTTTGCCAGTTGTCCTGCATTGGCTTTCTGGCGCGGCGCGCGGACCGCGGTTTTCTTCCTTTAGAGCTTAAAAATGGCACCAGTCCTGTGTCGTCTTTGCCCGGTTAAAGATATTGTGATTATATCTTTATATTTGTAAAAGATGAGTTCTATAGGGCTCTTTCTCACATATAATATGGAAAAATGCTACTTAAATAAGCCACTAAGAAGTCTTATATATGTCACTCTTCTATGCCTTTAGCTAATGAACAAGGCAATCGTTGCAGGCTTGGCTGCCGGTGTTCTGGTAGTAGGACTTATTTTCAGTCCTCTGTTCACGGGATTCCCGCTATCAACAGCACAGGCGCAAGGTACTGGCAATACAAAGCACTTCACCTTGATTGCAGACGAGATGGAGCTTCAAGTAGCTCCAAGCAACCCGTTGCATCCAGGCGGAATCATGTACAAGGCAATGGTCTTTAACGGCACAATCCCTGGACCCGTAATTTCAGTGCACCAAGGCGACACGGTAGAAATCACTCTGAGGAATGAAGGCAACGTTATACACAGCCTCGACTTCCACGCAGGCATTGGTCCAAGCAAAGCTCTATCTGGCAACGTAGCAGCTGGCGAGAGCAAAACATGGACCTTTGATGCAGTTAATGCCGGTGCATTTCTCTACCACTGTGGCGCCGACGGCCTCAATGGCGTATGGGAGCACATTGCAAACGGCATGTACGGTGGCGTTGTAATCCACCCGCACAATGAAAAGCCAGCAAAGGAATTCTATGTATCATTTGGTGAAATCTACAACAGTGCTGACAAGGGCCCATTCGTTGGTACCAATGGTACAGTTGGCTCATTCGACCTGGTAAAGCTCTGGAATGATAGCCCTGACCTGATCCTGACCAACGGCATGGCTCACAAGTACGTGCCAGAAATTGGCGCAGCTTCAAAAATACCACTGAACCCTGATGCAGAGGTGTTCATGGTCAAGCCAGGCGAGCTGACAAGATGGTACATTGTCAACCCGGGTCCAAACGACTATGTTGCATTCCACTTTATTGCAGGCCAGATGGATGTAAGAGATGGCTCGATAAAGAACAGATATGGAACACAGCTGAAGAACGACGAGACATGGACTATCCCACCGGGCTCGGCAACCGTCATTGAAGCAGTCTTCCCAGAAGAAGGCGTCTACGTTGGTGTCGACCATAACATGAGCCATGTTCTCAAGGGCGGAGCATTTGCAGTAGTTGCAGACGATGCATCAACTGACAATGACCACCCAGAAGGAACGTATGTCATGTCGATGGAAGAAACAATGATGGAGCATTAAAGGCCCCCTCATCCTTTTTCCTTTTTCTTTTTAAGAAGTTTTGTTTAAAGAGTCGACAATCCATGCTTGGATAGCTGTTGTTTGATTGCATGACTTTGTTTTTATGAGTTATTACTTTTTACACAAAGCCTTTTTAACCACAAAGCTTTTCTATATATCATTTCGCATTAATTGTATTGGCTAAACGTCAGTTTACAATAGACACGGGAAAGGAGCAGATACCAGTTGAAGGCCAAGTGCACAGGAATGTCGCAGTCAAGTACCTGATGAAGAGGCGCAGGTCTCTTCTGATGACCAAAAACCCTGAAAAGGTCGAGAAGCTCTGGACAGAGCTGCCGAAAAAGATCAAGATAATAGGCAAGCAGTTGACCCGCGAGTACAAGGTAAACTGGGAACGGGTAGGAACGCAGGACTACGAAGGCTCGCGCTTTGTATTCACTCTGGACGATCTCGGCGAAAAGACTACAAAGAAATAGGGTAGTAGTAGTTACTTTTCAGCCCCGGTATCAGGGATGATGAGGCCTCCGATCTGGCTGTATGTCTTCAGGAACTGCAGGCCCTTTGAAGTGGTCTTGTAAGTCTGCGTTCCCTTCTCAAATTCCAGCAGACCATTCTCTACAAGGACTGCAAGATACTCCTTTAGCTGCGCATATGATAGGTACGCTTTGTACATTATCTTGGTCTTTGTCGCGCCACCGTTCGCAGCTTCAAGTATCTGCGAAACAATGTCAGTTCTGCTTCTATATTTCATGTTCGTATATTAAGAGAATAACCATTATAAAAATTGCAAGCAGTGATTTTATATAAAATTGTTCTAATGCTCAAGGAATCTTGCGATTTTTGTCAACATCCTGAGCACATACGCATCATGCAGATTGCGATGCAGCCTCTGAAATTATTATTGTCCTTATGTCAGGGTGGAATTGGTTGCCTCTTCTTCTGGCAGTTGTCCCAAAACATCGACATACATGGCTGTGCTCTTGCCTTGCTTTCCGTCGGCATCAGTAATGATAAGATCAAAGTAGTATCTGCCGGCTGAGTCAAAGCTGCGTGTAACATTTGCAGCATTTAGGGTGACTCCGTCGCTGAATTTCCATTCATACGTATACGGCTCCTTTCCACCCTTTGCACCCGACATAAAGAATCCTTCTTCTCCAACCGCCAGCCTCGTCTTGTAATGCGCACCTGTCCTAATGTTTTCGTTATAGCTTTTCAGAAATGATGGATCGGTCCAAGGATTATCATCGCCAAACTCTACTACCTGTTGGAATACCTGACCTTCTGTTTGATTGTTCATTATGAGGAAGGTGGCTCCTATGCCGATTGCTATTCCAACGGTGCCAAATATTATTGCCAGTTTTATGCTCTTTGGCATTGCAGCCATAGCAACGGTGGTCGATGATCTTTTTTCTTATATACAAAGCTATTGCTCCTAGAGAGTAAGAACCATTATTGGAATATCTCTGATTGCAGCTAATGGGTCGACCGGCAAAAAGGACCTATACAAAAGATTTTATCGGCACTGCCGCCACTAGAGCACGTTGAACAGCATCAACTTTGTCGTACTGGGCGACTCTAGTATCGCCGTGCAGCTTGGGAAAAAGGGGACTGCAACAGACATTGTAATCTATGATCGCAAGACCGCGGACACGGTCTATACGTGGACTGCACCCACCACATTCCCTGACAAGATACAGTCGCTCATGCAGGCAGTCAACATCGCCGAGTATGCTATACTGAATGTCGCCAAGCTGGACAAGTTCCTCGGCGAGCAGATAATGGCGCTTGATTCAGTCGGCCTTGCCGACGGGTTCGTGTTCCACTCGTACGAAGTGGACAGGGAAAAACTGAAAATGCTCCTGAAAGGCACGACACTTGCCAACTACCAGTTTGTCGATTCGGTTGACCAGCTAAAGCAGGAAATGGCAAAGCTCAAGCCCAAGAAGAATGCTGATGGTCCCCTCACAATCCCGATCGACCATGCATTTGACGTAAAAGGAGTTGGGACTGTCGCGCTGGGGGTTGTCAAGCAGGGCACCATCAAGGTCTATGACGAGCTTGTTCTGCTTCCGGGCAAAAAGAACGTCTTTGTCAAGTCGATACAGATGCACGATGATCCTGTCGAAAGCTCATCAAGCCCTGCAAGGGTCGGGCTTGCGATCAAGGGAGTGAGCGTTGACGACATTTCCCGGGGCGACGTGATATGCGCACCCGATGATGCAGTCAAGGTCTCGTCAGGCGCGATTGCAGTCAAGTTTGCCAAGAGCCCGTTCTTCAAAGGAGACCTGCCGGAAAACCACACATACATGGTCTCTGTAGGAATGCAGGTCAAGGCTGCAAAGGTGAAATTTGAGGGCGAGACACTACAGGTGACGCCGGAAAAGCCGATCGTATACAAGCAGGGCCAGACGCTCGTGCTGCTCAAGCCGGACAGCCAGGGGACAAGGATAGCAGGAAAAGGGTCGATACGGTAATTTGCGGCCGCCAGCCCACAGGGTCCACCCGGAGAAAAAAGGGATCAGGGTCCTTGGCATTGCAGAAAGTTTCAAGAAATCTGGCGAAAAATCGACCCTTGCTGGCGTTGTCATGCGGCGCGACCTGATAATAGATGGCATGGCGTTTGGCAGCGCAACTATAGAGGGGGACGACGCGACCGACAGCATCATTTCTATGCACAGGTCACTTGAAAGGGACGACATCAACTGCATGCTGCTTGATGGCCTCGTGATCAGCATGTACAACATTATCGACGGAGAAAGGGTCGCCACCGAGACAGGACTTCCCATAATAGCGATAACGTTTGAAGACTCAGATGGACTTGAGGGTAGCATAAAGCACCACTTCGACGACGACAAGTGGCAGAGCAAGCTGGAACAGTACCGGAAGCTGGGCAGGCGGGAGCGGATTATGCTAAAGACCGGCAAGAGCCTCTTCATCAGGTACTGGGGCCTGAGCCAAAAGAGAGCCGTTGCAATCCTGAACTCCTTCACCCTGCAAGGGTCCGTGCCGGAGCCAATCAAGGTGGCCAAGCTGGCGGCGCGGTCGCATGCCAATGCTTTAAATTAGAACTTGGAAAAGAAATAACTCCGGCGGTGGGGTGGCAGAGCGGCCATGCGTTCGCCTGCAGATCGCGTCAGCGGTTAGCGAATTTATAGGGGTTCGAATCCCCTCCCCACCTCTCAACTATATTATTATTGTCGCAGGCAGAAGACACACACATATTCACCCCCGCACTGCCATTACAATGTGCGCACGTTCCGCCACACATTTACAGTGAACGCAGGCATCGACAAAGTCTGGGATTTTTACACTGACATCAACCACTTGCAGGTCATCTCTCCGCCGGGCATGCAGATAAGGCTGGTCAAGACTACACACCAAAAACTGATAGAGGGGTCTGAGGTGTGGTTGACTGGCATATTGTTGACAAGGAGCAGTTGGCACTCAAAGATCACGTCGCTTGCGCCATACCGGTATGTCGATGAAATGCTCTCTGGCCGGTTCCATGTATGGAAGCATGTGCATGGTTTTCGCAAAGTCGACGGCAACAATAATACTGCTACAGAAGTGATAGATGAGATAGACTTTGAGCTCCACTACGGCATGCTTGGCAGGATCTTTGAAGGCTATGTCTACTCGCAGCTGGAAAAGATATTTGCATATAGAAAGCAGGCCACGATAAAGGCGCTGGAAAAAAACATCTAGATCACTCTGGTCGATTTGGCCAGCCGATGAGCCGATTTCTCGTCCAGCTTTATCTTGCTCAGGATCGTGTACCTGTCGGGCCGTAGGGATTGCGCCGAAGTGAGCGCTTTTACCACGTGCTCGTCCGTCAGGCCAATCTGTTTTGCCTTGGTGGGCGCGCCGACTTTTTCTAGAGTCGCCGCAATCTTTTCCCAATCAAGACCGTGCAGTTTTGCCATCATTATCGTGCCAAGGCCAACACGCTCGCCGTGCAGCCCGTAGCTCGGTCCTGCCACGTATTCAACGGCGTGGCTGAAGAGGTGCTCTGCCCCGGAGCATGGCCTGCTGCTGCCAGCAATGCATGCCGCAACGCCAGCGCTTATCAGCGCCTCGACGATGGTGCGTATGCTGAACTGGCTCTTGTGTTTCAACTTTTCAGATTCGTCAAGGATTATCTTGGCGCTCATGTAGGCAAGGTTGGCCGCGTAGCTGCCAAAGTACTCCCCCTTCTCGTCGCGCCCGAGCTCCCAGTCCTTGACCGCAGTTATCTTGGCAACCAGGTCGCCGCAGCCACCTGCAAGCAGCCGCGGCGGCGCCCGAGACATCAGGCGGGTGTCTGCGACCACGCCAATAGGCGTGTTTGCCTTTACAGAATGGGGCTTGTCGGTCCCCCTGACAGAGACGAAGGGGCTTGATATGCCGTCATGGGACGCCGATGTGGGCACGCTCAGAAAGGGCTTGCCTATCTTGAAGGCAGTCATTTTTGCGACATCGACCGACCGACCGCCACCAAACCCTATTACGAAATCGAGCTCCTTGTCGGCTATTTTGTTCTGCAGCCTTGTGACCGTATCCATGGACGCGTCGCTTACAACGTACCACGAGCTCTTGAGCAATGCTTTTTCAAGTGACGAATCGCACTCGCGACCGGCCCTCGCCTTGACGACCGCGCCTGTAATGATTGCCACCTCGGTCGCGCTTGCATCAAGCGACCTGACAAGCGATCCAACTTCTGAAACAACGCCGCCGCCTATGAGTATTTTTCTTGGCAACTCCATGAGGTGAGTGGGCGGCGAATTCAATTGAAAAGACCTGCACAGGGCAAATAATAAAGCTTGTACAACTACTATTATTCTTTGGTCTTTTCCTCTTCCGCTTCCTCTTCAGTCTCTGATTCCACGCCGCCTTCGGGCTCTTCTGCCGCTGCCGGTGCCTCTGATGCGGCCTCGCCAGCCAGAGCAGCCTGACCGGCCACTTCGGCGGTAGCGTACCCGCGCCCTACTTTTGTTATCCTGATCTTGACGCTATCTCCTACCTTTGTGCCGGCGACAAAAATCACCAGACCTTGGACTCTTGCAACTCCGCTATCGCCTCTCTTGCTCATCGACTCGATCTTGACATCGTATTCTTCTCCTACCCGCACAGGCGACGGCCTGAATGGCCTTGGGCCGCCAAATCTGTTTCCGCCAAACCTTCTACTGCCGCCAGAGCCTCCGCGGTAGCCGCCGCTGTCGCTACCACCGTAACTAGAGCTGTCTTCCAAATTAGATCGCTCCGTAATATAAAAACGGGTAAGTATTTCAACTTTTTATTTCTCATTGAGAGGCCAAGCCAAATATTTAATACAGGCATCAGATCAAGGAACGTTATAACCCACGCTTGCGCCGTTACTTTGATGGCCACTAAGTGATTACATTCATGCAGCGTAAATCGCCTTACCAAGAATCTGCAAGCCAGAACATCATGGCAGTGATACTGCAGAGTCTGCCACAGGAATCGGGCCTGACAAAGATAGAGTACGAAGGCCCGCGCATCGCGCTCTACTCAAAGAACCCGAGCTACCTGATGCAGAACAGCCAGCTTGTCTCAAACATGGTCAACACGATAAAAAAGAGGATCGTCATACGCACGGACGAGTCGATAAGAAAGCCTCAGGACGAGTCGGCCAAGATAATTTCAGAAAACATTCCAAAAGAGGCCGGCGTCGCCGGCACGTTGTTTGACGCTGTTCTGGGCGAAGCGGTGGTGTTTGCAAAAAAACCCTGGATGCTGGCGCAGGTGGGAGAGGATTTTGACAACATCGAGCTTGCAGAAAAGACCGGGTGGAAGGTGCGGATCAGAAAGGCGCCACAGAATATGGGCCTGATTGAAGCGCTCTACCGGACTCTGGGCGAGGCAGTGGGTGAGCGCACCAAATTTTACCGCGAGGTTGGCGACAAGATATTCCGGGACAAGCTTAGCGAATCAGCAGAGGCCAGCCTGATGACGCTTGGAGGGTTTGCCGAAGTTGGCAGGTCCTGCATGCTGCTCACCACTTCTGAAAGCAAGGTCCTGCTTGACTGCGGCCTGAACATATATGCCAAGGACTCGCTTGCCGCTATGCCCCGGTTTGATGCCGCAGGCATTGGGATGGAAGAGATTGATGCAGTGGTGCTTAGCCACGCGCACATGGATCACACCGGCTTTTTGCCCGCGCTCTTCAAGTACGGCTACAGCGGACCTGTTTACTGCACCGAGCCCACTTTGCTGCTGATGAGCATGCTCCAGCGGGACTATGTTAGGCGCTCAGGCAATGCTGCACTTTACTCGGAAAAGGACATCGACAGCGCTGTCATACACACCATAACGTTGACACATGGGATTGTGACAGACATTTCACCTGACGTCAAGCTGGTGCTCTCAAACTCGGGCCACATCTTGGGCTCGACTTCTGTCCACCTGCATATTGGAAACGGCGACCACAACCTTGTCTACACAGGCGACATGAAATTTGGCAGGACACTTGCGCTTGAAAACGCTTCTTGGAACTTTCCACGCGTCGAGACCATGATAATTGAAAGCACGTATGGGGGCAAGGAAGACATCATGTGCCCAAGGGAAGAGGCCGAGGCCCGCCTTGCCAGCGCGATAAGCAAGACCGTTTCGGCGGGAGGCCACGTGCTGCTGCCCGTGCCGGTGATAGGTATTTCACAGGAAATCCTACTTGTGCTTGACAGGTTCATGAAAGGGGTGCAGGCCCGAGTGCTTGTAGAAAAATCCATTTCAGAAGCAACTGCCGTCTATGAAGCGTACCCAGAGTTCCTGTCAAAAGAGGTGCGCCAGCGGGTGCTCGAGTCAGAGACAAGCCAGTTTGGCTCGCAGTTTTCAATTGTAGAATCCGAGTCGCTCAAGAACGGCAGCAGCGAGCCCGCAGTGATACTTGCTCCTTCATCGATGCTTATTGGAGGGCCGTCGGTTGGATATTTGAAGCAAATAGCCGGCGACCCGCACAACAGGCTGATCATGCTGTCGTACCAGGCAGTCGATACGCCGGGCAGGATCATTCAGGACGGGGCACGCCAGGTCACGATCAAGGGCGAAATGATAAACCTGCAGTGTCAGGTCGAAAGGATAGACGGCTTTGGCAGCCATAGCGACTACAACCAGGCGATGGAATACGTCAAGAGGCTCAGGCCAAAACTCCGGCGCGTCCTTGTCAACCACGGCGAGCGGCAAAAGGCGCAGAACCTTGCAAGCTCGATAAATAAGTTCTTCAAAATCCAGACGCAGCATCCGCTTGTGCAAGAAGCGATAAAGCTACTTTAGGTCGTAAGCGCCGCGCCATATCTTGACGCCGGGCGGCGTGATGACGACGCGCTCTTCGCCCAGCCTTGCAATGTCGCCGCCTACTGACTGGGAATAAGAGTACAGCTCTTCAACGACCTTGCGCAATTCTTCGACATCTTTCTGGGCCAAGGGCGTTACCTTCAAGATCACGATCATGTGCTTTTTGATGTCTTCCTTTATTGCAGCAATGTCGCTGATATCGCGCAGCGTAAGAGCCTTCAAATAAACAGGTGTTTTTTGTGTCTGCATCTGTCAGGATTGCAACTGAGGTTGTGTCACGCGTAGTCAATAGTTGTGGTGGTCAAATCTCATTCACTGAATAGTTGATTTTAGCTGGACGATAAAATAAACACTGGATTTTGTATCCTGTAATGGATACTCTATCCATCTAGATGCGTAGGGCATCAACAGCAGAACTTTCGGCTGGCACTGCTGTTGTCTCCATCTCGCGGTCATCCGCGGTTATTATTATCCTGACCTTTGACTCAACGTCCTTGGGAGCATCAGAGTATCGTAAGACAATGGCGGCGCATTTTGCCAAGATCTTATTGTCATGCTTGCCACGCAGTATGCATGTCGGCCCGACGTGATCCTTGGCCTCTATGACAACATCACCTTCTGTGACAAGCGCTCTTATCACTTCGTTTTCGTCCTTGTTCCTGCCGACTACCAGCTTTGCATCGGGCGTGAGCCGAAAGTGCCTGCCAACCTTCAAAAGCTCGATATCGTTGAGCGATGGGATATCGCTGCAATGATCCATAATGTCCTCGATGCGCTTTGAAAACGCCGGGTCTGTCAGCAAGCATCCGCCAGCAGCATTTGGTGGCTCGGCCATGCCAAAGCGTTTTGCCAGCTCCAGCTGACCTTTTCTCGACCTGCCTTTGATATCACCCATGTTTTCACGTTTTATCAATCCGGATTTTTCAGCGTCTGTTGGCGGCAGGTGCTTTGCAGACAGCGGGCGCAGCACCTTGCCCTCCATGCCAGTTTCACTTTCAATGATGTGCAGCGCACGGTTGTTCTGGCTCATCGGCCGCTGGAACAGCACTTCGCCAGTGATGACGAAGTCCGCACCTGTCTTTTCCATGTGCTCCTTTGCGGCGTTGTACATCATGCCCCTGCAGTCTATGCATGGGTTCATGCCAGAGCCGTAGCCGTGCTTTGGGTTCTTTAGCATGCGGAGGTATTCTTCGCCAAAATACACGGTCTTTAACTTAATGCCCAGTTCGTCGGCTACTTCTTTTACACGGTGGCCGCAGCCCTTGCCGCAGTCAAAGTCGCAAAACGGCGTCTTTATAGCAACAGCCTCAACATCGACTCCTTGCTCTAGCATCATCCTTACAGCCAGGCTGCTGTCAAGGCCGCCAGACAGCAGGGCAATAGCCTTGGGCTTTTTCTTTGCGACCGGTTTGTTATCGCCGTTTTGCTGCGACATTGTTATATAGCGTTTTTGTGCGCCATTGGTTATAAAAATGATATGTGCCCCGCCTCTGACTCACACGCTGTCACGGGTTAGCCACAAGCTGTGTCCTCTGCGCGCTCTATATACGGGGTACTATGTACAATGGCGGCATAGGTATTTGTGGCTTTTTGTTTGGATAAAACCTCAAAGGAAGCAGCTATAAACGAAAGTCTATGATTCGGAATGGCAGGTTGCTCTTCACATTGATTATTACCGCAATTCTTAAGTCATCACTAATCTTTGCTATCGATACACAGGCATTTGCCTGCTCATATGTAGGGCCGAGGCCGCCTGCTCAGATGATGCAAGAATCCGACGCCGTTTTCTCCGGGTTTGTAATAGCCGCGAGCAATGCTGACGCTACTTTTAGCATAGAAAATGCGTGGAAAGGAGTATCTGAAGAGGTAGTCACCCTGCTTTCAGGTCCGGGCGACTGCAGTTATATAGCTTTGAAATAGGAGAAAGATACCTTGTATACGCATATGGACCCGGTACTCTGACCGCAAATATCTGCACTGGCACAAAACCGATTTCTGAAGCGCAGAATGACTTGGCGGCGCTGGGAATAGGGACAATCATACAAACACCTGAAGAGGCATCGACGATATCGATTATGACTCCTGTTTCGCCCTATTTGCATGCACTTGCCACAGTAGGTATCATCATTGCCACAATCGGAGGGGCGGCCACAGCAGTAAGCGTCACTGTCTATTATCTGAGTAAAAAGAAGCTACGGTAAAAGTTTTGATAGGTCTATCTCAAACGCAGCAGCAGGCACCCTCAGCTTGAAATTCTCAAGTGCCAGCGGTGTGACCTCGCCTATCGTGCCCGCCACTGCACCATCGATGACTATTTCGGCACACCTGCCTTCCATGAACATCGGGCTTGAAGATGTCTTCGTGGTGGTGTCCTTGTCAAAGCATGACCTGATCAGAGCCTGCATTGCAGACCTTATCTCGGTGTAGCCCGCGTCGGCATGGGCTATGACCGCGCCGACATTCCAACTCTCTGTTATCGAGTCATCTTTGCGGAAGGTCTTACCTATCTCGAACAGTCGCTGCGGATATTCTTCATGCACGTTGCGCGAAAGCGACTGGAGAAGCGATGGAATGAGCGAATCGCGCAGGATCTCATGTTCGATGCTCTTGGAGCCGTCGACTGACAGCGCGTCCCTGCCAGTAGTAATGCCAAACGCTTCGTACTGCACCTCTTTGCTTGTCAGCGAAAAACTGAGCGATTCGAGCATGCCAAGCCCTGTCAAGGTTTCCCTTATCGCTTCAAAGTATGTGGAAAGCGAATTTTTCTGGCCCGCTGTCGGCGAAGCTGGGAACACCGGTTCGATGTTGAATATGCCATAGCCTATGGCCACCTCTTCTGCGATATCTATCGGGTGGCTGATGTCTGTGCGGTAGCGCGGCACGGTGCAGGCAATTCTCTTGCCAGCTGCTCTTGCGTCCAGCCTGCTCTTCTTCAGGCACTTGACCACCTGCCTAGCATCAAGCGTCAGGCCAAGTATGCTGTTGATGTAGTCAATGTCGGCAGAGATGACCTTTGGCTTCATCTGGGGCGTTTCAGCTCTTTTGCCAGCGCCAACAGCCACAGTCCTTATCTCAAAGCCGGCATCATAGAGCGTGACTGCAATGATCGCAAGCACGTCTTCGGCTGCCTTTTGGTCTGTCGCAGTAACTTCGACAAAGAGGTTGCGGCAGCTCTCGTCCACCTTTGTCGCGTTGCCGTTGATTATAGGGGGAAACGAAAGTGTCATGCCGTCACTGTCGATAATGACAGGATAATAATGCCTGCCAGACCCTTCCAAGATATGGCCGTACTGCCTGCCTGCTTCAGATTCTTTCAAGATCTGATCTATTGAGCGGGACGAAGACTCGCCAAGCGGCTCAAACGAATAGTCGCCGTCGACTGCCTTGTATGTCACTGGGAACTTGATAGCATCAAGGTTGTGGATCCCGATCGACGCTTTCTTGCGCCTCCTGCCGATCCCGTTGTGAAGGTCCTCCTGCATCGCGATCAACTGCTTGATCGTCTCGTCGTCCAGCTTGCTGTTCCTTGCCACAAGCGCCACGATGTGGGGCCTTATCTTCTTGACAGTAGGATCCACCTTTACCGCCGCCCCGCTTTTTCCGGCTATCCTGAATTTTGGAAGGCCGGTCTCGATTTCAAGCAGGCCGCGGAGAGCCCTTGCTATGCCATAGTCTGAAGAAAAGTCTGGTCTGTTTGGGTTGTACTCTACCCTGATTACATTATTATTGTCGTCAATGCCTTCGATGTCCAGCGCGACAAAGGGCAACATATCTAGCACCTTGTCCACCTTGACACCGGGGATGAACTTTTTCAGCCGTTCGACTGACATATTTACAACTGGCATCTTGGCACGCTCCTGAGCCATGCAAGCCTGTTGCCGTAAAGCTCGCGAACGTCGTCCAGTCCAAAGCGAAGCATGGCAATCCTCTCAAGTCCTCCTCCCCATGCAAGCACCGGGTTTTTGATGCCAAGCGGCTCTGTCACTTCAGGCCTGAAAATTCCCATGCCAAATAGCTCGACCCACTTTTCCAGCCTTTCATTGTAGACCATGCTCTGCAGCGACGGCTCTGTGTACGGAAAGAACGTGGGCCAGAACTTGACCTTCTTTATTCCCATCTTTGCGTAGAACTCTTTTTGCAGGCCCATCAGGTCGCGCAGCGATGCACGCGGCGCAGTGGCAACGCCTTCGACTTGGTGGAATTCTACGAGATGTTTGTACGATACTTTTTCGTTCCTGAAAACCCGGCCGACAGAAAAGTACCGGCCGACTTCTGGCTTGATCGTCGCAAGGTGTCGTAGCGTGACAGGAGTGGTGTGAGTGCGCAGAACCACGCGCTCGGCTTCCTTGATGTCCCACTTGCTGCCCCATCCTTTCTCGTGAACTTTGGCAATCCTTTTTTTCTGCTCATCGCTCGCTGGTATGTGCTGTCTTTGGCCTGAAATGTAGAATGTGTCCTGCATCTCCCTTGCAGGGTGGTCTTGTGGCGTAAACAGCGCGTCAAAGTTCCAGAATCCCGACTGCACCATCGGACCATCTATTTCACTAAACCCGAGCCCGACAAAGATCTCCTTGACCTCTTCAATGATGTCAATTAGTGGGTGGCGTCTTCCCGGGTAGACCGCCGGCGCAGGCGCCTCGACATCCAGCGCGCTGAACTTTGTCTGCTTCCATCTGCCTGATGTAATCATTTCAGAGGTGAGGCGGCGCTCTCCCTGTCCTTCATCAAGGGTAGGAATGAGCGCCCTCCCGGCACCGGTAAGCGAAATTCTCGACTCTTTTTCTTCCTTGATTTCGACATAGTTGGGCCGCTTTTTCAGCTGCTCAAGGATTTTCTTTTCGCTCTCAGTCATCTTGCCAACTTCTGCTGCTGTCCCGTTCTTCAGGTTCGCAAGGAAAGTCTCTTCCGCAGATTGCTTTTCAGCCAGCGCGGTCGCCTCCATCCTGCCTTCGACAAACTGGATCCACTGGTTGCGCCGCGCGCCAGCAATTGCTGCATTCACTTCTTCGTTCTTTACCGTGCCGCTGGTAAGAATCTCCCCTATAGTGGCCTTGCCTTGCTTTACCGCATTAACCAGCCTTCTTTCAGGCAGCCCGTTTGCAATTGCCGCCGCCCCTTCAGAGCCGAGCTGTACTTTGAGTATTGATGACTCGCTAATCGAGATGAGATTCTTGAACTTGAGCCACTCAATGCCGCGCCTTACCTGATCGATGGAAAGGCCAGTGCTTGCTGCAAGTGAGCCGGCATCGGAATCATTATTGGCCAGAGCCTTGAGTATTGATCGCTCGATTGGGTGCAGTGTCGGCGCGCTACTCATTGGTCAAAGTTGTCAGTGGAAGAAGACTTTTTAAACGTTTAACGTCAAGTTGCTGCAAGCAGAGCATGGATCCAGAAGATCAGAGCATTGCCAGCAGCAACGACGACTTTAAGGTTACGCCTTGGGAGGTCGAGGGTGAAGTTGACTATGGCAAGCTGATCGAAAAGTTTGGCACGCAGCCAATAACGCCTGAACTGCTGCAAAAGGTCAAGGGCATGACAGGCGAGGTGCACCCGATGCTAAAGCTGGGCTACTTTTTCTCCCATCGCGACTTTGACTGGATCCTTGACAAAAAGATCAAGGGCGAAAACTTTTACCTCTACACAGGCAGGGGTCCATCAGGCATGGTCCACATGGGGCACCTCATGCCGTGGATGTTTACAAAATACCTGCAGGACAAATTTGACTCCAAGCTGCTGTTCCAGCTGACAGACGACGAAAAGTTCCTCTACGGGCAGGACAGAACAAGGGAAGAAATCGCGCGCTATACCTATGAAAACATCCTTGATATCATTGCAATCGGCTTTAACCCAAAAAAGACCAAGATCATTGTGGATACAAAGCATATCCAGCACCTCTACCCGATTGCGACCGAAGTCGCCAAGAGGATCACATTTTCCACCGCAAGGGCGGTCTTTGGATTTTCAAATTCGACCAACATTGGCATGATAGGCTTTCCGCCGGTGCAGGCAGCACCATGCTTCCTGCCTTCAGTCATAGAAGGCAAGCCGACGCCAGTTCTGATACCCGCCGCAATCGATCAGGATCCGTACTGGCGCATGACAAGGGATGTTGCCGACAGGATGGGCTACTACAAGCCTGCCCAGATACACAGCAAGTTCCTGCCCGGCCTTGGCATGCTAGGCAAGATGTCGTCATCCAAGCCCGAGACTGCAATCTTTACGACAGACGATCCCGAAGTTGTTGACAGGAAGGTCTCGACAGCGTTCACCGGCGGCCAGCCTACAGTTGCATTGCAGAGGCAGCTTGGCGCAAACGCCCTTGGCTGCCCAGTCTTTTGGTACTTGCGCTACTTTTTCGATACCGAAAAACAATCAGACGAGCGCATGCTCAAATGCAGAAGCGGCAACCTGCTCTGCGGTGAATGCAAGGCCGACCTCACGAAGGGGGCCAAGCCATTCGTGGTAGAGTTCAAGAAGCGCCGCGAAAAGGCCAAGGATGTAGTAGACAGATTCATGTACGACGAGAAGCCGTTTTCGAAATGAAGACCGTGAAATTCGAGTGCGACGACCACTACGAGGCTGGGAAGCTGGCTAGCCTCGTGTCGGTGCAAAAGGACGATACTGTGTATATCGACAGCGTCGCTGCAGTAGTTGGCAACGAGATCGTGATAAAGCTAAAGGACAAGTCCTCCCACGCGGTCGTACTGAAGGACAGGGAAAACGTGGCTCGGCTACAGTCGCTTCTGCTCGACGTTGTAAAGGGGAAAATAAAGATCCGGTCAAGCAACTTTACCGGGTCGGTTGCGGAAATAACTCTGGTGGGCTAGCGCAGCTCCTTGTTCATCTCGTCGGTCAGTATCTCCTGCACTTTTCTGAAGTACAGCCCTGTAGAGTAGGGCATCATGGGGATGTATTCTTCGATAACCTGCATGACGTACGGTACCGCCCTCTTTGAAACGTCCATCTTGAACTTCATCCAGAGTATCCTGTCCTGCTGGAAGTGGATCTTGTCCTTAAGGTGCGGCGGCACCACCTCCCTAGACCTGTCCTCAACGCGCTTGTACCAGTATGCAAGGATATCAGGGTCGAGACCCTCTCGCAGGTTCTTGACGCCCGATATTATCTTGCCTGATGCATAATCGATGGGTGTTTCCGGATACACGACCATCTGCTGTGCAAAGTCAGGATAAAATCCAGATAATCAAAGATTGTTTACCTGCGTTTTAACAACTTGCCGCGGCTGTCTATTTCACCAGCCCTGATACGCGTCGATGATATTGGCGAGCCGTCCTCAGCCTTGACCAGCTCGACTGCGATTACCTCTACCGGCTTTAATCCTCCCTTGGCGCGCATCTCATTGAGGAGATCTCCTTTGGACTGCGTCTCGCTGCTTGCCACGAGCGCCCCAACGTCGCCTGTAGTCACCGCTGGCCCAAAGTCACCGTCCAGCTTGGCGATTTCATAGCTGGCGTCGCCAAACTCTTTCTTGATCATCTCCTTCAGGTTTTTGACCCTCTGGTCGAAATTGTGGTTGAGCCTCTTGCCCCTCTTTTTCGCAAACTCGTCGCTTGAAACCCCGATTATCACCTTCCTGCCTGCCTGGAATGCTCTGGACAGCAGGGCGATGTGGCCAACGTGTATTTCGTCAAACGTGCCGCCAGTGGCGACAACTGCGAATTTTTCGGCCAACGCTAGTGATCAGGCAATGTGCAATATTAATTCGTAGTTAGGCTGTCTCTAGCTCTTCTTGAATATCTTGACTGCCTGCGGAGGACACACGTTTTCGCACGCCATGCAGAATATGCAGTCCTTTTCTCTTATCATAAATGCCTTCTTGTCAGAGGCTGGGTGCCCTGGAGTCTGGAGCCATTCATACACGTTGACTGGGCATGCTTCAATACACGCGCCGTCTGCCACACATATATCAAAGTCGATGCAAACATAGTCGCCCCAAATGCCAAGCTGTCCGGGAGCATCATATGGGCCCCAAACCTTGATTCCCTGATATGTGCCAACCTGTTGTCTTTTCTCTTTAAACTTGGGATCAATCGGGCCTTCAACCTTGCCATAGTTTGTGCCGGTGCCTGATAGCGAAATTGTGGTAGGACCGCCTGCCGCTGGCGCGCTTGGAGCTGCCGGAATCGCAGGTGGCGGAGGCATCTGCGGCGCGGCGGCTGCGGGCCTGGGCGCTGCCGACGGTCCTGCCGGTGGCGGGGCTGTCGCGCTGCGAGCCTTTGGATTCTTTGCAAGCGGCGTCAGCTCCTCCAGCTTTTTGAGCGCCTGCTCCATCGTCAGCTTTTCCACCTTTTGCCAGTGGGCGAGCAGTTTGTCGCCTATTCTGGTATTTCGGATAATAGTGTCAATGACCATCTTGGCGTTCTGGTCTGCCTTTTGGCGGTAATTCTTGATCCAGTACGGGTCGCCAAAGTATTCCAGCTGCCTTATCTGGTAAATGAGATCGACGACCTCGCCGGTCACGATTTCAACCGTGACGTTTAGGTCTGCAGATAGGTCTTCGCCGGTGATCGGGTCGTTGCCCTTTTCAGTCCACTTGTAGGTGATGTAGATCCTGTCGGCGTGGGTGTCCATCTTGAAGCCGGAACTGCGGAGGTCGTTCATTATGCTCGATATGTCGGACTTTTCCGTGATCTCGATCGGGATCCTGTATATGCCCAGCTTGTTGCCGTGCAGCGGGTAAACTCCCCTCTTTGCAACTTCAGATAGCATCGTCCAGACTCTGTCTTTCAGTAAGGCAGACATCGAATAACCTAAAATTTACATGTCCTAAAAGCATTACGGTCTACTTCATTAGCGAAGTACCATATATAGAGGCCGAAAACCCCAGGTAACAATCTATTCTAGCAGAGGTTTTATCGAAGAGAACGCCAATTCTAATTCAGAAGATTACTACATTGCCTGCCCTGTCGTTGTGGCTGTTGTGCCTCCTACGTGAGCCTCTCGATTATGCATCATAAGGTCTTCAAGCGTCTTGAACATTCGGCCACATACTCTGCATTCATGGCGTGGTTCGGCTTGACTTGCGCCCATAAGTTATTTCTGCGTAACATAGTATATAGATGTGCAGGCATCGCATAAAAGACAGAAGCCATCGCAGCAGCTAGCCTGTACAAGGCAGATAACATTGTCAATTAACTAGGTTAAGCAATCCGTTTTATTAACAAGCCATCATGATACACCATGTCTTCAGAATTAGCAGAAGACATATCGGAATTACAGCAATTGCGCATACGATACGATAGGTTACAAGAAGACTATCAAAGAATCCTTCCAAAGGTTGTGACCCAGATCTTGTTGACGACTTGCTTTCGCACCTACATGAAGATCCAGATACTGAACCAATGTATATACAGTTGAGGTCTTTACAAGAGACGGGATAGACGCTGAAGTTGCCAGATAGTACATTTTTGACAAAACAGGCATGATGCCAACCATATACAACCAAGGCACTCATTTTGTTACAGATCAAAAGCTCACACTTGAGAAGCTCAAAGAAATATCAGATAGTGACGATGTGTTAGAAGTAACAGGGGAATACACAGGTAGTTGGGCATCCAATGGTCCGACACATGAACGTCATTTGATTGAATAAAGTATTCTTCCGCCACCGATTTTTTGCTAACCTCTTAAAAGATTCCTAATGCAAATTGTGTGTACAATAGACTCTGGAAATATAACCAACAATAAGATGCCGCATTTGAAAAAATAAAACCAGATCTCACTCTAACCTTGAAGTGACTCTGTTGCTCTTTGTTGTTCTTCTTCTTGTTCTTCCCTGCGATAAGAGTTCATAACAAGACCAGAAAAAGACTAGAAATGCTGCAACCGTGGTTGAGATAGTTAGTTGCATTTGTGGCAAGCGTAGCACAAATCCAATGACAAATGTTATCGCCGCACCAATAGCGCTAAGTGGAATCCAGTTTGTTAATGCAAGTCGTGTTCTATCCATATCCCGATGTCTCGCCTCTACCATAACACAAGCCAACAATCATACTTAAGCCAAGTGTAACCTTGTTAATCTTAGAACAAAATAGCTATACCTTACCCTTGCCACACATTTGCAGAAATCTATGTCCGCTTTTAGTAGTCTTGAAAAGTTCTTCCTCTACATCATAATCCAAAAGGCCATTATCTACCAACAGGGAGAGATATTCCTTTAGCTGTACGTGTGAAAGAAATGTTCGCCTCTAATATATTAGTTCTCGTAGCTCTGCCATTTGCTGCCTTTAAAATCCGAAAAACAATATCAATTCTCCTCCAAGGTCCTGTGTTGATAGACAACGACGATTACATGATCACAGTCTCAATAGTTGCTATAGACGACATGAATCAACCATTGCCGCCCTCTGACAACTTTTTGCTGCCCTCTGCCAACGCCACTTCCAACATTTTGGTGCCTTTCAACGGTGGAGAAGACACAATAACCACACAGTAGCAACCAACAACAAACGCGACTAATAATGCTACTACTGCCCAACAAAAACCGATCATGATGGAAGTTATAAGCACTCAAGGCACCTTCACTGCAAATGTAGAGTGGATACCGGCTGACATTGGACAGCCAAACAATTTCTCCTTCAATTTCAGGGACGGCGACGGGCAGCCTGTTACGCCGGCATATGACGTTGAGCTGTTGCGGGATAACCAGATGGTGCCTGGTACCCTCCGGGAATCACAAACGTCGCTTGAGCAAGAGTACACATTCAACGAAGCGGGCAACTATACCTTGAGAATCCACAACGTACAAACCAAACATCCTGGCGATGTAATAAACATCCCCTTACAAGTTCCTCCAGAATAGACCACAGATTAACTTACATGGAGACCTGAAGTAATGGAATTATTACCTCAACAACTTTACACTCACATTATATATGATGTGTATGACCTTCGTTCAATTCTTCTTATCTCAGGCAATTCTCATTTCTCCCTCCGTGGTGTCATCGCGCAGGTCGCCATGAGCCTCTTTTTCTAGATGATGCTTTCTGTCTTCATCTGTGGTAAATACTGCGCCGCACACAAAGCATTGGAAATCTGCGGCTGTGTGAGGAATGCCGTCGCTACTACTACTGCCGCCACCTTTCCTGAAATCATTAGATTTAGGCATATAACACATCTTCCTTTTCTATCCTTATACTTACAAAATTCTTAAATGATTTGATCAAGCCGCTGCTGTAGTGTCGGTGAGAGATGCTGCTGGCGTCATTGTTCGTCTTTCTCCTTATACTCCCAATGCAATGAGCCTCATTCCATATACCAAGGGTGCTATAGCCATCATCAAGGCCACAAGCAAGACACCAAAGAAAGGCGAGATCAAGGCTATGCCTGCGATGACTACAGTAGCGCGCCCACGCCAATATTTGCTGCTCTTAACAAGTTGGGTCTCTTCTATTTCCTATTCCGGCCAAAATGCTGGAAATGCCGCTGAATAACAAGGCTACAGCTGCTAGCGTTATTACAACTGGAGCAGCAAATATTGGAAACACTATTGTAGCAATCGCAAGAGCAATAACGAGTACCCCGATTCCTGCATGGGCTGCACGCTGGTTCCTATAGTGAAATATTCCTCCTGCAATTTGCTCAACACCGAACATAAGAAGTATTACGGAAATAACCACCATTACTGTCTCAATTGCTAGTCCCGGAAATGCTATGGCCACTAACTAGAGCGCAATAGAAACAGCACCTACGCCGATCTGCAGCACACGCATTCATACGGGAGACGACCCGACAGAGCGTGCGGTCTTCTCCATGTTAGCCCATCAAGTCGCACGCATTTAAGGGATAAGTAGGATAATTCACAATTCATTTGCCTTTCGAGTTTTTTACAGGGTTTTATTACGATCATTCCAAAAAGACCATCCTATTCACTTCAGACAGCTTGTATGAGATGTCTCCTCTGCTCAATTAATGATTGATTGTATATGGCAGAGATCTTGTTGTCAATTTTATTCCTGATAGAACCGGATTATTCGTCGTCGGGGCAGGTTATATCTCTGATAGCCTTGTACCTTGCCTCTATTTCCTCCGCTATTTTTACGACTTGATCGAGCGTGTATTTCGACTGAGGGAAATACCACCTGATCCCAACCTTGTGCCCGATGCCGTCCATGTCGTGTATCATGCCTCTGTCGGCCTCCACCCCGTACTTTTCATCTATCACATGCTCGCGTACCTCAAGACCCCTCTTGGTCTTGTCCTCAAGCACAAGATGCGGGCTCATGTCATAGATAAAGTAGAACTGACCCTTCTTCACAAGATTGTTACCCTGCTGTTGCATTCAAAAAATAGAGGGAAGAGAAGGTCTTATTTCTCTATCGGATTCCCTATCATGTTGCCCCATTCTGTCCACGAGCCGTCGTAGTTGCGAACTGATGGGTATCCAAGCAGGTATTTCAGCACGAACCAAGTGTGTGACGAGCGTTCACCAATCCTGCAATACGCTATCACATGCTTGTCCGGGGTGACCCCCTTGCCTTCGTACAGCGCTTTCAGCTCATCGGCACTCTTGAACGTGCCGTTTGCATCGTTCACGGCCTGGGCCCACGGGATGTTCTTTGCTCCTGGTATATGGCCTCCACGCTGCGCATGCTCCATCGGATACTCTGGCGGAGCTGTTATCTCGCCCGTGAACTCTTTTGGCGATCGCACATCAACCAGCACCGTCTGCTCTGCTCTTTCAATCGCTCTTCTAACATCTGGCATGTAGGCGCGGACTCCCTCGTCTGGCGGCCTTGCCACGTATTTTGTCGGCTGTACTGTTGGCTCGTCCTTTGTGTATTCCCTCTTTTCCAGCTCCCATTTCTTGCGTCCGCCGTTCATTATCTTGAGCTTTTTGTGACCGTAGTACTGGAATACCCAGAACGCAAAGGCTGCAAACCAGTTGTTAAAGTCGCCATACAGTACCAGCTCGGTGTCTGGCGTTGCGCCGACTCTGCTCATCAGTGCCTCGAATTGCTGCTTGTTGATGATGTCGCGCCTGACAGGGTCGTTTATGTCGCGCTTCCACCATACAAGGTGCGCGCCGGGCACGTGCCCCTGCCTGTATGCATTTTCAGGATCATAGTCGACTTCCAAAATTCTGATGCTTCCATTCTTTAGGTTGCTTGCAACCCAATCGGTCTCGCAAAGGACCTCAGGGTGAGCGTATCCACTAGTCATACCAGCCCGCTACTTTAATCTCATACTTAAGAGCTTTGCCAAATGACGATTATTATTGCTGAATGCCAGCAAAGGGCAGGCAGAGAACCTTTCCTGCTGTCACGGTGCCAGCGGCTAAGCATCTCACAGATTGCTATAGAACTGGAGATATTATTCCAGTCTCTGGAATAGCATTATTGAAGAAAATGCAAGGATGTATTACCGCAATAATGCCAGCCAGAAGCACGATTTCTTTGATCTTCTTGCTGGCAGAATCAAGGACCATCTTGGACGTGCTGCCAAGCATCTTTTGCATCTTTTCTTGGAATAGCGAAGGGTTCGATAGGATTGCCTCTTCATTGATCTTGTAAACTGTTTTCATTGTTTGCATGATCAATCTTCCACTATCCTTGCCCATCACGTCCTCAATCCCGTCCACAATAGCGTCGAGCATGATGGATGAATCGATCCTCCTAGATTCTATCCCTGCTGGGACAGGAATAACATTACAATGGTGCGCATTGGTTATGGAAGCAAGCTAATCAAATTGCATCTTGTCTAACGATTCCTGCGAATAGCAGCAAATTACCTGAACCGACCCTATTTTTTTTGACTGTCTCTAAAATTGCCTGCTCGTAAGCGACAAGGTTGTTCTGGGTATCTCTGTCCGAGAACGCCGTAATCCCTCCAGATATTATCACGATATTTTTGAACTTTTTCTTTCTGAACTCCTTGATAATAGCCATTCATTTACCCAGCATTGTCGCAGTGTTGCCGACAAGGTCCGACGAATATATCTCACGGACATCCATAATTTTTAACGCTCCCGTCCGTATGTAATCTTCCACGTCTCCAATCAATCCCGACTGCCTTATCTTTGAGTACATGCGGTTAACGAGCTGATTCCTTGGAATGCGGATGCCTCCTCTACCACCACTTCCTCCTACTGCATAGACAACAGCGTTACCTTCTGAAAGAAACTTGCCTACCATAGTGTAAAGGTTGTCAGAGCTATCTCTCACTTTCAGGATGCATATAGAATGAAGGCAGTCCAATGTCGTTGTACGTCAATTAGAAATTAAAAGGTTGTAAATCATAATTTCCCATTTTTATGATGATCATTCAAATAGTATTTTGTTTTCTTGGCATTGGAGACTTATTAAAAATCTTTAAGGGTAGCATCAAGCATGAACCACTGTAATTTATGCTCTGAAATCTTGCATTTTGATGATCATATAAGATTTGCAGACATCTAACCTAGATGAAGGATCTTTGCAACGGCATACAAGGAAGGCGTGAGGCCATTGCTGACAAGGGAAGAATCAGAGCTGTCCATAATGCAAGCGCTGATAAGAATGAGTACAAGGAGGACCCTTGAAGCCAAGCTGGGGCGGACGCTTTATTCCACCACTGTCTATGAAAACGTGAAAAGAGTCACGATATCATTATTATTTGCAAATGGAGGAGAGAACGACGCGACTACATATCTTATGGTCTCTTTTGAAAAAGATGCCAACCATGAAGAGATTATTACTACAAAGATACTTCCATTTCTAAGAAATGCCGGCAGGCAACAGGGACAATAACAATAATTCTATATCATCATTAAGTTGCTGGCGTTAGCAGCCAGACACAGCAATGCGGCAAAAATAAAAACATGGACAGCGCATTATTGCAAGTGGCAATACTGGATGATTTGAAATCCATTATTGAAAAAGAAATCCACGACCTCAAAGTCAATCTGGAAAGCAACCATTACCAAAAAGGCGAAATGAGTGAGCGGTTGATGTCAAGGATTGCAGACAGGAACGATATGATCAGGATCAACACGTTGCACTGGGTCTTGGACGTTATTGAAAAGCTGGAACAAAAGCGTTGATGAGATCACAGGCGCACATATACGGTTCCGCCGTGCTCCTTTATTTCGTACAGAACCAAGTCGCCGGACTTTCTCCATTCAGGGTTCTGTTCTACCCATGTCTCCTCCTTTTTCCATGACTTCATGTTTTCCAGCTTGCCGGTGAAGACGTTGTACTCGTACCCATGCATGTAGCAGACGATGTTGTCGTCTTTGAATTCCCCTTTTGAAAGCGATGCTCCCCTGTGCGGGCACGAATTGTTGCATGCAAAGAGCTTGCCGTTTCGCCTTCCGACCAGCACGTCAGTGCTGTCTACTCTGAATACCCGCATCGAATCGTCTTTCAGTTCATCGCTCCTGCAGACTGGTCGGTAGTAGCCATCGTTCACGAACTAAAAAGGAGACTGAAGATATAAAAATCAAATTCCCTTTTTTAGAGGTGAATTAGGCTCCCCTGTGCGCCTGTGTGCGGCGACTGGCCAGCAAACTTTCTCCTAAAGTGCCCAGATGGCCTCTTTGACAAAAGTTCTATAAACCATGCTTCATGCTCGACCTCTTCTTGCATTATCCTCTGGGCAATATCGTATGTCCTTGGGTCCTTGCCTGCTGTCATGTCACATACTTCGCCCCATGAGCGGATGGCACACTGCTCTGCTGCCAAGAGCACTTTTAATATTGAATTGATGTCCTCCCAGTTTTCTGGCAGGTATGCATCTGGGCACCCTGCCTGGTCAGCAAACTTCCTTATATCGCGTGGAAGTGCGCCTCCAAGCTCGTACAGGCGTGGGACCATAGCTTCAAAGTGGTTCCTGTCCTCTATCCTGGCATCTTCCACTATTTCTTTTATGCCCTCACCTTCAAGCCCAGTGCAGTGCATCCTCAAGATGGTATAGTAGTAATAGGTCGTGAACTCTGCACCAACTCCTGCAGTAATCAGCTTGATCAGCTTGTCAACGTCAACACCGTTCTTCCTGATGACTTCAAGCGCCACGATGTTTGGCACGTCACCCTTGGTTGTAGGTTTAGACATACTACTAACAGCCTTGAAATATCGGATAAAAGAGTTTCCGAATTTCCTCCCGGTTGTTTGTAATGAAAAGACATACTCGGTAGCAATGTAAAATTCTCTGCAACTCTTAATATCGTTACAGGTGTCGGTAACAGCAGTGCAAAATCGATCGGTCATCAGCAGGCGCAGATATGTTGCTGCAAAAGAGCAGCAGCTGTTGACGCTGGGCGACATCGCTCCTTCTTGGGACGAGCGGCTAAAGCAACTGCCAGTCAGCAAATGGTCGCTCAAATGGCTGAAATGGTATTTTGACATTGCCTCGCGTGAGACCTGCATCGTTGGAGAGGCTTTTGGGCAATCATCGGCATACTGGAACGAGTGTGCAGAATGCAGGACATTTAGCAGGCAGTTTCCCAGGCACTACAAAGCCCTCTCTTACAAGGAACTAGAACGCGACGTCCAGCGCTTTGTTGGTCACTGGAACGAGAAGCACAGGGACGTCGAGAATAATAGGCGCTGCCTCAGGTGGTTTGACAGCTTTGTGAGGTCCGATGGCTACATACGCACCCTGCAATAAAACCCATTTATTTTTTGATGCTGATGATGTGCATAGATCCGATTTGCGCAGGCCGGTTCCCATTGTCGATTACAATTCACCTGATTCGCAAAAGGCTATCGAGATCCTCCGCGGCAAGAGCATTGAATTTGTAGAGTATGACATTAGCAAGTTTGAGACGAGCTGCTGCGGCGAACTGTCCATTACTATCGCGCCTTCCGTGTTTGCTCCAGAAGGCTTTTTCAAAGGGCTTGAATGGGTCGTGCAATATGCATCTTCTGAAAGAAAAGGCGATCTGCCGCTTGAAGAGTCGGAAAGCGTCTACTGGTAGAAATATGCAGCCTGCCCAAGACCAAAGGCATTTAAGAACTGGCTTGCACTATAGCGGTGCGGTCAAATGGTGTCAAATATCCGCAGAGCAGCCATAATAACAAAGATGGACAGCAGCGAAGCAAGCGCTGCAGCTAGCAAGGTCGCCAGGCTGCTCGGCGAGTCCAAGGTCAAGGTCTACAGCGTGCTCCCGCTGGAAGTCACCGGCGCGGCGCCTGTCAGCCAAGAAAAGCTGAAAGATACGGAACTTGACCTTGTGTTTGCTATAGGCGGCGACGGGACCACACTCAGAGCCTTTCGTACAATACCTAGCAAGGTCCCCCTCTTTAGCATAAACAGTGGCGGCCATAGGGGCATACTGTCTGAAATCGGCGCTGATTCCATCGAGCAGGCCGTCCACGCCATACTTGGTGGCAAGTACTTTTACGATTCGCGCACAAGGATACAGGCGACTATCAATGGCAAGGTCCTGCCGCCTGCCCTAAACGACATACTGATTACAAGGGTAAGCCTGACAAGGACGCCTCTGGTCTCGATTAAGTTAATGGGTGACGAAATAAAGCAGAGGATGGACGGCATTGTGGTTTCTACTCCCACTGGCTCGACAGGCCACTCGTTCTCGATCGGCGGCCCGGTGCTCCACGAAGGCATGAGCTGCCTCATCCTGAGCCCAATTGCGTCTGTCAACAGGATGCCGCAGCTGGTGATCCCGGTGGAGGACATTGTCGTCCAGAGCACCTACGAATCACACATCATAATAGACGGGCAGGAGACATTCAGGGTCGATGCCGACAAGCCAATCAAGATATTCCGGTTCCCTGACGACGCGACGTTTTTGCGCCTCCAGAAAAAAGGAATGAGGCAGCTGGCCAAGCTTGGATTCTCAAAATTCGAGTTCTAGGTATGCCCTCGACGCAAGCGCGTTCTATGCAGGCACACCATTCCTATCCTCTGCTGTCAGTTACTACTGCACAACTCAGGCAATCCTTGACGAGGTAAAACATATCAAAAAGTCGCACGGTGCTATCGAGGCACTCTCTGCCGCCGGCAATTTGGAGATAATAGACCCTGGCAAGAGCAGCATTGAAAAGGTCAAGGCTGCGGCAAAGAAAACCGGCGACTATAGAAAACTTTCGCAGGCAGACGTTTCGATAATCGCCCTTGCGCTCCAGCTGGAAACAACACTCCTGACGGACGACTATGCAGTCGCAAACGTAGCTTCGGCGCTGAAAATCCCTGTCAAGTCCAGCTCTGGCAAGGGCATAAAGGAGACCAGAAAGTGGATATCCTACTGCAGCGCATGCGGCAGGGCGTTTGGGCCAGAGGCAAAAGAATGCCCGCTATGCGGCAACAAGCTGCGTCGGAAATACAGGGTCACTTCTTAGTTTTCGCTGTCCTGCTCAAAGAGCGTCCTTTGCACTATCTGCTTGACATTATTGGGAGAGTCGAGGACTTTGCGTACGCGCTCTGCCCTTGCAAGCCCAAAGCCTGGTATGGTTGCAAGCTCGGCCACGGAAGCGTTGAGGGCCCTCTTGGGCGTGTGGAACTTTTCAAGCATCCTTGCCGCAAGCTTCTCCCCTACTCCCGGCACTGACGAGAGCACTGACAGCTGTTGTATGTAAACAGGATTTTCTTTCTTGATCTTTCTGAGCAACGGTCCGGTGGCCTTGCCCTCCTGGAGGCTCTTGTTTACAAGCGTCACGAGCAGCTGCGCGGTCTGGTCTGCAGAAGGCGTGTGTATTATGGGGATTCGGAACTCTGTCGCGACAGTCGCAAGCGCGTCGTAGGCAAGCGGCATGCGCTCTGCAAGTTTCTTTACATCCATATCCTCTGCGTCTTCAGGGATTTCTGTAAGCTCGGCAATGTTGCCCTGCACCACTAATAACGGCTTTTGGTAATGCTTGACAAGGTCGGAGCACTGCACAAAGAGCCTGCCGTCATAGATCGAGCTTATCAGGTCGCGGACTGTTTTCCGCTCGACGGCTGTTTCTGGCGAAACGATATAGTCGCCTACCTTTAGTTGCGCAAAGTCAATAACCGCGCCGGCGTTCTTTAGTAGTTCAGGGATGCCGCTGTTCTTCTCCCTCTCGTCAACAACTATTCGGGTGGCAGGCACAACAGAAATCGTGGCCCGCTACCCTATAATTTTTATTCAGCCTTTGGTTTTGGACCTGCACCGGCAGATGGACCGGGTGCACCACCCTGCATGCCGCGTATCATTTCGTTTATCTTGTTCTCGACTTCCTTCAGGTTTTCCTTTACCCTTGCCTCCTGCTTGCCAAGAACCATCACGCGGGTATTTGACAGCTCCTTCTTTTCTTCCAGTTCCTTGATGACATCCTCTTTCTTTGCCTTGACAAGCACTGAGCCGGCGTTCTTGTATACAGCATCGTCAGGGCCTGCCTTTTTCAGCTCTTCAAGGGCCCTGTCGGTCTCTACCGTTTCAACCTCCAGCTGCTGCTTTTGCATCATTATTGCCTGCAGGTTCTGCTGGAGCTGCTGTAATCGCGATACCTGTTCTCTCAGCCACGGAGGAAGTTCCTGTTCGCTCATAAACTCTGCAGTTATTCGTATGACAGACTATAAAATCATAGCGTTGGCAAAAAAGTGCCAGCGAACCTCTGACAGTCCATATGCTATGCTACACTACCGCATTATTATACGCCCCGCTTCTTCTTCCTCCCTTCTTCTATTGAACTTGGCCCAGCAAAGGTATGGACATGCACTCAAACCTGGGCAAATCCATGCCAAAATTACACCTTATTTCGGCATACCTCTCCTCTGATCGTTCAGCTGCCTCGATCCCTTTCTGAATCTCGTCTGCGATTCTCTGGCGGATCTCTTCACTGCTCGCAAATTGGTTAGGAAGGGTCGTCGTCGTTGTCGTCTGCGTGCTGTTGTTGCTGCTGGCTGTTGTTTCTTGCGCCATGACATAGCCTGCAGTAGACGAAGCGTTAAAGTCATCCTGTATGGTTGATGTGATCAAGTTGTTGTTTCCGCTGATGTCGTCAATGAGTCCAGTTATCACGTACACGGTATCAAAACTGCCGATTTGGGCGGAGCCTTCAGAGATCGCGTATGAACTTGTCGCATCCTTGGTTATCTGGATGTGTATTGCAAGCGAAGTCGTATTGTTTTCCTGAGTGGTACTAGTAGTTGTTGTCGTTGTCTGTGCCAGCGCGGACTGCGCAAAAATAGTAGCAGCTCCAATAGCCGCCAGCACGTCAGCAGCCGCTGCCAGACTGGCAGTTACGAACAACACTACAAGAGTTATTATCGGTTTATTCATGAGCAACGGAAAAAGACCAAGATTATGCGGGTTCCGCCAGATGCTGCGTCTAACACATTCTACGATTTTGTTATAGTGGTAGATTCATTAATTATTACTAGCTGCTGTCACTATGCACTTGTAGGAGGCATCTGCCAACCGGATGTACGAGTTGATGCTTGCGCGGAGCGACGCAATGTCTGGTGTCTCAATATCGAAAATAATGTCTGAGTTTTTCAGAGAAATTGCTGCCCTGCCCTCTGTCTTGGGCAGACGCTTGAGGTCGGGGGCAAGTGCGTCATGAATAGAAGCTGCGACGCGGCTTGACTTTGCAGAAACCCTGATCTTAGCTCTGTAGCTTTTCAAGGTCGATGTCGTACGCCCCTGACGCGATCTTAAAGTTGCACTTGGGGCACTGCCAGATGCCTACCGCCAGCCGGCCGAACCTGAGCGAGCCGCATGACGGGCATCTACGCTTTTTGTGGAGCGTGCGGTGGACCTTACCGTAGCGCTTGCGCACGGTTGCCCCGAACTTTATCCCAAGACCCTTCAGGTTTGTCGAGCCTTTCTTAACCATTATTCTTTGCCAGCTCCTTTAGTCTTGCCCGTACTTCCTCTCCTTTAATTCTTGCTGTCTCTGCTGCCTTCTTTAGCTGGTCGACTGTGAATGCGCCAGTGTGCCCCTTCTGGATCGCACAAAAGCCTTCGTCGTTGGTAGTTATCGTTATCCTTGCGTCCATGCAGCCCTCTTCTTCCGCCGTGGGGTCTATCACCACATAGTCGCCGATCCTTGCCGCGGTTATCGAAACCGGTATGGTAGTCACCGGCATCGGCCTCGTCTGGCCCGTGTCGACCACCTTATCGTCCTTCATTTCAAGTATCGGCAGTTTGGCAGTCAGGAGCGATGCCACGACAGCATATGATGTCGCGTCGAACAGGTTCCCGTCAGCGTTTATCACACTACAGTCTACGAATATCGTGTAGACAATCTTACCTGGCACTAGCACCAGCTGGTCAAGGTCTATCATTTCTGATTCTCTGACACCCCTGTCGACTACTCTTGCCAGCTCGACCACCTCTTCATCTGGCGGTCCCGGCTCGATGTATGGAGACGCGGTCGGCAGCACTTCGGCTGTCACAATGAGAGCGCCTTTTTCTTCGAGCCCTTCAAACGGCTCGCCTGTCTCTACCTTGATGCCTGCAATAACTTCCGAGTCGCCAAGCTTAACCCTTGCAGAGCCGTTGGCCTTCTTTATCACATCAACCTCGATTTCAAGCGGCCTCTGCTCGTTAAAGTCCCTGCCATCAAGCCTCTTGCCACGGGCAAGCGAGTCCCACATCTGCTGCCTGCGCAGGTGTTCTACTATTATCGTAGATCTCCTTGACGAGCTCATTATTGTGCTTCCTCCTTTAGCTCAGTTTCATTGCCAAAATACTTTTGCATCAACGCCTGTTTTTGGATTTCATAGACCATCTTGCAGCCGCCAATCGCCTTGTCGAGGCATTCGTTGAACTGATCTGGCGTCAGCTTGCCGTCCAGCTGCAAAAGGGTGATCTGCTCTAGGCGCGGCATGTATGCAACGGGCATATCTGCGCTGCCCTCCTTATCTTCCGTGTCGTTGATATCAAGCACTATCTTATCGTCGACCTTGCCTGCGGCGCACGCGGCCACAAGGTCGCGCATATTAATGCCGGCATCTGCCAGGGCCACCGCTGCCGCTGTAATGCCTGCGCAGCGCGATCCCCCGTCAGACTGGAGCACTTCGACAAAGACATCGATTGCGGCCCTTGGGTAGTCCTCCAGCATCAGTGCAGGCTCGAGTGCCTCGCGCATGACCTTTGAAATCTCTACCTCCCTCCTCGAGGGGGCGGGGTTCTTGCGTGTGTCTGTCGAGAACGGCGACATGTGGTACCTGCAGCGGAGCACGCACCTATCGGACTGCGCCATGTGCTTTGGATGCACTTCGCGTGGGCCATACACGGCCGCCAGTATCTTGTTCTTTCCAAATTCAATGAACGCCGAGCCGTCGGCATTTTTCACGGTGCCGACAGTTATCTTTACTTCACGGAGCTCGTCAATGCCCCGCCCGTCAGTTCTTTTTCCATTTTCGTCTATCAAATTTCTTGTTTGAGTCATTATTTTTCACCTTCAACCTCCAATTCTTCTTCCACCTCGTCTATAGTGGATTCGATCTGTTCCGGCTGGGAAGCGCCGCCGACCGGAGAGCGCAATGATGTTTCCTGCTGTTGTTGTGGCGGAGTGTCCGGCACATTCAGGAGCACCTTGATGCGCTGCGTCAGGTTTGCCGTGTGCGCTTCCTCTTCTACCATCTTGATCGCCCTGACTGCCAGTTTTATTCCTTCCGGAGTTCTGCCAGTCACGACTACTATACCGTTCTGCCCTATCAGCACTCGCGTCTGGGTAGCCTGCTCTATCGTCTGGATCATAGAGCCGCGCTTGCCTATCAGGCGCGGAACTCGCGTTGCAGATATCTTTAGCACTTCGCCCCGCGGGATCTTGCCAAGATCGCGATCTTGCACAGTGAGCATCGGGTCGCGCGTCCTGTCAAAAGCCATGATGCGGGCAGTTATCATGTCCCCTATCGCAAAGTGCCTGCTCATGTCATCCCTTGCCGGCGAAAAGTCCCTCCCAAACACGTCCTGCGCCGGCAGATGCGCCGAGAAGCACGAGTTGATGTCCACCTCCCACGACAGCGACGAGTGATCGATAACCTTGCCGATCACCAAGTCATTGACCCGTGGAATATAGACACCTGATAGTGGAATGACCTTGACTCCATCCCGCCCTGTCTCTGCAATTCCAATTCTCGTTGCAATGAGAGCGTTGCCAGCTTTAATCACATTCATTAGCGGCCTAAAATTTCCCTCGGCAATCTTGTCTCCGGGTATGACATACCTTCTCCTCACATCGTGCATACCTCAAAGACTCACCACCGGGGCAACAAGCCCTTCTGAAAATATATCATCGTTTTTCATTTTTCTCTTCTCTCTCCTTTTGGGTTAGTTATAGCTGACTTATATTTTAAGTGTAGATATATGATACCGCTATCTAGCCTAGCCTTCCTTTACCTGAGCCGAGCCCTTTGTGACCGAGCCCAACCTGTCGAGGAACTGTCCCTTGAGGCTGGCGTTCATTTCAAGCACCGCTCTGAGCGAGCCGTCAGATAGCCACTCTTCGCTCCTGAGGTCGCCTGTTGACTTTAACACGCTGTATGACTGGGCAGCAAACTGGGGCGGCACAGTGACTGTCAGTTTTGCAGTCTCTGACTTGAGCGGCAGTATCTTGCGTAGTGCGTCCACGACCGTCTTGGCCTGATCGTCTGCCTTTTTGAACGGGTCGATAATCACCCTTGCCTCGTCCATCGCCGCCTCTATCCTAATGATGGGGTGTGGCAGGTGCGTCTTGGGGTCCACAAAGCTCTTGTTGATGAACTGGACGATCTGCTTTTTCTTTTCCTCCACCATCTTTCTACGCTGGTCAGTCGTAAGGTTAAGCTCGCCCCTTGCAAGTATCTGCTTGGCCACTTCTGCCGCGTCGGTTGTCTTGAAGTGTTTCATCATTTTTTCGCTAGACGCCCTTGAGCCCTTGTTTGCGTCAGAGTAGATCTCATCTGACACAAGCACGCTTGAAATGTCTGCCCTCTTGCCCAGCTTGTATTCCAGAGCGGGGTCGGGCTTGACCAATAGCTCGAACTTGTCGCCGTCCAGAGTGAGGCGGGCGACTGTAAACTTGTCCGTCATTTTATTATTGACCGGATCATTTCCGGAGTATATATGCGTGTCAAGCTAGACTGCAAAAATTTGCAACTTTCGGTAGATTTTTAAGGACGTTTTGGCCTGCTTTCACAAGTATTGGCTTCTCCGTCCGTTGAAGTTGTTGAGAAATCCGATGAGAGGATCGTTGTCAGGTTTAACAATATTCCAAGGCAGTATGTAAATTCGCTCCGCAGGCTGGCGATAAGCGAAGTCCCCACACTGGCTATTGACGACGTTGTAATACTTGAAAACTCGTCCGTTATGCACGATGAGGCAGTGGCCCACAGGCTTGGGCTCATCCCCCTCCGCACCGACCCCGGCAGGTTCGTCATGCCACACGAATGCGACTGCAAGAGCACTCTTGGTTGCAGCAAGTGCAGGGTGCTCCTTGTGCTCGACGCGGAGGCAAGCGAAAAGACGCTTGTAGTGACATCTGGCGAGCTGGTGTCTGAGGACGAGATGGTCAAGCCGGTAAGCAAGGACATCCCGATAATCGTTCTGGCACCAAACCAGAAACTAAAGTTCGAAGCGTATGCAAGGCTTGGCACAGGCAAGGACCATGCCAAATGGCAGCCGACCTCGGCAGCGATCGTCAAGGACGGCAAGGACGAAAGCGAGATAATTCTGGTGATAGAGTCGAATGGCGCGCTGACGGCAGAAGAGATACTGACCGGCGCGGCAGAGCGGCTTGCGGCAAAGGTCAAGAACTTTAAGCAGGTGGTATCGTCGCTCAAGGTACCAAAGAATGCCTAGGTACATTTATTTGGGGAGCTTTTATTACGAGTTGACATAACGCATATGATGTTTGCCAATACAATGGTCGATAACACTATCTGGACTCTTCGCTCCGCCTTCAAGAAAAACAAGGCGCCGATCTGGCGGGCTCTGGAGGAGGAGCTCGCAGGCCCAAGGGCGAATAGGCGCGAGATAAACGTAAGAAGGCTCGCCGAGATCACCAAGGCCGGCGAGGTGGTAGTAATTCCCGGCAAGATTCTGGGAACTGGCAGCCTAGGTCACAAGCTGACGATTTGCGCTTTTTCAATATCTGAAACTGCCGCCAAGAAAGTAGTCGAATCAGGCGGCAAGGTCGTGACGTTTGAAGATCTGATAAAGAAGCATCCAGACGGAAAGGGAGTGCGTATAATTGGCTGAGCAAAAAACAGTGCAAAAGCAACAAAAAACAGCAGTAGTCGTCGACGCGACAAACTGCATAGCAGGCAGGATGTGTTCGCACGTTTCAAAGCTGTTGCTTCAGGGCAACAGGGTCGTGATCGTAAACGCAGAAAAGGCGATGCTATCAGGCAACCACTACAAGACCATCGAGCTTTACAAGGAGCATCTGGAGATCAACTCGGTCACGAACCCGATTCACGGCCCGTTTCACCCAAGGAGGCCCGATACGATCCTGTCCAAGATGGTGAGAGGGATGGTGCCCAAGAGAAAGTCAAGTGGCATGACTGCGTTCAAGCGCCTGAGGGTATATATCGGGGTGCCTGAAGAAATGAAAGGTGCCAAGATGGAGTCATTTTCTGATTCCAAGATCACAAAGCCCGAGTCGTACTATATTTCGATTGGCGAAATTGCCAAGCAGATAGGGTGGAAGGGAGAGCAATAATAATGACAAACAAGGTAGAGCTCTATCCGGGGCAGCGCAAATCAAGCAGGGCAGTTGCCACGATTGCAAAAGGCTCCGGCAAGGTAAGGATAAACAACACCCCGGCTGAATTGATAACTCCCGATATTGCAAAGGAGATGGTGCTGACTCCGCTCACGCTTGTAGGCGACTACCGCAACAAGGTCGACATTGACGTGCAGGTGCACGGCGGCGGCTTTATGGGCAGGGCGTTTGCAAGTGCGGTCGCGATCTCTAGGGCGCTGACAGGCCAAGAGAAGGGCGGCAAAGACCCGAAGGAGCACCCTTTCACAAAGAGCGTGCGCGAAGAGATAAGGAAAAAGATAACCGAGTACGACAGGCACCTCTTGTCAGGCGACAGCAGGCAGACAGAATCCAAGAAATTCGGCGGCCCCGGTGCTAGGCGTAGAAAGCAAAAGTCGTACCGTTAAGCAAGCGGGCCTCTAGAAGAATGTACTGTAGTAGTACGTCACCTTATTTTTATAAAAATCTCTATTGCTCTGCCTTGTTTGAAATACAGAAGCAGGGCGGATATCTGCACCGAGATCCTAAAAATTGCAGATAGGGGCACTTCAAAGACAAAGATAATGTACGGCGCATATCTCTCCTTCACGCAACTCAGGGAGTATCTAAAGTTGCTCCTTGACAACGGGATGCTATCCTTTGACGAAAAGACCATGCAGTACAGGACTACCGAGACGGGACACAACTTTATCAAAATGTATGAACGCATAGACCAGATGTTTGACAGAAAGCAGCAGACGGGTTCCGAAAAAGGCTAAGCCTTGCCGTCCTGCGTCGTGTACACCCTGTAGAGCTTGCCAGTCTGCCTGTCGGTGTACTTCCACTCGTCAGGGTTGAGCTTCATTTCCTTGAACTTCGCCTTTATCGAGGGATGAAGCATCTTGTAGACATCTTCGCCGATCGAGATCCTGTTCGGGCCTGTCAGCAAGGTTATCTTGGCCGCGATGTTCATACAGTAGCCAAGTATGTCTATCAGCGAGCTCCGGTCGTGTCCATACTGCACGATCACGTTTTCGCCTTCGTCCATTCCTATCTTGACGTTCAATTCGGGATAGTCGTACTGGTTCAGGATCGGATTGATGCCATTCTTTACCACCGCCATCATCGACTTGGCGCACTGGACAGCTCTGTCGCACGCAAGCAGCTTGTTATAGCTTGCAGGGAAAAATGCAATGACCGCATCGCCCACGTATTTGAGCACGTAGCCTTCGTGGCTGTCAACCACCTGCGACATCTCGTAGGTAAACGCGCGTATGATTGTCGTCAGCTTGTCGGCCGGCAGGGTCATGCTCATATTAGTCGACCCCACAAGGTCGGCGTACATTATCACAAGCGGGATCTTGCTGCTTACGTGGTTGAGCAGGTACTTTTGCCCTAGCTCCAGCGACACATCGTACTGGTAACGCCGCTTGAGCGCCTTCCAAAGCCTGTCCTGCGTCTGCGAGACAAGGGTTTCAGAATCGACTGTCTTGGGCTCTTGTGCGCTGGCTCCGCTGCTGCTCATCATCATATCGAACAACGTCTTGTTGGTCTTGTCCTGCTCTTCACCCTGCTCCTTCTTTGCCTCGGCCAAACCTGTCTCGTGCCTATGTAGTCAATTGTTGCATTTAAACATGGATATATTAGGCAGGGCTATGCCACTTCTGGCTGTGAGGGCGCCGTTCAAGGGTGAGGACTATTTTTGCAGGCGGGTAAACGCTGCCGCCCAAAAGGTGGAACAGACATATCTCGAAGCGATCGGGCCGGCGATAGCCATGCGCCAGACCAACGCTATGCTGGGCGATGGCACCGTGACGCAGGCAGACACCTTTGACCCGCAGAACGTACAGGTGTTCTACCAGCGACTGGCAAACTCACTGAAGGGCTGGGCGTTCACAGGCATCTTAAAATCGGCAAACGAGGACCTACACAGGCTTTACTGCCAGTTCACAAAGGAGGCCGGCAAGTACTATATCAGCGGCTACTTTGGCGTCCAATTCCACGTTCTGCCGTACTACAGGGTTGACAGGCGCGTCATAGAAGTACAGAAGGAGCTTGCCAAGATAGCAGATGACGCGACCTCTCTTTTCAAGGATATGACAGGGGCGGCCGATAAGGCGCTTGCGGCCGAGCTTGAAAAGCGCGGCTATGGCAACCTAGAGTTTCAAGAGCTGTTTACGAAAATATTCGATGACGAAAAGTTGGTGCAGGAGCTTGATGAAAAGGCGGCGGCCGTTGAAAAACAGTTCCCTGAGTTCGAGAAGATGGGCAAGAGAAAGACAGAGCTCTTTGCAGAGCTGAACGACCTGCTAATTGAGCTGTACCAGACATCGCCGGTTCTGATAGATTACAATAGGCTCATGCATGGAGAGGAAGGCGTCACCAATTATTTTGACATCGAGGTGATCAAGAATAAAAAGACAAGGGAAGCACACCTTGACACTCCCAAGATAAAAAAAGACTATGCAGACCTGATTGCAGGCGAGCTTGACAAGGTTGCAGACGCCCTGAAAAAGGCTAAGATCCCCTAGACCGCGTCAGAGTCTGAAAACCGACCAGTCCAGCTATGGCAACTGTAGAAGTCACAATGCTGTATAAGGCTGCAGCCGGCATGCCGGACAAATCAAGCAGGAACCCAAAAACAAGGTTTGCAACCAGAAACGAAGACCCGATGACCATGTTGTACAGCCCATAGGCAGTGCCGCGCATGTGGCTTGCGACATACTTTGGCACTACTGCCCTCTGGACAGTTTCGGCTATCCCGATGTAAAGGCCATAGACCACTGCAAGCAGGTATGCGTGAGCCGAACTTGTGGACAGGAGCATAAGCACCGTGCTTGCAAGAAAAATGCCGTAAGAGATGGATAACACCTTCTCCTTTCCAACCCTGTCTGCCAGCATCCCCGCAGGGTATCCGATCAGGGTATGTGCGGTGTTTATCACGGCATAGACCAAGACAACCATGCTATCCGCAACCCCAAGATCCGAAGCCCTTATGAGCACGAATGAAAAGTTGAACGCACCAACGCTGAACATTCCCATTATGACCAAAAGCGCGACTAACTTTTTTTCTGCCAGGACGTGTCGTATATTGCCGGCGATTGAGCGCTTGACCTCTGATGATGGCACAAACTTTTCCTTTACAAAAAATATCAGGATAACTACTGCGATTGATCCGGGAACGAGCGAAAAGTAGAACACGCCGGCGAACCCTACAAACGGAAAGAGCGCAAAGGCAACAAGCGGCCCTATTATCGCGCCCGCCTGATCCAGAGACCGATGGAGACCAAAGGCGCGGGCGACCTTTGCCTCAGGCACAGACTCACTTATCAGCGCGTCCCTTGGCGCAGTTCTTATCCCCTTGCCCACCCTGTCTGCCGATCGTACGGCAAATGCGTCTGCCCAGCCGCCTGCCAGCGCAAAGAACGGCTTGCTCGCAGCCGATAGTGAGTATCCAATTAGCACGAGTGGCTTCCTCTTTTGTACCCTGTCAGAGGTGACCCCTGACGCCATCCTGACGGTGTAGCCCAGCATTTCTGCCACGCCTTCCACGAGCCCAAGGAGCGTCCTTGAAGCGCCGAGCGGCCCTGTCAAGAACAGCGGCAGGAGCCCAAAGACCATCTCTGATGATAGGTCGGTAAAGAAGCTGACAAGCCCAAGATGCTTGACATTACTGAAGTCACTATCCTTTTTGGGTTCCAAGGATCAGCCCACCCTCGATTGGTCCATCTGTCGCCTTATAACAATAACTTCTGACAGTGCTATAAGGTCGATTGTGCTATTGATATACTGTGTCTGATGAGAAAGTAGTAAAAATAACGAAGGATGGCTCTACGGCAACCTACAGGGAGACAGCTGTAGAGAAGAGCAAAGATGGCTCTACCCACATAATGACAAATGATAATGAAAATTTGAAAACTAAAGCATTGCGTGCCGAAAACGCTGTGGCCGATCTTGTCGATTCTGCGCTGGACAAGGCGACAAAGACAATAAAAACCAAAGCAAGCGAGCTCAGTAAGTCAGGGGCACTGGAGCCGGGCTACGCGGTGGGTAGAAAGGACTCGGCAGATATAGGGCGGCTTGGCCCGATGGTGACAGACCTCGCGGCCACGTTTGAGAATACAATTACCATGATCCGGAACCACCCATATGACGAACAGGTTCGATTACTGACGGGCTACAAAAAACTGCTTGAAGAACAGATCAACGTGATTGATTCAAGAATCCACTTCATCAAAAGAGTCCGGTAGGCTTCCTAGGGATAAATATTCAATAATCATGTTGGGTCATTAAACATATGGCAAGACCATTGAAAGCGCTAGACTGGCTTGTGATCGCAGCCCTCGTCATTCTGGCTGCCATCATAATTTACATGCTGCGGCCGCTTATCGTGGTTCTTGTAATAGCAGCTGCAGCATACATCATGTACATGGGCAAAAGATTGACGCGGCTAAGTTAGTTAAAATCGTTCTAGCTGCGGCTTTTTGTTAGTTATCGCTAATCGTTTTGATGCATATACTCGTCGATGTTTAACCCTTCATGTATTTCTCCAGAAGATACGCCAAGAGAAGAGCCGCCCTTACGGCTGTGGCTCCGGTCGGCAAGGTAGACAATCCGCTGCGGCAAAGGTATCTCGATCCTGTTGGCATCAAGCTCCTTCTTTACTTGTTCCACCAGCTGCTTCCTCATGTTAAACCAAACAGAGAACGGGACCCAGCACCACACATTGATGTTGACCGCCGAGTCTCCGAGGCTGTCCACGTAGATGTCCGGCTCCGGCTCGATCAGCACAAGTGGCGTTTCTCTCAGACTCTTTCTGATCATCTCAACTACCTTTGTGGTGTCTTCTCTGTACGCAATACGCACGCTTATTTCGACCCGCCTTGCCGCTGCACCAGAAAAGTTCCGGATCTCAGAGAGGAACACATCTGAGTTTGGGAGCCTGACATACGTGCCGTCGAACATGCGGAGCCGCGAAGAAAGCGTCGTTATCTCTACCACTATGCCGGCGACATCCGGCAGCTTGCCTGTTATGAGGACTGGGTCGCCTATCTTCATTGGCTTGTCTACCTGCAGAAAGATGCCCGAGATCAGGTTTGAGAAGAGCGACTGTGTCGCAAAGCCGATGACGATGCCCGCTATCCCTCCTGCCAAGAATACACCGGATAGGTCGATGCCAGAGACGCCTAGTGCGGAGAAGAGCGCGATTGCTATTATCACATAGTAGCTTATCCTGCCGATAGTCTTGCGAGTATCTGGAGGAAGATGTGAGCCAAGGTATCTTGTTGTAACGATCCGGACGGAATGTGCTATCACAAAGCCGGCTACGATTATCACGATCGTCAGCAGAATGGTAAGCAGCTCAACAGGTATCCCAAACACATCTATGGTTCCGGGTATCCCGAACCACGAAGAGGATACTGTTGCGTTTTCTGCCGACAAACGGCCAAGTATACAATGACGTAGTATATTGGTTTTAGCAGAAAGTTTACAAATGATGGTCATAATTCTGCACCATGGAAGAGCTCTTTGGGCAGCACAGACTGCAGTCCAAAGCTACAAAGGACTACCAGCTTGTGTTTGGAGAGAACAGGATCGAGATAAGCAGTGTCGGCTCCTCGCTTTCTTACAGGCGCTACGCGGGGAACGAGCTTGCGACTGAGGCGATGATAGTTTCAAACGAGGACCCGGTGATAATTGGGGTCTTTCCAAACACGCCGCTTTTCACGCCTGCAGCTGTTGCCAAGAATGTATACCTAAAGTTCAAGACGCCCGTGGTAGTCGACCAAAGGAGCCGGGTGGTTATCTATGCAAAAATGCCAATAGAGATAGGCGTGTACCGGCAGTCAAAGGACGAGGAGATGCTCATCGACTCTTTTTCGCGGGGGCGCCAGCAATATGCACTTTATGGCTCGCCTGAAAGCGGGGTTGTGTGCCGGTACATGGAGACCGAAGTCAGCACAAACATTGACGACATCAGGCCTGCAAAATATGAGGAGGCGCTGGTGCGGATCGGAATCAAAAATGACATAGACAATGTCATCAAGGTTAGCAAGCTGATAATTCCCATGGATAGCGTTATACTGGATCATGCGCATGACGATTCCTGGCTGCCAGGAACCGTGGAGATGGATCTCAGCACGTCCTTCGGAAAGGATATCGTGCACGTGCGCCTTGCTAACACCAAGGTAAAGCGCTCCGACAAGACAAGCATCAAGGCAAAGAAAGAAGAGACGCTGGTCTTCCTTATGGACGCAGGATACTAGATTTCGTGTATAAGTTCTGACAGGTTCCTCTTTGGCTTGGCATGCAGCATCTTTTGTGGGTATCCAATGCAGAGCATGCACGATGGCACAAGGTCGGTGCCAAGCGCCTGCATCACCTTCTGCTCGTCAATCATGCCAATCCATACCGAGCTCAGGCCCAGCGCATGGGCCGCCAGCTGAGCGTACGCGGCCGCCAGCGTGGCATCCTGCACAGAGAACTTTTTGATAATGTGCGGCGGAAAATTCATCTTGACCCTTGACGGATCCATGCAAAACACGAGCAGCACCGGCGCGTCCACGTACGGCTGGTTGTTGGCAGCCTGTACAAGCTTTGCCTTGACGTCAGGATTCTTGACATGATAGATCTCAAACCCCTGAAAGCCGCCTGCTGTTGGAGCGGTGTCGGCCGCGGCAAATATCATTTCCAGCTTCCAGTCCTCCACCTGCCTGTCCTCAAACTTGCGCTGTGATCTGCGGTTTAGCATCACGTTAAAGAGGTTGGTCTGGAGCGCGTCGTCTATCTCTGACGGGGCCTCCTCCTTCTTTGGGTACAGGTTGGTGCTCTGTTCGCCGGCATACATCCTTGAAAAAATGTCGCTTGGGTACATCCAGTATACCATCGGGATGATCTCGCAATAAAGATTTTCTGTCCTGACAAGACTGAAATAGTGTCTTGGCCGATCATATCATGGCTGTAATCATCAATGGTTCAGACAAAAAAGATGGTCCTTGAGGTGGAGATAGAAATTGACGTCCCGGTGGATATTGTTCAGGACAAGAGCAGAATAAAGGCTGTCGAGGACGGTCTTGGTCGCAGTATTTCAAAGGGCCTCTATGATCAGGGGGTCTCGTTCTATATAAAGAAGATGAGCTCCAAGATCAAATGAGAGAGGCATAGTTGGCATTATAGGTTCATGAGAGACCACAAGCTACACTCAAGTGGTTAAATATTGCGCCTCATGCCCCGATTTTACGAACATATTCCTGATAGCTTCTATCGTGCTTCTCACGGTAGGAAGCGGATACCTTGCAAGGGCCGGGATGCACTACTCTGACGCAGCACAGGACGACGTCATCATAAGCCAAGAGTTTGCCGCATGCGGCAGCTGCCTTGACAACAACCAGAAGATAATGGACGCGTACGTCGAATCCCTGCGAGGCAAGATGCAGGAAAGCCTGCAGGACATGATCCTCAATGCTGGGATAGGGGTCGCCCTGTTTTGCATGGGGGCCGGCTTTTCAATGATCTACATAAAGTGGTACAGGAACACCGAACCTATTCTTTGACAGCCAGTGTCCTGAGCACCTTCTTTTCAAGGTCGAATATTCTGACAAGGTGGTTGTTGGTGTCGGTGATGTAGAGCAGGCTGCCGCGCACTTCTACATCGCTAGGCTCATACAATCCAAGCGTGTCACACGATGGGTCATCAATGTTGCACATTGTTTTCATCTCTGGCCTGCCTACCAGCGTCGATATCCTCTGCTCTGCAAGGTCTATGAGCCGTACAGCGTGATTGTACGTGTCTGCCACATAGATCTTGTTGCTGCTCTCGCAGGCGACCCCAAGCGGGTGCTGCAGCCTCGCTTCTTCGAGGGGCCCGTCCTTGTGGCCAAACACGAACAGCCCTTCGCCCACCGCCGTCTGGACCACCTTGCGGCCAAGGTCTATCCTCCTGACCGCAGAAACTTCGCTGTCTGCCACAAATAGGTAGTTGCCGAAAACTGCAAGGCCGCTTGGCTGCGCAAACTGGGATTCTTCAAGCGAGCCGTCGACAATGTTTTCATAGCCGCTGCCTGCAAACGGTCCTATCCTGCCTGTCTGTATATGGTAGGCCCAGATCTGGTGCAGGCCGGCCATCGCAATAAGGATAAAGCCGCTGTCGTGCGTAAGGTCCCAAGGCGAGCTCAGCTGCGTAACCTTGCCGTCCTGTGGCGACTGGATCCAGTAGCCTTGTTTGCCGTTGCCTGCGAGAGTCTTGACCATCCTTGACTGGAGATCTATCTCTCTCAGCGCGTGGTTCTCGGTATCGGCGACATAGATCTTGTCATACCCCACCCACAGTACTCCCTGCGGCCGGAAGAACCGGGCCTGCTCAAAGCTGCCGTCGCGCAGGTCTTTTGAGCCGCCTCCCACCTTGTGGATTATCTTGCCGCTGTCTGCATCGACGACAAGAATTCGATTATGGTTCGAATCGCTTATTGCAAGCATTCTGCCGTCGGGCGAAAGCGACAGCTTGCCAGGGTACGACAGCACCCGCGAATGCGCTGCCTCGGGCCGCTTTATTTCAATGGGCTCTGGCGCAAGCGTTCCCTGTTCCTTGTGCCTTTTAAGCAACACGCTGATGACATCGTCAAGGTACTCACGCTGACCCTCGCCGGATTGCTGGTATACGACGTTGCCCTTTGGATCAATTACTACAAGCGTCGGCCAGCCGCTTACGCCGTACGACTGCCAGATCTCCATGCCCCTGTCGACTATTACAGGATGGCTTATCTCGTACCGGCCAATGGCTTCTCTGATATTTTCTGCTTCTTGCTCGTTATAGAATTTTGCAGAGTGCACACCAATGACAACCACTGGCCTGCCACGATACTTTTTCTCTATCCACTCCAAGTCTGGCAGTGTGTGCATACAGTTGATGCAGCAATAGGTCCAGAAATCAAGAACTACTACATGCCCTTTCAGGTCGTCAAGCGAGAGCGGTCTGTCGGTGTTGAGCCAGACAAAGCCCTTTTGGAAATCCTTTGCCTTTGAATTAACGAGCGAGGGCCTGCGGAACATATATAGCTGGTTTATCTCCTTTACGGAATTTAAACCATTAACGCGCTATCCTCAAGATGCTTCTCCGATAACGGGTCAGAAAATTATGTAGAACGTGTTTTATGTTATGAATTCAGACTCTGCAAGGAAATGCCAGAAAAGAGTCTGTTGTCTGTTCTGTTCATTGCCGGCATGCTGGGGGCATCACTGGCGGCTCTGCCGCTAATGCAAGCCCACGTTAGCGCTTCCAAAATGACAGACAACAACATTTCTATCGAAGAGTATGACAAGATGAAAAATTGCACGACAGACCTTGACAAGCGCCCCACGTCAATAGAATACCTGACGCACTTCAACTGCGGCAGGGTGTCTACTACAGAGGACGGCCAGACGATCAGAGAGTTCACTCTCATTGTTGAGGAAAACCAGACGGTTCCGGTATCACACGAAGGTCACACTCTGAATGCATGGACTTTTAATGGCACTGTGCCGGGCCCGACCATGAGGATGACTGAGGGAGACTTGGTGAGGATAACGGTCATAAACAGTGAGGACAGCGTGCACCCACATTCGCTGCACATGCACTCGATACACGAGGCGGCTATGGACGGGGTGCAGTCAGATCCTATAGCGCCGGGCGACAGTTTCACATATGAATTTATTGCGCAGCCTTATGGTGTGTATCCATACCACTGCCACATTGACCCAATTGCAGACCACATCAATAGGGGGCTGTACGGCATACTCATCATAGACCCCAAGGAGCCGAGGCCGCAGATGACAGAGCTTGCCATGATGATGAATAGCTATGACCTTGATTACGATTTGGAAGGACCAGTGACGATACCGACAGTACAGGAGCTAGAATCGGGCAACAGGACTGAAGAGGAGGAGCGCGGCAACGAGATCTACACTGTTAATGGAAAGGCGTTTGATTACATGCACTACCCAATAGAGCTCGAGGTTGGCAAGGACTACAGGATATACGTCGTGAACATGGTAGAGTTTGACCTTGTCAACTCTTTCCATGTACATGGCGCGCTGTTCGAGTACTATCCTTCTGGGACATCAGATAAACCTGCGTTTACAAATGACATCATTGTCCTTGGCCAAGGCGACAGGGGAATAATGGAGATGTCATACAAGTACCCAGGCAAATACATGTTCCACGCGCACGTGAGCGAGTTTACCGACCTGGGCTGGATGGGGTTCTTTAACGTGACTGGCTAGATGCAAGGCATATACATAGAGAAAGGAAATAGAATAAATATCGTAGAATCTGATTTTATGGCAACATGGAATGCGCAGTCTATGATACATATGTTACAAAGAAAGATGGCAGGATAATGCACTTTGACGTCGTGGTGGAGGCAAGCACCCCGCACGAAAAGGCGATCGAATACGGCAAGCAGTACCTTGTCACCGCCGGTCAGGCTGGACAAAAGATGACGTCAGAAGAATGCCAGTTCTGCCACATACAAGAAGCGCCTCCTTTTGTAGAGAAGGCAATCAGGCAGAACGGCTACTGGATACAAAAGATGGAAGGCTGCCCTCCATAGGGGTTTTTCCTATTTTTAATTCTCAATTTGTAATTAATTGCAGATGCGAGATTCTTTTTGAAACTACTTGGCATGACAGCCGACCGGCACAAATTATAATTAAGGCATAGGACTGCTGTTGCATTGCATAGTGCAATGAACAACGACAGCGTGTGGGATCCTGACAAGAGGCAAAAGATGCCCAAGATCGAGGACATCCTCAAGGCCAGAGACCTGTTGTCAGAGACTATCAGAAAGACGCCGCTCCAGAGTACCAGGACATTCTCGGGGCTTGCCGGCACAAACCTGTTTATGAAGCTGGAATGCCTGCAGGTGACCGGTTCTTTCAAGGTGCGCGGGGCGTTTGCCAAAGTGAGCAGGTTATCGGACAAGCAGGCAGGCTATGGCGTGATTGCGGCGTCTGCAGGGAACCACGCGCAGGGGGTGGCCTACGCCGCCGCGATAAAAAAGATCCCGTGTACAATCGTCATGCCGCAGAACGCGTCGCCGGCCAAAGTGGCTGCGACTAGATCGTACGGCGCTCAGGTGGTAAGGCGCGGGGCGAACTATGACGAGGCGTGGGAGGCCACACAAGAGATTGCCAGGACAGAGGGCAGGACGATAATTCACGCTTTTGACGATCCCGATATCATCGCCGGCCAAGGAACGATAGGTCTCGAAATCCTAGAAGACCTGCAGGATGTTGATAGGATATATCTGCCGGTGGGCGGAGGCGGCCTCGCCGCAGGGGTTGCAATCGCAGTCAAGTCGAAAAAGCCAAACGTCAAGATAATCGGCGTAGAATCAAAAGCGTTTCCGGCAATGAAAGAGTCTGTTGCAAAGGGCTCGCTTCAATCTACGAAGCGCGGCTACAGCATTGCAGACGGCATTGCCGTAAAACAGCCAGGCAAGTTGACTTACGAGATCGTAAGCAAGTATGTAGACGACATTGTGCTCGTTGACGATGTGTCCATAGTCAAGACCATGTTCCTTCTGATGGAGCGCGCCAAGTTGGTAGTCGAGCCTGCCGGTGCTGCAAGCCTCGCATACCTGATCTCAAATGGCGGCCACGCAGGAGGAAGGAAGGACAAGGTAGTCACTGTCCTATCAGGGGGCAACGTCGATATGTACCTGCTTGGGCAGGTGGTGGCAAAGGGGCTGATGCAGATGGGCAGGATGCTCAAGATCTTTATCCTGCTCCCAGACAAGCCCGGCGCGCTCAAGGGCGTCGTGGACAGCATCGCAGAACTTAGCATCAACATTGTCGAGGTCGAGCACGACAGGCTCAGCTCCCACATACCTGCAGGCACTGCAGGCGTCTATCTGAGTCTTGAAATGGAGGATGAAAAGCACGCGCAGCGTCTGGTAGAATTCCTGAAGCAGAAGGAAATAGAGTTCAAGGTAGTCAGCTGATTTGTCACTATGTTTACAATCTACAGAAAATAGTACCTTGTAGTAATTATACCATCATGACCTGTTAACCAGCATGGCTTTGTTGGACGATGTAGAATTTCGGATCAAGGCAGAGACGATCTATTTCTGTCAACAGTGTAAGACTAAATTCCTATTTGTGCATGATGCGGCATCTCACGCAGAGATGTTTGGTCATAAAAGGATGTCCGAGCTGCCGATGGGATGATGAAACACCCTCAGCTGACGTAATTATATTCTCTGAACCCTGCCTTGTCTGCAGTGTTGCCGCCCAGTCTGACCAGCACGAACTCTTTGTGAGCGCGGATGACAGAGTCTTTGAATGTACGCTCGTTTCTATGAAGCCTCTCGTACTCTTCCATAGAGAGTTTTTGCCTCGGGCCAATGTCTTCGTCAAGGTTCATCTTGCTCACGACTTCCTTGTACTGTGGCTGTATTATGCCGCTGAATACCATCGCGCTGCTTCCGCTGCCATACGAGCCGAAGCCGATCCTCTTGCCTTCAAGATCTATTCCTTTCTTAAACTCGAATTCAAGCAGGCTTCGCAGGCCCATATACATTGACGCTGTGTAGAGGTTGCCAATAATGGCCGACGCTTCAAGAGAGCTGGCCATCTTTTTCTCGTACACCTCGTTGTAGAATGATGTCTGCATGAAGGCGCGCCTGAACTGCTCGTCTGCTTTCATGAATTCAGTATCAGCTAGGATGGACTCGATGGTTCCGCGCGGGTCCTTGGGCTGCGGCTCTTGCATCCCGATCTCTTTTATGACATGTTTCCAGCGCGGAAGGTGGCGCCACTCGTGTCTTAGCAGGTATGCAAGGGCCTTCTCGCCCATCTTCCTGTACGGAAGGTGGACTGCAAAATAGTCGATGTGATCCGTTATGGATTCGCCATCTTTGAGCTTGATAAGTCCTGTCTTGATCGCCTTTTCTTTGTAGAGATCAAAAGCTTTTCTGACAGATATCAGGTAAAGCAAGTTAGAGTAGCTGCCGTTTACAAGCGGAGTCTCTTTTCCAAACGGCCTATAAAAGTCATATTCATTCTTGATAGTCGTAGAAGGAACCTTAGGGTCATAGGCCATCAGGCGTGGGTTTTCTCGGATGAGCAGCGCCACTGCGCCGGCTCCCTGTGTGTATTCTCCGGTGGAACCCATGTCGTACTTTGCAATGTCACTTACAATTACAATTGCGGCCTTGCCATTGTTCTCTTCAGCCCTGATCCAGTTTGCGTTGTCATAGAGCGCATATGAGCCGCTCACGCAGGCAAACTTGCACTCGATGCCGCCTGCGTGCTCAAACGAGCCTTCGCCATAGATCTGCTCCAGCATTCCAATGACAAAAGAGTTCATCGCCTTTGATTCGTCCAAGGACGACTCGGTGGCGACATACACCCGCCCAATGTCTTCGGGGTGCAGATGGTTCTTCTGCATCAGCTTCAGGCATGCGTTGGCAGCCATGCAGGCAGAATCCTGATTAGTGTCGGCTATAGCCATCTTTTTGATTCCTATACCGTACTCGAGTTTTTGCGGATCAATGCCTCTCGCTTCCGCAAAATCCTTGTAGTCGAGGTAGAGTTTAGGGACGTAGATAGCCAGATCGTCGATACCTACTACTGGCATTACTGACATTCGTAGAGCGGTTAGTCATTTAAAGGTATTTCTAGTGAAAATTGACCCATACATATCAATTTATTTGAGCAAGATACCGTGAGCCTCTTCTTGAGGCGGCTGCAAGGAACGTCCATCATGGCCCGGCCGGCGCCTCAATTGGCCACCAGATTATTAAGTAGTCCTGCATCTCTGGCAGTCTCGAATTATAAATAATACACACTGCATGCGGTCAGCTCAATAATGTGTATTTCTGTCAAAAGATGCAGATTATGCAGTATATTTTATATTTGCATGACATTACTTAGAGGTAATAAGGATGGGCCAAGAGGAGAGGGACTTTCTTCAAAAGCTGTGCGATTCTATCCTGAACTCTGACAAGGCCGTCAGATTTGCCGGTGTGATAAACAATGAGGGCAAGCTTTTGATCGGCAGGTACCGGGCCGACATTCCAGTGCCCCTTATCAAGGCAAACACCGAAGGCGACACAAAGGCCACCTCGTTTTACAGCGCATACCAGGCGCTTGCCATCAACAAAAAATTCGAGCCGGACCTTGGGCAGATACGTTTCCAGATGACAGAATTTGACAAGGTGACTCTTGTGTCTGTCCCGCTGACTGCTACAAACGACAGGTTCCTCTGCATCTCTGTCGACGCGCCGACGTACCACGAAAGAGTCATCCCAAAGATTCTAGATATCATAGGTTGATGAATCACCATCACATTTAAATTGTCAATGTGCTAGATTATTCTTACATCGACCAAACCGATGGGGAACAAACGGTCTGGTTGGAGCGCAGGTGAGAAAAACTGCGCTTCGCCAGACTATTATATCATTATTCTAGTTCAGTCAATTACCCTGATGTCCAGTTCGTCATACGTGTCCTTTACCGCAAGCAAAAACAGGTCGTCTTCATAGATCAGCAACCAATCTTTGACGCCAATGACATGAAGCTTGCGCACGAGTATCTTGCCAGTATCGTTTATGGTAGTCATTATGTAGGCAAGTCGCGGTAGCTGCAGTTGCTTGCCCTTGATCTTGAACAGCGTTTCCTGCAGCTCGATGTCAAGCCGCCCGCCTTCGATGTTTATCTTGACAATGTCGCCATACTTGTTTTCCACTTTGGCCGTGACGTAGCTCTGCCCCACGTCGAACTGTTCGATATGCAGCTTACCTTGTTGGATGCCGACGAGGTATCGGGTATCTCCCGGTACGGGTTTCAGATAGCTTGTCATAAAAGGCTTTTTTCATCGCAAGCCCGGCATTTTTTACTTGCAAACCTCTGCATCATAAGTACCGCACCAATGACTCCCGCAGCTGCCACCAGAGCGCCAGCAGGGAATTCTGGGACGACCACTATGCCTCTGGCAATGCCGTTCCTAGTCTGGTCGACTGGCTGACCATCCCTCACTATGCCAGTTATCTGCACTTCCATGCGGTAGTTCTCGTTGCTTGGAAAGTCTATTGTCTGCGTGCCTGTTCCACCCTCGGCCACAAGACCCGACCTACTGTAGACATCAGTGCCGTTGCTGTCCAGTATCTTGAGATTATAGTTCACGTCGTCTGTTATCCTTTGTCCTGAAAAGCCGTCAGCAAAGGCCAATGTAAGGGTAGAGTCGGTGCCGGCGCTCAGCTGGCTTGGGGTCCATTCGACCAAGACGTTGACATTCCCGCTGTCCGTGAGCATCTCGCCTGTCGTCTGTGCGTTTTCACCAGTTGCCGGCGCAAGCGTAAACGTCATTTCCGAACTGCCATCAGGCACCTTCCCAGCCATGTTGAGAATGTCGTTCTTGTTCACAAGATAGTGCAGTATGAGCTCGTTCTCTGAAGAATACGGGTCGACTGCAAGCATCCTGCCAGATATTGGGTTGCCGTTGACTGTGGCGGCGAATGAAGTGGCGTCGCCTATTCCTGCAAGCGACTTGGGGATCTTGATCTCCTCGTGCACAAAGATGTTTGTTTGCCGGAGTCTCGACGTGTCCCAGTCAAAAGGCATAGACCAAGAGAACTGCTGCCTTTGAGCGTCAAAGTTGAAATCCTGTACTTGATCGTAGTAAGAGATTATTGTAGTATCATACGACTGCCCTTGGTATTCTACACTTTGAGTAAAAATGTCGCCTACGCTGAGCCATGAATCGAACCGGGGAATCTGGTCAGGTGGAAAGAGGTTGCGGATGTTGTCGATGCCAAGGATGTCTATTCGGAGATGGTATATCCCGCCTTCAAGGAACATGGGGCCGCGGATGTTGACTGTTCCTCCAGGATCCGCAACCCACGCATTCAAGAACTGCTCCCGCGTTCCAAAAATCTGGACCGGCCCCTCTGCAGGCTGCACTTTTAGCTGGAGGAGGCCACTCTCGGTATGAAACGTGTCTGTAAAGATCTCTTCTGCGTTTTCGCCTATTCCTTTCTCCACGCTGATGATAAATGTTGTGAACCTGATGGTCTGGTTGTTGTTTGCGTCGTACAACCTTAGCAGCATGTATGCCTCATCCCTGCTCGCATCAGTCAAAATTGGCGGATTCACTCTTACGAGCAGTTCGGCTTGCCTATCACCAAGCGATGCACTGAACATTTCCTGCGTTAGGCCGTCTGCAAACGCCTCTTGGCGTGGGAGCCCAATTGCAATGATAGAAAAAACAAGGACCGAGGCGAAACCAAAAGCTAAGATCTTTTGTCTGCCTGCCTGCACATAGATTACTTGCCTTTCTACATATTTAATTCTTAATCCAGCACCACACGTCAATGATTTAATATCACGTGGCATCTATATGATAGGCAGAGAGGTGTCTAGGCAAAAAGTCGTTGCAGCAGCATCGATAGCTGCTGCAGCAATCGTCTTGGCAATATTTGTAGCAGCAACCCTGCCAGATCGGGGTGACACGACAGTGGCCACAAACAACAGCTCTGCCGCAGGCCAACAGCAGGACGACGACAACAATAACAGCACCGAGCAGATAAGAAACATCATTTACAACGTGAAATTCGAGTGTGGCACAATATCCGGAGACGAGGGGCCGCTGAGGCCGGGCCACTATGACACCGACATTGGCATCTTTAACAAGCAGGACTTTGCAGTAAAAGTCCAGTGGAGCGCTACAGCAAACGACAGCAGGAACACAAACTCGATCCTGAGGACATTGCAGCCGCAGAGCGTGACTGGAATAGTGTGCAAGGATCTGCGCCAGATCCTTGGAAATAACCAGAGCTTTGTCGAAGGGTATGTCATAATTAATGTGCCTGTAGAGCAGGGGTTGCTCGGGTCGCTGTCTGGCGGCAGCACCGTGCTTGGCCGCTCTTCTGACGACATCAATATTCTTGAAGTTCAGGCGTTCTATACTGCAAACGCACTAGCCGAGCTTCCTCACCCGGTGTTAGTCGACAAGATAACGTTTGCAATAACAAATGATACAAGCGGCAAGATCCCGGCCGATATGATTGGAAAAACTTTGGACATTACTGTGCCTTCAGAAATGAATGAAATATCCGATCCAGAAGCAAAGGTCAGGAACGTGCTGGCTGAAAAATATGCTCTCTCGGAACAAGAGCTTGTCGGCTTGCAGATAGAGGTACGGGATATAGGTATCGGCGTGGGCACAATGATAGACGACCATGCGATCTCGCTTTCAAAAATCACGCCGCAGGCAAGCGGATAGCAGCAAGCTTGTTCGCAAAAAAACAATATATTCTTCCCTTGGCTTCTCTCATGCATGGCTAACTTTACCCTTCCTCCATTGCCTTACTCGTATGATGCACTGGAGCCACATATTGATGCAAGAACCATGGAAATCCATCACACAAAACACCACCAAGCGTACACCGACGGCCTGAACAAGGCGCTTAGCAGCTTAGGTCCGGAATGGCAGAACAAGAACGACGTTGTAGACATTTTGAAGAACATTGATTCCGTCCCGGAAAGTGCAAGAGGTGCCGTCAACTTCCACGGCGGAGGCTACAACAACCACACCCTTTTCTGGAACAACATGAAAAAAGGCGGTGGCGGAGAGCCAAGCGGCGAGCTGGCAGACGCGATCAAGAAGGCGTTTGGCAGCTTTAACGACTTTAAGACGAAATTCCAGACAGACACTGTCGCAATTCAGGGAAGCGGCTGGGGATGGCTTGTCAAGAACGCATCCGGCGGAGTGCAGTTTATCACCATGCCAAACCAGACAAGCCCGTGGACAAGGTGGAACAAGGAAAAGCTTACCCCGTTGCTAGGACTTGACGTATGGGAGCACGCATATTACCTGAAGTACCAGAACAAGCGTGCCGACTATGTCACGGCCTGGTGGAATGTGGTCAACTGGGACGAAGTCGCCAAGAGGTTCAGGCAGTAAAAAACCCTCTTTCCTTTTCTTCATTTATGTTATACCGCGTGGTCTGCCCAGCCTGCAACAGTTCTTTTCCAAGCTATGAAAGATATATCGATCATGTCTTCAAAGATCACGCTAATGAACCGGCGCTCCGCATGAAAGCCAGAATTGTGCGCGACTAGTTTTTCTTCTTCCGCACATCCACGAAATTGACTGTGCCATAGTTCTCCCGTGTCGTCCTGCTCACCGCCATGTTGTAGCTGTAGATCTTGGCAGAATATTCCTGCAGAACCGGCATCATACTGTCCATTGACTTGTCAAGATAAAAGCCAGGGCAGTCGCCTGTGAACTGGAACGTTGCGTGCACTACAGGCTGCCCCCTCGCGTCGGCTTCAAGCCACGAGGCGAATGGATATAGCCAGCAGACACCGGGCTTGTCAGGGTGGATGCCGCAGTAGCCCTTGTCATCCAGGAACCTACAGCGCAGCGGCGTTCCGTCTTGGTCCGGCCGCTCGTCCACTTTGCGCTTGAGGGAGATCATTGTAAGCGTGGTGATTATGTTTCCAAGCATTCCCTGCTCCTGCCAAGTTGAAACCAGAGTTTCATTTTTCAAAAATTCCGGCTCTGAAGCATAGCCTATCTTTCTAGAGATCATCTTGATGTCGTCCTTTGTCAATGGCAGCCTGCCCTGACGCTCGCAGCAGTTGTGGCAGTCGGGCCAGAGGCACTTCCAGAGGACATAAAGGTTGTCCTTTGACAGCACCGGAATATGGAATACCACACCTCCAACATTCACAGGATTGTCGACTACGTCGTCGCGCCTGCCCGTCTGGAGGTCGTACAGTTTTGGATCAATCTTCCATTTTTGGGCTAGGAGGTCGAGTGCGTCCTTGACCGAGGTGTCTGCCTGCACTGTGATAAATTATAAACCCGGAGGTTTAAACGTACTCCACTTTGCTCAGCCCGCAACACGAGCGACCCGTGGAAGAGCAGCAGCCGGTTGTTAGAAGAAAGGGCAAACATGCATCGTCCACGGAGAACCGCAGGATGGTATGGGAAAACGTGGTGTGGCCGCTGGTTCTAGAAGTCAACAGGTCATATTTCACGCTAAAAGAATACCACGTAAAAAGGGACGCTTTTTGCAAGGAGAGCGGCGTCGCGCCTTCAAAGGTTGCTGGCGGCTTTGTTTCACTTTTGATAAAAAACATCATCACCAGAGACAAGAATATCTACTCTATCCACTACCGCCTCATTCCTTATATGAGGAAAAAGGCTCCTCTTGAATACGGTCTTGTTATCAGGGAAGTCAATACAAAACGTTAGAGTCAAATATAGGGTATGCAGTCGGGTTTTTGGTTAGCCCGGTCGTCTAGTGGCCAATCTCCAAGGTTGAGGGCTAGGGATTCCAGGCTCTGGATCTTACTAGAAAAAGAAGAAAAGAAACCTGGAGACAGCAGTTCGAATCTGCTCCGGGCTACCATTTCCTTACATGAAAAGAAGCAATATTCTTGCTCCTTTTGAGCAAATAAGCAAGAATAAACCTTGTTCCATTTTTGCTGCTGTACGAGATCACAGTTCCGGTTCGAACTGCCTCTCGTCGTGCCTTTGCAGTTTTTCCGCCTTTTATACTTTGGAGCTGGTATATTATGTTGGGTAGTAGAGACTATGCAAGGCTGATAATATCGGCAATGGCAGACGGCAAGCCAAAGTCAGCTCAAGATATCGTCAATGCTACCAGCCTTGAAAGAAGCAAAGTCTGGACTGCACTATCTAAACTGTGGAGAGCGGGTCTTGTTCTCCGTACTGATAGACCGGTATCAGAAAACTGCAAAAAGTTCAGAGGCAGGCACGGGGCAACAAGCAACACCAGACTGTACCACCTGTACGTATTGAACGGAGATAGTACTGAGCCTCAAGATTACAGCATTGATGGCCGTAGGTTTGTGCGATTCAGCAGCGAGTATTCAGACAAGAGGGGCAGCAAGGGGGAGAAGAGCAAGGCACGGTTGATCTTGAACTTCCTCAAAGATAACTCAGATAGGGCGTTTTATTCTACCGAGATATACAACGCGCTGAAAGACAGGGGAGTAAAGATGCCGGACGTAATGACTGCAGCAAGAAGGTACGAAAGAAAAGGTTTGCTGTACATCAGAGGATACCAGACGCATGATTCTTGCTCCCCTTTTGCAGAAGGCTATCTTGTAACTTGGATCGACAGCAGCAACAAAGATGAAACAAGCGCATTGAAAGACGCGGTGGCAAAGACAAACCAGGCACTTAGCAACAAGGCGTCCACAAATCCGGTGGTAGAAAGGGTGCTTGCAATAAGAAACACCACGATAGCCGAAAGCGAGCTTGGGAGGCTGGTGAGCTTTAACCTGATAAGAGACAAGCTTGGAACAACCGAAAACGAGGCCAACACGGCAGTTGCAAGAGCTATGCAGCTCTATCCCGGTATCAAAGAGGTCAAGCTGTTTGGCAATTTCAGGTACTATTACCACGAGTCTTCAATGAATGGCGAGGTTCTAAATGCAGCTTTGGAGATGGCAAAGAACTACATCAGAATGAGCAAGGGAAGGGCAAACCGCATTGGCCACAACTGGGAAGCTTGTGTTGAATGGTTCATTGATAAATTCACTGTTGGAGCCGAATTCAGAATGCAGAATCACAGGAATAATGGCAACGACGGCAGGATGGACCCAAGGCGCATTACTCTCCATTTGATCAAAAGCGTGGGTGATAGAAGGCAGAATGCAGAGGTAGACAGGGTGTGGACGGTGACACCGTCGGTGTTTGCCAAGCCCATCACATACGTGCTGGAATGCAAGTGGGGCATTGTGAGAAGGAAGGACCTTGACGACTTTTTTAACGTGCTCAAGTGGAGCACTGACTTTGGCGTAGACACGCCGGAAGGAAGGCAGGTAAAAAATGGAGTAATCGGTGTATTTGCCGCAGGAGCCTTTGAAGATATCCACATAAAAGTAAATGGCAAAGATGGAACAGAAGGAGAAAAGATCACTCTCGCACAATATGCATCAAGATTGAATGTTCAGCTGCTGAGGGCCTCCGACTTTAACCAGAAGCTGCACGACAGGCAGGTGCCAAAAGAAGTCACCGTCCAGAAGATATGCAGGGCGGCAAGGAACGAAAATGATGTCAGAAGGATGCTAGATGCGATATGGGATAAACCTGAAAATGCGGTCAAGGTGTTGAGCGACGCAATAACGGCTAACAGCGACGTGTACAGATTTGAAGAAGAACTTGAAGAAGGCAAGGGGAAAGAAAAAAGAGAAGTCCTTCCTACTGAACTTCCTTCAACTGCCGCAGCTGAAGTCTAGCCAGGTCCCGCCTTAGCGTTCTGTCATACAGCACAAGCAGGCCTTGGTTGACGGCATCGGTGTTGTCCGAAACAAGGCCGCGCTGCTTCAGCTCAAGCAAAATCTTTGCCGGTTCGCCTTCTATCTCTGTGTTGATTCTGACTCGGGTCCGCGGGTTGTCTGCAATTTGCGTTTCTTCTGTGGTTGCATCATTCACCTCCAAATACTACAGCACTGTACGAATTTAAGGCAGGAAAATTGCGCCGGGTTTGTGAATTACCATATCTGTTCTAGAGCTATAGATTGGCATGATTCATGTGTGAATTTTGCTATTAGCTAGCAAGAATCTTGTGTTTTTACTTACAAGAATGTTTATTAATTCTAATATCGATAATGATATTGCAAAATAATAACATCAGAACTACCGAACGTAATTCTAATTGCAGGCAATGCCTGCTTCCCATACGTTGGTACCATGTCGGTACCAGAACAGGCGGTGCAGTAGCACCAAACCCATCTTTAGACGAATCGATTTATTTTCAGTTAATCTGTGCAGTTTGCTTGATACCAGTGGTACCAAATCTGGCACCAGAAAAGGAATTTTGGTACTAGTGGTACCACTTTGAGCATATGATCTGGCACCACTGGTGCCAAAATGGGTGATACCAGCGTCGTGTTTGGTACCAGAACAAGCTCTGGTATCAAAAAATGGCACCATGGTGCCAACTTGCAGGACGATGGACATATCAGATTTGGCACCAGGCATAGCTGAGTGGCACCACTGGTGCCAATTAATTAGATCGGACATGGGAACCATACGCGAGCCCTGTCTGATACATGCAAGAGCCGCCTGGCCCTGTCAAGATATGCTTGAATTGAATTGAAAAAAAGAACGTTGCTGCCAAAAAGCACCGGCCTTGTGCTTTTGGCGCTTGCTGCAGATATGCGGCAGAATGGCAATGATGTTGTGCGGACTTGACTTGTGACTCCAAAAGGTTTTGGTTACTGCCGGTGCCAGAGAGATATTCTCCCCGCATTCTCCATTTTCATGTCCAATTCTCTTTTACCTTATCATACATTTTCTGCTCTTTGCACACGCCTGTAAGTAAGGTTGTAGTACTTTATCATTCAAGCAATCATCGCGCACTACAATTTGCCTGAACCAGAGGTCTTGCCACAGGTGTGCTCCGCTGATGTTGGTTGCTAAATTTATGTCCTAATGTGTGCCATTCTACAACTCTCACTTTGTTCGTCGTGCATAAGTGGTGACACATCATGTCTTTAGCTCTACACACAACATGACCTCCAATATCACCAAAAAGTAAAAGTGCAAGTGCCATATCTGGAAAATTGTGAACAAAGTTAGGATATTTTCGCTGGCAATCGTAGTACTGGCTTCACTTGCCATAGCAGTGGCTTGGATGACCAGCATCAGAGATCATACAACGCCTATCGAAACCAATTCAACTTCTCTTAATATCATGCAAAAACCACGGAACTATTCCATAAATGTTACCGACTCTGTCTCCTTGTTGGACAAATGACCTCCAGGATAAAAAAAGTGACTCCTGGGCATATTATCGGATAATTTGTTACTGTTTTCCACTCTTTGGCATTTTTTGTGAAAAATCTGACAGAACTTTCTTATACACCCTATAATGACCGATAGTGCAGATGTTACAAATCAAGCGAGTATTGCTGCCTTCAATCATAGCGTTTGCATTGTTGTCGGCTGGCTCCTTCGGTTACTTTCTCGCTGCTAATAATTCTCCCCCCCCCCGAGCGTTAGCGACGCCAAGCTGACCGACTCTATCAGCAGTGCTTTGAAAAACGACGAAGTCGTTATTAGAGTTCATGATAGCGCAGGCAACATAAAATCCGAGCAAAAAGCCCACAACATAATCACGAGCGCCGGTGCCATTTACTTTTGCGTGCAGATGAACAGGTGCGAGAGCCACATTACAGGCGAGACCCCTAATGTAGTAAGCGTCGCAAATCCCACGTGGTGGGTCCAATTCATAAGCGGCACTCCAAACTCCAACGAGCCAACTGCGGCAGATTGCACGGCGCCGTCAGGCGGTGGTGCGCTATCCGGTGTAGTGTCTGCTGGCAGATGTATTACCAGTTTTGGTGCCCCGCCAGCCCAGTATCAGGCAGGAGGATCGATAATCACTGTCAGTGCTACCACCGGAAGTGGGCAGTTGAGGGGCACAGGAACATTCGATACCACAAATAATTTTGTGCAGTTAACGCCAGCTACTGTCTGCTCAATTGTAAACGACGGAACTGCACCCTCGTCCGGCACATGCCAGTTTACAGATTCGACGCCAGTGCTTACGAACATGAGTGGCGGCACAATAACGATCAATGGCCTTGCCCTTGCAAGCGGCGATGGTTCTAACACGGCTGCAGGTCCGCTGATAATTGCAGAATCCGCCATAACTGCTGTGACTCTTAATCCCAACGATACCATCAGCGTCTCGTGGACAATAGTGACATAGAATATTGGAACAAGAAAAGTAGCGCTGGCGGCATCGATAATTTTTTCGCTGATTCTTACCAGCTCCTTTGCATATGCCGTTTCCAATACTGTCACTCCAACCGACACTGTCGCCATAAGTGACCGCGCGTCTCCTTTTAGCTCTGCCAGAGATACCATAGCCCTGTCAGACAGCGTCGCAGTACAATCAGCCACATCTTATACTGTCACTCCAACCGACACTGTCGCCATAAGTGACCGCGCGTCTCCTTTTAGCTCTGCCAGAGATACCATAGCCCTGTCAGACAGCGTCGCAGTACAATCAGCCACATCTTATACTGTCACTCCAACCGACACTGTCGCCATAAGTGACCGCGCGTCTCCTTTTAGCTCTGCCAGAGATACCATAGCCCTGTCAGACAGCGTCGCAGTACAATCAGCCACATCTTATACTGTCACTCCAACCGACACTGTCGCCATAAGTGACAGCATCACGCCGGTTCGTACAGTAAACATCAACATTACAGACGCGGCCTCTCTGGCCGACGAAGCAAGAGCCACTCTTGCGCAGGCTGAACCTAGAGGCGAGCAAGAAAGACGCAGTGGTAGAGGTCCTGTCGTTGACCTTACAACATACTCTGAAGACTACTTCAGCGCCAATCCGCTGTCCAAGGTGCAGGTTCTGAGCACGAGATTTACCAACGCACACGGCCTTGACTTATTGGACATAATGTCAGGACAGCAGATCAACATAGTCGTCACGTTCAAGAACTACCAACAGGTCGAGCAAAACTATGCATTGATCATACAGGTCGAAGACTCGAACGGCATCGTAACGCATATTGATTGGGTTGAAGGCAAGTTGGCATACGGCCAAACGACACAGCATACAAGACAGTGGATCACCCCAACAGAACAGGGGTTGTACAGAATCAAGATATTCATCTGGGACGGCATATTCATCATCGCTCCGACACCACTGTCAGAGAGGACTGTAGAGAATATACACGTCAGTGAGTGAACATCCGCGATAACTTGAGTCTCGCAGATGCTGTTGCACTACCTTTACATTTATCAGTAGAAGTGTTGATACCTTTCTTGCTTCACTACTTCTCCTTTCTGCTTTTGCAGCCGATTCCACAAAAGATGTATTTTTTAGGGCTTTTAAGATGGTTAGACTTGGTACCTTTGTGTTGTAAACACCATTGTACTCCACGTCAAGTTTATAAGCAAATTTCTGTTAGTGTAGTGTGAACTACAGTGTCGAGCTATAGCGGGCTATCATTCCTTTTTTCTTCTTATATTTTTGGGCCTGCCTCGATTATCTCTTTTGACACGTTGCCGAACTTTTCAAAGTTCTTGACAAAGAGTGCCGCCAGCCGCTTGGCTGCCGCATCATAACTGTCCTTGTCTGACCACGTGTTGCGCGGGTCAAGGACTTCATCAGGCACTCCAGGGCACGATGTTGGCATGTCAAGGTTGAATATGGCGTGGTGCTTTACCGGGACACGGTCGATCTCGCCATTAAGGGCGGCAGTCACCATTGCCCTTGTGTAAGCAAGGTTCATCCTCTTGCCAACGCCATATGGCCCGCCTGTCCAACCAGTGTTGATCAGGTAGACGCGTGTGCCGTGCTCTGTCATTTTTTTGCCAAGCATTGCGGCGTATTTTGACGCATGCAGTGGCATGAATGGGGCGCCAAAGCATTGAGAGAACGTCTCTTTTGGCTCTGTAATGCCGCGCTCTGTGCCTGCAAGCTTGCTGGTGTAGCCAGACATAAAGTGATACATCGCGCCCTCTTTTGTCAGTTTTGCAATAGGTGGCATTACGCCAAATGCGTCAGCGGTCAGAAATATTATCACCTTTGGGTGGCCGGCGACGCTTGGGATCACTGCGCCATCGATATAGTCAAGCGGGTAGGCAACGCGCGTGTTTTCAGTCAGACTTCCATCGTCAAAGTCCGGCTCCCTAGTGCCATCACGCATCACGACGTTTTCCATTACAGAGCCAAAGCGGATCGCGTTCCAGATCTGGGGCTCTTTTTCCTTTTTCAGGTTGATGCACTTGGCGTAGCAGCCGCCTTCAAAATTAAAGATGCCGGCGTCAGACCAGCCGTGCTCGTCGTCCCCTACCAGCTGGCGATCCGGGTCTGCCGACAGCGTGGTCTTGCCCGTGCCAGACAGCCCAAAGAACAGCGCCGTGTCTCCAGCCTTGCCGACATTGGCGGAGCAGTGCATTGGAAATACGCCCTTTCTTGGCAGGATAAAGTTCATGATGGAGAACATGGCCTTTTTGATCTCGCCGGCGTACGACGTCGATCCAATGAGCACCAGCTTTTTCTTGAAGTTGATAATGATAAAAGTCTCGGTTCTGGTGCCGACCTCCTCTGGGATGGCTGCAAAGTCGTCGCATGAGAGCAGGGTAAATTCAGGCTTGAAGTTCTCCAGCTCTTCTAGGGTCGGCCTTATGAACAGCTGTCGGGCAAAGAGGTTGTGCCACGCTCTGTTGTTGATAACCCTTATCGGCAGCCTGTTCTCGGGGTCTGCTCCTACAAAGCCGTCAAAGATAAAGAGCTCTTTGTCTTCTATGTGGCTCTTCATCCTGTTGAATATCTTGTCAAAGTTCTCCTCAGAGATCGGGTGGTTGATCTTGCCCCAGTCGACTGTGTCGTGCGTGACTTCGTCGTCGACAATGTATTTGTCATCAGGCGATCTGCCGGTGAACCTGCCGGTCTTGACAGAGAGCGCCCCGGTGGAAGAAAGGATACCTTCCTTTCGATTGATAATTAATTCGACTAATAACGGAACTGACAGGTTGTGATGAACCCTGCCGAGCTTGATATCCATCTCTGCGAGCTGTATCATAGACTTTGTAGTTATAATCTTTGGGTTATCTTCTAGAAGCATATAACTTTAACATTAACTGCAGATTTAATCGATTTAGTGAAATAGCCATAGAAGCAAGTTCTATACTTCGAACTACTCTTTCTTTTTCCTATGCAGACCGGGCGCGGGCAGTTTTTTTCTTGGCTACAGGACCGGTGGTGTAGCGAGACTTGAGCGTCGAAATAAAGCGGTTGATTTCGTCAGGCGTCAGCAGCACCATTTCTACATCAGGAGACAAGCTTTGTGTGAGTGAAAGCTGGTAGCTTAAAAAGATTTTCAGGCTAATCACGCTCCATTTGAGCTTCTCAGGCAAGGTTTTAGCTGTCAGCTGCCAGAAAACGTGGGCGGGCGCAGCTATTGCTGCTTTAGCACCTTCCTTATGTTGCCGGCCTGTTTTGACAGAATTTCAAGAAACTCGGCAAACTCTTCCTCGGTGGCATTGCGCTTGAGCGCGCGCCTTGTCTGGTAGTGGAACGAGTTGTATATGCGCCCAATGGCTATGCCAAACGCAAAGTCGTCTTGGCTGCCGACAGGGATGTGGGCAAGGCTGTGCCTGATCTTTGAAATCTCGTCGATATTTGACACTGTCTCGTCTATCTTGCTAAGCACCGCCTTCTTTACTCTGGCGTCCATCGGTCCCCGATGTAGGTTCATGCTTATGCTCTCTATTAAAATAATCCGTAGCGAGACGAGTTGAGATCTGACAGTAGGTTAAAGTGGACCTTGCCATCGGCGCCCTTGGCTTTTGCCCGCCGGTTGAGCCAGCCGACAAACTTTTGCTCAAGCGAATCTCCCCTGACGGCCAACAGGCCGCTTTCCGGCAGCTGCGCAAGCTGCCTTGCGACCTCCTTGTCGACAGACATGATGTAAAAGTTCCATCCAAAGGTCTGCTCTGCCGAGCTTATGTGAATGGCAGATTCCTCGGCATGAGCCATCATCAGGACCTCGCCCATCAGATCCTCGATCGCCTTAGTGTCCGGCTCTGTTGAGGCAGCCTGCATGACTATGAGCTCAGGGTCGAACTCCAACGCAGTGTATATAGAGCATACAGAGGCTATTTTTGCTCTTTTTTTATCATGCTTGTCAGGTCGATGTTAAAAAATGTCCTTAGTATCCCGACATAGGTCTGGACAGGCGGAGGGATCTTATCTTCGCACGCGACGCCCATATTCCATGCGTTTATCCATATCACCATGCCCTGCAGCATGTTGACAAACCGCCGGTAGTCGCTTGGCACTACTTCGAGCGCGTCAATGTACCGCTCTGCAAGAAGCCACGCGGCGGTAAAGTCTATGCAGTCAGTTCTGTAGATCGCCTTTATCTGCTGCCGAATAGACTTTGCGCGCTTGAACGGCTTTTTGCTGACAAAAAACGGGAAATCCACCCTATCAGGCAGCGTCATGCCAAGCGGCGCCCATATCGTTATCACCCGCGTGTCGTCCCTCAGCTTCTTGAAACGCCTAGTCATTGCATCAACCATTTCCGGGTCGTTGAACCAAAAGAACAGCACAGTAGCGTCTGAAATGTCGGCCTTTCTGATGTCGGCGTTGACTATTTCGGCGTTCTTGATGCCAGCGACCCGTTCTCGCGCCTTGGCAGCCGTCGCCTCGTTGAGCTCGATCCCGACAGACCTCTTTACGCCAAATTCTTCGGCCGCAATCTTGATCGCGTTGCCTTCGCCGCATCCAAGGTGGTAGAATACGTCGCTCTTTTTCAGCTTTGCAAACTTGAATATCCTTCTTATAACATTGTCAGGCAGCGAGACGGCTTCACCTGAGATTATCGCTTGCGGCAATGAGGATAGGAATTCTTCCAGTTCCAACTACTACCTGCTTGATTCCCGTCCGATAATAAAAAGTAAAGTTTGGCCGCGACGCCGTACCAATTATTATAACCCCTTGCTCTACATAATGACATTATGACCGTTCACGCGGAGATCAGCATCGTGCCGCTTGGAAGACACGACACTAGCATGAGCAAGGAAGTGGCCGCTGCATTTGATGCTATTCACAAAATAAAAAATCTCAAAACTAAACTTACGGCGCTTGGGACCCAAGTCGAGGCCAAGAACCTTGACAGCGTGCTTCAGGCGGTAGAGGCTGCTCACGAGGCCGCCAAGTCTGCCGGCGCCAAGCGCGTAATATCCACAGTCAGGATAGACGAGCGCCTAGATAAGGCCCAGACGCTGCAGGACAAAGTAAAATCCGTAAAGCGCAAGCTGAAAAAATAATGGACCAAGATCATGGCTGTAGAATCGACATTCCTGCATGTAATGATTTCACTTGGCATACTGCTTTTTGCCGCTAAGCTGATGGCAGAGCTGTTCCACAGGATCAGGCTGCCGGTGGTGCTTGGCGAGCTCTTGGCAGGCATCATAGTCGGCCCCTTTGCCATAGGCGCCCTGCCGCTCTTTAACGGTGAGCCGCTGGTAATCCTCGACGAGACAGTACGTCATATTGGCGAGATAGCAGCAGTGGTCATACTGTTCGTGGCCGGGCTGCACATTACCCCAAGAGAATTCATGAGGGGAGGGGCGGCCTCGTTCACCGTAGGCTCTCTGGGCGTCGTAGTGCCGTTTTTTGTAGGCCATTATGTGTTCACCGCCTTTGGGCTTGAAGCATTGCAGTCGATGTTGGTCGCGACGGCCCTCACTGCCACCAGCATCGCCATCTCCATACAGGTGTTGACAGAGCTTGGCAGGATGCAGTCAAAAGAAGCCCGGCTCATTCTTGGAGCCGCCATAGTTGACGACATTCTGGCCATAGCCGCGCTTTCCGTGGTAACCACCATGGTGCAGACTGGAAACGTTGCCCCTGACGTCATAGAGATCACCATGCTCATCCTCTACATTCTTGGCATATTCGCCGCGCTGCTTGTCGGCGCGGTGTTCCTTGTCCCAAGGATACTGCACGTGGAGCGGTTATGGAAGTCAAAGGGCAGCATAGAAGGCATGGTGACAGCAGTATTTTTCGCAGCCGCCGGCATTGCCGCGTTTGCGGGCCTGTCGCCTATAGTGGGCGCATTTGCAGTGGGCATGGCTGTTGCAAGCACACGGGTCATAAAGCAGATAGAGGAATACGTGGGCAAGCTTGAGATCATTTTTGCGCCGCTGTTCTTTGCGATTATTGGCGCGCAGGTAGACCTGCGCGGAGTAAACCTTGGCGTCCTCTATATCACAGGCATAATAGTAGCAGTGGCCGTAGTGACAAAGCTTGTTGGCTGCGGGCTGCCTGCGATGATTTTCCTCAGGAACAAGAACAAATCCATGAAGGTGGGCATAGGCATGGTTTCAAGAGGAGAGGTCGGATTGATAGTGGCAGGCGTGGGCGTGTCAGCCGGTGTGCTCTCTGCCGACATTTACACAGCAGTCATCATAATGGTTGCCGCGACTACTATAATCACCCCGATATGGCTCAAGATGGCCTATCGAAAAGACCCTCCAGAGCCGGCGGCAGTAGTAGAAAAACAACATTGATTTTACATCCAAGCTTATAGACAACAAAACAACTCTAGATTTCAAAGCCAAGCAGGATGTCTAGCAGGATGAAAATACTGACCGTGGCGCCAGTCATGGCGGCACATATCAACAAGATGGTCAACACGTTGCGTTGCACATTATGATAGATCTGTTTCCTTCTTAGGCGCTCAATTATATTCATGGATTTTTATTACTTCTTTAATCAAGAGAACATGGTTAATCAGGATGATTGATGCTTTTGCTGTATAGGCTAGCTAGTGTAGAATTCTGATACCCTTAGCTATCTTTATCCACTACTTCTTTTGTTCTTTTGGCAAAACTCACAAAACAATCATAGTCTTCTAACTTGAAGTATCCCATCACTAACTTTACTGTGGGATGTTCGATAGATTGGACGAGTGAGCTTATGGATTTTTGTTCTCTTGTAGAGAGAGTATATTTTTAGCACTTTTTGAAACAGTCGCAATAATAATAACAATTTATGCGACTAAAATCAAAGTTCAGTTTTATTAATTAGTGCTATAGGACCTTTAGTTTGACAAATATACAAGCCCTACTCGCCAGGAGGTGTGCATGAGAGCTGATACAGAACCCGGCTTTCGGGCTTGGGTATCGATGCTTAGAAATTTGTCAACCATCCAGTTATGCAGTTCTCTGCATTGTTACATTTGAAAGTTAAAAAACGAAAATATGAATTAGAGAATTATTTTGAGAGCTGAGAAAGTCAAAGATCGGCCCTTGTAGTCAAATACAGTGGAGCCTGATATGGCGTAGTTAGCACCACAGGAAAAGAGTGTATCATGTACCCATAGAATGTGCCGCAACATTTTACACTGAAAGCTCATATCTCCACATTGTGTTAAGGAATAATCAGTGTTCAAGAAATCAGCCCGTCCGGATATTTGCCAATTATGCTATGACAAGATTCCAGCTAAGGAGCATCAACAACACCTTCTGGAATATCATAAAATAAGCATTGAAGCGATAAACAACAAAGAGCCTCTAAAGTACTGGTTTGGGAATAAAATACCTATATCAGTAAAACGAGAATCTATCAGAAACTTGCTCCAAGTGTCTTAAATTAACGCTTGGAAGGTGCAGCAGCTACATCATGCTCACACTTCTACATATACAGTGCCATTTTCAACTGTCACCTTGTACTTGCCAAGGTCCTTCAGCTTTTGCGGGAACCAGATCATACTGCCTGTGGTGACGTCCCACTTGGCGCCATGCCAAGGGCAGGTCAGCTCTTTTCCATTCAGCTCGCCTTCGTGCAGCTCGGCACCGGCGTGGTTGCAGATGTTGCCAGTGGCATAGTAGTTGCCCCCAATGTTTGCTACCAGTATCTCCTTGCCGCCTGCAGTCACATGAGTCATCTTGCCCTCGCCAATTTCAGAAGCCTTGCCGACCAGTACCTTTGCCATACGCCACATTTTTTGAGGCAGCGGTATTTTAATTTCACTGCCCGGGGAACATTCTTGTTGTGAAACTTGCGAGCTTTTTCAGCGCGTCCGTGCGCTCCTCCCTTTCTATCTCGGCGCCTTCAATCGCACCATAAAGGTAGCGGATCGATTCATCATAGACCTTCCTTGCAATAGGGTATGGCACCCCGTCTTTGCCGCCGTGGGCAAAGCTGTATTTCACGGGGTCGCTCCAGGAAGCCTTGGCTCCGTATATCAGCTCTGCAATGAGCGACAGCGCCCTGACAGTCGCACCGCCTACGCCCGGGATTGAAAGGAGCTCTTCATAGCTGCCCGGCTGGACGTCATAGATTCGCTTGAACAGGGCCCAGTCGAGCCTCCTTGGCATTTCATAGCCAGAAGTGTTGACGACATCAACAACCATATCGCCGCCAAGCCATCGGTCAAGCGTATCTCTGGCAGCCAGCCTATAGACAGATGATTTCAGGTTGTTCGTGTCGCTCTTGGCAAGATCGACGCACACCTTCTGGTTTTCCTGCGATTGAGCAGCCGTCATATCAAGCGCGCAGGGATTCTTTTTTTCGCTGATTATCCCAGTGTGCGGCTCACGCACAAAGTTTTGGACATTGTCAGAGAACCAGTGGTAACGTCGCGCCATCCCGTTCTCAGCGTTCATGCCCTGCTGCACCACCGCCCAGTTGCCACACTTGTCAAAGAGTATGACGTGGTGGTAAAGCGAGTATCCGTCCTGCACGGCCGCGGTATCCACCTTGGCAGCCATTCTGTTCGCGTATAGGAGCGAGTCTATTTTTGCAGAGGAAAGCCCGAAATTTTCTGCTAGCAGCAGTATGTCGGTCTTGGCTGATGTTGATTTCTTGCCCTTGCCGCCTGCAATCGATATGCCGTGGACGTCCAGCTTGAGCGCCTGCTTTAGCACGCCTGAAACGACGGTGGTGACACCGGACGAATGCCAATCAAAGCCAAGCACGCATCCAAATGCTTGAAACCACAGCGGATCGGACAGCCGCCTCAGGAACTCCACCTGCCCGTACTCGTCAATTATCACCTTGGACATTGCATGCGACATGCGGATCATCCGCCGGACGAGGTACGCCGGCGCACGGCCAGTGTGGAGTGGCAGGTTGATGAACGGAGCCCTTTGCAACTCACTCGCCCTTGAGAAAAAGCCGCAACTTTTCTTTTGCAAGCGGGTCTACAGGAGTGAACCTAAGGTGGAGGCCGCAGCACGGGCAATGGGTGTTGCTGCACCTTAGGTAGACTTCGCACCTGCGGCAGTACCTCAACCCCTGCTGGTATGGGTTCTGAATCCTGCCTCCGCCGGGGACCAGCCTTATGCATATGTTCTTGCAGGTCAATTTAACTATGCAGAGGCGGCGCAAGGGCGCTTATAACTAGACCAGCACGGTGGGGGGAGGGAGGGTATGGGTATATACATAATATGCCCTGTGCCCCCATAGGAGGCAGTAAAATGCGCGCTGTCGTTATTGTAGTGCTAGCATCAGCCGGGCTTTTGGGCAGCGTGCTAGATGCCATAACAGGCATGATAGTGGAATACGGCTACCCTGCAGTCTTTGCGGCAGCGTTCATCGAGGTGATGTTCCCACCGATCCCAAGCGAGGTAATCTTTCCGCTTGTAGGCTTTGTCGCGCAGAGCAGCGGGTTTGGGCTTGGTAACGCAATTGGCATGGCGGCGACAGGGGCACTTGGCTCGACGGCTGGCGCAATATTGATCTATTTCGTGTCCATGAAAGTCGGGCGCGCAGCCATCGTGCGGTTTGGCAGGCGCGTCAGGGTTAGCGAGCGCGAGATCGAAAAAGCAGAGAGATGGTTTGCAAGGTATGGGCCTATCGCAGTGTTTACAGGGAGGATGGTGCCCGGCGTCCGGGAAATAATCTCAATCCCAGCGGGCATCGGCCGGATGAACTTCGTAAAGTTCGTCACCTACACGTTTGCCGGCTCGCTTGTGTGGTGTGTTGTCCTGACGCTTGTAGGCTATTATCTTGGCGAGGCGTGGAGCAGGTTTTCAGAGCAGATCTCATCCACGTTTACAATCGTCAGCGTCATTGTTATTGCAGGCATTGTCGCCGGCATCGCTGTATGGTACGACAGGCGCAAGAAGGCGCCTGCAAAGAGCAGCGACTAGACGGCAGCGACTTTCATAAGAAGGCAGAGCAGTGCCTTTTGCACGTGCAGCCTGTTTTCGGCTTCCTGCCACACCACCGACGATCTACTGTCGATCACGTCGGCCGTCACTTCCATGCCTCGCTTTGCAGGCAGGCAGTGCATGAATATCGCGTCCTTTTTCGCAAGCTTCATGATGTCAGAGCTGACCTGGTACTTTGGCAGAAAGGTCGCCTCCCTAGTTGCGCGCTCGCCCTCCTTGCCTATCGACACAAAAGTGTCTGTCACCACAATGTCGGCGTCCTTTGCAGCCGCAGCCGGGTCTTCGGTTATCGCAATGTCGGCGCCAGTCTTTATGCCCTCTGACTTGGCCAGCTTCACCACTTCTTCAAGCGGCTCGTAGCCCTTTGGGCAGGCGGCAGTCATGCTGATGCCGGTCTTGGCACAGCCAAGCAAAAGGTCGTTGCACACGTTGTCCCCGTCCCCGAGCCACGCAAGGCTCAGCCCCTTCATCTTTTTCTTGTGCTCCTGTATCGTCAGAAGGTCTGCAAGAATCTGGCATGGGTGGAACTCGTCAGAGAGACCGTTAATGACTGGAATAGAGGCATACTCGGCAAGCGTCTGGACATCCTTGTGGTCGTATACGCGCGCCATTATGCAGTCCAAATATAGCGACAATGTTTTGGCCGTGTCCTGAATGGTCTCGCCCCGTGAGAGCTGGATGTCGCTTGCGCTGAGATACACGGCGTCCCCGCCGAGTTGGTATGTACCAACTTCAAAGCTCACCCTCGTGCGTGTAGAGGGCTTTTGGAATATCATGCCAAGCGTTTTTCCGCGCAAAAGAGGCCGCGCCTTGCCTCTCTTTTGCTCGCGCTTGAGCTTGGCTGCAAGTGTCAGAATCGAATTGATTTCCTGCGTGCTCAGGTCGGCGATGCTGAGTACGTCCTTTTTACTTAAGGAGGTCTTCAATGTCTTCATCTGTTAGGTATATTACCTTGTCTTCTTGCTCACCAGTGCCTTTATCTTCTTTGCGCTTCTTTTTCTCTTCCTCTTCTTCCTCCAGCCTTGCCCTCTCCTCCTCTTCTCTTGCCCGCTCTTCTTCTTCCCGACAGCGCTTTTCTTCCTCCTCTTTCTTCTTGCGATCATCGTCGGTCTTTTTCTTGCCGCCAAAGAGGCTGAACCTGCTCTTCTTTTCCTTTGGTGGTTCTTCGATCTTTGGTGACAGTGGAGGCTCCTCTTGTTCTTTTTCTCTTTCAGACTGGGGCGGAGGCAGAGTGTATTCTACTATCTTTGGTGCGGGCTTTGGTTCCTCGCGGATTACTGGCTTGGGAGCAGACTTTTCTTGAACCGGTGGCTGCACCGGTGGGGCAACAATGGCAGGGCGCGGCTTTTCCACGGGCTTTGGCGGCGGGAGTTCTTCTTCCTTTTCCTCAACCACCGGCGCTTCTGGAGCTTTGGCCGGCTCTGGCGCTCTCGGCATCGACATCAGGTTTTCAACGCTTACCTCGCCGACGCTTCCAAACAGAGACTCGATGAACTTGTCTGGGTCAAATGGGATAATGTCATCATAGCCCTGCCCGACGCCAATATAGGCGATCGGCTTTGAAGTAATGTGCGCGATCGAAATCGCGGCTCCCCCCTTTGCGTCCGCGTCTATCTTGGTCAATATCGCGCCATCAAAATTAGTATACTGGAAAAACTCCCTTGCCTGGTTTATGGTGTCGTTGCCGGCAAGCGAGTCGCCTATGAATAGCTTTACATCCGGCTTGACCACCCTGACGATCTTGCCCATCTCGTCCATCAGATTCTTTGAGGTCTGCATCCTCCCTGCCGTGTCCATCAGGACCACATCAATAAAGTTCTTCTTGGCGTGCTCGTATGCGTCGCGCCCTACGGACGATGGGTCGGCCCCATACCTCTGCTTGACTATCTTTAGCGACAACCTGTTCGTGTGCTGCTCCAACTGCTCTATCGCACCCGCCCTGTGTGTGTCGCCTGCAGCCACGACCACTGTAAAGCCGGCCTTGCGCAGCAGGTTTGCAACCTTGGCCACCGTAGTGGTCTTGCCTGTTCCGTTGATGCCAAGGAAAACAATGACAAACGGCCCCGCCTTGGCGTCCTTTTTCGCCTTTATCTTTTCAGTCAGGTCGAGCCTGCCTGCTCGTGCAAATATCTCGGCGACTGCGGCCTGCAGCTTTGATTGGACTACTTGGGTCGCATCCTGATTTTTTTCGAGCTTTAGCCCGAGAAGCTCATTTTTCAGCTTTTTAGACAGGTCGTCGACCACTTCCTGCGCCACGTCGCTTTCCAAAAGCGCGATCTGGAGGTCCAGCAGCGCGTCGTCAAGGACCTGCTCCGTGAGCTCTTTTTGGCCGATCCCTTTTGCCGCACTTGAAAATGCCTTTTTCAGCTTGTCAAACATTGGCTTTCAACCAAAAGCTTTAGCCGGGTTGCTGCTGTTGGGCGGCCCGTATCATCTGGTTGATCTGCGCCTGCATCTGTTCCATGCGCATGGCTATCTCTTGCCTCTGCGCATCTAGCTGCCTTGCCGCCACCTCGTACTCCTTTATTCTGGATTCAACGTAATTGAGGGCGTCTTCGCGGCTCTTTTCAAGTGCAACGCCGGCACCAAGGTTCACAACCACCTTCTTTATCGGCGGCACTGTGGTCTTGACGTAGACCCCAACTCCAACTGGCATCAGCGACTCGATTTCAGACTCGGAAGTGATGTTCTGAATGGTAGTCGAAGCCAAGCGGGCTTCCTCCATTAACCTGCTTACCGTCACTTGGCGCGTCATGATATCGTTCATGTACGCTTCAAGGATCCTTGACTGCTGAACCATCTCGTTGATCCTCTGCTCCACTGCAGCCAATTCATACTGCCTGGAAGGATCGCTGGCTGAACTCATATCAGCCTCACTGCGTCTGTTAGATTTTTAAAGCTTTAGATTCTGGACACCTTCAGCATGTCGGCCATCCTGACCTCCATGCCGTAGCGCTCTTCCTCGCTCTTCATGTGCTGGTATATCTTGAGCATGTCCATCCCATGCCTGACCATGCGGAACTTGCCTGCTATCTTTAGCTGGATGAACTTGAAGACAAGCGAATAAATCTTGAATTTTTCAAGCACCGCCTCCCTATAGGCCCGCATGTCGTGCATGTTCCTGATGAACAGCTCGGCGCACCAAGTTGACGGGATTATGCCTTCGCCCAAGAGCGGGTAGACTGTGCCTATCGACTCGCCTACGCCTACTGACTTTTTGCCGTCAGTGAATGGCTCGCAGCTTGCCGGTGGTGTGAGCCTTACAGGCCGGCCGACTTTTTTTATCACTTCGCAGTCGTACTTGTTCAAGAATTCATCTACAAAGTGGTTATGATTCTTCATAAAGTCGCCGGCTCCAATGTGGGCATAGCCGTTGCCAAGCGGAAAGTACCAGAAATACCCGGACATTGAAGGAAATGACTTTAGGTAAAAGTCGTCAAAGGGCTCTTTGCCCGGTTGGTAGCGGACCTTGTATTGCACGCAGGGTATCCACATCTCGTTGCCCACCCTTGGCAGGTAGTTGCGATGAAAGCCGGTCGAATCGATAATGATGTCAAAGTCCGGCTCAAGCTCGTCTTTTCTGGGAGCCCTGCCAAACTTAATTTCCGTCCCCTTTATCATGTCCTGTATCAGCCGCAGCTTGTCGTAGCTTACCATGCCGCGGAGCTTGATGTCTACGCTGTCTTTGCTTCCGAGGTCTACTATCATGTGCTGGCCGTCATGCAGGACATAGTCGTCGAAATTGAGGCCGCAGTTTTTCGCAAGTCCGGCCATCACATTTTCGCACGTCGCCCAGGCGCATACTGCATCGTGTTGGTCCTGCGGCATCCGCTCAAAGCCCACCACTTGGTTGTCGTGATCGTCGCTCAGCCTGTTCATGAGGTACGCGCCGGCAACTCCGATCCCGACAACTGCGATCTTCATCTTCTTTGGTTATATCCTGCCAAGGGATGCCATAAAAACATAACATTATCTAACGGCTGAGCCTAGTTCTGATGTTGTCGTCGTCAAAGAAAAAGAAGGCAATGCAGATGTCCGGCTTTGCCCGCATAGGCATCAGCCTTTTGATAATTGGCGCGCTGCTGGCCGCGTTTGGCCAGTATAACGGAAGGGAGGCAGTTGCGATCTTTGGCGTGGTGATGGTGGCCTGTGGTTTTGTACTATACATGGCCGCGTCTATTGTTGCAAAGAGGAGGGCCCACGTGTAAAGTAGTACAACACATTTATCTTGATATGGCCTTTAGTGTTGTTGGCGTCATGGTCAAGATCGCCGTTGGCGAGGATGACGTGATAATAACGCTTGACACCAAGGAAAAGCTCTTGGCTGTAAAGCGCAAAGTGGCGATACCCAAGGAAAGTATTGTTTCCCCTTCAACTGAAAGGGCAAAGCCGTCGTAGCTTTCATTCAAGACGGGCACGCATGTTCCAAAAGGTTCATGGCAGGGACGTTCTGGACCAGAAAAGGCAAGGCGTTCTACTACGTCAGGGATTTTTCAAAGTGCATCACCCTGCACCCGAAGGATCATGAATACTCCAAGGTGGTTGTAGAAGTTGACGACAAGGAAGCCGTTGCAAAGGAACTGAAAAAGGCGCTGTGATTTCTTCTATCTATTCCATATACACTGCTGGCTTGAACGGCCTTGCAGATCTCGCTTTTGACTTAGGGTCATATTTTGAAGCATCCTCTTCAGAGTAGACCACGATCTGCGCCTTGTTGATGTCAGCGGACAGCAGCGACGCAGCGTCCTTTATGGCAGCTGCTTCGTCAAACGCTGTCAAGTTGAGCCTCCTGTTACGTGCCTCAAGTGGTGTTGACAGGATGTCTTCCATCATTTTCTGCACCATCTTGGGGTCAGTTTTTGCCTTTGCAGTTTCAGGGTTTGCGATCAGCTGCTTCATTATTTCCCCAAAGTTGGTCTTGCCGGCCAAGATGTTTGCAAGTATCGCCCGGTAGACCTGCGCCTTCCACCCAGCTGAAGTATATATTGCGACCTTGGAGGGCGTTATCTTTGTCACCTTTACAATGTTCTGAAGATCAGTAAGCAGGCTTGAAATCAAAAACTCTGACTCTTCTGCGACCGGGTCTATCTTGTCCTCATTGATTGCTGGCCAGCCTGCAGCAGTTATTGACTGATCATTGTGGTTACCCATGCGCTCCCACACTTCTTCTGCAGTAAAAGGAGCAAACGGCGCAAGCATCCTGACCTGAACATCAAGGAACTCTGCAAGAGTGCCGGTGACGTTTTCGCGGCCCTTGGCAGCAGTTCTTTTCAAATACCACTGGAGGTCCTGCTCTAGCGAGTACAGGATGTTATGTATTGCTTCCCTCACCCTCAGCCTGTCCATCGACGCCGCTGTCTCAGCTATTGCGCGCTGGAGCCGGCTGGCAAGCCACCTGTCTTCCAGCTCTGCGCCGGCGGCTGCCTGTTGATTTTTGCATTTCTCAGCCATTTCAAAGATGCCGAGCAGTTTTGACCGTATGCCCCTGACAGTATCAAATGAAAAGTCGGCATCCTGCAGTATCTCGGCCGACACCAGCATTGCAAGCCGGATGGTGTCTGCGCCGTGCTCCCTTATGGCGGCTCGAAGCGGGATGATGTTGCCAAGTGACTTGCTCATCTTTTTGCCCTCCATCAGCACAGAACCATTGACCACTATTTGCTGCGGCCACTTTTCTTTTTCAAATATCGCGACGTGGTTGAAGATAAAGAACGTAAGGTGGTTTGGCACAAGGTCGCGCCCAGAGTGGCGCGAGTCTACAGGATAAAAGTAGCTGAACTCTTTCCTTATCTGCTCTACCGTCGAAGCGGGCACCTTGCATTCTTTGGCGACCTGATCGGCGTTGCCGATGCCAAGCAGGACATAGTCAAAGAACGCGTCAGTGATGCTGTTGTCATTATCACTCAGCATTTTATTGTTAACGTATTTGGCAATGACATAGTATGCCATGTAAATGACCGAGTCTGAAAGGCTCTCGATTATCCACTCTTGGTCCCACGGCAGCTTGGTGCCAAGGCCGGACTTTCTTGCGCACGCCCGCTCGCGCAGCCAGTCTATTACATAGTCGAATTCCTGCCGTATGTCCTGCGGCACAATATCCATCTTGGACGCGCATTCGTGCGCCAGCCTCTTCCATTCCTTGTCGCTATAATTCAGGAACCACTGGTCGCTTAGCAGCTTGACTACGCATTCCGCGCCGCATCTGCACCTGACAGGCTTGTTAACAAGTTCATACATCGTGTCTGCAGCACCGGACTGCACGATGTCCTGCTTGACCTCGTTCTTTGCCACGGCGACTGCCATGCCCGCAAACCTGCCTGTGTTTTCCAGCATTTTGCCCTTGTAGAACTCATGGGAGTAGAGGTCGCTTGTCGCCTTTTCGAGCTTGGCGTCATTCTGGCCGGTCGCGCCCACCTGCTCGATCGCTTGCCCTGCTGGCACGCCGGTGTATCCTTCTGACTCGATTATTATTATTGGATCGACATTTATGGAAATGCCAAACTCTTGCTGTGTCTTTTTGTCCTTTTTCAAGTCTTCAAGCGCCTGATAGTCGTACGGCGCGTGTGCCGGGACTGACATGACAATGCCGGTGCCACTGTCAGCCTCAACAAACGACGCAGGGTATACTGGAACCGTTGCATTGTTGACAGGGTTGATGGCGCTCTGGCCTATGAGCTCTTTTCCCCTAACCATCTTCATAATTTCGACATTGTGGTTGAGGAATTCCAGTTTTCTTGCCGCCTGCCTGCTCACAATCCACTCTTCGCCATCTACTCTTGCTTGAACGTAATCGATGTCAGGGTTGACCCACATGTTGGTGACTCCAAAGAGCGTCTCCGGCCGGAGCGTCGCTGCCGGCAGGATGATGTTGTTGTTGCCGTCACCTGATCTGAATTTGACGACGGTATATTCGTTGAAATCCGGCTCGACGTCGCCCATGGTGTCGTGCTGACTCACAGGGTTCTGGTCACGAGGACACCAGCCGACCGGGTGCGACCCCTGCACAATCAGCCCCTTTTTGCGCAGCGTGTGGAACTGCCAGGAGATGAACTTGGAATACATCCTGTCAATGGTAGTGAACTCGCGCCGCCAGTCGATCGAGTATCCCATCTCCTTCATGCCGGCCTTGATCTCATTGTGGAAGTAGCTTGCTATCTTGACCGGCTCGACAAACGTGGAGATGACATCGTCAGACAGCTTGTAGATTCTGTGGAACGTGTCCATCAGTTCGGCATCGCCGGCGGCCACCCTGCGCGACATCCCAAGGATCGGTGTCCCGGTGTAGTGGAATCCCATCGGGAATAGGACGTTGTAGCCCTTCATCCTCATGTAGCGGGCGTGCGCGTCGGCAAGCGTGTATGTCCTGCCGTGGCCTATGTGCTGGGGAGAGTTTGGGTACGGGTAGGCCACGGTGACGAAATACTTTTTTCTGCCATCTTTTGGGTCGGCCTCAAAGAGCTTTTGCGCCTCCCACCTCTTGATCCATTTTTCTTCTATGAATCCCCAGTCAATCAAGAATGTCATTTCTCTTATTTTGCAGCCTCTTCTTCAGCCAGCAATAACGCTTCCTTTATTCTGTCCTTTGACCTGCCGCCGCCCTGCCCAAAGCGGTCGTCACCGCCGCCAGAGCCGCCGAGCTTGGCAGAGACCTGCTTTGCAACCGCGCCGGCCTTGACCTTCTTGCGCGCGGCTTCGCCGGCAAACACAATGACCCTGATGCCCTGCCCCTTTGACACGAGCGCGACGTACAACAACTGCTTGTCAAGCTCGATCGCCTTTTCGCCAACAGCAATGTGATAATCCTCGTCAAGCTCTTCGTCGTAGGTGCTATGCAGGTGGACGCCAGAGCCAAGCTTCTTTGCTTTGTCCGAAATGTCCTTTGCTATTGGGCCTGCAACTACCCTCAGCATCGTCCTCACCTTCTTCTTTGCCGCTTCGGCTTCCTCCATCGACTTGTTGAACGACTCGACCACTTTTTCTCTGCTGGAGCCCAGCTTCTGCGCTATGGATGCCAGCTGGCTGTCCAGCTGCTGCATATAATTGACCGCCGCCTCGCCGGCGACAAATTCCAGCCTGACGACTCCGTCCTGGATCCTCTCTGACTTGACAATCTTGACCAGCCCGATCTCGCCCGTGCTTTTTACGTGCGTGCCCCCGCAGGCTTCGATATCCCATCCCTCGATGTTGACTATTCTCACATTGCTTGTCGGGACGACGCCGCCTTGGTATATTCTGAAGGTGAACTCTTGCTCGGCCTCTCCCCGGTCGTAGGTCTTGATTATGACTGGATGGTTTTCCCTGATGACGCGGTTTGCCGCATGCTCGATCTTTTGTACTTCCTCCTTGGCAAGCGCGGAATGGTGCGTGATGTCAAGCCTGCCATAGCCCTCCTCCTTGAAGGCAGAGTTCTGCCACACCCAAGACCCAAGTGTGTTCCTTGACGCAGAGTTGAGCACGTGCGTCGCGGTATGGTGCTTTGTGATAAGGTCGCGTCGGCGTGCATTCACCTTTGCGTGCACGCTCTGGCCCTCTGCAAGCTTGTTGTTATTGCCCTCTATCCTGTGAATAACAATGTCTGCCTGCTTGGTCACTTCGACCACCTTGGTGTCCTCGATTTCGCCGGTGTCCGGCTCCTGCCCTCCGCCCCTTGGGTAGAACGCCGTCTGGTCAAGGATGACATACTTGCTGTCCACGACCTTGATGACCTTGGCGTGGAATTCCCTCATTGTTTCGTCTTCATAGTAGAGCAGCTTTGTAGGCGGCAGTCCTTCAAGGCCGCGGATGGGCTTTGCTGTCTGGCCTGCTGCCAGGTTGGTATGGAGCTCGGCTAGCTTTGTATAGAACGTCGATGGGACGCCCTGTATTACCCCCTGCTCTACCAAAAAGTCAGGGGTTATGCCATCTGAATCGTAAAGCCTGATAAGGTCGTCCACTGACAGCTCGCCCTTTTTGCTTGTCTTGAGCAACATGGCTACAGAGTTCATGCGCTCACGGGAGCTGGTGTACCTGCCTGCCTCTAATTGCAGGATTGTCCTGACGTCCTGCCGATACTCTTCAAGCTCAGGGTACATTTGTTTCAGGTAGTCGACGTGCATGTCGGCAATGTCTTCTACCCTGACGTTCTTCCATCCAAGCCTCTCAAGCATCGACAGCGCTCTGCGCAGGATCACGCGGAGGTTGTAGCCGCCTCCCACGTTTGACGGGAGCGCGCCGTCAGAGATTGCAAACAGCAGCGTCCTAACATGGTCGGCTACTGTGTAGATCGCTTCATGCGGCGCGACCAGCCTTGCAAGTTTTTCTTCATCGATCTTCATTTCCCTTGCAATGAGCGATCGTAGCTCCCGGACGCTTGTCGTGTGATCAAGCTTGGAAGACACTGCTTCGAAATACCTTGACAATACGTCGCCGCCATTGTCTGTGCCTGTGATGTCCCTTAATTTGTCCACTACTGGCCCAAAGCAGCAGTCATAGCTTGTTGGCGTCCCCATTGTTATCCACGAAAAGCGCTCAAGGCCAGCTCCCATGTCTATTATCTTGTTTGGCATGACGCGGTAGTCGTTCTCGTTGCCCTCAAATTCGGTGAACACTGCATTACCAAGCTCTAGACCGCGTACGAAATATTCAAGCGAGTAGCCAAAGGCTCCAGCCCCCATCCACACGTCTTCGACAAATGTTATTTCCTCCGGCTTTATCCCAAGCCCTTTTGTAAGCATGCCATAGTCAAGGTCGATGCACTTGTCCTTCCAGTAGCCGCCAGGCGCATCGGCGTTGCAGGTCTGGCCTATCATGCAAAAGCCGGTGTAGTGCCTACCAGACAGACCGACGTTTTCAATGTCATTGAACCGGAGGCACATCTGCGGAACCACGAGAGGGTTTGCAGGCAGCTCAAACACAACCTGATTGCCGACAACACGCTGGAAATCAACTATCGATGCTATCGTAAAGTAGAGGTCTTCGCGCCACCGGCACACGACAGGGTAGCGCCGGACTATGGTGTGGTCGTTTGCGCGGAAGAACTTGTCCACTTCTTTCCACGCGCTGACATAGTCGAGCCGCTTGCTTGTCGGCGGCTTGCTGATAAAGCTGTAATTCTCGTGATCTGGGCAGAACTGCCTCCCGTCGTTAAGCGTCCAGAAGAATTTTTCGCACTTGCCGCACTTCCTGCGCGCAAAGCCCATCTTGTCAAATAGTGATACTTTGTAGTACCTATCCGGATTCGATGAAAATAGCGCTGCCAGTTCCTTCTTGCCCAATTTTTTTGCTGCTATCTTGTCTTGAGATACGGTATTAATGCTTTCGTCAACAAGAGACAGATAAAAGAAGGAAAAAAGGTCGGTCAGGCTTTGAGCGAGTTTTCGATGAACTTTAGGTACGCCTCTTTTGGGGCCGCGCCTATCGTCCTTGCAACCTCTTTGCCGCCTTTGAACAGGATAAGCGATGGGATCGACTGGACTCCATACTTCATTGCGATCTGCTGGTTCTCATCCACGTTCAGCTTGGCTACCTTGACCTTGCCGGCCAAGATCTTGCCGATCTGCTCTACTGCTGGCCCTACCATCCTGCAGGGTCCGCACCACTCTGCCCAAAAGTCCACGAAAACGGGCAGGTCCGACCTAAGCACTTCGGCGTCCCAAGTCTTTGTAGTAACGTGGGTGACGCTGTTGCTGTCTGTCTTGCTTTCCATAGGCAGAATTGTGCAGAATGGTATTTTATATTTTGTCAAATGGCAAAGCCGCAGTGCCCCAGCGCTTCCTCTGCCAAACGCTCGATCGTGCCGTTCCTGTTAACCACATAGTGGCGGTACTCAAACGAGCCGCTGACAAAGTTCAGCTGGACATCATAACTATCGCCCAAGCTGGTCACGGTCAGCTCCTTTACCGCAGACGTTTTGTTGTTGTCTTCTTCTTTGATGCATTGCTCCGCCCACCTATCATACTGGTCCTTGGTGATAACAAACTGCTTGTTGCCCTGCTCGCCTGATAGCACTATGTCAAAGTACATCACATATTCTGCCGCCTGCGTGGGCGATGCAATATCAAACAGCGACTGCGCGTTTGGGTGGTATTCGTCTATTATCGTCGACCCTGCGCCAGAGAAATAAAATGATCGGTAAAAGTAGCCTGGCGGCCCTTGGCCACAAGGGATCCGATACACTGTCTCTTTTGGTTCAAGGTATGCAAAGACCACCTCAAGTGGCACCCAGCCCTCTCTTCCGACTCCGCCGCAAACCTGCCTTGCAATTTCCCTAACATATTCGACACTAAAGCCTTAAACCGGAATGAATTTGGGCAGTCCAAATTTCCCAGAGGTGGTCCCATTGTACGGAAAAGCAACTTCCAGGGGGCCTCTGCTATCATAGATTGCAAAACCTGTAATGGTTGCAGTTGCTGCTGCAGTAGCAGCAGCTGTAGCTATTATCATTATCGCTGTTTTATTCGATTAGCCGAACCGGCCGCTGGTGCCGACTGCGACAAACTCGGCTATGAGCTTGATTACAAAGGCGACGCCGCCTACCGTGAGCATGCCCAGAACAACGAGCCGCAGATGCTGTGAATAGTCCTCCCTGCTGGTCTTTTTTGCCAGCCTGAGGGTCTGGATCATTTCTGAAATCTTGCGCTCGATGAGTGACAAGTCATGGTTGGAGGGGCGCCTGCGTTATATAAAACATCTGTCGCTTTCTTACCTTGAAAGCGACGACTGCTGGACCGTGTAGAGAGGCTCTTTCTCGGTCCTCTGCATCTCGACGAACGTCTCAGTATTCTGTATTCCTTCTATCTTGCCGATGCGCTCTATGACGACATTGTGGAGCTCTTCCAGCGTATGTGCGCTTACGCTCACTATCATGTCGAACCTGCCGGTGACTTCTGAGAGCGACCTGACCTCCGGTATCTTCATCAGCTCAGAATGGATGGGCTCCTTCAGCTTGGGGTCGCGGTTGATTCCGACTGTAGCCTTGACGTTTATGCCGAGCATGTTTTCATTAACAACAACCGTGAATTTCTTGACCAGGCTGCGTTTTGTCAAGCGCTTTATCCTACTGTAAAGGACGGAAGCATTAACATTTAGTTTCTTGCTCAGCCTTGGCACAGAGATGCTCGCGTCACGGGTGAGTTCAGACAATATCCGCATATCAAGCTCGTCAAACTTGTGCATATCCGTCTAACGTAGCGAGCCTGTGTTAATAAATGTAATTCTAACTGATTCCATGTCTAAAAAGCAATTCCTTAGGTTGCAACGCGGCGAATCCTGAAAAACTTATGATGCAGCGAGCAACAACATGTGCAAAGATCCACTCAACATGTTCGGTCTAGGCATAAAACGCAAGACGGCAGCAGCTATTAAGGCCCCATTTTTTATTGAAATCATTGCCACATTGTATTCCCAATTGTAGGACTTATCGTGCCACAGAATCTGATGCGAGATGCTTTAAATATCAAACAGCTGCATCTAACCACTATACGCCGGAAAAATTTGCTTGATAAGGACACATCAAGTGTATAGCTTCTATCGGGAGAATAGTTTGCATACTGGCGGCATTTGTCCTTGTTATTGGAATTGCCGATTATGTGATTGTAATAGGTCCGGGTGAGGATTCTGTTATAGGCTGTTCATCAATATCTTTGCACACAAGATTTTAGAAGGATTAATTGTCCAAGGGCAAGTCAGTTTCCAGCCATATACCGCAGCTATATTGATCCCGATCAGTGTGCTATTTTGGACATCATTAGGGGCAATATTTTACGTAATTGCCCGCTCTGCCGGAATGGGAGAAACCAAAGTAAGAGAAATGGAGAGCGACTAACTCATCGTCATGAAAAAATAGCACAAGTTCACAGCATAGGATAATACGTGGCAGTAAGCCATTGAGTTAGCTTTGTAGCTTCTACTAAATTTTGACGGTTAGAGGAAAATAACTCCCTACCTTTGGAGAAAACCATCCATAGTCCAATAATCATAATAACAATAGGTTGTCTGCTATGCCGCTCTGCAGGAGAAGACCGTCACAGGCGGTACATGCATACATAGGAGGAACAAGCACTAATAGTTTGTGAAAGTTCAATGCTTGTCTATCTCAGGTTATCTTCATGAAATATTTGGATACCAGAATATAATGTTCCAGACAACATGACATATTCATCATGAAAAAATCGATTAGAGCTCGTCGTACTCGATAACATTATATAATTTGCAAGCCGGGTTTCTTGTGTATAGAGATGTTCAGCAGGGGAGGAATCAAGCCCGGCGAGTATGTTTTCGTAGTGCAAAAGGAGGGGAACTTTAGCAGAATAATTATAGGCCGCATTCAGTCGGTGAACGGCAGCAGGGTACACGTCGTCGGCACGCATGTCAGGCCCATCGGTCTCATTGAACGGATACAGGCAGGAAGGGCTGGCGGGCGACCTATGGAGATAATCAACAACCCCGACCCCAACAACTGTATCTTTATGCTCATTGACAGGGTAGAGACTGGCAGGTTCAACGAAGAAGTGGATCAGGCCACCTCCCGGGTCATATGGATAAACGAGAACAGGTACCTTGTGCTGGATGGCTGGATAAAGGAGAATTTTCCAGAAATTTTTGCAGCCGCGCTCTCAGCCGAGACTGCCGAGGCAAGGGCTCAGGCGCGCCAGACGCTCATTGAAAAGATGAACTCGCTTTACGAGCGTGACCTAAAGGATCACGTTTACGCCGTTGCAAGAAGCGCCAAGATACTGTGATAATACGAGATCGCAAGACATAAGTTTGAGCTGGCTCCAACTGTACTTGTGTCGTTTTTCGGTTCTTCAAGTGGCGGCCCCAGCTTTGACAAGAAAAAGTACGAGCACCTGACGCTTGCCATCAAGCAAACTGTGCTAGAGCGTGCGCGCAACCGCTGCCAAAAGTGCGGAGTAAAATTCACACCGAGCGTCCAGCCTCAGTTTGAGCACATTAACGGCTCGAAAAAGGATAATCGGCCGATAAACCTGCGCGCATTGTGCCCGGAATGCTTCAAGGAGGTCGAAGAAAAGGAAAGGAAAAACAAGGGCATGTTTGGCGGTATGCGGAGCGTCCTCAGGCGGATACCTGTCGATCTGGACAAATAGGCGAGCTGGCCGGCCGGCTGGCAGAATAGTCTATAAATATCATCATCTAGAATTACTGATCCTGAAATGGGCAAAGTTGTGATGCAGCTTGTCTGCGACACATGCGGTAAGGTGCTTCTGGAAAAGCCTGGTGTGAGCGAGGAAAGGTTCCCGATAACAAGCGAAGAAGCCCAGCAGCTGGACAAGGATCACAGAGGGCACGAATGCCACATCGAGGCAGTAGAAAAAGACCAGTGACTGACCTAGAGTTTTAGACCAAAAGAATCTGCAATTTCTGCGAATTGCTGGTACCTGCGCAAATAGTCCCTGCCACGGGAAGTAATGGTATAGATGCGCTGCCCTTCCTGTACCTGCTCGTCTATCAGGCCTGCCTCCATCAGCTTTAGCGCCACATTTGCAAGCCTGCTGTACGACAGGTTAGCCTTCCTCAATAGAGCTGTCAGGTTGACGCCTCCCGTCCCTGACTCGTCTGCTATCCGCAGTACGTCCCCTACAATCTTGACGCTATTGCGGTATACATCGCCCATTCCAATCTCTAGCAAGCAGGCAGTTTGTAATAAGCATTACGTAGGTAGCAATACAGACAGAAAATATAGAGATGGATTGGACTTTTTTATCCAATCTCATAGACTACTGCTACAGTTGCAGTTACTGTTTGCTCGCCAGGTATTATAGGGGTTGCCACGCTCTTTGCAGCAGCATCTGTTGCAAGCGATAGCGAAAGCGGTGTCACTGGAGGATTGCCAAGATCAAAGAGGCTAGCTGCCTTGACCCCTGTTATTTCCACGTCCAGCGCCCGAGCCAGAGCTTCTGCCTTGTCCCTTGCGTTATCAACTGCCTGCTGTGTCAGGTCTGCCCGTATATTGTCCAGCTTTTCTTCAGATATTGTAAATGACAGGCTGTCCACCCTGTTTGCGCTGGCTCTAACCGCTGCGTCAATCCATTCAGATACGTTTGACAGGTTCGAGCTCTCTACCATTATTGAATTGGTAACTGTGTATCCAGTCAGCTCTTGTGCGCCAAATTCGGTATAGTTGTAGTTTGGAGATATGCTAAAGTATGCAGTGCGCGTCTCGTTTTCCTGTACGCCGGCATTCTCCAGAGCAGCGATCACTGAGTCCATTTTCTCAGAGTTTTTCTTCAGAGCGGCGCCGGCAGTTTCGTCGACCGTCTCTACCGCAAAAGCGGCTGTAACCCTGTCAGGCTTGACTCTTTCTGTCGCCGTGCCAGTCACAACTATGGTGTTGTTCGCATCAGGTATCGCGGAGGTGGATTGTGCGGGATCATAAGAGGGCGACACTTGAGCAGAAACAGCGCTTGCCATCATTGCAATGACAGTGAGTGCGACTAATGGTAGTATTAAGAACTTGGAGTTCATGAAGCAGAGTCGCTGATTGCACTTTTAGGCGATGTCATACTATCAAATAGATGATTTATCTTCTTTATCATCTTCACTTTTTTATTATAGTAGCACCCACAACTTATTTGCTATTGAGCAGCAAGCCATCATATTGGTTCAAAGACTTTGTTGGAGTGGGCTACCGCTATCACGACGTCTACATGAATGTCTTTCCACTCTTTGAGGATAAGATAGCTGCTTTCCGGCTCTGGAAAAAGACGATCGAGTGGTGGCCCGATGACGCGATAAAGCTCCGCTTTGTGGAGCAGGATGACAGCTACTGGTTCATACTTTATGGCGGCTCCAATTACACCGGTGACAACACCGGCTTTGTGAAGAAGGTGCCAGTGTCTGAAAATTATGAGCGGTTCAAGGTAGGCTATGAAAAGAAGGCGATTTTGCGGTTTGGTATTTACAAAGAAAACGTCAAGAAAAAAAAGGACGGGAGCAAGTTCGACCTTGAAGTTCTAAAAAAGTCAAAGTCAGTCTACGACATTGCTTTTATGAAATACGACGAGCTTGCCCAAGATAGCATAGAGTGGCAATGCATACAGGAAAACAAATGATGATAAAAAAGTTCAGCTGTGTTCAAGGGTGCTCGGACTGCTGCATCTACAGGGAATACTACCCTTCTATCGAGTATGGCAAGATCGGGGTGCTCTTACTGCCTGAAGAAAAAACAGCAATTAAGAAGCTGGCCAAGAAAATGAGTGTGCAAGTGAAGATAATCCCGCGGCTTGCCGTTGGAAAAGAATTCCCAGAGAAGGTAATCGCGTACCAGATGATGGGCAAGAACGACGATGGCGACCTCTGCCCGTTTCTGGATGTTGAGAGCGGCGAAAGATCGCCTCACGGCGGCTTCAATTGCAGGATCTATCCAGAACGTCCGCTTGCATGTAGGGCCTATCCTGTCATCGATGCAGGCAGCACTGCTACTGTTGCAACGCTTGACGGCCACTGCCAATTCTGCAAAAAGTTCTCTACGACAAGGGCAGAGAACAGCTGCCTGCAGCAAGAAGTTGAAGCGCTGGTCAGAATAAAGGCAAACGTCACCGCCGGCAAAAGCAAGGTATGGCGCTATGCGACTGCTACCGGCAGAGCAGGAGGAGACGCCATGCTGCCAGAAGGCTGGGTCGCCGAATCTTAATAACCATGCTTGCGGTACAGTATCTGGTTGCCCTTTTTTACAAGCACGATCCTGTTCTGCGGTATGACTTGCAAATTTTCAGATAGCGAGACAAATTCCGGCAGACTGACCTCGACAATGTTTTCAAAATCTCGGTAGCTGACAGAGTATAGAGCGGCGTCATCCGCATATAGCGCCTTGCTAAAGATTTCTTCAAGCCGGCCCTTGCGCGCCATAGCATGATCCTGTATACTGGTTATATATCATGTTGAGCCAGCGGCAACATGGCAAGAGGAAGGTCTACTACAGGCAGGAAGACCACAAAGAGGAGAAGCAGCAGTCGAGCCCGAAATGGCGCCGGCCTATCTCCTAGAACAAGGAAGGCGATAGAAACCCTCCCGACTCATGCGCAGCAAATTTACAGAAAAGCGCACAAGAACGCGCTAAAACAGTACAAGAGCCCATCAAAGAGGCGAGGAGGCGGACGCCAGAGCAGGGAGCAGGTTGCGCACAAGGTGGCGTGGTCTGCCGTTAGAAAGGCAGGATACAGGAAAGAAGGAAGCAGGTGGGAAAAGGACTAGGCCGACGATGGCTTGTAGTTCATTAGCCCGCCTGCCTCGACAATTTTTGCAATCAGTTCCGGGAATGGCTTCATCTGGTATTGCTCGTTCTTTGTGATGTTGGTTATCCTATTTTGCTCAAGATCGATCTCTAGCTCATCCTTGTCGGATATTTTCTTGACCGTCGACTCGTCGATCTCTATCGGCAGCAAATAGCCCCCGTCCACCGCGTTTCTGTAGAATATCCTTGCAAAGGAAGGCGACAGTATAGCCTTGATGCCTGTCTGCGAAAGTGCTATCGGCGCATGCTCCCTGCTAGAGCCGCAGCCAAAGTTGTTACCGGTTACGAGGAAGTCGCCCTGCGACACTTTCTCAGGGAATTTCGGGTCGATGCCTTCCATCGCGTGCTTTGCCAGTTCTTTGTGATCGTGAATCTTCAAGTATGGTCCGGGAATTATGACATCGGTGTCGATGTTGTCCCTGTCGTACTTGTGGACCCTGCCTCTTAATGTTTTGTTCAATTATTATTTTTCACATCCCTCGGGTCTGTTATCTTGCCCATGACTGCAGAAGCCGCGACCACTATTGGCGATGCAAGGTACGTCTTTGATTCGACATGGCCCATCCTTCCTGGAAAGTTGCGGTTGGTCGTGCTGATGCACACTTCGCCCTTGCCAAGCACTCCCATGTGAGCGCCGCAGCATGCACCGCAGGTAGGCGGACCTACGACGGCGCCGGCTTCCATAAAGATGTTTATCAGCCCCTCCTTCATCGCCTTTGCGTAGATGGACTGCGCCGCCGGAAGTACTTCGGTCCTGATCTTGACTTTCTTGCCCTTCAATATCTTGGCCGCTTCTCTTAGGTCCTCCAGCTTTGCTCCGGTGCACGAGCCGATGTACGCCTTGTCAAGCTCTGTCCCCTGCAGCTCCCTTGCGGCAGAAATGTTGCCAGGCGAAAACGGCTTGGCTACCGTCGGCTCGAGCTTTTCTATGTCATAGGTAAAGACTTCAGAGTAGTGCGCGTCAGGGTCGCCGTTCACTGGCGAATATTTCGCGTCGGTTCTTTCGCGAAGATAAGCATACGTTGTTTCGTCCGGCTCGACAATGCCATTCTTGGCTCCCGCCTCCGTCGTCATGTTTGTAAGCGTAAGGCGCTCTTCCATAGCCAATTTCTTGACCACGCTACCGGCAAACTGCATCGCCTTGTAGTTGGCGCCGTCTGTCCCAATGTCGCCTATTATCCGGAGGATAATGTCCTTTGCCATGATGTGGGCAGGCTTGGTGCCCTCTATCTTGAAGAGCATCGTCTCCGGCACCCTGAACCAGATCTGGCCGTTCATGAGCACGTATGCGATGTCAGTGTGTCCAAGGCCGGCTGCAAAAGCGCCCATCGCGCCAGTGGTGTTTGTGTGGGAGTCGCCCCCAACGTAGACTTCGCCGGGCAGTACCATCGCCTCCTCGTGCGAAAGCGTATGGCAGATCCCATACTGGCCAAGCCCGTACTTGAAGTGCTTGTTAATCCCATACTTTTTTGTGAAATTGGAAAGCGTAATAATGTTCTCTGCAGATACCCTGTCTGCTGCAGGCACAAAGTGATCTTCAGTCACCCACACTTTGTTGGGATCCCAGATGTGATCCAGCTTTATCCCCTTCTTCTCCCATTCGCTGAACACCTTGATTACGCCGGGACCCGAAACGTCATGCATCATTACCTTGTCTACTTTGGCGAACACAACGTCGCCAGGCGACAGCCTCTGCTTGCCGGCCGCGCGGGCAAGTATCTTTTCAGTGATTGTCATTCCTGCCAAAACAGTTCACGTTATAGTATGAGAACTGTGCCTGCATGATGGATTAAAACCTTTGCAGAAAGCACAATAAAGAGTACGATTTACGTCATGGTGCTTGGTCGAGATTCTGCCGATACGCACAGAAGTAAAGAGGGGCAGGTTTGACCTGTACGAGAGCCTGCAGGAGTTTGACTATAGGGACGACGACATTCTGGTAGTCTCTAGCAAGTTCGTGTCAATGAGCGAAGGCGCAGTCGTCAACCTCTCCAGAGTTCGGGTCAGCAAGAAGGCACGGGTGCTCGCGGCCAAGTGCTATATGGAGCCCAAGATGGCCGAGCTTGTGCTAAGAGAGTCCGACCATGTCATCAGGGGCGTGCCAGGATTCCTGCTTGCAATCAGAGACGGCATGATAGCGCCAAACGCTGGCATCGACAAGTCAAACGTCCCAAAAGGCTATGCAATTCTGTATCCACGTGACCCTTTTGGCACCGCAGAGAGGCTGAGACAAAAGTTCCAGACAGAACGAGGGATCAGGGTCGGAGTCGTGATCGCAGACAGCCGCCTCATGCCAACTCGCATAGGCACCACGGGAGTCGCAATAGCGTGTGCCGGTTTTGAGCCGGTTGAGGACCTGCGAGGCAGGCGCGACCTCTTTGGCAACGTACTAAAGTACACGTTCAAGGCAGTTGCCGACGGCCTCGCAACTATGGGAGTCGCAGTGATGGGTGAGAGCGACGAGTCGACACCGGCTGCAGTCGTGAGGGGAGCCAAGGTCATATGGTCTGAGAAAAAATTCTCATGGAAGGACATGGCAGTCTCACCCTCTCAAGACATCTACCTCAGAGGGATCCACAGGGCATGAGAATGTTAGATATCCCCCTTGCATAGAGTTTTAATATGTCATGATATGGAACAAGAGCTACGAAGTAAATGCCCGAATTCCTTACCAGCTACCCAAAGACGATAAGCATTGTAAAGGGGTTGCAGGACTTTATCCGCAAGGAAGAGATCGAGCTTGACCACCTTTCCCTGATGGTCAGGACAAAGAAGGACGAGATTATCAACGCGCTGATATCTGAGGGCTTCAAGCGAGTCAAGCTGGAGAACAGAAAGCCCACACAGATCGGGCATGGCTTTTCTAAAAAGCTGGCCAAGCCTTGGGAGATGCATGTCAGGCTGCTTGAAATGCAGCAAGGCTTGATCGCAATCCATGCAGAGGTCGAGATATCACGGAAATACATACAGCACATCCGCTCCGTAAGGGCGCCAGTCATATATGAAATCGAGTCGATCCTGAAGAAGCACAAGATCGAATACCAGATCTGGCATGCGAAGCTAAAGCAGTACATCACGACCATCATAGATAACCACCAGATAACGCTGAACGCGCCGAGGCTGCCGCCGCTCCCGTGGAAGCACATGGCCGGCTCTGTTGTGACCCTGTCGCTGATCTATCTGGCAAAGTTCATCGGCTTCTTTTAGCAAAGACTTTATTTCTTTTTCACCAATTCCACGCGGTGCCAGAAACAGCCAGCTTCCAGCACTACGGCATATCCCCTTGGGAGATCGAGGTGATCTTTGACACGCTCAGGCGCTCCTTTGAAGTGGAAGAGAGACAGTTGCAGCCGGACGACCCGCAGTACGTCAGCATGATCGAGATCGGCTTTCCGGCGGCATACGGCGAGCCTTTCTTCCAGGCGTTCACGATGGACAGCTGGTTCAAAATAAAGGGCGTGATAAAGGACGTCAAGCGCAGGCGCGGCAAAAAGGGTGTCAAGACGTTCATCAGGTTCGCCGGCTTTGGCAACGAAAGTGTTGATCTCGTTTTCCCGTTGCTGTCAAAGGGAGACAGGCAGTTTGAGATGGGCATCGAAAAGATAGAGTACATGGTGGACATTGTGCCGGTGCAGCTAAAGACGATTCCGCCCAGAGCAGAGGAGATATGGTACTCGTACGACGAGGCCAGCTTCAGGTGGAGCCCCGCGGTTGCAAAAAGCAACTGCGTCAACTATTTTTTCAAGAACGGCGAATGGAAAATGAAATGATCACTTTAGCTGGTTTATGACCGGCGAGCTATGCACGGCCTTGCTGAGCTCCTTGTACTTTTTGTCAATGAACTCGAGCGACTCGGTCAGCTTTTTTGACTTGCCGTACTTGAACCTTACAAGCTCTCTATGTCGCCAGTAGTGCTTGCCCTCAGATATTGACAGTGTGGTAAAGTAGTCTGGGCCCTTCAAGCCGTCCGGCAGCTTGACGTTGTACGGCAACAGGTATTCGATGCTGAACCATTCGTCGCCGTCTGGGTAGTCGTTGCCGGTGGAGACATCGAAGTAGAGATGTAGGACATCTTCGACTGTCAGGCCGTCTTCTTGGATGTTTGGGTGCTTGACGCTTGAGCGGTGGTAGTCCATCCTCAGGAGCTCGGGCTCAAAGTAAGCCTTGATTATCGCCCGGCGAAATACTTCGTTTACCTCCTTAAGGTTCAAAGAGAGATGTAGCAATGTGTGAAGATTATATAATCTTTTTAGGTCCAAGTCTGCAAATTTTGCAAGGTATTGTGAGGCGCATGTGAATGTGCGCTTGCAGCAAACTAGTTTTATATCTCTTGACGGCGTCTCCCATGCGACATTGTTGACCTAACTAGTGTAGCTTCATTTTACATACTAACCGATATGAGGTCGCCCGGTTGCAATACCTTGATTGCCTATAAGGAATAGGAGAAGGTACAGCCGTAGAGGCGTCAGTACCATAGTCACCTCTGTCATGCTTGTCGCGGCTGTTTCAATCATAGGCGTCGCCTTGGTGGCATGGTCAAATTTCAGCTTTGCAATGCAGCAACAAACCATAGCCAACCAGACTAACAGCAGGATAAATCTCATTAATGAAAGTTTTATCATTGAGGATGTATGGTTCTACATTCAAAGTGGCAATTATGCCAACGTGACTATCCGGAACACCGGAGATCTTGCGATCAAGGTTACTCATGTTTACATAAACAATACTCAAGCTTGGAATACTGGCAAGGTTATTGCCGCGGGCACTGTTGAAGAGATAAAGGTCCCGACTAGTTGGGGACCCGATAGACTCCAGTCAATATGGGTCAAGACCGAAAGAGGCTCAGAAGCAAAGCAGGTCTGGAAATCTTAGAGAGGAGATTGGATGACAAAGATAAACTGCAAAGGATGCAGAGGTCTCAGCACGGTAATTGGGGCTGTATTCATGATACTCATCACTCTAGGGGCCCTGAACGTTGTGCTGTGGACCATGCAGCAGCAGGACAGGGTCACTCAATCGATCATTGAAAAATCAAGCTCGGAACTTAACAGGCTCAACGAAGAGATCGACATTACCGACGTAAGGGTGACTAGCAACAAGAAGCTGAACATGACAGTCGCCAATACCGGCGGCGCAGCCGCAACGATCAAGTCGATTTATATTGTTAATGAAACATCAAAGGAGCAGTTCAGGTACGACCTCAACAAAGTTGTCGATGGAAGAAAATCTGTTAACATTGGCAATGAGTTGCCCTTGTCTATCAAGAACAATACCAAATATTCTATCAGAGTTGTCACTGAATCAGGAAATACTGCGACGACCAACTTGACGCCGATTTCTTCTGTAGCGCTGCCGATGGCACTCTATGTCATCCCACCAACATTCACACCGGGAGAGAATGTTACGGTGCTCTATACAGTGACGAATAACTTGACTGATTCGCAGTTGACTGGACCTGTCAAGCTGAATCTGACCTATACTGTTGACTGCAGCCCTCTAGGAAGCGCAAGCTGTAATGTAATAAAACATGTGCAGCCGCCATCAAATATTACAACAATAGCAAAAGGCAGTACAGCGCTATTCAAGTGGATCTTTGAAGTGCAGATACCGGATGAAAAGTATATCAACTTTAACGCTTCCTTGGCTAATGCAAAGCAGGGCAATTGGGTTCGTGAAAGGGCGTATTCAAAACTGATCGAGGAATCCCAAATATCAGCTTCCACGACACAAGTGATTTACACATCCTTGGTGCAAAAGCCAGAGATATTCCTGATCCTTCCAAGTCCATTTGGCGAGAACACAGAAAAAGGATTGTGGGGCGTGGTTGTTTCAAATCCAACAAAAGTCCCCATGACGGTTTCTAGGATTGTGATAAATGCCTACACCTCAAAGCCCGCTCAAGGAGGTGTTAATTCTTTCATTATAAAAAGTGGCAATAATTGTGAAACCGCAATTTATCCAGGTACGGGCGACTCTCCACAGTGGACTTGTCCGCATGAGAATATGATTCAATGGAAAAATACTGCAAGTCCCGAGATAGTAGATCCGTTAAGCTCTAAATCATTTCTGGCAAGGGTACAATCGGATGATCCTACAGAAGAACCTGCATTTATGGTATCTGTTACAGTCTTTACTAATATGGGACAATTTACAAAGACTGGCTACTCTTCAGGCGCAGCCGCCAGTACCAATGCTATTGCGAACGTATTCATGTCTAAAACAGGTAGTGCTTCGAATGCCTATCAAGATGGCAACATCCTCACACACATAAACGGCATTGCATCAGGATCGACTATAAGAGTAAACATGACGGTGGTTGATTTTGATAAGGCAGGTGACAAGTACATAAAATCCGGAACAAAACTAATTATCAATGTGCCAACAGATTTTACAGATGTCGTGGTTATAACCCCGCTATCGGGTTTTAGCTCAGCAATTGTCACACCATATGATGATGGTTCGACTCAGATCGTCGCAGAGTTATCAGAACACGTAGGGAACGATAATAACGCTGTTGAAGCCAAGGTGCTGTCTTTCACCGCGAAAGTTCCTATAGTAACTTCTAAGAAGGTTTACATAATGTATGCATTGCTTGATGGTCAATCTAATCCAAATGATTTTTCAGTGGGCGCCCTTGCAGAGATGCCTTTACAGGTAACGCCCAGCTAGCTTCCGTCTACATCATACCTCATGCCACCAAGTAGATAAAAAGACAATATGACACTAACTTCATCCATTCATTAAGATTAACAAAAGAGAAAGTTTAGGTTCCTTTTACAAGGATGGTCTGCCAAGTCGGTTGATGGAGTATTTTAAGAACTATTCGTCATAAGTAATGGTTGGAAGTTCGGAAAACGGTAACATGCCGTCTTTTTCAGTTGACAAAAAGAAAACTAGCATTACTTGATGAAGTGTACGCTGTATGGCAGGATATGATCAAGAAGAGGAAGCCATATGCAGAGAACCGCAAGATGCATCCAGAAATATACTCGATGTATGCTGCCATGGCATCAAGAGCAGAGCCAAACGACCCTCTTTATCTAAATGAACAAGCATTCAGCATAGTTAAAACGAATAACAAGTTTGCAAAGTATTTTCTGGACATCAGGATTGCAAAGGGAGTCAGGATTTACTGCCCGCTACGAACCAAGCATGACATCAATGGCAAGTTTAATGACTCCAAGCTCGTCAAGCGCGATGAGCATTACGAACTTCATCTCTCTATCTCGAAAGAAATTGGGATTAACGCTCATCCCTCTGCCATACTCGCTGTGGATATGGGCGAGAGGAACATTGCGACTGCTGTGCTGCTCGTCAGTGATCCTCGTTCTGCCAAAATTCCAACCAAAGTAGGTAGACCCATGTTCATGAGCAGAAAGGTTAGAGGCTTGAGACGGCACTATGCGTACCTTCGCAGAGTGCTTGGACAAAAGAAACTGCTCCACATGATCAAACGGATAAAGGATACTGAAAAGCGCAAGGCAAATGACATGCTACATAAAATCAGTAGAGCTCGTCAACATCGCAAAGCAGAACAATGCTTTGATACTACTTGGCGACCTGTCTGGAATACGAGATAGGTCAAGAGGTAGAAGGATGAACAGGATAGTTGCAAACATGCCATTTTATAGGCTGGCGCAGTACATCACGTACAAGGCCAGCTGGGAAGACATCCCAGTGATTACGACAAAGGAATGGTACAGCAGCAAGATATGTCACAAATGCGGCAGTGACAATACAAGCAGACCACATCAAGGGCTGTTTGTGTGTCATGATTGCGGCTACTCTTGCAACGCTGACTACAACGGAGCAGTCAATCTTGGAAATAGGTTGGCAGAGCATGTCTTTGCCAACGGCGTGATCGGATTCTCTGCGCTAGAGCAGGACGACTTTTTGGATTCCGCAAGTCAACCTAAGACTTGGCAGAACCTACAAGGATTCCCTTTATTTCCTGATTGTCGAGCAGCGCATCGATCAGTTTCTGTTGCTCTTCTTCTGGAAGCTCGTTTGACATTTCGAGTGAGTCGATTGCCCTGAGCTTCCAGTAGCTGGTAAGAGCATGCTCTACGGTCGTTTGAGCGTCAAAAACAACTTTGCCAAAGGCAGTGAGAAGGTACTTGCCGCTCTTTTTCCTAACAAGTCCTGCCTTTGTCATCCTAGACAGCCTCGAATAGTATTGCTTGCGCGTGAGCTTTGTCTTGCTCTTCAGGCTTTCGCTGTCAATTGTTCCTTGGGCAATGGTCTTGAAAAGTTCCAATGATTTGTCATCGGCAATAGTCCTAAGGACTGTCGCCGGCGTCTGCGCCTTAGCCATATTCTATATCGAATGATATTTGCGTGCTTATTATAGCTTTATTCTCTATCAGGTGGAGATATGCGACAAAAGTCTCCAATAATGGGAACGACTAAGAGTACAAGAACACACTATACTAAATGAACAGCAACCCCCCGATTACAAAGCTTGTTTGCAACACCATGTGCAGCGGGAACCATTTCTTGTGTTGTTTGCGCATCAATTCAGCGTCCTGTAGCACTCGCGATATTTTTGTCATCCTTGCCACTGCAAGCAGCCCCACGACACTAGTAGCTATCGCGGTAGTCATGCTCATGCCATCAGCCGCCAGAGCATAAAGCGTCCAAGATATGGCAGGCATGCACGCCAAGAGAATTATTAATGTCGTAAGGGTGCTTTTTCCTCCAAGTACAATAGGAATTGTGCGCCTTCCTGCTGCCCTGTCTCCCTTGACATCACCTAGATCGTTGACTATAGAGCCAACAAATATCATGATCCCAAATATTGCCATAGCGTGGATTGGCACGATAGGCTCGCTGAATGCCAGCTCTGTCCCATAGCTTGAAGTGATTCCAAGGAGCACGCAGAGCATGTAGAATATGGCAATCGTCAGGTTCTTGATGACAAACCTTTTCATCAGAGCGACTTTCGGTGCAGAATATAGGATGCCAATAAGCAACATCGGCGCTACTAGCATAATGCTGGTCAGATTGGATGTACTTGCGGCTAGCACGACTCCTGTTCCATTTGTGAGCACTATGAAGGTCCAGACCTGGCGTCTTGAAACCTTGCCAGAAGGTATTGGCCGACTTTTTGCATTGGTTCTGTCAAGATCTGCATCGACAAGATCGTTCAGTATATACATTCCTACGGCCACAAGTAGTGAGATAAAAGGCAGTGGGAGGACCCCACGAATCGCCTCCAAGATTTCTGTCTCGGAACCTATCGCACCAATAACACCGGGTACGCAAAATATGCCAGCCAAAGTTGCAAGGGAGTAGAGGAGACCAAACTTTCTGCGGGAATTAAAGAGGATCAGCTGGGAACGTACAAAAGAAGCTTTGACTTGCGAATTGATATTTTCCTGCGGTTGTTGTTGTCCTCCTTCTATTATTGCGGTCATAGCATTCCAAGGATGCTTGCCATCTTTTTTGCATAGAGTTTCTTATGGAGGAAAGTTCTGACATTTATTGTCTGTTTTTCCACAATATTATAGCTGGGCTTCCTAGCTACGAAGATAGTTTTCATAAGAAATAACGCGACTAAGCAGCTAAAGCTTATTGCAGGGCTAGGCCGTCAATTGCTGTATTCTTACGGTCAGCATATAGCTCTCCGCCTAGAACTATGATAGTTACCCATGCCAAATATTTGTAGAAATAACATATTTCATCATAATTATTCTATTTTTTCCCTTAAAGATATCAAATGGATGTCCTTACTAAGAAACAATTTATTCTCCATAACTGGAAACTTATTAAAACTTAAATATCTCAGAGGCGACTCTTGGATAGATATATGCCAGAGACAGCTACTATAGGAGAGATTTTTTCTATTTTAGCAGACAGACATTCACTAAATATAATAAAAATGGCATATTCTGGTTTCAGGGCTTCTGCAGAAAGCTACAAAGGCAACCTGAGCAAGAAACAGTTTTACGTACGATTAAAGCGGCTCCGCGATTTAGGCTTGATTGAGAAACGCGATTCAGTTTATAGGACTACTACGTTTGGCTCCCTAATCTACAATGGGCATGTCAAGACGCTTGAAGATATTCTGGCCAACTATTGGAACCTCAAAGCGATCGACGTCTTGAAGTCAAGGCAGGACTTTCCCTTGCAGCAGAAGGAAAAAGTCATAGATGAAATAATCCGAAACAGCAGCTTGAAGAGCATCGTAAATGGCACACACCTATCAGGGTTCTCTGTCGTCAAAGACTATAACCGGCTAGTCTTGGAAGTAACAAAATTGCTCGAAAGCGCAAAAAACGAAGTATTCATGGCCACTCGCTACTACGATCCTCATTTCTCAAAGTTAATGTTCCACAAGATTGCCAACGAGGGCCTAACAATGCATCTGCTAGATGGTCTCCCAGACCAGATCAGCCTTGAAAACAGGCTTAATGCAATACTTCGAGTCCCGCCAAACAGGGAAACAGCAGAGATGGTAAACAACATAATCAAGTCCCACAGGTTTGACCTGAGGAAAGCAAACCTATCAGCCAGCTTTATGGTGGTCGATGGCACCACAGTCTGCTACGAAACAACTAACTATACCAGCCCAGAGCAGTTTACGCTTGCGGTTTCGCACTATGATGACCCGTACCTTGCACAGCGCTTCATATCATACTACCATATGCTGGCAAAAGACGCCAAGGTTCCACAGCTTTTAGCAAGCGTTCGCGAAAAATAAAATTGTATTATTTTCTGCCATCCAAGGATCTCATCCACGTTACCAGTGATGAGATGAATTTCATTCTGGATTCTTCTGTGTAAGTCGAGGATTGAATATAGAACATTGCATCATAGAACCAGTGATCGCAGTCAAATATCTCGATATTCTTTCTTTTTGTGCGCAAGAGTTTGAAGAATTCTTCAGAGACCTGAAGATACACGTTCCTATCTTCTTTTCCATGCAAAAGCAGCACCGGCAGATCGCCGACATCTGATAGCTCTGCCAGCTTGTTGTTCTTTACGGTAATTACATCTACAAGGTATCTGTATGAATATCGGAAATTTATTATCGGATCCTTCATCATCCATGCAACCCTGTCGCCGCCGATCCTGACATAAGTGGGAAAAGCCTTTGTGATGTCAAGACGCTTGCTCGGGACAAATATCCTGCCAAGGAGCAATAACAAAGACTGGATTGTATTGGGCTCTGCGTCAAATCTTCTTTTCATATTGCGGACCCGAATGTACGGGCAGAGCAGGATCAACCCGTCGATGGAACTCTTGAACAGGTGTGCATACCACAGCGCAAAAGTGCTGCCCATGCTGTGAGCTAGCAAGAACACCCTTGACGATCTTTTTTTCAGATCTCTAACTATCTGATCTATGGACTTTATGCACATATCAAAATCAAGGTCGCCCTTTTCGCCATCAGACCTGCCGTGACCCGGCAGATCCATGCTGGCAACATTGTATCCGGCCTCTGACAGTTTGATGCCAATGTATGTAAAGATCCGGGCATCGCAGCAAAGTCCGTGTATGCATAATACAGTATCATTTTTGGGCTCCTTTGAAAGAGTTTCAATGACGTTTATCTTGCCGCTTGCCGTCTCATAGAAGGTCACAAACTATGCACCCTAGTGCTTGCACAACTCGGAAGTTCAAATAGGTTTCTGCATTGAGGTTTTTCTGCCACGCTGTGACTGTCAAGATTGTCAGTGGCAGACAGCTATTTTCTTTTTCTTCCAACTGCGCTAAATAGCCTCGCGTATGTCACAAAACTTCCTTTTTTCTTTGCAAGCTCTTTCAAACCTTTGTACATGTTTGCAAACTCTCGCTCGCTTTGTAGCCCATGCTTTAAGATCCGCGGCTTCAAGCTATCTGCAAGTTGCCATCCAAGGGAGCTGTACGGCTCGCAACCCATCAAGATGCAAGGCGAATAGCACTCTATGGTTGTATCAAGGGACTCATCCATCAGAAGTTTGTACAATTTTCTTCCTGCCAGAGGATCCGCACCAGTCTTTTTGATCAGCGCAACATAGACCTCTCTGAGACTATTGAAGGCCTTGTTCTCAGGATACGATAACCAGGAGCCTGGCGCGTGGTCCAGCTCTTGGATTATTATCGCTCCCCCTCTTTTTGCCAGCTGGATCATGGAACGCACCGCCTTCTTCGTATCGTTCAGATGGTGAAAGACAAACCTAGAATAGACGATATCAAACCTCTCTTTTCCATCAAGCCTGCTTTCGCAAATATTGTCATGTACAAACTCCATGTTGTGTTGGGGACTGACCGTCCGGCAGTACTGAAGGTATCTATCGTCCATGTCCACGCCTAGCACACGCCCTGCCACGCCTACCATTTCAGCCATCAATCTGCTGACAGAACCCGAGCCACAGCCAATATCAGCGCAGCTCATACCCTTCTTCAACCCGGCAGCCAAAAGCGTCTGTCTTGTCAGAGGCTCGAAGAGTTTTGCCTGTGTTTCAAGCCTTTTTATCTCGCGGTCATGATCGCCCAAGATATAACTTTCTGTCACTGCGCTCCCCCCTACACTTAGGCAAGAAGCTTTAGCCTTGCCCTCACAGTGGGAAATATTTCGTAGGTTCTCTTAACCTTTTCTCAACTCTCCATGTGTGCCTGCTTCAGGACAACAAGCAGATATAGAGTTAGGCAAAGCATTGGCGAGCTTTGCTGGGCACCTACAAGCGCAGCAACTTCACAGGAACGTGACACCGGCTGCCTTGGCTTCGACGAAGTCAATATAGCCATATACAGAACATATAGAAATTGTTCTTAAGATCGTTTTGTACATGCATTTCGTGACAACCACATTTGCGACAGATTCTTTTAAGGTTGTGAACGTTTCCCCAATTTCTGATCAGTTCAAGCGCCTTCAGGTGATCTCGTGTGACATCAGCAACGTGGGCAGGAAGTCTTTTAATGTCCTTATTGACGGCATTATCAGCGAAGTAACCGTTCTCAAAAGATGCTGTGACAAGTCCGTCAAGTCGTTCAGCCAATAATCATCCTTATTAGTAACAGGTTGCGGCAGCCAGCGCAGCACTGGCCGGTATCATTATTATCCATGCATACACTATGCGCCGGCCAAGGCTCCAGCGGATAGCGGAGAGTCTTTTTGTGGCTCCTGCTCCCATGATTGCGCCAGAAATCGCATGAGTGGTGTTGACAGGAATTCCAAGCCAAGCCATCGATGTCAGGATGGCCCCGCCGCCCGTCTCTGCGCAGAACCCCTGATATGGCCTTCGGCTGGTCAGCCGGAATGCCATCGTCTTGACAATCCTCCAGCCGCCAAAGAAAGTGCCTGCAAGCCCCCAACAACAAGTGCAGAGCCAATGAGCCCTCCAATAAGCGCGTGTCTGCTTGATGATGGCAGGCCAAACCACCAAGTAATAAGGTCCCACACTATGGCGCCGATCAGACCTGCAAGAATTGCATAAACGGTCGAGAACTCGGGCTGGATTATGCCCTTGCCCACAGTTGCCGCTACCGCCGTGCCAAATACAAAGGGTCCTGCGAATTTGCAAATGCGGCAATGCTTACTGCCTGGAGCGGCAGCAGCACTCTCGTGCCCACAACTGTCGCTATCGAGTTTGCAGCATCGTGGAACTCGTTAACAAAGTCAAAAAAAGCGCTGCTGCTATTGCCCCGTAAACAACCAGTATTATTTCCTCTTCAGCCACGCCTGATCATCAACCATACTTGAGCGCAATGTCTTCAAACACGTCAGCAACGTCGGCGCATTTGTCAAGCGCCACCTCAAGAGTTTCATAAACCTCTTTTAGCTTGATGATTTCAAATGGGTTGCTTGTCTCAAGGAGCTCTGCAATCGCAGTCCGGTAAATCGTGTCAGCCTCGTGCTCGTACTTGCTGATGTTGCGGCAGTGCTCCACCAGGTCAGCGGAATTCTTGAACCCTCTGAGGCGTGTCATGGGCAGATGCACCTCCTGCGATGCAGACAGTAAAATCTTGGCCAGCTCTAGCATGTATGAAGTCGGTTCTTTTATCTTGAACGGAACGAATCTCTCGGCTGTCTCGTCGGTGTAATCTAGGATTCCGTCTACGACGCCTGTAAGGCTTGATATATCTTCGCGATCCAGCGGCGTCACAAAAGTTCTGTCCAGCAACATATAGAGATCGTGCGTGATCCTGTCGCCCTCGTGCTCTAGGTCCTTTATCTTTGCCTTGCGCTCGTTGACATTGTCAAAGTTTGATATCAATTCTACAAGGGCGCTGGTTGCCTTGAGCAGGTTGGCGTTCTGCATCTCCAGTTTGTCTATTATCTCCTTGTCGTTGGCGCGCACTCGCGAGAGGAAGCCGGCTATCATAGACCGAAATCTAAACTACGTGAATATATTGCATACTACCATATACCATATGATCTATATTGATGATTGGCAGGTGTCAAGGTGCAAGCCACCATATAGGATTTGGCGCGACCTCATAGAGTTTTTCCCTTTTCTTCTTTTTCTCTACCGGCTTGGCCTCGGTTTCCTGCCTGCAGTGTTTTTCAAACTCGTCTAGATCCGTAAATGATGTCATGCATTTGTTGCAGACAAGATAGCTGCTGTTCTTAGAATCTGCGATGACAGAAATCAATGGATCCTTGCTGATCCTGATTACCCTGTCATGTGGCAGCGTTATTGCTATTATCCCGCCATCTTGCCAGCTCTTGAAATGCTTCTCAAATTGTTCATAGGCAGAAACTGTAAAACAGGCAACTGGATCGTTCTCAAAGTCACATGATTTTTTCTTGCGGATGTATTCGTTGTGCAAGTTTTGCAGCCAGCGATCTACGATCTCTGGATTCTCAGACAGGATCGATTGGACGATCTCTGGAGTGTAAATCGCGATCTTGGTTTCCAGCGCGCTATTTGCTACCAAGCTATAACCTTTCAGCTCCAAGCCAAGCGACTCGTCCTCAAACGCATGTGTCACAGGGTATTATTGTTTTCCAAATTATTAAGGCTTCCTTCGTGAAAGTTGAATATTATGTATTTAAATAATTAGAATGTTGATTTTTTGCATTTTATCACTCATTAGTTCGTAATTCTATATTATGTAAAATAGAAAGAGGGGATCTGTTAACACCCCATCTTTTTGATAGGCGCGCCAAACAAACTGCGGATTTGCCAGTCTATACTTGGAATAGTTAATGTTGGATGTGTAGATATATACCAGGTAGCGACTATCAATACTGCTAAAATTAAGTTTGGCGTAGGTAGCATGGCTCGTCCACATGAATACCTACGTTCTGTTTATTGATTGGATAGTATAAGATAATTTATCGCCTCTAAAGTAGAAGCTTTTTACAGAAAATTAATAACAAAATCATCATTTTCTGTCACATTGACAATTGAAGATATTGACCCCGATATCCGGGGCATACTTCTTCCGGGTGAACAGATCATATTCATAGCCTCGCAGTCAAAGGTTGCCCCGGGCGGCTCATTCTTGCCAAACAGTATCTACATTACAAACATACGCGTCATATTCAAGGACCCGCGCTGGTTCGGGTTGAAAGTAGACATAATGGATATCAGCTACAGAGACATATCCACGGTCATGCTCAAGCGCGGAGTTTTCACGACAGAACTTTACTTCAAGCCGCATTTTACAGACTACAAAGTCAAGCTTCCAGCGCTCGAAAAAAAGGCTGCCCAGAGAATCAGTCAGCTCATCCAGAGAGGGATAAGAGGCGAGCTGCCAGGTCAGAACCAGCTGACAATTCCTGACATCAGTGCAGTGCAGACAGTAGAGCAGGCTGCTGCAGCAGAAGTACAGCCTGTCGAAAAAGAAGAAAAAAAGCCAGCGCAAAGCGCCGATAACACAACAGCTTCTTGTCGCTACTGCAATTTCACCGTGCAGCCAGCATCCAAGTTTTGCCCAGAATGCGGCAAGAGCGTGCAGATAGAGACAAATATCTTTAAAGTTTGCCCAAGCTGCGACGCAGTCACTTCGGATGACGCGATTTTCTGCAGCACGTGCCACCAAAAGTTTCCGGACAACTTTCTCCAATAGAGAAAGGCTCCAGAAATCTTAAGAGTTCAATCCTGCGGCATAACTGCATGGGTGCAATTCTAGCGGCAATTTTGATCGGCATCCTGGTATTGGCGATAATAGGGCTTGGCTGGCAGAAGTTCTTTTCAGGGATTGCAAGCGGCGCCAGGCAGGTGGTTGATAACCCTCTAGTCGAGGAAGCCAAGGAATACTTGGGTGGATTTGCAGGTCAGAAGGATATCCCAAAACGCGATAGGACCTGAGCACTAGAATTTTTATGCTTCGCTGCACTTGTACCGGCCGAGCATGAACAATCAAGAGCTCTGCAAAGCCGTGGCCGGCTTGCATGGCAGCGTAGAAGTCGCCATGGTACTGTCAAATGGCAAGATCGTCGGCTCATACCTAAAATCAGGCGGCCCTGTGCCGGACGAGGACGAGTTCCGCTACATGATTTCACAAATTGAGATGATAGTCAGGGCAACAAAGGCCAACGAGGACAAGTTTGGCGAACTTGGATTCATCACCATCCACTACAAGTATATCGACGGGCTCTTTTTCCCCCTAAACGACCGCGATACCCTGATTGTGGGGGCAGTTCAACCTTACGACCATGATGCTCTGACAGGCAAGATATTGACGCTTTTGGTACGCATGAAGTAGGTAAAAGTGGGCAGGGGGTGATTTGAACACCCGACCACCTCGATGTCAACGAGGTATCATAACCGAGCTAGACCACCTGCCCCGTTATTAACTGCAAATTTTTGCTGCCCAAATATATGTTGTAGATTTTGCATACCTGTGGAACGGCGCTCCTGAGCTTTGTTCTACAAGCCAGATATACGCTAGAGATTCAATTTTAGCAGATGAAAGGGCGCGATGCTCAGTATTACGAGGAGACGCTGCGTCTATTGAGCGAGATCCTCGCAACTCTGAAAGAGAACAATAGCATGCTCAAAGAGCACAACTCTGTAGTCAGCAGCATCGACGAGAGGGTAAGAAGAATAGGGGTCAACACGTCCAACCTGCACTAACCACAGATAAGGTTAAGTGTCACCCAGGGAGTTTTTATTTCAATATTTGGACAGCGAGTCCTTCAAGATAATTCACGGCGACGCTTACGAGACTGTAAGACGATTGCCCGGCAACAAGTTTCGCGCAATCATTACTTCGCCGCCGTATTATCGCCACAGGCACTATGGCAACAACGATCACGAAATAGGCAGGGAGCATACAGCCGAAGAGTATCTTGACTCGCTTACCAAGGTATTTTCAGCGTGTCGAGACATACTTGCAGACGACGGCAGCTTGTGGATAGTCATAGGCGACACCAGGCGACGCCATGAAAAACTGAGGATTCCTCACAGGCTTGCAGAAAGGCTTGTGCATGCAGGCTATGTCTTCCGGGAAGACATTATCTGGTACAAGAAAAACAACGTGAGCAGCAGCTCGCAGGACAACTTTTCCCAAGCATACGAATATGTCTTGTTCTTTTCAAAGAATCGCCGCTCGTATGCAAACCTTGACGCGGTAAGAGTGCAGGGCAACGAGGCGGTCGAAGGGCGCAACAAGGTACCACCACCGGACATGGTACAGTACGCGCCAGAGAACCCCAACAAGAGCGAGATCACGCGCATTGCAAACATCATACATGGTGCGTCACCTTCGACTCCACTTTCAGAGCTTCCAACGACTTCAGAGATAGCTCGAGCCTATGGCTACGATCCGGAAAAGTTCTGCCCGACATGCTACCGCAAGTTCAAGCGTCACGCTACGCGCCGGAGGATAGGAGATCACAAGCATTACCCGATATTTGCAGTCTGCAATCCACACGGCAAGAACCCGTCAAACGTGTGGGAGATTGCAACAAAGGCGCACTATGGCAACGAGCACTTTGCGATATTTCCTGAGGAGCTAGTTGACATGATAGTCAGGTTTGCGACTGAAAAGGGCGATTATGTTCTGGACCCATTCGCCGGGAGGGGGACCACTGGCATTGTCGCGACATCTCTTGGCCGCAAGTTCGTTGGCATAGACCTTTATAAGGAAAATGTGGAAAAGGCCAGCAGGAACATCACCAAGGCAGATTGTAGCAATGGCGCAAATCTAATAATGGGACTCGCGCCCAATAGTCCGCGTTGACAGCTGCTGACAGTAGTAATGGTAGCAGCCTGACTGGCAGCGAGAAAGAAGGGCTGTACAAGGCTATATTCTCAAGAAGGGACGTCCGCTCTCACTTTGTGGACAGGGAAATACCAGACGATGTCCTGCTCAGGATATTGAATGCGGCCCACCATGCTCCTTCAGTCGGATTTTCACAGCCGTGGAACTTTATCCTAATAAAGGACAGGGCGATCCGCCAGAAGGTCAAAGAGTCGTTTTTGCGCGAGCGCTCGCGCTCGATTTCAATGCTTGATGGCAACAAGCAGCGGCAAAAACAATATGTTTCGCTAAAGCTTGAAGGGATATTGGAATCTGCAATTAACATCTGCGTCACCTATGACCCGACGCGCTTTGGACCCTTTGTCCTTGGTCGGACATCCATAGAGGAAACAGGCGTCTACAGCGTCGCCTGTGCGATTCAGAATCTCTGGCTCGCGGCAAGAGCCGAAGGGGTAGGGGTCGGCTGGGTGAGCATCCTTGCAAATGAAGATCTTGAAAAAATACTGGCGATACCGCCGCATGTTAAGCCTATCGCATACCTGTGCCTTGGATACGTGAGCGAGTTTGCAGAAAAGCCGGACTTGGAGCGTGCCGGCTGGCTTCCAAGGATGGACCTTGCCAGTGTGGTTTGCTATGAGCAGTGGGGCGTGCATGATTCCAAATCATGGTCATCTCTCTGTGCTATCATGGGAAAAATGAGCGAGGGCAATCGTGAAGACAATATATAATCGTGCACTGAACGGTAATCATTCGGCAGGCAAACGGGTTGAAATTTGGACCTAGCATAGGCGGGCGAGAAAACTGCGACTGCTGCGCGTGCGGCAGCGGCCTGTTTTTTAGCATACATTATCACAATCTCGCCAGGTACCTATTTGTCACGCTTGCATTTGCCGGCCTCCTTTCCACAGGATGGTTTGGGATACCACTTGTCCCGCAATATCTCGTCAGTAACGAAGTAAACATCATAGCCGGCATTTTCACGCTTTTTAGCGCCCTTGGCACGATCTGGGGCGTGATGGCATATCGCGAGTTTACAAAGTCCATACAACTTGTCATGGACGCAAGGGATGCGGCGCGAAGACTGGACCACATGATAGGCGAGTACGAATACAAGTCCTACAACCCAATCACCAAGGACTATGAAGCCGGTTTTGTGCCTGCCGGCCCGATAGATTTCTGGGACAAGGAAATGCAAGTGCCGGCTTGGATGGACAAAGGCAAGTACTGGCATATACTGCTCAGCCTTCAGGGCGGGAGCCGCGAGGTCCGGCTGACAGTTGTCAAGGACAGAGACCTGCCGTTTAACACTGGCACCCGGAACGTCGCAATCACAGCCCGGCAGAGGGTTGACGGCGGAGAAGCAAAGACATCGCGCTACGTCTATGTCGTCAAGATCCCGCAATGGCTTGTGATGAATACTGACCGTAACAGGTTTGCCGACGGCGCTGCAGGCGATCAACTGGCCGAGCTTGTCGCCGACCTCAACAGGAAGATAGTAGCAGCTTCTGACGAAGTGGCAGAATGGGAGAGGCAGAGGATAAAGTACCCGTGGAGCGGCATGACGCTCGGCATCTACCTCAACAAGAGCCTGCCTTTGAGGATCGTTTACCGGCAGGTTATAAGGAACTTTCCAGGCGCAAAGAGGCGCGGCATCGAAGAGACAAACGCCAACCTTGCAAACGTCAAGGACGACGAGCTCGTCGCTTCGTTGCTCGAACTTGCATCTGAAAAAGGGATTCCCCAGAGCAGGATCGAAATGCTGCGGCTGCTTGTCAGGTTTTTAAAAAATGCATATACCAAGCTTGGGCTTGGCGAGGGTGCAAGCGAATACCACAACTTCCATCACTCGCTTGAAGTGTCATATATGACCCTCCACATGATTCCAAAAGAATTTCAAGAGATCCAGTTTGGACCCAAGGATTACGAGATTGCGCTGGTGGCAGGGCTCCTGCACGACTATGATCCAAGCCAGCCGCTTGCATCACATGAAGGGCCCAAAGGTCCAAGCGTCGTTAGGACAATGCAGGAAATTTCAAAGACGCGAATACTGGACGCCTACTTTACCATGGGGTGGGAAGAATTTGCAAGCTATTTCCGTCAGTTCAAGTCGCCGCTTTCGCCTCCTGAGGAGTTTGCCACTACGCATCCCGAGTTCGTCAAGATGAACTGGAGCCCCCTAGAAAGCATTATGGTAGAAATGCTGATCTGGAGAACAGACTTTCCGTTCTTCAGACAAAAGCTCGCGCAGGAAATGTTCGCGCGCCTTCAGGAGCAGCTGGCCAGCAGAGGCGAGGACACCGACAGGATAAAGTTGCTTGCCGAAATCCTGTGGCTTGCCGACCTTGCCGTGACGTACATGGGTTCAGACCCCGTGAGGGCATGGGACAGGGTCACCAACCTGTACGACGAGCTGAACCTGCCTAAGCTCGAGGCCGTGCCAAGGACTGATGCCTTTTTCTCAGACTTTGCTGAAAATGAGACCTTCAAGCAGATAATCGGCATGAAACACTTTCCCTATATTTTCCGGCAGAGGTGGAGCCTGATCTACCAATTCTTCCACGAGGGCAACCCGTCAACGCAGCTTAACAGGACCATAGCCACCGCCAGAAAGATGTACCTGAAAGTGAACTTGGAGATAGGTATGAGGAGGGGCGAAATGCTGCAGAACATGGCTACCAATAACTGGGCCGAGTATTTCATAGGAATTGGCAAGGATCAAAGCGAAGTTTTCAAGGCAAAGTCCCGCTTTACAGAGCTTGAGCCGCAGAACGCCTCTGCCTTCTGGGGAGACACTGAAAAGCTGCTTCCTGCAATTGCCGACAGGTCGATAGACAACTTTTTGATGGTGCTGCCGGAACATTCTGCGCCCTTTACCACGATGGAAAGCAAGAGCTCATTCCGGTCCATGCTTGCAGTGATATCAAAAAAGCTGACAAGTGGCGGCGCGTTCCGAATCTTAACCGATATGGAAAAAGACAGTGCAGGTTTCAGGGAGCTTGTGTTGCTCGCAAATCAGGCCGGCTTTCAGCTGGCTACACACAATGACAAGGCATATTTTCCAGAGGGCTGGCGGGACCCAGAATTCCGGCATGACAGAAAAGTACAGGTCGTGGTGCTTGCTCCAAAATAGACGAATGCCTTAAATTGGCGCTACAAAGGTTGAACAGTGCGAGGGCTCGTAGCTCAGCATGGACAGAGCGAACGCCTCCTAAGCGTTAGGTCGAGGGTTCGAATCCCTCCGGGCCCGCTCTCTTATGGATACACGAATCCTTACACTGGTAACTTTGCAGGAGATCAGACTTATTCCACGAGGGATTTCAATGTGATCTTCCGCAAGTCATCAGAGTCCCAGTTTGTAATTTTTAAAAATGAATAGGGACAGGAGGTACGATGAAGAATAAACATGCCGTGGCACATCGTATTCTTTTATGGGACTGTTATTGCAGGCTCGGCACTGGGGCTAGGCTGCCTGGCCGCTGGGATTTACTTTGAGTTCCTGAGAGGCAGGAGGCAAAAAAGGTTGTTGCCGCTGACCGCAGAGAAAAAGATGCCGGCAGGCTAGCAAGACGAAAAAGAGGCTGCATGGCCTGCAAGAACATGAAGTTGGTGGAACTGCAGAACAATACCTGCACATACTTGCACACTCAATCAGTCAGTCAGCGACATCGAGGCAACTTCTCCTTTTTCGTGTATCGGGAACGACACAGTAAACGTGGCGCCCTTGCCGTCAGCGTTGTTCTCTGCCGATATCTTGCCGCTGTGCGCCTCGATTATGCTCTTTGTTATGAACAGCCCAAGGCCGGTGCCTCTCTCGTTCTCCTTTGTCTTTGTGACAAACTTGTTAAACAGCACGGGCATGATCTCGTCAGGGATGCCGGGGCCGTCGTCACGTATCTTGATCTCCACTACACCTTCATCGTCGTTATTGATGGTCTGTATGGTGATCGTACCATTCTTGGCAAACTTTGCAGCGTTGTCAATGATGTTCGCAAATGCCTGCACAAGGCGCTCTCTGTCGCCCATTATCCTGACATCTTCGTCCAGGTCAATCTTGATGCTTATCATCCCGTCCTGGGTGGCAAACTTGGTTGACGAAGACGATATCCTTTCCACGAGCTCCGACACGCTGAGCGGCTTCATGTCGTATGAAATATTCCCGCTCTCGATCTTGCCTACATCCAGTATGTAGGTCGCCACGGTGGACAGCCTCTTGGCCTCAGTCACGATGCTCTTCCACGCTTGTTCGTTGCTGATGAGCCCCTTCTCTGCTAGTTTCACAGAGCCCATTATCGGCTGGATTGGAGTGCGGAGCTCGTGCGCTGCGACAAGGATAAAGTCGGTCTTCATCTTGTCCAGTCTCTGCAGCTTTTCATTGGCTTCTGACAGCTCCTTGTTCTTTGCCGACAGCTCTTCGTTCATCTTTTTCAGGTCTTCACTTTGGCCGGTCAGCCTAGCGTTTGCCCGCTGGAGGACCTTTTCCTTCTCTACTAGCTCGTCATTGATTCGCTGGAGATCAAAAGTCTTCATCTTGATCTGCTTGTTAAGGTTGGCATCTACTTCTGTTACCTTCCTTCTCATGACCTCAAACGCCATCATGAGACGCACCAGCTCGTCAGAGTTCTTGTAGCTGCCCTTGGTCAGCTTGCCGTTATAGACCTGCACTTCAAAGTTGCCCCTTGCTATCTGCTCTGCACTCTGCTCGATCTTTCTTACCGGCAGCAGGATGAACACTGCCAGCAACGCTCCGATGGCGCCAATCGCCGCTGCGACAATAATAATAACAATTACCAAGCCTGTTGTTGCTGCTGCGCCAGCCCCTGCAAGCGACTGCTGCATGTAGTAGCCTACGGCCCCGGTAGCCAGCGCGGCCACTGCCAGAAAGCCAATAATAATTTTTGTTACTATCTTCGTAATTTCTCTCTCCTCTCGAATGGCCCGTCTGTTTGAGAGGGGTTTGATCACGTTAAACTAGTGCATGTAATCCGGTACAACAGACAGAGCCTACCTGTAATACGGCGAAAAGGAGTGGCGCGATTTCGCGCTCGGCTCTAGCGAAAATACTTCTTTTACTGCCAGAGTCCACACCTTTTTCGGCTTTTCAAGGATGCCAAACTCCTTGAGTCTGGTCTCTGCCTGCAAGACCAATTTCGGATCGGTCACTTCCTCCGCGCTGCCCTTCAGCTGATATCCGCCCCGCGTGTCCCTGTCAAATATTGCGACCGACACCTTGGGCCATGAATTGATGTTATGGAACGTCTTGTTCGTGAACGCGTCTGCAAACAGCAGCTTTTCGTTCTGCAGTATGCCAAGGACGTATCGTGGCGAAATGTTCGGGATGCCCTCGGCGCTGACGCTCCCGACAAGAACTACATGGTCCTGCTTTATTATGAGCCGGATGATATCCTCATCGATCTGAACCAAGCAGCTACCAGAGGCTTTTATGATAGGATGGGTTAAAAATTCTTCTACAGCCTATCGCTTCGCAGGCAGTCGCGACTATGTGCTCTTGACAGCAGTCGTATAAGCATCATCTGGCTGAGACGTCAAGCGCCCTTAGCATCATATCGGCATATTCCTTCGTCAGGTACTTCAAGAAGGCGAAACTTGGCGGCACCGATATGCCTTTTACCATCGCCCGGTACTGCTCGACCAGCGGCACCATAGAGTCAAGCGCCCCACTCTCAATTACCATTTTCCTTGCATGCTCGCGGTTTTTCAAGAGTTTTGAGAAGGTGATGGCTGCTGCTCCTGTCGCGGCCAGTATGAACATGTTGGGCATCATGTCATGCACGTCTTCTTCAATGTCCTCAAAATCGTCATGCAGGTCCTGAAGCGCCTGGTTGTAGTGCAGCACGGCCGCGACATTCTGGTTAAAATCTGGCAGCTCGGCGTCCAGCACGTGGGCGTATATCATAGGGGCGTCTGAAGCCTTGAAGAGGCTGTAGTGCCTTATTTCCTTGAAGTTGAAGATGTGATCCTTTATCAAGAGCCGCTTTACCGCCTGTTCATAGTCCATGAACGGCCAAGATCGCTTCAGCAGAAAGTCAAGCGAATACTTTAAGTGGCTACTCTGAACCTTTTTCACAGAGCGCAGGACGCCCCTTGCAACCCTCTCGTACTTTTTGTTGCCAACCTCGTAGAACCGGTCTATCAAAAGCACGTACCTGACAAGCGACTTGACGGTCCTGTATATAAGGATCGACCTGTCAAGATCCCTTGTGTTAGAATAGGCCACGAAAAAATACGTTGCCATGTCCTGCGCCTTGTGATCCAGCGCATTCAAGAGCGGCGACGGTGCAGGGTCGTACCTGCCAAGCATGCCTGCGATTTCATCCAAGCCCTCTACAAACCTCGGCTCGCCGCGCCTCAAGAGCTCTTCGGATTTGATGACGAGCAACTGCCTGATGTCGCCTGCCAAGATCTGCTCTGAATTGTTGATCACAAGACAATCACCACCATCAGTAGCAGCAAGACTGGACCCAAATCGCTTCGATCTCCTTGTTCGAGGGCATCAGGCGGCTAATAACAACATAGAGTAAAGGATAGTTGACAGAGGCTGGCTCTATAAAAAATTCTATAAAAACGCCTCACGGTGCTACAGCTATAAAAAGAACTCTGATGATCTACAACGTTATTTCCTGCCAGCCTAAAATTCTTCTGATCTTGTTGTAATTTTCTTGAATAATTTTGTGCTCTTTACTTTTCATGCTGCCATTGTCGGGGACGGCCATCATCTGGTACTCGTATGCGGGGTCGTCTGCGCCATAGCCGTCGGCCAGAGTCGCCTCACGTATCAGTGCCTTCCTGATTAGATCTGATATGGTCTCGCCGCACAGATTGGCATATTCCCGTATCGCCTCAAGTTCTTTCTGGCTTAATTCTGCGGTTATAGTCGGCATCTGCGGGGAATTTTTCTGCCCGGTTCATTTGATAAAAGCACTTGTATGTATGGTTGTGTTACATTCACCAATTGACCAGCTTTTTGTCGCTGATGATGAACTGCCTGTTGTACCATAACAGCCCTGCGGCAAAGCACAGGTACGCGGCGTTGTATGCCATGGTGATATGGAATACTTCAGACATGTCGGATGCGGCCGCAACTCCAAGCATGCTGTCGGCAAGGACCAGCAATATCCATCCTATGAATATCCACGGGATAGACGTGAGCTGGCCCTTTCCAGCATTCATGACTATGAGGACGGCCGGGACTATGAGCAGGGCGTCCAGCACAGGGTAGACTATGCTTATCGCCAGAGTTGCTAGGGCACCGGGACCTTCAAGCTCAAAGACGCCCACCAATGTCTGGATGTAAAAAGCCAAGAACAGCGCGGCCGCTACTCCCACGATGGCTATTGCGGATCTTTTCAGCCCTTTGCCAAAGAACCTTGCAGTGCTGAGCAGGTGGTAGGCGAAGGGCCCATAGCCGGAAATCCAGAATACGTCGGCTATCGAAGTAGTATGTGCCCCTATTCCTAGACCCAGCTCATAGTACGCCCAGATGGATTCAGCCACGACCCATAGCATCAGCCCTGCTGCAAGGGCGGCATAAGCCCTTCCAAAGAGGCCGCCTACTTTTTGCCTCCTGACTACTACAAGCGATAGGGCAGCTGCAGCGCATACCGTGCCTACTCTGGAGATGTCGCTGACAATCGCCTCTATTTCAGAGCCAGCGGTGAAAAAGACGGCCCCGTCTATTGCTGCGATAGCAGCGATCAGTCCGAGCACCAGATTCCTGCGCGCCCGCTTGATGTCCAGATATGCTTGCTGCTCCTCCATCAGGCTTCACCTATCTCTATCATTTTCTGTATCCTTTCAAGCGGAGAGCACTTGGCCGGAGGATTCTGCTGGCCGGCCTTGCCTCCGCAGCGCTTTTGCAGCTGCTGCCACGTTTCTTCCATTATCAGGTCGGCGCCCGGCCCAAGCAGATCCCGCAAATTTGAATAAAAGAAATTGATGTCAATTTTTTTCGAATTGGAAAGTACGCCCCTGCTGTTCAGATACCATGTTATGGTCTTGTGGATCGGCCCGCCCAGCGACTCTATGGCGGCGTCTATTGACTGGCGCAAAATAACCTGACCGTTGCCGCCCATATTGTTGCTGTCACGCCCCACCATATCCACCATAATTGCTGAAATTCGTATCTCCAGTTTGTCGCCGGAGTGGCTATAACGATCAAGATGTAGAATAATTTACATACGAATTCTAATATCTAATCTTCAAGCGCTCACTCTGTAGTACATTGGAACAAAAGGCAGACAGGTCCCTAGAGGATGGTAGAGGATATCCAAACACATATTTGAGGACTTATTGGATACTCGAGAGCCTCTATGAGAGTTCTCCAGTGCTCTACTGCGTCGTAAACGCAGCGGGGACAATACTTGACTGTAACGAGACATACGCAAGGCGCGTCGGATACTCGAGAGCCGAGTCTGTGGGCAGATCGATATTCAACCATGTGGGGCCCAACAGCCTGGTCGCCATGCAAGAGTATCTTGAGGCATGGGAGAAGAAGGGGCTTGTCGAGAACTGCGAAGTATGGCTCAAGAAAAAGGATGGCAGCGTCTTCCCAGCGCTGCTAAGCGCCGCCTCTGTGCACGACGAGCGGGGCAGGGTTGTCGCCTGCAATATCGCGCTGATAGATCAGACCGATATTTACAAGACCAAGAGAGATGTCGAAAAGGCAAATGAGGAGCTAAAGATAAAGGAGCAGCTAAAAAACGAATTTATCGCGATAGCATCACATGAGCTCCGCACCCCAATCCAGCCGCTTCTCGGCTACGCCATCCTTGCAAAGAAGGGCAAGATAAGCCAAGAGGCGGCATGGGAAGGCGTACTTCGGGAGGCGCGCAAGCTGCAGCAGCTGGCAAACGACATCCTTGACGTGAGCAGGATCGAGAGTGGCAGCCTCATGTACCAGATGGAAAAGGTTGCAATAAATGACCTTTTAGTCGGCGTGGTCGACTCTGCAAAGACCAACTTGGCAAAGGACGTGACGATGGACCTTGTGATCGACGACGCTAGCAGGAGCCTAGAAGTCAACCTTGACAGGTCGCGCATAACCCAGGTGCTGTCCAACGTCATCGGCAACGCCGTCAAGTTCACAGAGCAGGGCAGCATAAAGGTAGAATGCCGAGCGTTCCCGGGCAAGAACAGGGTGGAGATCAGGGTAATCGACACGGGCACCGGCATACCAGAGCAGGTACTTCCGAACCTGTTTGGCAAGTTTGTCACAAAGAGCACAGGCGACACGGACGGTCACGGCGGCACAGGGCTCGGCCTTTTCATAAGCAAGGCGATAGTGACTGCCCACAAGGGCGAGATCTATGGATACAACAACGCTACAGGCGGGGCCACATTTACAATAGTCCTGCCCATAGACCAGTCAAACATTATCCGCGACTAGAGCGCCCTGCCTTTCTGGAGCTTTTTCAGACCTTCAAGCAGGTCCAGGACCTGCTGGTGCGTAGGGTTCAGGTCCTTGATCTCCTTGGCGTTCACGTTCAGCTTTTCCAGTTCCGAATAGATCCCCTTGTCCTCTATGAGGTCTACGAACGGGTCAAGCTCAAACGGCTTTTGGATGAGTTCGACAACCTGCTGCAGGGTCTTGACAGAGTCCACCAAGGTCTCAAGCACATAAGCCGACGCAAAAAGGATCCTCTGCTTTGGCTCTATCGCCAAGATCTCCTTGGCTACTTCCATGCCATCCTTTTTTGGCATGCGGTAATCCAGAATCACCGCGTCAAACGGCGGCCTCTTCATCATCTTGCGGTTGCGGGCTGGCTCGTCCTTTTCCAGTTCATGATAAAATGCTTCAAGACACTGTTCGCCGTCGTTTGTAATTATTACGTCGTGCTTCCTGTCCTTCAGCGCGAGTTCATACTGCATCGCTATGTCTGGCTCATCCTCTGCTATCAGTATCTTCATTAACTCAAAAGCTACCCTCCCCCATGTATATAGGAAGGTGCCTGTCAGAATTGTTACATACAACTACTTTAAGCGGATCTTGGCATATCGAAAAGGGTTGATGAAGAAAAAGTCCGTCAACAGGGCTGACATGGCTGATATGCAGCTGGCCCTAAAAAAGACTCTGGATCTGTTTGGCGGCGACTCGAGGGATCTTTTGCTGTTTTACCTTTACAAGGAACACGGCATCTCTGTATATGACCCTGACAACCTGTCAAGGAAAAAGATCGAGTCGGCATTTTCTGACCTGTTTGGCAGGGGCGCGACCATATTGATGGAAAAGTTCAACTCGGAAATGAAGAGTGCCTGAGCTGGATAGAATAAAGAAGAGGAAAGCGCGATTTGCACTTGTAGTTTCTACGTCATTGTTGCTTGATGCTGTGCCTTTGCCCATGCCGTTCTAGGAGTGGTGGTCCTCCCAGACAAGCAGGTCAGGCGCTTCCCAGTGCCAGACAGTTTGAAGCTCTGGATGGTCAGGCTCCGATACAGCAGAATTCCACCGGCCCGGGGTAAATCAACAAAGAACGCCTAGGGCTGTTTTTCATCACCTTCGTCATCTCCCAGCTTTTCATCTATCTTTTTCTGCAGCTCTTTGTACTGCTTGTACTTTTTCGTCCATTTCGAAAGCACGAACCACTGCCTGATGCCTATCCCTATCCAGACAAGTACGGTGACGATCACGACAACCTGCACTATCCTGAACGAAGGGTTGTCTGGAGGCCCGCCCCTAAACGGCGGCCCCCCATCAAACCCGTCGCCATCAAAGAACGTTTCGCCGATAACTATGGTAGTAATGATGTGTGTCGTAGGAACGATGATGACAAAGGACAGTATCATCAGGAGAAACAGCCTTTTTGTCATGTTCAGCTGGCGGACTATCTCGTCCATTGCCCTGAAGATGTTTTCAATAGGCTTGTCGTCGTCTTTTGCCACTGACTAAACTCCCCTCCCGCTCATTATAAGAAATGTGGTAACAATGTTACTTGTAGCCGTCGTCATTTTTCTTCCCCCTCGCTTCTTGGAAAGAGCACTTCGTACGGCTCTAGTATCTCCTGAAAGATCGCTCGCCCCTTTTCCGAAACCTTGTACTTGATTATCGTCTTGTTGCCCCATGGCTCCTCGAACCGGATTATCAACCCTTTTTCGACCATGTCGTCGATGATTGCCTTGTGCTTGACATTGTTCAGGCCGCAGTAGCTCATCAGCTTGCTCTGGTTGAGCTCGCCGTACTCCGACAGCTTTAGTATCACGTCTTTTCTGATGTAGACCCTGTCGCGGTATTCGTGGACCAATTTAACCAGATTTCTCGGGCTTGATCGCTGCAGGATTGATTAACGATGAATAGCAATAGCCGTCAAGGCGCGGCATGTCCGCCACTAGCACTATTGTGCACCCTTCCTAAAATGGCTTGCCGGCCGAGCTAGATTAACAGTGAGGTAACTATGTTACGTGTCAAGGATTAACAATGTCTAAAATAGATCGGGTGAAAGACTGCGTCATGACTAACAACTCGAAACTTGCATTGGCGGTGGGGCTGGCCGCGGCCGCGCTTGCCTTGGTGTTACCTAATCTAGCGGGAGGAATAGCGGTGCTGGGCTTAAGTCTCGGAACGGCGCTCAACATAAGCTCATTAGTGCTGTCAGCAGCGGCGTTTGCTGTCTCGTGGAAGCAGAGGTCATTTCTAGTGGCAGGATTGCTGGCCGCAGCTGGCGTCATATACATGATCCCGGGTCTGGTGGCTCTTGCGAGCATAAACTTTGCAGTCATTGTGTTCCCTGGCCCAATCCTTGGAGTCATCTTTGGGCTGATAGTATTCGGGCTTGGCGTCGCAAAGGGCATAAGAACGGCGAGGGCTGTGACGGTAGCCCCTCATTAATTTTTTGAGGGCTACATAGCATGAGCGATCAGGAATCAAACCGCATCAGGCGAATCGTAGGCTGGGGCATAATAGGACTGATAGCTGTAATAGGGGTGTCGATTGCCCTGTCCCTCTACTTTGTTCCCGGGCGGCCGGGAGCATTCTTCCCATTTCCTTTCGGCTGGCTTGGCGGAATCTTTTTGATATTCATAGTCTTCTGGGTGGCAAAATGGTTCCTCTGGCCTTGGAGGGGATGGTACAGGTACGAATACAGAACTGCTGAATCGATACTCAAGGAAAGGTACGCCAAAGGAGAGATCACGAGAGAGCAATTCGAACAGATGATGCACGACTTGGAACGTAAAACCTAAGGATGGCGATTAGCGCGACCTGATCCTTCATTATTTTTTAGAATTCAACTTTTATTTTTCGACTCTACCCGAGCTTGAACTTCAAGTAACTAAGTTACGTGTCATGGGTAAACAACGGTTAAAATAATTCCTTTGCAAGTTTACGCATGTCAACAAAAAATCTTCTGAGCAAGAAGGTGGTAATAGTTGCCATCATTGCTGCCGGCGCGGTGGCTGCCATTCTAGCAGCGTCGTCGGTAGTACAGGCAACTGCACAGCAAGAACAGCAGAAAATGATATGGGCAGGCGAAGGCGTGCCTGAAATAAACGGCTCAGTCAGCGTCGCAAATGAAACGATGGACTTTATCCGTGAAAATGTCGGGGTGTCGTTTGTTGCAGCCGCTGAAACTGCGCAGGGGCATGTGACAGACGGGGCTGTACTTGGCGGGCATCTTGGCGTCGTGCAGGGGTATCTCGTATACAAGTTCCTTGTAGCAAACACTGCAAACCAGACGGGATATCTGGTCATAGTCGATGCAGGAAACGGCGATGTGCTCTACACTTCCGAAGGCCAGCAACTAGGCTCCTTTGGGCCAATGTCCGGACACTGGGGCGGACACGGATATGGGGAATGGGGCGGACCTTGGAAAGGGCACGGACTTGGCTGGGGAATCTGGCACTAGCCCTCTCCACCTCTTTTGTTTGGGGGCTTTGACAAAATTGTCAGAACAGCCTAGCATCCTCGCAAGTCAGGTACGCAGGCATGGGATAACCGGCATAGCGATTCACTTGGCCGGGTTTGCGATTGGATTCGTCAGCACCGGGCTGGTCTTGCAGGGGGTGATTGGAATAGAAGCAGGCACCACTGTGCTGACACCTTTTGCAGATCTTCTGTATGGTCTTGGTCTTGTCATTGTGGTAGCAGTCGCCGCCAGGGCCGGCGTCCCGATGAAGTATCTGGCTATAGCAGGGGCGGTAATTGGAGTAGGTCTCTTTTACAGGGGGCAGCCTCATGAGATTCACATTGCTTCTGGCATCGGGTTTGGGATTACCCATCCCGCTCACATTGGGCTTGGACACCTTTTGATGACCGTTTCTGCCGCAGCGCTTGCAGCGCTGGCGTTTGTCCTCAACAGGTTCAGGCGGGAGGACAGGAAATGAACCAAAATCGTGGCAGCAGGCTGCCAGATCCAAACTGCTGGTATTGCTGCCAGAAGAAGGCCGAGATATTTCAGGTGACAGGCGACTATTGCCTGCAATGCTGGCAGAAGGAGACGCATCCAAATGTCTGAGAACATGGCTGACGGCGATCTGGATCTTGGCATATGGGGAATGCTTGGCAAGAGGTGGACATGGCCGATCCTGAAAAGCATTGGCTCAAAAGAAGCAGCGCGCTTTTGCGAGATCAAAAGAGCCCTTGCAGGAATAAGTAGCACGGTGCTGTCCGAAAGGCTTCTGGAGCTAGAGCATGAAGGGCTGATAGCAAAGACTCGTGATTCATCAAAAGTAGAATATAGGCTGACTGCCAGCGCCAGAGAGCTTGAATTCATGCTGACAAAGCTTGACAGGTGGTGGTCTGCACATCGCAAGGAGTGCCAGCCCGTGATTGCGTATCAGTAGAATAATATAATGCGTGCCAGCGACAGACACTCATGCCCGCAAAGAAATGGCTTGATAACCAGGTATCGCTAGCTCCGGTAAAGGACCAGACTGTTGCAGTTATCGGTTACGGAATTCAGGGGCGCGCTCAGGCGTCCAACATGAAGGACTCTGGCCTCAATGTCATAGTCGGCCTCAGGAAGGGAGGCAAGACGTGGAAGCAGGCCGAGGCAGAAGGCCACAAGGTGATGGAGGTTGCAGAGGCGGCCAAGGCTGCAAACATTATCCACATTTTGATCCCGGACATGGAGCAGGCCGACACGTACAAGAAAGAGATTGCAAAACACGTGACAGAAGGCAAGGCGCTTTCATTTTCGCACGGCGCGGCGATCCACTGGAAGTGGATAGTCCCGCCCAAGAATGTCGACGTCATCATGGTCGCGCCAAAGGGCCCCGGGCAGCGTGTACGCGAATTGTACCAGGAAGGCTTTGGGACGCCTTCGCTTGTCGCAGTCTACCAAGACCACACGGGCAAGGCGTGGGATCGCGTCCTTGCGATGGCAAAGGCGATCGGCAGCACCCGCCCAGGCGTACTGCAGACGACGTTCAAGGAAGAGGTAGAAACTGACTGGTTCGGCGAGCAGGTCGACCTCTGCGGCGGAGCGCACGCGATGGTAATGAACGCGTTTGAGACACTCGTAGAAGCAGGCTACCAGCCGGAAGTGGCGTATTTCGAGTGCCTGCACGAATTGAAGCTGATAGTCGACCTGATACAAAAGTACGGCATCACCGGCATGTACAACCGCGTGAGCGAAACGGCGAGGTACGGCGGGCTCACCCGCGGGCCGCGCGTAATCGACAAGGAGGCCAAGAAAAAGATGAAAGAAGCGCTCAAGGAGATCCAGTCAGGCGATTTTGCAGAGGAATGGGTCAGCAAGTACAAGAAGGAAGGCAAGAACTCGTTTGCGCGCTACATGAAGGAGATAGAGAACCACCCTGTGGAAAAGGTAGGCAGGGAGATGCGCAAGATGATGTGGCCGGACGCCCCCGAAGTCTGACATATCTTATAGAATATTCCATCAGGGCAATTTATCTATGAGTGCCTTGTCATTTGCTTGGTGTCTAGCCATCGCATAGGCATTGCGCCAGCAAAGCAGCTCGCTATTTTAGCGTCCATCGGTGCCGGCGCAGTAATCCTGTCGATCCTGTCGTACAGCTACTTTCGATTTACTTCTAGCGAAATTACGAAACTTGTCACCGCCAACCTGCAGGAGGACACCGAGTGGAAAGCTATCATCTGGCAAACCTGGTAGAAAGCAATGTGGATCTGATCGATAGCAACTTGGAAATACTGGCCGAAGCTCCCTCAATTCTCAATAACGACTTGGAGGCAGCCAAGATCGTGATAAACAACAGGCAGGCTGCCACTTCAGAAATTACCGACCGCTATGTCTGGCTTGACAGGGAAGGCAAGACGGTGTGGTCAAGTGGATTTGTAAGCGAAGAGGAATACGATCAGTACAGGGGGACGGATGTCAGTTTCAGGCCGTATTTTACGTTCCCCCGCGATACCGGTCTTCCCTACTATAGCGCGACGATAGAGTCGCCTGACGGCGTCCCGCGGCTGTTCCTGGCGCATCCTGTTCTTCGCAGCGAGGCCTTTGAGGGCGTGGTGTTTTCTGCAATAACGTTGCAAAACCTTGGCAAGATACTCGAATCGTCGACCTCGCCCGAGCTGGATTCCATACTGATCTTGGCTGACACCAACGGGCTGATCGCCTACTCTAGCAACAGCGCGTCTACTGGCAGCATAATAGACATTGGTGCAATATCGCCGTCTTCATCATCATTTGATGACGGCAACAGGCAGCTTTTCGACAGGATGCTGCAAGAGTCCCATGAAGACAGGCGGGGCTCTTATGACTTTGTCGATTTTGAAGGAATGTCGACCACCGTGGCATACGCGCCGGTAGAGGCCAGAGGGGAGCGCTTCCTTACATTGTATGTAGTCGTTCCCCATCAGGTATTGGCCCAGATAAGCCCACTTCTCCAGCAGCACAACTATTTCGTTTCTGCAATAATTCTGGCCATCGGCAGCGCGGCCGTGGGCATTGCAATCGTAATCCTGTCATTGAATGATCTCTGTAGGTCTCAGACTGAAGAGCTGACACATGCCAACGAGTCCCTTGTGAAGGCAAATGAAAAGCTCGGCACACATGACAAGATGCAGAGGGAATTTATCAACATCGCAGCGCACGAGCTTAGGACTCCGATACAGCCCCGCTGGCCGTCATTGAATTGCTGGGCGACTAGTTTGCAGACGGCAAGGACAGGGTCGAGGTAACAAAGGCGGAGATAGAAATTTTGGTGCGCAATGCAAAGAGGCTCGAGTTGCTCTCCTCAAATATACTTGAGGTATCCAGAATTGAAAGCAACGCGCTAAAGCTGCAAAGAGAAACCCTAGATATCAACGAAAAGGTAAGGGTCGTGCTTGAAGATTCGAGGAGCTTTATTCCAGACGACAAGAAGGTGCTGATCGTTTTCGAGCCTTATCGCGAGCCTCTTTTCGTGCAGGCAGACAGGGCAAGGATGTTTGAAGTACTGTCCAACCTCGTCAGAAACGCGATCAAGTTCATTGAAAAAGAGGGGACAATTACAGTCAGGGTGGAAAAAGAACGACACCGGTTATGCCCATGTCGGCATCAAAGATACGGGGACTGGCATCGCGCCTGACATGATGCCAAGGCTCTTCACCAAATTTTCCACAAAATCAGAGCAGGGCACAAGCCTTAGGCTCTTCATCTCAAAGAGCATAGGGGAGGCTCAGGATGGTGAAATCTGGGCCAAGAACAATCCTGACGGCGAGGACGCGACTTTTTCGTTCACCCTTCCTGTTGCAGAGAGTCAGGAACAAACGCCAACAAGAGGCCAAGGATCGTCAAACTTTATATCAAAAGTTAACGCCAAATAGGCAGAAGAGAATGAAGATCATAAACGCGATGCCCGGCATAGGCGCTATGACCAAGGACGAAGTTGACAGGTTCCTTGAAAGCAAGCTGAACATACAGCTGGCAACTATTGATGAAATGGGCGATCCCAACATCCAGCCCCTCTGGTTCTATTACGACAAGGGCGACAACAAGCTCTATGTAATGACCCGCAAGACGACAAAGAAAGTTCAGAATGTTCGTAACAACCCGAATGTCTACTTTTCAATTGACGACGAGAACTTTCCCTACAAGGGAGTCAAGGGCAAGGGGACTGCAACAATATCTGGGGACACTAGCAAGGTCATGCCAATCGTGGAAAAGATACACCTAAAGTACCTTGGCACGCTTGATCACCCTATCGCCAAGGGGAACATAGAAGCCGCAAGAAGTAGGCACGAAGTCCTAATCGAGATCGATCCAAGGTTCTTCTCTACGTGGGATTTTGGCAAGATGTAGTAAAGAATCTCTACTTGCGCCTTTTCTGCTGTAAGTTTTCTGTGATGTGCTTGATTATCACTGGAAGCGGGGTGCCGGGGCCAAAATTGCCAGTAACGCCATGCTTTTCAAGCTCCTTCCTGTCGCTTTCCGGGATGATGCCGCCGCCCATGATGAGGATGTCGTCCGCCCCCTTTTCCTTCAAAAGGCGTGCTACCTTTGGGAACAGTGTCAAATGCGCCCCGTTAAGCAGGCTCATTGCCACCACGTCGACGTCCTCGTCTATGGCCATGTTTGCGACCTGCTCTGGCGTGCAGAACAGCCCTGAATAAATGACCTCCATGCCGGCGTCGCGGAACGCTCTGCATATGACCAGAGCCCCTCTGTCATGGCCGTCGAGCCCGAGCTTGCTTACCAGTACGCGTATTGGCCTTGTCTGTTGCTGTTGCGCCGACATATTATATACCGGAAGGATTGGCTTTTCCGCTTAAAATATTTATTCAATTCAGACATGACTGGTCAAGCCCGGAATGAAGTCATAAATACAAAAGCTGCCATAACATTGCATGGCCTCGCCAGCCGAAGAAGTTGAGGAGATCAGGGAAAAGACCGTGAGAGAGCAGATCGGCCTCTACAGGCAGCTGAGGGAGCAGCTAGTCCAGGAAATCGAGAGGTACCGCAGGGAGGGCAATGACAGGCTCGCCAGCATCATTTCTGAATCGCTCAAAGAAGAAGACTAGTAGTACACGTTAATATTGTCCGCCTTACAAACAAGGCAAGTAGTGATGCTTCCCATAGTAAAGGGCCTGCTGGCAGGCGAGCGGCGCGCTCTTGCAAGAGCCATTTCAATTGTTGATAACGACGAGCCCGAGTCCCGAGAAATAATAAGACAGATCTTTAGCAAGATAGGGGGTGCAAGGACCGTGGGGTTCACCGGGCCGGGCGGCGCAGGCAAGAGCTCGCTTGTGGGCAGGCTGATACCAGAATGCCAGGCCCTTGGCTACAGGGTGGCGGTGCTTGCCGTAGACCCTACAAGCCCCTTGACGGGCGGCGCGATTCTGGGCGACAGGGTCAGGATGCAGGGCAATCTTGACGACGAAAAGGTGTTCATGAGGAGCATGGCGTCGAGAGGCGCGGTGGGAGGCGTATCAAAGTCGCTGCGAAACGCGATCAGGATTCTGGACGCTGCCGGCTACAACTTAGTGTTGGTTGAAAGCGTCGGCGCTGGTCAGCTGGAAATCGAGATATCCAAGGTGGTCGATATTACGGCGGTGCTGTTCACTCCGCACACTGGCGACAACGTGCAGGCGGTCAAGGCCGGCCTGACTGAGATCGGCGATATGTACATCATCAACAAGTCAGACCTTGAAGGCGCCGGCGCGCTATACAACACCATAGTCGACCTGATAGGCGACACGGATCGAAAGCCTGTGGTGCTCAAGGCGTCTGCCAAGACCGGCAAGGGCGTCCGCGAACTAGCCAAGAGTATTGATAAATTACTAAAGGAAAAAAGCATTAATTATAAAGAACGCGAAAGAAGGATGCTGGAGAACGAGTTGAGGGACATGGTTTTAAATACGGTCGAGAAAAAGGCTTCCCAGATGCTTGCAGGCAGCAAGAAATATTCCGAGTTTGTCGACAAGTTGACCAGAAAAGAGATCGACCCGTACGCGGCCGCAGAAGAGCTGGCCGCCGGCCTCTTTAGGTGATGGTAGATATGGTGGCAAAACCGGCAAAGCCAACCGAGAACTTCAAGACCGATTCTAACATCCCGGTCAAGCGAGTCTACAACAGAAAAGACTTGGCGAAATACAATAGTAGCCGCCGCGATGAAGAACCGGGCAAGTACCCGTTCACGCGTGGTCTGTACCCCAACATGTACCGAGAGCGCGTCTGGACAATGCGTCAGTACAGCGGCTTTGGTAGCGCGGAGGAGACCAACAAGCGTTTCAAATTCTTGTTGGACCACGGCCAGACGGGACTGTCGCTTGCGTTCGACCTGCCGACCCAGACGGGCAGGGATTCGGATGACCCACAGTCGGAAGGCGAGGTAGGCAGGACCGGCGTCGCCATCAGCTCTATAAAGGACATGATGACCTGCTTTGACGGGATACCACTTGACAAGGTCAGCACGTCAATGACCATCAATTCTACCGCGTCAACTCTCTTGTCGCTTTACATCACTGTTGCCGAGTCGCAAAGCGTGCCGCCAGATCAGCTGCGCGGGACGACCCAGAACGACATCTTGAAGGAATACATCGCGCGCAACACATACATCTACCCGCCCAAGCCGTCTATGCGGCTTATCGGCGACATGATAGAATACTGCTCAAAGAAGGTGCCCCAATGGTACCCGATCAGCATATCCGGCTACCACATGAGGGAGGCTGGCTGCAACGCCGTACAAGAGCTGGCGTTCACCTTTGCCAACGCGATTGAATACATCGAGACATGCATCTCAAGGGGCATGAAGGTTGACGACTTTGCGCCCCGGCTCTCGTTCTTTTTCTGCTGCACGATGGAGTTCTTTGAAGAGATCGCCAAGTTCAGGGCCGCAAGACGTATCTATGCAAAGATAATGAAGGAAAGGTTCCGCGCAAAGGATCCCAAGTCGATGCACTTGCGCTTCCACGTGCAGACCTCCGGCGAGTCGCTGACTGCGCAGCAGGTCGATAATAACATCGTCAGGGTGACGACAGAGGCGCTGGCCGCGGTGCTTGGTGGGTGCCAGTCGCTGCACACCAATTCAAGGGACGAAGCGCTAGCACTCCCGACCGAAGAGTCTGTCAAGGTGGCGCTCAGAACCCAGCAGATAATCGCAAGCGAAACCGGCGTCGTCAAGACAGTCGACCCTATGGCCGGCTCGTACTATGTCGAATACCTGACGGGCAAGATAGAGGAAGAAGTGAACAAGTACCTCAAAAAGATAGATAGGATGGGCGGCGCGATGGTCGCCGTGGAGAAGGGGTTCTTCCAAGAAGAGATCAGGAACAACGCGTACCAGCTAAAGAAAGAGATCGACGAGAACAAGCGCGTCATTGTAGGGGTCAACAAGTACCAGGACGCGCACGACGTCGAGCCCAAGCTCAACAAGATAGATCAGGAGATAGAGAACAGGCAGATCGCCCGGCTCAAGGAACTCAAAAGCAGCCGCGACAGGACCAAAGTGGATCAGGCGCTGTCGCAGCTGCAAAAGGCCGCAGAGAAGGACGACGAGAACCTGATGCCTCACATAATCAATGCTGTCAAGAACTACAGCACTCTTGGCGAGATAAGCAGCACTCTCAGGACAGTCTTTGGCAGGTACGAGCCCAAGATATCGTTCTAGTGCAATAATTATAGCGGCTAATCCAAAAAAAGTACCCGCGTGAGGTAGTCGGCCCCAGTACAACGACAACAACTTTCTTTTTATTGTAGTATATCTTTGGATATTGTGCAGTGAACCACACAGCTCCAACAACCTCTCCGTTGCCATCGCTTTTCCCATCCCTTGTTGGCGGAGAGAACGCGCTTGGAGACATTGTGGTAATGGACCTTGCAGTGATCATGGTAGTTGCTGCAATAATGCTTGCCATCACATTCAAGCTAAAGCAGCCAATGGTTATCGGCTACATCATTGCAGGCATGATAATTGGGCCATACACGCCACCGTTCAGCTTGGTCAGCAGCATCGAGACGGTCAGCCTGATGGCAGAAATAGGGATCATTCTGCTCTTGTTCACGGTCGGGACGGAGTACCCGATAGCCAAGCTCCGGTCCATTGGAGGAAAGGCTATTGTCATTGCGCTGTCCGAGGCTTTGGGTACCTTTGCCATCGGCTATTTTGTAGGCCAGCAGATGGGCATGGCGTTATTTGACAGCCTCTTTCTGGCGCTTTCAATATCTGTGACGAGCACCGTAATAGTGATGCGCGTGTTGGAGGAGCTGGGTATGGTAAGGGAGGAGTCGGCGTACCTCCTGCTCGGCGTCGCTGTAATTGAAGATATTATCATAGTATCGATGCTCGCCATTTTGCAGTCTGTGGCTTCGACAGGCGACCTTGCGTTCCAAGAGATCACAGTCGTGGTCGGGGTGGTGCTGGCCTTTATCGGCGGCGTCCTGTTCCTCGGCTCAAGGACGATACCCAAGCTGGTCGACATCATGGGCAAGACGGACCGCTACGACCTTATCCTGATAACAGTGCTGGCAGTCGCGTTCGGGCTGTCGTTCATTGCCGACGCGATCGGGATTTCGGTCGCAACCGGCGCCTTCTTTGCAGGCGTGCTGGTGGCAGAATCAAAAACGCAGGCCGTCGCCAAGATAATCACTATCCCATTGAGGGATATGTTTGGCGCCGTGTTTTTCATATCTGTCGGGGCGCTCATGGACATCAGGCTGATCCCGTCTTTCATTGTCCCTGCCCTGATCCTGATCGCCACTTCCTTTGGAGCCAAGTTCGGAACCGTCTTTGCCTCTGCAAAGATGCTTGGGCTTAGCAAGAAGGTGTCTGCAAGGGCAGGCTTTGGCCTGTCAGCTTCGGGAGGCGAGCTGGCGCTTGTGACGGCCAAGGGAGGAGCAGACGTGGGGGCAACAAGCGCGTTTTTGCTTCCAATGATTGGAGCGATGACAATAATTACGACGTTCTTGTCTCCCTATGTCATCAGGCTGGGGTGGAAAATCACCAAATCGCCGGAAGGCGAGCCGGCGAAAGGCAACGACAACAATAGCAACAAAGCAAAGGATACGGAAACTTCTGGAGCAGAAGAGAAGTAGTATAGTAATAGAAGCATTAGCGAAATACTGCTACGCCTTTTCTTCTGTCGCTAGCGATACAAGCACCCCCAACATTAGGTTAAATAAACTGTCAATAGAAGAATAAGATCTGAAATGAGAGTCGACCACATTGCCATAGCCGTGAAGAACGTGGAAGAGGCGCTCAAAAATTATCAAAAGATACTGAATGTTGACCACCTGGAAATAGAGGAGGTTCCAAATGAAAAGGTCAAGGTCGCGATGCTGATGCTGCAGGACACCAGAATCGAGTTGATGGAGCCGACAGCTCCGGACAGCCCGATATCAAAGTTCCTGCAAGATCGCGGCGAGGGTATACATCACATTGCAATCACGGCAGACGACATCGAAAAGGATGTTGCAAGGGCGTCTGCCAACGGCATGAAGATGCTGGGGGGACTGCGCACGGGCTCGTACGGCCGCAGGATCACTTTTATACACCCCAAGTCGCTCAACGGCGTCCTGACGGAATTCTGCGAAGCGCCGCCAGCAAATGGCAAAAAAGAAGAATAAGAAGCACCGTCTGATTTTGTTCTGTATTGCACTGCGAACAGCTTGTCAGGCTGCTGACTGAAAGCGTGGAGCGGAACTGTGCAGACGCGTTGCTGCTCTCAGGCGGGCTTGATAGCAGCATACTGGCAAGCATACTGCATCCAAAATATTCGGTGGCTGCGGGATTTGGCTCTGATGCCCCGGACCTTGCCCACGCAAGGCAGGTTGCGGGAAAATACAGCGGAAGGCACGTCGAAGTCGTATTTGACCAGAACAGGATGGCAGAGCTGGTCGAGCAGGTCATACAGGTCTTCAAGACGTTTGACCCGATAGAGATCAGGAATTCGGCAGTCGCTCTTGCCGGCATGGAGCAAGCAAAAAGCGACGGCCACTCCGCCATAATGACAGGCGACGGGGGCGACGAGCTGTTCGCAGGCTACAACTATCTTGCCCGGTATTACTCTGACGCGCAAAAGCTGGATTTGGAATTGCGCCGGCTCTGGCAGATCATGCATTTTTCGTCAAGAAAGCTGGGCGAGCATATCGGTGTTAAGGTAAAGACCCCTTTCCTTGACGGGGAATTTATATCGTTTGCAAAGTCGATAGGCGTCAGCGAAAAGGTTGGCGAGCATAATGGAAAAAAGTGGGGCAAGCTCATCCTCAGGAGGTGTTTTGAGACTACACTTGGCGACCTTGTTTGGAGGCAAAAGCTTGCGCAGGAGCAGGGAGCGGCCACTGGCAAATATCAAAAATATGTTGAAGAAATGATAGATGACCTGACCTTTGCAAACAAGGCAAAGATAGCAAAAGAGCTGGACAACGTCACGATAAGGAGCAAGGAGCACCTGCACTACTACGCTATTTTCCGAAGCTACTTTCCGCCGCCAAAGGAAGAAGAAAGAGAAGTGGATTGTGAATCGCGCTGCCCGGAATGCCGCGGCTGCATGGCGCGGGACGGTAGGTTCTGCAGGACGTGTGGCGCGTTTCCTGTCACGCCGTCACTTTGAATATTTCCCAGGCTTTTTCACAAAGATCCTCTTGCAGCCTTCGCAGCAAAAGTAGTAGGTCTTGCCGTTGTGTTCGTGGCTCACTGCGAGCTCTTGGTCCATTTCAATCCCGCAGACAGGATCAACAGGCACACTTCAAACGCCAAGGGTTGCGTATTTATTGTTTACCAAAAAATTGATGTTGTTGCATCTTTTGTAATGTTAGCAAAGGTGCTTAGGCAGGTTTGCAAAAGAAAATCTGAATGCAAAATAGTAGATTATTAGAGGATTTGATCCTAAAGGCTACCCCACCAGTAATGATGATAGCTGCTGCAACACTCCCAGCTAGAAGTAAAGGAAATGCAGGACTCAGATCAAAGGGCAAATCTGAGAAACTTCTACAGCCACTGTTTCTAGGACAAAAAAGAATCCTCCCTTCCATACAGACAAGCCAAGATAAAGCAGGTAATAGATACCCCAGCAGCAAGGACAGCAATTTTGCCTCTATGTTTCAAGCCGAAAGTTCACTTGCTAGTAAAGCTTGGTTCCAATTCTACTTTTGCAAAGAGATCGGATAGGTTGCCTGCCAAAAAAAGGCGGAACAACATTACCGCAAATCCGGTAAGGAAAAACTGACTGACTGGTCAGTTATGCTTATTAGGCGGCCAGCAATTTCTATAGGTGCTTGGCAGGCATGAACACGAATAACGGAAGCGACGATTCGGTCGTTCTCAAGGTTGAAAACATTGTCAAGATATTCGAGTCTGCGGCCGGCAGGGTCGCGGCTCTTCGCGGAGTGAACCTTTCGATAAGGAAGGGCGAGTTCGTCTCTATAGTGGGGCCCTCGGGCAGCGGCAAGTCGACGCTGCTCAACATGATAGGGGCGCTTGACCGGCCCACCTCAGGCAGGGTGATAATAAACGGCGTCGACGTATTTTCGCTTTCAGACGGCGAGCTTGCCACAATGAGGAACCACCTTATCGGCTTTATCTTCCAGTCATACAACCTGATAAACAGGACAACCGTCCTCAAGAATGTCGAGCTCCCTGCCATACTATCTGGCATGGACGGCAGCAAAATGCAACAGCGCGCCATAAAGCTCCTTGACGTCTTGGGCATAAGCAACAAGGCAGACTTCAAGCCCACCAGTCTGAGCGGAGGGCAGCAGCAGAGGGTCGCAATAGCAAGGGCGCTCATGAACGACCCCGCGATAATACTTGCAGACGAGCCGACAGGCAACCTCGACACAAAGACAGGGAATGAAGTGTTCGACCTGCTCAAGATGCTGTCAAACAAGTTCAGGCGCACTATAGTGATGGTGACGCATAACCCCGAGCTTGCAGAAGCAACCGACAGGGCAATCTATATCCGCGACGGCACGGTGGAAAAGGAGGTCGCATACCACTAATGATGATTGTGAATTCAACGATAATTTTTGCGCTGCTTGCCAGCATGGTCTTGATCCCTGTTGCGGCATACGCACAGGAAGGTGGCCCAAGCAGAGAAGACATCATTTCAGCCTACTATAGTGGGCCGGTTTATCTTGACTCGTACTGGACATCAGGCTTGAATTCGAGTGAGAGCACCACGGAGTTGGACGTTGCTCCCGGCGACGGCGCTTCCACCCTTGCAGTTGTCCTGATAAACAGGGGTCCGTCAGACATCTCTGGAATCACAGGCCAGCTGACGCTTCCAAGTGGCTTTCAGGCAACCGGCAAGCCAGCCGGAAGTCTTGCAACTGCCACCTTCAACCAGATTGTAAAAGTGGGAAACACGTTTACGCTCTTTTTTGATGTGGACGTGCTTGACACCGCAAGCATAGGAGAACATACTGCACAGCTATCTGTAGATTATTCAAGGTTCTTTGAGACAGGGGTGCCAAGAAACGCGAGTATGGACGTCCCGTTCAGGGTGACAGGCAAGGCTATCATAAATGTGAGCGGGATTTCTTCTGGAGATGGGGACGCAAGCAACCAGATAGTTGCCGGCAAGATTGAGGATTACAATATCAGTGTGGCAAACAAGGGAACGGCTCCGATAACAAACGTTGTTGTGACCTTGGTGTCGCCGTCTGAATCCGTAAAGATCCTAGGCAATTCGAAATGGACGATCCAGAGTATCGGGGAAGACTCACAGGTCGACCTGCCTACAAGGGTGTTTGCCGCAAATTCGCTGATTGGAAATCCTGCTTCTTTTGACGTGACTGTTGAATATTCGTCGAACGGGCAGTCAAACACTGAAACGTTCACGCTCGGGATCTACATCGCAGGCGAGATCAGCATCAGGGCTTATGACCTTGCAATCAACTACATCGGGGGCACGCCCAACATCGTCGGGAGCCTCCTGAACGAGGGCAACACGGTGGCACTCTTTACAACGATCGAGGTCACAGGCGCAGAGAATCTTGTGTCAGACCTGCCGCCCCAGCAATACATAGGCGACTTGGAAGAGAACTCGCCCCTGCCTTTCAGCATTCCAATAAACGTCAACAGCAGGGCCGGCGCTGGCACGTACGCTATTTCGCTCAAGGTAAGTTACAAGGACGACCTCCGGGAGACCCATATGCTTGACGTCAATTCAGAAGTGCAGTTTGCGCCCGAGCAGCCTGCCGACGAGTCCTCGCAAGGCCCGGACATAGCAAGCATAAGCCTGATGCCTGTGGGCATTGGCGTGGCGGCTGCCGCGGCGATAGCAGGCGTGACGGTCGCCAGAAGGAGAAAAAAGAGCGCCCTCAAGCGCACTTTTCAGGCGGGCAAGGCCGATGACGACGACATCGAGTCTGTGCTTGACAGCCATAGTAGTAAGCAAGATCGCAAATGAACATTTTTCAGATTTTTTCACTGTCCTTTGACGCGCTGAAGGAGCGGAAGGTCAGGTCGGCACTGACGGTGCTGATGGTGGTTGTCGGGAGTGCTTTGATGACTGCCCTCAATGGCCTTGGTGCCGGCTTTGGCGCGTTCATTGACGACCAGTTTTCCCAGCTTGCACCAAACATTCTGTTCGTGACGAGCGCGCAGCAGAGCAGCCAAGGGCCGATAGGAGGAGGGCCTCCGCCTGCGCCCAAGATAACGCTCAACGAGGCAGTGGTCAGCAGGATAAGGTCGCTCCCATTCGTGGACGATGTCATACAGTCGTACCAGGGCCAGATCACGCTCCAGTCAAGGGGCAAGTCTGTCGATACCACCGTGTTTTCAATAGACCCGCAAAAGCTCTACGTCATTGCGCCCACTATTAAATTCGTAGAGGGCTCAAGCATCAGGCAGAACGATCCCTCTGCGATAATCCTATCAGACAGAGTGGCAAACCCGCCCGGCGACGACGTGCCATTTGCGACGATAGGTCAGTCGCTCCGCGTGACATATACATTTGTAGACCCTGACACGGGCAAGCAGGAAGAAGAATCGAAAAGCTTTGTGGTCAGTGGCATAATGAAGCCCACAGGCAATCCGACCATAGACAATGCAGTCGTATTCAACAGGGTGTCAGGTGACGCGCTCTTGAATAAGGCCGGCAAGTACGACGCACTCTTGGTTGCAGCAGAAGACGGCGACCACGTGGCAATAGTGGAAGAGGAGATAAGGAAGCTTTACGGCAACGATATCGGGATCACCACGCCGGAGGCAATCCTTGAGACCATCCAACAGTTTACGTCGGGCTTTACCTCTTTTATCCTGAGCATCGCGCTTGTCGCCCTGCTAGTGGGGGGCGTCGGCATCATTACCACGCTCTACACGTCGGTCATGGAGAGGATAAGGGAGATCGGCACCATGAAAGCGATCGGAGCGCAGAACGGCTTCATCCTTTCGCTGTTCCTTGCAGAGGCCATGACCATAGGCATCTTTGGCGCGACACTCGGAATGGCGCTTGGCATAGTAGGAGGATACGTGCTTGTGGCAAGCTTTGCTCAGGGCCCGGACGCTTCAGGACTCACGCCTGTCTTCCTGCCGACAGACTTGGCTTATGTGTGGGCGCTCTCAGTGGGGCTTTCAATCCTCGCAGGCAGCTACCCCGCGTGGAAGGCGTCGAGGCTGCCGCCGATAGTGGCGCTCAGAAGAGAATAAAAAAGAGAGAAAAAAGGCAACAACGGCCCTACACATACTTGCTCAGAAACGCCAGCGTCTTGTTCCATGCATCAGCTGTTTCTTCTGGCGCATAGTTGTCGCCTGATGGGTTTGCGAATGCGTGCCCGACCCCTTCGTAGATGTAGATCTGGTTTGTGATGCCGTTGGCGTCCAGTACGGCTTCTAGTTGACTGTGTCGACCGGGATTGACTGGTCTTCAGAGCTGAATACTCCAAGCACCGGCCAAGCGAAGCTACCCTTGAGCTGTTCACGTTTGGCAGCGACGAAACATACTCTACCGCGGCATTCAGGTTGCTGATTGCTTCGCCGGGGTTGTTCCTTACAGAGCCGGCCAGCTGGCCTGCGCGGCTTGACTCTGTCGCCACTTCTCCGTTGTAGAGGTCGACAGCTAGAACGACATATCCTTCATTGGCAAGCTGCTCTGTCATGTCCTTGATGTTCTGGTTGAGTCCCCACCACTCGTGGATCATGACGACTGCTAGGAGGTCGCTCCCATTCTTGGGGTACGCCAGGTACCCTGTCGCGTTCCCGTAATAGTTGACAGAGCTGCTTTCCAACGTGCTAGCCGGATTGTTGGGCGCGGCCGCCGGTCTTTAGCTCATCGGCATGCCTCTGCGCATCTCGGCCATCATTGACCTCGAAGACTCGACAAGCATGCCATACACCGGATTTGCCCCAAAGTGCGAATCTATCTTGTCCGGCCCTATCTACATCCCGATCACCGCGTTGTTGAATATTTTGATCGTTAGCGGGACTTCGGAAACCGGCCCGTCCCTCATTGTGACGGTCGCTGTCCCCTGAACACGGTCGTCGTGTTGTTGTCCTCCGTAGCAACATTGGTCAGCCCGAAATTGGATATGGCGTGGTCGTGCATTGCAGTCCCGTCGGTCCTGACCATTGCTATCCTGGCTACCAGATGCGCCGACGGCATATCTGATTCAGCAGCGGTTGGCCTCAGGCGCAGGACCCAATCCCTGACTCGATCCATTCCGGGTCGTCGCTGTCAAGCTGGACATTGGCTATCAAGCCTTTCAGCACTGCAGAACTTGTCACATGAATCGTAGATGTTGGCGATACCTGCGGTATTGATGTGGCAAAACTACTGTTTTCCAGTCATTGAAACAAGGGTTGCCAAAAGCACTGCCGCAAGCAATATTGCACGTAGATTCATTAATAATCCTCTATCTGGTCATTGGCAGATAAAAATTTTGTAGTGGCATGAAATAGTGGAATCTACCATATAATTTTGTTAAAACAAAAAGGGAAAAAAGGGAAAAAGCGTGCGTCTGGGTTTTCCAGACGCTTCGTCGAAACCCCGTTTTTATGGGATGGATCTGCTGTACAGCTTGCCTTCCAGTGCTAGCTTGTACATCTCGGCCACGTACGGGTTCTTTGCAGGTGTTTCTGCACCCAGCTCCACCAGTCTGGCATACACTCTGACTACGTATGCCAGAGCACCCATGAATGCCACGACGACACCCATGTTGAACATCCAGTGGTTAGGAACTGCGAAGATTTCTTCGACGAACCAGAAGTGCCACATCTCGTTGACACCGATTGTGAACATCGTGGCTAGGTAGCCAATGATGGTCAGCTTCAGACCGGTGTTCATTGAGTTGCCTGGACCCCTGAGGATTGGTACTCTTCTGTCGTACATTGCTACAAAGCCCCATCCAAGCGGGAGTGCCACAAAGTGGCTGTACAGCCACCAGTGGGCTGGCGTGAATGCGGAGTCTCTGATTGCCGTCTGGTGCAGTGAGCCGTCAACAAAGTTGTCGACCTCTACTGAGGCTGCAATTGAACCCAGCATGATGACCATTATGTAGATCTTTTTCAGCCTCTGGATTTCGACTTCCTTTGGTATCAGTGCTGGCATTTGAGCCATGAATTAGCTAGTTAACTATCCTGTATATTAACTTGCAGTGCATGTTTACACAATAATAAATACAATATCTTTATAATATTCGATATATATATCAAAATATCGACATCATTGTGGTAGTAATATATGAGAATAAACTAATCACTAAGCTAGACATCAATGATAAGCATTAATGATTATCATGCAATATCACTGGAATAATAAAGGCAGCTCAGTCAAATGCCTTCTCTTCATAACTTCAGGATTAACTCTGAATCTTCACTGCTGCCAAATAACAGTACGCATATCTGATTAATTACTTTTCGATTTTGTTGCATAACAAGATGCAGTTAGACCGGGAGTAATAGTATATGCAACAATATTTGTGGCTGCATCTGTCTCTAGAGATTCGGTAATGTGCGATGTTCTAGATTTTCTCAAATTCCAGAATCTCTGATTCGCCTAGCTCAATCCATCTGCCGCTGCCATTACTATCGGTAACAGGTTGACCTGTATCTTAATGTCTGCAGTATCTCCAACTTTCCAACCCTCTATAGAGCCTAACAATATCGCGTTGCTCCATTCTCTTTCTTTTGGTGGTGTATTGTTCTGCCCGACTACGGTTCCACTGGCTTCATGTCTCAGACCTTCTGAGCTGGCACAGGCTGACGAGAGACATATCTGATAACCCATGACCGTAGCATTTGCATTCTTGCTTGTCACTTTAAGTGCACAGAGGAATTGCATGGAGGATTGATGGGGCATGTCGAACCCGTATTTTGATGATAATACTCCACCCTTGCATCAATGCCAAGAGGGTTGTCTCTGGTGGCTACAATTGGAGGTTCTTGTGCCCACGGCAGGCGACCATCATTCATAAACAGCAATGCAATGAAAAGAGCAAGAGCGCCTGCTCCTAGTCCCGCAAGCAATGGACTCAGACCCGCATTGCTGCTCATGATTATTGTAGGCTAACTGAGAGCATGTTTCTTTTGAACCTTTGGCTACTTTATTTTTCACAATGTAGCATTATTCATCATGGACAAAGCGATCATCTAGATAGAGATACAGGCACCAGCGCAGCTTTTACTCCAAAATACGATAAATGAGCTTTGGAGCTTTAAGATGCGCGGCAGGTGGTTAATAGGTGTCTTGGGCAGGCAAACTATTATCACCCTCCGTGCCCGTACAATCAAGTGCCACGCTAGTATTGCCAAACGGATCAATCCTTACTGCAAGCTGCAACGATTTTGAAGAGTCACCATAATCAAAATGCCAAGTTCTGCCTATCGGATAATACAAATAGGTCATTGTTCCATCATGACTAATCTGCTCAAGCGGGGTGTATCTGTCATAGAAGGCTTGAACTTCTGGACTGGAAGCGCGCGTACATGTCTTGTAAATTGCACCATTTTTTCCATATGCTCTGCCGGGAACGCACGCACTCCTATGCCTGCTCTAGGAATGGCTTGTAGCGCTCGACAAGCTCAGCAAGTGGAAAGCGCTTCTTGCCCACTATCTTGATGTCGACGCGCGGCTTTTTCCCCATTTCTATGTCAATGATATTGTAGCAGTTTTCAAAAAAGCCCCGGAACCTTGACGATGACGTCGTGCCGGCGTACGCGATTTCCAGTCGGCCAAGGTTCCACACCCACGGCCTGTGCTTGTGGCCGCACAGCACCAGATCCACCCCTGACTGCAGGCACGTCCGCAGCGTGTCGCCGGCGTCAAGGATGATGATCTTGTCAGTGCCCGTGTCCGGTATGCCTATCAGGTGGTGGTGCATCGCCACTATCTTGGGCTTGGTCTCTGGCAATTTAGTAAGAGTCTTTTCCATCCACTGGTTCTGCCTGTAGCCTACTTCGCCCTCGTCCCTGTCAGGCCGGGCGGTGCCCAGCGTGAGCACGATTGCGTCGTCAAACTCGTAGATCTGCTTTGATGGGAAGAACTTTTTGAACAGCAGGTAGCCGGTGTGCCTGTAGTCGTGGTTGCCTGCGACTACTATGACGTTTGGACACGTAAAGCGCTTGAGCTCGTTCCTCGCCCTTTCAAACTGGAAGAGCAACCCTTCGTCCGTCAGGTCCCCGGTGACAATGATCGCGTCGGGCTTGAGCTTGTTGACCTCGTCAACCACGGTGTCAAAAACGTTCTGGACAAAGAGGCTGCCGATGTGTATGTCTGATAGCTGGACTATTTGCAAAGCCGCCATGTATACCCACACCTGGCATTATTTAACGATGTGCTGCGCGCAAAGCAATATTAAGACGCCCTAGCATGTCCTTATTGCAACCAGTTTGCCAAAGCGCAAGATAAAGGAGGAGAAGCCGAAGAAAAGGCTGGGCAAGAAGGAGCTGCTGATACCTCCGATAGCAATGGGCGCCGCTGCCCTTGTTGCGCTCGTCATTATACCCGCCTTGGCGCCGCCACCACCTCCGCACACTGTCTGCCTGAGGGGAGAAGAGGGCATCGAGACCTTCCAGCTTCATCCAAGAATTGAAGTCATAGTTGACGGCAGGAACATGATGCTACCAGACGATGTTGGCAAGCAGCCAAAAGATGGCGAGGAATGCAGGAGACCAATTCATACTGACGAAGTGGGCAACGTTGTCCACATCGAATACATCAGGCCGGTCAGGCTCACGCTTGGCAACTTTATGGATGTCTACAACATTAACAACACGATTACCGTGGTCGACAACTCGACTGGAACAAACGTGGAAAGGACGCTGAACCTCACCGACTACGATATAGCATACTCGTACTTTTCAGAAGCAGGCGAGTTCACCCGGGTGGCCAGCCCCTACGAAACGCCGGCGTTCCCGCAGGACAACAAGATGGTGGCGCGCATAGAACTTACGTCGAAGCAATAGAATAAATAGCTAAAAAAGTGCCGCCACTCTGATTTGGCTAGTACCAAGACTGCAGCAGTAATCAGGGGCGACGGCACGGGGCCTGAGCTCGTCAACGCAATGATCAAGGTTTTGAAGGCTTGCAATTCTAAGGTTGAGCTTGTCCCATGCGACGCAGGGTCGGAATGGTGGGAAAAGAATGGCGGAACTTCATACATCTCTCCAGAAGTGTGGAAGCTGCTTGAAGAGTCGGACGCCTGTTTCAAGGGCCCGACCACGACGGTGCCGGTGCCAAACGCTCCGCGCAGCGTGGCGGTGAGCATTCGCCAAAAGTTCGAGCTGTATGCAAACATCAGGCCGATCAAGACGTACAAGAATGCCGAAAAGCAGCTTGATTTTGTTTGTGTGCGTGAAGCCACCGAAGGGCTTTACGCGGGCATAGAGTTCAAGACCAGCGACGACTCGGCTGTCGCAATACGCAAGACAACTAGAAAGGGCTGCGACCGCGTTGCCAAGGCAGGGTTTGAAGTAGCCAAAAAGCGGGGCTTTGGCAAAGTCTATGCGATAACAAAGCGCAACATTCTCAAGGAGACGGACGGCATTTTCTGGGCCGCCGTCGAAAACGCGCAGAAACAGTTCAAGAACATACAGGTCGAGGAATACTACATCGACAACATGACGCAGCAGCTCGTCAAGAACCCTGAAAGGTTCAACCAGAGCGTGCTGCTCAGCACCAACCTATTCATGGACATCGTGTCAGAATGCGCCTCTGGCCACGTTGGCTCTATCGGCAACGTGTATTCGGGCAACTATGGCGACAAGTACGCGATGTTCGAGCCGGCGCACGGCAGCGCGCCAAAATACGCAGGCCAGAACAAGGTCAACCCGGTCGCAACGGTGCTGTCAGGCGCGTGGATGGTAGAATACCTTGGAGAAAAGCACATCTCAGACGCGATATTCAAGGCCACAGAGGACGTCATCAACGAGGGCAAGTATGTGACCTATGACTTGGGCGGCAGCGCAACTCTGTCGCAGATGGCAGACCAGATAGCAGCGCGGGCCGGCAAGCTTTTGAAAAAGTGATGATGATCAGGCACTCAATTCCACGACCGTGAGCGTCTCGTAGAACAGCTTTTTTTCCTTTACTGCCTTTTTGTGCATCTTTTTCTCCTTGATCAGCCGGTCAAGCGCAGTAGAGTCTGCAAGCGACGAAACCACAAAAAGCATCTTGCCGCCGCGAGCAAGGAGAGGCAGAGCCGACTGTATAAAGTGCATTGTTGTCTCTACCCCTGCTGGACCGCCGTGCACGGTGGTATCCCTGACTTTGTCATCGGGCAGGTATGGCGGGTTGCTCACTATCAGGTCGAACCTGCCGGCAAACGCCGATGCCGCGTCGCAGCAGACGAGCATTGCGCCTGACCTGCCCCTGCAATGCTCTAGCGCCCGCAGGTCAATGTCCGAGCCAGCCACGTTTGCAAAGCTCTTTTCAAGCAGGTTGAGCAGCACGCCAGAGCCAACTCCTATCTCAAGGGCCCATTTACCGCTGTACTCCCTGATGCAATCTGCCAGAAGAAAAGTGTCGTCAGATGGAACATACATTTGATATCGACTCTGCCACCCTGATCAGGTCGCCTGGAGCAAGCTGATCTACGCGCTTGCTGCCAAAGTCTACCTTTACTCTTGCCTTGGCAGCCACGGTCGAGGCTTTCTTGTTCCTCTTTGAAAACAGAAGATTGAGGTTCTTTATCGTCTCTTTTGTCACGGTGTTGGTTGGGACTATCCTGATGACCACAGATTCTACTTTTGGCTGTGGCTGAAACGACTGCCTTCCAACGCTGAACAATCTTTCAATGGCAAAGCAATGGGCGGCTAGCGCCGATATTGCCCTGTAGTTCTTGCTGCCAGGCCGGGCGGCAAGTTTGTCCGCAAACTCCTCCTGCACCATCACAATAGCTCTGTTAAACTTTTGCACGGCCAGCCATTCAAAGGCGTCCCTGCTCCGCGAATATGGAAGGTTTGAAACAAAAACGTCAAAGCGTAGGCCGGTTGTCTTGAAAAGATCGGCATTTGCAAGCTCCAAATTCTGGAACTGCAGCCGCTCCTGTGCCTGCTGGTATAGCTTTCTGTCGACTTCGTACGAAACTACGTGCCTGGCCACTTTGCACAGCTCTGCTGTGAGGATTCCCCGCCCTGTGCCTGCCTCTAACACTGTCTCGTTTTTGCTTATTCTGGCAGCGTCTATGATCTTGCCAAGGACTCTTGCGTCGACAAGCATGTGCTGACCAAGGGTCTTTGTGATATTTGGCAAGTTACTTTCGTACGAAAAGGTTCATTCTGGCCTGCCCCATTATTTCCTCGATTATCCTTTTTGCCACGAGCTTGGCAGGGTCTCTGAGCCCCACCCTGTTCTGCAGATCCGCAAAATTCTCGAATTTTTTCTTGTCCCTTTCCTTGATTATTGTCATCATGTAGGTCTTGCCTATGCCTGGGATAAGCTCAAGCGCGTGTATCCTCGGGGTTATCGGCTGAGACACGTTGATGTATTCCACAAAGCGTTTTTCATTGGCAACCACGATCTTTTCCACGATGTTTGGAAGCTCGTTTTTTGCAGCCTGCGAGATATCGTTGTACTCCAGCCTGCCAAGCACGCTTGCGACCTTGTCGCGGCCTTCGCGGCCGATGTACAGGCGCTCTCCAATCTCCACAGTCACGTTCTGGACGCCTAATAGCTCAAGGAGCGTCAGCCGCTCTTCGCCTATCGCTTGGATGATCACTCCTTCTCTTCCCCTTACTGTTATCGACTTGCCCCTAGGCGTAAAATCGAGCACGTAGGCGTACTCCTCGTACTTCCTTGGCTGCTGGCCGTGCTCGCCGTGGCTGTAATGCCCGGCTGCAGCAGCATCTGGAGTTGATGGTGGCTGTTGTTGTCCTGACAATGTTCAATCCCTATAATGCGAGAGTGGGTATTTAACTTTGGGTGCCTTCCTTTAGTATGGTCAGCATCTTTTCCAGAGTCTCGGTGAGGATGAGCTTCTTCCACCCAAAGGTAAAGGCTCTCAGCTCCTCAAGCGACACTGGCATGATGTTGACCACCTCTACTGCCTCTTCCTCTGTCAGGTCGCATTGCTCGACCAGCTGGCGCACCATTTTCTGGGCCTTTTTTGAGTCAGCCTTGGCGAACTTGGTCACATAGTCGGCTGTCCAACGCTGGATCTGGTCCATGTCGTCGGGCTTGACAGATTCGAGTATCTCCTTTACATGTGGAAGTGTGACTATCTCTTTCTTGATGATTTCCGTCACTTGCTGTTGGCACCTGCCGCTGCTGATGACATTTCTGGAGCGCCTGCAAGAGGCTTGATGTGGTTGAACCGGGTCTGCAGTATCTTTTTCTTGTCCCCAAACATCACCGCCACCCTCAGGGTGCGCCTGCCTACGCCTTCCACCACGCCTATCCTGCCGTGGAACCTCCTGTGTGGAGTGGTATCGTGCTCCCTCGGGTCAACATCTACAATAACCTTCTCTCCAACCTTGTAATCGTGAAGCAGATATGATATCCCCCTGACGACATTGTCCTTTGTCAGGATAGAGCGGGCCTTCCTTCTAGTACCGTGCGATCGTGGCATATAGCAAGCCAGAGCCACCAGCCTTAATTTAATATTATCTACCTTCGTTGACATCTGAAATGCCACGGTCTGTCAGGGTAAACAGGATCTCCCTTTCTGCGTGGTAAGGGCTGTCGACCATCCTTGCTATCCTGTTCTTGCCCGAACGCTTCAGGTGTATCCTGTACGTGCTGGTGTGTGCGACGACATTGCCGCCAGTCGGCCTGACCGTGTCGCCAAAATACGCATCAGGCGACGCCTGTATCTGGTTCGTCAGCACAACTGCCACCTCGTATGTCTCGGCGATTCTTACCAAGATATGCATGAACTTGTTCAGCCGCTGCTGCCGCTCTGACAACGTCGCGCGGCCGAGGAACTCGGCGCGGTAGTGCGCGACTGCCGAGTCGACTACTATCAGCCTGATGCTGTTGTCCTCGATGACTGCGCCGGCCTCCTCTATTATGAGCTCTTGGTGGGCGCTGTTGTACGCCTTGGCCACGATCACGTTTTCAAGCGACTTGCGCGGGTCAAAGCCCCGCGCTTCGGCTATGGAAACAATCCGCTCAGGCCGGAAGGTGTTTTCGGTGTCGATGTAGAGCGCTTTTGCGTCAAGCCCGCCTGCAAGCCTGCTCTGCTGTACCATGACGCAGAGCGTGTGGCAGAGCTGCGTCTTGCCTGTGCCAAATTCGCCATAGACTTCGGTCACCGCCTTTGTCTCCAGGCCGCCTCCAAGCAGGTCGTCAAAGCTTTTCGAGCCCGTCGATATACGATCCCTGCGCCTGCTGTACAGGCTGGTCGCCGTGACAAAGCTTTTGTCTATCACTCCAAGCTCTTCGAGCATCACCCTGGCCTTGTTGCATATCTCGACTGACTCGTCCATCTCCATGCCGGTAGCTTCTGCTACGTCGACCGGCCCCCTCACTAATAGGTCCCGAATTGACCTAAAGCCGGCCTCCTTGAGGCGTTTTTCTGTGGCCGGGCCTATCTCCTCAATGTTGGAAAGCTCCAATCTGCCTGGTGCATCCTCTGAAGAAGCCAAGTGCTACTAACTTTGCACGGATGCCACTAATTAGCATTGACTGGGTGCCGAAATTCGGCGCACGCGCCGCCAGAGCAAAATATATATCTTTGTTCTTTCTGGTCTACCTAAGATATAGGGATATGATGGAAAGCAAGACGTTGGTCGTGACGGCTCTTGCGACTGTCATGGTGCTGTCAGCATTCGCGGTCGTATTCCAAAGCGCAGACGCGCACGGTGTACAGGCACAGCTTCAGAGCAGATTCGTAAGGATTGACAATGAGCAATTTTCTGACCAGACACTGAACACAGGTGAACAGCTAACCGTAACCGGCGAGCTCAGAAGCTTGGTCAATAGGCCGCTCAGAGCGTGGCTGTCGCTATTCAGCGAATCGGCAAATGCTGGCAACAGATGGGAGTTCTTGCAGAGAGATCCACCAGGTAACATATTCGACATCCCAGCAGGCGGAACAGTTCCATACTCGATCACTGTGAAGGCACTCGAACCAGGAACATACCACGTACACACACAGCTTAACGTAGAGCACGTAGGCCCAGGTCTCGGCAGGGGTGCGACAGTGAACGTAAGCGGAGAAGCTATACTGAAGCCGATCCCATACAGCAACATTGTCTATCAATGCGTGATCATTGGTGTAGGCCTTGGCGTGACTTTCGCAACAAGACCGTGGCAAGTAATTTAAGCCACAACCCTTTTTCCTTTTAATTATTTTTAATTTTCCATGGCTCAGCAGATGCTATTGAAAATATATTTTACTTCTTGGCAGGTTGCTTTACAAGCTCGTACTTTGACGTGTAGCCGCGCGGGTTTATCATCATTCCTTTGTAGTTGAAGGTAGACGAGTTGCCCACGATCACGGTCGTTATCATGCCAAGCATGTCCTGGTGTTCGAGCATCTTGTCCAGAGTTGTTATCACTACCTGCTGACCTTCCCTGTATGCGCCCTTGACTATGGCCACTGGCGTGTCAGGCTTTCTATATTTGAGGAATATCTCCCGGGTGTCGCGCAGCTGGTGCACCCTCTTTTTGCTTGCGGGGTTGTAAATGACGGTGACATAGTCGCCTATCGCTGCCGCTTCGACCCTCTTGACAATGATCTCCCACGGCACAAGCAGGTCGCTCATGCTGACGACTGCAAAGTCCGTCATAAGAGGCGAGCCCACTAGGGCTGCGCATGAATTAAGAGAAGAAACGCCGGGGACGCACTCTACATAGATGCCCTTTTCCCTGTCCCAGCCCTTTTCCGCCAAAATCTCATAAATAAGACCGATCATGCCGTAAATGCCGGGGTCGCCTGATGACACCAGCGACACCACCTTGCCCTTTTCAGCAAAGTCGATCGCCTGGTTGGCCCGGTCGACTTCCTGCGTCATGGCATAGCGATAAACCTCCTTGCCAATTATCAGGTCCTCAACAAGGCTGACGTACGTATCGTAACCGATAATGACTTGGCTTTCGTCGATGACCTGCTTTGCGCGGTGCGTCATGTGGTCATGGCTGCCAGGCCCCACACCGACTACGTACAGCTTGCCCTTGTTACCGCTCATGTTTGCAACGTTGGGATTGACGAGATGCCATTTATCCTTTTCCCGCAGCTCGGGCAAGCTCAAACTCGTCATGCAGCGCCCTGACTGCCTGTTCGCAGTCGCTGTCGTTGACCACGAACGCAAGGTTAAGCTCTGACGAGCCCTGCGCTATCATTATGACGTTTACGCCACGCTTTGCCACAGCTCCAAACACTTTGGCCGCGACCCCCTTGATGCCGCGCATTCCCGAGCCCACCACTGCAATAACCGCTACGTCGTCGTTTACGTTTATCTGCTTGATCACCTTGCCAAGCAGACTGAGCTCCAGCGTTGTAGTGGCCTTGTCAAGGTCGCTCTTCCTGACAACCATGGAAATGCTCGATTCCGACGGGCTCTGCGATATCATCATGATGTTGACCCGGTTCTTGGCCAGAGTATCGAATATCTTGGCTGCAGTGCCCGGGGCGCCTACCATCCCGCCCCCGCTCACGTCAATAAGAGCGGTATGACGTATCGCGCTTACCGACTTGACTATTTTCTGCGACTCCCTGCCAGGGTTCTGGGTGATGACGGTGCCGGCATGCTTTGTGTTGAACGTGTTTCTGATCCTGATCGGGATCTTGGTATCGATCACCGGTTCCAATGCGCGCGGGTGCATGTACTTTGCCCCAAAGAGCGCCATTTCCATAGCTTCCGCAAACGACACTTCCTTGAGCACCTGTGCGTCCTTTACTATTTTCGGATCTGCGGTCATGAGCCCATCAACGTCGCTCCATAGCCACACCTCTTCCGCGCCGATGCTTGCGGCGATTATGGTGGCAGTATAGTCCGAGCCACCGCGGCCAATGGTAGTTATATTTCCATACTGATCGGCGCCAATAAAACCCGTGACAACAGGCACAGTGTCCTGCTTGAGCATCGGCTCCAGCTTGTGGCTCACCCGCAGCTTCGTCGTATCCATCAGGGGCCGGGCCTCGCCAAAGTTGCCGTCTGTCAATACGCCAGCCTCCTTGCCTGTCAGGTACTCAGATCTGATCCCAATGTCCTGCAGCGCAAATGACACGATGGGCGTCGAAAGGCGCTCGCCAAATGACATCAGGTAGTCAAGCGACTTGGGCGTGACCTCTCCCAAGAGCACTATACCTCCAAGCACGTCTTTCAGCTCGCTGATTACCTTTTTCACGGCGGCGACAGCCTCGCTTTTCAGCTTCTTGTCAGAGATCGCGCCCTCGGCAATGTCGGTGTGGATCTTGGCCGACTTGCTCACGAACTCGTCTATCGATGTCTTGTCGCCGCGCCTGACGCTGTCTGCTATGGACAGCAGGCCATCGGTCATGCCGCGTACCGCGGAAACAACACATACGATCTCGTTGCTGTTGTTGCCCTTCTTATGTGATTTTACCAGCTGCGCCACGTGCCTGACTTTGTCTGGGGAATCCACCGCAGTTCCGCCAAACTTCATTACAAGGCGCATATGCTAATCCTGAACCCGGGGTGCCAGATAGAAGTGTATCCTGCCAACGTTGGCTATCTTGAACTCTAGCCTGAGCGGCATCTTGCTCGAATACTCTGCAGCCACCGAGCCGCCCATCGATATTACAGCCTTGGTTATTTTTGACAGGTAGTCGAGGCTGTAGGTGGCCTTGCTCTCCTCCTTGACTGCCAGCTCTTCCAGACCCTCGTTACCTGCTTCAAGCGAGATGTCGGCCTCGCCAGAGTCGCCCCTGCCTGAAAAGTTGATCCTGCCCGACTTGCTTTCAATTGAGATGTACTCAGAAACCACTTGGACGTCGGATAGCACCTTGTCAAACGCCGTGGCCGTGAGCACTGCTTTTGAATTAAAGTTGAGCTTTGGCAGCGGGGTAGAGCTGGCCGAGCTTTCTATCAGGCGCGTCTTGTATTCACGCTTGTAGCCGTTTGACATCTTTACATGCAGCATGCTGTCATCGCCCAAGCTGATTTCAATCGCGTCCTTCTTGTCCGCCCTTTTTATCAGCTTTGAAAACTCGTCTACCCTTATGCCGAATTTGACCAAGCTGTCGCATTCGTACTTTTCAAACGCGTGGTTAGGCCAGTGTATGTCTATAAGCGCAATATGGGACGGGTCCATGCCTCTAAAAGAAATGCCTTCTGCGGCCGCTTCAAACGTTGCCTCGTCAACAAGGGTTGAGATCGCGGATGCCACGGCCTTCCATTCTTCAGGCGACTTGCTCCTAGCTACAAATACCAAATTATCCTATTTGGCAGCTCCATAGCATTTTAAAGATATCGGCGGCTAGGCTAGGCGTAGTTGCGCCACGTGTGGCTGCACTTTGTGCACCTGTAGAACTGTGTGGTGGCTTCGTCTGCCGACCTTGTCTGGAGCATCCACCAGAACGCTGTGCCGTTCCCGCACTGCGGGCACTCGATGTTGGTGGTCGGAAGCGCTTCGACGCTGTCTCCTTCCATCACCTTGAGCGAAGCGTCCGAGCCTGTTGTTGTCTTCTTGTTCTCTTGTTTGGTTGTTGCGTTCTTTTCTTGCTTGCCTTTCTTGGCCTTGAAGCCGCATTTGGGGCATTCTACCATCTCTTCGTCGGGTGCGGGCCTCAGGCGCGTCTCACACTTTGGACAAAAACGCAAGGTGGAAAAAACCTCCATTACTTTTTGAGGGCGGACTTGATCATGCTGACCACGTCCTTGGAATATTCTTGTGCAGAAGAAGATGTGTCCTGAATGACTTCCATCGGGTCCTTTCTCTTTGTAACCACTCTCATCTGGTATTCCTTTGTCAGCGGGTGCTTTTGGATGACGCCGGCAAAGTCCACGCTCTTTTCCTTTAGCAATTCATGCTGGATAATGTATAGAATAGAAATATCCTCTTCACGTATTTTTAGCTCAATCGCGTTATCCTTGACATCGACAATTTCTGCAAGCATGCGTTATACAGACAACTACTTATTGAGGATATAAATGATACCATCTGGACAAATGGCAGATAACAGTTTCATCGCCAGCGCATCACTTACAAAGTCACAGGACAGCGTCAAGTCCGGCCAGCCGCTCACTTTGAGCCTGAGCTTCAAGATAGAGGGCGCGATAAGAGAAGTATTTAGCCAGAAAAATTGGGAACGCGCTTATAACAAGCACGACAACGGCTTTAGGATGACGATTGAAGTCGACCTGAAATCCGGAAGAAGGACTGTCATGCCGATAAAATTTGTGAGGAAGGCTGCTCTGTTCTGGACACGCAACCCCAAGATACCGTATAGGATCTGGGTGTCGATAGTCAAGGATGACGCGCCGTTCTACCCGCTGACAGAAGAGGAAGCAAGATCGCTGCTGTTTGACGTCAACAAGGTCATCGAGCTGAGCGGGAACGACCTTGATTCAGGCACCCAAAAGCTTTACGCGGACATTCGCGTGTCGTGGGGCAAGCACGACTACACCGAGCCAACAGAGATCAAGGGCAGATCAAACGAGGTAGAGCTGATGCGAGTAGCTGCCTGAGAACCCTCCTGAGGATTTATAAGATTAAAACGCGTACATCATGTTCATGCAGACGAATGTGCCCGGCAAGGATGCCGAGCTTTTTACAGCATTGCCAAACGGCAGGGTCAGGTGCACAGCGTGCGCTCGGCTCTGTGAAATACCGGAAGGCAAGGTTGGCCTTTGCGGCATAAGAGGAGTGGTGAACAACAAGCTGAGGCTGTTCGTTTACGGCCGAGTCATTGCCGGCCATATCGATCCAATTGAAAAAAAGCCGGTGACCCACTATATGCCAGGCACGGACATATTTTCAATTTCTACGACTGGTTGCAATTGGCTCTGCCAGTACTGCCAGAACTATGACATTTCGCAGAGGCGCAAGGTGGAAGGCGCAGAAATGACGCCGGAACAGGTGGCCGAGACTGCTGCTCGCTACGGCTCGCAAGGCATAGCCTACACCTACAACGAGCCCTCCATCTTTATCGAGTTCGCGCGCGATTGCGGAATTGAGGCGCACAAGCGCGGCATATTCAACATCTTTGTTTCAAACGGCTACGATACGCCAGAGTCCGTCGGCATGATGAGTCAGTTCCTCGACTGCATCACTGTTGATTTCAAGGGAAACGGCGAGCAGAAATTTGTCAGACGCTACATCGGCATACCTGGCTCAGATCCGATCTTTCAGACGCTCAAAGAAATCCGCGACAAGACAAAGATCCACGTCGAGATCACCGATCTTGTCGTGCCACAGGTGGGCGACGATCTGGAAGCTGCAAGAAAGCTATGCAGGTTTGTGCATGACGAGCTTGGGCCGGACACGCCAATTCACTTTCTGCGGTTCCACCCTGACTACAAAATGATGGAATTTGGTAACACGCCTGTCGAGACACTGGAGAAGCACCATGCGATAGCCAAGCAGGAAGGTCTGAAATACGCGTACCTTGGCAACGTCCCAGGGCACCCGCTTGAAGATACATACTGCCCGGAATGTAAGAGCCTCGTCGTTGGGCGCTATGGCTTTGCCATCGAGTCATGGAACCTTGATGGCAACAACTGCTGCAAGAACTGTGGCTACCCGATACCAATAATTGGCAAGCTCCGCAAGGCAAGAAAGAATCTGTTCCAGTTTGTTCATTAAGGTGAAGAACTACCCGCGCCTATAGGTGCGAGCTTCTTGCTTCCTAGGCGGAACTTGCTTATTCGTTTGATAAGTCGCGGTTCTGCCTCAGCATGGGCCTAGAACAGACCCAATTTTAGAATGTTCTTGGCCGCATTCAGGTCACGATCTATGACCATCCCACAGCTATAACATTCAAACATACGTACGTCAAGGCCAAGCTTCTTTTCTGCAACCACCCCGCATCTTGAGCATTTCTGCGACGTGCCATTTGGATTGACAACAATTACCTGTCCACCGCGCTTTCTTGTCTTCTCTCTGTTCTTAGAACCCTTCTTTTTCCTTGCAAGATTCAGCAGGGGCTTCTTGATCTTCTTCGCATGAGCTCTGACATTTAGTGTATTTTGAATTACTTGCCGTCGCTGAGCGTCAACCAGGTCGACAAGCCAACATCGATTCCGACAGATTTGTTACATCGATCTTGATAGATTTTTTAACATTATCGTCAGTAGTTATACAAGCATACCATTGATCAACGTCACGAATGATAGTACATCTTTTCAGTGTACCAAGAGGAATTCTATGCATCTTGAACCTAATTGTACCGATGTGTGATAATACCAGCTTGTTATCCCTAATGCGAAGCCGCCATACTGCGGATATGTGAAAGAGGTGACTTCTCTCTTCGTTTGAACCTAGGATATTTCTTTATTTTTTGAAATATGCCTGATATGCCTTATCTAATCTCTGTAGAACATCCTGCAGTACTTGGCTGTGTACCTGTTTGTAATATTTGTTATCTCGCTTTCTTGAAGTAGATTTTGCTGCTCCCAATATCCAATGCCCCAACCTGCACTCCTTTCTCCAAGCGAGTTATTGTAGAGATGTCTGCATGTTTCAATGGTGTCATTCAAGATTTTGAATTGATGCTCTTTTGGATATAGTCTGAACTTGTGGCATCTCATCATGTCCTTCTATTAATCAAGCTTGCCTTATGATGAAAGGTAAGTAACTAAAATATCTGACGCTCGCTTTCACCTAAATTGTTAGAGCATGCAGGATTTCTCGCCAAGGTTAAAATTGCGCCTGACAGGCAAGCTCTTCGTCGGGGTCGTTGTCTAGCTTGGTATGATGCCAGCCTTGGGCGCTGGAGGCCGCTGGTTCGAATCCGGCCGACCCCACTCTATTTTGTACAGCTCTACTGCTTCTGAAGGGTCCACAAAACAAATGCAACACGGTGACCGCATCAGGCAGCTTCTACGTGCGAGCTCTCCGTCGGTACCTCGCCATGACGCTTCCTTGCCGCCCTTGTGCCAAACAGTATGGCTGTGAGGAAGGCAAAGATGCCAGCGGCTATGGCGTAGCTCATGACCGAGTCGGCCATAACATCATTAGGCAAATGCCGAAGATAAAGATTCTCCCAAAGCTCTAGTTGCTTGTTCTAGCTACCGGCAGTCATTCATGAAGTCATTGGGTTACCGTATTTTCCATAGTGGACCAGCTCGCCAAGCAGCACGCGATCCTTTCTCCTGCCTGTCAACTTGCCTGCAGGATAATCCAAAGCCTATTACAACTGCAATATTGAGCTCTTTTGGAATTCCAAAATCATTTCGAAGCTTGTCCTCCTTTATGTCCGCGAACAATCCTAAAGCGACTCCGCGATTCCAGGCGGCCAACTGCGTTGTCCTGCAGCATCTCCCTGCGTCAATCATATGGAATTTGTGCTTTGGGTTCGTAAGGACAATGATTGCAAAGTTGGCCTCGGCAACCCACTGTCTACTTGTGCTATCTTCGGCAAGCTTTTTGAGCTGATCCTTGCACTCCACTACGATAAACCACCAGTGTTGGGTGTTAATGCCGCTGCCCATTAGCCTTGCAGCTTCAAGGATGCTCTGTTTTATTTCAGAAAGAACATCTTGTGGGCGGAACTGCCGCACGTCAAGCTTTGTCGCTATGCCGTCAAAAATATCATCTAAAAGCCAATTGCGCTTCAAGCATCTTGATTTTTTCTTAGTAGCGTCCGCTGGGTCGTGGAAAAATTAAAAAGAAAAGGAAAAAGGGGGAGGTTTAGTCCCACTTGCTCCACGCGGCCATCCATCTGTATGTCCACGTGTTAAGCTTCGCACCCAATGCAGCAATGGGAACTGACAGCACTGCTCCTGCTCCTGAACCCAAGGCTACAGGACTGTTGTAGAACTTGCCCACCTGAGGTTCGATTGGCGTCATGTATGCAGGCAGCGTAGGCCTTGGATACTTGAATGCCACTTCGAGCGGGTCTCTGACGAGCAGCAGGTTGACCATGTTGAACAGCGGGAACGAGAGGCCAACCAGTGTTCCACCGATAATGATTGCAGCGTGCTTGTTCCTTCTTGTTGCCCAGTATGTGAGATCCAACAGCATTGCTGAAGGTATCCACACAGGCACCACGATGAAGTCGTACGGGTAGCCGAGTGCGAACCATGCGCCCTTTGCAACCCAGGTGTAGATTGTCATGATTGTTGCATAGTATGTGGCCGTTCCTGGTACTCCTGTGAAGAGCATGTAGTATATCGCGCCCACTACGAGCATTGTAGACTGGGAGATCGAGAATACTACGAAGGAGGTCCACATCCAGTCCGTGTAGAAGATGTAGTCACCTGCGTTGATGGTTAGCAGTGTGCTGTTGACAGCAACCACTACTATGAACAAGTAGTGCGTTGTACGTCTAAGCCAGACCATTATCTACCCAGACAGAGACGTAGTATATAAAATTTTATGCCATGCCCGGGCGCATGCGAAATTCGAGCTTTCCGCATAGCGACAACCCTTGTCTATGGCAATTCGCATGTGCTAGTATGGAGGGAAGCAAAACTTGAGGAGTGAAAAATTAAAACAAAAAGAGGAAAAAGAGGACGTTTACGCTCTTGCAGGCTTCTCGTGCGCTATCTTCATGATGAAGAAGAACCCGAGCGCCTCAATTACGGTCAGGACAGAAAGCGCGTAAATGCCACTTGGCAGCGGGTATGCCCACGGATAGACGGCTACGCCTACATAGACTCCGCCTGCGGTTGCAGCCCAGCACAGCGCAAAGCCGAGTATGTATATTCCATTCATGTTTTCGACTCTGCGGCCAATCATGCGTTCGATGTCATCGCGGCTACCCTCGCCTCCACCGCCACCGCTTCTACGTCCACCACTTCCGTATCCCTTTGGTAGTGTCATTTGCTATACAATCAGAATATGCCTTTTTAAATTTTGCTGTCAGGCATGCGGGCAGTCTTGGCAAAAACGAAATTCGTCATCAAAAAAGGAAAAGTTAGGGAGAGGCAGTACCCTTGTTGCCAAATAGGCTGCTGCCTATCGATGTGCCTCTTGTTCTGGTGATGATGACCACGAGGCCGATCACAGCTGCCGCGACCATGGCGGCGCTGACGGGGAATTCTGGAACTACTACTATGCCAAAGTCAGCGCCCTCAACGAACTGACCCGTAGTCTGGCCGCCAAAGGCAGTGATCGTAACTGTGACCATCATCGTTCCTGTGCCGTTAAAGTTGACTTGATGCGTTGCAGTGCCCAGCTCTGCCACCTGGTTCTTGAGCTCCTGAATCACCTGTCCGCTAGAGTCCTTTATCGTGAGGTCGTACCTGACATCCAGCAACGGGAACTTCTGCGCATCAAACATCGAGATTCCCAAGCTTACATCGTTGTTTGGCTGGATTTCTTCTGGAGTCCATTCCAGCCTAATGTAATATCCGCTGTGGGTCCTCTTTTCTATTGGCGGCTTTTGTGCCGCTCCAGATCCGCTGAGTCCTGGGGGCTCGCCCGTGCCGGTCTCTAGCAGCTCAAATCTGAACTGGGTCACTTCAGATCCCGTTGCATCCTCTGCAAAGGTATCTGCCCTGACAGGGAATGGGAACCCGTTTACGATCCATATCTTGTTGTCAACGCCTTTATGCCACATGACAAGCGTAGCATCGCAGGAATCTGCTTGACACAGATCCTGTGCACCTTCAAACGCTACTTTTTCCACACCACGTGGTCTGATCTCTTCGCCTCCAATCGCGGCAATTTTACCCCATGAGCCTGCCGTCAGCGATAGCGGCGCAGATTTTGTAGTGAACGCGTCTAGCCAGTGCAGAGAACCTTGGTATCCGCCTATGAAATCGTTCATTTCAGCAGGAACTTGGCTTCCGCCTGCAAGATAGGACATGCCGTCGGAAAGCTTCATTATCCCGGTAATGACATTATTCCCATGTTGTACGGCTGCCGGGACGATCCAGTCTCCATCTTGCTGCTCCTTAAAGTATAGAGTCATCACATAAGGGTCTCCATCGGCTGTGTCAAGCTCTTGAATCCTGTATGTCACATACATGTCCTGCCTGACACCTTCGCCAGGGTACCAGAGATCGTCTTGTTGCGCATATGCGCTACCGCTCAAGGCAACTGATGATGCTCCGAACACAAGCATCAAAGCTACCAACGCAAAGGCGAGAAATCTATAACTCATTAATGAAAATAGGAATATGGGAACTGATAAATGTTTATTCTACAGGTAAACAAATAAGTAGAGCCAGAGGAAGAGTTTCTATACACAAATGTGCAATTGCCCCAAGGTCACATTCTATGAGGTAGAATTCAAGACAGTCGGGATGAAGGTCGTTGCAAACCACAAGAACTGCGGCGACTTTTTGAACGACGACCAGTTCTCTGCGTTCGAGAAAGAGCTGACAAAGTACTGGGGCTTTGAGGAAAAGAAGGAATAATCGCCTTTATATGTTAAAAAAGCGTGCCGTTTAAATTCACCGGCGCTGCCCGCTTGCCTACTGTGCGTCAACTTTATTAATGCCGGTATGAATTGCGTTGTAGGTGGTTTCGGATGACCAAAATGTTAAACGTGAATATCGACACGTCAGGAATAGATGCGAATGAAGCCAAGGAATGGGTTAATGAGCTTGCCAACGTCTATGCAGATATGCAGATTTCAGACGTGAACGTTTCAGGCAACAAGATCTCGTTCAAGGCTGGCTTTTCAGGAATGGACGACACTGAGCCAGACGACGTCAAGATGAAGATCGAAGAATACCTGACGATGAACGAGACGTTCCACGCAAAAAGCATAAACGTACGCTAAAAGGCTACAAGCCTTTTTTCTTATCTTTTCTACAATCATTGCTTACCAATCATGATCAATTATTACTAAGTATTAAATAGAAAATTCCTGTCTCGTTATGCAGATGACTTGTAAAGGTATATGCATCCGTCACAAGGCTCAAAAGCCAGTCGGCTCAGGCCGGTACGCAAGCGGACAGAAGAGATGCCAGATTTGTGAGATATTCATCAAATGGGATGGCTTGTGGTGCCCATGCTGCGGCTATCGTCTTAGGACAAAGCCAAGGAACCTGAAGTACAAGGCGAAGCTTCGAGCCAGAACCAGTGGCAGAGTCGAAGCGCCACCGGTGCTCACCGTCAGGCGGAAGTAGTAGTAATAAAGTAATAATCAGCAGCCCTTCAGGCCACTGTTAGCGGCCCTAAAGAGGCGCTTTTGCATCTTTTCAAGATGCTGTACATCACTGGACAAGTCCAGCGCAAGCTGAACTAACTTTGCATACTGGTTATGAAATAGGTCCTTCCTGCCTGCAAGATTTTTTGCTGCAACCCTACCGACATAGTAGTAGCAGTCGGCCAGCATGCTGCGGCCAAGTAAGTAGTCCACTTTAGAAACAAAAAGATCCCTGTCATAGTCTTTTGATTTTAGCTCTTTGATGGCTTCAATGGATCGCGATATCACCGGCCGAGTGGCACGCTCTATCCCGATGCATTCAAGCGCAACCTCCACCCCTTCTGCCATGCCACTGGCATCATCAGCCTGCCTTGCCTGCTCTAACTCGTGTAGTGGCATCGGCCTACCGCCTGACAGGGCAAGCATGCCTCCCATGAAATCGTAGGCGGCGAGTTTGAGCCACATTGCGGCCACCGCTGGGTGCTTGGCCTCTTTCATTTTTTGCTGGCAAAAGAGCGAGCTTATCAGCGATTTTCTGCCGGCGGCTGCCAGCGCCTTGCTGTATTTTGTCGGCGTAATGTCCTTGGCTATTGATGATAGAATGAACTTGGTGTCCTTGAGCACTGTCATGCTGCCCAGCTCGACAACATGGTTTCTCACCGGCCCGGTAAAATGCACAAGCTCTACTGCAAGGCCATCCACCTGCACGACTCTGTTATTATTCTGGTTTTCTGGCGCAAACACTACCAGATCGTACTCGCAGCAGTCAAGTGATGTTTCCGATGTGCGGCATCCGATCAATGCTACGGGGTGTGGGATGCTATCGGCGAACTTGATGACCGCTGTTGGAACCTTGGGCAATCATGCGGAATTGGAAGCTTCGGAAATTTAACCTGTTACGAGACGCTAAAATAATCAACTCTAATATATGAACAGAAACCATATGTTAGCGCACCATGAAGGGGGGCAAAGCCAAGACGGTCTCGGCGACCAAGTACAACAGCAAAGCGGACCTCGCAAGAAGAGTCAAATCGGGCGAATTCAAAATCGCGGTTTATGGTCTTGGACATGTAGGGTCTCCTCTCGCTTCAGTGTGGCTCCGGGCAGGAGCATATGTCATCGGGGTCGACAAGTCCCCAAGAGTGCTAGAAAATGCAAAGAAGGGCAAGACCCACGTGCCAGAGCCGGGGGTGAACGAGGCATTTTCAAAGGGCCTCAAGGACAAGAGGTTTTACGTTTACGATGATCCAGTCAAGGCATCGCAGAACGCTCACTTCAAATTGATATGTGTCCCGGTGCTGCTCACCGATTCGTTTTCTGCAGATCTTGCCGCAGTAAAGCAGGTCGCATCTGCGATCGGGCGCGGGCTGAAAAAGGGCGATGTTGTCTCGCTCAACCCGAGCGTGCCGCCTGGCACGTCAGAAGATGTAGTATTGCCAATACTGGAAAAGGAGAGCGGGCTGCAGGCCGAGTGGGACTTTTATATGGTATACAACCCGGAGAGGATCTACGAAGGCAGGGCGATCGAGGACATTGAAGAACGGTATCCTGCAGTTATTGCAGGCGCTGGTCCAAAGAGCCTAGAAATTGGAAGCAAGCTTTATTCGCTTGTCGCCAAAAAAGGCGTGATCAAGATGAGCAGTATGAGGACGGCAGAGACGGAGAAGCTTCTCGAAGGCGTCTATCGCGACGTCAACATTGCGCTTGCAAACGAAATGGCCAAGTTCTGCGAAAAAGTAGGAGTCGACTTTTGGGAGGCAAGGGAAGCCGCCAACTCGCAACCATTCTGCCATATACACAAGCCGGGAGCCGGCGTGGGCGGCGCATGCATACCGGTATACCCGCATTTTGTGCTGCACACTGCCGACATTAACAAAGTCGAATGCAACATCACCCGGCTTGGGAGGAATGTCAACGACTCGATGCCTGCCTACTGTGTTGACCAAGCGATGAAACTGCTTGAGGGAGCGAGCGTTTCACAGTCGACAGTCACGCTGTTGGGGCTTGCGTTTAGGGGCAGCGTATCTGACACCCGGCTGTCGCCCACATACAAGATAATTGAAGAGCTGAAAAAGCTGAAAGTAAAAGAGATCCGCGTGCACGACCCGCTTGTAGCAAGCGATCCTGCCCTGCCGCAGGATGTCATGCTGACTTCGAACCTCTCAAAGGCAGTGCAGGGTGCCGACCTCGTGATGCTGGTTTCGGATCACCCGGAGTATAGAAGCCTGACGCAGCGGGAGCTAGGCGGAGCGCCGGTGTACGACGGCCGTGGAATCCTTGACGGATCAAGATTTGCAAGCGGTAGGTTTGCTGCGATCGGCAAGCCTAGGTAGGTTTAATACCGCCTGAAAAAAGATTTTCAGATGTTTGCCCCGCAATCTGGACCTTTTGCTGACGGTCGCTTGGGAGAATAATTCCGTAGTGCTCATTGACCAGACGAAGCTTCCGAACAAGCTGGTCTATGTAAAGTGCAAGGACTATCGGGAGGTGGCCGAAGCGATAAAAAAGCTTGTAGTGAGGGGCGCGCCTGCCATCGGCGTTACTGCTGCCTTTGGGCTTGCACTTGCGGCCCAGCAGAGCAAGGCCAAGACTCTGCCAGAGCTCATGACAGACCTTGACACCGCGTTCAAGGTGCTGCGGGCTACGCGCCCAACTGCCGTCAACCTGTTCTGGGCGCTAGAGCGCGTGATGGGCAGGGCAAAGAAGGCGAAAACGCTGCAGGAAGCGAAAAAAGCTGTGTTTGATGAGGCTCTCAAGATGTCTGACGAGGACATCAATGCAAACAGGCAGATGGGCGCTAACGGCGCCAAGCTGTTCAGAGACGGCGACATTGTGCTCACTCACTGCAACGCCGGCTCACTTGCAACGGTTGCCTATGGCACTGCACTTGGAGTAATTCGAGCGGCAAGGGAATCTGGCAAGCGCCTGAGCGTCATCGCAACTGAAACGCGGCCGGTCATGCAGGGCTCACGCCTTACAGCGTTTGAGCTACAGCACGACGGAATAGATGTCAGCCTTATACCCGATACTGCGGTGGGCCATATGATGGCAAGGGGCGCGATCAGGCGGGTGATCGTTGGTGCAGACAGAGTCCTTCGCACTGGTCACGTGTTCAACAAAATAGGCACTTATCAGGTGGCAATCCTTGCAAACAAGCACAAGATCCCGTTCTATGTTGCAGCTCCGCTGTCGACGTTTGATTTTGAGAGCAACCCTGAAGACGTTGTCATTGAAGAGCGGTCGGTCGATGAAGTTGTCAGGGTGGGCAAAAAGAGGGTCGCGCCCAAGGGAGTGAGGGTGTTCAACCCGGCGTTTGACATGACTCCTCCTGAGCTCATTACAGGCATAATCACCGAGCGTGGGGTGCTCACGCCGCCGTTTGAGAAGAACCTAAAGGCGCTGTTAGGCTAGCCTAGCCTCTACGGATAAAGTATTTATCGTGTTTTTGCCCACATACTGCACGGCCACATATGTCACAACAGCAGACAGTCACAGAGGCTCAGGTTTACGACGCCCTGAAAAAATGCATGGATCCGGAAATACCGGTCAATGTAGTCGACCTTGGGCTCATTTATGGTGTCAAGGTCGCTAGCGGCAAGGATGTGGACATCAAGATGACCATGACCACTAGAGGCTGTCCTCTTCACGATACTCTGGTAAGCGACGTCAAGCGCTATGTCAGCAAGATAAACGGTATCGGCAACATTAATGTCGAGATCGTGTGGGACCCGCCATGGACGCTTGAAAAGATGAACCCTGATGTTCGCGAAAAGCTCGGATTTGGCAAGCCCAGGCTCCGCTTTCAGATCGATTATGAAAAGAGCAAGCCTCTCAAGATGGGCAAGTTTGCAAAGCAGGAGGACGGCTCGCTGATCCTTGCAAATGACAAGGATCAAGGGTTCATGGTAAACGAGGCAATAGTAGAGTTCTGGAACACTTGCGACGGCACCAAGACAATAAACCAGCTAACCGACCAGTTTTCGGCAAAGCTTGGTATGCCCAGGCAGCAGGTCGAGCAGGAAGTAGTCCAGCTGGTGCAGCAGTTGCTTGAAGCCGAGCTGCTTAAAGCCTGATGCTTGATAAGCTCGCCTCCTCCTATCCCAGAGTAATAGTGGAACTTGGGATGGGGGACGGCAGGCTGCTTGAAGCCCTTGCCAAGCATGACAGTAGTTCGCTATATGTTGGCATCGATCTTGATAATGCACAGTGTAAGCAGGCGCAATCTAGTATCGCACTTTCTAACGTGATCATTTTATCTGGCTCTTTTGAAGACATTGTCCCAACGTTCCCGGATGGGTCTGTCGACCGCTTTATCGCAGTGCTGCCAGACCCGGAATTTATTGACGAAAAAAAGGAGGGCAGGTGGAAGCCATTCTACAAAGAAGTTTATTCAAAGCTGAAACCGAGCGGGACACTCGAGCTTGTCACAGAAATTACCGATGAGCTCTTGCGGCCTGTGAGCGACGAGGCGTATGTAAAATGGGTCGCTTGGCTCAGGGCAAGCTTTCTCTCTATAGGGTTTGATCTGACAAAACAGCATGAAGGCGCACCAGCACAATATTCGTCACGCTGTCTTGACCAGTTCAGGGGAGACCCGGAGCGGATCCGCATGGTGACGCTTGAACTGGCAAAGCGATGATCGGCCTTCGCTAGCTAGCTCCTCTGTGCCGCATAGCCCTGTGCTCGGACATGCAGTCCCTTGAGCAAAACTCTGCATTGCAGCCTTCGTGGCTGCACGGCACCGGCTCTGTGTGGTTGAATCTCTTGTTGCAGTAGGTGCATATTGCTTCCAGCTCGGGAAAGTCGCGGTTGAGGAAGGGTTCGCAGGATCGCTTTTCACGGAACCACAGCACTTCAAGATTCATCTTTTCAGCATGGGTCAGGACCGTGTCGTAGGCTTCGTAGTAGCCGGGGGCGTAGAACTGGCGCATAAAGACAGAGCCTCCGGGGTGCCTCTTTGAAGTGGGGTTCCGGTAGGCGACAAGCCACTTTTCCGTCGGCACCTCGTCGCCCGACGCTATGCTCTTTCGGCCCTTCATAGCACCCTTTTTTGCCCGCTTGCGATTTTAATTTCTTGCTGCGTCAAGCGCGTTCTGCATGTATTGGCGCAGTTCTGATGTCTTGACCCTTTCCTGCTGCATCGTGTCCCTGTGCCTTACAGTCACGGTGTCGTCCTGCATAGTTGTCTGGTCGATCGTCACCGCAAACGGCGCGCCCACCTCTTCAAGCCTGCGGTAGCGCCGGCCTATGGACCCAGATTCATCGTAAAAGGTGTCAAAATCGTATTTCAGGTCTGAATGGATCTTGCGCGCCTTTTCGTCAAGCCCGTCCTTTGTCATCAGAGGTAGTACGCCCACAAGAATAGGTGCTAGATATGGCTTGAGCTTCAAGACCACCCTATCGTCGTGCTGCTCGTCTTCATAGTAGCAGTGCTCCAAGATGGTGTATATACTCCTGTCGATTCCCATCGACAATTCAAACACATGTGGCAGCACCTTAGTCTGATCCGCCGGGTCTACAACTTCCAAGTTCTGCTTGCTTGTTGCCCCGTGTCCCTTCAAGTCATAGTCAGAGCGATAATTGCAGGCTACAAGCTCAAGCCACCCTATGCTGGTCTCTACCTCAAAGTCGAACGCGACCGAGGCATAGAAGGCTTTTTCTTCGTCTGACAGCCGGCGGAAACGGCTGCGCTTTACGTCTATTCCGGTCTTGTCGTAGAATTCTATCAAGAGTGCAAGGTAGTAGGCGACCAGCTTGTTTGGTATCAGGCCTTTGTCGATCGCTTCTTGGGCCGTTGCCTCTGTGATCGCCGAGCCATCATGCGATGATATCCTGAGGAAGGTGTTCTTTACTTCCTCGAACTTAGGCATCTCATTCAGCCTGTTTGGGTTGCAAAACACCTCGATCTCTGCTTGGTAGAACTCCCTCAACCGGAGCAGGCTCTGCCTTGGCGCGATTTCGTTCCTAAAGCTCTTGCCTACCTGCGCGATCCCAAGGGGCAGGCGGCCGCGCATTGTCTTGAAGACACGCGCAAAGTCGACAAATATGGTCTGGCACGTTTCCGGCCGCAGGTACGCCTCCTCGGCCGCCGGGCCGATGCCGACCCTGAACATCATGTTGAACCTGCTTACCCCGCCAAACTCGCCCTTGCAGTTTGGACAGCGCAAATTGTGTTTTTTGATCAGCGCGTTTATCTCCTCGTCTGCCATCCTCTCAGGCACGTTCTCGCCCGTCTTTTCAGTGATGTAGCGGTCCGCCCTGAAGGTGGATCCGCATTTTGTGCACTTTACAATAGGATCGGTAAAGTTGCTGATGTGGCCAGATGCGACAAAGACACTCTTGCTCATTATCTGGCACCCGTCGATCTCCATCATGCCGTCGCGCCGTACCAGCTCGCGCCGCCACAGCTCGACAAACTTGTTCTTCATGTTGACGCCTGTCGGCCCATATTCCCAGAATCCGGCGGGGGCGTCAGAGTAAATCTCGCAACTAGGAAAGTAAAACCCACGCTCTAGCGCCAGTTTCATTACCTCGTCATAATTGGCAACCATCTGCAAGGAGCAGACATGCGAGACAGGCTTTAAATTTATTGTCCAGATTTTATGTAAAACTGTTTTATTGCGCAGACATAACATTTTATCTCGGTCAAATTCCCCTGTAGGTGTCTGGCTTGAAGGTATCTGATAGGACGCACGGCGTGGAGTATGCCATACGCGACATCACTGCCTATGCGCGAAAATACAAGGCATCGGGCAAGGAGATAATCTACCTTAACATAGGCGACCCTGTCAAGTTTGACTTCAAGACGCCCGAGCACATAAAGAAGGCGCTGGTCGATGCAGTCACGCGCGACGAGAACTATTACACCGACTCTGAGGGACTGCCGGAGCTCCGACAGGCGATTGTAGAGAAAGAGTCCGAAAAGGGGCTAGACGTCACCGAAGACGATGTCATTGTCACAAACGGCGTGTCCGAAGGGCTCGATATGACGATGGCATCCATTGTCGACCCGAACAGCGAAGTGCTGATGCCGGGACCCTACTACCCGCCATACTCGTCGTATGCAAAATTTTACGGCGGAAAACCGGTCGAGTTCAAGCTGTACGAAGACGGCAGGCCCGATCTTGAAGACCTCAGATCAAAGATAACGCCGAGGTCGCGGGCACTGTGCATAATCAGCCCAAACAACCCAACAGGAGAGGTTTTTGATAGAAAGAGCCTGCAGCAGCTGGTAGACATTGCGACAGAGCACGACCTCTACGTCATCTGCGACGAGATATACGACAAGATCGTTTTTGATTCCCAGTTCACCGGCATCGGCAAGGTCGCCAAGGATGCCCCTGTAATCCTACTCAACGGCTTTTCAAAGGCATATCTGATGACTGGCTGGCGCTGCGGCTACATAGCCATGAACAGCAGCTCCAAGAAGTTGGCAGGACTCAGGGAAGATATACCAAAGCTTGCACGCGTGCGAATAGCTGCCAACCTGCCAGTGCAGATCGCAGCCGTCCAGGCGCTCAGGGGGCCGCAAGCCCACATTCCAAAAATGGTCGAAAAGCTTAGGTCAAGGCGCGATTATGTGGTCAAGCGCCTCAACGCGATGGGGATGCAGTGTAGGGTTCCGCGCGGGGCATTCTACGTATTCCCCAAGATCAACCTTGGTCACTGCTGGAAGGACGATCAGCATTTTGTGATCGACCTGTTGAATAACACGGGAGTCTTGACAGTGCACGGCTCTGGCTTTGGCTCTGCATATGGAGCGGGTCATTTCAGGATCGTCTATCTTCCGCCAGAAGAAATGCTGGAAAAGGCGATGGATAAGCTAGAGCGTTTTGTAAACAGCAAGCAGGCTAGCTAGCTAACTTTTTTCGTCTTTTTTTGGTGGCGGCGCGCCCTTTGGAACCATTACCGGGACTGCCTTTCTCCTGTTCACAGCTAGCGACATAGCGACCGAGGCTAACGAGATGATGGCAGCTGTAATGAATATCAGGTTGTACGCGTCCTGCGTCGGGAATTGTCTATCTACTCCCTCCACAGTTCCCCGGTACATCTGCTGGAGTATGCCGGCAGCGGCCGGCCCCACCGACTGTCCGACTAGGTTGAGGAGCAGCGTCATTCCAAGGGCAATCCCGGTCATTTGCATCGGCACGGAAAGGAGTATCACGTTAAACGCGCCGGTGATTGAAAGCGAAAGCCCGGTTGCAAGTATCGCAAGCCCAAACGAAACCATCCCTTCGGTCGAATGGAACATGAGCAGGATAAAGAACCCGGCGGCGCTAATCAAGGTGCCGATCAGCGTCAGCTTTGTGTTTTTGATCTTGTTCAGTATAAAGCCAGACATGACTGTCCCGATCAATAGCACGACCATGAAGGGCAGTTGAACGCTTGCGACAGCTACTGCATCGCCTCCGAATCCCAATGGCTCAGGGCTTCTCACCAAGATGGGGATCGTCAAATACACCATAAAGATCGACATGAAGATCAGCATCAGGATGATGGTTGGAGGGAGGAAGCTTTTGTTGGTCATTAGCTTGAGATCAAGCAAAGGCGAAGGCACCCTTTTCTCAATGGCGATAAACGCTGCAAGTGAAGCTGCTGAAGTGGCAAAGAGGCCTGCAATCGTGTACCAAGCGCTGGAATCATGGCTTTCCAAGAAGGTGATGCCTGCCAGAAATGAAATTATTGTAACGGCAAGCATCAGCGTTCCCTTTATGTCGATTGTGCGGTCGTTTGGCTGGTGTCCCGCTTCAGCTCTTGCTGCTTGGCTAGGAACGTGTACGTATCTTGCTATTACAAACCAGAGCGCTATTGCGGCGGGCAAAATAGCTAAGAATGTTGCCGGCCACCCAAAGTTTTGAATTATTGCCGCGCCACCTACCAAGCCGATAATGGCTCCGCCGGAAAACGTAGAGCTGAATATCGTTTGGCCGATTGAAAGTTTTTTCTCTGGAAATACTTCTCTGATGATTCCAAAGGCAATAGGGAACATGGCCATCCCGATGCCTTGCGCAGCCCTCGCTGCAATCATGAATTCGATGTTGGTGGCGAAGCGTCCTGCAAGGAGACCTACTGCGTAAACTCCCATTACTATGAGTAGTATCTTTTTCTTACCATAGATGTCTGACAGCCTGCCTCCAATCGGCGTCATTACAGCCGCCGCAATTACATAAGCTGAAAGCAGCCACGAGGAAGTGCTATATGAGATGTTGAAATCGCGGATGAAATCCGGAATGGCTGGCAGTATCATTGTCTCGTCAAACATGACAATGAGACCCAGGCTGCTCAGAATGATGAGTGTCCTCCATGCCAGACGGCTTATACCTTGTTGTTTTTCTATGCTATCCACTTTATATTATCAACAACCTATTTTGAGCTCGGCTCCGAAATTCCACGGATTGCATCAGGTGCAAGAAATCCACAAGTCCTTTTGTGATATGGTGCATCTAATAAACCAAGTAGTATCTATTTGCTGACTCGGTCAGTATAATCTCTCAAAGTAAGCATTACCTTACCACTTTGCTATCGCTTTTTTGGAAGCGAAGAGGCATAGTCGATGCCCATGTCCAGCCATTTTTTGAGAGTTGCGTCTTTTGACCATCCGTTCTGATCGACGAACACGAATCCCCTGATCGACCGGCCCGTGAAGTCCATTGGCCTTCGTGGTGAGCGCGTCTTCGTAGCGCTCGGGACCTACGCGGACTACAAGGTCATTTTTGATCGTACCAAAGCACATGTTCCCGTTGAGCATGAACGCTATTCCGCCAAACATCTTTTTCTCGCTCAGGCCCTTGTATTTTGTCAGGGCGCGAATTTTGCTGGCCAGTTGCTCATTGGAAACCATCATCCCATCCCAAATGCCTTGGCAAATTCCCGCGGGTCGTAATAGATTTTCTGTTTCGCCGCCTTGCCGTTGGCAACTTGGATCAAGTCAGTAATTTCAATGGTTATCATCCCTCCGTCAGGAGTAGCGATATCCATCTGTAGGAGCTGCTCTGTAGAATAGATATAATCATGCGCTCCGGAGGTCTTCATGAGCGGCCCGGCAAACGTCATGTCCTTGGCATGTATAGTTTCAAGGCCCCTGCCTTTTTTGTTCTCAGTTACATCGTAGAAGCGGTTTTTACGGTTTCAAGTGCTTTTCCTATAAATCGTAAGAATTATTGGCACCTAATAAACGGGGAAGTGATTGATCCGTAAGCAGGTTAAGTAGCTACTAGAGCGAAGCCGGATCTCTGCCGCAAAGCTCTTGGAACGAAGATGCCTTGCTGTTCTTGAATATTTCCGGGGCATGCTTCATCGAAAATGCCCCCATCTGTTCAATAATTGGAATGAGGTCTTTTCCCTTTTCTGTAAGCGTGTATTCGATCCTGACAGGAATTTCATGGAAGATTCTCCGTTCAATGAGCTGATTCTTTTCCATTTCCCGGAGGCGCGTAGAAAGGGTATTGAGATTGATCCCTTCGATTGAATTCAGGAATTCGTTGAAGTGCTTTTGCTTGCTGTAAATCATGTTTCGTAGAATTAGCACAGTAAACTTTTTTCCAATGATCCTGAACGCGTTATCAACAGGACACCGCTTGAAAGCTTAAGATGCACGCGATTCTAGCTCCATATCTCTTGTTGGACCTGGTTTAACTGTTTTTATATCTACTCAGAAAATATGAGTTAACAAAACTGTATTTACTAACTTGTGCTTCACTTTCTGATTTTTAAGTACTCTTACCAACATTAAGATCCAAATGCGCAAAAAACGTTATGCCAAAATTTAGCCAAATTATAAAGGTCAAATCGCCTCCTGAAAAGACATGGGCAATTGTTGGCGATCTTGCAGGAGTAAACAGGTGGATCCCGAGGATTACCGGCGTGAAAATTGAAGGAAACAAAAAGCGAACATGTACTTTCGCCGATGGGCACATCCAGCATGAAGAAATAATTGAGTACTCCAGTGAAAAGCGATCATACAGCTATACCATTGAGCGACTGCAAAGGATAAAGAATAACCGCGGCACTTTCGCCGTGAAGCAATACGGCGACGGATCTGTAATAATGTGGGAGTCCGAATTTGACATCATCAACTCTGCTCTCGAAGCAGAAATGACTCAAATGTGGAAAGGAGCTACAGCCCAAATTGCAGAATCATTAAGAAGGCTCGTTGAAGGAAAATGATGCATGATCGCGACTGGGCCGCGTACGTATCCAGTATATAAGAACTAATTCTGGCTCGACTGGAAGCATGCGTATAAATTGCATCAGTTTTTCGTGCTTAAAATGATACATAATGTATCACTTTTCCACATGCTACAGTGAAAACATGCGCATGCAGAGGGATACGCCCATGCATAAATCATTATAAGACGATCACGACCTTATTTCATTGTGTATACGAAAAAGGCTCCCTGGAAAAAGAGGGACAATGGCCTTACAGCAAGGATAATTGTCAGTTTTGCAGTTCTTACGATACTATACATCATATTTCTGAGCGTGCTTGCCTATGTTGGCTTTGGCGCCATACCTATAGCTGTCATTGCAGGCATCATGATACTGGCGCAGTGGTACTTTTCTGACAAGATAGTGCTTTGGAGCACGGGCGCAAAAATAGTGAGCAGGGAACAGTTCCCTGAGCTGCACGATCTGGTGGAACGTATTGTGGCGCGGAACAACCTGCCCAAGCCTAGAATCGCCGTGGTCAACACCCAGATCCCAAACGCGTTTGCGACAGGCAAGACGCCCAAGAGCTCCATTGTTGCGGTGACACTCGGCCTGATGGACCAGCTTGAAACCGAGGAGCTGGAGGCTGTCATTGCGCACGAGCTGGCGCACATCAAGAACCGGGACGTGCTGGTGCTAACGCTAGCAAGCCTTTTCTCTACCGTAGCGTGGTATCTGATGAGGTTTAGCATGTTTGGAGGCATGTACGGCGGCGGGCGCAACAGGGATAGCGGAGGCGGCTTGGCACTCGTACTGATCGTCGCAATAATCACTTGGTTTGTCAGTTTTCTGATAATAAGGGCGATATCGCGCTACCGGGAATTTGTGGCAGACAGGGACGGCGCGCTCATGACTGGCAAGCCCAGCAAGCTAGCAAGCGCACTGCTCAAGATAAGCGGCAAGATGAAGCGGATACCTACAAGAGATCTGCGTGAGGTCGAGGGCATGAATGCGTTCTTTATTATCCCTGCCCTTTCTGGCGACGCCTTTGCAAGCCTATTCTCGACACACCCGCCTGTCGACCAGCGGGTGAAAAAGCTCATGGAAATGGAGGCTGCCATGAGCTGAGCTTTTTCAAGAGGATACGCGACAATATCATCAATAGCAAGCGCTTATCAAAAGCCGATTCTGAAATATTGTTCTCCATCTCTTCAATCCATGTTACCTTAGAGGTGAAGCTGGGGCTCAAGGTGACTGGCAGATGCGCCCTTACTTTCAAGACAGTCAGCGGCACATTCTTTTACGAAATGGAGCAGGACATCAGGCGCTTCCTCAGCTCCCTGCAGCCCGAGTTCGACCTTGCTTTCCGCACAGTCACAGACTCGTACGGCTACATGTGGGTAGTGTTCGAAGGCAAGAGGATAGAGGATCTTTTGGCCGGCCTGACAGCTACAGGCGACATCGTCGAAGAAAGAGGCTTTTCAGATCAACTGCTGGCGGCCGTCTTTGAATTTGCAAATGAGCGGCATGGTGGCCAGCAGCAATATCTGATATACAACTACCGGCGCAACAACTTTTACCCATTCGTCCCGACTGGCAATAAAACAAGGAACATCGAGCAAGAAATGAAGATGATGTCGGCGATAGGCGAAGAAATGCCATTTGAAAAAGACATGACCCTTTGGTACCCGCTATGGGACCTTCCCCTCAGATCTCAGGGATAACGCCTTCTCCTCTGAACAACCTCTTTGCTTCGTCTATTGAAAGGTCCGCACTTGGCAGTATGATATCGGACTTGATTATTTCATGTGGATCCAGTGGCTTGCCATTTTTCACAACCATGTCGTTCAGTTCTGTCAATTTTTTCTTGAATTCCGAATCGTCGGACCTCTCCGTGCTGACCAGCTTGACCAGATCGTTATCTATATCGTTGAGCTTTTTCAGGATCTTGCCATCGACGGTGAACTGTCCGTGGCCCATTATCCTGACTATCTTTTTGCCAGCAGAGCTTGCGCTTTTCGCCTTTGTCTTGGCAGTCGCAGCCTTTTTACGTGTTTTGGCAGACGATTTTCGTGCAGAAACTGCTTTTTTGGCGCGCAATTTGGCTCTTGATTTGAGCTTGCTGGCGGCCGCCCTGCCTTTTGTTTTCGTTTTTCTACTCATTGTTGCGCTTCTTGCTCCACTCGCTGCTTCTTTTTACGTTCCTTCTCTGACTTTAACTTTGCTAATTCTTCCTCGACTGAATTTTGTACTGTAATTTTTTCTAATTCTCTCTCAATTTCATCCTTGTTTGATGTGTAATCTGTAAGAACTCCTGAATTTATCATCTCATCCAGCGCTTGGGCCTTGGCCCTCATGCTCTCAGTCTTTTCCTCAGCCCTGTTCATGGCCATGCCGACATCGGCCATCTCCTCAGATATGCCAGTGACGCTCTCCTTTATCTTGACCTGCGCCTCTGCAGCTGAATATCGAGCCTTTATGACCTCTTTCTTTGACTTGAACTCCTCCACCTTGACTGCCATTCGCTTTTCAGCCTCTTCCATCTTGCGCGCTTCTTCCTGAAGTTCTGCTATCTGCTTGTCAAGGTCCTGAATCTGGAGCAGGTTAGTGTTCTTGCGCTCAAGCGCGAGCCTTGCCAAGTCTTCCCTGCCGGCGTCAAGCGCCCTACTTGCCTGCTCATCCAGCAGCCGGATATTGTCCCACAGCTTTGACTTTTGCATCTCCAGCCTCTTGCGCGAGGTTATAATTTCTGCAAGGCCTCTTCGCACTTTGTTAAGCATTTCCAGTTGCCTGATATACGAATAATCCAGAGCTTCGCGTGGATCTTCAAACTTGTCGAGGAGAGTGTTTACCTTTTGCTTGATCACGGCTGAAAAGCGGTTCATCAGGCCCAATTTTCTATCAAGCCATTATTCGATGCTTGATTATTAAAACATGGTGCTAGCGGTTGAGTCTGCGCCATTCGTGTTCGTCCGGTGGCCCATAGTCTTCATTTTTTCGAAAGAATCCCCAGTAGAGCAAAAAACATCCAGCGGCAATCATTGCAATCGCAAACTTTTCGTTTGTGACTTGGTTATTTACAAAGTTGTTAAGAAACAATTGCGCAGGATCTTCAACCAGGCCAATGGAATGATCAATGTAGAACAGCACAATATTTCTTATCAGGATTATGGCAGCGCTGACCATGAAGAGGATGCCCATTGCTGACATCCAGTTCCTCCCACGCTTTCTGCCGCCGATCTCTTCTTTCCATCTCATGCCGATGTTATATTATTATATCTGGAAGGAGGCATTGCTGATAACGTTTGCGCTCAGATCAGCTTCACACTTGGGTTCTTCATCTTGTTCTTCTTGGCTGCATTGAGCAGCATCGGAGTCAGAATCTCTGCCTGATACGTTAGGGAGAGCGGTCCGAGGTAGACCGGTCGCAGGCCAGAGATCTCGGAAACAAGCTCTGTCAGTTTTGCTATTGCGCCCTGATCGTCGCCACAGATGAACGTGTCTGCATCAAGGCCTTGGTTGACGTTTTTCAATTTCACTTCTGATATCGTGTGGAAAGCAGAGACAACCCTTGATCTGGGAGGCAGCTTGTCGGCAACCATCTCTGCAGCCTGCTTTTTGCCCTGCTCCAGCGGTATGTAGACAAATCCTGCATCGGTCCTTGTCATGGGCACGATTGGTGACACGACAACGCAGTCGTCGCGAATCTTGCCTACCAGCCTGCCGCATGTGTCGTCGATAAATTCATACGGAATTGAAAGTATTAGAACATCAACGTCCTTGCCAAGCGCAATGTTGTCGTCGCCGGTGATACTGCCTGTGATTGTCCCAAAGGCTTCCCTAGCTATCTTGCTATAGTTTTCTGCGGCCTCTTTGGCCTTCTGGGCGTCCCTTGAACCAACTATTACGTCGTGCTTTTTGCACCAGCGAAGCGCAAAGCCTTCACCCATGCCGCCGGTGCCACCCACTATGCCTATCTTCATATAGTGGCAGTCACGGGCAATCACGATATTAACGTTGCATCGACCTTTCTCCTTGTTTTTTCCTTTTATTGGCTTGCTTGGCGTCTTCTCTGACCAGAATCCATTGCTTGGCCTTCAGGAACGCAAACAGCGCTGCAGCCGAGGCCGCCATAATGGCCATCACCAGTACAAAGCCAAACGGTACGCGCCAGATGTTATTCAGGTCAAGCCCGTTCATGCCAAAGACGCTGGAGATGAAGGTCAGTGGAAGGAGTACAGCCGAGAAAACGGTCAGCGTCTTGACAGTATCGTTCATCAAGAGCGAAATGTTTGCGATGTATAGCTCGCGCGTCGAGTTCACTGTGTCTTGGTACGATTCGACAAGATTGATCAGTTGGTTAATGTCATCATACACTATTTTCAGGTATTTTATGTCGGGACGCTCTTCTTGGACATGGATCAAAAAGTTGATGACATCCCGGATATGCCAAAAGTGCCGGCGCAGCACTATTATCTGCCTTGACAAATCGTCCAAGTGCTCAAGCATCTGCTTTGAAGGCCGCTTGTGTACCGACCGCTTCTCCATGTCCACAACGCTCAGCTCTACCGCCGTAAGCAGCTGCTCGTACTTGTCAACGATGCTTGAGAGGATGCTGTAGTACAAGGCGTCGACTGACGACTCTAGCAGCGGCCGGTTCTTTTCCTCAAGGATCCTCTTTACAATGCTCGTCAGGTCCACCGCTGAAGGGTGAATGGTAACGAGCCAGCCTCGCCCAAGAAATATGTAGATCCCTTCGGTAACGAGCGTCTGCGCGTCGCTGTACTTCATGTCAAGCATAAGCGTAAAGACGTGGGTGTCCAGCATCCTGACCTGCGGCTTTTTGGACTTGTTAGAGTATTCCTCAAGTGCCTTGCTATCCAAGTGGAACGACTGCTGGACATTCCAGATCTCGGCTGGCGTAGGATCAGATAGGTCGATCCAGACGTTGTAACCCTGCCGGACGTCCTCTTTAGAGCCGCCGCGCCTGACCTCTCGCTCGTTGTACGATATTATGTTTTGCACTTACACAATAAATTAAGCTACATTGGCTATAACAGGTATATATCTAAAAAATTATTAAGTGATCTTGCGTCCACAGGTTCAGCAATTGCCACTAGTCATCTTTATGCGTCATGGGCAGGCAGAGAACAATGTCAGCAGGATCCTTGTGGGCAGGCATATCGAGTCACATCTGACGTCTCAGGGCAGGCAGCAGGTGGCTGACGCCGCCAAGCAGCTAAAGAGCATCCCAATAGACAAGATCTATGCCTCGCCCGTGATAAGGGCGGTGGAAACGGCGCAAATAGTATGCGAAACCCTTGGAATGGATTATGAGATAGATGAGCGGCTGTATGAAATCGAGCTGGGCAAACTCGTCGGCATGAACTACGAAGAGGTGACCACTAAATATGGCGACCTGTTCCTGAGGTTCTATGCAGAGCACGACCCAGTGCTTGATAGCTTTGGTGTCGAACCTTTCTCTGCCGTCAAGCAGCGCGTAAAAAATCTCCTTGATGATGTGCTGAAAAAGTACGAGGACAGCAATGTGCTCATGGTCACGCACCTTGACCCGATAAAGGCGGCCCTTGCTACGCTGCTGGACCTAAAGCCGGAGGCTCTTTACCGGTGGCATATACGCAACGCGTCGCTCACGGTGCTAAAACATGAAAGCAAGATCTACTCGCTTTCAGGAGTGAACGTGATGGCGATGCACCGCTATCCAAATGATTAATGCCGATTTGGGCTTTGTTTAAAAAGTCATGGGTTCACGTTCGGATAGCTGTTTGAATGCATGATCATGGATTTGTGGATTACTACTTTTTACACAAAGCCGCCGATTTGCAAAACCTTAAATAACATTGGAAAACGAGTGATAACAGAAAAAGGGACGCGATAGAATGGTTTCACATTCAGCGACAATTTTGATCCTGATTCCCGTTGTTGCCGTATTCTTTCTTGGCATCAACTCTGCTTTTGCACAGGAAGAAACCGGGCAATATATTCTGCACAGGGTAGAGATCTGGGCGCTGTTCTACAGGCTCATGGTCGTAGCATTTGTCATCGGCGCAGTGGTGATGGGCTCAATATTCTACGTTGTGTGGCGCTTCCGCGAGTCGCATCCAAAGAATAGAGGAGATATTACTCCTGCCAGAACAGGAGGAGGTGCTCATCACTAATGGGCCATGCAACAATTGAATGGGTGTACGTCGGAGTCGTTATCGCTATTCTCGTCTATGTTGGTGCAGACGCGTGGAACATTGAGAGACTGCTAGAACATGCTCCGGAAGATGCCGAGACCATCAAGGTCACCGGAGCGCAGTGGGTCTGGACCTTCGAATACGAAGACGGCACAAGAGAAATAGGCAAACTCCACCTAGTCAAGGGCCAACCCTACAGATTCGAGATAACATCAGTTGACGTGATACATTCGTTCAACATACCTGACTTTGCTATCATGATGGATGCAGTTCCTGGCAGGATCAACACAATATGGCTCGTCCCCGACCAATCAGGTGAGTACCTCATACAGTGCAGAGAATATTGTGGGTTATCCCACTACCAGATGAGGGGTACGCTGATAGTCGAAGAGCCAAGCGGGGAAGAGGGAGAAGCCAACATTACCAGTGCTGCGGTAGAGGCGCCATCAAAAGGCGCTACAGCCGTGGCAAGCTAAATCCCCCTACTTGCTTTTACTGCCCACTAATTTTTTACAAAAGTCACTTTTCATAAACCTCCGTCATTCATCATTAGTTTTGCAGGCAATGCTAAAAACAAAATGCTTTTATTGATATAGCATTCCATGTACGGGCAATAAGAGGGATGGATGCGAGTTGGTGCTAGAGGTTAAAAAACCCCGTCCAATGTGGGAGATCCTTTTTTCAACTCACCATACTGATGTCGGCCTGCTGTACGTCTACCTGTCTCTGACTGCCTTTATCATCGGTGGCGCTTTGGCAATTGCGATACGCACAGAGCTTTTCCTGCCGGGCGATGCCATTAACATCATTCCTGACTCTAACACTTTCCATAGAATATTTACAGTGCACGGCACAAACATGCTGTTCCTGTGGCTCATCCCGTTTGCTTCCGGCATTGGCAACTACCTGATCCCGATCATGGTCAGGTACAAAGACATGGCATGGCCAAAGCTGAATGCAGTTGCGTTCTGGATGATTCCAGTTGGCATGGCGCTCATATGGCTTGGCTTTGCAGACACCACTTGGAATGCCTACCCGCCCTATTCGATCATTAGAGCTCCCGGTCCTGCGGCAGAAATGTGGATCTTTGGCTTAAAGATACTTGGCATTTCGTCCATTCTAGGAGCGATCAACTTTATCGTGACCATCCTGAGAATGAAGCACCCAGACCTCCCTCTGATGAAGACTTCGCTCTTTGTCTGGTCAACGCTTGTAACGTCGCTCATGATAATCGTCGCAATCCCAACATTTGCAGCTGCCCTCATAATGCTGTACACAGACAGGCTCGGGGTGTCTGGCTTTTTCAACCCTGCAATGGGTGGAGACCCCATAGCGTACCAGCACCTGTTCTGGTTTACGTTCCATCCCGAAGTGTACATATTCCTCATACCTGCAGTGGGTATGATGTACGAGCTGATACCCAAGTTCTCAAGAAAGCCGATATTTAGCTACCAGTCAGGAGTCGCAGCGTTTGTTCTGCTTGCCATAGTGGGATTTGCATCGTGGGCACACCACATGTACGCGACAGGCATGAGCTTCACAGAAAAGACTGTATTCATGGTTGGCACTCTGGCAGCCGTGCCGGCCTCGGCCATGCACGTTTTTAACTGGATAGCCACAATGTGGGGCGGCAGGATCAAGTTCGCAGCCCCCATGAGCTTTGCGGTAGGTGGCCTGGTGCTGTTCTTCTACGCAGGAGCAGGAGGTATCGTCAACACAGCCATGCCGCTTGACTTCCTTACACATGACAGCTACTGGGTAGTCGGTCACTTCCACCTGTTCGTCATGGGCCTAGTCACATTCGCGTTCATTGGATTCATCTACTACATGTTCCCCTTCATAACAGGCAGGATGTACAGCGAAAGGGCAGCGATGGTGCAGTTCTGGCTCATGTTTGTAGGAGTGTCGATGATATTCTTGACACAGCACGTGCTAGGACTATACGGGCAGCCAAGGCGTGTGTTCGACTATGTGCCGGTGCAGCCACTGATCATAATGAACCAGATATCGACGGTCGGTGCTTGGATAACGGCCGCCGGTGCAGCCATATTTGTGTGGAACCTGATAAAGAGCACAGTCTCGGGCAAACCTGCCAAGATGGACGACCCGTTTGCAATCGGAGAGCAGTACTACGACTACACACGGCGCGAGCCGCACCACTAAAGGAGGAAACAATGGAAAATGTCGCATGACGAACGTGAGCATGAAAAGGAACCAATGATCCTGACCTCCGGAAGGCGCATGGCTAAAGGTCTTGCCATCGTGGTTATCACTCTGGCTATAGGGGCAGCGATCATTGTGCCATTCTTTGACGAAATGTTCTCCATCCCGCCGCCTGTGACCCAATTACGGCAGCCGACGCCTCCGCCAAGTGAAGGAGAAGAGCCGCAACCAGGAGGAGCTACAACTATTCAGATCCCAAGCGGAGCCTCTGTGCAGGGAAATCCAAGCTACGAGCCAGCTAATGCCGAAGTCCCAATGGGTAGCGAAGTAGTATGGGATAATACCGATAGCGTTCCTCACACTGCAACATCGGGGACCGGACAGAATGATCCCACATCAGGAGACCTATTTGATACAAGCATTATCAATCCCAATGAAAAATCTGATAGCGTTGTGCTAGAAGGAGTAAGCGAAGGCGACGTTATCGACTACTATTGCACATTGCATCCATATATGACTGCTCAGCTAACCATAGTGGCAGCCGGAGAAGGCAGTAGCGGTGGTGCCCAAACAGGCGGCGAAGGAGGAGCAGCAGGATCTACGATAAATATCCTCAGTGGCTCGTCTGTCCAAGGCAACCCTGACTTTGACCCTGACGGGCTGACCGCGAAGGTAGGCGACAAGATAAACGTGGTCAACCAAGACAATGTTCCGCATACCGTAACATCGGGGACTGGACAAAACGATCCTAACAAAGGTCAGGCATTTGATACGAATATCATAATGGGCGGGCAGTCTGCCACGATATCGTTGGCCGAGGTCGAGCCTGGACAGTATGACTACTTCTGCACAATCCATCCATATATGACGGGCAAGCTCACAGTAGAGTAGTAGCATATATGCTGCTGCAAGCCCTCTCTTTTTCTACCCTTTTTGTACTATTCTCACTGATATTTATCGGGGGATATGTCAGCGCCTCCGGAGTCGGCCTCACCTGCCCGGACTGGCCGCTCTGCCCACAGGGCCTGCTCCCGCATGAGGACTTTATCATCGAATACATCCACAGGTCGGTGGCTGCCACGACTGGCGTGCTGGTGGTCGCTACAATGGCATTTACCCTAAAATCAAAAGCTGCACCAAAGAGTATAAAGATCACATCAATTATTGCGGCCGGTGCAGTGATCGGCCAGATAGCGCTTGGTGCGATTGTCATTGTGGAGCGGCTGCACGCTGTACTTGTCACGACGCATCTGGGGCTTGGCATCGTGCTCTTTTCCATGGTCCTTATGACCGCCCTTTACGCATACAGGCTTGAAGGCAAAAAGGCGCTGGCCAAGGCACAGTAATATACGGGCAGGGCAAAAAATTATCCTAATGATGAACGTCCCGGCCCTACTACTATTGCTACTGGCGCTTTCGTTGCTTGTTGTTTCGGCAGCGCCGGCCTATGCCCACTTTGACCATCTTACCCACTATAACAGTAGGGGCGGAGGGGTCGGGCAATATTACGTGTACGAAGCACTTGAGCCGGATTACGCAGCTCCGGGCGAGCCCACCGCCATAATGTTCAGCGTACAGGACTATGATGGGCGCGACACGTACAACATTGAAACGATGGTCGAGATCTATACCTCTTCCGGTGAGCGCATCAAAGCGTTCCCTTGGACAAAGCAAGATGTCGGCGATTTCCAAGTGTTTTACACTTTTCCACATGTGGGCAGCTATCAGATCGTTCTTAGCATAGCAGATGGGCCGGTCAACACCAACGCGATAGACCTGCCGAGAAGCACACTTGGCAGCACGGCCGGCTGCAACTGCGAGCGGCTGATATTCAATGTCGCAGTTTCCCAAGGCTTTGGCTCAATCTACAACTCGACCCTTGGAGGGGCGGTGTTCAGCTCGCTTGCGATCTTTGGCGCAGTGCTTGGCCTGACGTACTGGAGTAAGAAAAAGAGCGGCAAGTTTGCCAGTGCGCCCGGCGACACCATGAGGTACATCGTGACCTTGGCGGCAATCGCCGGCGGTCTAGTACATTTTGCAGTATACTCGGGACACGCCTCGCTCCGGCTCGAATACAGCATATTCCTTATAGTCGCAGGCGGCATGCAGGTGACCTACGGCATACTCTACACCCTCCTGACGCTGACTGGGTCTACTACCGGCAGGGCAAGGCCGCACGAGCACTACCGCAAGACAGTAGCGGTCAACCTGTTTGGACTGATCGGGACTGCAGTGCTGTTGGGGCTGTACGCCTATTCCGTAACGCTACCTCCTCCTCTTTCGCCCACAGGCCAGCCAGAAGATGTTGACTTGGCAGGCATACTGGCAAAGGCAGTAGAGGTATTCACCCTGATCGGCATCGTCTACCTGATGAGGCTTGAAAAGCGCCGGCTGCAGACCTTCCTGAAGGAACACGCATAATAATAACAAAATCTTGCAGAAAATTCTGTGGCGAGAGCCAGTAAAACATAAAACACCAAGAGCGCGACCCATATACCCATATGGCCTGGAAAGTAATGATGCCGAAAAAGATAATGTTCGGCGAAAATGCTGCAAAGGAATTCCCGTATCCGAAAAATTCTCTTGTTATCACCACTACTACGCCTGACATTTACAACAAGTGGCTAGACTATATGGGGATCAAGAACTATGAAGTGTACGACAAGGTCACGCCCGACCCTGCGATAGAGACAGTAGAGGCGATAAAGAAGCAGTATGAAGGCAAGAACATTGGCGCGTACATCGGCCTTGGTGGCGGGAGCTCGATGGACGTATGCAAGTACCTGAGCAAGCTAACCGGCATTCCCAAGATCCTGATCCCGACGACATTTGGGACTGGAGCAGAGATGACCACCTATGCAGTCATTAGCTTTGACCACAAGAAAAAGCTCCTGCAGGACGAGGCGTTCCTTGCAGACGCGGCCATCGTTGATCCATACTTTTTGCCCGGCACCCCCTTTAACATCCTGCGCAACTCTGCCTGCGACGCTGCTGCCCAAGCATCTGAAGGCTATGACAGCAAGGCCGGCAACCCGTTCACACAGTTCTTTTGTAAGGAAGCTTTTGATATCCTGTATGACGCGATAATGAACGACAAGCACCACCTGCTGCCGTATGGCGCGATGCTATCTGGCATTGGCTTTGGCAACTCGTCGACCACGCTTGGCCACGCGCTCTCGTATGTATTCTCTAATGAGGGAGTGCCACACGGCTATGCACTATCGTCCTGCACTACGGTCGCGCACAAGTTCAACAAGTCGATCTACTACAAGCGCTTCAAGGAAATCGCGCAAAAGCTAAAGTTCGAGCCGCTCAAGCTAAAGCAGCCGCTGGATCAGGCTGCAGACGTTATCATGCCAGACCGCGGCCACCTTGACAACAACCCAATACCTGTTAGCAAGCAGGACATCATACAATGCCTTGACGAAATAGTGAACTCTAACCCGCTGGCCTAAAAGCGGGCCCCCTTCTTCTTACCCTCTTTTTTTGCAATACACTGCAAGCGCCACCTTTCAAAACCTTTAAATTCAGTTCACCTGACTTTATCCCCGATGACCGTTATCCAAAAGAGCATAGAAATTAACGCTCCAGTAAGTGAGGTGTTCACCTATTTTGCAAGGCCAGAGCACATGGCGGACCAGTTCCCGGAGAACATGGGCCTGAGCGTTATCCCGGTCGAAGTCAAGAACGGCTTTGGGGTTGGCACTATTTTCAGGATAAGCGGAGATTTTGACGGCAAAAAGCTCGAATGGGACTGTGAGACCATCGACTATGTCCCGATGCGCAAGATTGTTGCCAAGATGATCGAGGGCCCATTCAAGAGCTGGCAGATAACAGTCGATTTTGAAGAGCTGGGCGAAAAGAAGAGCAGGACCGGCATGACGGTGGAATACGACATGCCGATGGGCCCGCTTGGTAGCTTTATGGACAAGGTTAAGCTGAAAAAGATTGCAGAGCGCGGAATGGAAAACGGTCTCTACCGCGTTAAGGCGCTGCTTGAAGGCACGGGCTCGATACCGGTCTACATTACTCTGGACGCCTACAGGCACATCCTGAAGGAAAAGGAAAAGCTTAACTGCTCTGTCTCTGAGGCGATTGTAAAGATCATCCAGCAGAGCCAACAGCAACATACGGTCAAGGCCTAAGCTTTCTTCTTTTCTCTTTTTGACGTATCTACATGTTTGATTGATGATGCATTCCAGCAAATGATGCTGTCAATCAATTCTTGGGATGTTAAAACTCTCTGGCCGAAGACCTGTGACATATCCTGCAACGGACATCTAAGATGTCAATATCATCAATTGCAGTGTAACATGAATTATCTGCATTTGATTGCCTTTCTATGGCCAAGATGAGGTAGACTATCTTAGTGATATCGATGATAATGGCACGAATATAATAGCGAATAATTGGGTCGCGCTTCGCAAGAAGTAGACTAAATTATTCTATATGTTGTTTCATAATATATCAGTTGAAAACGCCAGATATAACCTTGACAACGCTCTACTATCATAGCCGCTATGCATTAATCAATTATTTTCTGCGGATTCTGGGATTGTAAGTTACCAAAAGGAATCTGCGTGTCTTTTATTGTCCTTCTGCGTTTTGATTCACCACTGCCTACCAACCTGCCTAAATAGCCGATATTGATGATGGCCTTAATTCTCTGTTTTTACGCGTTTGGTACCATTTGTCGCATATTAGATAATAACTCGCAATTAACGTTTTACCATTGGAGTTTGCGAGATTGTGCAAACAGCAATTATCCCCGATTTACAAATTTGTAATAGTTGCAAACAAATTGCCAAGTGGTTTTTACAAAGTTTTTATAGACCCTATCAAGCAATGCAATAGTAGGTAAAGTATTTTCTTCTCCCTCCCTAGGCGCTGTTAACTTAGGGTAATCTGTATAGCTAGGACTGCCCTAGCTTTTCATTGCCATATGAGAAAGAGGACAGACCCAGCTATAATCAGATATGGGCTGTACTTGTGTATTTTAATTCTAGGAGCTTCAGGCTGGCAGCCAGATCGCTATCGCCAATAAAGAAAAGAAGCCACGTTGCTGTCTGGAAATGGGTACAGAAATACGCGGATTGTGCAGACAGGTTCATGACAGATATAGACGGTCAGTCAGAGCAATATTTGTAGACGAGACCCTGCTTCAGATAGATGGCCATGATTATTGGCTGTGGATTGCGTACGAACCTGCAATAGATACATGTTTGATGATGCATCTGTCTCGTGAGAGGACAATTTTTGTATGCTACCGGTTCTTTTTGCAATTGAGGCAGAGATATGGAAGGAAGCCGGTGTTTTTACTGACGGTGGTCTGTGGTACGGGTTGGCATGCAGGTGGCTCAGACTACGCCATTATATGTATATGGCACAGAATTGAAGAACATCATGGAGCGATTCATACAGAATATCAAGGACAGGACCGAGTGTTTCGATGACCATTTTCCATGTAGGAAGGAGAATTGCAATAGGCAGCATGTGTGTGGAACTGGCTCAGGTTATTCATGCTGTATCTGCATTCAGGTATGGATAGGGTGCGATTTATGTCATTTCTGGCTAGAGATGGTGGTTAAGTTAACGGAGCCATAAGACTTCTAGTACCGTTTAAATATCGCTCGATCCAGCAAATTTTCTGCGGGTTCGTAGCTCAGCCAGGCAGAGCGTCTGGCTCTTAACCAGTCAGTCATTCTGGGTTAAAATGTCGAGGGTCCGAATCCCTCCGAACCCGCTTCAATATCGTCCCTTTTGAGTGGATTCTTTCAAAAAAATAGGTGATAGAGAGTGAATCCAACAGGAAACGTGGCAACGGGAACAATCCCGACCACGGTTGGGACGACAACTGACCCTTGGATGCTGTTTCTTTACGCGCTCAAAGCGCCAGCAACCAAGGAGAAGTACATTCAGCGGCTGACAAAATTCCTTGACTTTTTGGGCTACCAAGGGACCAAGGAAGAAAAGGCTCGCGCCATTGCAGCAAGAGCAAAAGCAGACCTAAACTATGGCTTCAATTCTGTCCTGAAGTTTTTCCAGGTAAAGCGCGAGCAGATAGACCGCAAGGAGACCGCCATTGGAACCGTCAGAAATTATGCAAAAAGCATCAAGCTATTTTGCGACATGGCTGACCTGCAGATACCTCGGGCAAAGATCACACGCGGCCTGCCAAGGGAAAAACGGTTTGCAGACGACAGAGCACCGACGCTGCAATACCTATCCAATGTCGCACTTACAGCTGATCACGGTTTTATCAGGTTCCACGGAAGAAACAAAGGCTATTGGTACAACTGTTCGTACGACGAGCAAGAGCTGAAACCTTGGGTATCAAAGGTAAACAAGATCAGAAAAGATCCGGAGGCGAAGCGTCTTCGAATTTATTTCAATAACCACTACTGGGCAAAAGCAGTAGCCAACGCTCTAGAGTTCAAGGAGATACACTGACGCCCGAACAGCAACAAGCAAAGAACAGAATCAATGGAGTACTTGCAGAAATCAGGAGCCAGAGAAAGCTACAGGATTTCTAAAAGTGTTAACGGGACTTGTCTGCTCTTTGGAAATGATAGAAGACAATACGTGTCTGTATCGAGCACCAGTCAGGCCTTGACAAGCTCTATAAGAGCGTAATGTAAGCTGAGCTTTCCTGATGGAAACTTGCCAGAATTACGTAAAATGCTTAGGAGATTGCAAGCCAAATGGGATTGTGGCAACGTTAGTTCACCTAATGAAATAGTCAAGTAAAACAGGCAGATCCAAGAAGTAAAGAGACAGATTCAGGCTCTGGAACGCTAGCTATTTTTTATAGCTTTGAATGCCGTTATTTTAGAGCTCCTTCAAAGAACAAAAAAGAAAACATCAAGGGCTTGAAAAGAGTCGCTTACCACATTGAAAAACATGCAGAATTTGTCCGATGGTTAGAGAGGATTACAACAAAGCATTAAGATTGACATTAGAAACAATTGCCAAACAAGCCCTACTCACCCGGGATTTAGAGCTGATAAAACTGGCTTTCGGGCTTGATGGTATTCTAGCCTTTGCTCCAGTGGCATCTGTAGGCTGACAAGGCATAAAATGGGTTTAGTGTCTTGTTATCAAACATTGGGTTCATGCCCTATAGTAGCCATTAGAATATGCGACAGTAGACGAATGCTTCTAAGGTGATGCCATGCTTGCTGTCAAGAGTGAAGCTGTGGACCTATCTCTTGGCAGAAGCGCAATAGACTTTATTGATTCGCTGATGCCGCAACCTTCACAGGTCGTAAAACTACGGCCTGAAAGGTTAGTAGCGCAAAAGAAGCATTCATGACAGATGACAAAGTACGGCTGATGTGTCTCCAAGGTAGGTGCTAATTTTAGCGGCATGGCGAAGAATGACTTGACATAACACCTATAAAAAACAATAGAGAGCTTTCTATAAGACTTATCCTAGCTGGTTTAGATAACTGAAAAAAAGCATGGTTAAGGGAAGAAGTTGTTGGCTCTCCCGAGCATCCCAAACTTCCAATGTACGATGTGTGTACCTGCCGCTAAAGTAGTAGTACAGTGAGGTCAGTTGTTGAATGACAATAACGCCGCTCCTCTTCTGTCTTACTGCGGCGCGCATCGATCCTACGAGTTAAAATGCTTATGGCGTATTTGGCGCGTATTATGTAGTTTCCAGCCTTATGGAAGATAACAAATGCCAAGCAATATCGCGGCCTTGTTGCCATAGCCTGCAGTGCTTTTTACAATACCCTAAAATGCCTTTTTTATTTTCGCTGTTCTGGTGCTACAAACTCTTGCCTATTTGGTTGTACACTTTGACAAATTTGTGACACTTGTTAGTAGTCTTGAATGTCTGTATGTCTTTTTCATATTCAAGCAGACCGTTTTGTACAAGCACTCTTAAGTATTCCTTTAGCTGCTGGTATGATAGGATGCTTTGTACATTATTTTTGTCTTGGTTGCGCCACTACCATTTGCAGCTTCTAGGATCTGAGCGGTTATGCCACCACTTATAGATCTTATTCGCAGGACGGTAGATATGTATATCTCGTCATTGCCTTGACAAGTCAGCCAGCTAAAGTGCTTGATGTCAAAGCGTATTATTCTGATGAGATATAGTGTTAGCGCTCTTCCTCTATTACTCCAAATGATAGCTTAACACAAGCCTTGTATCTGGTAATTCTGCCTGTGTTAGGATCAATTTCTGCTGTCATATCTTTAATCTTTATCCCATGGATATTGTGTATTGTCTTTTTGGCTTCATCTAATGCAACTCGTGCAGCATCCTCCCATCCTATGTTAGAAACTCCAACCAGCTCGACAATCTTGGCAACTGCAGGCGTTCTTTTTGTTATCGTCTCTTCTGTTCTGGCAGCTATTGTGGCTGTTGTCATATATCTTATGGTGTATTACATTGTATTTAAGAGAAAAGACGCATAGCCAATCGATGTTAGAGCCCACCATGCAACCATATTATTATTACTAACTAACCTTTGCTTTAACTGATTGAACTTTCTCTTCCATTGTATTTGGCTTATCGAGCCTCTCATCAATCCGTATTGTTGATATTACGCGCTTTACTCCAGAAGATTTGGCTGAATTGTGGGCAATGCGTATTGCCTGCAAGATATCATCTAGATTGTCTGATTCAATCTGGGTGCTCATTGGGGTAAGTGTTACTTTCAAATTCTGGATGCTACGGATGGCATTGTAGGCCGCTGCTACTTCCTTTCCCATACTAGTATCAGAGGTGCCAATTGGCTCTATGCTGATTTCAGCGTCAACTATTGGCAAGTTGTTCATATATCAGCATGGTAAATTTAATAATTAAAGAATATCATGAGAAAAGGTGGGAACTATTTCTAACTAATTATGAACAAATGATGGCATGATTTGCAGAGCAAAATCAGACATAGATTTGATGAAGCTTTCAAATGGAAACGGAATTATCACGTACTTGCAACCATACTCTTCAGCTTGCTCGATGCCTTTTGCATACATCCTAGAATCATATTGACTTGAAGACTTGTCGCTGCTCATAATGGTTCTTTGTACCTGCTCAAAAGCGATAGTAGGTATTGCTGCAAATGATATCTTGTTTTCTCTAGAATGGCGGCGTGTTTCTTCAAGGACTATTGCTTTTGCATCTTCAAATTCTCTATCAATCCAAGGAGGGATTAAGCAAATATCCGCATATCTGCCAGCCAGACGAAGCATCCTAGCGCCCAAGCCACCAAACATCAGAAGAGGATGTGGCTTTTGAACTGGTTTTGGGTCAAGCACTGCATTATCCGCCAAGTAATATTTTCCATTAAAGCTAACCTTTGATGATGTTCCTCCCTTATCGCTTTGCCAGAGTTTAAGTATGAGCTCCAAACCCTCTTTTGTCTTATCAACACGCACATTTGGCTCATCCCATTGGCTGTATCCTTTGAACTCCGTCTTTGACCATCCTGCACCAACTCCTAGAATAACTCTGCCATTAGAGATGACATCGAGTGTGGCAACCATTTTGGCAAGAATAGAGGGAGGCCTGAGCGGAATGGGCGTTACCACCGTTCCTAGCTGGATTTTCTCTGTTTTGGCTGCAAGATAAGTAAGAGTAATCCAAGTATCCAAGGTAGAATTGCCATTTGGATAGCCACTCCACATGTAGTGGTCAGGTATCACAAAACCCCAGTATCCTAGCTTATCAGCCTCAGGAGCTGCCCTTTGTATTAGCTGCCATTGGCGATGCCAGTTTCCCCATAGTGCTACAATGAATTTCATAGTCAGTCTATGACACTAGAGACACATTATCGGACAAAAAGAGTGTAGCAAGAAGAAATTGTAAGCAACCACCTTGCATCTTCGATTCCAGGCAACAACTTGCAGAGATTGGGAAAGAATTTCGTTTGCAAGTCGTACCCATATTCTTTAGTAAAGTTATCCGTGTCAATTGATAAAGTAATGGTTGCAAATTAGTAAATTGTTTAATTTCTTAAGAGCTAGAAAAATTAGCAGCAAGTAGTTTGAGCAGCCAAGCACAACAACGACCTCAGGAAGTAAAGGAGCGAGGACGCAACACCTCTGCAAGATTCAAAAAAATACTTGTAGCTGTAGACGGATCAGAAGAGTCATTCAAGGCTGCGCAGTATGCTATAGAACTGGCAAAGAAGGAACGAGAAAGAGCACAGTTGATTGTCTTGAGTGTTAATGAAACCCCTTCTTCCCTGATTAGCACAATAGAGCCATCAGCATTAGAAAGATGGAGGGAGCGGCTTAAGGCACAGTCAGAAACATTCTATGAGAGAATAGTAAGCACATACGGACTAGATATAGAAGATAATAGCGAACTGCAATTAAGGGCAGAAATGATTGACAGTGCCAAATCAGCATACGTTGCAATAGTTGAATATGCAGAAAAAGAAGATGTTGACCTGATTGTACTAGGTACAAAAGGCAAGACTGGGCTCAAACGAATACTGCTTGGCAGCGTAGCATTGGGCGTAGTTACTCATGCTACTTGTCCTGTGCTGGTTGTCAAGTAGGAAGGCAGAGGGTTCTTCTTATGTAATGAAGTGATAAGCTAGAAATCTCTTGGCCTATAAGAATCCGACAAATGCAGTCAAAGATCTATCTTCAACCTTTAATTCTGTTAAGGTCCGGTCATACATTACACAATATGAGCATCAGAGATAGAGACATCGATGAATGGTTCCGGCGTTGGTCCCCATGGGGATTGGGAAGAAAGACAGCAGGTGAAAGTATCTTTAGAGAATTTGAAGAAATGAGAAGAGATATGGAAAGGATGTTTGAAGAAACTGTACGCGACATTGACAGGGTTCCTAAAGACCTAATAAGAGAATATGAGACCCCGACAGGTGGCAGGGTAAGAGAGGTAGGTCCACTGGTTTATGGCTACTCTGTAACGATAGGACCAGACGGAAAGCCAAAGGGAAGAGAATTTGGCAATGTAAGATCACTTGGAGGTGGTGTCGCAGTGCCGGCACTGGCTGCAGAGAGGGAACCACTGGCAGATGTCATAACTACAGACAAAGATGTCAAAGTAACGATAGAAATGCCTGGCATTTCAAAAAATGACGTAAAAATAAACGCGTATGATGGCGCGGTTGAAGTATCGACAACAGAGGCTGCCCCGAGGAAAATATCATCGTGTAATTGACCTGCCGTCAGATACGGATATTGAAACTGCCAAATCAAAATATACAAATGGAATACTTGAAATAACATTTAACAAGAAAGCCAAGCCAAAGGGAAGAGAAATTAAGATCGATTAAGGCACATGGTAACACCATATACTCCTACGACTGTAGTAGACATCAAAACTATAGAAGAATGGGACGCTCTAATATTAGATAAGCAAATAGTAACAGCAGCAATGTTTTGGGCCGACTAGTGTCCACACTGCCAGAGATTAAAGCCGATATTTGAATTGATGCCACAGAAATTTCCACAAATAAGATTTGCAAAAGTCAATGTAGATCAAAAGCCAGAGATTGCTTCAAGGTATGGCATACAAAGCATTCCATTAGTGAATTTTTTGCAAAGGAAATGAGATTGGCGAAATCACAAGTTATAGGCAAAAGGACGATCTACAAAGTGAGATAAAAAAGATATCGGAAAATGCTGAGTGGTGTCTTGTGCACGCCACATCAAGGTAAAAATTGTTAAATTAGTATTTTAGCCTGTTTTTGCAACTTTTTTATCCAATTCTGTGCAGTGGCGGCCAAGGTGAAATAGCACACGGATATGAAGACCATTCAATCTGATCGCCATATGGGCAAGAGTATTGGATTTGGCGCCATAGGAGGATTTGTTGCTGGATTGGTGATGGCTCCTTTCTTTATGCTGACTGCAATGATGGCAGGCATGCCTACAAATACTATCCCCATAGCAATTGGATTGGCCTTTGGTGCTTTTCAGGATAATAATGCAATTATGATAGGGTCTGGATTGCACATGCTCACAAGCACCCTCATCGGCATAATATTTGGAGCTGTAACTGCTGCCGCAAGCAAGCTGAGGATAACGAGCTTTAGAAAAGGTGTTGGAGAAGGGCTTGCAACTGGGATGATTGCATTTGCCGTGCTGTTCATTCCGATAAGCATGTTTGTCATGTCGCCAGTGCTTGTACAAATGATGATGCAGATGGATCTATCACTAACACAACAGCAAGCTATGAGCGTGTTGCAGCAAGGAATTCCATTGATGATTGGCATAGGTATCCTTGAACATTTGGTGTATGGTGCTGTGCTTGGGGCTGTGACATCGGCACTTATGTTAAAAGTAAAAAGAGTTAGGAAAGAACAAGAATATACAGCAAGACTTGGCACTGGCACTACTAAAGAAGAGGGAACAACCAACTATGAATGTATGGCATGTAATCGTAAATTTGGCAGCTTGGAAGAAATTAATGACCACATTAAAACAGTGCACCATAGGATAGCGGCATGATGGCCTTCTCCGACTTTTGCTCCTCTTTAGCTTCTGATCTTTGGGTCTGCTTGCGGAATCTTTCCACAGCTTTTCCTCTCTTCAAATGGGCGAACGAGAGAAATAATTTAGGGACGTGCTGAAAGAAAGACAAGATCTGGGCTTATCACTTAGTTTCCGAGACTATGTTTTGCTTCTTATCTCTGTCCGCCTGTTCCTTCCAGCTTCTCTTAGAGATTCCTTATCTTCGGCTCTGGCTTCGCCGCCTTTCTTACCTATCTCGCTGTAAAACTCAACCTCTCTCTTCGGCAACTTTCTCGCCGCCCTTGCGTCCAGCCTCTGCCAAGCTTTCTGGATCTTGAGCTCTTGCCTTTCCACCTTTTCTAGCTACTCTTTCCTTTCAAACCTCTTTTTTCTGATGACATATACCGGCTATGCGGCAAGGTATTAATTGACTTTAGTAGATGAAGAAGTCGAACTGCAAATTTAGAACAACAGGCTGTTGACCGATCTCAGATTGTAAATCAAAAAGAGCTAGGCTGAAAAAGGTCTCTGTTTATTGTTGGTTGATGGTTTTGTATCGGGCATCTCGAGATGTGCTTTCCTAACCGAATAGAGTACAAGGCCACCATTGATATTTTCTATTATTTATTCTTGGAAGCAAAAGCAATAGAAAGAGGTATGCATGTGCATACAACTCTTATTAGCTATGCTCAGCTGGTAAATTTTGAGACAAAATGGCTGCTACATATAGACCAAAAACGTTTACATGCAAAAAAGACGGCAAGCAGTTCGACAGTTTGGCTGACCTGCAGAAGCATATTACTATTGAGCATTTGCAAAAAGGAGAGGTTACTTCGCCAGACGCAATAACAAAAATAGATTAAACACCGCCTTGTTTAACTATAGAAGCTACTTCTAACTTATATTTATGAATCTTCTTGCTGCTCCTTTGTATGTATTGTCACATTGTCTCAGGCTCATCCTTTAACTTGTTGTCAAACGTGGGTCCTTGTTTTCTTTCGACAGCCGATATTGACAGTGCTAATGTAAATTGTATATTTGTAACTGCGGTTATTGCCGATCGTCCAAAAAAGGGCAAGAGACAAAGGTAAAAGAAAAAAGAGTTGGACACTTCTTTTCTAACTAGTCTGCATTCTCAATGTACATCCTGTTTCCTATTCTGTAGTGGATCTCGTCTATGTAGTACGCAGTGTCGACTACTGGTGACGACAGGTTTGCGCCACACACCGGAACTCCTTCTGTCTCTTGTTGCTCCTCTTCTTCTATTAAGAGACTCATTGGTAGCATGAATCACATCAAATGATAAGAACGTGTTGTATCAATGTACAAGAAAAGTTTTAGATTGTTTTGACTTTTTAGATAAAGATTGGGAGTCCTGCAGAGTTCATCATCTATTGCTCGCAGCATGTGATAGAAAACTCTATATCTTCATCTAGAGAGGAACCATCTTGCTACATCAGGCCATAGCTTTTTGTGTGCAGTGTCACTAATGCACAGTGCGACATGGCCGCCAGGATACTGAAAAACTGACTTATCTTTGCTTGAAGTATGGTCGTTTATCGCTAAGGAAGAAGCGCGAGAAACAAGGTCGTCTTTTTCTGCGATTATGGTTAACACAGGCATCGTTATTTTGGAAAGATCTACGGCCGCTAGTATTGTAGATTGTTGCTTGCTTCCTCCTCCCGTAGCAGTGTTTTTGCCACCAACCTGCATCCTGTGTGATACCAGCAGGTTATTTATATAACAATCTGTGATGATCTGCCTGTGGAGAGCGCCAGGGATTGGCGGCGTATCATACAACCATCTTTCAACATCAATAAAGGTTTGAACGAATTCATTATCGAACATCTTTTGAAAGGACTTCATGTATTTATCAAAACCGTATCTTGGTGGATTACGCATCAGAAATGCTAGATCAAGCATCTGGCCATCCATGCGGCCAAGTTCATTCATCATCCTATCAATATCAACCGCTTTTGACCACTTTGTGAGTATAGTATCGTCTTTGCTAAAATCTACTGGGACAGCCATGAGAACGAGGTTTCGTACATTATCGTTATTCAGGCTAGAGTAAATTAGCGCAAATATTCCACCCCAGCAATATCCCATAAGCGATACTTTATCCGCGCCAGTTTGCTCTTTTATTATCTTCACTGAATCGTCAATATACCTTAGATAGTCTTCAACAGAAAGGTGGTCATCAGTGCTGTCAGGATATCCCCAATCAAGCAGGTATATGTCTAATCCACCTGGAGATAATAGGTTTCTAACTACGCTTTTGCGCGGGTTCAAGTCAAGAATATGAAAGGTATTGATGGGTGCGTAAATTATTAAAAGAGGCTGCGGCTGTCTTTTCCGCACTTTCTTCTTAGTATCAGAGTCAGCCCCGAAATTGCTGCCTTCTGCTTTGTCCTCGTAGCGGTAATGAAGCAATCTAGATTTGTCTTTTCTGTATGCCACATCAAAAGGAGCCAGGTTGGACTCTTTTGCTGTCTGAAAGAAGAATGCGGATTGACCTTGCTTGAACAATTCGAAGAGCCTGTCCAAATAATCCATAGGATAGCCGGCTTTTTTAAATTCAGACCGAAGGTTCAAAAGATCTTGGATATATTTTGAAAGCAGCTCAGCAAAAGAGTCTGATTTTAGTTCATTCTTTAGCTCATCATCGACATTCCTAAGCCAACTGCTGTAAAAGGTTTCAAATATGTTTATTGTAGATCTTGCCTCTCTACCATTTTTGCTGTACATTTTTTGGCTCTCGACGATATATTCAACTTGTTGTTCTGCAACCGCTCTTTCAAATGCTCTGAAATATACCAAATTGTATATGTTTGCAATAGCAATGCCGTGCAAATAGGCATTGATTGAAGTCAACGGTAAAAAGAAGCTCATCTGAACTGGCATTTTCATTGCATAATATTTCTAATGTAGGTTTCCTTCCTATGGCCCATGATGAAATATATATCCTGTCATTTACTATGCCGCTTATAGAGGTAATCAGGAAAGGTAGCAGCATTAACAGTGAAAAAATTAGGTCTTATATGGATGATGTCTCATACATGTACAGCGATATCTTTATTGCTCATCAAAGCCTCCCCCATATTGCGGACTCTTAGGTTCCGACGAGGATTGCTTTGGTTTTGATGCTGCAATTACTTCGTCAATTCTGAGAATCATACTAGCTGCTTCTGTAGCTGCATTGATAACCTGCTCCTTGACTGCAAGTGGCTCGTAGATGTTCAGCCTTGATATGTCTGCAACTTTTGCTCCTAGCACGTCTATGCCATACTTTATTTCCTTTCCAGAGATTTTTGACCTAAGTTCAACCTGTGTGTCCAACGGATTCATTCCTGCATTTTCAGCCAATACCAGAGGTATAGTTTCTATCGCATCAGCGAACTTTTGGATGGCCATCTGTGATCTGCCAGACATGGAATTGGCCCAGTCCCTTATCTTTGCAGATACGAATGCTTCAGGGGCTCCACCTCCAGCTACAACATGGGGGTACTCGATAACGTCTTTGACAGCCATAATGGCGTCATGCACCGAGCGCTCTGCCTCATCAACTACCCTTTGAGAGCCTCCGCGTACAAGAATAGAGACAGACCGGGGATTCTTGCAGCCTTCAATAAAGACCCACTTGTCAGTTTCCACTTTTCTTTCCTCTACTAGTTCCGCATTGCCAAGATCATCTGACGTGAGGTCTTCAATATTTGTTACAATCCTAGCCCCTGTCGCTCTGGCAAGCTTTGTAACGTCTGACTCTTTTACTCGTCTGACAGCCAATATGCCTTCTTTTGCAAGGTAGTGCTGTGCAGTGTCATCGATCCCCTTCTGGCAGAGCACAACGTTTGCACCAGCAACCTTTATCTTGTCCACCATAGATTTCAACATCCTGTCCTCCTCTTCTAGGAACTTTTGCATCTGCTGTGGGTCCGATATCCTGATCTCTGCGCTCATTTCTGTCTTTTCTATCTCCAATGGTGCATTGAGTAGAACTATCTTGGCGTTCTCAATCCTCTTTGGCATGCCGCCGTGCACGACTTCTTTGTCAAGCACAAGACCTTTAACAAGCCTTGTATCGTGCAAAGAGCCTCCAGCCTTCTTTTCAACCTTGATGTTATCGGCATCTAGTTTGTACTGACCACCTAATTTTTCTGCGGCAGCAACAACAGCATCCACAGCCAGTTTTGCCATCTGTTCAGACTCGCCTGAAACCAGCTTTGATAGCATCGATGTTCTTGCTACCTTGTAAAGCCATTCTTTGTTGCTTGCAGGATCATCACCTGTGTCTATTGCAGCCTCTCTCAAAATCTCGATTGCCTTTTCAGCAGCACTTTGGTATCCATCTACAATTACAGTCGGATGCACCTGCTTTGAAATGAGCTCCTCTGCTTTATCAATCAGCGCGCCTGCAAGAACTACAGCTGATGTAGTTCCATCACCAACCTCATTATCAACAGACTTGGCTACTTCAACCATCATCTTTGCCGCTGGGTGCTCGATCTCTACTTCTTTTAAAATAGTTGCTCCATCATCTGTTATGGTGACATCGCCTACTGGGCTGACAAGCATCTTATCCATTCCCCTTGGACCAAGTGCACTCTTTACAAGTTCTGCAATAAGCTTTGCTGCCGTAATGTTATTGCGTTGTGCTTGCTTACCCTTTGTTTCAGTGGTTCCTTCCTTTAGGACAAGAATTGGCACTTGCTGCTGTTGCTGTCCTGAAAAATCGCCTCCTCTTTGGAATGATGACATATTTCTTTCCCCATTCCACCTCCTTGCACTATGCCTATACTAGCGCAGCTCTTAATGAAAACATTTGCGGTCCTTTGGCACTTTAACCTTTGATGAGCTTTATGGCTACAAGTTAACTAGCTATCAACCATGACCATCAGGAGCGTGCAAGTTTCACGCTTCAACTCTTGCCAGTCTGCCTCTTGTACCACAGTTTGGGCATGGTTGCCCTAATGCATAATCCGCAGAATTTCCGTCAGGGACATCTACCGCGTTATAAGTCTTACAATGAGTACACCAAGTCTTTACTTCATACATTGGACAATTAGTCTTGTCTTGCTAACCTTTGCTAAAGAAAGTTTCATTGACAATTAATTAATGTAATCGCATATTATTATTAACGAAAACAGTAGGTTATGAAACAGAAAGAGCCTCGATTTACAAATTTGTCTGAGGGCTCCATATACGTAGGGTCAGATAGGCTGATCATTGCATGGACGTCCGTACGCATGCTTTTACGCCCATCTGCTTCAGCCCATCCTCATCCCTCGATTGATTTGGTGTCCAGTCTATACTATTTTGATTTTTAGTGTTTTTACAGTATAGTCATTAAAGAAGTATTATTCTGTTATTTGCTCAAGTTGACATTATAAAATTTGGCAGGTTGCAATAACTCAAAAAGTGATCTCGTCTAGAAGGTTAGAAGCGATAACAATAACAATTGCAATAGCCGGAGCCATTTATTTGTCATAAAGTAATACTACGTACAATGGCGGCGTGGTAGTTTAACGGCAAGAACAAGCGCGGGTGCGCGCAGGTGTCTGGGTTCAATTCCCAGCCACGCCATTATCGTTAGGATAGCTTGGGTCAGGTCAGATAACTGCTGGCCTGCATTAGAGAAGAAACATATAGTGCGACTCTTATTTGAAGTAAGTTCGTTTGTTTGGATTACTTGCGGCTAGCACCAAGATTTCAACTGCCGCTAGATTTCTATCATCCTTCTCTCTTTTCCTCGACGGCTCCTGCGATTTCCTCTGCGTCAGCGCTTTTCCTTGCTTCTTCAGGATATGGGATCAAAGCTTGAAGTTGACTGTGGACTGGTATTTGATGTTGGCTGACGCTTTAGTCTGTCTGGTTTGAACATGTATATATTCTCAGTTACTACACTGCGCAATTCAAATAAGTTAAGAGTTCAAGAGAAAAGTTCTGTTCACAGAATTGTGAAACAAAATATCACACCGACAATAGGTGATGACAGACAGAAGCACCTGAGTAGTATTGTAATGCTGGTTAAATTGCGAGATCAAGAACCGAGTTGTAGTAAAATAATTGTAAGTATGAACAGATTATTTCATATAAAGAAAATTCCTATTTAGCTCTATGCCATATTATGATAGTTTTATCTATCTTTGTGAGCAAATACAAGACAAGGTTAAGCAATAATTATGGCCAAAACAATAAGCGTCCGTAGAAAAGGGTACAAAAGAAAGGGCTATACAGCAACTCGAAGAGGAGGCAAGAAAGTAAAGGTCAGCCCAGCAAGAGTAAAGCCATCGACATTCAAGATTCGTGACCGTGGCAAGGCTGGAAGAGGACCAAAGGTTGTTCCACCACTAGAAGAAGGCGCTCTAGGAGGGCCAGGCTTCTTTGACCGCTCAGAGGCTGAACAAGAACAAATAGCATTTGAGCGTGCGAGAGACGTGGGCGAGAAAAAAGCGGTAGGAGAATTGCGAGCGCTGCAAGTGTTTTTCAAGAAAACTGACCCAGAGAAATCAAAGCGCGCACTTGAACTGAGCAAGAAGGTCGCTGGCAGCTTCAAAGGTAAACAAGAAGTAGAGTACCCAGAGGGCTTGCGCAGAAAACAATAGGAAGTTACATCATCAAGTGTGTTAGAAGATTTTGTGACCCATTAGATGCAAAAAGGGTGCAAGAGTCCGTCTGCTCAATCTGTAGTAGTAGCCATTATCGCTTTTTATTGTGATGGTTGATTAAAGCTGTTCTTTGTTGCTCGCCAAGCCTATTCTTGTTGCCAAGCATCCTCTCTCGATAATCTCTGACAGTCCCTGATAATAAGAGAGCCGTTTTCTTCATGATCCTCTACGTTTATATCATAATAATCTCTAAGCGCATCTTTGACCATATTAACATGTTCATAATGGGTAGCAAGTAGCACAATTGCGTCTTCTTCCTCTAATGTATATTTGGAGTAGCTTGGCCACATATTTGATGTATTGACATCATTATAGACTATCATATTGCGCTCCCTATAGGCAGTTTCTCGAATCGGTACGCAGTAATAAGGAAGTTGCTGTCATCTATTTCTATTGTCAGCAGACAGCCACCAAAGTTTTACCCACATGCTATCACAAATATACCTTATAATTTCTGGTTCTGCAGAGTTGGGGCTGCTCAAACGTGTTCATCAAGAATCATCAACCGAAGATTTGACAGTGCCAGTTGTAGAGATTACCAAATGTAAGAGATCTTTGATGCGCATATAGCTGTATAACCTTATGGACTGCTGATATTGGAGATAGCTTGGTTGATTATAGTTCGGCTTATGCATCAAAAGGCGGTGAAGCATATTTCTATCATTTCGGGCCGATTACCAGAACTGTGGACGATGATGTAGAGGAGTGTCAAAACCTGGCTGGAAAAATAGAAAAGGACGATGGGAGTTGGGCCGATGATGCCCTAATCGAGCTTGGGTGCTGTCCTACCATTTTGAAACCATTTTGTAATGTTAACTCCTGGACTATATCTAATGCCTTCTAGACATGTCATTCGTGATGAGAGATGGCATAGGCAATCGAAATGAAGACGGCAGCATTGAGTTTATCCTGTAAAGGATCTGTGTACCTGCTTGTCAAGGTCTTCTTCAGGACACTTGGCAACAAGCGATGAATCTTACTCCAATTGGTCTAAAGCTAATAATTAGATGATTCACGATGCATTACAACAATTGTTAGAATTTTTTTCTATTTCAAATATTTTGAGGAAAAATGCAATCTTAAAAGAAGTAATGATTGGATCCTAGCCTAGAAAAAAGATAGTCGTCAAAATGCCTTTCACTTACTATCCTGCTGACGACAAAAGTTTTGCTATTGTTCGCCCTTTCTGCTTCTTCAATAAATCGTGAATGTCCCTGCAGCGGACCTTCTTTCACAACTTCGATCCTCCCTTTTTTGAATTCAAACATATCTGGCCTTTCAAGCATGGCAACTGCAAATACGTCTGGCAGATCGAACTTTCCAAATCTTTCAATGGGATAATGTAGCAATGAACTGGTTATCTTTGCTGCCTTGTTCTTCCTAGATCGAAGTAGTCTTGCTACGAATGTGTCGTCCACAAGATATCTTTTTGTCGTATCCAAACCTACAACATTCATTTTGGCTCCAGAATCCATTACGATTTGTGCGGCGGCCGGATCGCAGTAAAAGTTGAATTCTGCATATGGAGTTATGTTCCCATAAACATCCTTGCTTGCCAGACCATATGCGCCACCCATCACGTATATGCCTGAAAGAGAATCGACTATGGAAGGATCCGCGGCTATTGCCTTGGCAACATTGGTAAGAGGACCTGTTGCGATTAGCGAAACCTCTCCTTTTCTGTAATTTTTCAGAGTTTGGGAGATAAAGTGCGGTGCACCATCACGTCTTAGAAGAGATTCGTCATATTCGAGCTTGATGTCACCTAACCCGCTTTTTCCATGGATATGCTCTGTATGAACTAATTTTTTCCCAGAGGAGAGAGGTCTTAGCGCTCCCTGAATCACGGGTATCTTGTTGGCATGTTGTTGCCTGCCCACCGCCTGAAGTATTCCAAGTGTGTTTAGCGCCGCTTTCTTTGATGATACATTACCGTGGACAGAGGTAATTCCAATAATCTCAATATTGGGAGACTGCAAAGCAACAATTATTGCTATGGCGTCGTCTATCCCTGTGTCCACATCCATGATTATGATTTTTTTACCAGACATAATGGTTTAGCCTATGATGATGTTCTTGCTGCTTCTAAATAAGTCACTGTACCTCAATCACGATCTGGCTAAACAGTGTACGAACTCGTTTATCATCCATCATATTCTTTATCTCATCATAATTTGGGCTTCCTCTGGTTTCTTGCTTGGTCGTTTTTAATGCCGCAGCTACATTTGCCATAAATAATGACTCAATATCATCAAATCCTTTGATCTTAAACGCGCTCAGAGCGCCTAGAAGCGTATCGCCAGCACCAACGCTGCTAACTGGCTTCAGGCCAAACTGAGCAAGGTCCAAACTTGGTATTAGCGCCTTCTTTTCATTCCAGCATAATATGCAACCTTTTCTTCCCAATGTAACAACAACTCTTTTGCCACCGCCAAGCTTTTTGGATAGCATCACACATGCCCGCATACCGTCTATTGCGGTAGTAGATGATCCTGTCAGTGCTCTGGCCTCTTGTTCATTTAGTGTAATCCAGTCTATCAATTTCATATGTTCATAGAGGGCCGACAATCCATGACTTGTAAGCAGCGAAGGCGACCAGATCAGAGTCTTATTGTCATTTTGCCGGCCCTGCTCTAAAAGAGCAGAGGCAACATCAAGTGGCGGATCTATAATAACAATGGTGCTCACCTGCTTGATCGCATCCTGCATCATACGATTGTTTATGACATCAGGCGCTATCATCTGGTTTGCTGCTTTGTATGTCAAGATCATATTCTCGCCCTTTTTATCCACTATGACGTACGCCTGACCAGAGCCGGCCTCCTTGTGTCTCAATAGGCAGGATGTGTCAATCCCTTCGCGTTTGAGGATAGCATTATGCCTCTCGGCTAGATCGTCTAGACCAAGCATGCCCAAAATCTGAACTTGGTAAGCACCCAAAATTCTGGCTGCGGCAACTGCAGTATTTGCGCCCTTGCCCCCGGGGACAGAGATAATCTCTCTTGCATGTATCTCCTGACCCGCCTTTGGCAGCTCATCTACGAATACTATGGTATCCCAGTTTATTGCTCCGCACACGAGCATACTTGGCATTGACAATAATGAGTAAAGAGAGATCATCAGGTTTCTTAAATCTTCATTCTTTTCTCATATGCGTCCGATAACAACAAAAGAGCTCATGGCAGTGTGAAAGGTTAAAGTATTTTTGTCGGCTAGCTTGGTTATGGCAAGATCGTTTGATGACTGGTGGAGAACTGTTCCAGCTGACTTGAAGACAAAGGCTCGCAAGGGCGACGAAGCAAACAAACCGTTGCTCAACCAGATAAACTATGTCCTTTTGCATCTTCACTTGGCTGGCAAGCACGACCTAAAGCCGACCCATGAAGAGCTGAAGGACTGGCTGCACAGCGGGCAGGTTGATGTACTAAGGCTAGGTAAATAAATAGAAGAGGAATGTAAGAGGCAGGCTGAAAAAGTCCCTAGTCCTTTTTATGAAAGACTAATGGAAAATACTACGAGAACTGTATATCTAGGCATGTGATGCATGCGGTGGTGGCTGTCCTCCTTTTGCCAGAGATTCATCAAACGTCCCGGCAGCTTTTTCATGGAACTCTAGATTCGACTGGTCTACCTTGACAGCCTGTGGCGGGCAGACAGAGACGCATGCCATGCACCATATGCAATCATGTTCCCTTATTGGGTCTGATTTGTCTGTGTAATCTTTTCGCTCTTCTTTGACCATACTGCCTGTACCGGCACTAGTGGCATTGGCCATCTGTGCTGCGGGAACATCATTTTCTGTTCTGTACCATTGGAAGACCTGAACAGGGCATGCTTCTATGCAACTACCATCTGCTATGCAGGAATCCCAGTCAACTGCAATCATGGTGCCATGCACTCCTAATGGTACTAGCTCTTCGCCTCTAGCTTGGTAGGCTGCTTTCACATTTTCATTCTCTGCTGCTTCGGTGCTTCTTCCTGGTCCCCATACAAAATGATAATGCTCTCCATCGGAATGTTTATGCTTGCCAATGACTTGATGATTCTTTGGGAATTCAGAATCGATAGGCACGGCATATCTTTTGCATCTCATTGTTATTACGAATTACATTTATGCTAACCAGAATACATTTTCTATTGAAATAACTAATTAAAATTTCATCTCTGAAATAATATGCGCTCATATGTTTTTGTAGGTAGGACTCAGAATTCAAAGTCGAGGCATATTAACAACTGATAATAATATGTTATGCCGCGCCAGTACTATTTATGATAAACTTGGCTACTAGAATTGCAGACAATCTGGAGCCCAGAAAAGATTCAAAGCCAAGAGTGTGTTTTATTTGTGGAAGAAAATACAAGACAGAGCCTGCGTTCAAGGTACATATGCAAATGAAGCATAATGATGGTCAATAAGCATTGTAATAGCAAATGTCAAAGTGACAGGCGCTGCCGGATTGTGTATTATTGTTATTACCTATGATGCCGCAGCTTAAAGTATAATATGGCGACGCTTGACCAAGAATTTCGCAAAAGAGCTGGCGAAACTATTGAAAACTATCTGCGTATACTCAGCGGAACTTTTCCTAATAGGCAGAATCTTGCCGACACTTGGAGGTATGAGCATGAAGATGACTTTATGTATGGACTAGTTGTAGGTCAGCTTGACGGTCTGATAGTGGGATATTTTAGAGGCATTTATGACAGAGCGCCTACAGATGAAGAATCCCAAGAAATTAAAGGAATAGTACAAGCTTATGTACAGCAGATAAAAGCATTGGTTGACCAGCTCAAGGCCAAGCGTGGCACACTGGCAAGCTGAGGTTGCTGCTAGATTATGGTCGAAAGGTTGATACGATATGAAATAAACACGCATAGATGCATAAACTGCGGTACACATGCATGCTCCTGTGGTATGTGCACTCAAAGCAGTCCTAGGACAGGCATCGGCTAAAACAGCGGGCATCAACCTGAATCTAGGAGAAAACAAAGCTTGCTGCGACAGGCGGCTATTCATAATAAGGATACCAGTGTAGAACAATTCGCTAAGGGGTTAGGGATCAGGCTAGACAAGCTTGTTGTTCTCAATGAAAAAGACTGTATCAAAATCAAGCCTAAAGGCTGGCTTGAAAAGAAAGAATGGCGCGAAATTAACGACATACTAAGAATGCAAGGGTTCAACTGGTTAGCTAACGATAAAAATAGCTGCTGGATAAAGACATGATATGTCCTATTTTTACATACGTGGCAATTCGGCGACTTCCTGCTCATGGGTAAAGTGTTCAATCTTGTTGCACAGTTTCAGGAGCTTGCGACCCTTCTCGGTTGTCCTGTACAACTGTTCCTTTTTGTCATAGTCAAGCAGACCTTTTTCATTCATTATCGTTAAGTAATCTTTTAATTGTCCATAAGACAGAAAAGCCTTGTACATTATCTTGCTCTTAGTAGCGCCGCCATTGTTTGCAGCTTCTAACATCTGCGCAACAATGTCAATTCTGCTTCTATATTTCATGTCATTTGTTAAATTTGACATTTAATAGCGTTTTGAGATATCATTCTGCAATAAAATTCCCGCTGTTGGCAAACACGATTTGGCAGCAAAAAACAACCGACACTCGTCAGGACTAATAGACAAGACTCAAAAATCTGCTGGTTGCAGGTCAGGGCATGGGCGAGCGGGAGATGCGTAATCATTGTTATATCAACCTACAACCATGCAGATTAGCTTTTCTGCATCAAGCAACGAGTACGAGATAATAAAGAGAGATGATGGCAAGCTACTATAGTTTTCTCTAGAAGATACACGATAGGATATCATCACAATCGTATAATTACACCCCCAGAATTGGGAATTAGCTAAATGCAGTCTGGGCGTAATAGCATTATGGTGCTAGATGATGAATCTGAACTGGTGACGCTATTTAGCACCATGCTAAAGAAGAACGGATACGACGTGGCTGGCTTTACTAGCCCAATTGAAGCATCAGAGGATTTTAAATTCAACCATGATAGATATGCACTTGTAATATCTGATATTCGTATGCACCAAATGAATGGGTTTGAAATTGTAAGAAATGTCCGAAGTGTAGACGACAAGATCAAAGTGATTTTAATGACTGCCTTTGAAGTGCAGAAGCAAGAGTTTGAGAAGGTCTTTCCAAAAACAAAAGTTGATGAATTTATTGAAAAGCCGATTCCCTTGTCCAAGTTGGTGCAGATAGTGTCAAAATACGCTGGTACGATGCAGCCACATTAGAGATATTCTTTTGCCGCTAGAATCAAGTAGCATGTGAGCTACACCAGTCACCACGATGGATGCAACAGGTCAATAAAAGATTCCACGGCTTGAAATCAATAGAATCGTTGCTGATTCAATTACCTTGAAGAAGACCCCTAAGGATGAAGGAAACGAATTGTACCAGACATCATCATTGGATCTGCAATATAACCCATTGCAGAAAATATCTTACCCTCTTATATCCAAACAGAGCAAGGGATCTACCAAAAAAGACGACAATATGTTGGTGAGTATGTCTCTCTATATATATCCTATGTTGTATAGCAGAATTCATGGACGCAAGTCAAGCCGAACCACGCCATGAATGCAGAGTATGTGGCCGAATGTTCAAGACGCTTGAAGACCTTATGATGCATAATCGAGAGGCTCACGTAGGATGCACAACAGCCACAACGACAGGGCAGGCAATGTAAAATAATGTCAACTACCTACCTAGATCATCGTTGAATTCTTGGAAAGCATACTTGTCACTAGTCTGGAGGCAGCTCCCATTTGCTGTTTGAAATCAGTGCTATGCTAATTACTTCTGACTTGTCTGGACTGATTGGATTCTTTTTGTAGTATGCTAGTTTGTCGGTAAGCAGTTTAACCGCATGCCGAAATTCATTTGTGTTAGGGTTTATCACCTCCGCTCTACCTCTGAACATTATCCCTTTCTTTGCAGATTTAGAATACTCATCAACGACTATTGATATTGACTTATTTTGCTGCATGTTGCGGAGCTTTTTAGTTCCCTTAAATGTAGTAAGATAGAACTTACTATTCTTATTATCGAAGGCATAGATTATTGGAACCACATGTGGTGCATTTCTTTCATTATCAATAGTTGCAAGTCTTGCTACATTCATTGAATTTAGAAATTGTACATCTTTGTCTTCTAGCTTAAGCATTGAAGTTGTTGATGAAGACATAGATGATATTGAAAAACAAACTATTAAAGTAGATTAAACGTTAAGTAGTTCTACCTTCTGCCACAATGACTTGTGTGCCTTCTTCTTGAAAAGAAAGAGTTTTGTGTAATAGTAACTCATAGCTTGCACAGAAGAGCAACATGAATAACTGATATTCGACACTATCCCAAGTGATCCTCAATTTAACTCATATTTATGCTTTAATCTTAGGTTTGGCTGGAACAGAAATGCAGACAATCGATGAACAACCAGAGATAAAAATATCAACATGACAATGCAAATTTTAAGTTGCTAAATACTATCCGGTGCCTTTATGTACATATGGTGATATCTGACAAGCCGAGAGTTGGCAAGGCGCAAAAGAAAAAATGGATAGACCTTATCAACGAATCAGTCCACTCAAGCGATGATATTGATATTGGCGATATAGATGCGGTCAGCCGCGACTTTGTTGTAGTAAAGAGAGGATTTGTAAATGTTCACTATTATTACATCCCAATGGGAAAAGTTGAAGGCTGGGATGGTGATGTGCTATGGCTAAAAGTGCCTGAGGAGTATGTCAAGAGAAATTACGAGCGTGATATATTGCCTGACCCATCGAGGTATTACATGAAGGAATTCCCTGGTTATACCGCTGTCTTTCCAGAAGTAGAGGTGATTTTGCCAAAATACACAACACCAGTATACACAGCAAAGCACACAACCCCTGAAGACTTTCGTGTGTACCTCTGCGAACTATGCCGGACAGCATTTGATACAGAAGACGACCTGAGCCAGCATGTAAGTACTACTCATTGAGTAATATTATATGACAGCAGAGCCAACGTCTCTAGGTATTGGAATAGTAGTAGCAAGTCTAATGGCATTTTTTCTTTGGGTTCGCAGAAAATTGAGAAGATGCAAGACAGAAAGAAAAACCATTAGCAATCGCAAAATAATAGAAATCAAAAGCAATACAACAACTAGTTAGAGTGCCGTGGACTACTCCAGGCAGGTGTTAAGCCGAAACTTAACCCTTACCTGTTTCATCCACGGCAGATATTGTTTAGTCTTTATGGTAAATTAATGGAGTATAACATTTTTCATGCTGATATGCTTTTGCTATTCAAAAAATAGATCCTTACTTTATACTATTATGACCATGTGCACTAGCAATGCCAAGAGGAAGAAAGTTGTCCAGCAGGACCAGAAGGCAGGTAAGCCATCTTACAGAACATACACAGAGAGTCGACGACCGTTGAATTTTGCTCCATAGGTCTCGCATCTGTATACTTCAGATATTTTGGACGGTCTTTCAGTTGATAAGGTTGCAAGTTGCACAATATACTACATGAGAGATATAGCGTAATACAATATGCATCCTACTCGTTTGCAATGACATATAAAAGTAGTAGCAATGACGTCAGCGCAATATTGAACTTGTCTTGTCTCAGGCTTTCTTCTCTGAAATGCTTTAAAATTATGTGATTCGATGAAGAATGGCGAAGAAGCAGGAAAAGGACGAAGGAGAACAAAAGGTCAAAGTTGATGGCACAGTAGTCAAAGTCAAGACACTGCCGCCTAGTAAAGTAAGGCCTGCATACTACAGTGAGACATGCGATATATGTCTTCTTCTCCCAAGCCAGCTAGATATCTGGAAGAGCATAGAAAGATTGACCATGCCAAGAAGGTATCTTCAGCTGCATAAATAAAAGCTGAATCTAAAGCAGGGTGCTCTTGGAAAGCTCTGCCTTCAGACCTGCTTCTTCAAAGCACCTTAAATTGATACTAACTAGATGCGTCAATGTGCTCATGCACGGGCGATGTGGTGACTAGCTAAGCTCAAGTAATCTTTTCTGACAGACAAAATATGATAACCAACTTTTATGGAGCAAGCTAGTTGGGTCTAGCCTCTTTAGTCAAAACCCAGCGGTTTGGAGTCTCAGCAAGCGTGGATATTTCCATCTTGATATGGCTTTTGATTGCCGCAGTAGTGTATTGCTCCACCGTTCCTGATGATGTCCTTGGTTCCAAATTCCAGTGCAGGCAGAGGACAGTCTTGCTGGCCACCTGATTGCATACAAAAGATGGCCCTACCAACACACTCCTTAGGATACTGGGATTCGTACGACGACAAACTTGCCATGATCATCGAAGAGCCCTACTCACAACTATTTCTGACGATAGTCGTGGTGTACCTTATCTGGCTCAGGACTATCATTTATGCAAGAAATCACCATGACCACAAAAAGAAGAAGAATGCGAGCATTAATTAATGATGATAATAATAACAATAACTGGCTGCGGTACTCAAGACTTTTGGCAATATCCGATCCAGATAGAGCCTGCCACGACAAAGCAAATTAACTTGACAGCCTTGTCATAATAATACAGTGCAGAACTGCCATTACTATCATTACCGCCTTTTAGCCACATCCTTTTTTGTTATTATTATCATTCTTGCAGCCAGCAATCCTGTTTTCTTGTATGCGCAGACTGACGAAGATCAACAAGATTTCTTTCTTGCGGGCGATCAAATAAGCGGAACGTACACTAACCCGCAACAGGATCTTGAAATTCAGCTGCCACAATGATAGAGCGGTCTTAGATTGTTGGGCGTTGTAATGGCAAGCCCTGACGGACTTGAACCATGGAAGCACCCAGCATCGATGCAGGCAGCCATGATAATTGTTGAATTTGATAGAGACATACTGGTAGAGGCAGGCGTAACCGTCCAAGAATCGTTCTCGCAAAGGTATCCTTTGGCGTGGATGGGACCGACGGTATGAATGAGTTGCCATAATTGCTGTTGATAGAGTCCTAGAGCCACCCTACGTTGTAACTGTTGATGGCAACCCGACAGACTTTTTTGTATTGGAAGACGAGATAGGAGGAGAGAATACGGTGCAGGTTAATTACCAACACGGCTCACGCGAGATCGTGATAACTGGAACAAACGTTGTGCCCGAGTTTCCACTGCACGTGGTCGGGGCAATTGCTGAAGCGATAGGAATAATGATTGTTGCAATTCTCACGCGGAGTACGTTATTATCCAAGAAAACCTACTAGCGAGCCTACTGCTGCTACTGCCAATCGTCATCTAGTTTATGACTTGCGGGCGAAGCGATAGAGTTACATGCTTGGCCGCGTGGTCATATTGCTCTAGCCAATTGGCGTAGGGCTGACGGAGTTCCCGGCAAAAATGATGTATGCACTCTGCAAAAGACAAGCATAAGGTAGTTAACCGGCACGGCAAAAAACCATATTGCCGGATGCCGATAGAGTTCAGCAGGCAGGCGCAGCAGGCGTTCAGCCCCGAGTTCAAGGCGCGGATAATGCAGGCATACGCCCTGTTCCCAGAACTTCAGAACAAAACAATAGCCTGCGGCCTGCTAAAGAGGCGAGGCTGGGTGCAGGGGACTGCCATTGGCTGGGCCAACCCTCCCGTTTTCCGCCTGCAGCCAAACGTCTCTGTCTACACAATAGCGCACGAGCTGACGCACCTCGTTCAGGGAGATGGCTCCGGGATACCTCACGGCGAAGTCCCGTGCGACATCTGGACCGTGGACAAGCTGCCTGCAGAGCTCTTGGATCAGCGGCCGTACTACCTGTTGAAGAATTCAAGGTGCGACTGGAAAAGGCACAAGCTTGCTATCAAGGATCTGTGCAGGCAGGCGATAGAGATCAGAAAGACCCAGCGGATGTACATTGTGTGGCTGCGCAACCAGATCAAAAAATTGGATTCGCCTTATAGAAGCAGTTGATATGTCAGCAGGACTACACATCAGTAGTTAATTAACATGGGTACATCGGTATTGGCGATGACCAAGATATGCGAAATTTGCAAGGAGTCGTCAGAAACGGTGATTGAGTTCAACAGCGTCCCATCGTGTGCGGCCTGCTTCAAAAACAAAATCCGGCTTTTGGCCGAAGAGAGCTGATCAAACTCTCTAACGATAGAAGCAGGGAATAGAATTTTATTCTATAACACTTGGGCGGTAATCTTATATCCAGACAGCCATTGCTATAGAGTCTGGAGATTTGGGATGCGGAACCGGCAAAAAGATGAAATCATGAGGGATATCCTGTACAGTGCGCAGGGCGGAGCTGGCATCACCAAGATAATGTTCCATGCGTACCTAACCCACGGTCAGGCCAAGGAGTATACGCAGCTGCTGATAAAAAGCGGCCTGCTCGAGCAGGATCTCGAGACAGGATCGCTCAGGCAGTTCCGCACTACGCCAAAGGGCATCGAGTATCTGGGTGCCGTCGAAAGGATGTCCGATATGCTGGCGATAGAGACCCGGCGTGCCGCAAAGCCTGATGATGCTTCTCCCCTATCTCTACTTTAGTATGTCCTGTTTAGCTTCTCTTACCAGCTCTTCGCGCAGCATCTGCAAGTGCTTCTGCTCATCCTCTTTAATCGTGCTCCATAGCTTGGCTAGCTCGGGCTTGTTGTCCTTCTCTGCGTCGCGCATGTATTTTTCAACCGACGAGTACAGGAAATCCGCCTTTTTTTCAAGCTGACTTATTATGTTGAATGTCGAGTCTTCAAGCAGACCACTCTGCTTTGTTGTTGCTGTTTCTGTCATGGCCGGTATGGGGCACAAAGGCTAAAAAGAGTTACACGATCTGCGTTGCAAGCTTGAGCGCGCCCATGACTGTGTGCTCCTCCGCTTGAAAGCATTTGATCTGCCTCTTCTCCAGCTCCCTGCTTGTAAAAGGGCCTATCGATACCACCTTAGTGAGCTCGTCTAGCTGCAGAAGACTACCTGAGGCGGCTGACACTATGCCCATTATCTCAAAGAACGAGCTGACGTTTGAAGCACTCGTGAAAATGATCGCGTCCACCTTTTTCTGCCGCAAAAGACTGGCAAATTCATGCCAGACCGGCGTTATGGTAGCGCTTGTGCGCACGTTGTAGAGCAGGACTTCGTCGACTTTAATCCCAAGGCGGCCAAGCGCCTCTGAGGCATACTCGTTTGCAGCGCCGCTCCGGGGGATGATTATCTTTTTCCCAGCAGGCTCTTTTATCGACGACGACAAGAGTTCGACAAGCCCAGCCGACGAGAATTTTTCTGGCACGAGCCCGACCTTTACGCCCCGCTCTTGCAAGACCTCTTTTGTCTTTGGTCCGACTGCTATTACCGTGGTGGACTTGAGCGCCGACAGCACCGCTTCATTGCCTGCAAGGTCAAAGAGCACGCTCACCGCCTGAGGGCTCATGAACGCGCAATAGTCGTGTTTTTCCTTTCGTAACTTTTCTAGGAATTCTTGTCCAACCTCTGCCTCCTTGGGCACTATCTCTATGGTTGGGAGCGCTATTGGCCTGCCTCCCTGTTTGCTCACCAGCTCTGAAAATTCTTTTGCGTCGCGCTCACTTCTGGTGATTGCAATGATCTTGTTTTTTAGCAGCCCCGGCATACCCCGGTCGTCATCACCTGAACCACTCTAGGTTTTCAAGGCCGGCAACCTTGCCTATCACGATCACTGCCGGCGGCTTGATGTCTGCCTTTTTGGCAATGCCTGCAATGGTGCCAAGCGTGCCCCTGACCACCTTCTGCTTCTCGGTCGTGCCACTTGCGACGATCGCCACTTTGGTGCTCTTTTTCATGCCTGCCCTTGTCAGATCGCGTGAAATCTGATCCAGCTGGCCTATTCCCATCAGGACGACGATCGTGTCGACTGCGCCTGCCAGCTTGTCCCACCTGACAGCAAGCTCGTCCTTTTCTGCGCCTTCGTGCCCCGTGACTATGGCGACTGAGGAGGAATACCTGCGATGGGTTAGCGGGATGCCGGCATAAGCCGGCGACGCTATCGCCGACGTGATGCCTGGTATTATCTCAAATTTTATTCCATGTCTGATGAGGTGCTCTGCCTCCTCAGCGCCGCGTCCAAATATGAACGGGTCACCTCCTTTGAGCCGAAGGACACTCTTGCCTTTTTTCGCGTATTTGACCATAAGCTCGTTTGTTCTGTCCTGATGCGTGGTCGGGTCGCCGACAGTCCTTCCAACATAAATCTTCTTCGCTCCTGCAGGGATCTGGTCGATTATCTCCTTGCCGACCAGCCTGTCATACAAAACAACGTCGCACGTCTTCAAAAGCTCCATTGCCCGCAGCGTTATGAGCTTGGGGTCGCCCGGGCCTGCACCGCAGATAAACACCTTGCCTTTTTTTTCCATCATAATTTCCTGTTCCACTCGTCTACAGCCCTGCGCCAGCCCTCTGCCATCTCCATCGCGCCTTGCTTGACCAGCATGCCGGCGACTTTATCGCCCAGCTTTTCCGGCTCGCTAGCCTTGCCAACCTTTTTCACCTTGATGTTGCGCGAGCCGTCTGCAGAAAATACACTTGCATAGAGCGTGATCTTGTCGCCGTTGGTCACGGCCACCGCACCCAGAGGAAACCTGCAGCCGCCTTCAACCTTTTTTATCAGAGCCCGCTCTGCCAGCACTTCGGCGCGAGAGCGCGAGTCCTCTATCTGCCCAAGCATCCTAATGAGGGCCTTGTCATCGCGCCTGCACACGATCGCTATCGCTCCTTGGCCCGGTGCCGGGACAAAGTCTCTGATGCTAAAGCGCTCGACTATTACGTCTTTCATGCCGATGCGGGTCAGACCTGCCTCTGCAAGAACCACCGCCCCATACTCGCCGCTAATCACCTTTTTTACTCTCGTCTCGACATTGCCCCTTATCGGCATGACATTGAGGTCCGGCCTGTACTTGGTCAGCTGCACCGCACGCCGGAGGCTGCTCGTGCCAATGACCGAGCCGGGAGCAAGCTCTTTGAGCTTTTGGCCCTTGTCGTTGACGAGCACGTCGTTTGGGCTTGCCCTCTTTGGGATGCACGCCACCACCAGCTCCTCTGATAGGTCGGAGGGTATGTCCTTGAGGCTGTGGACAGCAAAGTCTGCCTCGCCTTTCTTGACAGCTTCGTTCACCTCTTTTTCAAAGATCCCCTTTTCGTCCATGGTAAAGAGGGGTCGCTTGTCCACATCGCCCTTGGTGCTTATCGTAACAACTTCAAAGCGCACGCCCGGATGGGCCCTGCGCAATGCAGCAAGCGCTATCTCTGTCTGGGCTATTGCAAGCCTGCTGCCCCTGGTGCCAACCCAAATCGACTTCTTCATTGTTGTTTCTTTATCCTGCGAAACGCTTCGCTGTATGCTTCAATGGTCTTGTCTGCGTCGTCTTCGCTGTGTGCGTACGAAACAAAGCATGTCTCAAACTGCGAAGGCGGGATGAATACGTCGCGCTTTAGTAGCTCGTCAAACAGCCTGCGGAATATTGCCGCGTTTGACTTTTTGGCGCTTGCCTCATCCTTCACCTTTTCGCCGGTAAAGAACAGCTGGAACATCGAGCCTATCGAGTTTACAGTGCAATCCAGCTGTGCTGCCGACAGCGCGTCCTTGATCCCGTCGACAATGCTATCGCACGTTCTTGCTATCTTGGGGTAGATCGCGTTCTTGGCCTCGATCAAAGTTTCAAGCGTGGCGATGGCGGCCGCCACCGATACGGAGTTGCCGGCAAACGTGCTTGCCTGGTACGCAGCGCCGGCAGGCGCAAGCTTGCTCATTATCTCCCTCTTGCCGGCAATCGCCGCTATTGGCAGGCCGTTGCCAAGCGCCTTTGCAAACGCTGCCAGATCGGGCTTGATGCCAAAGAACTCGCTAGCTCCGCCAAGCTGCAGGCGAAAGCCCGTCACAACTTCGTCAAATATCAGAACCACGTCGTTCTGCTCCGTTATCCTTCTCACCTCGTTAAGGTACCTCTTTTCCGGCAGCACGAGCCCAATGTTTGCAAGCACCGGCTCTATTATGACGCACGCAGTATCGCGGTTCTTTTCGATTGCGCGCTCAAGCGCCGCTGGGTCATTGTACGGCACAACGGCTGTTTGCGCCGACGCCTCTTCAAGCACGCCTTCTGACGCCGGCATGCTGGCCGCGCCAGACCCTGCCTTTGCAAGGACATAGTCATGCGCGCCGTGGTACCCGCCTTCAAATTTTATCACACATTTACGCTTTGTAAATGCCCGGGCGAGCCTGATAGCGTGCATTGTGGCTTCAGAACCCGTGTTGAGAAGCCGGGCCATTTCGGCGCATGGGACGACCTTGCAAATCATTTCTGCCAGTTTTATCTCCCGCTCTGTAGGCACACAAAAGAGTGTCCCATTATCAAGCTGCGACCTGACCGCCTCTATCACCGAGGAGTAGCCGTGGCCGAGTACCATCGCGCCGTATCCCATGCAATAGTCAAGGTATGTCTTGTGGTCGGCCGTGGTGAGCTTGCTGCCCCTTGCAGAGGTGGCAAAGAAGGGGTAAGGCTCGTAAAAGCGCACCGGGCTGTTGACGCCGCCGGGCAAAACCTTCTTGGCCCTGCCAAAGAGCTGTTCAGACCTGTTCAACTATGTGTAAGAGCTCTCTGTCGAGTATAATAATTGTAATGCTAATTAAACGGCAGACTGCAAAAAGAGACGTGCCGGCATTATTGTTCTCTAGCCTCATGGATGACCTGCGCCACAACATCGAGAGCAACCGCGACGCCCTTGCTGCGGCATTGAAGAGAAGCCCCAACATGGCATACCAAAAGGTGAACGAGCTGGCGCTTTTCGTCGGCTTCCGCCACGGCGTCGACCTGCAATTGCACTTTCCGGAGCCGGCCAAGATCTCTGACATTGGCTCGTACGGCACAGAAAACGTGGGCATTGTGGTCGACAAGTTTCGCAAGACTTTCCCTGTCCCTAGAGAGGCTGTGAAGCAGAAGGCGGTCGAGCTTTTAGGCAGCGACGCCCGGCCGCAGGACGCCTACATGTACGAGGGCAAGGAGGGTGTCAAGGTAATCATGCCAGAAGGCAGGATAGAAATCCTGCCCGGCTCGGTGCATTTTTGGTGCAGGATAGACGAGAGGGTCAGGTCATATGCAGACTGGCTTGTTGAAAACGTGTATTTCCCGAACAAGACCTCAGGATGATGTGAATCGTTTCTGGATTGCCAATACTTTCAATGACGACATCGTGTGATTCTCTTTTTTTGCCTTTAGACTCCTGAAGCCCGGACAAGCTCATACCTGTACTGCAGGTTGTCTTCTGGGTCATAAACCTCTGCCTTGACTGGCAGAGGCATGTCGCGGACGACCCAGATCTTGCTTGTCTTGTCCGCCAGCTTGTAGCTCAGGACAAAAGCGTCAAACGTCCCTGCCTGCGTCTGCACCGTCTCCTCTCCGGTGACCCGCACTATGACTTCTGACGACTGGTAAAATATCTGGTTCCACGGTGCACCCACCACCAGGTACTTTGGGCTATCGCCGTACTCCATTTCCCGGACGGCAAAGATCGACGACTGTATGGGGTCAAAATAGGGCCTGAACGATTCGTCCAACTGTCCTTCCCTTGTCAGCTCCTTTGACATCGTCATGGTGTTCTCGACAACAGTCTGACCTGTCCCGTTGACAATCGTGAATTCAACGTTCCAGTTGTCGTCGCCGGCCTCAGTAAAGACCATGGAAACCTGCGCAGAATCAAGCGAACTTGCCTCGCTCTTGGCAGTCAGGGAATAATCAAGCGCTGTCCCGTCCTTTATGTTGCCCCCCACCACCCAGATATCCTCGGCCGTGGGCGGAGTTAGAATCGGCCGGCCTGGAGCAGAAAACCCTCCTCCGGCAGCAATGATGCCTACGCTCACTCCTACTCCGACTGCAGCGAACACCGCAGTCATGATTGCTACGCGCCGCTTTGGAGACACTCTATTCTGATTTTGTACCTGTGGTTATTTAAGCATAGATTTTTCTTCTTACTTTTCTAGGTCTGGCGCAACATACTCGCCGATCTGGTTGTATATCTTCAAGAAGCGGTTGCCCTTGTCAGTCGTCTTGTAGATCTGCTCCCCCTCGATGTATTCAAGCAGCTTGTTTTCAACCAGCACTGTAAGGTACTCTTTCAGCTGGGCGTACGATAAGAACGCTTTGTACATTATCTTGGTCTTTGTAACGCCGCCATTTGCAGCTTCTAGAATTTGTGCAGTTATATCAGTTCTGCTTCTATATTTCATTGGGTATCGTAATACAGACATTCATAAAAACGTCTTGAACAAATCTTTTAGAAAATTTTTCTGGCTGTAAAATAAAGGGTAGGGGACTCTTCAGGCCGGAGCCGTCGTCTTTTCCTTGGAAGCTTCCCTACTGACCGTCTCCCTCATCGTCTGAGCAGTGTCGCGAGCCGTAGCCCCGGTTTCTTCAGCCGCGCTTAGTGTCTCCCTTATGACGCCGCGCTTTTTCAGGTCGTTTGCGACTTCGTTTATCTCCTTGGCGCTGTCGCGCGCAGCCAGCGTAGCCTCGCGCACGGCTTCCGTGAGTTCTTCTATCGCGCCGCTCTGCCGGATTATCTTGACCGTCTCGCGCATCTTGGTGGACTCTTCCCTTATTCTTCTGGCAATATTCTTGATCGCTTCGGCGGTCTGCTCTGGCGTCATTTCTTTTATGCTGGTAGTAGTGGTGCCGGCATTACTATTGTTAGTAGTAGACATTGAAATTAATATGATGTCATCCTATAAAAGAGGAACCGTCGTCTACTATTTGTTGTGCCCGCCAAGCGCGTTCCTAGTTTCGCGCACGGCCTCTTCGGCGTCGTGGATCACTCCTTCTTTCTTTGAAGACACGACGGTGAGCTTTAATTCATCGATAAGCCCGGAAATGGAGCGCAGCATCTCCTTTATCGCGTCCACGGTCTCGCCCATGTTCTTAGCATCGCCCATGGAGCTGATGGTGCCTCTGGCAGATTTCATCGTCTCCTTTGCCTCGTCAAGGACGCCCGAGTTTCTTAGCTCGGTCGTGACTTTTTCCATCCGTGCGCCGGTATTCTCTATGGACTCGGCCATCTTGCGCATGTTCTCGATGTTTTCCACCATGGCAGGGTCCTTGAGCGATTCAATTATCTCACGGGCAGTCTTGGCAACCTCGCGTATCTTTTCAAGCGATTCTTGCACGTCCGGCGAGCCAAGTTCTCTTATTATTTCCACTGCATCTGACGCAGTCTCTTTTATGTCCTTGAGCCTTTCTGCCATTTACGTTAAGATAACGCATTCTGGGTTAATTGTAAAGCGGTGAAAGTTTCCGGTGGATATCTTCTAGGATGATTATCTGATACTCATTTTCATTATCCTATCCCACAGCCTATCTGGGACTGGCATCACCGACAGCCTTGATATCCTCACCAGCTCCCAATCAGAAAACGCCGAGTCTCGCTTTATTGCGTCAAGTGTCACCGGCTTGGCAAGCCTCCCGGCTGGCCGTACATCGACCACTACAAGCGACCTATCTTTTGGGTCCGGATATGGATCGGATGTTATTTCCATGATGCCTACCACCTGCTTTTCTTCGCCGGTATGGTAAAACAGCGCCCTGTCGCCCTTTTTCACGCTCCTTAGGTGCTTGAGGGCTAGGTTGTTTGCCACCCCGTCCCATATCGTCTTGCCGTCCTTTTCCAGCTGTGAATAGTTGTAAGTGGAGGGCTCTTGCTTGAACAGCCAGTATGCCATGCGCAGGGTAACTGGCCGGTGGTAAAAAAGTTATACGACGTCTGCCGTTGTTACCTTTTCCTTGTTCTTCTCGGTGTCTATATTCAGGCCCGCGGTCGGGGTGCGGGTATCGTGCAGCTTGTCATAGTTAGGCTCGTACTGAGAGCAGCAGCCATGAGGCGCGATCACCGAAGAGGTCTTGCCTAGAACGTCAGGACCTTCATTATCCACCAGCATGCACTTGCCTCCGCCTTGGTTTATCCAGTAGATGCAGTTGTAGCAGAAGTAGCCTTCATGCAGGTTCGAATCAGAGAACTTATCATACTCGATGTAAGAAGCTTGGAGCTTGTTCCTCTTCTTGAATTTGGTCAGGTTGTCTATATTTCCAAAAGCTTCCTTGATCTTTTGCTCGATCTCTGTCATTTACTTATCGCGCCTCCTTTTCGTTAGGGTCCCACAGCGTGCACAGGCCATATGGGGCGATGATCCCGGACTCTCTGCCGTTCACGTCCGGCCCGCCGTCCTCGACTATGGCGCAGTGGTTGTCCTTAATGAAGTATATGCAGTTGTAGCAGAAATACCCTGTGTGGAGGTCGGCGTTCTTAAAGTGGTCTATTTCTATGTACCCTGAAGCCGCTTTTGACAGCTTTGGGTACTGCCTATCGGTAGCGATAACCTCGCTTGCCATGATCGCATCGCTGCATCATGATATAAAACAACTTTATGATTTTGTAGAGGAAAAAATTACTTGCCAGCATTTCTTCTAAGTTCGCTTGTCAGCCTCTTCAGTCTTGACCACCTCAAGAAAAACTTGGATGCTATTATTGCTCCCACGATAACTGCCCAGACCCACAGCGGAGGACCCTCAATCGCCACATCTTTCTCAGGGGCATCAAAGAGATTTATGCCCTTCCACTTTTGCCTTGACAGCCTCCTTCAGTAATTTTTCATAGATCGATATGGCCACACGCGCGCCCGCTGCTGCGGCCAGTACCACAAAGTGCCTGTCAGTATCTACGTCGCCGGCTGCATAAACGCTAGGCATCGTCATCTGCTGCTCGCTACCGACCTTGACGTATCTTTCGTCCAACTTGCACCCAAGACGCTCAGCCAGCTTGCTCTGCACATGGTAGCCGAGCTTGTAAAACACCACGTCTGCAGAATAGCGCCGGCCTCCTGTGCATATCAGCTCTTTTGGAAGCCCGCCGCGCCTGCCTGCTATGTGCTTTATCGTGTCGTTCACCACCTTGATGCCAAGTGCTGCCGCCTCGTCCCTTTCATTTTTGCTCAGCCTGCACTTGCGTAAAAACATCGTGATATCCTGTGTCCAAGAAATTCCTTTGCAAAAGATAATGGGTTCTTTCCAGACACGATCACGGCAAGCCTCCTGCCGGCAGTTTCAAGCCCATCGCAGTATGGACAGTGCCATGCCCCGTCATCGTCAAATTTCTCGAGATTCTTTATTCTGGGCTTGATGTCCTGCACGCCCGTCGCAATAACCACGTACCTTGCCTGAAAGGTTAGCGCGCCTGTCATGACTGCAAAATGCCTACCACGCCTTTTGACAGCACGCACCGTGCTCCTGACCACTATTATTGATCTGTACTTGGCTACATCTGCACACATCTTCCCAATGAGCGCTTTGGGAGACGAGTTCTCAAGGCCCGGGTAGCCGTGCACACGTCTGGTCATCGAGTTCCTTGCTCTGCCGCCATCAAATACGACTGCTGAAACAAGATACCGCCCAAACAAGAGCGCCGCCGAAAGCCCTGCATATCCTGCCCCGATGATTGCCACATCGAATAAATTTTTCTGGCCTGCCTTCTTTTCTTCTCCAATCAGACCTGCAGCTCTTGCCACGATAATGTAACAGATACTAAAAATAAAATACCATAAAGTGGTGCGTAACTGGAAGGCCTAATAACTAGGGCGCGCATTACGTAAGCTGTGCCAAAGTGCAGTATCTGCGGGATGATGTTTGCAGGAGCCGAGGAGCTTGAAGAGCACAACATCGCAGCGCATAATTTTGCAGAGCAAGAGGAGTCCTCGCTACTTCGCAAGGCCTGCGAGGAGGAAAAGGCCCGCAAGAGGTCAAGGGGGCCGTACAGGAAGGCCCATACGGCATGATTTTATCCTAGGCAGTGTATACAGCATCCACAAATATGCAAGCAGCCAAGCCAACGGTCAGGAACGGATACATTGTCAGGGCAGGAAGGGGCTATTCGCTGGACGAGCTGAGGGAAGCCGGCCTTGACCTACGGGTTGCTAGAAAGAGCGGCGTGCCGGTGGATATGTGGAGGCAGACAAAATATCCAGAGAATATCGAACAGCTGAAATCGATCGCCAAGACAATAATAATTGTGCCGTCCAAGAAAAGGAAGAAGGAATAGCCATTCGCAAATGACCCTTTATGTCTCCAAGATCGACAGGCTTGCAGGAATAGAATGCTACTGTACAAGCTTTGCCGGCACGGGCGGGTCTATCAAGCAAAGGAGCGAGGGCTTTAGAGTTTCCGAGCTGGTAGACGAGTTGCTTGTGGGCAACATATCGCTAACATTTGACAACCGGCACCGCTACCCCCTCTACATTCTTGAAAAGCACGATATCGACTCAAACCACGCGCTATTTGAGATCGAGCGCGAATGCAGGATGAGGCTTAGGGTGATGGGGATAAAGGACGCCAAGGCCGTGACGACGCAGTATGCCAGCGCGGACAGAGTGATGAGAAACCCGCCGGGAGAATTAAAGACCAAGCACACCCGGCTCACACTAGAAGGCTTTACCCGGCGGCCGCTTGGCAAAGAGTTCCTTGCAGGCAACAAGTTTGAAATAACGATCCACAGGCCTCGCTCGCATGACCTGTCAGGCCTGCTCCCGGAAATAGACAAGGTAGGTAACTTTTACGGACTCCAACGCTTTGGAAGCGAAAGGCTGGTGACGCACCTTGTGGGAAGGGAAATTGTCAAGCGCAACTTCAGGCGCGCAGTAGAGCTCCTGCTGTCGTATACCACGGAATACGATACTCCTGCAAGCAAGGAGATCCGCAGCAAGAGTGCTGACCCGGGCAACTACCGGCAAGTGCTCAGAATACTGCCAAGGGGTATGGACATCGAGCGGCAGGTGCTGACGGCGCTTGTCGCCGGCAAGGACGCAGTTTCGGCTCTGCGTACAGTGCCTATTACGATCCGCCGGCTGTTCGTGCAGGCGTACCAGGCCTACATCTTTAACAAGTGCTTGAGCACGGCTGTCATCAACGGAGAGGATCTGCTCCAGCCGGCCGCTGGCGACCTCTGCTTTGAGATGGAGGGGCCGGCCACGTTTGGCAGGATAATCAAGTACGACCATGCTTCAAAGGCTAAAAAAATGGTGCCGGCCATAAGGATGGCAGGCTATACATTCCAGCCCGGCAAGGGCAGGTTTGAAAATATCACCAAGGCAATCCTGCAGGAGGAGGGCGTGACTGCAAAGGACTTTTACGTCAAGGAGATGCAGGAGCTCAGCCACCAGGGAGGCTTTAGGCAGGCGCCGCTCTGGTGCATGGACTTTTCCTACAGCAAAAACCCTCAACTGATAGTATCATTCAAGCTTCCAAAGGGATCGTACGCGACCACGCTCTTACGCGAGATAATCAAACCACAAGACCCGATCAGGAGCGGTTTTTAGTTGACGACTGTAAATTCTTTTGTTACTGACTCTACGTCAACGATGTATCTTCTCTCTTCGCTCATGATTATTGGCACGCTGCCTTGTGTCCTCAGGCGGCCCTGTTCGTCATTGTTGTACCTCTACGTCCCCCGACATGCTTGACGTGATGAATGTCTTCAGGGGGACACGAATAGCCTGCCGGGAACAGACGTATTTAGCCAAACCTTGACCAGGCAACTTGTCCAGTAGATGCTTCATAGATCGCGATTGAAGGAAGCCCTGTCGCACCCATGGCCTTCAATCCTAACGATAAAGTCTATCGGCTCGCCGACTTTGTACGTGTCCTTCAGACCTTCAATTGTAATTGCAATAAAGGGCTCTTTTGCAGCAATAATATTATCAAAAAGCTGTGGCTGAAAATACAGAAGGCCTGTTAGGACAGATCCTACTGCGACCAAGCCAGCTATTGCCATCCAGCTCTTCAATTGCATTTGAAACCAGAGATTTTCTAACAGAAATAGGTTTTTGCCGCACATGTTTTAGCTCAAAACATAATATATAGCGCTAAAGCATGGTATATGATGTATACACAAAAATGCTTGGCAGCAGGAACCTGCGGGAGATAGTAGAAAAGAACCTTGACAAGCTGCAGGAAGACCTGAGCGTCAAGATAGACAAAAAGAACCCTGACAAAATTCACGCGATCGAAGCTACCGGCTGCACAAGGTTTGCTTATTACGAGCGCAGAGACCCGCTGCCTTCAGACAATGTGTCCAAGATTTCCAGCCTGCTTGGCAACGCAATGCGCCACTCGTTTGGCAACACGCGTGGAGAATACAAGGTGGAGGGCCTGTCGCTTGAAGTCAACGCCGACCTGATAATTGCCGACGAATTTGTCGTCAGGTTCGAAGTAGTGCAGACCTTGCCAGAGGTTCCACATCCGCGCCACTTGCTGTATCTTAACGCCTGCCTCTTTGCGTTCAACAAGGACGAAGGCTTTTTGATCTACATGACTGCGGAGGGCAAGACCGTCGAGTTTTCTGTTACGAAAAACAACAGGATGTTTGAAGAGGTCATCAGGAGAGCAAGGGTGCTCAGCACGCTCCTAAAGGACGGCAAGGCGCCGATAGTCGAGCCCTCTGAGCTGTGCCTGAACTGCAGGTATTATGAAAGGTGCTATGCAAGAAAGCAGGTCAAGGACGAAGGCACGGGCTTTATACTGGAAGAAATCTTCAAGCCCAAGAAATAATAATTATAACAACAATAATAAAAATGGATTGATGACAACGCCGCTACAGCTATCCGCTGGTTTCGGCGTGTCCTCCGGACGGCGTGTATCCCGAGCTGTACCTTTTTGCTCTCGCACCGAACACTACTGCCACTAGGAACACAAAGATTCCTGTTGTCACCGCGAACATGAACATTTCTTCGGCCATGTCACCACAGAGCCATGCTCAAAACTTAATATCCTTATCGCATGGCAAAATCCTGCCCAGTGATATTATCATAAAATCTTATGGGAATGTCAAGGTGAACTCCTTGTTCTCAAAGTAGCTGGTCTGGAAGTTCGAGCCCGTCAGCCTGTATGTGTATGCGCCCTCTACTCTGAACTGGGCGGTTCCGTCAACCATGCTGTCCCAACTGCTGGCGGTGAGGCTGTTCCGCACCGCAACCTTTGTGTCCCTGAGCGTGATGGTGGCGTTGCTCACTATTGGAAATGTGTCAGGCTGCCCTGCCACAAAGCCCTCGGGGCTCACCCCAATGTCGCCGGATGTCATCTGGAACTCGCCCACGAATACAGTATAGTGGATCGTTTCAAGCACTGCAGTGCTCCTGTTGGGGTTGTGGGCAGTAAAGACGACCTGCACGTTTGCATTCCTCTCGTCCACTCTTTGAACTGCAATGTCCTTGAGCACGATCTGCAGGTCGGTCACTGGGATTGGGGCAGCATTCTCCTGCCCGCCGCCGGGGAGCCTCAGGTTTCCAGAGCCTAGAATGAAAAATATCGCTATCGCAACAGCTGCGATGCCGCCACCCACCGCGTAAATGGCTTTTGTATTCACGATTGTTTTCTCTGGCGTCCACCCACGTTTTAAAGCTGTCGATTGATCGATGGATAGATAGATGCAAATGCTTATACTAGCTGTCGCGAAATTTGCTGCCGGCTTGCAGTACCACAAGGCAGCTCACATTGGCCAAGAAAGGGCTAGGAAAGCCCAGATGAAGCTGTTCGATTATACCGGCTTTGCCATGCTGACCTATACAATAAAGCAGGGCAAGGCAGGATTTGAGCCGGTGGGCGAGGAAGACTTGGCCGGCAAGATGACCCGAGAGAACGAGGCCATGCTGTTTATCTGCGACAAGGACGGCTACGCCAAGGCCCAGTCAAGGCCGATGCCGATCGAAAAGGGAGAAGAGATCTTCAAAAAGATGCTGGCCGACGGCATGCCGGAATTCGCAGGTGAGATCAAGACTGTTTCCTAGGGTCCCAGCTTGATAAACAAATAGATCAACAGTCCTATGAACGACCATACAACTATGCTGCCAGCGATGATAATGGCAGAATGAAAAAGCATTGAAAAACCGTTCGGATTTGCCATGTTCCATTCCACATAGAACAGGGTCAGAATAGCAGGAAAGTTGGCAGCAGAAGTAACCCTGTCCATGAGGGAGTCATCATAGGACAAACTTGCAATATAGCTCATGACACTTGCAGCAAGGCCGTACAATGCAAATATGAACAGGATTCTCGTGTCGCCCTGCCACCGCCAGCGTATAAAGGCAGGACGTTATAGACTGGGCATTACTTATTTTATACTATGATGCGCGTCCCCCCTATAGGCTTGTTGTTGGCTATTGCGCTCTTGATAGTCGCCGGATCTGACTTGAGCACCACTGTCGGTATCTTGCTCCGCTCTATCACTTTCAGTGCTACAATATCCATCAGGTCATAGGCACCGGCAGCCGAGTTTTCAGAACCCAATAGTTCAAGGCACTTTTTCACAGTTATCTCCTTGAAGAGCTTGGCGTCCTTGTTCTTGTTTGGGTCAGAGTCATAGATGCCGTCAACGTCTGTCGCATTAAGGAATTTTGTGGCCCTGACTTTCTCGGCAATCAGCGCGGCCGTCGCATTAGTGCTCTGTCCCGGGTGCAAGCCGCCGGTCACGACTATTTTACCGCCTGCGGCCGCCTCGCTTACCTGCTCAAGGTCAGCCGGCACCACAGGATATGCATGATCGCCAAGGGCTGCTATCAGGAGTCTTGCATTGAGCCTAGAGACCTCGATGCCCATGATGTCAAGCGATGCCTCGTCAGAGCCAAAGGCCCTTGCGACGCTGATGTAATGGCGCGCGATCTTGCCCCCGCCGGCCACGATCACGGGCTGCATCTGTCTGCTTACCTCAAGAAGCATAGCCGCATATTTTTTCAATTCGCCTGCCGCGTCGTCGCCGAACACTCTACCTGATAACTTTATCACGATCCGCTCTTTAGCGCCCAAGTTTGCCCGCTCCCATGTACAGGGTTTCCTGTTCTCCCAGCACCTTTTTAACAGATCGCTCGACCTTCTGCCGGTTTTCAGCAGTCGTATAAACGCGCAGCATGTCAAAGAACCCAGATATGGACTCTACAAGTGGGATCTCTGACACCGGCATTTCATACACCCTGTCCTTGTCGACCACAAGCACTGAATACATCTCCTCCTTGCTTGGCGTCAGTGGCATAGAGTGGGCGCGAGACGCATCTACAAAGACATGGTTCCTATCAACTCCTGCCGCGTCGGCTATCCGCGCCGCGGTCGCCTGCAGCGCTTTTCTGTCCATCTTTTGCTTGTCGCGCTTGTGCAGGAATTTTTCATAGACGCTTTTTAACAGCCGCCTATCGCGGTAGTCGCGGGCCATCTTGCCTGCAAACGCATACTTGCCGCTGCTGTCAAGAGCGCAGAGCCGCTCAAGTGTGGCCTCATCTGTCAGGCCAAGGTAGTTGTCAAGGGAAGTGTCTGTAAGCCCAAGCGCCTCGTCTGCTGCGATCATGGAGTGCAGTAGCATAACCTCTGCAGATCTCACTGTCTTGTGAAAGTACACCGCCTTGAACATTTCATACCTTGAGATGAGCATCGATTCGAGCGAGTTGAGGGCGGACCTGTTTATTGCAAGCCTGTTCCTTGAAACTTCAAGCGAGCTTGTCAGTCTGTGGTAATCGACCTTGGCGTACTCGGCTCCCGTAAAAAGCCCGTCGCGGGGCAAATAGTCCATGATATCGGCCGATAGCCCGCCTGAAATGATCTCGTTCATGAAATTCACCTTTGGCTGGCCAAACGATAGCTGACATATCTGATCTGCGCTGTGACCATGCCTGTCCAAAATGTCGGCTATTTCTGTCTGCGTGATGATCCGTCTGCCCATCTCTTCGTGTGTGGTGTTGCAGCGGTACTCCAGAACTTCTTCAAACAGGTGCGAAAATGGCCCGTGCCCGATGTCATGCAAGAGCGCGGCGAGCCGGAGGTCCTGCACAGCTTCTGCGTGGTCAATGTAACCCTTGCCAAGCAAGGTCTCGCCGGCAAGCCCTGCGATGTGCATGGCGCCAAGCGAATGCTCAAAGCGAGAGTGCTGCGCGCTTGGATAGATAAGGTGCGCGCCGGCCAGTTGCCGTATCCGGCGCAGGCGCTGAAACGCAGGACTGTCAATGACTTCCTTTTCGACCTCCGAGAACCTGATCGACCTGTGCACAGGGTCGGTTATCTCGCCTGCGAACTCCATTGCTTCTATCACAATTCAACGAGACTTAAACTTTCAGCTCTTTCCTTACTATCTTCATTACCTCTTGGTGAACCTGATCCTTGCTCTTTGAGCCGTCTATGACCTTCCAGCCAAACTGCTTTGCAAATTTCAAGTAGTTCTTGTATGCCCAGGCAGCAAGCTGAGGGTTCGACTCGAAGGCGTCTTGGCTCTCGGCGCGCTTGGTCGATATGCTTGGGTTGACCAAGATGATGATGACGAGGTCTTCCTCTGGCAGCCCCTTATCGAGATTCAAAAGCCAGCTTGTGTCCATGCCGTTTGCAGCGCCGTATATCAAATTTGACTGCCAGTAGCGGTTCATCACCACTATGGTGCCGTTCTCCACCATGCTCTCGATCTCTTTCTTTTTCTCCCACCGGTTGGCAGAGAATAGCAGGTGCTTGACCTCTGCAGGATAGTCGCGCCTGCCGTCAAGGAACGCCCTTATTTCTGTGCCTATGGGCGTGGTATAGTCCGGAAAATCGATAATGACGCAGACCTTGCCCAAAACCTTCAGGGCCTCTGCGAGCATCCTGGACTGGGTTGTTTTGCCTGCCTTGTCGGTGCCTTCTAGTACGATTATCTTGCCCTTTGTTGCCACTGCATGAGGTTCATGTATGCATCAATAAAAAGATGTTGAGCATTATTTGGCACATGCATAGGTTTGTGGCATTATACATGTTATGTATGTCGAGAAATTAATCTAAAAAACCAACAAATTAAAATATTAACAGACATTGTAACAGATGGTCGGAGCCCAAGTGAAGGACGAGAAATCAACCATTGCCATATTTGACACATTCAAGACCCGCAAGAACAAGTTCACGGGCGAGGCAAAGCGCCAGCGCGGGATAATCGCCCACTTGGCCACCGAGCAGAGCCCTGAGCTCCGCACCAGAACATCGATAGCGCACGCCATTGCAAAGCAGCACGGCATTCTGTGGCAGAACATCTATTCGGGCATCTTCCGCGACCTTGACGAAGTCCTGATACCGGCCGGCGTGGTAAAGGAGGGCGGCAGGCTGCCGCTCAGGAGGGGTCCCAAGGCGCTCCAGCTGGAGGGCGTCCCGTTCTATGAGCTGACAGACGCCGGCATGCTGGTCGCGTCAGCGATTGAAGAGCTTGGGGACAAGCGCATGAAGCTGTTACAGTCGTACATTTCGTCGCTACCTGCAGGCGACACAAACTCGAGGACAATGAAAGAGGGCATGCTCTTCCTGATAGTGGCCGCGCCGTCGTTTATCTCAAAGATAATCAGCGAATATATTTATGCCTACAGCACCGGCGCAATAGACACTATCGCGCCGCTTGACGCCAAGAAATTAAGGTCCGTCATCGCCAAGCAGATAACGGTTGAAAAAGAGCTGGTCGAAGCTTTTGTCACGATGCAGCAGGACCACAAAGATCTCGTTAGAAACTTTTTCAAAGTTCTAACCTAGCGGCCTTCGTAACCGCAGGCTGTGCACCTGTACTTTTTCTGCTTGCCCTTGCAGCCCTCGCAGCGCCATATCCTTGCGTTTCTGCATTTGGGGCAGCTGAAACTCTCTGATAATTCGCCCGGCCTCACTTCCTTGCCGCAGGCGTTGCAGTTTGGCATGTCGTACGAACCGGCGTACATTTTTCTGGATGCATATCCTCCCCGGACTATTTTTACTTTTATTAAAGCCAGAAAATAAAGGATTTATACCATCCTACCGGAATTATGGTATATGGGCATTGGAGGATACGTGGCAAGAAGCATTGCCAAGGAGCTGGACAACAGGTCTAGGGAATTCTACGAGTTTGTCATGCCAGCTATAGACATGGTGGAGGATGGAAGCGACCTAGTGGTTACTATTGATCTTCCCGGCTTTGCCAAGAAGGACATTAACCTTTGGATAACCGGCAACGTCCTGTCTATAAGCGCCAAGAGAGGTCAGGAAGAAGCTCTCGGCACAGTCTATTACAGGCATAGGCCAGTCAGGATAGAGAAGAAGGTCCTGCTGCCGATATCTGTCAAGGAAGAGGACAAGGTAGTCGGCAAGGCGACCTATGAGAATGGCGTCGTGACGCTCAGGGTACCGATACCCAAGACGACCAACATCCCAGTAACATAAGAAAAAAGGATGCAGGCGTTACCGGCTTTTTCTTAATTGTTGTACTTACACAGATGGGTAACACTGCGCAGCCGATTCCTGTTCCTTGTAGGCGTATTTAACAATTGCAATTGTGACCACCTCTCCTGTGGCGTCAGCCCTCCTATGCCGCCATGCTCCCTGTCCATGTTGTATGCATTGACAAACATGGTGTACCTTGCCTTTCCGTCTTCCCTGTCAATGATGTTTTCAACTGCCAGGAACTCATTTTTCACTATCTTGTTGTAGGCTTCAACCTTGCCCTGCAGCTGAGGATACGCAGTTGGTATGGGCTTGTCCCTGATGTCATTCTCTTTCAGGTACTGCCTGAACGATGTGGATACAAACTACTTCCCGTTATCGTGCATGACCTTCCTTGGCTTCCCATTGATACGTATCCAGTCCTGCAGCACATCCAGGACATCTATGCTCCTCTTCCTTTTCGTCCATTTACTTACCACCTTCCTTGTATAGTCGTCTATGCAGCTTATGAGACATAGTTCTTTGTGCTTGAGTTATGCAGGTAAAACGGACCCAGTATGTATGTCCATCTGGACCATGTCGTTTGGGTGTCTCTTGCTAAAGCGCCTGTACTTTCTCTTCAGCTTGCAGCTGAGCTTGTTCAGACCGTACCTTTTCAGCACTTTGTAGACGATCCTGCTGCTCAGGGATACTCCTAGCCTCTTTAACCTGAATTTTATTCTGGCAGTACCAAACTTGCTTTCCAGACGCAGGCCGAGGATGGTCTGTTCGAGCTCAGGCGTCACCTTCTGTTCTTTCGTATTGTGTGGTCTCCTAGACAGGTCCTTCAGTCCGTCGATGCCGCGTGCAAGGTACCTTTTCTTCCACTTGTAGTATGTCTTCCTTGATACGCCGTACTTTCTGCAGATGTTGGTGACGCTCTCGCCGGTACGTTCGTGCTCGTGAATAAGGTTGAATCTTGTCTCTGACACTTCCTAGCCGGAAGTGTTACCTATGTCGGTAATCGAATCTGTACCTATGTGTGTAAGTACAACACCTAGCAGAGGAGTACCTGGCATTATGATGCCAGCCCTGTTGTTATTCTCGCCAGCGAGCCATGCACCTTCATGGCTGACTATTTCTCCATTTTCATACATGTCTACGTCTTCACCAAAGTAAAAGACGTTGTTTGTTTCCTCGCATATGGCAAAGTAGTTACTTGACACTTCTACCAAACTATCGTTTTCTGTGTGTCTTTCTTCAACTATTCTTGCTTCAGTGCCATCGACATCTTTGGTTTCGTCCAGAACTGTAATGGTCAATCCTACTTTTGTTGCCCCATTTTCAACTCCTTTCAGCACTAGTCGGTAGTTAGGCTCAAGTATGAAGAATGGGGTTCTGCCCGCGGAGTCGAATGTACAGTTCTCTGCCATGAAAGAGGTGGTGAATTCCTTTTCTCCTTCATCATCCTTGTCTTCCGCGTCGTCCTCCGCCTGTGCGGCGTCCTCGTTTTGATCGTCCTCTTCTTCGCCGCTACCCTCACCATCATTGCTATCCCCTTGCTGCGCCGCTACGCTGTCTATCAACGGGTCCTTGTTTGGATCTTGGCCGCCTTTCTTTTGGGCTTGGGTGAATACGCCAGAGGTAGTCAGTGAGACTATGACCCCGATGAGTATCACGACTGCCACAAACGTCAAGATATTTTTGTTTACATTTGTAATAGCGTCATGCAGGGTTAATTAAGAAATGTGATGCAGGCAACTAATCGCGTGGCAGGTTGCACATATAGAAATCTGGGCTCATTTAGGTACTTGTACCAGAATGCATTAAATCATAGGTGACATGGAGAAGGACATTGCAGATAGGAGCCTTTCACTACGATAAGGATAATAGCTATCTGTCACTGAAAAGGAGCGAGTAGGTCGGTTGTGGCAGACGAAGGCTCTCAGCAGCCTGAAGGCACGCAACAGACAGGATACTTGCCTTTATACAAGAAAATCCTAGCTGCCATCTTAGGAAGATCAAAAAGGAGCTTGATCTGGCGATGGGCACTGTCCAGTACCACCTTGACAGGCTGGAGAAGGCGGGCAAGGTAACTTCCCAAAAACATGGCCTGCACAAGTACTACTTTGCCGCAGGGTTCGAGGAAAACGAAAAGCAGCTGCTTGAAGTTCTGAGACTGCGCGTGAGATCCTCATATTTATTATAGAAAAAAGGAATCCATCGCAAACTGAAATTGGCGAACATATCTGCATATCGTCAGCATCCGTGAACTGGCACATCAAGCGGCTTGAGGATTCCAAGATTGTTGACGAGATCAGGGAAGGCAGGTTCAAGCGGTACAAATTGCACAGAGACTCCAAGCAAGTTGCTGCAATGCTGAAGAACTTTTATCCAAGCGTCTGGGACAAGTGGAGTAACAGACTTGCAGAAATGTTTCTATCCATGTCAGGCGAGGCCGCAGAAAAGAGAGGGGAAGGATCGTGACAGATTTCTTTTCCACGTCTATTTGGATTGCGCTGTCTTCGCTAATACAGCAGATAGATAATGTACCTGATGAAGCAGGTCCAGTGGGAGCCGAGGTCTACGAACCGATTGTATAGGTAATCAAGATAGGCATTGCGGCATTCTCCCTATTGCTACTTGGACTCTCAATTTCTGCTTACAAGAAAACTGCCTTAAAGAGCACAATATACGCATCTGTGGCATTTGGATTGTTCGCGGCGCAGTTGTTTTTTGACTACCTGGAAGATGCAGTGAAATCATTCGAGCAGCCATACAACGATGTCATATTCTACGCAATGACTCTTGCCATACTCGTGTTGTTCTTTTTGGCAGTGGTAAGGCGGAATAAAACCTAGAGCTTCTTTCTCAGCGTGACGGCAACTGCAGCCGCCGCAGCAGCAAAGCCGCCGTACGCCAGGTACGGGCTGTAAGGCAGCATCACAGCCGATCCAACGAACAGTGCTGATGCAAGTATGCTTGCTGCAAGTGCGGCGTTGTCGCTTCTATCCTGCCTGTCATAAGGTCCCATTGTCTCCAAGTATGTTTTTAGCAAGGGAGCAACGTTCACCGAATCCTGTATGCCCTTTGCAAACCTCTTTGCAGAGACCTTTACTTCCTCGATGTAGGCGTCTCTTACCAAGCCTTCCTCTTCGAGCAGGTTTGCTAGCACCTTGACAAACTGGAACGGCACCTTGTGGTGGTGGTAGATGCCTTCGAGGATAGAGGCCATGCGCATGTAGAGCGCAAGGTTCTTTGGCAGCCGGAATGGAAAGCGGCTCATTGTCTTGTTTGCAAGGTCGACAAGCGCCTTCACTTCCATCCTGTCCACCTGCTTGCCGTGCATCGACTGGATTGAAAGCTCGATGCCCCGCTCGACGACGTAGCGGTTGACTGTGGGCTCAAGCGCCCCAAGCTCTATTAACACGTTGACGGTCCTCTCCGGGTCCTTATCAAGAAGGCCGAGGTAGAGTCGAATGAGCCTGATGCGGGTCTCGCTGTCCAGCCTGCCGACCATGCCAAAGTCATACAGTATCAGCCGGCCATCATCGGCAACTGAAATGTTGCCGGGGTGCGGGTCGGCGTGGAAGATGTTGTGGCGCAGGAGCATCTTAAAGAACAACCAGTGCGCGCGCACCACCAGCCTTTCCCTATCGATCCCCTTTTCCTCCAACCTTGCAATGTCGGTTATCTTTGTGCCTGGCACGTATTCCATCGTAAGCACATGCCTGCTGGTCCTTTCCATGAATACGTCAGGTATTATGACTGACGGGTCGTCCGCCAGATTTTCCTTGATGGCGAGCAGGTTCTGGGCTTCCACCCTGTAGTCCATCTCTTCGTGCACTGTTTCAATGAACTGTGCCAGCATGCCTTCTGCCGAGAACCGCAGGTTGGGGTCAATGAACCGGGTCGCAAGCGGCATTATTTTTTTCAGGACGTAAATGTCGTCCTCGATTATCCGCTCGATGTTGGGCCTGCCCACCTTGACAATGACCTGCCTGCCGGCATATTTTGCGACGTAAACCTGCCCAAGCGACGCGCCGGACAGCGGAGCCGTGTCAAACTCTTCAAATGCGTCCTCTACCTTTCCAAGCTCGGCCTCGATTATCGGCTTTATTTCAGAGAATAGCGCAGGCGGCACATCATCCTGCAGTTTCGCAAGGACTTCAAGATAGGGCTGCGGCAGGATGTCAACCCGGGTTGAAAGCCACTGACCAAGCTTGATGTACGATGGGCCAAGCTCGATGAACGTCTTGAGCGCCTTGCGGGCATGACGGCGATACTTTTCCTCATCAACGTTCTTGCCCTCCTTCTTTACCCACTCGCGCCTGTCCCTGCGCAGGCTGATGACAACCGGCAAGAGCTTGAGCACGACCTTGGCTACATGTAGCTTGGAAGGGTGCGGAAAGACAGGCGTTTCATCGTCGATACTCCTGTCTTTTCTGATCTGGGCCGGGTGCTCCACTCCTCTTATTCACTCCTCTTTTTCAACAAACCGGCCGCGTTGGCAATAATGTTCCCGGCAGACGAGCCGGCAAGGTATCCTGCCAAGGCCGCGTCAATAGCGGCGTCACTGGTGCTCTTGCCCTCCTTTTTGCACCTGCTGTAGACGGCTGCTCCGACGCGCCTGCCTACGATTACCGCGGCTGCGGCCCCAGCAAGGTATTCCGGCGCGTCAACAAGCAGGTGGCCGAGCGGGCTTGACCGCGGGTCCACCTTGTCCATGTGGACAGTGTAATGAGTGTCATAATCGCGTATGTGGAGCTTGCCGTAGCGGTACTGCCTCTTGGCTCCCTTTTTGCTGCCAAGGATGGTCTCCTCAAGATCGATTATAGGCCTGACGGCCTTGGGCACAATGATGTTGCCGTCACCGTCAATGAACTCCACGGCTCAGAAAGAGCCTCGGATCGAATATAAAATTAACGAATAGGTTTAATCCCACGCCTCATGCTGTAAAGGCGATGGGAAGAGGAAGCGTCAGGGCAATCAGGAGTAGCACGATCTACTCCGGCGGAATCAACCTCAGGCGCGACAGGTTCATGCTTGGGGGCAAAGTCATCGACAAAGAGATAGTCGAGCACAAAGACTCTGTCGGGATAGTGGCAATCAGCGGAAGCGACGATGTCATCCTAGTCACGCAGTACAGACGCGCCGCGGACAGAGTGCTTCTTGAGATTCCTGCTGGCAAGATGGAAAAAGGCGAGACGCCAAGGCAAGCTGCAATTCGAGAGATGGCCGAGGAGATCGGCTACTCTGGCAAGCTTGAACCGCTGACGAGATGGTACCTTGCACCTGGCTACTCTACAGAGCTGATGCACGTGTTTGTCGCCACCAACCTGAGAAAGATAGTCCGCGGCCCCTTGGACGATGACGAGAACATCAAGATCAAAAAAGTAAAGTTGAGCGCGGCCGTCAAGAAATGCCTCAGCGGCGAGATTCAGGATAGCAAGACCGTTGCCGCCCTTCTCGTCTACAGCCAGTCTGATTGAACCGGCTGGTACACCTTCTTTCTTGCATCATCGAGGCTGTTCCTCTCGATTATTAGTCCCTGCCGCTTGAGGTCCTCAACTGCCGCCTGCACCGTCCTCCTTGGCAGGTGGCTCATCGAGACAAGCTCGCTCTGCTCTATCGGGTGCTTTGTCCTGATCACAAAGTAGATGAACTTTGCAGCCGGCCCACCCTCGGGGTTCCTGCGCAGATAAGATACGCCAAACGCCGATTTTGAGAGAAAGCCCCGCCTTTGCGACTCGACGGACGCGATCGCGTCCGGGTGTACCTCTGCGAGGTTGACCCGCTGGCCAAACTCTGCAATGAGCGCCGACTGTTGTGACTCTAGCGGCGCCTCAAAGATGAACGTGCTTGGCGGGTACTCGTTTGTTATCGCGCCAACAAAGCTCCACTTGACCAGAGCCTTCTCGTCATAGATGCCGACGTTTACCCCCTCGTTTGCCTCAAGCACTATCTTCTTTGAGCCCATTTTGACTGCTTCTTTTATCTTCTCAAGCGTGTCGTCGACTCCAAGCTGGTGGCGCGGGTCCTTCTTGCCTACCTTCCACTGGAACTCAAGGCCAGCCGATTGTATCAGGTCACTTATCTTTCTCTTTTGATCTATTGACAGATCGATGCTGTTCTCGCCAACTTCAATGATGTCAAAGCCCACCTTGGCGGCCTCCTTGACGAACCTCTCTAGCGAGCTTTCCGAGATCGCAAACTCGGTTATCGTGCTGCCAGTCGAGACGCGCACCCCAAAGTCGTGGTAGAACTTGATCTTTTTCTTAAGGCTCTCTTCTGAGATAAGCATAGGAAGCGCCCCGTAAATCTTGACCACGTCTATGAAGGGGGCTAAGGTAGAGAAGTTCTCCTTGTCAATACCCTGCAGCTTGTCTACGGTGCAGGTCAGCCCCTCCTTGCGCGGCTTTTTCGAATCCACTCTGTTCTTTACAAGGTCGTCAAGCATGGCTAATTATATGATATATGCAGATTTTGCGCATATTTTAATCTGTAGATTCTCTGTTCTCAAACTAACTATATCTCAATCGAGAAGCTTATTCAGCGTGCTGGTCTAGGCCCCAGCGCGTCCTTACCCTTTCCTCGACTTTTGCAAAGAGGACACGATCAAACACTATGCCTATCGCGAAAATTGTAATCATGGTTGCAATGACGTCTTCCATAAAGCCAAACTCCCTTCCAACGTTCAGCACATGGCCGAGGCCATACAGAGTAGTTATTAGTATTTCAGCTCCAATGAGCGCGTGCCAAGCAAAAGACCATGCCTGCCTTATCCCAAGGATGAGCGACGGAGTTGCCGCCGGGATCATAACATGCCGAAATAGTGTAAAGCCTTTTGCGCCCATGTTCCGGCCTGCACGGAGATAGATTGGAGGTATGTTGCGGATCGAGCTGTACGTCGTTATCATGACTGAAAACACTGAAGCCATGACAACTACAAACAATATCCCGAGGTCGTTGAATCCAATGAGCAGGATTGCAAATGGGACCCAAGCGATACTTGGGAAAGTCAGGAGGCCGACTGCAAACGAGCTCATCGTCTTGCCAAATCCGCGGAACTTGACCATCGCCAGCCCTACCGCCACGCCAATTCCAATTGAAATTGCGAACCCTGCGACAAGCCTGAGCAGCGTTACTCCAATCCCAATCGGAAGTGAGTAATTTGCTATCAGGTTTCCTATTGCTTCCACAACCGTAGCGGGCGACGGCAGCGAGCTCTCAGGCCATATTCCAAGCAGGAATACCAGCTGCCATACTCCTACAAACGCGGCCAGGAACAGCGCGACGTTCGCAACGTCCGCTAGATCAAATCTGCCTTTGCTGCGCCGCTCCTGCGATTGTGTTTCCTTTTCTAGCAAATTGAAAGTCTTCCTCCAGCTCCTTCAGGATCTGCCTCTTGATCAGAGCGATTTCTGGGCTGTCAATGTCCCTAGGTCTTGGAAGGTTTACTGTGAATTCCCGCTTGATGTTGCCAAGCCGGGGCGAGAGCACTATTACTCTGGTGCCAAGTGCCAGCGCTTCATTTATGTTATGGGTTACGAACAGAATAGTCTTTTTTGTTGCCTCGTGTATCTGCAAAAGCTCGTTGTGCAGCATGTCCCTTGTCTGCACGTCAAGCGCGGCAAAAGGCTCGTCCATCAGCAAGATGTCCGGATCTATTGCAAGGGCACGGGCTATCGCCACCCTCTGCTTCATGCCGCCGGAGAGCTGGTAAATATATGAATCTGCAAACTTCGACAGCTGCACCATGTCTATAAAGCGGCTTGCTGCCTTGCGCTGCTCGTCCTTTGGAATCCCTGCCAGCTTCAATCCAAACTCGACATTTTCAAGGACTGTGAGCCAGGGAAAGAGCGCGCCTTCTTGGAATATGACCAGCCTGCCTGGGTCAGTGGAGGTCTTGTTTTCGCCCTTCACCAGTATCTTGCCAGAATCCGGGTCTTCAAGCCCTGCAATAATGTTGAGCAATGTGCTTTTTCCGCAGCCAGACGGCCCGACGATTGTCACAAACTCACCGTCCTTGATGTCGATGCTGACCTTGTTCAGGACAGTATGGTTCTGCCTACTATCGGCATAGGAGAAGGTCTTGGACACATTCTTGATCTGCAGCAGCGCAGCATTGCTTTGCCTGTATTCAGATGATATCAATGTCTAATGCCTCCATTATATGAGCGCACAACATATAATCTACTTCAAAGGCGCAATCGTTACGATGTAGGTGCATTTTTTGCGTCATTGTATCTCTGGCAGCCCCCTTTCGCTAAGAACTTGGTTCAAAAGATCGAGGTCATAGATCCCGGAATCCGGCCTTGCCCTTAGGAACCCTATGTCAAATGCATCGTTGGCCGACTGGAACAGCGATTCCTTTATCGGGTCCCAGGTTAGCGTCATCCTTGATAGCCCTTCTTCAAACTCGTCTTCCGGGATAGTTTTACCTGTAAGTTTTTCCAGTTCAGTGTTGAATACCTGTATCGCTTCGTCCGGGTTTTCGTTTATCCAGTTGGTTTCGTCAACGTGTGCTTCCAGCAGCTTTCTTATTGTGTCAGGGTTGTTCTGAAGATAATCTGTCCTGACAATAACATGCGCAGTCACAAACTCGCCTTCCGGCCAGAGGTCGCGTTCGTCAACAAGTATCTTGGCATTGGCTTCCTTTATCAGCTTGGCACCCCAAGGCTCCGGCACCCATGCGCCGTCGATCTCTTTCTTTACCATCAAGGTGACAATGTCTGCATTCTTTGCTGGCAATACCTCCACGTTGCCTCCATTTTCCTTTGTCTCATAGCCATGATCAAGTAGGTACTTGCGCAGTGCGACATCTTGCGTGTTGCCAAGCTGTGGGGATGCAAACTTTTTGCCGGCAAAATCGGCTTCCGAATCAATTCCTGCGTCGCCCCTGACTGCAAACACCGCGCCACCGCTGGCTGCGCCAGCAATTATCCGGAGGTTGCAGCCATTGGATTCTACATAGCCGTTGACCGCAGGGTTGGGACCAACATACGCTACATCTATCGCGCCGGCATTCAGCGCTTCAATGACCGCGGGACCCGCATTGAATATCTGGGTCCTTACCTCGATGCCGTCCAAAGCCTCCTGAAAGTCGCCCCGGCCAAGCCCTATGACTGCCTGGGCGTGGTTGATGTTCGGGAAATATCCTATCCTCAACACATCTGACTGGCCGAAATTGCTGAAATTGCAGCCGTCATTGCCAGAGAACCCAAAGTACGGCGTTGAGGTAAAAACCACCGCGGCGATTATCGCGCCTGCAACACCAAGTTTTACCCCGCTATGCATCACTACGGTAATGATTATGGCTACTACTTAATACTGCTTTTAATCACGCAAAAAACGGAAATTATACGCAAACTAGTCCATGGCGGCTACTGCTGTCGCGTTATTGTTACTTTCTGCTGCATCGACCTTGCTTTCACGCCCAGAAGCTCGCTTTGCCGCATCGATGATCAGCTTTGCCACATAGATCTCTATGCCAAGCACTGCGGCAATGTCTGTGGGGTTTGAACGCAGCAGCGAATCAATCGACGTGAACCCGGCCGCCATAAGCGAGTCCTTAATACCTATAGCTACCTCTAACATCTGTATGCCGGGGCTTATCATGCCACTGTGGCGGCATTACATCTTATAATGATTGTAGTGGATTATGCTTGAGGAATCATAAGCAAATTTTCTCCTAGTTCACAGTTCGGCGGTCACGCAGCTTCTTCAGTGTCGTGCGAGTGGACGCCTCTCAGCGTTTCGTGCACCTGATTGCGAAAGAGCGTAAGCCCTATCCTGCGCGCGTACGGCTGCCCCCTTGCAAATGACTCTGCAAGGTTGCGGACAAAATCCATGTCCACCTTTGGAGGCATCGGGGGCTCGAACGGGTCAACATAAGCTTCTATTATCGTGGGCTCCTTCTCACCCATCGCCTGACTTATGATCGATCTCACCTCTGCCGGCTCGTTTATGGAATATCCTCTGCCCCCGCAGCTCTCCGCAAATTCTGCAAAGTCTATCGGCGTGAACTCGACCCCGTACTCAGGGTTGCCAAGGAACGCCATCTGTTCCCACCTTATCATACCAAGAATGTTGTTCTTGATTATCACTACCTTGATGGGCAGGTTGTATTGTACAGCCGTGGCAAACTCGGCCATCAGCATGGAAAAGCCGCCGTCGCCCACGAATGCGACGCATTGCCTCTCGGGGTAGGCAATCTGCGCCGCTATGGCGTAGGGCAGAGCGCAGGCCATGCTAGCAAGCGTGCCGGAAAGTGAGAACTTCATGCCCCTTCGGAGCTGGATATACTGCGCAGCCCAGATGGTATTGGTGCCGCTGTCGACAGAGATTATCGCGTCGTCCTGCAGCTCTTCAGACACTGCGGCAGCAACCACCTGCGGCTTGACCGGCCTGTCAGTTCTGCTGCTCCTCTCTCGGAGAAGGTCCATCCAGCTTCTCATAGCGTCCTGCCTTGACCGCAGGAACTCCCTGTTCTCCTTTTTCTTCAAGAGCGGCATCAGCGCGGCAAGTGTAGTCTTGGCGTCGCCTACCAAGCCCGCCTCCACAGGGAAGCGCAGGCCTATCCTCTCTGGCAGCAGGTCTATTTGGATTCCCCTTGCCCGGCCGGGCTTGGGCAGGTAATCGATGTACGGGAACGATGTCCCGACCATGAGCAGCGTGTCGGCCTGCTCCATCGCGTCTGTGGCAGGCTCTGTGCCTAGCATGCCAATGCCGCCGAGGCTGTTTGGGTGGTCGTCTGGCACCACTGCCTTGCCAAGCAGCGCCTTGACTATCGGGGCGCCCAGCATCTCTGAAACTGCCTCCACTTCGGCGCCGGCGCCAAGCGCCCCCTGACCGACGAGGAGCACCACCCTTTCGCCAGAGTTAAGGATGTCAGCCGCCTTGCGGAGAATGGCGGGGTCTGGCATGACACAAGAGGAAAAGACATCTGACGTGTGGCCGGCCACCTTGTGGCGCGAGTACTTGCCGCTCCGCTGCTTCTCTTGGACATCTATTGGGATCGTAAGATGGCTGACCCCGCGCTTTGAAATCGCGCTCCGGCACGCAATGTCTACCGCCATCTCGGCGTGCTCGGGGCTATTTATCATGTTGTTGTAGACTGTGACATCAGAGAACAGCTGCAGCAGGTTCACGTCTTGCTGGTAGTTCGATCCCATCATGTCCGAGTACGTACTTCCAGTTATGGCAACCACGGGCGTGCTGTCGGCCTTAGCGTCGTACAGCCCTGTCAGGAGGTGTATCGCGCCCGGCCCCGATGTTGCGACGCACGCGCCCAGCTTGCCGGTGTACTTTGCGTACGCGCAGGCCATAAAAGCGGCAGACTCTTCGTGCCTGACCAGCACAAATTTTATCCTGTCCTTGCGCTGTCGGAGCGCCTCGATAAAGCCGTTGATGCCGTCCCCGGGGAGGCCAAATATCACATCTACGCCCCAGTCAAGCAGCGACTCTGCCACAATCTCGGCAGTCTTTGTTCCCTGTTCTGCAACCATATGCGATATATGTATGCCTAATAAAATATTATTAAGTTGACATGCGGGCATGGAAGGATATATGCTAACTAGCTAGGACTGCACCAGCTCTTGCCGGCTGCCCTGCGCGCCACAATGCGATCAGCCCTTTGCGATCCTGTCTATGGTCTTTGCAAGCTTGATGTCATAGTTGCTGATGCCGCCGACGTCGTGCGTCACAAGGTCTATCTTGACTCGGTTGTAGACGTTGAACCATTCAGGGTGGTGGTTCATCTTTTCAGCCTCCATTGCGACCTTGGTCATAAAGCCAAACGCCTGCACGAAATCGTCAAACTCAAACGTCTTGTTCACCTTGCCGCCGGCGACCTTCCAGCCGTCAAGCTTGCCCACTTCCTGCTGTATCTCCTTGTCTGATAGCTTGTGGTAGTCCTCTTCCTCTCCTTCAGACATGAAATAAAGTTGCGCGACGTATCTAATACGTCTTGCCGGTGGCAAAGAGCGATATTCTTTTGGCCGCTACTATTATTCCGCCTATTGCAAGCGCCGCTGCTATCGAGGCGATTCCTACTGGGAACTCGGGCACTACCGACAGGCTCGACTGTACGGACTCGCTGCTGGCATTTATCTTGTCGACGCGCACCGTGAACGAGCCCTGTGAAGCAAACGTCATGTCCTGCGAAGAGACTCCTTCAGGAGTGGTCACGCCGCCAGCGCGAGTCACTTCGTTGCCGTCCTTGTCCAGTATGACAAGCTCGTACGTCGCTGCAGACAGCGGCTGGTCAGACTTGTCAGTCACCCTGATGCCAAACGTCACCGGCTGTCCGGGGAATACCTGCTCCGGCCAAGTCAATGCCACCTTGTAGTTTTGCGAGTCGGTCGTGACCTGCGCCACCTTGACTTCGGTCGTCGGTGGGCTTAGGGCAAACACCGCCTTGTCAGGCGTCAGGTTTTCCGATTTTACCTTCTCAGCAATGTTTATCAGGTTCTGCTTTGAAATCGTAAAGTGCACGATGGTGTTCTCCGGTGTGTACGTGTCTACTGCCACCGGGACGCTGATGCCATTTACGGTAGCATTGAGCGATTGCTTGTTAAAGTCGGCAAGCGCCTTTGGTATGAACACCTCGGTGTGAAGCATGCCTATCCTGCTCGGCATGTCTGACGTCCAGTCAAACGGCATCGAAAATTCGATGGTCTTTGTCTCCTCGTCATAGTTGGAGCTATCGATCGCGCCGTAATAGTTCCTCACCTTGATCTGCTGGCCTTCTACGTCTATCACCTCTTCGCGGCCAGGAGTCACCCACACGTCGTACTGGAGCACAGGCTCTACCTGCGTTCTGGTGGTTCCAACTGTGTAAATCTCTACAAAAAGGTTGTAAAGTCCCGGATCGGTAAAGATGGGGCCTTCGACTACCACCGGCCCGCCCCTGTTCCAGATGCCGCCAAACTGGGGCTCCGCCTCACCTCTGGCCACCGCAGTCTCGCTGTCCTTTGGAACTATCTTGATCTGCAGGTCGCCTTCTGGGTCATAAAAGAATCCCTGGCCGCCAAACTGGCCGCCTTCTGTCACGATCGGGACCTCGTTGCCGTCCTTCTTGAAGTAGACCCTGTATGTCACTTCCTTAAAGTTCTCGTTGGTGTTTTCGTCAAAGAACCGGGCGTTGATGTAAACCGGGTCGGTCGAAGTGGTGACAACCAGCGGCTCAAGTGAAACAAAGAGGCTGGCCTTCTTGCCGCCGAAATCTGCAGGCGGCGGCTGGTGACCGCCGTGTGCGAACGCGCTTGGCAGCGCGAGGGCAGAGATCATCAATGTGACAAAAAATGCAAGTGTCAGAACGGAAGCGAGAATCTTTCTTCTCTCAGGCATTTCCAAACTTGGAAATCGTGTTTCGGTATATATTGGTTATTTTACGCGTTGCTCACTTCTTCGGTCAAAAGCACTAACGCTTGCAATTTATAGGGTTATGAAAATTGCAACTATGGCGGGCAGCTGGTCTAGCTCGGTTATGATACCGCTCTTACACAGCGGTGGTCGGGTGTTCAAATCACCCGCTGCCCACTTTCAAAATACTTGATATATATATCAAATGAATTCGACAGGCGAAAAGCTAGTTTATTCAGTTCAATGGCATGGTATGAATTTCTTTATGCCCATGCATTCATTTCTGATCTTCAATGTCGTTAGCAAATAGAAAATGCGCGCCGCATGCTTTGTATACAAATATCTTGTCCAATCTTTCAATCAAATGCCGACCCCGCCAAGACAGTGCATAAAGTGACAATCAAAGCACAGGCCGCACTTTTCTGTTACTTCTCTGACATCACACACATCACATTTTCAGCAGTCATGCAACGCGGCAAAAACAGCCACGAGATGTAGAACTTGTCATCTATGCTCATGACTAGTAAAAACTACTTATGATACAACAGCAAAAATGTTCAACTGATTATCATACTGAAAATTCTTCTGGCGAATAAACTGCTACAAAGTGGCACATCGGGCAACGTATTTTTTGCGGCGTCTTTACTGATTGGCCATCAAGCGTTCGGCCTATGGTGGTTTCGAGTAAAGTACGACACCGCTTGCATTTTACAGAGAAATATCTAGCCAATGCAAGCATTAAAAATGCATTTTCAAAAATATAAAAAATTACAAGATCTCTTATAACAGAGAGCCTTACTCACCCTTGCGGGCTTTCGGGCCCGAACTAAATCAGCTGTAAAAAAGATGAACGAATAGAAATTAAAAGTGATTGGATTCTTAATTCTGCAAAAGCCTTACTCATCGGCCCCGGTTTGTAAGCAGAGGCGACTGGCTTAATGGTTCTATCTCGCCTTCGCTGCATGGCCGTTATCGCGGACAAAACTTAAACGGCTTTTTGTCATTCTTCGAAGGTTTGTTATCATATTATCGACCAGAGTGCCATTTATGGCATGCATATTTATTTTGACACAATTTGATCCTGTCTAACGCGCATTGCCCATACGCCAAGAACCACAATGGCAACGCCCAGCGGTACGATCAGGAGCATCATGAACTGACCCAGAATATGATCTGCGTTATGTATGGGCCATTTTGCATACGCGTCAGTAAATGCTATTTGCGGCAGTAAGGCAAATGAAAGTGAAGCCGCTAGAATAACTAGCACACCATTTGCCATATTGTGTATATAGCGGCTATCTTGTATTAGAGGCTAGTTACAGAATATTATTCTACAGACATGAACGTTATTTCTCGCTGCCTATTTTGTCGCCATGCTCGTGCAGAATATAGAGCGCAAGTGAGCCGGGCCGCATAAAATGCGCGCCGCAGAACTGGCAAACGCCATACTTTCTTCTTTTAGTTGATTCTGCCACACTATTACCTACATGTCATATCCGTGTGTCATGAGATAAGACAAAGTGTATATGTATGCTCGTGCCTAAAACAAACGACATCTAATGCTACTTCTATAAGATTATTCTATTAAACATGATTTTTGCCTGTAGAGAAGAACCAGTCGTCCCACAGGCACATGAAACCCTAACAATTTGACCCTAATTTTTGGCTCGGTTGAAAACATAAATGCAAACAAAAATTGTCGGCTCACTTCATGAAAATTGCTGCAGGAATTCGCCGCTGCAGGTTTTAAGACAACGGCAAGATTCGCATTTCCTTATGACCGTGCATCCGTTCATGATTTTCGACGTCTGATTTGAACAAGAAAACTTCTATGCAAACCAGACAGCAATATACCTTGTCCAGCTTTTCAACAGACCCGCCGGTTACCACAATCATTCAGACTAGACTTTGTAGGCCAGCTATTAGACTATCTGCATGAAAAATCTAGCTACACTCTTCAATTTTACCTAGCAATGTTATATAATGTCAAATAGCTAGTCGTGTGCATGTAGACACACGCTTTGCACTATAGGATTTTTCATTTTGTTGTTGTAATTATTGTCAATGTTAAATAACATAATGAACCAAATGCCCCATGGCATCAGAAGTTTCTCGAAAATATCAAGAAGAAATCTTGAGGTTGCTCAGCGAAATAGTGGCCGAGCTAAAAGAGAGCAATATCCTGTTAAAAGAGCACAACAGCGCGATCGATAGCATCAAGAACAGGATTCGCAAGATAGGTTTTAGCACCACCAATTGGCGGTAGCATTGGAGCCATTAGGATGAACGTTGATTGATTGCTAAAGCGTGATATCGCGCCGCCAACATTGCAGGCAAATTTGACACGGACGATAAACTTTTGTGCTCGGGTTGCCATTGTGTTACATAAAATGATAGATAGGCGCAGACTCGATAGAGTTCTTCGGAAAAAGACGTGCATCATTTGCGGCCGGCGCCCCGCATTAGACAATGAAGAGCTATGCGCCTTGTGCTGGCCCGAAATACATCATTTTGCAAAGCATCACAAGCTAGTCAAGACCGGCAAAGAAGATTGAAGAAGTCAGACAGATTTTCAAGCTTGGCTTTTTGTGAAATGATTGCCTGCAACATTTATAGGGTTTGTTTATTAGCGCGTTTCGCGACATTTTTTCCATGCCAAACTTGGTCAAAAGATCTTCTGGCGAGCATGTGATGTTCTTGTACGACAGCCTTGATGCTCGCAACAAGGCGGCTCTAAGATACATCAACGATGGGTTAAAGAATTCTCAACTGGTTATTTACGCCTCCGTCGATGCGGACAACGAGTCGCACATCTCCATGATATCGTCAAAGATCAGGAACTACAGGAAAAATATTGATCAGGGCAACCTGCTGATCCTAAAATTAAGGACATTTTACGAGCGTGTATTGGCCGGTGATTTGGAGGCGTTCAAGGACTTCAAGGAGCTGGTAGAAGAAATAGTACGGGAAAGAGTCGCTTCTGGCAGGACCGGCGAGGTGCTTATCGTGGCCGACTGCGCAGACGAGCTATCAAGGAACAAAATGTTTGACGAAAGCCTGTTTGTCGAGCGGTGGTGGCAGAATACATATCTTGAATGGCTGGAAGGCGATCTAAAGATCACCATCATCTGTCCACACCCCGGCTCTGTGCTTGAGAACGAGTTGTTCATGTCTCACAAACACGACATCTCTTCCCAGCATAGCATGACCTTGCGCTAGCGGTGACTTGCATGATCACACAAACATCAACAACAAGAAAATCGGTTCTTGTGGTTGACGATGAGCCCGACGTTCTTGCAATCATTAAATCATCCCTGCAAAAATCGGGCTTTGAAGTGCAAGGGTTTACCGACTCGATTCTGGCTCTTGAGCACTTTCAACAGCACTCAACCAGCTATGACATCGTTCTGTCAGACATCCGGATGCCGGGAATGAACGGCTTCAAGTTTGCGAGGAGCGTCAGAGCGGCAAATTCGGAGATCAGGATATTTCTCATGACCGCATTTGAGATGCACAAGTCCGAACTTGAGAAAGTGCTGCCCTCAGTCAGGGTCGACCAGATCATACAAAAGCCAGTGTCGATGCGCGAGATGGTCACGACGATAGAAAAGAGCCTCTGACATTGCTGACTAGCCTGCGAACTTTTCCACTATCCTGCCGATGCACTTTGTAGTCTTGTTCAAGAGATCGATCCTTGCAAACTCGTTTGGCGAGTGGATGCGGGCGAACATGTAAGTGCTGCCAATAGATATGCAGGGTGCTTTGAGTACCTTTACAAAGGAATACATCGGGCCGGTGCCGGCTGAAGACACGCTCGTTATTGCCGAACCAAAGGTTTCTCTGGCTGCCTGCTGGACCTGCCTGACAAACGGGTCGCGTATCGGTGTCCTTGCTGCTGCTTCACCATGGATGAATTTCACTTCAATGTCTCCAAAGCCTTTCAGCTTCAGGTGCCTCTTTAGCCGCTCAAGCTGTTTTTCCGGCACCATGTCTGGTACAAGGCGAAAGTCTATCTTGACCGTCGCCTGCGCCGGCAGGACAGTCTTGGCGCCCTCTCCAGTATAACCAGAGTTGAACCCGGCAATGTTGCAGGTGGGCATTCCAACAAGGGCCTTTTTGACGTCCGCGCCCTTGGCGTTCTTTACGAACCTATCTATGCCGTACTCCTGCTTGAACTCTTTTTCGTCAAACGGTTCCTTTGATATCACGCCTAGCTCTTCCTTTGTAAAAGCCCTGACTTCCTTGTACCAGTCCTTTATCAGGATCTTGCCGTTCTGGTCGCGCATCGTGGCAAGCGCAGAAACCAGGCGCCACGCCGGGTTTTCGATGAGCACTGCAAGGCTCGAGTGGGTGTCCCTCACCGGCCCCCTTGCTATCAGCTCCACATAGAGCAGACCTTTCATGCCGAGGCTGATTATCGGCCTGTCCTTTGCGTCAACGTAGCCAAACTCCCATATCACGCCGTCGCATAGGAGCCTGTCGCGGTATTTTGTCAGGTATTGCTCTACGTGCACGCTCCCGATCTCCTCTTCCCCTTCCACCATGAACTTGACGTTGCAGGGCACGTCCCCTGTCTTTTTCAAGAAATATTCGACTGCCTTGATGCGCGTTATCAGCTCTCCCTTGTCGTCTGCCGAGCCTCTGCCGTAGATGTAGTTTCCCTCCACCTTGCCGCTAAAGGGCTCGTCATTCCAAAGTTCAAGCGGCTCTTCAGGCTGCACGTCATAGTGGTTGTAGAACAGTATCGTCTTGTCCGGGTTTGACTTGGACTTTACTTCGCCGTACACTATCGGCGGGATGCTCTTGTCGTCTAGGTACAGCACTTCAGAGTTGATGCCGGCCTTGTGCATAATTTCTGCAACAAGGTTGGCGCACTCTACCAAGCCCTGCTTTTTTGCAGAAACGCTTGGCTGCCGGATAAGCGCCTGAAGGTCCAAGATCAACCCTGGCATTTCAGCGTCTACGACTGCGTTTATAGCGCTCAATGGGTGGTAGAAGTTTTCCAATTGAAAATAAAGGTTGCTTTTAAGTAGCTAGCGCAGACCCGGGGGCGGCGCCGCACACCCTTCGACGCACCTGCTCAGAGCAGCGTCCCCGGTATCTCGCTCTGACACGTCAATGACCATGCTGTAAAATACCCATGCGCCAAAGGCAAATGCAACGATCGCCGGTATCACCAGTAACAGCCACATGCCGATTCCTGCCATTACTGGCATTATTGCTGCAGCAGCCGGTAAATAACCGATCCTTCGGATGATGCATTTATAACCACCCAAAGGCGTTTTTCACCCCATGTCCAACTCGATCTTCTTCGCTCCCAAGTCTATAGCCGTCATCGGGGCCTCGGAAAAACCCGGCGTGGGCAAGACTATCTTTAACAATATTGCAAAGCACTTTAAGGGCAAGATCTACCCTGTCACCCCGTCAAACCCGACCGTGAGCGGTCTGACTGCATACAAGAGCGTGCTTGATGTCCCAGAATCTGTGGACCTTGCGGTCGTGGCTGCCCCAAGCAGGTTCACCCCGGCGGTAATGGAAGAGGTGGGTAAGAAGGGGATCAAGGGCGCGATAATCGTTTCTGCAGGGTTCAAGGAGGTGGACGAGGCCGGCGCCAAGCTGGAAAAGGAGGTTGGCGAAATCGCCAAAAAATACGGCATCAGGGTGATAGGCCCAAACTGCCTTGGCATCATGAGCCTGTCGGCAAACAACATGATGAATTCTACTTTTCTGAAAATTACTCCAAAGCACGGGGGCATTGCGCTAGTGTCGCAGAGCGGCGCGATCTGCGCGGCCACCGTGGAGGATGCAGAGGCGCAGAACATCGGCTTTTCCAAAGTCATCAGCATGGGCAACAAGGTGGACATGGACGAAAGCGACGTGCTAGAGTTGCTGGCAGAAGATCAGGACACACGCGTAATCGTGATGTATCTTGAGGACATACGCAACGCAAGGCGCTTCATGGACATCGCAAGGAGGATAACGATCGAAAGGAGAAAGCCCATAATCGTGCTAAAGTCCGGCAGGACGGCGGAAGGCGCCAAGGCGGCAGCCTCCCACACCGGCGCGCTGGGCGGCTCTGACGCAAACTATGAGGCGGCGTTTGCCCAGTGCGGCGTCATCCGCGTCGACACTATGGGCGAGCTGTTCGACCTTGCCACCGCATTTTCAAAACAGCCGCTGCCAGACGGCGGAGTGGTCATTGTTTCAAACGCAGGCGGCCCCGCGATAATATCGACCGACGCCTGCTCAAGATACGGGCTAAAGATGGCCGATATTTCGTCAATCAGGGACGACATTGCCAAGGTCATACCGGCGTACGGGTCGCCTAGAAACCCGGTGGACATTGTGGGCGATGCAGACTATATAAGGTTTGAAAACGTGCTGAATCTAGTCCTTTCGCATCCAAACGTCGGCTCTGTAGTTACCATGTGCACACCTTCTGCCACCCTGAACTACGACGACCTTGCCCGAGTCCTTGTCAAGATGTCCAAACAATTCCCAAACAAGACAATACTTGCCTCGCTGATGGGGCTTGCCGAAGGAATAGAAAACAGGGCGATAATGTCCGAAGGCGGCGTGCCGTACTACCTATATTCAGAGCCGGCGATAAGGACACTCAAGGCGATGTACGATTTCAAACAATGGGTCGACACCGCCTCGACAAAGGCGCCGATGCTCCAGTTTGCCAAGGACAAGAACAAGGTCAAGTACATCTTTGACAATGTCCGCAAGCAGGGGAGAACCAACCTCCTTGAGGAGGAGGGCTATGAGGTACTCAGGGCCTACGGCTTTCCTACTCCAAAGAGCATACTTGGCACCACTGAAGAAGAATGCATAAGGGCTGCAAAGGAGATAGGCTACCCTGTCGTCATGAAGATAGCATCACCGGACATTATCCACAAGTCTGACGCCGGCGGCGTCAAGGTTGGGGTCAAGAATGATGACGAGCTGCGCCAAGCGTTCAGGTCGATAGTTGAAAGCGCGAAAAAGTACAAGGCAGACGCCAAGATAAAGGGAGTGCTCGTGCAAGAGATGGTCAAGTCAGCCAAGGAGACGATACTTGGCGCAAGTCAGGATCCGACATTTGGGCCGGTGATCATGTTCGGTCTTGGCGGCATCTATGTCGAGGTGCTCAAGGACGTGGTCTTCCGGGTCGCACCGATAGACGAGCGCGAGGCGACAAAGATGGTCGAATCGATCAAGACGATCAAGCTGCTAAAGGGCGTAAGGGGCGAGAAACCGTCAGACCTGAAGGCGATCTCGGATTCCCTCCAGCGGCTGTCCCAGCTCGTGGTCGACTTTCCAGAGATAAAAGAATTTGACATCAACCCGCTCCTTGTGCTCGAAGAGGGCAAGGGCGCGCGTGTGGTCGACGCCAGAATAATACTAAAGTAGAGTCACAGCTTGCTTCCGCACTCTGCGCAGAACGCAGAGCCCGGCTCGTTCTGGTAGCCGCACGCATGGCACCTTCCGCCTGAAGTCATTGTTGCCCTGGTCTCTGCCATCTTTAGGAGCACAATGTCGCCTATCTTTGAAACGCCGTCCCACGACACCTGCCTGTCGCCTATCTTGAGCGTAATCTTGGCGTTTCCGGCTTCCCTGCTCAGGCCGATCTGTTCCACCTTGCCTATCAGCATCGCCTCGCTGTCGTATGCAGACATACCTATGAGCGACTGTATTGGGACAAAGCTATCGTTTGCAGTCGCCGCCGCGGCGACTGCTGGAGTAACAGCGAGGTCTGGAATAGTAGAAGTAGCCTGCTCGGCCCTTGGAGCCTGCACCTGATCTTGCTGCTGGGCGACTGCTGGCGCGTCAAATTTGCGGTACTGCGCGATGGTAGAACCACACGTCCTGCACTTGTACTCGCCCTTTTCAATGAGCGTGACTCCCTCACCAAGGTCCTCGTTTGGGTTTTCGTACTGGACCGCCGGCGCCCCTTCGTACTCTTTTTCACACTTGTTGCAGTAGTATTTTACGAACCTGTCCTCGTCCAGCCTGCCTATGCCGGCAAGGAACAGTTCCGGGCCACCGAGGTTGCCCTTTTTCTGCTCCTCGTCAGTCACCCTTGCGATAGTGTAACCACCCGAGCCGCGCAGCTTTTTCTGCGCCATGTCTTCAGCCATCATATGTAATATGCTGCCCGGTAGTTCAAGTGCAAGTTATTTAAATCATGTCAAATCGGCGCGGGATTCAGTGCATGAAAATGCTATATTACTATTATATCTGCTGGCAGGAAGAACAAGCTTTCTTATGATTAATTAATATACGCAGGGGCTGAAAAGCTGGACATTGAACGCCGTCGCCATACTGCTGTACCGGAACCTTGTCGCCTCGATTGATAAGGTATTCCTCGTGTGGCAGGTAGTCTTCCCAATAGTCTACATCTTTATCGCTGGCTACTCTTATTCCGCGCTCATTGGCGAGGGCGGCGTCCCGGTGGGCAGCGCCTTCATCGCATACCCGGCGTACCTTGCAGCTGGCATGATCGGCTTTAACATGATGAACAGCAGCACGATCGCGGGCAGCATAATATGGAACGACAAGCGAAACGGCATGTTCCAGCAGATACTGGTGATGCCTTTTGCAAGGATGGAGTACATCGCCGGTAGCATCATCACGATAATGCTCATGGGCCTTGCAAGCGCTGGCCTCATCCTAGTGGCAGGGACTCCCACGCTAGTCGGGAGCGCGGTGCCTACGCTTGTCGGGTCGATGTATGTGCTCTACGCCCTGATAACCGGCGCAATATTCTTTGGCTCCATTGCGATAATAATATCGACGCGGCTCAAGAGCAACGAGGGCTTTAACGTCATTGTCAACAGCGTCTTTCTGTTCTTTTCGTTCGTCAGCACTGCATTCTACCCGACACAGGGGGTGCCCGGCGCGCTGAGCACGGCCTTTTACTTTAATCCTCTGACGTACATCGTGGACATCACCAGAGCAGGCATATTCAATCAGATTGACTTTTTCACAAACGTCGAAGTCGGGATCATTGCTGCGATAACTGCGGCCGCGTTCTTTCTTGCCACGCTGTCGATGTTGAGGATGAAGATCTAGGCTTCTTTTTCTTCCTTGTCTATAACGGCGAGGAAGACCTCTTCAAGCGTCGGCGGGTTGACTGACACGCTCTCTATCTGGACCGCGTCTTTTGAAAGCGACTCGATTATCTTCATTAGCATCTCCTGAGCGTCTGCGGAGCTTATCCTAATCATGCTTTCCGCCGGCGTCTCGATAATCGAGCTGCTGCCTGCTATCGGTCTGATTATGTGCATGACAGATTGTGCCGATGAATCCCTTAGTTTTATCTCCACTGCCTTAACGCCCCCGTACTTTTGCTTCAGGCCGGCCGGCGTGTCGGTGGCGATTATCTTGCCGCGGTTGATTATCGCTATCTCGTCGCAGAGGTACTCTGCCTCCTCCATGATATGGGTCGTGAAAAACACGGTCAGCCCACCCTTCACGTGCTTTTTGACATAGTCGAGCAGTATGCGCCTTGCCGCCGGGTCGAGCCCGACCGTCGGCTCGTCAAGGAAGAGCAGATCCATGTCGTGCATGAACTCCCTTGCCACCTGCACCCGCCTCCTCTGGCCTATGGATAGCTCGTCGTTTTTCATGCCCTTGAAGGACGCAAGGTCGAACTTGTCCAAGAGCTCCCGCGCCCTATCGCGCCTCTTTTCGCTCGGCACTCCCCACATTAAGCCATACAGCTCAAGCGCCCGCTCGACAGTCAGGTTCGCTTCAAAGCTCGGCTCCTGCAGCACCACTCCTATCTTTTTCTTGATCTCTTTCTGGTGCTTGACGATGTCCTTGCCAAATATCTTGACCGTGCCGGATGTCGGGTGGACAAGCGTGGTCAGCACCTTTATCGTAGTGGTCTTGCCAGCTCCGTTTGGGCCGAGGAAGCCAAATACCCTGCCATACTCTATGTCAAAGGACACGCCGTCTACAGCTTGCACCGAGCCGTAGCTCTTACGCAGGTCAGAGACGTGAACGCATGGCTCTTCCATACCTATAGCCCTGTATCGGGGGCGGGTCTAATTTCTGCATTTATATCTCTATCCAAAGGCGTAGGCAGCCCGGGCAACCACCTCCGAAAGCGCGGGGTGGATGTGCACCGTCCTTGAAATGGCATCGATGCCAGCGCCAAGCTTCATCGCCACAAGCACTTCATGGATCAGAATCGACGCGTGACTCCCGATTATGTGGCAGCCAAGAATCTTGCCCTCGCTTGAAGCAAGCAGCTTTACAAACCCATCCCTGTCTTCTATGGCCTCGCCCATCGCAGTCCGGATGTACGGGTAGATTGCCTTGGTGTACTTGATGCCCTTGGATCTCAGCTCCTGCTCGGTGTAGCCGGCACCGGCGATCTGAGGCGAGCTGAATATTGCATGCGGCATGGCCGTATAGTCTACTGCGACCTTCTTATTTTCATGCATCAGGTTGTGGAATGCGTACTGTGCCTCATGATTTGCGGCATGCTTGAACAGGTAGCGCCCAACGGCGTCGCCCAGCGCAAATATCCCCTTGGCGCTTGTCTCTAGGTGCTCGTCAACGACAATAAAGCCAGCGCTGTCTATCTTGACTCCTGTCTTTTCAAGGTCAAGCGTGTCCGAGTTGGGCACCCTGCCTGTAGCCACTAGCAGCTGGTCGGACTCTATTTCGATCTTTTTGCCTGAAGAATTTTTTGCAACGACGGCGAACGTGCCATTGCTTTTGCTCACCGACTGGGTGTTGTAGCCAAGGTGGACATTGTATTTCTTGGAAAATAGGTCAGTGAATTTTCTTGCGACTTCTTCATCCTCATCGGGCACCAGCATGTCCCGGCGCTGTATGATGTTTATCTTTGTCCCAAGCGAGCCGAAAAAGTGTGCCAGCTCTGCCGCGATGTATCCTCCGCCGATTATCGTAAGCACGCGGGGCTGCTTTTTGAGCCTCAGCGCCTCGTCGCTTGTGATAAAGCCGCTCCCCTCAAGCCCCTTTATCTTTGGGATCGCCGGGCGTGTTCCTGACGCTATCAGTATCTTGTCGGCCTTGATCGTCTGGCCTCCGACAGAAATTGTCTTTTTGTCGACGAACCTGCATTCGTGCGGGAATAGCTTTGGGTTGTCTATTTCAGAGAAAGCCTGCCGGATCCTGTCAGAGTCGGAATCTACGATGCTGTTTGTCCTATTGATTATTTTTTCAAAATCTACCGTAAAGCCATCGACATTGATGCCAAATTGTCCGGCGCTCCTGATCATTTCGGCGACATCTGCGCTGTGTATTAGCAGCTTTGATGGTATGCAGCCCCGGTTAAGGCATGTGCCTCCCATCCTGCCCTTTTCGATCACCGCGACGCGGAGGCCAGACTCTGCGGCCGCGTTTGCTACATCGAGCCCTGAGCCGCTCCCAATTACTATCAGGTCGAATTCCTCCATGACTGATGATCGAAAGCAGCTCAGATAAACGTGGCGTTCTCAAGATATATTAGCAAGTGATTGGTAATGGTTTTTTCAGAACTGGAGGCTTTGGGAAAAGCTTGTCGTCATCATCGTCACCACCGTCGCATGATTTTAAGGGGATGCTTGAAACCATGCTCCGGCAAAGGCCCGAGCTCAGCCCCGAGCAAATAAGGGATTTGATCGATGAAAAAAAGCGCAAGGTGGGCGCAGGCTACCTTACAGATCAGGGCGCACTATTTCTGGTCGCTGCAGACCTCGGCATCTCGTTTGACAACGTGCCCAAGGTACAGGCGGGCCTCAAGGACATTTACGTCGGGGCAAAGGACGTGACGGTCACCGGCAGGATAATGAACATCTACCCTGTCCACACGTTCACGAAAAGGGACAGCAACGAGCAGGCCGCCACCCGCACCATAGTTGTTTACGACAAGGACGCAAGGGTGAAGGTCAAGCTGTGGGACAAGCAGGTTAACTTGCCGGACGAAATGGGCTTGCAGGCCGGCGACATCATCAAGATAATCAAGGGTTACGTCAGGTCAGGGCTTGATGGCAAGCCGGTGATAAACCTTGGCAGCTACAGCGCTATCGAGACGGTGCGGGGCGACGACCCGGCGATCCCTAGCATCGACTCGCTCAACTCCACCATAGACACAATAACTGGGCCGCAGGACAGTGCGGTCATTACCGGCACGATAAGCGCCAACCCACGCCTTAGCGAGTTTGTCAATGCAAGGGGCGAGGCGAGCAAATCGCTCCAGATGCAGGTATCAAACGATGCCGGCACCCGCACGCTCAGGGCAGTCATCTGGAATGTCGACGAAACGAGGCTGCCAAAGGTCTTCAAGACCGGCGCCAAGGTGCGCATGATTGGGGTCAAGGTAAAGCAGGGCAACCCCCAGTATGGCAATGGCGACTTTGAGATCCACGGCGACGAGGGCACGATACTGCAGTTTTCCAATTCGCAGGAGGACGTAGAGGTCATGCCACTGCGGATCGTTTCTGTGGGCGAGGAGACGGGCAGGGGAAGCTTTCTCTGCCTTGCGGCTGATAGAGCGGGCAGGACATTTGTGCTGACGGTCGACAACTCGCTTGCCAGCTCAGATCAGCTGAGCGCCGGAGCCATGATCGAGTGCGTTCCTTCGCGCATCTTTGGAAATTCTGTGGTGCTATCAAAGGACGATTCATACATCCGGGTGACTGACGACGATGCCTCCTTTCCCAAATTGACAAAATTTGAGAAAAAGATCAAGGACATACAGGTGTCGCAGGACCCGTGCATAGTTGAAGCCATCGTATTGCAGGTGCCAGAGACCGCGGACGTCACCACCAAGATGGGCGAGACGGTGCCAGTGACTTCCACGCTCTTGGGGGACGACACGGGGGAGATAAGGCTGGTTGGCTGGCGCAACCAGAGCGCCAGCGTCAACAAATTGAGCGTAGGCGATAGGGTGAGGCTCGCAGGGGTCACGACAGGCGCAGGGCGAGAAGGCAAGGCAGAACTGACGCTCAGGCCGTACTCGTCGGTGACAAGGCTAAGCTAATTAAAAACATCAGGCGGTTGTTTTTACGTGGGCAGGTCATCTGCAGCAGCTGCCGCGCGCATTGCAAGGCAGGCAAGCAAGCTCAAGGCGATGGTGCGCAGCCACTCTTCCCGGACCGATGAAAATTTCAAGGTCGGAGTCGAGATCGAGCTCTGCCTCATTGATGCCAAGGGAGAGCCGGTCAACGCAAAGCCGGCCATCGAGCGCCTGCGCAGGTACCACGACATCGACTATGAGTACGGCAAGTGCCAACTGGAATACAAGACCGAGCCCGTATCTTTTGATCGCCTGATCCGGTTGAACTCGCAGTTTGAGGAGTTCATAGAGCACCTTGACATGGTGGTCAACCGAGTCTTCAAGCGCGATGTGTTCCCTGTGTTTCTTGGAGCAAACCCGTCGCCCCACGTCCTGAAGGGTGGTCTCGTTACAAGAAAGCCGCGCTATTTGCAATTGGCAAGGTGGCAGCGCAGGCTCCCTGATATAGAGATCGACGGGCAAAAGATCAAGGCGCTTCACGCAGCGGCCGCTATACAGGGCTTTCACCTCCACCTGCAGGGCAAGAACCCTAACTTTACAGCACAGATGTTCAACCACATTCTGAACCTCATTCCGGCGGCAATCCTGCTTGGCGCCAATAGCAGGCTCTTTGCCGGCAGGGTGTTTTCGCTGCATGAGCCCCGGATCTACCTGTACGACCAGACAGAGCAGCAGAACTCGGGGTTCCCCGGCATCCCGCGGTACCTCGCTGGCGTAGAGGATTATATCGACTACATTGTTTCAAGAAAGCCAGTGATCGCAAAGGACTATTTTGGGCTTGTCAAGGAAAGGCACGACGATGCCCGCATACGCCTCAACACCGGCTTTTACAGGGTCGAGACCCGGGTCATGTCAGTCCAGCCCACGCCAAAGACAATGATGGCTCTGACAGAATTTTTTGCTGGCTACCTCCATAAGGCGATCCATGAAGAAAGGGCACTCCGGCCTCTTGCGTCGATAAGGGAGGAGCGGCAGGCAGTTGTAAGGTCTGGATTTAACGCAAGGACGCATTTCAACATCATCGAGACTGTCAGGAGCCAGCTTGACTATGCAAGAAAAGGGCTTGCCAACCTGGGGGTCAAGCCGGACTTTTTGGGCATCCTTGAAAAGCGCCTTGAAAACAGGACCACCGCCGGCGAATACGTCGCCAACATGTGGCAGTCGAAATACGGCGACCGCGAGCATGCCCTGCAGGAAGTCGTCTGGAACGTGTGGCAAAAGACAAAGAGCAATAGCCCCATCGCCTAGACATTGCATACATAACGCTCAAGTAACGCTTCATCTTCTATTGTGAATGCACATGGAAGAGGTGGCACCGGTTGCAGCCGGACTGGCTATCGGTACTGCGTTTGTAGTTGCATTTGCATGGGCTGCTAGCCTTGGCATGCTACCACCATCAAGCAAGAAGACGCCCACAATTTTGCAATAAAAATAACAAGGGATCTGAACGAGGTAAGAGTTCTTCAGCACCTATCCAAATGCAAATACAACAGCATATATTTTATCACAACATGCACCAATGAGTTTTGCTCATCTTTATGGCGAATACCTAGTGTCGTTGAATATTGGCACAAAGACAACACTGGTAAATACGCCGATCTAAGTATAGGGGATAAACTATGGTGAAGGCAAGGCGGTATCTTTTCAGACAAGATGTAAAATCTATGATGCTGAAGAGGTTGGTATTGTAATGCATAGAATATCTTTGGAAGGCATCACAGAATTCTTGCAGGACAGCCACTGTCCAAAACCACTATAGTTTAATCAGCCCAAAAGCCGCGGGTGATCACGTACTGCCTCTCTGCTTCGTAGATGCTCTTGTACACCTGCTCTTCGTCGATGTAGTTGCGCAGTATCCTTGCTGCGGTGTCGGCACCAACCCCGTGACCTGACAGCACTATTATCGCCTTCTTGCCAAAGTTGTTGACAAGCGACGCCACTTTCCACGCCCGCTCGAACTTGTGGTTCTGCTCGGCAGTCAGCTTGCCGCCTGCAAGCCTTGTCCTGATCACCCTTGACATCTCGTCGTCCGACCAGAAAGTCGCGGTGATGAGGCGCGACCGGCAGTAGGGGCACGATATCTCTTCAGGCACATACTTGGTCTCCATCACGCGCTCCCACTTGCCGCAGCGGATGCACACCAGCCGGTGCTTTGTCTTTTCCAGCCGCTCCTTTATGAGCTCGATCACCCCTTTTTCCACACTCAGCGGCATCGCGCCGGCCATCTTGCCAGAGTGTTCTATTATCGTCTTGGCAAGGTCTGAAAACTCGGTCACTTCCAGCCAGTGGATCTTGATCTTTTTCTGCTTGATGTCATCAAGCACCTTTTGCGTCCGTGCTATGTCGTACTTGTCATGCACCAGCTCGCGTATCGACTCAGCGCTCACTGGCGTCTTTGAATACCTGTCGTAGATCATGCGCGCCACCTTCTTGTCATAGACTGCTTCGCGGCTTATCATGCCAAAGCGCTTTGCGACCATCCACACCTTCCAGTTGATGTTGTGAGTGCCTGTCAGGGCTGCAATGATCACTGGCTCTAGGTCGTAGACGTCGCTCAGCACGGCTTCAAGCTTGCCCTGCACGATCCTTGCGCTTGAGGTGAGCATTATCCTGTAGGCGTCAGACCTCGACTCGACAATGTAGCCCAGCTGCGACGACAGGATGGTTGATAACAATGATGCGAGCGTGTTGTTCACCTTTGATCCAAAAACGGAATGTATGACCAGCATGTTGCGCGCACCGTAACTTTCAACAACAATGTTCTTTGAATCCGGGATTACTTTTAGCGCCTTTTTTGTCTCGTCCATTATTGGAGTCGACAGCTTTATCGCGTCATTTGCAGCCTGGTTGCGTATTTCGCCCACCTCTTCGGCAGTCTTGTAGTCGACAGGGATCATTTCGCCGACCCAGTAGGGGATGTTGATTGCAGCGCCACGCAGAGGTTCGACATTAACTACCAATCGACCTTCGTCCACCGACAGAACGCGCCACTGCGATCCCTTGAGCACAAAGACGTTGCCCTTTTCACCATAGTCGCCCACGAACTGCTGGTCAAGCGTGCCTATCCTGCGCTTGCTTATCGAGTCAATGACCTCGAATTTCAGGACATGGGGTATCATGGAGAGGTTCTCAAAGTAATACTTGTACGCCTTTATCCTGCGGACGTAGGTGCGGTTGTCCCGGTCGTATTTTATGACGTTGTGGCTTGCCAGAATGTCAAGGCAGCTTTCGACATCAAACAAGCTGACGTTTCTAAAGGGGTAGGCGCGGGTCATAAGGTCGTACGCATAGTCCACTTTTACCGGATCACGAGTCTGCATTGCCAGTCCAACCAAGTGGTGGGCCATGACATCGAGCGCGCCTTCATGCATCTTTTGCTCCTCGATGGAGCCTTTTTTCATACGCCGGATTATCGCAAGCGCTTCTATCTCGTCGTCAGCGTTGTTGGTAACCACCAGACCCTTGGCAAAGCTCCTTTGCCGGTGCCTGCTCCGGCCGATCCTCTGCATCAATTTTGATACCTGCCGGGGCGACCCGTAGTGGATAACCAGATCTACCGAGCCGATATCAAGGCCAAGCTCGAGCGAGCTCGTGCATACCACTATGCCTGCTTCTCCTGATCTCAAAGTATGCTCTGTCTCTTCCCGCATCTCCTTTGAGAGCGACCCGTGGTGGACATCCACCTTGATGTCGCCTTGGTTCTTCAGGATGGTGCCTAGGTACTCGGCCTCGTCGCGGGTGTTTGTGAAAAGTAGGATCGAGCCTTCAACCTTCTCCTTCTTTACGTATTCGATCACAAAATGCGCGACGTTGTTGAGCGAGCCCTTGACGAACCTGACATCGATGTCGTAGCCGCGGCTTGTCGTGTCCACTAACACCGCGTGGCGCCTGCCCGTGCCCGAAACAAACTGCGCGGTCTGCTTTAGGTTGCCAACCGTGGCAGAAAGCCCGATCCTTGCGACGTGCTGTGACGATGACGCGGCCTGCAGACGCTCAAGACTCAATGAAAGGTGGGCGCCCCGCTCGTTTGCCACCAGCTCGTGCACTTCGTCGACAATGACCCATTGCAAGCCTTTCAGGGCCGCCAGCATCTTTTCGCTTGTCAGGACCACCGCAAGCGACTCTGGCGTGGTTATTAAGACATCCGGCGGGTCTTTGACTATTTTCTTCCTTGCCAGAACCGTGGTGTCGCCGTGCCGGATTTCGACCCGCAAGCCTTCGGACTGTGCATAGCGCACGACACGTCGGAGAACGTCGTTGTTGAGGGCGCGCAGCGGAGTGATGTAAATCGCCCTTATGGTCTTGGCCGGGACCTCCCTCTGGTGGGCAAGCATCGTGAAAACGGGCATGACTGCAGCCTCGGTCTTGCCGGAGCCGGTGGGCGCGACAAGCAGGCAGTTCACTTTTCTGGCAATGACTGGCAGAGCCTTGCGCTGGATCGTGGTTAAAGATGTAAAGCCTTCTTTTCGAAATTTTTCTATGGTAAGCTGTTCTTCTGCGTGGTCACTTTTCAGTGTCTGCAGCTGTTCCGGGGCGCTGCTGTTCTCGTTTTTGTTTCTGGCTTGATCTTTCATAAACCATTACTGCAAACAGGCCGGCGACGAATAGCCCGACGGCGACCAGCGCGTATGAGTCAAAGTTTGCAATTTCTCCTGCCATCGGCAGCTAGTCATTGTACGTCCAATAAATATATATCCTTACACTAAGCGCCGGCGTCAGAGCTGTAGTGTCGTTCCGTTATATGGTAGGTAGCCAAAGCACGTTGATATGTAAGACCGACCACAAGATTTACAGTGCTCCTCTTCTTTCTGTATGATAGCCTTGTAACTCTGAGATCACTGGCTTTCATTGTCACATATATGAGCCTGATGGGCCGTCTTAGATAATTCATATTTTCTATCATTATGTTCTTATGCTCCTAAATTTAATATCACAATAAAATGCACTCGCGCCATAATCCAATGTCGCATATGTATGTAAGAATTGTGATAAGAGATATCCATTGGGATTGAGTGCACAGCTTGTGGCGATCCCTTGACTCTGCACGAATATGGGGAAAGCTAAGAAAAGAATATGCCAGTGTAAGACGGTAGTAGCCTTCATGTTCTTTTTAGAAAAAAGGGAAAATACCATTTTATCGTCGATTAGTAACAACCTATGACAGATCGAAGGTAAGAAAAGCCTTACTCGCCAGACAGAAGCAGATGAACCGGCTTTCAGGCTTGGCAATACGTTGGCCCTTTGTACAGTTTTGATACTGATCTCGTTGTTATGTGGTTCCCCACACTGTTACATTAGAAAGTTAAAAACTGAAAATACGAATTAGAAAAATGTATTCTAAATGTTGTTTGCTTCAGCACTGATATATTTCCCGAGTCCTGCAAAGTTCAAGATAGCGAAGAAGTCCTTATTCAGTAGCAAAAGGTATGCATACGAGTTCCCTTATCAAATTTCAAAAGATCACATTTGATAACTAATCCTGAAGGATAAAAAAGAAAGAAAACGACTAGCTTCTACTGTCTTTCTCTGCTCTATATGATGCCAGCAGGATATATCAACCAGAACCAAGTTCGGACAGAACTTCCCGCAACCTGCGCCTTCGCTCTTCCTCTCCTTTTCTCCATTCCGCAGCACGAGCTTCAATTTCCTTTCTCCTTCTATAGCTGACAAGGGATATGATGATGGCAAAGTACACAAATATGATTGAGGCAATTACTATCGCGACCAATTCCACAGTATCGATTGGATTCATACCTGCGGCGCTGCCAGCTCCTGTTGCAGGGTTGCCTATGATCATGGACACCAGTTCTATTATTACGACCATGCCCTTATCTCCTTGCTTTTCCTTTGTATTTTGTAATACTTAAGCAGTCTGTGTGCTGTATATGCATATATACAGCAAGCAAAGAGAAATCGGTCCTGCCAGAGCGTGGCTCTTGCACGGTAGCAGGAACGACTGTATGTTCGTTCGTATAGGGATACGAAAGTCGGTCTGGCCTTCGACTTGTTTATAGATGGCAGGATTCGACGTTAAAAGGCTCGTGGAACTTTTGTCTAGCTGGAAACTCTATCCCACGTCACGGATGTCTTCTTTGGTCAAACGCTGGGGCCACTTTGAATCTGCTATCTGTTTCAGCTTCTGGCTCCGTGCCATGATAAATATCACTATGCCCATCAAGAACATGGACACTGCAAGGACCAAGAGCTCAATTACGAGAGTTTGCAAGCTGTACCATAGACGGCGTCATTCTATTTAGCAAGTCCGCTAAATGTTAAAATTAAAACTGACCCATAGGTCAGTCATATATTTATTAGGAATTTCTAGCATCCACGCCATATGCGCCAAAGAACGCTGGTCATCGCCGGCCTGGCAGCTGTAGGCGTGGCGATTGCAGTAGCCGTGCCGATGGCGATACTCGCCATGCAGGAGTCACATGAGCTGAAATTCGAGTACGTCAAGTCAGGCGGCATAGCGGGCATCAACGAGAAGCTAGTGTTTGATTCCAAGACCGGCGTTATCACGTTCTACCGCAGCACTCTAGGCTCAACGGAAGAGAGACAGCTGTCAGACGCAAAGGTGCAGGAGCTTCGGCAGGCAATAGCCGGCAGCGGGTTCTTCGCGATGGACAGCGTCTACCCGCCAAGGCAGGGCCCGGCTGATTACTTTTCTTACTCGCTGACCATCACGATGGACGGCGTGACCCATTCAGTGTCGTGGATCGATGACTTTGCTTCATCTGAGCCGGTTCCTGCAGGGCTGAAGAGCATTGTCAGCGAAATAGAAGTCGCATACGCTAACGCTAGCTGAAAGGGTTATTTGACCAAGAAGACTTGGTGTGAAATCCGTGATATATTGAGTGCAGAGATTCAACTAGCTGGAAAATGGAAGAGATATAGTTGTTGGATAGAGATATACAATGATCCACAATTGCAGAAGGTTCAAGTATACAAGAATAGCGATTGTTGAACTGTGTCACAAAGTTCAACGCTGGCAGTAATAGTGGGTTTGGCTACAGGCATAGCCTTTGTGGCTTTGGTTGCTCACTCTTTAGACCACCAACACCTGTAGAACACTCTGCAAGCGTAGACATAAGCGACTTTGGGCTTACAACGTATTTTCTGTTTTCAGATGTAGAATCAAAGGTGCTCAACTTCACAGTTGATTGGGACACATCTTTGATACTGATGAATGTGGACGTGCCCCAGAACACCGAATTAAGAATCCGATTCCACGAGCATTTATTTGAACAGCTGGAACACCAACAGCGTCCAGAATGATATTGCTACGGAGATACGCTTATTATGTTTATGAATGAAGTGCAGGAACAACAGGTAACGTGGGAATATACCGAGCTTGAAGTAATAGCAACTATGCCACTCGAAGCTGGCACAAAGACCATCGAGATTGTTAGTACTGTTCCGATAGAGGAAACTCTCTCAAGTGAACAATTCACTGCTTGACCTCAATAGAACCCAAACCCCCACAATGCAGCAAAAACAACCGAAATGCAGCACTATAACAAACCATCTTTGCAGCGGAACTCTAAAACTAGTTCTTTAATAATAATCCACGCAGCTATTGCCCAATGCCGGCGATAATGGCAGTGAACAAAGCGTCGTCTTTCACCCGTCATGGATGATGTATAATGTTATTTTGCAATTGTGCATGGCCGTGCTCAAATTATGCATCATTTATGCACGCTTGAAAAAGGTCGGTTATGCATGCCTGAGCATGCCGCTTACAAAAATACGAGCAAAATGCCTACTTTGCAAACGCTTTTAGCTTACCGCGCATTTCTCTGTCTTTGGAGATAGCAGGGTGCGATGGGTCTGCCAGTACGACCTCGTACCAGATGTTCATGCCATCCTTGTACAGGTAGTATGATCCGAGCACTTCGAGGTTGGGAAACTTCTCACTCACTCTCCGCTCTGCGACCTTGCGCATATTGATACCTTGCTTGATGTGGACGACGCCGATGTGCTTTGGTCTCCTGCCTGCCACTGGGCGCTGCTTCCTCATACCGCCCCTGCCCACGCGGGCTCTCACAACTACGATGCCCTGCTTTGCCTTGTAGCCCAGTCTTCTGGCCCTGTCGAGCCTGCTTGGCCTCTCTATCCTGTGAATGGTCGGCTCTGTCCTCCAAGCAATTGCCTTTGACTTGAGCTCGTCTGAATTCTCCTTCCACATTCGAAGCCAAGTCTGGGTCATGTAGCTGTGCATGTTATTATACTACACTCTCCTGTCTGGCACCCTTTTATAATCTATATTACGCCGCGCAGGATCTGGATCACCTTTTCGGCAATCACGGTCGAAGCCAGCTCCTGCGCCTCTTTTGTCTGCGCGCCAATGTGGGGCGTGCATATCAGGTTCGGCAGGCTGAGCAGCTGTTTGTTAGTTGGCGGCTCGATTTCAAAGACGTCCAAGGCCGCGCCGGCTATCTTGCCGTTCTTTAGCGCCTCGTACAGCGCGTTTTCGTCTATTATCTCGCCCCTTGACGTGTTGACAAGGTATGCAGTGGGCTTCATCTTTGCCAGGCGCTCGGCGTTGAACATATGCCTTGTCTCTGGGGTCGCCGGCACGTGGCACGTGACAAAGTCAGAGCTTTCAAGCAGCGTGTTAAGGTCGGTGACTATCATGCCAGTTTCAGAGATAAACTCGCGGTTAATAGGGTACGGATCATAGCCGATCAGGTTCATCCGCAGCGCCTTTGCCATCCTGCCGATGTTCCGGCCAATGTTGCCCACGCCGACAATGCCGAGATACTTGCCTGACAGCTGCGTGCCCATAAGCTCTTTCTTGATCCAGTTGCCGCGCTTGCCCTCTGCATCAGCCCTCGGTATGCTTCTTGCAAGCGATATCATCAACCCGATTGCAAGCTCGGCCACCGCGACAGAAGCTGCCTCGGGTGCGTTTATGACTCTGATCTTTTTTGCTTCGGCGGCCCTTACGTCGACGTTGTCAAGCCCGACGCCTACGCGGGCGATTATCTTGGCGTTTGCAGCAGCGTCGATTACCTCCTTTGTGATCTTGGTCCTGCTTCGCACGATGATGACATCATAATCCTTGACAGAAGAAGATGTGAGCTCGGCCGGCTTTATCTCTGGCTTGTAGTCGACAGTGAGCCCCGCGCGCTTCATGCTGTCGATGCCTGCCTGGTCGATAGAGTCACAGATGAGCACCTTGCCGCTGACTTGCATAGCGCTTGAAAAATCCAGTAGTAATATAATGTTTTATAATTGCCTCAAAACAAGAGCCTTGTGTCAGAAGAGCCTTCAAGCTTTATCTTGAAGATACAGAACGACGAGCTTGAAAGGCGGCTGTTCGTCGCACACTCCTTCTATGTCAGCATAAAGCGCGACTGGATGCGAGGAACGCATATGTTGTTTGTCAGGAAAGACGCGTTCATTGGCTCGGGCACGATCGACAGGATCGTCATGCTAGACGATCTGCAAGAAGAGGAAGAGAAAAAGATGTGTATTAAAAACAATTGGTACGCCAAGATAATATTTTCAAAACTGGCGCGCTTTCTTCCTACCGTGCCTGTGCAGGACACCCCGGCCGCGGCGCAGAACCCGCTAGCCCTGCATGGCGCAAGCATATCTGGTCCTGAAGCGCTGCAGATAGAGATCCTTGCACGCGCCAAGATAATAATATCCTGAGGTTGGTCGATTAATTTATTACAGCCCCCACACTAGTGGCATCCGGCAATGTCGTTCAGAACTGACAAAGATTCACTCGGCAAGATTAAGGTCCCATCTGCTGCATATTACGGCCCGTTCACTGCGCGGGCAATCAACCAGTATAAGGTGACTGGCCAGAAGGCCCACATCAACCTGATAAGGGCTTTTGTCATGATCAAGCGCTCTGCGGCGCTGGCAAACAAGGAGCTCAAGGCGCTTGACGCTGAAAAGGCAAGGGCCATTGTCAAGGCATGTGACGAAATTCTGGCCGGCAAGCTGCTCGACCAGTTTGTAGTCGAAGCGATCAATTCCGGCGCCGGCACTGCGTTCAACATGAATACGAACGAGGTCATTGCAAACAGGGCGCTTGAAATACTTGGCAAGAGAAAGGGCAGCTACGAGATTATCAGCCCTAACGACCATGTCAACATGTCGCAATCAAGCAACGACACGTTCCCCACCGCGATGCACGTCGCCATTCTGCTCAACATGAAAGAGACTATCGCCTCGCTTGACAAGCTGATTGCATCCCTGCAAAGGAAGGCAAAAAAGTTCTCAGGCGTTGTCAAGATAGGCAGGACGCACCTGATGGACGCGATCCCGGTGACCCTTGGTGCCGAGTTTGAGCAGTATGCTTTTGCGCTCAAGCAGGCAAGAACCATGCTAGTGCAGTCGATGGACGGCCTGCGCTATGTCGGCCTTGGCGGCACAGCCGTTGGCACGGGCGCCAACGCGCCTAAAGGCTATCGGCAGCTCGCAATAAGGAACCTATCGAAAATTTCTGGGCTGAGCCTAGGGCCGTCTGATAACATGTTTTACTCGCTTCAGAGCAAGTTCGATGTAGCCAACTGCTCGTCGGCTCTGCGCAACCTTGCGATAGAGCTGAACAAGATGGCAAATGATATCCGGCTCATGGCTTCGGGCCCGACCGCCGGCCTTGCAGAGATTCTCATACCGGCTGTCCATGCTGGCTCGTCCATAATGCCAGGTAAGGTCAACCCGTCACTTGCAGAGTGCCTCAACATGATCTGCTTTAACGTCATCGGCAACGACGTGTCAGTCGCGATGGCCGCGCAGGCCGGCCAGTTCGAGCTGAACGTGATGTTGCCAGGCATGCTAAAGTGCGTGCTCGACTCAACTGATATGCTAAAGAATTTCCTTCCAATATTTGCGGCCAACATGGTAGACGGCATCGAAGCAAACAGCGAAAAGCTAGAGTCATACATTGAAAAAAGCCCAGTGTTGGTCACATTGCTGAACCCATACATTGGCTACCTAAAGGCTGCAGAGATTTACAAAGAGTCGCTCAAGACGAACAAGAGCATCAGGGAACTGGTGCTTGCCAAAAAGCTGATGACAAAAGAGCAGCTTGATAGTGCGCTGTCAAAGAAAAACATCCTTGGCAGCTAGCTCTAGCTAGCCTTTTGCACGATCCGGCACGCCTTCAGCTCGCGGACTGCCGTCACGATCAGCGCCGTCTGCAGGACATAGCCGCCAATTATCAGCAGCATCGCATTGAACGGCTTTGAGAACGTGGTCATTATCCCGACATGGGGCGGCGCAAGCGAATTTCCAACCATCACGATGGCGGCCAAGGGAATGCAGGCGTAAAGTGCCTTCCGAAAGCCCTTGTAGGTAAGAACAGTCAACACAATGAACGCCAGCTCGAGCGCTATGGCCCTGTCGATGAACTGCGGATCACCAAATGGAATCGCGATCGCGCCAACGATGCTAATTGCGGCGAGCACTGCCACGACCGGGCTCAACGGCATGGCATTTTCTTTGCCACAACTTCAATTAAACATTGCTAACTATTAATAACGAGCGCAAGATACTCTCGCGATATATGAAGGCTGCACGGATAATAAAGACAAAAGAGCCGCTTGAAATCAAGGACGTCGGCGTTCCAAAACCAAAGAACGATCAGGTTCTTGTAAGGGTTGAAAGTGCAGGCGTATGTCACAGTGATCTGCACCTGTGGGAAGGTGGGTACGCCGGACCGCAGGGCGTGTTTATGAAGGTTGAGGACCGCGGAGTAAAGTTCCCACTCACCCCCGGCCATGAAATTGCCGGCACGATTGAAGAGATGGGCGAATCGGTCACTGGCTTTTCCAAGGGCGAGAAGGTTCTGGTCTATCCATGGATTGGCGAGGGCACATGCCCTGCATGCAGGGTGGGCGAGGAGAACGTCTGCGATGCCCCGCGCAGCCTCGGCATATACCAAGACGGGGGCTACTCTGAAATGGTGCTCGTGCCAAGCCATAAGTATCTGGTAAAGCTGCAGGGGCTCGACCCCAACTCTGCCGCGTCGCTTGCATGCTCTGGCCTGACGGCATACACTGCCGTAAAGAAGGCGGGCGCGCAGCCAGGCGACACGCTTGTCATTGTAGGGGCTGGCGGCCTTGGGCTCATGGCAGTGCAGATTGCAAAGTCGATCACAAACGCAAGGATCGCGATTGTCGACATTGACGACAAGAAGCTGGCAGAGGCAAAGAGGCTGGGAGCCCACGAAGTGATCAACTCAGGGGCCAGCGACTCTGTCAAGGGTGTCAAGGACATCACAAACAACTTTGGCGCAGAGGCTGTCATTGACTTTGTGAACAACGCCAAGACGGCGCCAAACTCGCTCAACATGCTGAGGAAGAGGGGCCGGCTGGTCATGGTCGGGCTGTTCGGCGGGTCGCTTGAGCTAAACTTACCACTCATTCCATTGCGCGCATTCACGCTGACTGGCGCCTACACCGGCAAGTTTGCAGATCTGGTAGAGCTGGTGGCGCTTGCAAGAATGGATAAGATCCAGTCGGTAGTATCGAGAAAGTTCACGCTTGATCAGGCAAACAGCGCACTAGAAGAGCTGAAATCAGGCAAGATAATTGGAAGGGCAGTAATCAATCCCTAGATGGCTACTGCCGTTGTCCTGCTGCTAGCCATGTTATAGAATGTGTTCCAGACCCTCACGCCGTCGTTTCTCATGATGTCCTCAAGAAGCGGCATATATCCTGGGCCGGCCGCCTTTTCCAGAAGCTTCCTGACTGGCTCCTCTCCCTTGAACATCCAGACCCACTCGTCGTAGACGATCCGCGGCTCAGAGAAGAGCATCGCAAACGGGCTGTGGCCCTTCTTTTTCATAAAGTAGTACTCGGTCATGCTGAGAAAGCCTGGTCCGAAAACAGCATCCCCTGCCTCGATGAACTTTCTCCTTGTCGCCTTGTAGACATCAAGGGCGATTTCGACGTTCTGTGCTTCCATGTCTGCAGTTGATACAGCTTTATTATTAACATGCTCGCGTGTTTTTTATTCTACATACTTCTACATGAGACGCGCATACCTCAATTATGAATCTATTATAAGGTTTAGATGCGTTTAACTACCATGGCAAGTGAGGATAAAACCGATACTTATGAGGAAACGGTAACCAGGACCACCTCAGAGCCACCAACCGAGGTCACAGTGAGAGGGGAGAGAGTAGTGACCACCTCATCGTCATCAGACGAGTTGCAGACCGCAGCCCCGAAGAAGGAAGAAGAAGAGTCGGTCTCTGTAAAGGCCAGAGAAGCAGGCAGGTCCCTCAAGGATCTTGTATATTCCCTTGGTAGAAAGACAAAAGAAGTGACGGAAGAAAAAGCGCGTGAGCTGAAGGCCCAGTCCGTGGATGTTGGCGCGACGACAGACGCGCGGGACATACAGCACCTTGGCGAGGATGTTGAAAAACTGATAACAGTTTTTGAAGATACGATGACAGAGATACGCAAAGAGCCGTACGACGAGCAGGAAAAGCTGCTGGTGGGCTACAAAAAACTGCTTGAAGAGCAGATAAACGTCATCAATGCAAGGATGGCCATGGCCAAGCGCCTAAAGCCGGGCGCCTGAGCCTGTTTCTTTATTGCTATTATATCATTCGACCAGCAGCTTACTGGTGATGTCTTTTACCACAACAGACTTGATGTTGACGAACTCTCTGATCCCAAATTCTGATAGCTCCCTGCCAATGCCGGATTTCTTGATGCCTCCAAATGGGAGCCTCGGATCGGACTTGACCATTTCGTTGACCGATACTATGCCGCTTTCGATCTGGCGAGCCAGCCTCATGCCACGCTCGATGTTGTTGGTCCATATGCTTGCGCCAAGTCCAAACTCTGAGTTGTTGGCTTCTCTTATCGCCTCCTCCTCGTTCTTTACCACTATTATTGGAGCTGCCGGGCCGAACACCTCTTCCCTGACAACGTCCATGTCATGGTTCACGTTTGAAATTATCGTCGGCTCGTAAAAGAATCCCTCGCGCTTGAGGGGCTGCCCGCCCGTAAGCACCTTTCCGCCCTTGCCCTTTGCGTCCTCTACCTGCTTTGCAAGTGCCTGCCTCTGGTTGTCCCTGACAAGCGGCCCGACTGTGGTCTTGGAGTCGAGCGGATCTCCTACGACTTCGGCCTGTGTGTTTTCTACAAACAGCTTCGTAAACTTGTCTGCGATTTCCTGTACCACTATAAAGCGCTTTGCCGCTATGCAGCTCTGACCAGTGTTCAGGAGCCTTGACTGCGTCGCCATGTACGCGGTCTGGTTGAGGTCCGCGTCTTCAAGCACCACGAAAGGGTCGCTCCCGCCAAGCTCAAGCACGAACTTCTTGAGATCCTGCGAAGCAAGTTCTGCGACGCGCCTGCCAGTATTGACGCTCCCGGTGATCGACACGGCGTCAACGTCTGCCTGCACCAGCGCCTCGCCGGCGCGGTAGTCGCCAATGACTGACTGGAACACATTTTCCGGAAAGCCGGCGTCCCTGAACGCCTGCTCTAGTTTCAGCGCGCTTCCAAGGCAGATGCTGGAATGCTTGAGCACTCCAACGTTGCCGGCCGTCAGCGCCGGCACTGCAAACCTCATGACCTGCCAGAAGGGAAAGTTCCACGGCATTATGGCCGCCACAACTCCAAGTGGCTCGAACGAGACAAAGCTTTTGCGAAATTCAGTAGGAATTATCTCGTCGCGCAAAAACACTTCTGCGCGCTCGGCATAATAGTCGCAGACCCACGCACACTTTTCTATCTCTGCAAGCGCCTGCCTGATCGGCTTGCCCATCTCCTCGGTAACCAGCCGGGCATACTCTTCCCTGTTTTTCCTCATTACCCCGCCAAGCCTGCGCATACATTCTGAGCGCTCTGCAAGGTCCATCTTTTTCCACTTTGCAAAAGCGTCCCTTGCCGCCTTGACCCTTCTGCTTACTTGCTCAGGGCCTTCATTTTCATAAGCTGCGATGACCTTGCCAGTTGAAGGGTTGATTGTCTCGATCTTGGGCATATGAGAGAATTACTGCACTTCCATACTAATAAGCGAAACCAAAAGAAGAAGAAAAGAGTCCCGCGGGCAGGATTTGCCCCAAAACGGCTTTTCGCCATTTCGTTTGAGCCTGCGACTCTTCGGTTACTGCATTGTGCGCCCGATAGGCTGCTTCACGCGGTCAGCTATTGAGAGAAGCCGACATCTACAGCCGAAAGCTCTACCAGGCTGAGCTACCGCGGGACATTTCCGTTTGTTGCTAGAACGTTATTTAATTGTGGCGTCAGAGATATTTTGAGACATCAAGCGCAAAGTACGAGATGATCCTGTCAGCGCCGGCTCTTTTTATGGATGCAATGGAGCAGACCTTCCACTCCTCTTCGTCAATCAGGTTGTGCATAGCTGCCGCCTTTATCATGGCGTACTCGCCGCTGACGTTCTGGACCGCGACCGGGTGGCCACAAAACCTGTCCTTTACCATTCTTACCAGATCAAGGTATGCTAGCGCCGGCTTTATCATCACTATGTCGGCACCCTCGCTGATGTCAGTCTCTATCTCTAACAGCACCTGCCGGGGGTTTGCATACGACACCTGGTATGACGACTTGTCTAGGCGCGGTTTCATTTTTGCAAAGGCAGCCGAGCGGAAGGGCGTGTAAAGCGACGAGGCGTGCTTGGCAGAGTAGGAGAGTATCATTGTTTTTGTAAAAAAGCCGACAAGCGCGGATTTGATTGCGCGAACCTGGCCGTCCATCATTGATGATGGCGCGACTACATCGGCGCCGGCCTCTGCGTGGCTCGCAGCAACCTGTGCCAGTATCTGCAATGTAGCGTCATTGTCAACCCTCTTGTTGCCAGATGCAACAATGCCGCAGTGCCCCGACAAATTGTACTGGCAGACGCAAATATCCGTCACAACATTTACCGAGCTGCCAAAACTAGACTTTATCGCCCTGACTGCGCGCTGCACCACGCCCTTTCTGTCAAAAGCGGACGAGCCGATTCTGTCCCTGCTTTTTGGTATGCCAAAGACAATGAGAGAGAGGATGCCGCTATCAACTATCGTCTGGACATGCTGAGTTATTTTCTCGATTGGCGTCACGGTCATGCCGGGCATCGACTCTATCATGCCCGGCCTGTCTGAAACAAACACCGGAAATATCAGATGACTTCTGCGAAGCCCCGCCGCGGCAAATATCTCCCTATACCTTTGTTCATTGTCACGCTGGAGCTGCTGCAATGTCATTGCTTGGCGAGCGGCTATGAATATATGTTTTTCAGTACTCGAAGAATCGTCCGCAAAATTCATAAAATATTTTGGGGTCGGAACTATATTATTATGCGCAGGGTAACTGTCGGCATCCCGGCCTACAATGAAGAGCGTAACATCGTCAACCTCCTGCGTTCACTTGAAGGACAACAGCCGCTGATCTCTGAAGTAATCATCTCCGATGACTCTTCCGACAGGACGCCTGATCTTGTGCGCGAATTTGCCAAGAGTTCGCCGCTTGCTATTACCCTTTTGCATCATGAAACAAGAAGGGGCGCGGCAGAGGCATGGAATGAAATACTCTACAAGGCTGCCAGCGACGTCATCGTGTTTTATGACGCAGACACCATACCGCACCCGTCATGCACGGAGCAGCTTGCGTTGCGCATTTCCGGAAATATGGCGCTGTGTGCGTCAAACTCGCAGCCCGTTCAGGCTGCAGGTGTAGCCGGCAGGGCGTCGGTGTTCATTTCAAACTGGCTCAGGTCTATCAGGCAGTCAGGTCTGTCGCAGTACACAGTGATGGGCAGGGCGCTTGCCATTAACGCGTCAACCGCTAAGAAAATCCAGATACCCTCAGATATGATCGCAATCGATCTCTACCTGCAGTGCAGGATCTTGGAAATGGGACTAGATGTCGCCTACAACGACGACGCGGTGGTTTACTTCAAACCCCCAAGCAGCATGCAGGACTTGGCCTCACAAGTGGTGCGGGCGGTCAACGGCCACAACCAGATAAAAGATATGGTGTCACGGCTAGGCATTGGCCTGCCATCTCACGTAGCAATTGCGCAGGCGCTGAAAAACGCGGCCATGGACCCAATTGGCGCCGCTTCGACAGTGATAGGATATTCGCTCATGCCCTACTATATGTCAAGGCTCAAGCACACCGACTCGGCAAAGTGGCACACCGCGGACAGCTCAAAGACAATAGATTACCAGCAGCTAAAGGTTAGATATTCTGACTGACACACTTTTTTATAACCGCATCTGCTGTAAGCAAAGCAGAAGGAAGACAGGGCCATGTCAGACCCAGAAAAGCGGCTTGAGACAATAAGCAACAACGGGGTGCTGTGGATAAACTTGCAAAAGCCGAGCTTTTCGGACATGAGCACGCTTGGGCAAAAGTACCCGTTCCAGAGGCTCAACCTCGAGGATTCGCTCTCAAAGATCCAGATCCCCAAGATCGATCGCTATGCGGATCACATCTTTATCATCCTGCACTTTCCCACACCGGACAAGGAGAAGGGCTTCCTCTTTAGCCAGCTTGCGGTCTTTATGGGCCCTGACTACCTTGTGACCATACACCAAGGCGACCTGAAGCCGCTTGACGAGCTGTTCAACATGTGCAAGAACGATGAAAAGCAGCGCCAGGCGATCATGGGCAAGTCCTCAGGATATCTGCTCCACAAGATCATCGACACGCTGGTGGACGACCTGCTTCACATCCTCATGAAGGTCGTGGGCAACATCGACGACATAGAGGACAGCGTGTTTGATGAGCGGATATCGATCCCCCGCCAGATCTCGCTTTTGCGGCGGGAGATAACGACCCTCCGCAGGATTGTGATCCCGCTCCGCAGGACCGTAGTCGACCTGTCAAAGGATGTGCAGCGCTTTTCCAAGGAGGACATGTCGCTCTACTTCAAAGACGTGCTGGATCACATTGAAAAGGTGTACGAAGCGCTTGAAGAGGCAAAAGAGACCGTCGAGATTTACAAGGACACTGACTTTATGCTCAGCAACGAAAAGACCAACAAGATACTTGCAGTGCTTACGATAATATTCACGCTTTCTATTCCTGCCACGGTCATTGGCCAGTTTTATGGCATGAACATCCCGTTGCCGGGTGGCAACGAAACAGGGCCGTGGACACAGCTTGGGCCGTACACCACCCTGATATTTGTTATAGTGCTATCGTCGGTTTCTGCCCTACTTATGGTATTTTACTTCAGAAGGCTCGGATGGTTGGGACCTTCTATGTAGATAGTACGATTCTCCAATGGGCATTTACCTAAGAGGATAAATACCCGTTGTATCTCCTTTTTTTAGGATTGGCGGCGACAGGCAGGAGGAGTGACGTACAGGGCTACGTATGTACTCCTCATGACAAACAGTCGAGCTCTCTTGTAGAAAACTGGAAGAAAAGCGATAATGTCGTCGACATTTACTTTGTCACCGCGACATTTTCTGACGAAAGCATCCCATACTTTCCAAACAAGGCCAACCACTACATTCTTGCATCTTTTATCAACATGGAGAGTATCCTTGACGACATCAAGAAGTACAACATGGACAGGCTATCTTTTATGTTCAGTTTTTCAAGCCCGCTCTTTGAGCGGAGTGGCAACAAGCTCAACTATGTTTCGCTTTATTTCACGAAATACACAAGCGGCGACCCGGCGATAAGCGACCTTGCAAACACGATTGCCCGGCGCGAAAAAGTAAAGAAGGCGAGCCTTGCGCAGATGCAGCTTGTAGCGGCCGAGCAGCCAAAGTTTACCTTCCCATATTCTAGAAATTTGGTTATACTCGAGGTGGAAGGTGAGGCGACGCACCAGACAGACCAGAAATACTGCGAGCGCACAAGGCGCGATGTTGCAAGGAAGGGCATCGCGCTGAACAACCTTGTCAGCTTTTCCATCCTTGAAAAGCTAAAGTAAAAATCAGAAACGTTAAATATGCATCTTTTTCTCTAGCCTTTGATTTATGAGCAAGCCGATGGATCTTGGCGCACTCAAAGTTGGTTCATACATCATCATCGACGGCGAACCGTGCAGGATTGTTTCGTATGACCACAGCAAGCCGGGCAAGCACGGTTCGGCAAAAGCAAGGATCACAGCAGTGGGAGTCTTTGACGGCAGGCCGCACCCGTTTGTAGGCCCGGTGTCAACCAAGGTTGACGTGCCGTTGATAGACAAGCGCAATGGCCAGATCATTTCAAAGCAGGGAGACACCCTCCAGATAATGGATCTTGAGACGTTCGAGACCTTTGAGACGTCTTCAGTGGAAGATGAGATCAAGGAAAAGCTTGCGCAGGGCGACATTCAGGGCCGCGAAGTAGAGTACTGGAAGGTCCTCGATAGAATCAAGATAGTAAGGGTCAAGGGCTAAAAGTTCATACAATAGAACCACGGATCGTTTTCTGGATGCTGATGAGGTGAAGGAAGAGCCGGCTGATCATCGTTTTGGCTGATGAAGATTATGAGTCCTGAGGCATCCGTCATTATATCACATTCTTCTTGATCTTGGGTTAACGATGGCATCAAGCGCGTTCCCAATAAGCACAAACGCAAGCCCTGTTATGGCTATCATGAGGCCGGGCGGAATTATCCACCACCAGAGGCCGCGGGAAGCTGCGCCTGCAGAGTTTGCGTCATGCAGGATCTGACCCCACGTCGGAATGGACGGGTCTCCAAGTCCCAGAAAGCTGAGCATTGCTTCGCCCAAGATTGCCCCCGGCACAGAAATGGCAATGCTGGCAAAAGTCAGTGGCAGCAGCTGCGGGATTATGTGCTTGAATATGATCTTCCTGTCAGACTGGCCCATGAGCTTTGCCGCTTCGACGTACTGCAGGTTCTTTAGCTGGAGCGCGATACTTCTGCTTATTTTCGCCATGCCGACCCAGCCGAAAATTACAAGAAAACCGGTGATCAGGAATATGCTCTTGCCGACCGTGATCGACAATATGATGAGCAGCGGAAGTGGCGGCAGCGAGTAAAATACGTCGTTTATCCTCATCAGGCCCTCATCAGTGCGGTTTCCTTTGTAGCCTGCGATAACACCATATATCAGACCAATGATCATGCCGGCTATTGAAACGGTGAGCCCTATGAAAAGCGCCACCGGCGCTCCCCACAGGATTCCGATCGCCAAGTCATGGCGCAGCTCGTCCGTGCCCATGAGTCCATAGACCTCGCCGCCCAATATGACCCCGGAGTTGGTCACCGAGTCGTTTGAATCAAACAGGTAAAAGGTTTCACGGATTACGTACGTGCCCTTCAACACACTGTCTTGTTGTGAGTCTGAAAATATCATTACCTGCGGCCTTGAAACATCCTGCCTGTATGCAAAATCGTCCAGATAGTTGCGCAGGTTGTCGGCGATCAGCCTGTCCGTGGAAAATACCCTTGCCGAGAACTCATTGCTACCTTGCTGTGACGAAGGAAGCGAAGCAAAGTAGATCCTGAATTCTTTGCCGTCAGGCCGCAGCACGTCTATCTGGAGAGCCGGCTGTGTGCTGCCGTACCTCGCAGAATACAGCATCATAAAGTCGCTCGGGTACGAATCATAGTTAAAGTTCACCGTGTATGAATGCGTCACGGTGCGCACGCCTCCTTGAACCGAGCTTGATACCGCTGCATCTTTTGCTGTCATGAAGATGTGCTCCGGCACCTTTGGCCCGAACAGGTTTGTCCAAGCCGGCGCAGCAGACTTGGGGGTGTCGATCCAAAAGTTGGGGTTGTTCCACTGCCTGAATGATTCAAGCGGCACCGCGACCGCCGCATAGGTTGTCATCAGTATGAGGACAAGCAGTATCCCAGCGCCGGCAAGGCCACTCTTGGAGCGCCTGAACTCCCTTAGTAGCTCAGAGCGTGAAACAACTTTGGCTGCTGTCATGATGCAACCTTCACCCTCGGATCAAAGTAAGCATAGACAATGTCCGTGAGAAACACAGTGATTATGAAAATGAGCGTGGAAATGTAGGTCAGCCCGATTATGACCGGGATGTCAAGAAAGCCTATTGCCTGATAATACAGGCTGCCCATGCCCGGCCAGCCAAACACCGCCTCAATAGTTATTGCACCGCCAAACGAGCCGGCGAGGCTCAATGCAATGACCGTGATGATTGGAGGCGCAGCGTTTTTCAAGGCATGAGAGTAAAGGATCCTGTTTTCTGATATGCCTGCAGCCCTCTTTGCTGCAATATAGTCTTCCCCAAGAATTCCTATCACAAAATACCGGACAGTGTAGGCCCACGAGCCAAAGCTGACAAGCACTATTGTTATCAGTGGCAGCAGCATGTGATAGAAAAGGTCAAGCGCATAAGCCGGGTCGGACGGCGGCGTCAGGGGCGTTGCACGCGCCGGGAAAATGTGATAAGTAAATGCAAAGGCAAAGATCATGAGCATGCCAATCCACCATGTTGGAAAGCTGCCGCTAAAGACCGCAAACGCGGAGTTGAGCCTGTCCCATATCGAGCCTGCTCTATTGGCCACATATGTGCCAAGGTAGATCCCGATGATGGTAACTATCAGAGTCGAAGTGGTAAAGAGCAGTATAGTCTTGGGCATCTTTTCAAGTATAATGTCGCGCACACTTACCGAACCGCTTTCGCTTGTCAAGTAGCTGGACTTGCCAAGGTCAAGAACCATGACCTTCAGGACGGTGTTTATAAAGCGCTTTGGGGCGTACCAAGGCTCGTCAAGGCCGATGTTTTTGACCTGCAAGTCGATCCTGTTATTGATAAATGCCTCCCGTTCTTCGGCAGTTTGGAACCTGATGTCACTATGGTTCACCTCTTCCACGATGTAGAACCTGATCGCTTCAAGTAGCACCCTATCCATCGTGGGGCCAAGCAGCGCTAACGTAAGGACAAGTGTGGCAAAAAGCACGATAACCATGTTTATCGAGCGCTTGATGAGAAAGCGGCCAAAGCCCCCCAATTCTGTCTACCTCCGGATAGAGCTATTTTCTATTAATATCTGCCGGTGCTAAGTTTGCTGTAGGCCACCCTGACGAGCCTGCCCGCAGCCATTGCAGAAATGCTAGCAAGTGATATCACAAAGAGCGCCGTGCTTGCCATCAAAAGCTGTACACTGCCTGCAATTATTATGCCTGCTACAGTGAACGCCACAGCAAGCGACAGAACTACAAGCGATATCTTGGTCACGGTGCCAAACCTTCTCTGAAGCTGCGTCGAAACTGCCGCCGGCCACAGGTAGACCGCCCCTATCAGAGCGCTTGCGACGGCTCCTGAAGCTAGAGCTCCTGCCTCGCCGCCGTTTGCGACAAAGTGGGCCCGCTCGGCAGCGGTTAGTATGCCAAACAGCGGGTATAGCCCTGCTTTTACCGTTGCCTGAAGCCATGGCTGCTCCCTCTCATAGTCTGCAACCTGTGGGCTGAAAGAATAGTAGATAGAGTTGAACGTGTTCATGAAAGCTGACCCTGACACAGTTGACAGGATGTAGTGGTCGCGGAAGTTGCGCAAATACTGCACCTGCGGCGTAAGCTCTGACCCAAATGCCGCCGTTGCGATAAGGCAACCAGAAGGCTGTTGTGGCGGCAAAGTTGGGTTGTTGTTATTGTTGCTAGTCTGGCCGTTTGTGGCCGGGTTATTATCGTTATTGGTGGCTGATATTGTCGCAAGGATGGTGTTTGTTGTAATATCCGGGCGCAGCGCTTCAGTGCTGCTCGCAAATATCCTCAGCTGATTGGGGCCGGGTGATAGCTTTGACGTTTCTTCTGCCGTCAGTTCGATCTTGAACCGGCCCGCGACTCCAGGAGCTGCCTCTCCTCTGGCCACTACGTTGCCGTCCTTATCTGAGACGAAATAACTAACGGTTGCGTCGCTGCTTGGCTGACCTGCGACTTCAACGTCTACTGCCATGGTCGTGGGCTGGCCTATTGCTATTGATTGCGGGACGTCTATCCTGCTGATGTCTGCCAGCCGTGGAGCCTCGTATTTGGACCAATGGCCCACTTCAAACGGATATGACTGGTCCCTGAACGCCTTGATTGTCATCGTTCCGCCTGCCAGGTTGACGCTGTCAAGATAAAATGCGCCATTGCCTATTACCGCATTATCGTGATCTTCGATCCACTTGATGCTCGCGTCATAGCGCCTAATCGCATCCTTGACGGTTACTACATCTCTCAAGGCAGGAGGCACAAAATTCTCGCTCTTCATCTTTTGAAGTTCTTGCTTTATCATCTCGGTGTGGGCGGGCACTATCGGGTCATACCAGCCGACTCCCCTGACGGCTTCTTCGCTCCTTGAGTATGTGAGCTTGCCTGCAGTGACCAGCCTCTCAGAAGCAGCCATTATCTCCCAAGGCTCTACAGGGAAGAAGGTGCCAGAGTCGGCGATCTCTTTTTCGTCATAATGCCAGATGTCCACATAGACTTCAATTTTATCAGGGGCAACGTACCTGGTGCCCTTGGCAAGCTTTAGACTCTCACTTACTTGCGGCGTGTATTCGGGGTCAACCGTCAGGTCTCCAGCGCCCAAATCGGTTCCCCATTCTGTCGAAAAGTAATCCGCATACATCATGTCGGAAATGTCCATCGGTATTCCATGATGCCAGTTCGAATAGAGCGGCCTGAAGGTGACCTTGCTTATCGCCTTCACGCCTTCGCCCCTGGGCTTCCACTGCTGCGACGTCGGATCCCACATCTGCGCGTCTGCCGGCACATCAAGTGTGCCCAATGGCCCTTCAGTTGAAATGTCTGTCCACTCTGTCCTGAATGGGATTATCTCGCCTGTGTATGGGTCTCTGAAGGTGTCCAGATCAACTACAGAATAGTAGATGTCCTTACTGTATGTGTCCTGCAGGCCAGCTATCGTATTCCATGACCCCTGATGGATCTGTTTGACTCCGATGTCAAGGGAATTACTGCCGTCCGTAGGCCTTGCGTTTAGCAGCGAATACTTGCTCGTTATTCCTGCACCAAAGTCGTTTACAAGACCGTCTATCTTGGAAGATGCGACGAACGGATCGGTCTTTTGCGCAACGAAAATCCTGACTGATTCCTGAATTCCCATCTTTACCGCTTCCCTTACAAGCTCGTTCCTTTCCTCCTCTGAAGTAAAGTTGAAAAGCGCTATTCTCTGCGTGACTTCATCCAGCGTGGCATTCTTGTAGTTCCAGTATGCTGGGTTCAAGGCTCCGGGCATCCTGCTGAGCCATGGGCCATACATCTGAGCAGGAATTATCGGGTTGTACCTGACAAACACCGCCGTACCTGCAAAGCCTTCAGTGTAAATGTGCCACTGCAGGTCCTGCGGGTCAGAGCCGTAGACCACCGAGTTTGCCTTGTTCAGGTCTCCATACTCTTTCTGGACTGTAAATCCGATCTTTTCTAGCTCTGAAGAAATCAGTTCACCCATTGACTTTCTCGGCGCGTCGTCTTGTCTTATCAGGATCTTGACCGCGACTGGATTGCCGTTGTACATCCACTTGTTGTCCTCTTTTACAGCGCCAGCGCTGATCATGACCTTGGAGATCATACTCTCGGCAAGCGCCGGGTTGTACCTGAACCCAAAGGACTCTACGATGTCTATGACGTTCAGGTATTCTGGAGAGTAGACGCCAAACGGGTCAACAAGCGGGCTGCCGTATCCTTTGAGGATCTCGTTGACCACGAACTCGCGGTCTATTAGATAGTTGAGCGCGTACCTGGCCTCTCTGAACTGGAACGGGTTGAGCGTGCTTCCGTCCCTTGACGGCGCTGGGTTTACGAAAAGTCCCTGAGAGCCGGCGGTCCTATCATACACGTTCAGCCGCGGATCGTTCTTTGCGTCGTCGGCTGCCTCAAGCGGGATCCTGAAAAAGTATAAGTCAAAGTCGCCTGCCCTGACTTCTTCAAGCGCAAGGTTCTCATCATCCCGCCAGATGAATGTAACCTGGTCAACATACGGGCCCTTTTCGTCAGAAGACTGTGAAAAGGCTGGGTTTACAAATCCGGTAAAGGTAGACAAGAGCAGTACAACGATTATACCGGAAGCCAGTACTGGTGCTTTTTGCACTGGTAATGAGAAAGAATAATTACTAATATGCTTTTCAGTGAAACTGATTATCTCATACACTTGGTGGCTCAGGTATAGCACCAATAAGGGCCTTAGTATAGGGATGGTATGGGTCCGAGAGGACCCTGTCTATCGGGCCCACTTCGACTATCTTGCCGGTATTCATTATAGCTAGGATGTCACCGACATAGCGTGCAGTCGACAGATCGTGCGTTATGTAGATGTAGGAAATGTTGAACCTCTCCTTCAGGCTCTGCATCAGTTCCAGTATCTCGCCCCTGACTGACACGTCAAGCATCGACACGGGCTCGTCTGCAACGATGAGCCGCGGCCGGAGAACGAGCGCCCTTGCTATCGCGACCCTCTGCCTCTGGCCTCCTGACAGCATGTGCGGGAACCGGCCGGCTATTTCTTCTGCCGGCTCGAGCCGGACGTCGCGGAGTGCTGACAGGACCTTTTCTGCCTTTTGCTCTTTCGAGCTTGTCTTGTCGTGGATGTCAAGCGGCTCCCTGACAATATCCATTATCTTCATGCGAGGGTTGAGCGAAGCATAAGGATCCTGATAGATCATGTGGACTGCCGTGCGGAACTCTTTGAGCTGGCTGCCAGCGTAATGGGTGACATCCTTTCCTTCAAATATTATCGAGCCGCTATCGGGGTCGGTAGCACGCATCACCAATCTTGCGACTGTTGTTTTGCCAGACCCGGATTCCCCTGCAAGCACTAGCACCTTTCCCATTTTAAGGGTAAAGCTGACGTCATCCACGGCCTTGACGAAGTCCGGGCCAGATTTCTGCAGAAGCTGGCGGAAACTTTTCTTTACTGGAAAATACTTTCTGAGGTTTCTTGCTTCAAGCAATACGTCCAATGGCAAATGCAGGTTATACCCCTTTGGTGATATAAACAGTTAGTTAGTCGCTAATCACAGTTAATATTGAGCGCGATTGGCAGCTTTGTACGTGAAGCTGGCAGCGCTCTTTTCTGGCGGCAAGGACAGCACGTATGCGATCTATCGCGCAAAGGAAATTGGGCATCAGGTGGTGTGCCTTGTCACGATGCATCCTGTTGCTGACGACAGCCCGCTCTTCCATTATCCGAACAGCTGGGTCACCGAATACCTTGCGGACGCGATGCAGATCCCGCTGATCGGGTTCTCGGTGAGCGGCAGGGCAAAAGAGGACGAATTGAAGGCGCTTGAAGGAGCAATCGCGCAGGCCAAGTCGCTTTATGGAATTGAGGGCATTGCCTACGGCGGCATTTCCAGCAACTACCAAAAGCAGGCCTTTGAAGAAATTTGCGTACGGCTAAATGTCGCGGCGGTTGCGCCGCTATGGAACATCGAGCCGCAGAAATACATGAACGATCTTGTCGAGTGTGGCTTTTCAATAATTGTCGTGGGGGTGTCTGTCATGGGCCTTGAAAAAGAGTGGCTGGGCAGGCAGATCGACAAGGAAGCGCTGGGCAGGCTGGCAGCACTTGCCAAAAAGTACGGCTTTAACCTGACGTTTGAGGGTGGCGAGGCCGAGACACTGGTCGTTGACTGCCCGCTGTTTCGCAAAAAGCTCCAAATAAACGCGGCCACTACGCACTGGGACGGCCAGAGGGGAATATTTGAAATACGGGATGTGTCATTAGTAGAGAAGTAAAGAAAGGGAAATGTTTGACAACCTGCGCGAAGGCCTCCGCGGAGCCCTGAAGAAAATAGTGGGGGCCTCTGATATCAACGAGGAGATCATCGACTCACTGTGCAAGGACGTCCAGCGGGCACTGCTCCAGTCGGATGTCAACGTGCGTCTTGTGCTCTCTATCACCCAGAATCTCAAGGAGAGGGCACTGAAGGAGCAGCCGCCAAAGGGGCTCTCCCGCAAGGATCACATTGTAACGATATTGTATGGCGAGCTTGCCAAGATGCTCGGCTACTCTGGCGAGGTCATCAAGACTATCGATAAGGCCCAAGAAGACGAACGTTCACTTGCAACATCATTCTTCAACCCCGGTAAGCAGAATATCGTCCTCATGCTGGGCATTCAGGGCAGCGGCAAGACCACGGTGACTGCCAAGCTGGCAAGATGGCTCACAAAGCATGGCTACAGGGTAGGAGTGATCGGGGCAGACACCTGGCGCCCTGGCGCGCTGACTCAGCTGAAAATGAACTGCAGCAAGATAAACGTTGAAGTGTACGGCGAGGAGGATGCCAAGGATGCAGTGGCGATAGCCAGAAACGGCCTCAAGCACTTTGAGGATCAAAAACTCGACGTCATTATCATAGACACCGCCGGAAGGCACAAGGAAGAAGAGGGCCTGCTGCAGGAGATGACAGAAATGCACAAGGTAGTGACCCCTGACCTTGTGTTGCTGGTCATTGATGCAACTATAGGCCAGTCGGCGTTCAAGCAGGCAGAAGCCTTCCACAAGGCCGCCCCTGTCGGAGGCATCGTCCTTACAAAGCTCGACGGCACTGCAAAAGGTGGTGGCGCGCTTGCAGCATCTGCCGCGACAGGCGCCAAGGTAATGTTTATCGGCACCGGCGAGCGCATCGATGATCTAGAGCAATTCTCGCCAACACGCTTTGTAGGCAGGCTGCTTGGCATGGGCGACATCAAGGCGCTGCTAGAGATGGCAAAGGGGCTTGAACTCCAAGCAGACGAGGATCAGGTAAAGCGCATAGCAAAGGGCAAGATGACTATCGAGGACTTTTACGCTCAGATGGACTCGGCAAGCAAGATGGGATTTAGGAACATCATTGAGAACCTTGGTATGGGCGGAATGATCAAGGAGGACAAGGTCGAGGAGATGCAGGTCAAGATGGAGAGGTGGCGCTTTATCATCCAGTCGATGACAAAGGAGGAAAAGAAAGACCCAAATATCATCAACGAGTCGAGAAGAAAGCGCATCGCAAGAGGCTGCGGCCTGACCGAAGGCGACATCAAGGAGATGATAAAGCAGTACAACACTTCAAAGGACATCATCAAGCACAACAAGGGAAGGGGCGGTCTGGGCGACCTATTCAGAAGGTTTGGCGGCAATCTTGGCTGATGCCCAGGCAATTTTGCTGTTGTTAAGGCAATACAAACTCTGCAGGCGATGTTTTGAAAGAAATAATGCTGCCGGAGGCGGCAGATCAAAGCCTGACCGCCGGCAATGCTACATCTGCCGCGGCCTGATGGACAGCATTGACTCGATAGTGGATAAGATAATTGGTGCCGTCAGGGACTACGAGTTTGAGACGTTCGTCATCGGCGCCACCCTGCCAACCCAGATTTACGAGCGGGAAGACGCCATGAGGGCGCGCCTTAAAATCCGTGGCAGGGAGAGCGTCAAGAACCAGCTGACAAAGGAGCTTGGGATGCGGCTCGCCCGTCTGATTAGAAAAAAAGCCGAGTACATGAAGCCCGACCTCACGGTAAGCCTTGTCATAGACAAGGAAAACAATGTTGATGTTGCAGTCAAGTCAAGGCCGCTTATGCTGTCTGGCCGGTACGTCAAAAAGTCAAGGGGCGTGCCGCAAAAGCAGGACAGGTGCCCAGACTGCGAAGGCCGGGGCTGCAGCTCATGCAATAATACCGGCGGCCTGTCGGGCAACGGTAGCGTCGAAGGTGTCATCGCAAAGGGACTTGTGGAAATGACAGGGGGGCAGGCACCGAAATTTTCGTGGATCGGAAGCGAGGACCAGAGCAGCCTTGTGCTTGGAAGCGGCAGGCCGTTTTATGCCCGCATCTATAACCCCAAAAAAAGAAAATTGAAAAGGAGCAGAATCAGTGGCAGCGGCGTCGTGGCAACGCTGTCTGTAATCGAAGAAGAGGACGAGCCGGATCTCCAGCCGCGCTTTAAGGTCAAGACAAGGATCCATGCAAAATGCGAAAAAGAGCTGACAAAAGACGACATGAAAAAACTTGGCTCGCTTGCCGGTGCAGAGGTAAGTTATGAGAACAGGTCAAAGATGGCGACAAAAAAGATCTACTCGGCCTGGGCCCGCCGGATCAATGACAACCAATTTTCACTCACCATGGTCGCAGACGGCGGCATGATGATAAAGCAATTTGTGGGCGGTGAAGAGTACATGAAGCCAAACATTTCAGAAATTCTTGGAAAAAAGTGCGAATGCGTCGGGTTTGACATACTTGACGTATCACTTCAGCAGTAACGTTTTTGTTTCAGCAGGGCAATCAGACAACAGCAAAAGAAAGATGAGCAGCAGCTTTGACCCGCTCTACAAAGTCCATGACGCCTACAAAGCTGGCCAGATCCTGCAAAGAGTCTACGACCTTGTGATCAAAAGGTTCCCGCTTGTAACAGAGGGAATCAAGCGAGTCGAAGAGGCATCCGGCTTAAAGTATCCTTACTATTACGTCGAGCCAAGCCTTGTCGTTTCGACGTCGGCAGTCGAGTTTACCCAAATGGGAATACTGTTTGCAAGGACGATACCTGTGGTGGGCGACGACAACCTGCTCAGAGTAGTCGTGCAGATAACCGCGCCCCTGATCGCCTACGGTCTCAAGGGTACTATACACGCGATTCTGGCGCATGAGTTCATGCATTATCTGGAGCTTGTGAGCAGGATAGTCAAGATGAAGGTGATATCAGACGAGGTGTCCGGCACCCTCTTTGAAGGTACGTACGCCGACACCGGAAGGCTACTTGAAGAGCGCGCCGTGTTCAGGTCAGACCCGACTTTAATAAGGCACATCACCACCCGCTTCCCTGAAGGCTTTAGGGACTTAAAGTTGGAAGACAAGGTGATCAAGATGTGGATGGACAAGGGCCTGCCGACGACAAAGGTGCCTATCGATGCAAACGTGATAAAAATCCCAATAGAAGCAATGGCAAGGCTGCAGGTGGAGCAGGTGGTAAAGGACAAGATAGCCGAGTTTGAAAGCGTGAAGCTGAGAAAGAAAAAAACCGGCTATGTCTAGTAGCAGTAGCGTTTCCCCGCAAGAGTTCGAAGTTATCAAGAAATGCATCGTCAAGGTCGCAAAGGGCTGCGCTGTAGTCGCCGCATGCTTTTATGGTTCCAGAGTCGCAGGTTATGCCCGGCCTGACAGCGACATTGACGTACTGGTCGTCCTTGAGAACTATCCTTACGTGGTCAAGTACGTCTATTTCAGCGAGTCCGGCGTAAAGCTGTCCGCGCTTGCAGTCGACCGCGCGGCGCTAGAGCGCGATGCAAAAAACGCTTTTCTCGGCGAGTTTGTAGTGGGCCGTCTGCTGCACATCTACGAGCCCATTACCAACGCAGATTTTTTTGCGCAGGTCGAGCAGGCTTACAAGCGGCGCGTCATTTTGGAGGAGGTGCAGGACATTGTGTGTTTGACGGGCGTGCTGGGCACAGAGATCATTTTTCCTTTGGAGTATGTGGTATTTTCCAAGATAAGGCGCAGGATGTCGCTGTACCCAAGCGCGGCGTATAGCTACTACAAGACCTACGCTTCTTCAAACGAGCGCAATCTTGAATTTGCACTTGGAGGCTACCGCAGGGCGCTTGCAGATATTGTCTCAGAAGACAGAGAACTTTTTGCTGCAAGGCAAGACGGGCTTTTGCAGGTGTCTGGCAAACGCGTCTTTGTGGAAGGAGGCCAGACGCGTCTCAAGCTTACAAAGAGACTACAGGAATTCAGCTCGTACTTTGTGCACACCTACGCAGGAAGGAAGATCATGCACCTTGCAGTCAGCGAGGCCGAGTCCAAGATAAGGCGCCACCACACAGGCAAGGATGTAGAAATGCCCTATTTCATGGCATGCCCAAAAGGAGCATATTGGACGCTGCCAGAGGGCAGGCTAATAGTCGGCAGCAGGGACTGGCTGGGCGACCTCGGCTATTCAGTGGCGAGAAAAAAGCGCCTTGGTAATGTCAATAGCAGGACGGTGCTGTACATGCTAGAGGATGGGCGCAAGGTTGTAGTAAAAGAGCTTGCAAAATCAAAGGCGGTGAAATGGGCTGCACTGAGCCTGTGGACTGCGCCAGTGAAAAGGTTCAGGGTCGATCCGCTCTTCCGGCTTGGCTCGGAATACAAGGCAATCCGGTATATAAGGAGCCTCGGCCTGCGCACGCCAGCGATAGAGGCAGTGGTCCTTGACAGGAAGATCCTCGTAACGCAGTTTATCGAGGGTAGGACCCTTGCTAGCGTAATAAAGGACTACATCAGAGGCAGGGGCGACGACATTGCGCTTATCGGGAAAGCAGGCGCGCAGATTGCAAGGATCCACAGCGCCGGCTCTACTCTTGGCAACGTAAAGCCCAAGAACGTGATTGCCAGCAGTGGCAGCGGCGACCAATATTTCACCGACGTAGAGCAGTTTATGTTTCAGGCTGGCGACCCAGCATGGGACCTTGCCCAGTTTATAAGCTGGGGCCTAAAGGGCACCAGCAACAGCAGCATGGCAGCGAAAATAACAAGGGAATTCCTGAAAGGATATGTCGATATTGCCGGTTATGGCAATGTCGCACGCCTTGCCAAGAGCAGGCGCTATATCGAGTCGTTCTATCCCGTGCTGGCGCCGTCGGTGGCACGTGCGATCAAAAAAGAGATTAAAGAAATTGCAAAATAGATCTTTTGCTTACTTTTTGCCCTTCTTGGCGGTTTCCTTGTGAGTAAATTCGGTAAAGCCGCACTTGCCGCAGGTGAACCTGTCTTTGTGCTCGGCCATGAAGGTGCCCTTGCCGCATCTCGGGCAGTCGCGCCTGCTCCTCGTCACCTTGTCGCCTGAAACCTTGTAGAACTTGTATATTGCAACTTCTCCCTTGGCAGGAGCCTTCTTGTCAGCCATTATTACTTCTTGGCACCTCCAGCAGCGGCGCCCTTGGAAGCTGCCGCTTCCTGCTTGGCCTTGAGCTTGGTCGCCTTTTCTTCATCTATTATCTTTTTTCTCTCTTCCTTTGGCAGTGTTCGCAGTAACCTGTAGCGCGGGAGCTGCTTTGCCGCCTCCTTTTCGTCGTCATAGACATAGAATACGGCGTGAACGTCGGTCATGCCTGTGTGGCATACGAGGTTTATCGGTATGACCTGCTTTTTATCGACATTGAGCTGGCCGGCCATCTTTTCCGCCGCCTCGGTCTTTTTGAGCTTGCCGGCGGCTCCCTTGAACAGCGCCTTTACCTCGCGCCTGTTCAAAAGCGAGTTCCTGCGGTCTTCCAGCGTCACAATTTCCTGAGCAGACAAATCAGACAGAATCCTTCCTGTAACTCATATAAGTATTTGCTTGTACGAAAATCAAATATACCCTGTCCATGGTGAGTGTGATTGGATGAAACCATTCTTTCAAGAGTTTTGTGACAAGGTGATTACGCTTGACAAGTCGATCAGGTTTGCCGGCATTGCAGACGAGGACGGCAAGCTCATGGCCACTGCTGAGAGGAAGGGCCTCAAGCCCCTGCTAAACCCTGAGGAGAGGGCGCAGTACGCCATCACGGCTGCGACCCGCCAATATACCCGCCTGCGATGGGAATACCTGCTTGGCAGGATCAACTATGCGATGTCGCACTATGCCAAACTGATAAGGGCGACCATCCCGATAGCAGACGAAAACAGCCGCCTATCCTATGTGCTCTTGCTGTCGTTTGACGTCGACGGAGAAAACGTGCACAATGTGATCATGAAAAAGATAATCCCGCTTGTGCGCAAGAACATGGGCAAGTTCCTAGAAGAGCATACCCGCACTAACCCTTGAACTGCACCTTTGGAAATACGATCTTTACTGGGTGCCGGAACGCCAGATGCACTATCACAAGCTCGCCTCTATTGAGCCGGACGATGTTCATTTTCGTGCTTTCGTCCAGCATAGAGTAAGGCTGGGTGGCAAGCTCTGACTGCCCCAGCTTGGCCATTATGTGCATGCCAGTGCCTTCATGCAACACCGGGTCCACCATGCTTTTTAACTGCTGCCCGAAAACAGGATCGTCCCCCTCGACCTGCCCGTTATGACCATCCTCACGATCTGTTCTGCCACCGAAGAAGACGCGCTGTTGCTGCCGCCCCGCCTCGGGACGAACCTGTTTATTTCATCGATAAATATCAGGATATACTGCGGCCTTTTGCCTTCTGCTGCCTCTTGCCTTGCAACACAGAGCTCATCGACGCTCTTTATGACGTCGCCCATGACGAACCCCTGCTCTTTCACCGTCGGGATCATGGCAATGTCAATCACGAAAACGTCGCCGGGCCTTGATCCTGCTTATCTGCTTTACAAGGTACACGCTCGTCTTTTTCCTGTCTATGAAGAGCGGCGATCTGCAAAACTGCTGGATGTGCCCAAGGAAATGCAGCAGCGTGGACTTGTGCGCGATCATCTCCTGCGGCTATCCCTTGAATTCAAACAGGTCTGTCCGCGTATTTACCTGCCTGTGCCTGTCGCTTAGAGGCCACGCCTAGTAGACATGGTTCAGGATGGGAGGATGTAGGAAATGTCAAATGACACCGGCACCCTCTGCCCGTTTGTCATCTCTATCACGCCAGCAGGGACAGGGTTCTCCATCTCTGGTATGCCGAGGGCAAACATCACTTCCTTTTCTTTTGCAAACCTGACCGGCTTGTTTGCGCCAACAGGCATGCCTATTGGGATATTCCTGCCAAGCCTGCTCTCAATTCCCGTGTTTGCCATCACTGCCACCTTGGCCGCCGCGCCGGCTTCGTCCATAGCCCGGAGCTCCTTTGCAATCCCTACTGTCTATGTGTCAAAAACATGCTTGACCGTGACAAAGTCGAACGGGTTTAGGATGATATCTTGGCGGATCGAAAACCAAAAACCATCCATGTTGTTTGGGAATTTATCTGAGGCCAGCGTCCTACCTATCTCTTCCTGCTTGGCAAACTCTTGTATGCTAGAATAGCAAATAGGGACATCATATTTGACTATAGTATTACTATACTTCAGGATCTAGATCTGGGTTGTCGTCACTGTCCATGTCGTGGTCGGCAGACTTTAGCTGTTCGTATTCAACCTCGTCCTTGCTCTCTACTTCTTCAGGCTTTACTTCCATCTTGGCAGGCTTTTCATCTTCAGGCCTGACTATTGCCTCCTTTGGCACTTCCGGGAATTTCTTCTTGTTGTCGGCAGTCATGGTGGTGGTAGTGTAAAAATAAAGGGCAGCTTACTTGTTTGTTCCAGCAGCGCCCTGCTCGTACTGGTCGCCGGTTTCTGCAGCACCAGCTGTCCCCTTTGCCATCCCTTTGCTCCTTGCTATTTCTCTGGCCTCTTCAGGGTTTCCCCCCTCCTGTCCCTTCTCGACTATTTCCTCGGTCATTTCGCGCTTGACAGCCGTTGGCTCGTGCTCCTTAATCTTGGCCGGAGTCATTGCTTCCTTTTCTCTATACTGCTTCAGTGGATCATCTTTTCTTTCTACTTCTGTTCCTCCGGCGCCTTCCTCATACTGTCTGTCTTGTTCTGACATGCTTCACGTGGCATCAAAGACTATTTACTGATTATGAAACAATGCAAAGGTATATTTTTCATATCCAGAGTAGCTGGCGTGTGTATATGCATGCCCTTTGAAAGCCTCGGCGAATACATTGAAGCTCTGGAGCAGGCTGGACAGCTTAAGCGGGTCAAGGCGAAGGTCAGCCCGAACTTGGAGATAGCCGAGATCATGCGCCGGCTGATGTATTCCGACGGCCCTGCGGTGCTCTTTGAGAACGTTGAGGGCTCGAGCATGCAGGTCCTTGGCAACGCGTTTGGCAACATGAAGAGGCTTGAAATTGCGCTTGAAACCCAAGACTTTACCGAGATTGGAAGGCGCATCACCGAGCTTACGAAAATGAAGATGCCATCAGGCATGCTCAACAAGCTAAAGATGTTGCCCAAGCTGTCGGAAATAAGCGAGTACGGCCCCAAGTATGTCGACAATGGGCCTGTCAATGAAGTCGTAGAAACTGACAACAAGGCATCACTCAACTCGATGCCAGTTTTGAAATCGTTCGCCGGCGACGCCGGGCGCTTCATCACTTTTGGCCTTACTGTCACAAAGCATCCTGAGACTGAAATCCGCAATTTCGGCGTCTATAGGATTCAGATAATAGATGACAGGCACGCGATAATGCACTGGCAGACGCACAAGCGCGGCGCACAGCACTACAAAATGATGAAGGAGCAGGGCAAAAAGATCGAAGTCGCGATTGTGGTCGGCGCGGACCCTGCAACCGTTTTCAGCGCAGTGGCGCCTGTGCCCGAAGGCATGGACAAGTACCTATTCTCCGGTATCACCAGAAAGAAGGGGGTCAAACTGGTAAAGTGCAGGACAGTCGATCTCGACGTGCCTGCAAATGCAGAGATCGTGCTTGAAGGGTACGTCGATCCAAACGACATCAGGATGGAGGGGCCGTTTGGCGACCACACCGGCTACTACACGCCGGCAGAGCCGTTCCCCACGTTCACGCTTACAGGGATAATGAGGCGCAGCAGGCCAATCTACCTCACGACCGTGGTGGGCAAGCCGATCCTAGAAGACGCCTTCATCGGCAAGGTAATCGAGCGTTCCTTCCTCCCGCTCATCCAGATGTTCCACCCAGAGGTGGTCGACTTTGCCATGCCGGCCGCCGGCTGGTTCCAAGGCCTTGCGATAATGTCTATAAAGAAGCAGTACCCCGGGCAGGCAAAAAAAGTAATGATGGGGCTTTGGGGCATGGGGCAGCTGGCTCTGACCAAGATGTTCATAGTAGTCGACAGCGACATCAACGTGCACGACATGAACGACGTGATATGGGCGGTGACCACCCGGGCAGACCCGGCGCGCGATACCATCATCATTAACAACACGCCTACAGACACGCTCGACCCGGCGTCGCCGCTTGTGAATCTGGGATCAAAGCTCGGCATCGACGCTACGACAAAATGGAAGGAGGAAGGCTACATGAGAGAAATCCAAGAGCTCGCAGTGGTCGACGAAGAGACAAAGGCGCTGGTCGATAGAAAGTGGCCCGAGTACTTTAATGGTACTTGATGATCTTGTACGAATTGTCGCGCTCGGCGACCCTGAACCCTGCCTGCTTGATAGCGGCAATTATCCTGTCTGACGTCAGCTCTGTCGAGCGGGCGCCCGTCGCGCTTACCACTTCCTCGCCAATGAGTGTGCCGCCAAAGTCGTCTGCACCGTGATTGAGTGCTAGCTGTGCCATCCCGATGCCGTTTGTGAGCCAAGACGACTGCAAGTGCGGGATAAGGCCGTAATACATTATCCTTGCAATTGCGATCATTTTCAATAATAACAACCCACCAGCAGGATACTTGATCTTGCCCTCTGCCTGGATCTCTGTCCTGTTGGGCTCAAAGCTCCATGGGATAAACACCAGAAAACCGCCTGTCTTTTCCTGCAGCTGCGCTATCTTCATGATGTGTCTTGCGCGGTCCTCTTCCGTGTCCACAGTGCCGTACATCATTGTGGCTACCGACTTGAAGCCCAGCTGGTGGGCCTCCTCCATTATTCGCAGCCACTCGTGGCTCTTTATCTTGAGCGGGCTGATCTCCTGCTTGACTCTGTCTTCCAATATCTCTGCGCCTCCTCCAGCAAAAGTGTCCATGCCAGCTGCCTTTAGCCGGGCAAGCACCTCTTTTGTGCTGCTCCGCTCGACTCTGGCTATCATGTCTACCTCTGAAGGCGAGAGGCCGTTTATCCCGACCTCGGGGCACTTTTGCTTGATCGCCCTGAACGCGTCTTCATAGTATTCCAGCTTCAGGTTCGGGTTGTGGCCGCCCTGTATCAGGACCTGCGTTATGCCAAACATCTCGCGTGATGTAGCCACGCGCTTTACAATGTCTTCCACCGGCACCGTGTACGACTCTTCGTGCCCCGGCGGGCGGTAGAACGCGCAGAACTTGCAGAATGTGATGCAAACATTGGTATAGTTCAAGATGATGTTGTTGATGAACGTGATGGTGTCGCCGTAAAGCCTTTGTCTCAGAGTGTTTGCGACAAGGCCCATCGAGTAAACATCGTCAGATTTAATCAGCCTGATGCAGTCGTTGAGGCCAAGTCTGCGCCCTTGCAGGGCGCTGTCAAGAATGTCGCTAATGTCTGACTTTTTCAGAAAGTCAGAGAGCAGTCTATTTTGCAAATGCGGACATGGCTTACGGGCTTTGATTGATATTTATTCTTTGACTACAATTTATAACCAACTCTGGTGCAGACAGTCACGGTTGCAAAAGAGCGATACCGTGGCAGGCGGGACGCCGGCGCTAGAGAAGGCTCTGGCCGGAGAGGAGCTGTCGTACAGCGATGGCGTCCAGCTAATGAAGGAGGAGAACCTATTCCTCCTTGGAGCGGCTGCGGACAAGGCCCGACAAAAGCTTTGCGGCGATGTTGTCACATTTGTTGCGTCTTACTACCTGAACTATACCAATGTTTGCGCGGCCAGCTGCCCGCTCTGCGCGTTCTACAGAAAGGGCAACGAAAACGATGCCTATACGCTGTCGACTGAGCAGATAGTTGCCCGCTCCAAGATAGCGGTAGGGCAGCTTGGCGCTACTGAACTGCACATAGTTGGAGGATTCCACCCAAAGCTGGGGCTTGACTATTATGAAAAGATGATGAAGGCCATAAAAGCGGAATTTCCAAAGGTCACGATAAAGGCGTTCACACCAGCAGAGATATTCTTTATCGCACGACTTACAAAGAACTCTGTCAAGGAAGTGCTCTCCCGGCTCAAGGCAGCCGGTCTCGATTCGCTTCCCGGTGGCGGCGCGGAGATCTTTCACAAGGACACCCGGAAGCAGATAGTGATAGGCAAGTGCTCCGGCGAAGAATGGCTTGATACCGCGCGCCAAGCTCATGAGCTTGGGTTAAGGAGCAACTGCACTATGCTCTTTGGACACGTGGAAAAGCCAGAGCACATCATTGACCATGTCATAAGGATAAGGGACCTCCACAAAAAGACAAAGGGCTTTACCACTTTTATCCCACTGAAATTCAGTCTTGAAAACACTGAGCTTGAGCAAAAGGGGCTTGTCACTGCCGAAAGCCCATCAACCTACGATCTTCGCGTGGTAGCAGTGTCGCGATTGTTGCTAGCAAACGTGCTGAACAACATTTCGGTGTACTGGGTGGCGCTTGGCAAAAAAGTCGCCCAAGTGGCGCTCTCATACGGCGGGAACGACATGGTCGGCACTGCGTTCTCTGAGGAGATATTCAAAGCGGCAGGCAAGGAGACAGGCACATCGACACAGGAGCTGGCAAGCCTGATCAAAGAGATCAAGCGCATCCCAGCTCAGCGTGACACGTTCTTTAATATCATTCGCAGACTGGATTAGGGGAGACAGCAGCCAGCTATCTATGGCTCTTTTTGTCAAAAAAGATCTAGGCTAATATCGAGTTTCTAACATTACAAGAATGAAAAAATGGTAAATCAGAAAGCAGATCAAAGGACAGAGTTGCTATGCGACCGGCAGCAGGTTTTTAGAAACTTGGCTAGCTTTTTTGACAACGCAAGGTCTCAGGTTCTTGCTTGCTTGAATTCTTATACGTTGACTTTTACAACCGACATAGAGTCGCTGCAGGCACCAAAGCGGGCTGCAGAGCGCGCGGAGTAAAACTGCGGTACATCACCGACGTTACGAGAGAGAACTTCGTATACTGCAAAAGGCAAATGAAAATGTAGACGAGCTTCGTCACCTTGAAGGCGTCAAAGGGAATTTTATCTTGAGCGATAGCGAATTCATGGTATCTCCAGATATTTCAGAAGAAAAGCCACCGATAGACGGCGTGTACAGCAATGTTGATTCGATGATAAGGCAGCAGTGGTACGTCTTTGAGACGATCTGGAATCATGTGGTGCCCGTAGAAGAAAGAATAAGGGAGCTGGAATCGGAGATTAGCGACACGCAGCAGGATGCAGATACAAGCAAAAAAGGAAAAGCGATAGACAGGTTTTATGTCTGCGAGCACTGCAGGCTCGTATTTATCCTAGGCGAAGAAGTTGATGAGCACAAGATGCTGACAGGGCATAAGAAAATGAAAGAATATCCAATCGTGTAATAATATGGAGTTCGCAAATCCAGAACATAGAGTGGCACACAGCTGCTCCAAAAAGCTCAGCGATATTATGATGCAGGATCAATTAACATAGTTCAGCAAGACGTTATTTGTAATTCCCCCCGTAGGCCATATTGGTGAAGAAGACAGTGCAGAAACAGGTAGCAATCCTTGCTATAATTTCAGCGCTTCTGTCCTCCGCGCTTGCAATCCAAGTGGTGCGCGATGGCGGACTGGCCTTGGGACAGCTTGTCAGCCCGGCGATGCAGACATTACCAAACATAAATGCAGGACAATCGCAGCAATGTAGCAATAAAGGTACAGCAAGTACAACAACAGTTTCTAGCAGCAATGCATCTGCAATCCTTGACGCAGAAAGCGCGGCGCTGAATCAAGTATTCAAGAAAGCCGGCGGCTCGGTAGTCCAGATAACCAGCAGTGTCAAGACAGTCATCCCAAACATAATAATCAACGGAAATCCGCTTGAGCAGCAGTCAACCAGACTTGGCTCTGGATTTGTCTATGACACGCAAGGCAGGATCATAACCAACAACCACGTTGTCGACGGCTCCAAGACAGTCGACGTCACATTTATCGATGGCAACACGTATTCTGCCAAGGTTGTGGCGACAGATGCTTTCAGCGATATTGCTGTGCTGCAGATAACAGACGACTTTTCAAGCGAACATCTAACTCCTCTCTCGCTTGGTGACTCTTCGCAGCTGCAGGTAGGCCAGCAGGTGATCGCGATTGGGAACCCGTTTGGACTGAGCGATACCATGACCACAGGGATAGTGAGCCAAGTAGGCAGGCTACTTCCAAACGAGGAGATGGGATTCTCGATACCAAACGTCATCCAGACTGATGCCGCAATCAATCCCGGCAACTCTGGAGGTCCGCTGCTTGATTTGCAGGGTAACGTGGTAGGGGTCAACACAGCTATCAGTTCCAGCACTGGTGAATTCTCTGGCGTCGGGTTTGCAATCCCATCAAATGCAGTGGCGCGCATTGTGCCTCACCTAATACAGGACGGCAAGTACGACCACCCGTGGCTCGGTATAGCTGGAACAAGCCTGACACCGGATCTGGCAGAAAAGATGGAGCTGCCAAAGGACTTCAAGGGCGTGGCCATAGCCTCAGTGGCACCCAGGGGACCGGCAGACAAGGCAGGCATTATTGGCGCAACCAGAAATGACATTCCTGCGGGCGACGTTGTAACTGCGATCAACTGGCACGCGGTCAAGAGAATCGAAGACATCTTCTTTTACATAGAAGAGCACACATCTGTGGGAGACAAGGTGACTATAACGGTGTACAGGGACGGCCACTCGAAGGACCTTACCGCGACACTCCAGGCAAGGCCGCTTCCTGTGATGCAGACGAGCTAGCTAGACTACTTTTACTGCAACGTCTGCGTCAATTATTTTCTTTTCTTTTGCAATTTCAAACATTCTTTCGATCGCTTGCTTGCCGCTGCGGCCCATATTGAGCGTCAGCTCGTTGACATACATTTTCACGAATTTCGTTATAGTTTCCTTTGGCTGGCCCCGCCCGTACTGCATTGCATAGCGAACTGCGGCGTCAATATTGTCAAGGCCGTACTTGATTGACTTTGTAAAGATGTCGCTGAATTCTGTGATCTGGCTTTTGCTCATTGTCCGGGTGCTTGCCACGTTGATGCCAAGCGGAACAGGCAGGCCGCCCATGTTATCTGACCACCAGCGGCCAAGGTCTAGCGCGCTAGCAAACTTTGTCTTGTCAAAAGTTATCTGCGCTTCGTGGATCACAAGGCCGGCATCTACCTTGCCTGTCGCGACCGCGTCTGGTATTGCCTCAAACGACATCTCTATCTCCCTGAACCTGCCCCCGATTGCCAGTTTTAACAAGAGGTTGGCCGAGGTCATTTTCCCCGGGATCGCGATCGTCGCCTTTTGCAATTGCTCCGGTGTCGTCACCTTGCTGCTGCCTTTTTTTGTAATGACTATTGGGCCGTAGTTGAGCCCAAAGCTCCCGCCGCTCTTTAGTATGACATAATCGTTCAAGTAAGCGTAAGCGTGGGCAGATACTGCAGTCACATCCAGCTCGTGTTTGAGCGCACGGCGGTTGAGCGTTTCAATGTCTTGGATCACGTGCTTTACTGCAAAGCCAGACCTGACTTTGCCTGATGCGATGCCGTAGAACATGAACGCGTCGTCCGCGTCCGGCGTGTGACCTAGTGTTATCTCCATATGTCGTCTCCGGGTTCCTTCCTGCCACTATTAATTCTTGGCAACATTTAATAGTCCTGCTCAAAACTTTTTTCGATTGAAGCATGCCAAAGTTCAAGTCAACTCAGGACATATTGAGGATAATTGGTAACAAGGATCAAATACGCAACTTTGGCGTCATTGCCCACGTAGACCACGGCAAGACGACCATGAGTGACAGCCTGCTTGCCGCATCGGGAATCATTTCCCCGTCTGTCGCAGGCCAGGCTCTGGCGCTCGACTCTATGAAGCTCGAGCAGAATCGCCAGATGACAATCAGGGGAGCTAACGTCACGCTGTTCTATGAAACAGACGGCAAGGAATACGTCATCAACATGATAGATACGCCCGGCCACATCGACTTTACCGGCAGGGTGACACGCGCACTGCGCGCGATCGACGGCGTGGTTGTAGTATCGGACTCTGTAGAGGGCATCATGACCCAGACAGAGACCGTCACGAGGCAGGCCCTAGAGGAGCGCGTAAGGCCCGTGCTTTACATTAACAAGATAGACAGGCTGGTCAAGGAGCTAAAGCTGGGTCCAGAGGAGATGCAAAAGTGGCTTATGAACATCATCAGCCACTTTAACCAGCTAGTCGACATTTACGCCGAGCCGGAGGTTAAGGAAAAGTGGAAGGTCAGCATACAGGGCAACAGCGTGGCCTTTGGCTCTGCCAAGGACAGGTGGGGCTTTAACTTCAAGATGGCCAAAAAGACTGGCATCAACTTCAAGGACGTCTATGACGCTTACACAAGCAACGACCCAGCACTCATCAAGTCGCTTTCAGAAAGATCGCCTTTGTCAGACGCGGTTCTCGGCATGGTCGTGGAACACCACCCGCCGCCCCATGTCGCGCAGAGGTACAGGATTCCCAAGATCTGGCCCGGCGACCTTAACTCTGACATTGGAAAGGCGCTTTTGGCCTGCGACGAAAAGGGCCCCGCGCTCATGATGGTGACCACAATAAACGTCGACCCACAGGCCGGCAGAGTCGCCACCGGCAGGCTCTACTCTGGCACGATAAAGGACGGCGATGAAGTCTACCTTATCGATGCAAAGAGGCCAGGCAGGGTTCAGTCGGTCAACATCTACATGGGCAACACTAGAGAAATAGTAAGCGTACTTCCTGCCGGCAACATCCCGGCGCTGCTCGGGCTTGACTATGCCATTGCAGGTGAGACGATATCTACAGTCAAAGGCGCGCAGGCGTTTGAATCGATCAAGTACGTGTCGGAGCCTGTGGTAACCATTGCAGTCGAGCCAAAGCACCCCAAGGACCTGCCAAAGCTGGTCGAGGGCTTGCGCACCATCACTGTTGAAGACCCGAACCTCATTGTAAAGATCAACGAGGAGACTGGCGAGACACTGATGGCAGGAATGGGTGTGCTGCACCTAGAGATCGCAACTTCCCTTCTGCAGGAAAAGGGGCTTGAAATCGTGACGACTCAACCGCTCATCAACTACCGCGAAACCATCCGCGCAAAGGCCGGCCCCATAATGAGCAAGTCTCCAAACAAGCACAACAAGATATTCATGCGCGTCGAGCCACTGCCAGATGACATCCTTGAAATGATCAGGACGGGCAAGATAAAGGAGGACATGGACAAGAAGGAGATGGCCAAGCTCCTGAGGGACAAGGGATGGAGCGCGGACGAGGCGAGGAGCGTGGCTGCGATCGACGTGAGCGGCAACATGCTAGTGGACGAGACAAAAGGTGTCCAGTTCCTGCAAGAGTCGATGGACTCAATACGTTCAGGCTTTGACGACGTAATCCGCAATGGGCCGATAGCCCACGAGCAGGTAAGGGGCGTGAAATTCGTCCTGCACCACTTTGTGCCGCACGAAGACCCAGCGCACAGGGGCCTTGCGCAGCTGATGCCGGCCACAAGGAGGGCCATGCTGGGCTCGATGCTCATCGCAGATCCTGTATTGCTAGAGCCGATACTTGGAATAGAAATCAAGTGCCCGCAAGACCTGATAGGGCAAGTGTCAAGCGTGCTGTCAGGCAAGCGCGGCAAGCTCTTGAATGTGGAGCAGAAGGGCATCATTGCAATCATGCAGGGTGAAGTGCCGGCTTCTGAAACGTTCGACCTGTCAGAGAAGATGAGGGGAGCGACAGCAGGCAAGGCGCTGTGGAACACTTACTTCAAGGCATGGCAGCCAGTTCCAAACTCGATATTTCGGACGCTGGTTGGAGACGTGAGGAAGAGGAAGGGACTCAACCCCGAGCCACCATCGCCAGACGAGTTCATAGACAAGGAGTAAAAAGACAAAATCCCTCCTCCCTATGCTCATTTTTGTGCCGTCTCTACATTAGTATGTAGGCGAGGAGACCAGAGCTCCCTTTTCTTCGAAAAACACAATCGTTCGCGAAGCTCTTTTTCAGTACGTATATTGCACAATGCAATTAGTAGTACACAAGGGTGAACGATTCTACAAATCGTTTAAGCCGGTGGCAGTGCTCAAAAAGATGCTTGGCGTGCTCTTTGAACTGGTAAGCAAGGAAAACATCGATAGGCTCACTGAGCAGTGGGCCGCAGAATCAAGAAATATCGTGCTTCTTTCAGGAAGCAGTTTTTTCTTTGGAGACTGCGATTGCCTTTACCTACAAGGTATCAAAATATTTCATAGACGCGGACGCCAAGCTCATAAGATCCAAGGACAATAACGATTCTTCTATCTCGTTCATTATCGGCATGATGGGGGCGCAAACTTTTCCTATTTCCGCGCGAGGTGCTTTTACCATTTGTATAACTTTTCCCTCCAAAACACGTCGTTCTTGGCCGTCGCATGATTTGCATTATTCTGGGGATGGTTGCCCTGCCTGCTGTGCCACCTTTTGCCTGTTTCAAATAACGACTGCTTGTTCACAAAGTTCGACACTGTAAGGAAGAAGCCGATTATCGCTACGATGGACCACACCTAGCTTACTGTGGAATTCGTTGCGTGCATGATGTTGAGCCCGTGCATTATTGTACCCACCACGGCAAAAGACAACGCCGTACTTCTTACCGCCTTCTCACGATTGACAAATCTGCTTATCATTTGAGGTCACGGCTGCCTTGAGGTACAATCTCAATCAGCATGAGGGCATGAAGAAAAGGGTTAGTTTGTATAAAAAAGGACATACACACACCGATGTTCCACAGGTGTTATATGATCGCCTGCCCTTGGCTACCATGTTTCAGCCAGCGGCCAGGATGACCTAGAGTAAAAAATAATGACGAGCTTCATAAAAGAAGTAGAAAAGGGTAGTAGTTCCTTCAGTACCCTCTGCGGCTCAGATCTTTGGAGCAGAGAAATACTTCTTGTGTTCTGGATGAAAGTATCCTCATTTTCTTTGTGTTCTTCGGCAGGTGCCAGCTGCTTTGCCATGTCTTCAGCTGTTTTTGCCGGCTTGCGCAAGAACTCCATCGAGATCCTAAGGGCAATTGAGATTACTAGACAGGTGTCTGGAGATAAAAATGACAACAAACGATCCTAAAACACAAGGCAAGGGTAGATACTAGTTAGTCTCTGCCTTGCGCCATAACGTGCTGGCTAGACGCTTTCGATGTTCTTTGCAGCCTTGTTGATCTTCTTGCATATCCTGTTTATTTTTGCAGACCCATAGGCGGTTCCAATTATGATCAGTATTCCCCCGATGCCTGCCAAAAGGACGATATAGTTATCAAGGGCCTGTTGCACGATATCGTACTGGATCTCAGACACTATCAGCTGGCTTATCATGACCTGATCTATCATGTCCTTTACCACCGGCGGAACGGTCAAGCTGGATGCCTATGCTGATCGCAAACAATGCCGCTCCCAAACACGCTTGTAACGATCTGGGCCGCAGCCAGATCCAGTTGCAGCGACAAATCACTAATGCTCATTTTTTATTATTCTGTTACCGCCCCGTGTTCTTGTAAAAAGCTGGAAGTAACAGGCCACTACACATATCCATCATCATCAAAGTGGGTTTAAAAACTGCCTTGTCAGTTCTGACATATGGTCAGAGTGCAGATATTCAAGACGATCGACGCACCGCAGGACAAGATATTCTCAATTATCACCGACTTTGAAAGGCTGCCTTCCAGGTTGCCGGACAGGTACAAATCGCTGCAGGTGCTTGAACGGACAGGCAACAACATTGTGACTGTCAAGGAAACCATCGTGTATGCCGGCAGAGAGATTCACCAGATTACACGACATGAGATAGACCCAAGCCGGCGTCTGAGGAGCGAAGTTATAGAAGGTGACACTAAAGGGACGGTGGTAGAAATAACGTTCGAGCCGGATGATGCCGGCGGGACAACAACAAGGGTGTCTGTGGACTTGGACCTAAAGCTGGGCAAGCTAGGCTCTGTGCTAGGAGTCTTTGCCAAAGGCAGGATAAAGGGCGGCCTTGAGCGCATGATGGCGCAGTTCTGCAACGCTGTCTAAACACGACATCACTGAAAAAATGCGCGTTAATGCAGCGCGCGTTTTGTGCTAAAAAAGTGCATTATTCTGGTTTGATTATTAGCAGCTGTGGCTGGATTTATTATTTGATACGCCCTTCGCTGCGCAAGTCCGACAGTATCCTCATGAGCGTGTCATAATCTACATCAACGTTGTTTAGTATGACAGAATGGTCGATCTTGCCGGATTTCTTGATGAACTTTTCCACTAAAGCCTTTTTCTTGTGATACTTTCTGTCCTGCACAGCAAGAGACTGACTGGCAGACATTATAAACAATTACTGATAATGGACTAAGAATGCACAATGCTTTTATTTTTGCTAGGCCAAGCAGGTCTTATTGCCAAGGCTGGCAGTTCACACTATAGTTAGTGTGCTGGCAGCGGCTATCATCCTGTTCCCAGCTTTTGCTGCAAATGCTACCGCCGTCATGAACAAGGTCGCAGAAACAACGATAATTGTCAATGAGCGGTGCGACGGCCCCGTGATTGCTCCTGATCTGTTTGTCAAGGATCGGGCTGGCAATGTCATCATCAGCCAGGCAACCGCAGGGACACAACTGTTGATTGAGGGATCTGTATTTATGGACTGCTTCCAATACCCTGAAAACTTGCAGACGGCTATCTTTGAGGTCAAGGACGAGCAAGGTCATACTACACATCTCGGCAGCAGACTCTTTCTTCAGAGGACTTGGGCGGGCAGAAGATAATAACAATAACGGCCGGGGTGTCTTGGACGCCGGACAAGCCGGGCACCTATACGGTCAGGTTCTTTCCAATCGTCTGCATGACATGCACCCCGATTCTGCACAATGTTGTGATCAAAGAAATCACTGTTGTGGTCTAGCAGAGACTAGTACAGTGAAAGTTGCTAATAATTATAAACAATCAGAACGTCTTTTCTAATGCAACAACAATGAAACTGGACCTGCCAAGGTACACTGAAAGGTTTGGAGCTACGAGCCTGCATGGGGTGCAGCGGGTCTACGAGCTGGACTCGGGCTTTGACGATGGCAAGTCAATGTCAGAGACACTCATGAAGGTTGGAAACGAGCAGATCTCCGAGATCGAGAGAAAGATGGCCATAGTGATCCCAATCAAGGGCGAACGGCTCAGGCTGCTCGAAGGGGTGCTCAGCGGGGTGCCGCACGACTGCCTTGTCATAATCGTGTCAAACAGCCCCCGCCAGCCGGTGGACAGGTACATGCTGGAAAAGGACGCGCTCCAGCAGTTCAACAAGTTTGTAGGGCGCAACGCGTTGATCCTGCATCAGCGCGACCCCGGCCTGTCAGAAGCGCTCAATGAAGTGGGATACACCAGCATGCTTGGGCCCGACGGGGTGGTAAGGAGCGGCAAGGCGGAAGGGATGGTCCTTGGCATGCTGCTTGCCAAGATGGCCGGCAAAGAATATGTAGGATTCATTGACGCGGACAACTATGTCCCCGGCGCAGTCAACGAGTATGTCAAGATTTTCGCCTCCGGCATAGCCATGTCCAAGACTCCTTATACCATGGTCAGGGTGTCGTGGATCTACAAGCCAAAAATGTCAGAGACCGGCCTTTACTTTAGCAAGTGGGGGCGGGTGTCAGAGCTGACGAACCAGCACCTGAACTCGCTCATATCGTACTACACCGGCTTTGAGACCGAGGTAATGCGCACCGGCAACTCGGGCGAACACTGCATGTCGCTCAAGCTGGCAGAGCTCCTGACGTTTTCGTCCGGCTATTCTATAGAGCCGTATGAAATAGTGAACGTGCTTGAGGAGTTTGGCGGCATCATCCCAACTTCATATCAGGACGCGATGGACAAAGGAGTGGAGGTGATGCAGGTCGAGACCCGCAACCCTCACTTTCACGAGGACAAGGGCGAGGACCACCTGAAGGAGATGGTGGTGGCATCTATGGGATCGATATACCACAGCAAGATATGCCCGCCAAAGCTTCGCGAAAAGATACTGGAGAGCCTGCGCACAAGGAACATGTTGGAAGAAGGCCAGCAGGAGCCGCCTGCGCCGGTCAAGATAGACCCTTTCAAGGACATCGACATACGGCAATTTGCAAAAGTTCTAAGCAAGGCTTCTACATACGCACAGTAATAGATTGTTGATGCCAAAGCTTGCAGGGTTTGACATGGATGGCACGCTCATACAGGGTCGACTGGTCTTTGCGCTAGCAGATAGGTTCGACCTATCAGACAAGGTCAGGGCTATACAACAGTCAGAGGGCATGCTGGGGCACGAGCAGACAAAAGCTATAGCCGCGCTCTTTGCCGGCCTGACAAAAAAGGACCTGCTAGATGCGATAGAGTCGATACCGCTTACAAAGAACTGCGAGCGGACCGTTGCGGCATTAAGAGAAAGGGGCTACTACAAGATAGGGATAATAAGCGACAGCTACACTGTTGCCGCAAGCGCTGTCGCGGACAGGCTGCAGCTGGACTTTGTGTCGGCAAACGAGCTCCAAATGGAAAACGGCAAGATCACTGGCAAGGTCAAGATGCCGCTTGGGTGGGAGAAGATCGGCTGCTTTTGCAAAATTTCGGTGTGCAAGCGCTACCACTTGGAAAAAGCTGCGCGGCAGTTCGGCGTACCAATACAAGCCACACTAGCAGTCGGCGATACCAAGTCTGACATTTGCATGATAAGGCGCGCTGGAGTAGGGGTCGTGTTCATGCCAAAGGATAGCGAAATAGCAAAGGCAGCTGACAAAATCGTACAGGAGTCCGATCTCCTAAAAGTATTAGAATTTGCTGCATAAATGTTTAAAAACCATTAATGGGTAGTTAAGTCGGTTAAGTCAAGCTATCTGCCACCTACGGCAAGGCTTGGCTTTTGAAATTTGGTTAGAGGAAAATATGTGTGGGATAGCAGGTATTGTGAGCAAAAATGGTGAGAACGTCGTGCCGCTTGTAGGCTCGATGCTCTTATGCATGATTAACCGCGGCCCGGACGGGGCTGGGCTGGTTGCCGATGGACACATCATCAAGTCAAACTCTATTGCCACGATGCGGCCACAGTTCCAGAAGATGAGCGGCAAGAGTGCTCTTGGGCACACGCGCCTTGCAATAGTTGGCGGCACGTGTGGCGCGCAGCCATTTAGCAGCTGCGACGGCCGGCTTGTTCTGGAGCACAACGGCGAGATATACAACTACAAGAAGATAAGGAAAAAGCTGGAAAAGCGCCACAAGTTTTCAACGACGACTGATAGCGAAGTCATTGTCCACCTCCTTGAAGATCATCTTCGCAGGAACAGCCTGATCGGCGCGATCAAGCGTACAGTTGCAGAGCTTGACGGAGTGTACGCGCTTGCAATTCAGGACATAAAGACTGGCAAGACGGCACTTGTCAGGGATAGGATAGGAGTGCGGCAGCTGTACTACGCAGACAACGGCAGGTTTGTCGCCTTTGCATCAGAGCGCAAGGCACTCTGGAGGATCGGGATGTCCGAGCCGACAAGGTCCATACTGCCGGGCAGCGCGACTGTAGTATCATCAGACGGCCAGCTTGAAAGCTTCCACGTGGCCGACCCGATCCCGCCAAAAGTCAGGATAGTGCATAGGACCATGAAATCCGCGGTGGAAGGGTACAGAAAGGCACTTATTGAATCGATGGAAAAGCGCACGCAGGACTTTCAAAGGATAGGAATAATATTTTCTGGCGGCATCGACAGCGTCCTTGTCGCATACTTGGCAGCCAAGATGGTGCCCGAAGTGGTATGCTACACTGGCGGTGTCAAGGGCTCTCATGACATCGCCTATGCACGCCAGATCGCCGAGAGGCTCGACCTGAAGCTAAAGGTGGCCGAGCTTGACCAAGATGCAGTAGAAAAGCTGGTACCCGAAGTGATCAATGTGATCGAAGACGCAAACGCCGGGCAGGTCGAAGTGGCGCTGCCAGTCTACAGCGCAGTCAAGCTTGCTCATGAAGATGACATAAGGGTGATGCTCACCGGGCAGGGCGCGGACGAGCTGTTCGGTGGCTACTCGTGGTACCCCAAGGTGGTTGAAAAGGAAGGCTACAAGAAGCTGCGGGAACGCATGGTTGAGGATCTGCTTTTGCTATACAAGGAGACGCTTGAACGGGAGGACAAGATAACGATGGCACACAGCATTGAGCTGCGTGAGCCTTTCTTAGACACCGAGGTCATTAGGGTCGCGCTGGCAACCGAGCTCCGGCTGAACGTAAAGGGAGGGCATGACACTTTTGGCAAGCACGTCCACCGCAGGCTTGCACAGAGCTTGGGGATTCCAAAAGACATCGCCTACCGCGTCAAGGAGGCGGCGCAGCACGGCTCTGGCATGCACGATGTCATTGGCGCCATTGCAAGAAAGCACGGCTTTGACGACTCGTCAGTCCCGGCAAGCTATATCGCCGCGCTCAGGCAGCGAGAGAAGATAGGGAGCTCGCAGAGGTACGGCTACCTCTTTGGCGACGAGAAGATATGGACAGCAGAGCCGCACGTCCAGATGTATCTTGACAGCATATCAAAGAGGCTGCCGCAGTTCGAGGTCGTGGCCAAGGTCAAGTAAGCCTGCAGTTTGAGACCGACCTTATGCTCCTTGCGATCAGGAAGGGAGCTATTACTAGAGCAGGGATGCTTGCGGCGATAAACAATGTCTGAAACGGCGCCAGCACGCTTGCGCTTGTTCCTGCCCCTGCGACGCCAACTCCGATAAGGGCAGAAAAGAGGCTGCCGGCACACGTCGGGCACCCGACAAAGAGCCCACATGTCGCGCCCACTCCGCCTGCAAGCGACGTGGTGGCGCGCATTGCTTTCTTTAGCCTGTAGGCAAAGATGCTGAGGGCCACGTTAAAGCCGACCAGCCCAGAAACGACGGTGGCCAGTATCACGTTTAGCGGAATTATCAATATCAAAAAGTGGTCGGTAATGTAGACGGTGAACATTGGCATGTAGCCGGGGGCTGCGCAGCAGAGAGTCAGGTCAACTGACGACACTTCGACTCCCCTTTCTGTGAGCGATACGTCCGGCCGGTAGACCAGTATCTGAGATAAAAAGCCGAAAAAGACCCCGTAGCCTATTGCCGCGACCGCCATTATCTTCCAGTATGTCCTGTTGGCAAACGCGCCGGTGATAAACGAGATCAGGCTGTCGCTTCCCGCGGTGCGCATTTGTTCCGCGCGAAAGATTGTGTATACGCCATACAGCATTGACGCCATTGAAGCTGCAGTTATTGCAAGGACAGCGTATGCAAGGTTGCTCAGCTGCTGCGCCTGCACGGCCAGAGGGTCTGCGGAAGGCACAGTGAGCCGCGAGTATACTATGAAAGCAATAACGAGCGAGAAGAGTCCTACAAAAAAGATCCTAAAGCCGCTTTCTCTCAAGCCCTGCCAGCGCTTCTCGTCCATGCCTGATGTGACCAGAACAGGATCGGCCGACTGCAAATTAAATCCTATCGGATTCTGATAAACCCTTAATTCTTGGTACGTGTATAGTAGACACAATGCCAGACCTTCAGGACGAAGAATACATCCCAGCCCGGATAAGCTACGTGGGGTTCGTGGACCAAGTGGGACTGGAAGGAGTCGTCGTGCTCAAGTCTGAGGACGGCAAAGAGTTCCCAATGCGCGCCTTTTCCGGCGAAGTTGCAAGGCATATTTCGCGCTTTCAGGAAGGCGACAAAGGCAGCATCCCGACGATATACAACCTTGTAGAAGAGATCGCAGTGATGCAGGATCTGCTCTTGGTCGAAGTGCACGTCTACCAGAGCGGCTCTGTGCTGCGGGCAAACCTCTACTTCAAGAGCAAGAAGGATGGCGAGCTGGTGCTGCGGAACTACCGAGCTTCAGACTCGATTGCACTGGCAGCTTACTATGACATTCCAATCAAGGTAAGGAAGAACCTGTTTGAAGAAGCGATAGAGCGTTAATAATAATCGTTCTAATGGTATATAGCTCAATTACGCTAAAGCATTCGAATTCTGACAGGCCTCTATCATCTGGTATAATAATAACATCGCCAGAAAAAATTGACAACAACCTCATGCGCCGAAAGTTCTAGCCATTGCTTGCCTGCTTTGTTCAAAAATCGTCGTCACGTTCTGCGATGAAACCCATACGCATGCAAGTACTCACAGTCATGACAGACCTTCAGGTTTTCCCATTCCGGCATGTTCCAGAGCTCGCCTATGTCGTACTGCAGTATATTGTACTGCTGCGTCGGTACTGCTAGTTTCCAGCAAGGTATTCGTACCATGCCATTGGCCTGTATAGTCAGGCTTTTCCACACGCCACATTCTTTGAACATGGGTCTTCCAAAATCAACTATTTGTTTCCAGTAAAGGGGCGGCACGCCAATGAAAGGTTTGTCATGAGTCTTGGTGTAGTTCAAGATGCCCTGAGCAACCTTGCGAATAGTTTCTTGATCTGGCGACAATGTGTCAAATCCAAAGCCGCCTACCCTGTTCTCTACAAGCGCTGGCGTTATTGTGGGAATCCCAAATTCCTTGTACATGTGATCAAAGTATTCGCCAGTTATGAACTCGTCAGTGTTTCACTTTGTGATGACAGCATTAATGTACCTGTTCATCTTGTGCTCTGCGACAGCATGCAGGTTATCCATCACCCTGTGGTATTGTTCTGTAGGACGCCTCTTATCTTGCAGTACAAGTCTTTGTGTATTGAATCAACACTGACGCACAGGCTGTCGATATTTTCTTTCAGTATTTTTATGTCAAAAGTATGCAGGAACGATCTGTTGGTAACTACGGTTACTGGCAGATGCAAACTCTTCAGGTGCTGTATCAATTCAAGAAAATCCTTTCTTGAAGTAGGCTCGCCTCCTCCATTATTGACCAGATGCAATATTTGGCAGCCTTTGCCATAGCTATCTTCCATTGATCTGTATTGAGATCATGTTTTGCCGCAAATTTCAGCTGGTTCTCCTTGTTAAGATCGCTAAAGAGGCACATGGGACACACAAAGTTGCAATAATGAGTCATGCCAAACACTGCTACCAGAGGCAGCCTTCTTCCAACGATTCTATTGAATGACTATTTTCCAAGAACTCTGATTGCTTTACCGGTATCAAATGACATGCTCTCATAGAACAAAAGCTAATATTTAACATGAAATGCATTTTTTATTAATAATGATGCGTAATTGTGCTAAAGGTTTTGTATATTTGACCAAAGTCAAAATTCTTATAAATTTGTTACTGCTTTCTTATTATATTTATGATTAAAGGAAGGCAGTACGTTCTGACTGCAGACAGGTCTCTCATGTCGCATTACAGGCACAATATGCTTTTTGGGTTCATAGTGTGCTTCCCTGCGGAGAATGTACCACCATTCATGTTCAAGCAGGTGTTCTGCCCGGCTGTCCCGTTTGATAAAAACACGGGCAAAGCCGACGCAGCTCCCCTAGGACTCCGAAGGATAGAAGCGGGCTTGATGCAAGGTGGATTTGATAGAAAGGACATAATCATAGCTCACCCAGATCATATCAACAAGTCGATAGGACAGGATACAAAAATAGTTGGCTTAAATGTCATGGATCCGCTTGGAGTAGGACCATTTCCTTCTGCAACAACCCAAGGTCAGGTGGTCACCATCAACAGAGTAATATTCCGAGATCTCTGCATGAAAGTAAAGGACCTCAAAGAAAAATATGGGTTTAAAGTGGTGGTTGGCGGAAGCGGGGCGTGGCAACTATCGTTTGATAAGAATATCCGAGAAGAGTATGGCATAGACCACCTAGTGATAGGGGAAGCAGATGACAAGATCGCCGAGATCTACCAGAATATAATAGCAGGCAATGCTCAGGAAATAACATTTACCCGTACAAATACGATAAAGGACATACCGTACATACAAGGCCCAACAACGAACGGCCTCATAGAAGCTATGAGAGGATGCGGCAGAGGATGCGACTTTTGCGATCCGAACCTGAGGATGAAGAGAGATTTTCCAATTGACCGGTTAAAGAAGGAAGCGATGATCAACCTGAAACATGGGATCACTAGTGTATGGCTGCAATCAGATGAAATCTTGCTTTATGGTTGCGACAACTCTGAATTGAGGCCAAACAAGGATGCTGTGATAAATCTGTTCAAGGAGATGAAGTCTCTGCCAAATGTTAACTACGTTGGTGCTGTACACCTCACATTCTCGTCAGCAATGGCAGAGCCAGAATGCATAAGGCAGATGTCACAGATTAACAACTTTGGGCCGGACAGATGGAACGGAGTGCAGATCGGGCTAGAGACTGCGTCTGCGAAATTAATAAAGAGACACATGCCTTACAAAGTCAAGCCATTTTCTCCTCAGGAATGGCCCTGGATAGTCAGGGATGGCATCAAGTTACTCAATGACAATTATTACTTTATAGCAAACACTATTGTAATTGGCCTGCCTGGAGAAGATGACGATGACGTCAGAGAAACCATAGAGCTGATCAAATCGCTGGATGGAACGGCATGTGTAGTCGCGCCACTACTTTACACAGATTACCATGATCCCAACAAAACGGTAACGGCAAACAAGCTGACAAAATTACAATGGGAGCTTTACTTTCGCTGCTGGTACCTAAATGCCAAGACAGTTTCCAACTGGGTTTGGTATGGCACTGCGCACTTTAATCCCATTGTAAGGATGGTTGCCGTGACATTCACAAAGCTTGGCCTGTGGTATGCGCTCAGGCTTATACACCGTGATGCAAAGCGTTTTGCAGGTGTAGAATTAATGTAAGAGATCAGCAGCTTGTAAAAGTAGTCGCCCACAATAAATAATTCACTGCAAAAATCTCTCTATTCACGCTCGTTATGCAACAAAAGCGTTGCATAACTTGTTGCATACTCATGAACAGTTCAAAAAGTCATTGATGCTAAGCTTCTTGATATGCTGAAATTAAGTAGAACTAATTATGTTTCGATTTTGTTGCATAACGAGATGCAATCAAGATAGTGGGTAATATAATATGCAACAAGATAGACCAAGGGCTCGAAAGCAGCTTTCAAATCATCCAAAAACTACAAGAGTAACAGAGTCCATAACATGGTATAGTGAATAGAATCACAGTTACAGTTGGTATTGCCATAGTCGCTGCTGGAGCTATACTTATTGGAAAGGGCTTTTTGGAGAAAAATACCTATGAAAATTGTCTTAGGTGGCTAGAAGGACATTATATGGATTCAGGCACTTCAGTTCCAATGCAATGTCAATCTGATCAATCTCAAACTTTCTTCTTAACAGGATTATTATTGAAAGCGATTGGCAGTATCGTATTGTTATTGGGATTGAAGGGTTTGCCATTGTTGCCGTCATTTAATCCACAACCACAAAAGGAGAATAATCATCATCAGACATTTTGAAGGATAAGTTATCATGTGCCTAAGTCAGTCTGAAGTTGCGTCTAATGAGCTCTTTCTCAATCCTAAATAGACGTAGCCGAAGTGACAACTAACTAGAGGCTCGGAAGCATATTATTTAACATGACAGAGGTGAGTCTCGATAGTTTCATAATACCTACTGCAGTGAGGACACAGAAATCTTGGCTTAAACTTCAGCGATTCTACCTTTCTCATTGAGTTTGACACCTTAATCGCAGCAATGCCCAAGCCTGTTACTATCGGAACAATTATTGCAACTATCTGCCACCATTCCATTTAGGCTTTACCTGCTTTATAGCTAGATACTGGCAAATTAACTTATTCTTTCTATTGGTATAACCAAGGCTCAATAAGGATTTAGGAAAAAAGAATGAGGCAGAAACCTCTACCTGTCTGCCTTCTTTACAGTCACAGTGCCTTGGAGCCATGGATGAGCGGCACTGAGATAGTTGTACGTTCCTTCCTCTGTGAAGGTAAAGGCAAAAGTTCCGCCCTCTGGTTCAATCAGAGTTCTTATCTTGCCAAAGCCACCTGGCATGTCCTCGTCCTGTCCAATGACTCTCTCTGGATTGACATTTTCATTTACCCATACTACCGTATTGTTGACTCCTAAAACAACTGTAATGTCTTTTGGCGTAAAGTTAACATTGTTATCAGCCAAGCTTGCGCCTGCAGGGATAGTTACAGTAACAGACTGTGGCGGATGGATTACATCTAATGCAAATGTGTTTCTTGGTAACGTGGTATTGATAATTATCCCAGTAAAGACAGCCACTGAAACTCCGGCTACCAAGGCAGCTATGATAGCCCTTCTTCTGGATTCCTGCCCTTTTCGTTTATCGGTGTTGTTGCTATTTTCGTTTGTCATCAGGTATCTTTACGACTGCTTGCTACTTTATCATAATGTTTGTATTTCTTGTTCAAATGCTGTCTAGGCGACATTCAGAGCTGTTCCAATGTTGGAACAGGCACTACGAAGGTTTTCTTTAATATCAAGCGACATGCAAATCACAGTGAAATTATCATGTAGGCACCAGCAGCAGATGACAGTGGTAAGAAGGATGCAACGACGGATGCCGAACTAAAGGAAGCACTACAGGGCAAAACGTTGCAAGTCTATCTTATGCTGCTAGATTCTCCTGACCCTATTGGGGCTAGAGAGGTACAAAGAAGACCAGATTATTCAAGCGTCAATGTCGCAGTTCATCACTTAGAGAAACTTTGTAGAGTTGGACTGGCAACAAAGGATGAGCATGGCAGATATTCTGCATCTAGAAAGGTCAGCATAGGAATAATGGAGCTTTTCATGAATATAGGAAGGGTACGTTTTCCAAGGCTTTTGTTTTATGCGGCCTTTTTTGCAGCTCTAGCTGTCATGTATTTTGCTACTGCACCTATAGTACTAGGAAGAGATAGCGTCTATGTCATGGTATTTGCAATAGCCGGCACAGGATTGCTTGCTTATGAAGCGTTCAAGGTTTGGCGGCAGATATGAGCTATATCAGGTAGTAACCAAAGGCTGAAAAGATCATTTGGATAAATCGATAAATCTTACTACCACAATAACATGCATAATTTGAGCTCAGCCAAAGGCTCCAAGCTTTTTGCAAGTGATAGAAAAAGTATTATCATAATGCTTACAATATCTCTATTTGCTCTAGGTGTAACAGCCGGCGTGCTGTTAGCATATCAGCAATTTACAAGGTCAGCTATTCCAAATCTGATAGCAGAAAAAGATGCAATACAACTAGCAATCAAAGAAGGGAATTGGGATGAACAAAGTCTTAACGATAAGAAAATTGAAGCTACTCTCTTGCACGTGAAAGCAAATGGCTTTTCATTTATAGTTGACAAAACAGCACTGCATGACACTCTAACACTTTATCACAGCCAATTTCCTAACTATGAAGGCCAGTACATATGGATAGTAAGTATTACAGCACCTAACAATAGGGACTGGGGTTATGTAATAGATGCCACTAATGGCGAAATACTGATGCAACCGTAGCTCTATGTGTATATTGGTCGAAACTCTCATCTACCTGAAATGCTACCAGCACCATCCCACTCTTCAAATCTGATATGAGCAAAGTCCTTTGCATGCCCTGTCATGGCGGCATTGTCATATCGCTCCAGCAACAATTATCCCTTGAGTATGCCAAGCTCCAGAATGAAAAGTACAGCCAGCTTCCATCAATTTAAAAATGGATAACCTATCTGAAATCAGGCAAGGTTTCGGCAAATAGAATCCAGTACATGATAAGCATGAGTCATGGCATATCTGATCAACTTATGGTCATGCCGGAAACTCTGGTCAGTCATGGCATGCCGATAGATACGGCAAAGCGCAAAGAAATTGCAATTGAATACTGGCAGAATTTCCTTGCTTGGTTCAATACTGCATATCCTCACATGCAGCGTACAAACACCATAGTTGCGTATCGCGGCTTTTTATCCTCTCATAGTATCAACTTTGCTCATGGAGAAGGTAAGCGTTATGGTCTATCAACCATATCTGAGAGGCTCGGCGAATACAAAGACATCATATGCTTACGCCGGAGCAAATTGAAACAGTAAACAGGCGGCTTGAAAATGAAAAATGACTGGCAATCATGGTCATTCATGAACATTGACCTGCATACCGGGGCTAGAGCTTTTGCAATGGCATCATTGAGCTGGGATAGGATAGCCATGTCTCCAGCGTTCAGGGTAGAGCAATTTGAACCCAAGATAAAGAAAGCATCGTGGTACTTGACAAGGGAAGGCAAGTGGTGGGTCAAGTATCCTACAGAAGAATGCCGCGCTATTGTTGAAACTGCTTATGACAGGCTGCCAAAAAGAGATTTTATGTTCTTTGAGGATGCTAAAAGTGATAGAGCCAACTGTCTGAGAGCAAGCTATTTTGCAAAGAGGATCGCAATCTGGTTCAGAAAGATATTTTCCGAGCTTGACAAAGGCACTTGGCTTAATGAAAAGACCAGAGTTTACGCGCTAGGAGATGGCTTGTACTTTGACGGCAAGCCGCTGCATTTATTCAGACACACTATGGCTCAATATTATCTGGCAGCCACTAATTGGTCATTAGCCTATGTAGCTAGTTTAGGCGGATGGGAAAATACAGAGATACTGAACAAGTGTTATGGAGGAATACCTGAGCACATCAGGGCACAGATTTCAAAGTCTGTACATGTTAGATTTGATACATTAGATCTTAACACTTTGATAGTTGCAACAGGTTACTCAGCCATTACTCCTACTGCTATTCGATAGATTAATCATAGATGAGATTTCCATGCATTATGTGAGTCTAACGAATTCAAGACTGCCACAGTAATAGGCGAACGTCTGGGCGGCACATGCTTGCAGGTAGGTTGTATCCCCACCAAATCCATTTGGCAGGCTGACCACTATGAGAATAAGATAGAAAAGTCAAAAGTTTGGCTATTCTGTAAAAGGCAACGGCGAGATCCATGACTTTAGATCAGTAATGGAATATCAGGAAAAGATAGTCAAAGGAATGATGCAGCTGAGAACAGGTAAGATGAGAGAGTGGAGTGCTGAAGTTATTGAAAGCAGAGGAGCTCTAAGGTCAAAGAATGAAGTGATAACCGAAGACGGTCAAATTTTGCAGGCAGATAAAATCCTGATAGGTACAGGCTCAAAATATCATGTGCCCTCAGTCGAAGGCATACAATATGCAATAGATGGAGATCAAGTACTGAAACTAAGAGAGCTGCCTGGCGAGAAAAGAGTGTTTATAATTGGTGCGGGCTTTGGCGGATTGGAGTATGCAACATTCAACCATTTGCCAAATCAATCTATCTTTCAATAAGAAGAGCTATTCTCAAAAGACAAGGATGTATCTTCGTTACTCTACAGAAAAATCACAGACCAAGGCATAACTGTATTTTTGAAAGATAAAGTCAAGAAGATAGAATCAAGCGGCAAGAATAAGATGGATCTGGGCAATGGTCTATCAATTGAATATCCTCTTACAGTACACCATGAAACATTTAATGGAACTGTGCAGAAGGCAGAAGTTGACTTGGTTCTGTATATGACAAAGCGCATACCCAACATAGACGGATTGAACCTTGACACTGTAGGAGTTGAATATGACAAGATTTGCATAAAGGTCAATGAATACTTGCAGACTACCGTTCCAAACATCTATGCAGGTGGTGACATTACAAACACGACAAAAAAGCTGACGACAGTTGGAAACCTAGACTGAGTATGCTGCCATAAACATGGTTAAAGGAAACATAAAGAAGCATCAGGACTTGAATCTTGCAGTAGAAGTGTATTACACAGAGCCGCCTATTTATCACGTGGGCGTCATGGAAGGGGAAGCAAAGGAGAAGGGAATCAAATATTCTACTGCCAAGGCTACTTACAACAAATTCCCTAGAGAAATAATAAATGGCAACTGGAATGAAAATGACGGTTTTATCAAAACGATATTTGAAAAAGATAGTGGCAAAATAATAGGCGGGCTGGTGTCCGTAGAGGAGGCAGACAACATCATCCATATGATAATGGTGGCGATGCGCGCTGGGCTGACAACATTTGATTTAGGAAATCTACCTTTTTTCCATCCCTCACTTGCAGAAGGCGTAAGTTATGCTTCGCTTCATTAATGCAGAAAACGTTTGGATAGAGCAGTTTAAATCGTTGAATTGCTAAATGCTGGCGTGAAACAGAATCACGCAATAGAGATATTCTCCGCCGGCTGCCCACTATGCAGGCATATAACCGATGAAGTTGAGATTGGCAAATGTGAGGGCTGCTCACAGACAGTCTATGATATAAATAACATGACCGATGGAGTAAAGAGAAAGATGCGAGATTATGGCATAACGTCTGTACCAGCTACAATCATTGATGGCAATATCAAAGTCGTTGGGATTCCAGATTTTCCTTGGATATGCAGCGACGAGCTGTATCAAAAGCTCAAAAAGGAATATCCATTAAGGAAGTCTTAAGCAGTTTTACTCGGCACAGCATGATAGCTTGCTTACGTCCTGCTTGAAGGCCGTCGCTACAAGTTTTATTGCTTCAGACATTGTTGGAAACACATGCACTGTGTCAATAATGTCATCAATCGTCAACTTGTATTTTATAGCCATTACTGCCTCGTGAATCATATCTGCTGCAATGCTTGCAAGAATGTGCACGCCTACAATGCGATTGTTCTTCTTTGGATCTATAGCCATTTTGATCAAGCCTTTTGTATCGTTGACCGTCAGCGCTTTAGGCACTTCTTTCATTGACAGAGTTCGACACGAGCAGTAATTGTATTTCTGCATCATCTGCTTTTCTGTCATACCAACGTTTGCGACTTGCGGCGAAGTGAAAATAGCAGATGGTACAGAGAGCAGATCAATCTTTTTGTGGCTGCCCGTCAATGCATTCTCGGCAGCGGTTGCACCTGCCTTTGCCGCCAGCGTTTCAAGCATAGGCTCGCCTACAACGTCGCCGCCGGCCCAGATGTGAGGTGCACTCGTGCGCATCTCCGAATTGACAACTATAGCTCCATCTTCTCTTAGCTTGACGCCGGCATTTTCCAGATGCAAATCAGCAGTATTTGGTCTTCTGCCGGTTGCCATCAGCAACTGTTCTGCTTCAAACACTCTTTCTTGCTTATTTACAGATACTTTGATAAACCTACTTCCATTCTTCTGCCATACTTCCTGCACGTTAACGCCAGTGACAATTTCTATGCCTTCTTCAGTTAGATATTGATGCAGTCCTTGCGATATTTCAGGCTCATGCTCTGGAATTATCCTGTCGCTTCTCTGCAATACAGTCACTGTGGTGCCAAACCGGGCATACATCTGTGCAAATTCAAGACCAAGAGCACGGCCGCCTATCACTATCATTGAAGACGGCTTTTCCTTCAATGCTAACGCTTCATTGTTAGTCAGATACTTTACATTCTCTATTCCTTTGAATCTTGGAACAGATGGCGAGGAGCCAGCGGCGATAATGAATTTATTGGCCTCGAATTGCTTGCCATCAACTTTGAGTTTCTTTGGAGAGACAAATGAAGCGCTTGCCTCTACAAGATCTACATGCTCAAGCGACTGCAATACATCATAGTACTTTTGCTTGCGCAATCCCTTTACAAGCGCGTCTTTAGCCTCAATTGTCTTGGAAAAATCAAAATCTGAATCGCATGGAAAGACAGAAGGATAAGGGGGTTTCTTTGCTGAGTGAAGCATTTCTCCTACGCCAAGCAGGTTTTTGCTAGGGACACATCCTACGTTGACACATGTGCCTCCTAACGCAGCGCGCTCTATCATTGCTGTTTTTACACCATGCATATTTGCTTTTATGGCCGCGCTAAATGCAGCCGCTCCACCGCCGATAATTATCAGGTCGTATTCGCCATTTTTCATTATTGCCATTCCTCACTCGTTACTATTTCATTGCCCGTAGAGTAAAAAATAGTTACAGTCTGAGATGCCATGTATATCACACCTTTTGCTTTCTCTTGGTCTCTTTAATCTCTTGAAGTATCTCGCCTACCTTTTTCTCAGACTTTTTTCCGACATTTCGCTTGTTCCACAACAACAATCGCACATTGCAGTATTACTATCAAATGTATAGTATTTAAGATATGTAGTTTATAGTGTAATAGTGACTATGTTTGGAGATAGTATTAATCGGCTGGGAGTTCTAGGTCTTCGGATTTCTGTTTCTTTTTCCTAATGAGGCTATTACAGCATGCTATCGCCCGATTTATTGGTTGACTCTTGGCGTTTTTCTCCTTCCTTTCATCAAGCGCTCTTAATATCGTGATGTCTGTCAGTATCCCTCCGCCCGCTCCAATACCAGCTGCGACAAGGGGCATCCATGGTATTCCAGTAGCAGCTCCCAAGACGAATCCGCCGAAAAGACCTGCACAGCAGAACATGAACAATCTTTGCCAGACGGCTATTTAACAAGCAAAGTTTCAATCGGGATAGTCACTATCTTTGAAGAAAGTTAAAAGATTACAGGGAGCCTCGGCTGAATTATTTATGTTTTGAAGGCAAGCGTTTTGGTTCTCTAACAACCGTGTCTAATCACTAAATAATTTGCATGGAGGTATTGAGCATGGTGACTAAATCTGACGTAGATCAAGTCCTCGGCAGGACTGAAAAACACCGCATATGCAGAGGAGAGATATAGGAAGCATTATGCCGACAGAGATTCACTATCATCAAGCGAGTTCACAGTAGTGATGGAAGGTCTTCTAAGAGAATATGTATGCATGGGTCAATGCAATATGTATATCGCAGTGGCAAAAGACTCCGAAATCAAGCAGGCAATCAAGACCTATCTGATGGATGTGTGCAATCAAAACTTTATGTCGATGAAAAAGATACTGCAGGATGGCGGCTATGATGTGCCTGTCTCTGAGCAGAATGCTACAAGCCCTGACAAGGTTCATGATGTTCAGATAAACGCAATTGATGATCAAATGATAGTAGTCGGGCAATGGTTTGCTGCAAGAAGCTTTATGCAGCTTTGGGACATGGGCGCAATAAACAGCCAGCGCACAGACATAAGAGATGCGTTTATCCAGAACTTCCATCGGGCAAATAGATGGCATGTGGCATTCCACGACCTAGCAGTAAGCAAGGGACATTTGCAAAAGCTGCCTGAAATTAGCCCGACTATGACAAAGATGTCAAAAGCAGGACAGAAGCTAAAGGAAAGCCTGACACCTTAAGCAGATAGGTCTTCCTTTTCTATTCTTTTTCCCTTTGGAATCATATAGAGCAGGAGCAGTGGGCGATGACAGTCCCCTTCTTTGAAAGAGCCCATTGCAATATGGGTATGATTGATTTCCTGAGCTCTTCGCCGTCTTTTGTCAGAGTGTAATCCACTCTTGGCGGGATCTCATTGAATGCCTCTCTTTTCACAAGGTTGTATTTGACTAGCTCTTTGAGCGTATCAGCTAAAGTTTTCGGGCTTATTGCCTGTATCTCCTTCATCAAATCATTATAACGTATGCGTCCGTGGTTGCCTATCTCATTGACTATCAAAAGCGCCCATTTCTTGCTGATTATGTCTATGACGCCTTCAAGCGGACAGAGACATATCGCTCTGTTTGACTTAGCCATGCCTTAAACTGTAGAAGCGATAGTATAATTGCTTTCCTTTCTGTAGCTTTGCATAGCTATCCTTTTCAATAGTGACTATCTCGCTATAAACTTGATAGCTTAAATCCTATTCATCGGGAGGTAACAGTGACGGTAAATGCGAAGTCTTCAGACTCCAGATCCTATGTTTAGGCCTATCAAGCATGTCCTTAGAACTCCAAAGTATAGGACAATAGCCTTAGCATCTGGACTTGCATATGCTATAATCTATATCATAACAGTCGGTATAATATCATATGTTCCCGGCCTTTCTTCTGCATCCGGCATTCCTGTCTTCAGGACAAGCTATCTTGGAATATCAGCTATTCCTACCGATAACATATTCTTCTTCATCTTTTACGGAGCGCTTGCCTTTCTTGTGGCTTCCTCATTTCTTGTAGGCATCAATACTGCCCTAATGTTCTATTCAAGACGAGTTGCGAAAGTATGCGGCATACAAAAGAAACCAGAATCAAAAGGATTATTCGGCATTGTTCCTGCTTTCTTTACAAGCTTTTCATGCTGTGGTGGGGGGTTACTTGCGCTTGCAATAGGCCCGGCTGCCTTCTCTTCTCTGTCTATATACAGCAAGTTTATGGCTCCGCTCACAGTAGTAGTCTTGGCTGCTGGAACGTATTTTGTATCAAAAAAGATAGCAAAAATGGAGAGATGCTAGAATGGTTAACAAGAAGTATGCAACGATAGGAGGGGCTGCAGTAGCTGCCGTGATAATAGCAGTTGCAGCCATGAGCTCTTCATTTCAGACTTCTAACAGTCTAAGCCTTACTACTGTTTCAGGAAATGAAAAGGCAGAAGGATTGAAGGTTGGTAACTCCGCGCCCAGCTTTAGTTTAACTGACCCTGAGAATGGCAGTATAACAAAGCAAACATTTGTAGGCAAGCCTGTGCTCATTTTCTTTACAACCACATGGTGCACTCCATGCCAGATCGGAGCTCAAAACATTGCAAAGCTTGATGACGAAACTGGCGGAAATGCTTTCAATGTCTTAATCGTATTTGTAGATCCGAGGGAAACCGATGAGCAATATCTGCAATGGAAGCAAAATTATGGAAGGGATGACTGGTATGTGGCAGAGAGCGAGCAGATGCCGCAGGAATACCATGTGCGATACCTTGATACTAAATATGTATTTGACAGCAATGGCATTGTAAAATGGGTAGATGTCAACCCGCTCGAATATTCAAAGGTAAAGCAGGTATTGGAGCCGCTTCTCGCGTAGTGGTAGAAAATGTCAGGCATAAGGCTCCTTTCTGCTTTGAAATATAAACCTGCCATAGCAGCTTTAACAGCAACAGGCATCTTCTTTCTTCTTCCTCTGATTCAGCTTACGAACACGCTGCTTGCATTTGACATATGGTTCCTTGACTTGCTGCAGAAACCGTGGAGCTCAATATTATACATTACATTCTCCATTTTCTTTGGCATGTTTATCTCTCTTTATATGTTCACAAGAAACAAGTGCTTTGACTGCAAGCCAGAAGCAGCGAGAACGGGTTTTGCTGGCTCAGCTGTTGGATTCATGGTTGGTGTATGTCCTGCCTGCTTCTCATTCATAGGCATTCTTCTGCCTTTAGGGCAGGCACTTTTTCTAACAGCATACTCGCCTATTTTTACTGCAATGTCCATAGCAATAGTGCTATTTTCTATCTACAAGCTAGGCGGATTCAGAAAAGCAGAATTAATGATGAGACCATAAGAGCGGCCACTGTTGTATATATTATTACTCCCGGTCTGACTGCCTCTTGTCATGCAATAAAATAACAGTTTAATTCTTTTATACTTTTGATATCTCGACTGGAACCACTGGAAACGCGCACGTACATATACATACGTGCGCGCGCCAATCAGGTGACGATGTCACGCAACTTCCTCTGCGCCGCCGCATCCTTGATCTCCATCGCGATCCTGCGGCCGACTCCCATCGTGTGGCCGTAATAATATTTGGTGTATGGGCTAGTCGTCGCCATTATGGGGTTGCCCGGCACCCGCAAGGACACGTCATACACTACAAAATCAAGGTCGGTCGTCACGACGCTCTGCAGCGAGATCGGCCCGATCACCCCCGGTGGGTACTCTTTTCTGACTGCGACTGCAAACTTGTCGCCCATCTCAAAGACCTTCTCAAGGAGCGACTCTCGGATGCTCGCCGGTGTGTGCCCAACTTCGATGTTCGATGGCTGCGGCAGGTCCATCTCAATCTGCTGCCTTGCTGGGAGCGACACAAAGTCGTGCACGTTGGTCTGCAGCCTCCTTTCGATTCCGAGGAACTCGGTTTCACCGGTGAGCGGGGACACAAAGTAATTCAGGTTGAAATACGTGCCTGGCACGTATTCCTCTATCGTCGCCTTGTCAAGATCCTGCTTGGTGACGAGCCCCTGCTCGATCTTTTGCTTTGACTTTTTCTTGTAGTCTTCGTACGACGACACGATGAAAAACGCCCTTTCTAGCTTCCGCTTTGCTTCTTGCACCTTGATCATGGCCGGCCCATCAATATCGGAAGACTTGCGGTAGAGCTTTGGGTGGCGGATGCCTGCCTTCTCCAGAAGGTAGTATTGGTTGCGCGGCGCGGTGCGCTCCTCTGCGCGCAAAAGCGACCTGTTGCCAAATATCGGGACCTTCAGATTGTTCTCGATGTTGTCATATCCAAGGTAAGCGGTAAAGGCCCGGTGCGCCACCATTATGGTATTGAGCTCTCTGAGCCTTTCCTGGTTCTCCCTGTTCATAATGTCGGAAAACTTGTCAAGCAGTATGATTTCGTCGGCCAGACGTTTGAAGCGCCTGTACGGCAGGTCTCTCCCCTTCTGACAGATGCACACCGTCTTCATGCCTTCGTCCTTGGCGCCGTCCATCACTTCAAGCGCCGAGTGGCTGCCGATGGTGCCCACAGTGACATTCTTCGGGTCATACCGGTCGACAATGGATGCGATCTGCTGGAGGCCGATCAACAGCCTAGAGTGAAAATGGAATATAATAAAAAGGTTTTAAGCTACTACTGCTTGCTCTTGTTCAGCTCTACTTCGATTGCAGCCCTTAGCTCTTCGTCGTTCTTGTTGGTGTAGTCAATGCCAAGCGAGTCAGCTATGGCTTCGAGCTTTTCCCTGCCGACGCGGCCCTCGCTTTTCATTTCCTGGAGCTCGCGCTTGGCTTCAATCCTGGCCTTTTCAAACTCGGCTGTTGCCTTGCCAAATGACCTTGCAAGCTCGGGGATCTTTTTCGCTCCGAAAAAGACCACTACAATGAGGCCGATAATGATTATCCATTCCCAGCCTCCGACGAACTGCATTATGAGACCTGACAGTCCTTCTGCAACCATCTCCTGCAATAGGTTAGCTTGCTTAAGAATTTAAGTGTTAGTTTTGACAGCCGCCCTTCTCTCAACAACCAGCATGCCTGCGGCGTACAGCACGAGCATAGGACCGGCCACGAACCACATCGTCACCCCGCTCCCATCGGGGGTGATTATGGCCCCAAATATCACCAGTATTAGGGCGGCATAGCGGAAGTTGTCGCGCCAAAAGCGGGGCGAAACTGCGTCTGTCATCGAGATGCCGTACATCACTATCGGCAGCTGGAAGGCGACCCCAAAGCCGAGGAAGAACTGCATTACAAACGAGATAAAGTCGTTTATCGTGAGGAAGGTCGCGACGTTAAGAGCCTCGCCGTACTGGTACAGAAAGTTGAGGGTGAATGGTATGACTACAAAATAGGAAAATACAAGACCTGTGACAAACAGCGCGACTGCAGGAAGAAAGATGTTTAACACCCCGATTTTCGTCTTGGTGCTTATCGCCGGCGAAATGAACGCGGATATTTCCCTAACGATAATGGGTATCGACGCGATAAGCCCTATCAGTGCAGACACGTATATCTGGGCAAAGAACGCCTGCCCGGGGGCGGTCTGGATGAGGCCAACGCCCTCCGGGAGCAGAGTGTCCTGCATGTAGAACGTAAGCCGGGTGGAAATGTTGTGTATCGGGTCAGGGTACGGGTATGCAAGCGGCAGGCCGGCGACCTCTACGGGCCGGAGGTCAAATGTCATGGCAAAAACAGTGATGATGATTATCGAGAGCGCAACCCTGAACACCCTTGTCCGAAGCTCCTCAATGTGCTCCCGGATGGTCATCCCTGCGGCCATGGACACTGAGTAGGTAAGCACCCGAGAAATATAATGCTAAGCATTGCCATATGGAGCGTAATTTGCAAAGAATAGTCCTATAAAGAGCAAGAATTCAAAGGAGCACATTGCATGTATGTGCGGCGAACGTTACACGCTACTAGGTTATTCCAAATGCCTTTTCCATAATGCCCTTGTAAGTACTGTCATGACTTTGTGGCGAAATGCAGTCTGCAAATTGCCGGCCTTTTTCTCCGCTTCCATCATGGCTAATTCGATGACCAGTTTTTCAAGGTTAATATCGGTGGTTTTGATCATGCAACTTTTCCAAGACATCGTCTATGTATCAGCGGTTTGCGTCAACTTTGCCTTCTATGATCCTGTTTAACATGTCTCGCATGCTTGCCTTTTCCTTGTCTGAGGTTGTCGATATGATGATTCGTGACTGTATATGTATAAGGTCCAATCAGATAATTAAATCAAGCTGGCACCTAATGCCATATACAATATCAGTCGGGGCCGGGTATCGGGAGCGCCTTTGAAGCGGGAAGCTTGAATGCCTCCTGATCTATCTCTTCTTTTGTAGCCTTCTCAAACTCTATTGTGAGCTCGACTGGGGCGTTGAACTTGAGGCTCAGTTCGTTGGCAAGTATCGCTACAGACTTGCCATCGGCAAACTCTTTTGACCCTTGCAAAAATCCTCTGGCCTGCCGGTAGAGAAGCTGTCCTCCAAACTTGCTTTGCAAAAATGATGCCAGCTCGTCAACCGTCTTTCGGGGTATGTCGTTGAAGTAGAAGCAGATGCCGTGCACCGGCTCCTTATCAAATGGTGTGCCGTAGCGGTACCAAAAAACACCAAAGTGCTCGTACTCGCCCTGCATGCACTTTATATCCCAGTGGTTGGCCTTCTCGGCAGGATAGCCCGAATTCAAAACGTCGGTGATGCCTAGACGCCAGTACCTTACGCGCATATATGCCCCAACGGTAATCCGAGGCGCTATAATAAGTTACCATAACTTGCACATTAGAGGTAACTTATTATTCATGATATATGTATGTGCGAGCTCGTGCGCTGGACCCTTGGTTGATTGCTGCTGGTCGGGTTCTCATATCTTAACCTCCATTGGAGTATTTTGATCTGTTGCTGTGTGCAAAGGTATCAGGTCCGTCAATTCTGGCCAAGATCCGTCATTTTAGAGTCGATTTTGTCATCTGATAATTTAGTATAGTGCGTAAAACAGTGTTAGTATCCCGTGCCGGACAAGATCGATTTAGCCACAATAACAACTAAGGATACCTCAAGTTTGACAACTTTTTGACTAAAATGACTGGTTGGTGGCAGTCTCCTGACGGAAAAATGACGCAAATGACGCTACACGAAATGAAACATAACTGTATCTGAACTCTTGATCCCGAGCGGCCACATAATATGTTCTAAGGACGCACATGGCAAACCCGGTACTGCCGCAAGCAGCCAGTCACCGCAGATGTAGTCTACCTATATAAAAATCGCCTTTGACAAAAATCCCTTTAACCAGGAAAAGCCAAACTACCATAATTTGAGTAGCAGTGAATTAGCTCCAGATGAAGAAGTCCTGTCACTACGTTACCAAGGATACAACCATGACGAGATAAATCGCAAAAACGGCTTCAGTACCGGCAAAATTAGCGGGATTTTTGCCAAGGAAAAAGTCCGCTTTGGGGCCGCAAATGTAGATGCAATAACGCGTGTGGGAATACAATATGCAAAAGCGGAAAATCATGGCCCGATCTGGCTGACGCGTTGACAATCTCGAACTATTGCGAAAAGCATGGTATCGACCAAGAAGCGCTAAAGGAAAATCTTTTGGCTATCACCGAGAAATTGAAAACATGGCCGGGACATCTCTTATCTTCCGCAGTACATTGAAGATAAAGAAAATCTAAATGCCGATATTGAAGTAAAAACGGCCGCGCTGCAAAAAGATCTAAGGCAGCTTGAACAAAATTTGGCTGAAGAGCGGAAAAAAGCAGGCCATGGAAAAATTGACAGAAGATATACTAACGAAGTACGAGCCTCTTTCTGGCTTTGAACGTGAGATCTTGACAAAGCAAAGTGAAATAAAAGGCATAGATGAAAAGATCGACAATCTCAAAGCAACATATGCAAAAGAAATGAACGCGATAGAAGACCTTTTGGCTCTTCATAAAGAAGGAATTGCTCATGTAGATGTCATAGCATTCAAGCAGCTGGTAGATGACGAAGGCGGGAATCCTTCAGCGCTTAAGGACAAGGTGAAATTACATGACAGCTTGAGCAATATCACAACTGCGCTTAGAAAGGACATTAAAGACCTTGAGACGAAAAACACACTTGAACCGGAAGTTATTGCTCTCGAAGGACGAAGGGCGGCAGCTGAAAGGAGAGCTCAAGAAGAAGATATTGAATGAAAGAATGAAGTCTCTTGCAGATACTCTAGATGGCACAGTTAAAAAGGCCGAGGCTGCAAGAGATAGTGTTGTGACGAGTATTGAGGATATTGGCAAAAAGGCAGATGTAATCACAACGCAGTATGCGCGCTCCAATGCGGCCATTGTATTCGGACCCTTGGCGCGTTCGTTGTATGGTGAAAAGGTGGTCCAAAGGAAATGCGTCATGCGGTAATCTTGGCGTAGCAAGTTCTCTTGGCAAAACTACCGATGGGCTCCCGCAGTGGCGTTGCAATTGAGGCCCTAATCAAAACTCTAAAAGAGGATATCTCATTCGAGTTTAGTCTCTAAGTTTACCTTAATCGACAGGGATAATTGCGACTTGTAAATCGTACGATAGTCGAATAGAAGATTAGCGGAACTATTCTTGTTTGTATTGCTTCTCGGCTTGGAGTTGGCTTAATGTCATTCTTCTTCATTTTCCGAAAAGATGCCTCTGTCATATGGCAACGTACGAGTTACAGATGATATCTTGGCCAAAGTGATCCGCTCCCGAGCTGTCGACAGGGCGAAAAAATAAAAGCCCTTTGCTTTCTGTAGTGTCGCACATATGGCATATGACAGGATCAAGCTATTCGAGGAGATGGAAAAGCAATTTGAGATTAAGAATGAGCAGTACTTCAAGGAGCTGCTGGACCATCCAGATTCGGTTGTCCGCACGCGCGCAGTCTGCATCCTCGCCGATATTGCCGGCGAAAACGCAGTCAGCCCCATAGGCAAAGTGCTAAAGGAGGACAAGAATGCGTTGGTAAGGCACGAAGCAGCGTTTTCATTGGGCCAGCTGGGTTTTACAAGCGGGATTACTGCCCTTGCTAACGCAGTTAGGTCGGATCCGAGCTTTTTCGTCCGGCACGAGGCGGCAGTCGCACTGGGAGTCATTGGCTCGGAAGAGGCAAGAAAGGTACTTAACGACGCCTTAAAGGATGAGAGTGAAGAGGTAAGAGAGTCCGCAGTCGTGGCCCTTGCGAATCTTGACTACATCAGAAACACAAATAGCAACAGCCGGTTCACAAAGATGACGGGCGGATAGAATAATAAGACCACAGGATCTCATCGTGATTGCATTGTCTGATGACAGCACTTGGCTGCGAAACATCTCGGGGAGCTGGCGCGATGTTAAGTGCCCCTGCGGCAGCACCTTTCATTTCCGAGGCAAGATAGACGAGCTCTTTTCTTGGGAGCGAATCCATCTGCGGCACATGGCGTCAGATTCTGCCAACCACGAAATGCTCTCATTCTATCCAAAAGACATGGTGATAATATACCACTCGACAAGTGGTTATGTCCTTGAGCGTAGAAAGCACAGGCGCGACGAAATAGGAGAGCTGCATCAAGCGCGCCTTTATGGCCGTGCAAAGCTGGCCGGCGTTTGATACAGCAAAATATACTCAAAAGCCCTGTTCTAAAGATGCTCAGCTATCTTATTATATTGCAGAACTAGCAAAGGCAATCTGTATAAGTGATATTTGCATCCATTTTGCATGGGAGTTATTGGAGAAAAATGGAGATGTCCAACATGCAACGTTGATGTCGGCGGAAGCATGGGCGAGTTGAAGAACCACATAAAAAGGGTTCATACTACTGCCCGCAAGTCTGAAATGAGGGTCGTGACAGCAGCATAGCAGCATAATCCGGACACCTTACGGCTCAACAAATTCCTGTCACAGAAGATTAGCTATGCAAGCACCGATCTTGTTATACTCTTCTTAGCGATGCAAAGAATATGTAGAGAATTGCAATGATCTCAAATCTGCCTGCTATCATGTTTGCTGCAAGTATGGATTTGGTAATCAAGTCGGAATCCATAGAGACCAATCCAACTTGGAGCCCTGTATTGGTAAGCGAAGAGGTTGAGCTGAATACTGCATCAAGGGTATTGGCATTATTGAGGTAGCCAAGAGCAAGGCCGCTTAGCACAGCTACTGCGGGAAAAAGCGCGATGACAAGTAGCGTCTCTCTGAGCAGTTTATCTGATTCTTTTTTCGCTTTAAAATCTATCGCTTGATCAGGTACGACTGCAAGTCTTGAAATCGAGGAAGGAGTTTCGATCATGTCTGTTCTTTTGACAAGCTTTTGAAATAGCAGCAAAAACCGTCCTATCTTTATGCCTCCTGCAGTAGAAAATGCCGTTCCTCCTATAAGCATCAGCACTATCATAACGATTTTCGCTTCAGTTGGCAGCACTTGGATATCTACGAATTGAAATCCTGTATTCGTGGACGCACTGACCGAATGGAAGGCCGCTGGCAACCATTCAATCCCTGCAATAGCCGCAAGAATTGCTGCAGACGTCACCAGAAGCACAATATATGCCAGAACCTCGATGCCTATTTTCCTGATGCGCATGCTCTTGTAAAAAATAGAATAATGGAAAGCAAACGGTAGGGCCGATATTATCATTGCCACGCTGGCCACAAGCAGATGAACTATATTGCCAACAGAAACAATTGTCGAATCCGGAGTAAAGCCGCCACCCACAATGGCACTAAATACAAGCGATATATCGTAGACAGGATTTGATACATTTAAGAACAAGAGTATGAGAAAGAGCACGGCAGTATATGCGCTAAAGATTAGTACTATGGTTACAATGAGCTGCCTATACTCGAGCGCGTCGCCGCCAAGTACTCCCCTTATGGCCTTCAGTTTTTTCTCTGGGTAGAAAATAGCCATGATCAGGTAAATGAAACTCAGACCGCCTATCCACTGCGTATAGGACCGGAAGAACACAAAACTTTGGGGCAGGTTCTCTGGCTGGGTTATCATGGTCATACCTGTAGTGGTGAATCCGGAGATGCTTTCAAAAAAGCTATTTACAAACAGGGAAAGACCATCTATCTCTGGCCAGAATGGGTTCAAGTACATATATGGAAAGCTGCCAAAGAAGCTCAGCAGGATAAAGCTGGAAATTACAAGAATGGACGCTTCCTTCAGGCTCAGCGGGCCGCGTTCACCATACGCATTTAGCACAAAGCCTGTTGAAAACATGCCAACGACTGCAAGGTACATGCCTGTAGTAGGGGCGAATTCTTCATGCGCGGTTCCAAGGAAGGCAGGAACTACCATCAGGATGCCTGCAAACTGCATGACAAATCCGAGGTTCCCAAGGACTGGCTTGTAACGCTCCCTTATACTCGCCCTGTATTTGCGAAAAGTCCTTTCAATGACCGAAGTCCGAACAGCGTTTGCCAACGTCTTTTGTGTGACCATTCCTATTATCCGGTCGTTTCCTCCGTTTTCCCTGTCGGTTATGAGAATGCGCTTTATCTTGTTGGACTTCATCGATTCAAGTGCTTCTTTTCCAGTCGAACCCTTTGGCAGCGTTATGATGGGAGATGTCATGACATCTTTCAGCAATACCTCGTCAGAATCCTCGCCTTTGATTACCACCTTCTCAAGGATGTCGCTATCAGTAACAATTCCAACAGGAGAGCCGCCGTGAGTTACGACAATGGCCTCCATCTTGTTTACCTGCATCTGCCTGACCGCCACTGCAACATTAGTCCGTCCGTCTATCAGCAAAAAGCGGTTAGTCGCATAAGATGCCACTGGTCGCTCTAACGGGTCTTGCATCTCAGAATGGAGTTAGCAAGTAGCCAATGCTAATAACCATTATGACAGTTGATCACGTTATCATCATCATAATAGAATTTTGAGTGGGTCCAGAGGTTTGGCTTACATTTTTGTGTTGATCCTTTGGATTCCAGATGAACTCATCAATTATGATTAGCAGATAAGAGCTTTAAGAGTTCGTCAAATGCCTTACTGGTCTGCCTCGTCAGCCTAGCAAAGCCAGAAAGAATATGGAGCAACAGTTTTTCTTTGAAATAAAATTTTGTTTGTTCTCCAGAAGAGCGTCCCTGCAACTATTAATATCGCGTCAGTCTGCCAATACGGTACTGACAGTTGTTATAGCCAGCTTTGTGAGCCTCGGCAAGCAATAGAATAATTCCTTATTCTCTGTCGTTATCTTGTGTGAACTACCCACGTCTTAAGACGTGGGCTTCTTGCTTCCTCGACTGAAACTTGCTTATCCGTTGTCGGATAAGTAGAGGTTCTGTCTCTGCACGGGCCTGTTCCAGACCCGATTTCAGAATGTTCTTTGCTGCGTTCATGTCTCTATCGAGTACAAGGCCACAGCTATGACATTCAAACGTGCGTATCGACAGGTCAAGCTTTTCTTTTGTTTCCACTCCGCACCCAGAGCATTTCTGCGATGTACCACTTGGGTTGACTGTTATGCAACGTCCGCCACGCCGCTCTACCTTATAGGCAGTTAATTGGCGCAGCTTTCCCCAGGTGGCATCCATTATTGCCGATGCTAGATTGTGGTTCTTTACCATGTTAACGATATTCAGTTTCTCAAATACTACTAGAGTATATCCTTCATCTACAAGCATTTTTGATGTCTTGTGTACAAAATCATCACGACATCTTCTCACCTGCCTCCACGCTTTTGCCAAAGCAACCCTTGCCTTCTCCCTGTTGTGAGAACCTTTCTCCTTGCGTGACAGATTCCTCTGTAGTTTCTTGATCTTCTTTGCCTGTGCGTCAAAGTCTAGTGGATTTTCTATCATTCTGCCGTCACTCAATGCGAGCCAATTAATCAAGCCAACATCTATTCCGACAGATTTTGTTACATCGATCTTGATAGATTTTTCAACATTATCGTCAGTAGTCATGCAAGCATACTATTGATCGACATCTCTTACTATGGTACAGCTTTTCAATGTACCAATAGGTATCCTGTGCATCTTAATTTTAATGGAACCTATGCACGATAACACAAGCTTATTGTTGTCCTTGATTTTCCAACCATTGTTGTATTGAGGATATGTAAATGAATTGTACTTGTCTTTCCTTTTGAATTTGGGATACTTGGCAAGTTTCTTGAAGAATGCCTGATACGCCTTGTCTAGCCTCAGGATAACATCTTGCAGCACCTGGCTGTGTACCTGCTTTAGATATTTGCTGTCCTGCTTTCTCAGAGTCAGTAGCTGTTTCTGTTCATAGAATCCGACATCCCAATCTACACGCCTTTCGCCAAGTGAATCATTGTAGAGATGCCTGCATGTTTCGATAGTATCTTCCAATTTTTTCACCTGTTCTTCCGTTGGATAGAGACGAAACTTGTATGTTCTTTTTGTCATACTCCTTTCTGTTCCTCGATATATTTTTTGATTACATCGGCTGAAACATGACCGTGTGTTGAAACAAAGTAACTTCTAGTCCAAAGAGTTGGCAATCTACTCTTCAGTTCTGGGAATTCTTCTCTGAGAATCTTTTTGATGTGTATCCCTTCAAATTGGCAACTATTCTGTTTGGAGTTGCTGTAGGTTGTGTGCTTCTACAAAGATATGTACATGATCTGGCATTATTTCAAGAGATATTAATTTACAACCAATTTCTTTCACTCTTTCTACCAGTAGCTCTTTCAATCGCTTTTCAATTTTGTTACCAATTAAGACCTTTCTTCAATATTTTGGACACCATACAAAATGGTAGTTCATAAAATGAACTGATGTTTCAGAGCGACTGTAGCCTTTTGGCAACAAGACATTAGATGTATGTTATGTATATAAGATTTTCATGATGGGAAACAAATTCATCCCACCTCTAAAGAGTGTGGGGTTTCTTTGTTTCCCATACCCTTCGTCAGGCTAAATTCTCCCAATAGGGTAGAGCGAGACTCTATTAAACATGCATGATAAATTGTTATAATACACTCTATTGTTCGTCATATGGCGATACAATAATTCGATGTTGTCGAGCTATCCGTTGTTGAAGTGTAATTATTAGGATATTATCAGCAACCGGAGACTTGACATAACTATAGTGGCAAGACATTTTGTGAAAGCCTACCTGTTGTTTGCCTGCTAGTTTGATTTGATACGATATACAACCTGTCCATTGTCACTTCTCGTCCATTCATGACTAGAGCCATGCATCCGGTGGCTATTAGCTGGTAGCATGAAGACCATAGATTTGCTGCCGGCGAGCTGTTGCACTTGCTCAACACGCTTCAGTTCTTATCGGCTCCTTCTGTTTTGTGTTATGCAAATGAATCGAGTCATATGTTGTCAGGCAGTTGGGACAGTTCCATATAGTAGGTTCATCGCAATGTTTGCAGACTTTTGTGACTGCAAGCAAGGAGCAGCATGACCTGCAACTGACCCTATTATACGTGATCGGCATAGTGTCCTCCAATTATGCTTCAGCTTTAATGCCTGCGAGCCTCTTGGTTCTTTCAGCCTTCTTTGCAACAAGGGCTGCGAGGAATATCATCACAAGCACAAGCACTATTGTCCCGCCTGTGGCTATGTTTGCTGCATAGGATATCAGTATGCCTGCAATGACTGAAGAGACAGCTATTGCTCCTGAGATTATTGCAGTCTTGCGAAAGCCCTTTCCAAACAGCATCGCTGTTATGTTTGGTATGACTATGAGAGAAGAAATCAGCAGTATGCCCACTAGCCTTATGGACGCAATGACTGTGATGCTTGCAAGCACTATGAAAAGATAGTTCAGTTTTGACACTTGCAGCCCGCTGACCTTTGCCTGCTCCTCGTCAAACGCTATGTACATGAACTTGCGGTAGAGCAGAAGCAATATGGCCATTATTCCGGCTGACAGCCCAATGATGATGTAAACTTCATCTGGGCTCACAAGCAGTATGCTTCCGAAAAGAAAGCTGAACAGGTCTACGCTAAAGCCGCCTGATATGCTCACAAGCACTATTCCCAATGCAAGACCTGACGAAAGAAGGACAGCCACAGTTGCATCAGGTGGCACTTTAGTAGATTGCCTGAGCTTCGTCATACCCAGCGCTGCTAGGACGGATACTACGATAGCAGTCCACAAAGGGTAGATGTTTGTGAACAGGCCGACTGCAATTCCGCCAAATGCCATATGGGACAGCGCGTCGCCAAATAGAGAGTGCCTTCTTAAGACAAGAAAGAAGCCGACAGCAGAGCATATGACTGCGACAGCTATGCCTGTCACAAGCGCTCTCTGAATAAATGCTGTCTCTAGAATTTCCAGCACCATATTTCTTATGCCTCTCAGTGATGATGGTGATAATGGTCGTGCATGTGAGCCTGCATGCTCGACTCGGAATATTTTCTGAGCAGCTCTGGATTGTCAAAGAACTCATGCGACTTGCCGTGGAAGAACATGCTCCTGTTTATGCATGCCACCTTGTTGGCAATGCTGTTTATAGCTTCCAAATCATGCGAAGACCAGATTATTGTGATGTGGTTTTCTTTGTTCAACTTTTTCACAAGCGAGTAAAACTTGTTCTGAGTCTCTTGGTCAATGCCTGTAGCCGGCTCATCCAGTATCATAAGCCTAGGCTCGTTCACAAGGGCCTTGGCTATGAAGACGCGCTGCTGCTGGCCGCCTGATAGTTCGCCTATCCTTCTGTCTTTGAAATCCAAAAGACCCACTGTTTCAATAGCCTGAGAAATATTTCCTTTAGACGGCTTTCTTGTGGCTCCGAGTGACACAATATCTTCCACTGTTGCGGGAAATCCTTGCTCTATTGATTTCTTTTGCGGAACGTAGCCTATCTGCTGGAGCACTTTTCTGCTCTTTCGAATGTCTTCGCCAAATATCTCTATCCTTCCATCGTAATCTTCAATCAGACCCAGCATGCAGTTGAAAAGCGTTGTCTTGCCAGCGCCGTTTGGACCTATCATGCCAAGCAGATCTCCTTCCTCTACTGAAAATGATATGTCGTCAAGTATCTTGCCCTGGCCGTAATCGTAACTTACTCTGTCCACTTTCACTGCATCTATGATTGGCACTTTAGGCCCACCTTGAGGTTCTCCACATTTTGCCTCATCTTTTCGATGTATCCAAAGCCCTTCTCCTGCTCTTCTCTGTCCAATCCTTCTATCGGGCTCAGCACAAGCACCTGTCCATTCGGTATCTCGCTTGCTATCACATTTGCAAGCCTAGGGTCTACCAGATCCTCTGAGTATATGATATTTATGCCAAGCGAAGTGGCCAGCTGCTTTATCTCGGATATCCTCTGGGGAAGCACTTCGCCTTCAGGCGACAGGCCTTCGTGAACGCTGTGCTGCGTTAAGCCATACCTCTTGGCAAAATAGCTGAAGGCGTTGTGGAAGGCTATGAAATCAGTCTTCTCACAATTAGAAAGCTCTGACCTGATGAATGCATCCAGAGAATCAAGCTCGGCTATATACTGCTGGGCGTTCTGCCTGTAATAGTCTGCATTTGCTGAATCGACCTGAATGAGCCCGTTCCTTATTGACTCGACCTGCTTCTTTGCAAGCACAGGATCAAGCCAGATGTGGGGGTCAAGTGCAGACTCTTCGTGCCCCTCTTCCTTAGCCTCGCCTTCCTCTTCATGCTCACCTTCCATGAGCTCAATGCCTCTGCTTGTGTCGACAGCATTCTTGGCATTCAATTGTGCCACCCAGCCTTCGAAACCTGCTCCGTTATAGATTATCAGATCGGCATTCCCTGCATCTGCTATGTTTCTGGGCGTGGGTTCCCAGTCATGGGGCTCTATGCCGGCCGGCACTATTACAGAAACGTCAGCCTTGTCGCCTCCCACATTGCTGGCAAAATCATAGAGCGGGAAGAATGAAGCGATGACTTTTACTTTTTCAGTGTCGCCTGAGGCCAGAGGCTGCGGTTGGGTTGATATTGCAATAACCCCGACAGCTATAGCAACTGCTACTGCCGCAGCAGCGATTCCTACAATAATCTTCTTGTCCATATCCACATATTCTTGGTTATTAACAATATATACTTATGTTAATAACATTTAATTGCTGATATATAAGGACATTAATAACGGCAGGCGGTGTGTCCCTGCAATGTAGGCCGGTGGCTATTGGGGTTTCCCCTGCGTATTGTTGGCAACATTCCAGGAAATGCACATCATTGCAGAATGATATTAAGATTATATACTTTTCTTAATAACTAATAAGATGTATTTATAAGGCAGTTAATAATGAGTAAAGGCGTGACCATAGTCAGCGTATCGCTGAATGAAGACATCATAGGAGAGATTGATAAGCTGCAGAAGGAGCTCGGGTTCTCTGGTCGCTCTGAAATAGTGAGAGCCGGCCTGCGCAGTCTCATTGCAGAAGAAAAAGAGCGGAAGAACCTCGCAGGCAACGTTCATGCGGTGATGCTTGTGATCCATGACGAAAAGTCAGACAACGAAGTAAATGAGATGGGTCACTCGTTCGACAGCATCATCACAACCCACATACACAACAAGACTGGGAGAGACAAGTGCTTGGAGGTGTTCCTTCTGAAAGGCGATGCTAAAGAAATAAATGAAATGGTCAAGCGCTTCAAAACTAACAGGAAAATGGATCATGTCCGGCTGCTGCCAATGTAGCTACTGATTCGATTTTGCTGCATTCATTTTACGGTAGGCTTCTGGCACGACCACAGTAAATGCGCCCGCCAGCAAAGCCAGAGGAACTGCCAGCAAGATAGAGTATTGATAGAATATCAGATCCACAGCCTCGGCAGTCAGTATGCATGCGCTCTCTGCGGTGACCAAGATGTAGCCGCTTGTCTTGAGTATGTGCTTCAGATTCCTCTGCTTGTGCAGTCGAGTGATTCTAGTGGTGCCGACTGCAAAGTTTCTGAACGTCATCTTAAGGTTCGAGGTGATGCCCGTTCCCTGCTCCAATACAGAACAGCAGCTATCAATCCTGCCATGGTCGCATCTGCCTAGGATGGTTGCGAACGTGGTAAAGCCAGCCAGCGCATAGCCCATCGCATATGCTATTGGTATTCCAACAAGGTTGAATCCAAACAGATGCAAGCCGAGATTTTCTCCAATCTCTGCAGCAGCTATGCACAGGATTTCGATGCCAAGCGCCGCGGCATATAGGCTCTTGACGTGCCTGAAGAACTGAAGCCATCCAGAAGAAAGCAAATGCGGCGAGCCAGTTTGCCGCTCAATCATTTCATCTTTACAGGCATCGGTGGAACAGCAGTAGTCCTTGTTAGCTAGCGAGGGTTCATCAGACAGCGCAAGAGACTTTTTGATTAAAGAAGTGTGCCTATGGATTGCAATACAACAACAAACATCTTTTTGGCAGATAATACAGCATTGCTCTGCTATGGCATTTGTTGTACAATTTTGGGGAGCACACTGGCATTCTGCGCATTTGATAACTGCCATGATGGATTATGCTAACAATGAGTTTTTAGATATTAAAACCTGCTACCCTCAGATAAAATTCCCAGCCCCATCTAAGATGCAGAACTTCAATTGACAAAAGGTGGGCAAACCTACACTTATACCCTCATTATTGTAGTGGGGCCAGTGGTTTGGCTCACAGTTTTGTCCTGATTGCTGGATTCCGTAAGAACTCATTAACCATGGTTAGCAAACAAAAGCTTTAAGCACTTTACTGAAAACCTTTGGCAAGGTCTAGCTGTTTTTAACTGGTTGTGTATTAGAACACAGCAAGCGATACATGATCATGTGTGCTTCATGTCCTTCTTGTTTCATATATGGCCGCAAAAGCTTTACTTTCGGATCACTACTTTCTTTTCTCTTATAAAGCTCTGTTAGCTAGCTGCTCCTGCTGGTGCAAGAAGAATTAGGAAGTCTCGCAACGGGTGGTCTATCCTCGGCTCATCAGGATTAGTGCCTGATAGAATGCCGAAAATGGCGCAAGTCCGGATAGGTAAACGGCTCCAAAAAATATGGATACATTTGTGATAATCCGGAAAAGCCATCATAAGTATAATGCGCAAATCAGGCCGTATTTTCTTCAAATACTTTACCAGTTCAAGGCCTGTCATATGCGGCATCCTTATATCAGAGACTGCGATGCTGCAGTCTTTGCAGCCTTTTTCAATGTGTTCTAATGCTAAACGCGGGTCTGCCAAAGCATGAACTACATATCTCTGCTTTTCAAGTATCAATTTAATAACCATTAAAGAATCTGGCTCGTCATCCCTGCCAAGGCAGTTTTCTTGTTCGTTGCAGTTCTCTCATCAGGGAACATACAGGCATCTATTTAAGGAAATTGTAATTTTCAGTTTTTATTATAATATTCATCAAATGACAAAGTTTTGATGCTTGAATGGCCCGATGTCATGTTATGATACTCGACATCTGCCTGAAACAAAAAGACGGCTTTGCAATTGTTGCAAAAATATATCCTGTCTAGCATCCCTTGGTGCCCGTTGACAGACACTCCCATAAGAAATACTTATAATAAGAAACTATAAAACAATGTGAAAGAAAACTACAGTCTGTTTGCTCAATTTATGTAGACATCTATATTCTACATGGCCAGCATATGAAGCCGCCTAGGTGGCTGCCGAAACAACTCCAATAAATGCGCCCGAGTCATCTGTGTGGTTATGGTGCATCTTGATCTTTATAGACTGCAAGCGGCTCGTCGATTATCACGTAACCATGGCACTCAATCAACCTAGCTATGTGTTTTTCGTCAGATATGTTTTCCAAGTTGTACGAACACAATAATAACATATTTTGTTGAATCTGTCGATGGCTTTTTCTGCTCCAAAGCATCCATTACCAAAACCATTTGTGAAAAACCATGCACTGTCTTCGCCAGCAAATCTAGTTTTCTCGTTCTGACTTGTTTGACGCATGCAGGTCTGTTATCCACTTGAACATCTTTCCATATCTACAGTATTGGTCGCTTTTAGAAACTCGTCATATGCAACATTTCGAACTCTTAATGCTGACAGGCTTGATTGAAAGAATTCAGAAAAAATAGGACGTTTTAGTTGAACACTCCGCCGTCTGCAATAGGAAGCAGAATGGTAAACGTAGCCCCGCCTTCGCTGTTGTTCTGAGCATAAATTTCTCCGCCGTGTGCTGTCACTATCGCTTTGCTAATAAATAGCCCGAGGCCGGTGCCATGTTCGGTGCCGCCTTGGACGCTTTTTGTGACAAACTTGCCAAAAAGCTTCGGCATTATCTCAGCAGGAATTCCTCCACCTGTGTCGCTAATCTTTATCCCAAGCTTGTTTTCTTGAACGCGCGTCTCTATCCTGATTCTGCCTTTTCTTGTGAATTTGACTGCGTTGTCTATGATGTTCATGAAAACTTGGCTGAGGCGATTTTCATCTCCATAGACTTCTACGGCATCGCTTATTTTGTCCTTGACAAGGTCAATGGATACATCGCTACCAAGCTTGTCAGAAATTTTTGTCGAGCTCACAATCCTGCTGATTATATCGATAATCTTGATTCTCTGCATATTGTATGACAGCGCTCCACCTTCAATTCTAGTTACATCAAGGATGTCGTTTGCCAGCTTGATAAACCTCTGAGACTCTGAATCAATAATTCTGAGCGCTTCGTCTTTATCCATCAAGCCTTTCAATGCAAGCTCGTTATAGCTGATGATTGGCTGAAGCGGCGACCTCAACTCATGAGCAGCGATGTTGATGAATTCATCTTTCAATCGCTCCCTGTCTTTTAAGTCGTTCTTCATTTTATCGAATTGCTGTGATAACTCTCCAATTTCGTCGTTGCTGTTTATTTCAACGGCGATGTCAAAGTTGCCCTTGGCAATTTCAGCTGCTGCGTTTTTGAGTTTTATCAGCGATTGTGTATAAGCTTTGGAGAATATGATGACTGGGATAATAGCCGCAGACAGGATTGCTATCGCAACAATAATGAAATTGTTTTGCAATTGCGTTACTTCTTTAAATGCAACTTCAGTAGGAACTGCTATAATTAGAATCCATTGATTTCCTTTGTAATCTAGAAAACCCTGCTCACTTGCTGCTACATAGATGGTTTCATCGTTGCTAAAGAATTCTGCCTCGTCAACATCATTCACGCTGCCAATGTAAGATTCTGAAGGGTTGCCAGAAACGGCTATCTTGCCAAATATTGGCAGGTACGACAAATTCTTCTGCATAATCGCTTCTTTGTCATAGTTAGAGTAAATGACCAGTCCGCCTGATGAAACCAAGTCTGCCTGCAAATTCTCTCTGCTCTGTGAAGCCTGTTCGACGATATCATATATTCTGCTGATAGGTATTATGCCTGCCAGCACGCCGTCTATGTTGCCATCCTCATTAAGCAGCGGGCCTGAAAAGTGCATAACATACTGACCAACATCGTTTGAGAAAGTGGGAACCGAATCATAGTGGATGTTTCCTTTCATGGCGTTTACAAAAAATGGTTCATTTGAGCTGTCTGCGCCAATCGAGAAATCATGTGTGTCCGCGATCTTTATCCCGTTTTTGTCGTATATTGAAAAAGCAGAATACACCTGATAAGTCTTCTCAACCGATTGAAGGTATTCAAGTTTTTGAGATATTGATGGTCCTCTCATTATGCTATTGCTAGGATCAGTAAGTAGCTTGATGTCTCCCTGCCGTTCGAACAGAAATCTTGATATCTTGTCTATGCTCCTGATGCTTTCCTGCTCTAAGTTGTGGGTGATTTGTGACTCCAGTTCTTGCGAAAAGGATTCCAGCGCTATTATTGAAGGGATTACTATGGAAGCTATGATCAGTGAAATCGTGACAATGGTCAGCTTGGCTCTGATCTTCATGGCGTTTCATCGCACGGTTGTTGCAATATCGATCAGTTGTTCCTGTGAAGCTGGCCGTTTATCTTGCTGACTAGGTTGTCAAATGACACCGGCTTTTTAATGATGCACTCTGTCTGCAGATCTGGGACTCTGTTTCTTACTTCTTCTTTCTTCAAATCATATGCGGTTATGAAACAAATCTTCACATTGCTGTCTATCCTTAATAGCTTGTTGCAGAGGTCTAAGCCATTGATCTCTGGCAGCCTTATATCGATGAGCAGCAGGTCGTAGACGCCTGGCTGAAACGAGGATAGTGCTGCTTTTGGATGGTTGAAAACATCAACAGCAAAGCCGTATTGCTCCAGCCCATATTTGATGACTTTTGTGATGTTAACCTCATCGTCTATATACAAAATCCGAGGTTTGGATCTGCGGTCGTCTTTGGGCGCTGAGCCAGTTGCTGATGGCAACGAGAGAGCTATCTTGGAAAGTATGTTGGGCACCGATAGCTTTAGAGCAACCGGGTTAAATTCAAGTAAGAGAGCTTGCGAGCGTCGGTTGTTCGATTTTGTTACTTGCACGGGCACAGAACCCATGAAGCGTAAACCATATTTTAACTAAGACTTTTTAACGCGAGTGTACAAAGCACGCAAGTTGATTTATCACATACGCAACAAATGCCAAAGCTGACCGTCCATATGCAATGCTTCAGATATTGAATTTACTATAGCCTCTTAAACTGACCTTCCACGTTTTCTCTTTTTGCGGCTGCAAGCTTCGATTGCATGTATATTTCATATATTTTGCCTCTTGGCCCATGGGGCGGCGTCTCAATGAGGATGCTCCCATCAGTGTTTGCCAGTCTTGAGAATGCAGCTGCAAACAAGCCTGTATCGTCTTTATGGCTCTCTTGGACGGCAATGTCGCTCATGTGTATATGGGCGACATTCTTCCACGACCAAACTTGACCTTCCCTAGCACCCAGCCCTAAATGCGAGTAGGCCGGCGAGGATTGTCAGGGTTGTAAATGTAGGCTACTTTGACCTTTGTCTTTTCCTCTCTAAACAGCATTTCGGCAGGTTCAGTTATCAAATAACGTGAATATCTTACAGAATTGATAATCATTGCATTTAAGGTGCGTAAATGTTCGTTAGCGTGGTCCTGGCTTTGTGCTATGATAAGGATGTCCCGTCCTTTGCAAACGGCGATAGCGCGCTGAAAATCCTCTATTAGCGCTGATGTGGTCAAAATCCCACTTTTTGGCTTTTGATAACCAGCCGATATTTTGCCGAGTCTTTCCAGATTGCATATTGATAGCTCGTTAGCTTCCTTGCAGGCCTATGGGTTTTTGGATGTTCTAAAACACCAAAGATAATCAGGATCAAGTGGATTGCCTCTAGTGTTCTACCACTCTTCATATTATAGAATAGAGGAGCTTTTGGATCGTTCTTGAATGGGTGTTTGTTCTTCCACTCAAGCAGGTAAGGAAATGACATTCTTAGAACTGCTGGCCCGCCGCCAGTCTTGATATCATGCGGAATTTCAGCATCTGCATATTCCTGCTTGTATCGAACGTGCTTATTCTTCATCTTTGTTAATTCATGATTTCTTCCATCGACATCCCATAGAGCGGTGATTATCGCCTTGTTCCTAACCTCAGGTTCATACGGAATTATAGTTAGAACTTCGTCTTTTTCCCATGTCTAACTGATAGAGTACGTATTTTTGCGCTTGGTCTTTTGCTTCTTTATTCTGACAAATTTTGGAGTTTTCCAGTCGTCTAACGGTACTTCATCACTAGCCCTTCCCTTTATCTTGACGTTATGCAGCCATCTGAAAAAGTGGATTAGCCTGCTTCGATAATCGTTGCATGTTATTACCCACTTTTCTTCAGGATCATCCTTTGCCGTCTTTCTGTATCCATTCAAGAAAGGCAGGATATGGAGCTCCCTATTCTTGACATCGTAGAACGTCATTGAAGGGTACGTGACTGATAACCACTTTGCATAGTATGTTATACCTTTCAGGTTATTCTTTCTTCTACTCTCGCTTATCCTGTTGATTTCATGAAATCCATCATAGTCCTTAATAAGTTGGGCATTTGTCAGGTTTTGTACTTCGCTGTGAATCTTTGATTGCAGCGTTGCAAGGGTTATCGGCATAGGGATGCAACTCCTATAGTTGTCTGCTTGTACAAAAAGACGTACTTCATTTTTGCATGGCTCGCATAAGAAAATTTCTCACTTCTAATACCATGCTGGTGAAAAAATTTTCCAGTAGGTACTAGAACCTGATAAGCGAGCGGGCCCGTCGGGATTGGAACGCTACATGTTGTAGGGTTCGACATATCGATACTAGGTTAGCAGGGTAAGCTTTAAAGTTATTGCTGCAAGCCAGCTCTAGCAGCAACTACTCATGAAAGAAATTCCCTATGACCGCCTCCCAAGAGGGATAAAGCTCTGTATCCATAATGCCAATAGACTGCTTCAGGATGCAAAGCTGCTTAGGGATAACAAGAAATTTTCTTCTGCATTAGTATGTGCGATCTTTGCATATGAAGAGTTAGGCAAGGCCATTTCTCTTCGGGATAAATGGATCAAGAAAGAGAATCTCACATTGAAAGACTGGAAGCAGATGCTCGATCATGTCAAGAAATCTTACCACACAAACAAGTTCATGCAAAAAAAATCAGGAAGACAGTTTGATTCTGATGATAATGATTTTCGGCGGCAGCTTCAGAAGATAGAGGATGATATGCTTACGTTTGATGCTACAGAAAGAAGTATTTTTGAGAAGGAATCTAATCTGTATGTAAACTGGACAAAGGCTGGTTGGATATCACCTAATGATCTCGATAAGATTGATGGCATAGCGAACAGAAGAATATTGGAAGTTAGTTCTGCAATAGAGCATTTTCTTGATGAAGAGCAAACACAAGAGATTTTGAGTGCTCCTGAAAGTGAATGGATAGATAAGAAGAAGATAGAACTTGAACTTATGATGCTCTTGTTCTCATTTGACAGATATGACAACTCGATAAAGGTCGAGACGGTCGTAGAATCCGATAGAATAACCAAAATAATACTGACCAATTCTGGCCGTCGTCTCTCTGGTCAAGAAAAGCAATTGATCGTCTCTCACTTCAAGGAATATCAAACAATGAAAAAGACAAAATTCTTTTTTATCGAACACCAAAGTTAACTTCAGCCGGCGCACGTAAACATATACGGCAACTGCCGTATTTCCCTTCCATCTTATCGCCTCTTATTCTTCAAGTTGATTAGTTAGCAAAAGTAACTGTTGCCAGCAAATATGACGCTGGCTGAAATTCTATTCTTGCTTCTTGCAGCCTATCTAATCATATTCGTTGGCATCGCTTGGATTCTCGGAAGAAAGTATCTCTATACCAATCCCATTGAAGGGAAAGATGATGAAGGTCGGAAATGGGTAATTGAAGAGCATGGGAAGTCAGAGTCAACATCCATGACCTTGGCTGGTTTCGCCTTAGCGGCCCTTGTCTTTGTTTTTACTGCAAATCAGGAACAGCTCGAATCAGCAGTCATTGAACTATTGGTTATCTTCTTATCGCTTGCATTTGTACTTGAAATCATTTCTGCATTGTGCTACAAACACCTGTATGCTCGGCTATATCCTTACTATGGTTTTGTATTCCAGTACGGCGGCCTTCTCACAATTCTGATGGGATTCTTCATCTTTCTGGGTGACAGGTATCCTACGTCAGAAGGAATATGGGGCATCTATGGAGGTGCAATCCTTATATTTTTCATCCTGACTGGAAGGGAGCTACAGCTGTATGTCAAGCAATGGAGGCTGTCTCGATGAATGACAAGTGGCGTGTCGGCGACGGAGCGGTTATCGAGTGTCCTAAATGTCACGTGAAATACAACGCATTAGATGAATGTCCTAATTGCGGGCGACAGAAAAATTCATAATACATTTATACAAAACGTATCAAGCTTTGTCTCGACAAGACAGGAAATACCGTTCGACTTTCGTGAGGTATGGATCAATTGTCCTACTCATAAGATCATGATTACTTCTACAAGCGACTGTCCAAACTGCGACGAAGAAAATAACCTTTATCTACAGCCAGACGAGGATTAGGCTAGTGGCAGAGAAAGACAACTGGTATGAAGTAAAGAAGGAGGCTTGGCTTAAGTGTCCACGTCACGGCATCCATTATCCCGCTTCGGATGGTTGCCCAAGCTGCAAAGCAGGTAACTAGATTTCTGTGTAGAACGTTTTGCAGTCATAGTCACGTACCGAATGTCAAATCCAATTACTTACAGATACCAATTAACCTGTTTTCATGAATCGAAGTATATCTCTACAAGACAAGTTCCTGAGAATGGCGAAGTACCTTGGCATGAAGGAGATTCTTGGCACGTCCTTACAGGCTTTGATCTTGAATACAAATACAAGCAAGCATTAGAAGAATTGCAAGATAAAACAGGCATGAGTGAGCGAAAAATCATTGAAACGATTATGTGCGAGCGCCTGCAAGAACTATTGTAACCTATTCCCTAACTAACTATAGTCTTATAGGCTCGCTTGTTTCTTTTCTTCCCATAACAGTTCTGGCAATCCTATCATCTTTCTAAAGGTGTTCGCAGTCGCAGGGCCAAAGCCCGCATAGTGATTGGTTGCCGGTACAAATCCACCTTCAGGCTTGATCTTTTTTTATTATTCCTGCCCAATATCTTAATTCCTTTTCCCTATCCTTTTGTATCTTGCCAAAGTCTTTTTCATCGATGCTCCTATCACCAATGAATCGAAGGTAGATGAAATCTGTTGTTACAACTGGGAGTCTGAATTTTATCCTGCTGAGTCCAAGCCAAGCATAGCTCATTCTTTTTTAGAAAAGAGTAAACCTCTTCATCAAACCAGCTTTCATGCCTTGGTTCAATTGCGTACCTGAACCTTTTATCAAATGGCAGACTTTGGAGCTTTTTCAGCCCTTCCTTCATCGTCATTGAAGGCGGCAGCTGCAATAACAAGCAGCCAAGTTTGCCAGCTAATGGAGTCATGGCTTTGTAAAAGTACTCTAGGTCACTTTCAATTCCTTCTCCTAACCGCATGTCATGGGTCATGGATTTTGGGAACTTTGCAGTAAATCTAAAGTCGTCTGGAGTCACTTTTTCCCATCTACTAACTGTTAATTGGCTAGGTATTCGATAAAATGAAGAATCAATCTCAACATAATCAAATACCATACTGTAGTACTCAAGGTACTTTGCTCCCTCAAGACCTTTAGGGTAAAAGTGACCTAGCCATGCAGAGTAGCTCCAGCCGGAGCAACCTATGTAGAGTTGCATGTTTAGAAACTTGTTTATATAGACATAAGCTCTCCAGTTATTCCACTTGGTAGATTACCATGATCTACATAGCGACACTCCCTGCCATTGTGCAAGACGCAGAGATGCAAGAAAGAATCTAACTTGGGAGCCAAGTCCACAAACGGTCATAACGTGCAACTGTCCTGAATGCAAAGGTCAGCGCAGTCATCCGCCTACTGAAGCTCGAATAGAAGAAGAAAAACGGAAAAGATGGTTTTGAATAGATTAACAGTAAAGCGCCAAACATGACTGCATTAGATAATTCTGCAAAACAATCTCCTTAAATAATCCTGGTATATTCTTCCTATCATGAGGCAGGCCATTGTGCTTGGAATCGTCGGTATTTTCCTGTCTTCACTATTTATCATGTCACAAACTGCAAGATATCAGGCTCATGCGACAACAGGTCTGAATCTAGGTACTCCGTCTTTGCTAAACACAAATGGAGATGTCCTCGACACCGCTGGCATCAGGTCACAAGTCATGTTGTCTACCACGATCTCTAATCCACAAAGTGCAAGACAACCTTTCATCACACTATTCGAAGTACGAGATAGTAATCAGGTAACGGTATTCCTATCGTGGGTATCTGGCACCATTCCTCCCGGAGAGCAATTTGACTTGGGAGTAATGTGGCAGCCTCAAACAACTGGAAGTTACAATGTAAGAACGTATGCTGTAACTGATCTGAAGAATCCTCAAATCCTTTCAGCTGCCAAAACAGCCACAGTCTCAGTGGGCCAAACATCAGTTGTTGCCCAAACACAGCCTACGCCAAGTCAATCGTCAGGGAACCAGAACAACAGCAACGAACCCAAAGGATCGCTTGTTGCAGGCATTTCTGAGTTTTCAGTCCAAGGCGATGGTAAGGAGAATGGGAGCTACACAATCGTATTCAGTCTATTTGATGCAGGTAAACGAGAGATTTCTTCCGATGGCAAGGTTTCTTTTTCAATCACAGATGGTATGAATAGACAGCTCTACAACAAGAGCTTCTCAGTAACCAGCTCGCAATTTTCAACTTGGCACTATACCTTCACAGGTGCTGAATTTTTGGGATATGGATGGACAATCCCTACAAGTGAAATTCAGAAAGGTATTACTTCAACTGGCACTGCCAAGATTGTGTTCACTGACCCCGCCGGAATTTCATTTACATCTACTACGTCACTTGTAAGTATTCCTGCACTATCACAAGAAGAGGCAAAGCAGAAGCTTGATGAAATATTTACACAAACTGCTACTATCGTCAATGACAAGCGGCAGAATGGAAATATTGAAGTGACCTTGGTCAAGTATGGAATGTTCACCCATCCTCAATTTACTACTTATGGAGACGTAGTAAATGAGTTTAGAGTAGATTTGATAGTCAGAAATATTGGCACCACCGACGAATATCCACCTGACCAGTTTGTGATCATCGATAAACAGGGAATCCAACACGACAAAAGCTATGGTGGCACCTTGCCATTTTCCGAGCTTCTGGCAGGCTCGACCGTTCAAGGGTCTGTTCTTTTCGACAGTATTACGAATGAAATGGATGTCTCGACCTTTGTCGCAAAGAAATATTCATATCCACAAGACTACATTTGGACATATTACCTATCCTGAATTGTGACGCCCCCTCCCCCCAAAGTGCCAGCTATGTTTTATAATTTGTTTCAGAGCTGGCGGTATGGGGAACTGGAACAACATTACACAACATGTTGTCCAATATTTCTGCACCAAATGCAATACCCTGCTAAGGGAAATTTCGTCATCTATCGAGTATGTACCTAGTGGTTCTGAACAGTGCCCATACTGCTCAAATCTTCTTTCAGAATCATTGAAAATAAGAAGAAAAAAGTCAGATAAAGCAAAGCTCCCAAAGTTGCAAACAGCCTATGATTTGACAGCAAAACTCACCTTTGATATTCAAGACATTGATAATTCGATGGCCCTCTCAACAGAAGATAGGGCTTGCATAATTGGCAGTCGTAGGTATGCGAACTTGCTTGTTACAAGGCTTTGGGTTCGAGCATTAATGTCACAACGATATGGCGGCCTAGCATCTAAAAGCGTACTATGCATTGATGCAGGGAATAGTACTAACCTGTACCAGTGTGTTAATTTCGCACGCCAGTACGGCATGGACATAAGAACTGTTCTTAGAAGGATAATTATTAGTAGGGCTTTCACAATCTACCAATTAGCAGGCTTAGTAATACGCAAGCTGCCAGAAGTGATCCATCAATTCAGTACAAAGATAGTGGTCATTTCTGACTTGCTGAACATGTTCCTGGATGATCCACAAATTAGGTACCGTGAGGCTCAATACCTGCTAAATCAGATTATGAATGCACTTTGGAAATTGCCAAGAGATATTCTAGTCATAGTATCGATGTACAATTCAGCAAGCAAGTATGACAAGTTGATTCTTCCTAATTTCAGCAAACAAATCGAGTTGTCAGAAAGTGATCCTCTTCAGATTAGGCTGCTTCAGAACAAGCGTACCTTATCTGAATTTACAATGCCTGAGAATGCCTTGCGAATAGTTTCTGCTAGGTGAAGGCTTTGGGTAGAACAATACCGTCTTTTACAATGGCGTTAATGGAAGAAGAATCTGAGTGGAAGGGGTTTCGTAAATGCCTTGAAAGAAAGGAACGAAAGATACTCGATGGCATGTTTGACAAGTCAAGGCTCTATATTCCATCTTGTATGTATTCTGCGAATCCTATTGTAATTTATCCTATCTTTCTTTCAATGCTTCTGCATCACTATAGGGAGCTGTCTGAGATAGTCAATCGAGTTGAACAGTTGACAGGAGAGAGGTATGACACTATTCCCAAATGATGATATTATCACTCAAATCATAGGCTCTTGGCAGAGCTATGCAGATGTACTGAATGCAGAAGATAGAATCGCATTTGATAACATGATGAAAAAATGCTACAAGTACTCACGATCAATCGAAGCCAAGGCAAAGCCATTTGAAAATGAAGCCTTGTTCATGGCTATGCTGCTTGAACAGGAGAAGATCATCCTGTGGCTGCTTGCCAAGATAGAGAAGCTTGAGAAAGGAAAAGTTGAGAAGCCTTGACTGTCTCAGGCTGGCTATTCGATTCCTACACTCTAGGAGACAGAATGATCTTTTGGATATTAACAGAGAGCGGCAGAGCTATAAAACTTGAAGATCAATGGACTCATTCGTTCTACGTTGCATCAGATAACTTGAAGGGTATTGCTAAGAACAAAGAATTAGCGGGATTCATCAAGGGAATAGAAATCACTTCTAAATATGAAAGATTAACAGATCGTGTCAAGTCAGAACTGCTGAAGATAACCCTTGCAGATTCAAGGAAGGCAGAAATGCTTGCTAATCGAATCTGGCAGTCGGGTGATTATGGACAATTCCGTTTGTACAATGTAGATTTGCTTCCTGCTCAATCCTATTTTTACGAACACGATCTATTCCCACTGGCTTTCTGCAAAGTGAAGCCCTTACGATCAAGACTGCAATGGGAAGTACAAGACGATGTATGGTTAACAGATTATCGATTACCTGATTTCAGAACAATACGACTTGATATTAAACTACAGAGAGAAGGCAGACTGCCTAGCTTCACAGACAGAATAAAGTCTGTCTCAATCAAGAAGAATGACGATGATACTACTATTGATATTGAAAAACAATCTGAAGCAGAAATTATTCAGGAACTAATATCAACAGTTACAGAGCTTGATCCTGATTTTGTACTCCTGCATGACGGAGATGCTTTCGTCTTTCCTTACCTAATCCGGAGAGCTGAAATGAATGGCATTGATCTGTTACTGAATAGAGAAAAGCTCAAGGTTTCAATGCCCTCCTATGAAGGAACTTCGTACGTGTCATATGGCAAGATACATTTCAAGCCTGCGACTGTGCCCTTGTTAGGCAGGATACATCTTGACTTTTCAAACTCATTTGTCTACGATGAATCAGGAATGCAGGGATTCTTTGAAGTGGCTAGAATTTGCAGAATGCCGCTACATACTGCCTTTAGGGCCTCTATAGGCAAGTGTCTTAGTAGCTTGCAATTCTACCATGCTATAAAGAATGACCGCCTTGTACCTTGGAAGCCTGATGAAGCAGAGCACTTCAAGACTCTGGAAGAGTTGCTTCTAGCTGATAGGGGCGGCCTGATTCTAGTACCAATGATAGGTGTCCATGAGAAGGTTGCAGAGTTTGACTTTGTTTCGTTGTATCCAAACATCATGTACAAGAAGAATGTCTCGGCAGAAACAATATCCTGCAATTGCTGTATCGACTCAGATAGGAGAGTACCAGAGCTCAACTTCAATACCTGCAAGCAAAGAACAGGGATCGTTCCTACTGCCTTAGAGATAGTAATCAAAAAGCGTTCTAAATACAAGCAACTAAAGAAGGCGGCCAAAGATAGCAAGTCAAAAGCAATCTACGATTCTAGACAGAACGCATTGAAATGGATTAATGTCACAAGCTTTGGCTACCTTGGATTTAACAATGCGAAGTTCGGTAGAATAGATTCCCATCAGGCTGTATGTGCTTATGACCGTCAGACTCTTTTGAGGGCTGTAAAGGTAGCTGAAAAACAAGGCTTTCGTGTTCTGCATGGCATAGTTGATTCACTGTGGGTTCAGAAGAGAGATGCTAGCGATGATGACTACCTAAAGCTGAAGCAGGATATTGAAGATGCAACAGGCTTTGAGATCAGTTTTGAAGGTGAATACAATTGGGTGGTATTCTTGCCATCCAAGAGAAATGAAAAGCTGCCTGTACCAAACAGATACTTTGGAGTGTTCACTGATGGCTCTATCAAAGTAAGAGGTCTTGAAGCAAGAAGGCACGATACGCCGCCGTTGTTTTCAAAGTTTCAACAAGAAGCATTGAAGATAATGGCAAAAGGAAAAACTATTCATGAAGTAAAGGCTCTCATGCCTGAAGTTAAAAACTTGTTTAACCAGTATGTCCTGAGATTGAAGGAGGGGAGGGTACTACTTGAAGAACTGATGTTTACGAAACAACTTTCAAAAGATTCCGATCAATTTGAGAATAGGAACACTGCTGAAATTAGCTCCATCCATCAACTGTCTGAAGAAGGTAAACCCTTGAAGGCAGGTCAAGTATTGCGCTACATCGTAACAGATTATTATCAAAAGAAATCAAAGCAGAGAACTGTTCCTGAAGAGCTGATTGATGGAAGGACAACCTATGATGCAAAGCGGTACGTGGAGCTATTAGCAGAAACTTGTAATTCTATTACTGAACCATTTGGATATGAACTGCAAATAAACGAAGAAGGACAGGACTTGATGGGCTTCCCTTATAGTTCTATCTAGCCAATAAATTCAATTTCACATCCATGCCCTTTGAATGGCATCTCATGTAATTACTTGAGAGTAAGAAAGATTCCATGTTAATCATTAGGTTCTCATTGCTTTGTCCAACCACAGGAGCAGCGAAGAATGTAGCCAATAACGGCAAGAGAGGAAGTGGAATAAAAAGCCATTGTAGTATACATACTACGCCAATTGTCGCACATATTCATAGTACTATAATTGATGAACGCTATGCACACAGACACAATCAACTTAGTGAGACTAAAGCAATTGGCGATAAAGTATCTTGATCAGGATTCTGCCTTTCGCCATCTCTTGCTTGCCGAACCTGATGAAGTTCCGTTTCAAGAAGGGGTTATCAAATTAATGGTGTATTCAAGACTTTTTGAGTTTGAGTTAAAGAAAATGTAAATACTGATTCTGAATCTGTTGGTCGAGCCTCGTCGCCCATGACAGTGAGAATCAGAATGTTTTTCTAGTGGACTTGTCAGCTTCTTGGGAGCATACCTTGACATTGTTAGAGCTGACGGAAAGCGAAATCGCAGCTTTTCTCGATCCTGCATTGAAATCGATTCCGCCACCTATCAAGATATTGCAAGAATCAATCGATAGCCTCCCATTCAAAAAGCTAGAACCTGAATATGTCAAGAACCACTTCTCTGAAGTTATGGAGCTTGTAACAGATAACGCCTTTGCCAAATTCAAGGTGTATCAACGAATGGCTTCGAGGCCAGTGATTCAGAAGTTCATGGAGAAGTATGGGCCTGAGATAGAAGCGAACACCAAGAATCAAAAGGAGTTTGTTTCAGAGCTCTTAGACATATTCATGCCTGTTGCTGTGTCCTTTGAATTTAGGACAAGTCAAATGAGAAAGTCCAGAGCTGGCACTACGTTTGAACATATCACAGTATTCCTATTGCAAAAATGCGGTATCAAATGTGAGAGGACCGCCAAGAGTGTACGTAAGAAAATGAACAGAATGGACATTGTTATTCCAAATCAGGAAGTGGCATTAAAGAAACCCGATCAGGCAAAGTTCCTTTCATGCAAGCACACGTTGAGAGAGAGATGGAAGCAAGCTTTACCAGAGAAGAATAGGAATTGGGTAATGTACCTTATCACTATGGATGATGATATTCCAGATCAGAAGGCTAAAGAAATCAATGATCACAATCTAATCGTATATGTCAAGGATCAGGTTAAGGCCAAGAGCTATCTTGCAAAGAAGGATTGGATTAGAAAGTTATCCGACCTTCCTAAAGACTTGAGGTAATAATTAGTATTTCCACACAACTATATTTTCCTTTGAAATTGTTTCGCCTTTGAGAGCTATTTCATTCTCTGGAGCATTTTGCAAAGGCATTGTCTTGTTTGGAATTTCTCGGTGGTATGTGTCATAATACTTGAACCCATGCTTGTGACCAAGTTCAATCATAATCTGATCCGCAGGTACTACCATGCGCTTTACAGTCCTATTGCCTAGAACAAAGCAGATCGTACTCTTCCTTTTCTTCATGACCTTTGCAATCTGAGCAAAGCAGGTATCAATATCTTTGAAGAAGGCATAGGTTTCTCTGGCCCTATATTCGTCTGCATCTGCTATCATGTGCAGAGTATGAGTTAATGCGGGACTTTCCAAATCTTCTACTTCATCAAAGAGCTTTCCGCCAAGGGCAATCCTGTCTACTTTCCAGACTTCCTCTTCATCAAAGTCCAGCCATGCAGAAGAGTATCGAGAGAACTGCCCATAGGCGACAGTGGTATGGGAATCACCATAGGGTGGAGAGGTAATCAGAAGAGTAGCACAATTTTCATACAGATTCCTTGGATCAAGCTCAAGTAACTTCCTTGTATCACCTTTTACTACAATCGATTTAACAGACTTGTCAACAGCCTTGTAGAACTTGTCCATTCTCTGAATGTTGTTGTTGGTTACTTCCGAGAATGCAAGTAGTGGTTTTGGATCATGGAGCTTTAACTTGTCTGGCGGCAGTCGATATAACTTAAATTCTCCTGATCGAATGTTGCTAACCTTCCTGACTGTTACTGAAAAGCAAACTTTGAAAAAGTCCTGTACATCCTTATTCTCTATTTTGTTAATGTGGTGCTTGATGATCGCAAGGCCATTAATTGCCTGTGGCTTGAACCAGTATTCAAGGTTCTTTATTGTTGGAACTTCGACTGGCTTCTCCTTGGAAATATCTCCTTCAATCTTTTGACGCAGACTGCTCCATTCCCTTTCAAGTACTTCCTTTTTGATTGGAGTAGTCTTTACTTTTGAGATAAGAACCGCAAGAGGATTGGCATCAACTCCCACTGATTTTATTCCTTTTAGTTTGGCTTCTACCAGGACTGTACCCGATCCACAAAAGGGATCAATACACAAGTCGTCAGACTCAGACTTCGCAAACTTGGTAATTAGTTTCTCTGTGACTTGCGGAATCATTCGGGCAGGATAAGTATGCAGGCCATGAGTCATTCGCCTTGTATCGGCATCTGCAAATGTCCAGTCGTCCTTGATTTCCCTTTTCCTTTCTGGGCCTTCAAAGGTCGATTGCATCAAATGTCAGCTCCGTTAGAAAGGGCGATGACGTTGTGACAGTCTAACTCCAAGCTCAAGTCAGACCAATTCTTCACGTATGAAGCAGAACTTACACCATCTATTAAAGTAATCGAAGCTTTTCCGTCTGCTCTGCGATTGAAGGAGACCGATTCAGGTAATATGAGCCTGTTAAGACTCGGCTGAACCTCGCCTTCGTATTATGGCATAATACTTAAGAGCAGACAGGCTTTCAGATTTCACCATTGGAAGGACCTTCTGATAATGAAAGAATCAATAAGGCTCTACGATACATAGAGCGAAAGCGGAAGGCAATTCAAGAGCTACGCAATCTCATTTCATCATCAAAGGACAAGAATAAAGATAACATTCCTGTCGAAGTAAAACAAAAGGTTGATGAAATCTTTGGTTGCCTAAGCGCCGTCGAGCTTCTAGTAGGCGGCAAAATGGGCAGGAAGATACACCAAGAGACTGAGAGGTTAGTTGAGCAATGGATGTGGCTACAAAAAGCTGTACTGGTATTCCATCTCGGGCTTGACAGGCTTCAACTTACTGAAATGTGGCTAACAAACCTGAGCACCTTGAGGATAGGTTTTGATAAGAAGGGGAGGAACTGGACTGTTAATTGGAAGGTCAACCCCTTTACCAATCAATATGAGGGCAGTTTTTCAACCGGGCCTTCCTGACCTTGTAGTTATTCATGGAATTGTTACAACCTTCAATTGTAGAAAGCGCTCCTGTAGTTCATCAGGCACAATCAGTACTTCTTGAATGTCGTATAGTCATTCCACAGATGCATCAGAATATCTTCCTCCTTGACAAAGCCAAGCATTTGCATGTAATAATATCAAAACTGGCTTTCAGTAAATTGAGCCTTCAGAATGTTTGTTCTTCCGCCTGCACTAATACCCTGAAGAGCTTCTGAACGCAATTACTACATACTGTGGTTCTGGCTGTTGTTTTCTCCCCTGCTATCTTGTAGTCTATGGCTGCTCGGTCATTCTCTTGATTGTGACAGAAGGTACAAGGATCGCCTGAACGCATAACACGGACAAGATTGGCATAGTCTGGTTTGGCGCATTTGTGCTTTTTCTTTGTTTGAACTTCACACCATTCGCCAGTTAGCTCGTTGTAATAGATAAGAGCTGATTGGCAGAATTTACAGGGAAAAGACAAGTTAGGTCACCAGTTGCTGAAAATTAAGACTGCTTGCTGCCTTTAGAAAGTCTTGAGGGGCAAGGCCGGCGTAGTGCATGAATAAGGTCTTGTCAATTGGGAAACCCATTACCTGAAGCATCGGAATTGCTGCGAATCCATGAACCATAATCCAGCGTTGTATTCCAATATGCCGTATACAATAAAGTGAATCTTCATGCCACACAGGTTCTTTCTTATCCAAGTGCCTGAATAGAGCTTTGTAAATTGCAGAATACTTTTTCCTAGTGTCAGGCAGCTCTTTTAGATCGGTGATAAAGAGGTATCTCCATCCTTGCCTAGTATCTTCTAGCCTGAATTTCCAATAGGATTCAGCCCACTTGACTAATTTTTCTTCCATCACGTACTTTGGGAATATCTTCTGTTGCTTTGATTCTTGCAACATGAAGTGCAGAGCGGTCCTATTTAGAAAGCCATGATTCTCTATGGCTCTTGTTTCTAATGCCAGTACTGATGAAGGTCTGCCAAAAGAAGAAATGGCTATTGCCCAATGACAAAGCAGGGCCGAATGTCTGATCCCTTGTTGCTCGCATAGCTGCTTACATTCGTCAGACTCTAGCCATCTTTCGGCTTTGTCAAATTCATCTTTAGTGAGCTTCAGATAACGATATTTGCCTTCATTAGGAGCTACAACTTTTAGTCCAAGTATGGCAGAGTCGTACTTGGTTAATCTAACACCAAGACAGAGCTGAAGGAAGGTTCGTACTGCATCACGTATATGTGGCTTGAAAGGAGCTTTGAAACGCTTCTCATAGGAATCTCTGAATTGCTTGGTCGTTTCTGGATGCCTCCAGTACACAGGATTAATCTTGAAGGTTGGAACAACCTTTCCATAGCACAGGTTCTTGAAGGTCCTTAAGTCATCCTTCTGACCTCTTGTTTGTGCATATCTGTACCAATCATGAATCAAGTGAATATTATAAAAGCAATAGGCAGGAATGGAATCAATGTCTGGTGACTCGTAATCAATATTGTATCGGTGATCCCTGAGTCCGATCCAAGCAGCCTTATCCTCATATACAACTTCAATCTGATTCATCCTTGTGAGCCATTCAAAGGTAGCAGTATAACTCAAGTCCAGTTTCTTGGCAAGCTCTGGAATTGTGTGTGGTCGTTGGCTAAGTATCCTTAGAATTGATGAGGTTATCTTTTCTCTATGCTTGGCCCAAAGATCAATGTGTTGTTCAAACTGAAGAGTTGACACTAATGAGAGTGTGTTAATTCCAAGCTTTAACTGTGTCGTTCCAAAGTTGCAAGAAGAGAAAGATGATAAAGGTGTTTTCCGTACAAGGTTGAATTTGGTACTTTAATGAAAATGATGGTACATATAAAATCTACGTTCTGTTCAATAATAGAATATGAAAACGAGGAAGGAAGCGACTTTTAGAAACTTTGGCAAACGTCACAATATTCGAGCGAAAATCGATTTATACACACTTTCTCAGAGTGTATTTGTTTGACCGTCGATTCCCAAATTTTTTGCTAAGTGGTACTGCACCATATAGAGGGAGACTTTAGACTGCAAAACACAACTCTGCAGAATTGCCTTTTTCTGACCTGTACAGACTATCAAGACTTGAACCCCGTATGCCTAGGGTACCCGTCGTACGTACTAGGGGTAGGCGGCCATACTAGCCAAGGGCCATCTTTTCATGACTTGATAACCTCAATTTCCACTGGTAAAATGCTGGTCAAATCATGTTAACTAATATCAAAATGGAGTCAATTCGTCATTTTTTCAATGGTACTGTTCCTTATAGCTAAGTTATTTTGTGCTCAGTTTCAATGGTAACAACCATTCAAAAACAGCAATGCAAGTACGCTAGGTATTGCAGGTACCACAGCACACTGTCAGAACACTGTAATAACAAGAATAAAGCGCTAGAGGATTGCGCTATCGCTTGGACGTTTGTATTATTTCGACTAAATGACGAGCAAAAAACGGTATCAGTGAGGGATATAGTATGAGCAAGTCCACAAGGCATTATCATGTACTGGCTGGTTTACATGGATGCATTCCAGACTCTGACGAATTATACCGTACAAAGCAAGAAGCAAGGCAAGGCTTAAAGTGGATAGTTGGAGAGCTCAGGAGCTCGAATAATCGCTTACGTGGCAATTTGAAGCAAGGTTACTTCGAGCTCGTCAAAAAGACTGATGCCTTATGTGATTACTGCGAAATTTCAGACTGCTATGAGTCCGACTGTTTAAAGGAGCTTGATAGATTTGACTAGACAAAAACAGACTCTAGGGCCAGACTACAACGAAATAGAACAAGCAATTGCAGATATGCTTAAAGAAAACACTGGTATGCACTTTTTAGATAGCGGCGGCGCTTATGGGAGACACTGGCAGAGAAATCAAGCAATAGCAGACTTTAGACAATTGCCAGAATTGAGCATCGAAATATGGGATGATAGAGATTTTTGTATATCTCTCGATGTGTTCCATTACCTAACCTCATTCCTAGAGCTTGATGGACTAGCAAAAGACTTGCAAAAACAATTCGATGACTATAGCGAATTACCAGACAATAAGGACAAAGGATGGTATGAGCTCATGCAGACTTTTGCAGAAGATATACTGCGTGATCAATATGGCTACAGAATCGAGGAGTCATTCAATACGTACAATTACGAAAATTTACTTGGTCAAGTACTGCAAGGGTTAACCTTCCATGTAGCAGATATAGACTATCCTGACTACATAATACTGCAAATACATGGCGGTTGTGATGTTAGAGGTGGATATACAAAGCCTAGAATCTTCAAAGTACCAGAATTTGATTATTTTACGATAGTGCAATTTGATCTATATGCTAGTTGCAAGTGTACAAATTGCAGTAGTGATGATTCAGGCTATCACTGGTACATTGACGGAAGTACTGCCGATAAGAGCCATGAGTACAAATTTCCATCATATTGGATAAAGTCTGGAACAAAAAATCCAAGCAATAGCCTGAAGTGTACTAGATGTAAAAGCAAGGTTTATTTCACTCCTTGCTTGGTGCACTAAGAAATTGAGAGTGATTAAAAATGGAATATTCAAACGACATTATAATCTGTAGTAAAAGCAAGAGTCTGCTAGAGCTCGATTGTACCATTACTGCTAATGGACATTCTTTTACTGCTAACGGATCATTTTTGGTACCAGATAAAAAAGGAAAATTGAGAGGGATATTATACGCATATCCAAACGAAAACAAAATAGGATCATGGAATGGTGAAATCAAGATAGATGCCGAATACTTGCATGAATGGAAAAACGGATTTTATGATGTTACTGGCAGACCACAAATAAATCAGAAAATTAGGTTCAAGTACCAAGGTAGACAATTCGCTGGTATTTGGCATAACAAGAACTGGTCATCAATAGTCAGAGTACGAGAGGTTAAGCAGTGATCTAAATGCCAGAACTGATCTATAATGACAATTCAGAACTAACAGCGATTACCGTTAATGAGAGTGATCAACCTCTCATTATTTGGTACTGCAAGGCATTCTTACAAGATGGCTTAACAGTCGTGATCAACTATAAAGACAAAAGCGGCCGAGCTCATGAGATCAGAACAAACAACATACAGAGTGATAATGCCGGATTTAGCCTAAGAATGAATAATGCTCAAGGCAGATCAAAAGCGGCTGGAGCTCGATGCACTTTGCAAGTTTCAAAAGGTAGAATTGATTTAATCGGTAAAGTCATCATCGAGAAATAACACTCGCTTTTTACGAATTTTCCTATTTTCATTTTTCCAAGTACTCTCAAGAGCTCTGCGAGCTCTGCCAGCCGCACTTTGATCATGTAGAAATCGAATTTCGGCCTGAAATTTGTCAAGTCTGCAAGTGAAATAATCTTCACTTGAAAAAAATGATCAAAAGTGATATTTGGCAAAGTCTACGGAGTGGAAATTGAGGTTTTTGGCTTCAATTGCCAAAGCAAGCAGACGATCAGCAGTCACTTTCTAGAATATTTTGTAAGGGGGTACCCATTACACTTTTAGCTTCACAAATCTATGCTTGCATTGATGGCCCAACTGCTACAGATGCATGGAAAGATTGATGATCGATATGCGCATTGTTTGATTCCTACGTCAGAAAAGGAAAAGATTATTCTTGGTGCAATAAAGGAGCAGGGAAATAACGCTACTACTGAAAACATTGGCAAGCTCATCATATTCAGATATGCCAGCCCTGCACTTGCGGCTTCAGCAATGCGAAGGATGGAGCAGATGCGGAAGTGGGGCACGATTCAATTCCATAAACACAACTGGCGGATAGGGCCTAATGCCACAATACTATCCAAACGAAGGAATAGTGAAGAAGATCCTCTGCATGGTTTAGCAGGAGTTAGTCTCGGAACGGTACCCCAAGAGCTTGCAGAACATTTCTGTCAAGTATGCGATCAATTGATAGTTCAATATGCAGACGCAGAGATAATAATGTACAAAGGCAGATTGTATATTTGTCATGCTGAATCCTGCTATGACCAACTCTACAAGAAGATCAATATGAGAGTCAAAAAGCGACGCACACTGAAGCCGTTAGAAAGCCAAAGAAGAAGGCAAAATTAACTTCAGGTTTCCTCAGAAAAAGCGAGTGCATACAAACAAGATTTCATAGCATACCATCACCTAATGCATAGATAGCAAGAAAAGGTTCAATACAACGATAATCTTGGCTTCAATTCATGTCTGATGAGGTAGGCGTCACAATTCCAACAATAGCCGGTTTAGCTGTAGGCGTTGCGCTCATTGTAGCATTTGCTTCATTTGCCAAGCCTGCCTTTACTATGTCAGATGACGAAGTTAGGCAGAAAGTACGGAACCTTCCAGAAGTTCAAGCCTTCTATGAAAGATATACACCATTGGAACAGATCAGGCATCAAGGAACTACAACTTATGTAGAATATCAAATCGGTAAAACTTGGTATTTCAGCAATGACCCTACGGCATTACAAGATGACGTGACTAAATCATTGCGTCTTTATGTAAAGGTTGATCCGTATGGAAAAACTAGCGTTGCATTGGATTGTATGAGTATGTCAGGCGGCAATAGCTTGCCTGCTACCATAGAAATGATCAAAACGACCAGCTGTATAGAACAGCCAGAACAAGACGCATATTAACCGCCCACCACATCCTTACAAAGAACATAATCAGTACTTGGCAATAACGAGTTTGTGAGCAGCTTTTTAGTCGATTGTTGAAGGGCGTCCCTGGCAACAGCTAAAGCTGCCACCAGAGACGCATGGTTTGTGAGAACCCTGCCAATCCAGTGCGGTACATTTACCCAAGAACCTACCGACAAACATTTTTTGACACATGAGAGAGTACTTGGTAATGCAGTAAACGTACTGCTGCCAGTCTTCAGGCCAGCCGATTTCAGAAAAAGGCGGTATTCAGTAGTCGATATAGCAAATTCTGTGGTCTATGCCTGTACCGGTGGGACATCCATAACACAAGCCTGCTGTACTCTGGCCAGCACCCCGTCCAGGAGGGATGTCCAGTACCACGTGTCCAAGATTGACATTTCGTGGATTCAGTCGGCCGCCAACAGGCTGCTGCAGAAAAGGGTGGCGGAGACCCTGCACAATCGAGCTGTCGACATAGCCATCGACATGACAGACGTTCCCTACCACGGCGAGCCTGAGAATGAGGGGGATGTCAGACGCGGCAGGGCCAGGAGCGGCACGACCCACTTTTTCACGTACGCCAGCGCCTACGTGATGCTCCATGGAAGGAGGTTCACCTTGGCCACCAGGTACATCCGGGAGGGGGAAGCACTGGTTGGAGTAGTCAGGTACCTGCTTGCAGAGGTACAGAAGGCGAGCATCGTGATAAAATGCCTGTTCCTTGACAAGGGGTTCTTTACAGCAGCTGTAATGAGCTACCTCAATTCCATGCGTATCCCGTACATCATAGCCGCTTTTCCAAGAGGCAGGAAAGGCGGCACGTTATCCAGACTGACCCGGAAAAGAAGGGATAGTTTCGTCGTACCGGACTGCGAAATGACAGATTCTGCCACCGGCGAGAAATGCACATTCAGGCTGTATGCCGTTGCCAAATACCGGAAGAAAAGGTACAGGAAGAAACGCGGCGTCCAGTACATGTACTATGCCGCAGGCCTTGTCAATATCCCGGTAGGGCGGATGTTTGACGAGTACCGGAGGAGATTTGGCATAGAATCGTCATACAGGGCGATGGGAAAGAGCAGGGCCAGGACGTCATCCAGGAGTCCAGCACTGCGCTTCCTCTATGTTCTGGCATCGCTTGTTATACAGAATGAGTGGGTGTACATCAAGTGGCAGTACCTCAGCAAGGCGACGCGCGGAAGGTACGGGAGAAGATACGATGCAGAATTTACGTACTTTCATATGCTGCTTTTTCTGCGGCTGGGACTGGAGCAGAAATACGGCGCGGTGTACTCGGTACAGATCAAAAACAGCAGGTCAGTTATAATTGATGGTGGCTAATTGCCAGGTACTGATAATGGATAATGATGAAATACGGTACAAGCTTTTGCTACCATTGTATAATAGGTTCTATGATGAAGGCTACTTTAGCCATAACATCGTTACCGATGGGATAATCAATGAGAGTGGTTTAACCTTAGATTCAAGGGTACTTAAGCACATTTTGATTTCCTTGAAAGGAATCATTATGTAAAGGGGATCAGAGCTTTACATGCAAGTTATCCCATCAACGTAGGCATAGACGCAATGGGAATAAGATTTGTGGAAAGTCGTAATGCGGAACTGGCAAAATACCACAACGAGATAAGATTCAAAATGCTCACTCTCCTATACGATGAATACTTGGTAATTTCGGGAATTGGGTAATTGTTGATGAAGCATTTGTAGAGGAATCCGGGCTTGTTGGTGTTGGCGAAAATATTGTTCGTGCCGATTTAATTTATCTTGAGAAAGTTGGCCTGATCAAAGGAACACATGTTTGGCAAGTACGGAGCTGGCCCGATGGTGTCAGAATATCTGAATCTGGAATCGGATTAGTTGAAAGCGTAATAGATAATGCTCTAAAGGAGTTTGAACAACTTGGTAAGCAACCCAAACAGAGAACGCAGGACATTATAAATGAACAGGATAAAAGAACAAAACTAAAGAAGTTCAAGGAAACCGTATCAGAGAACCATGAGTTAATCGAGCTAGCAGCAAAAATGGTCTATTTCGTATTCACAGGTCACTAGACAGAATATAACGTAATGGGACTAGAAATTCAATCATCTAGCACAGCTGAGGAAAGGCTGTCTGTTGGCCAAATATCCTGCCGTGCACACATTGTTAAATTCGGGTCATATACAAGCGTTAGTGCGGGTATTCCCACAACTTTACATGATAACGCTTTTCGCCGACCTGATCGTATAGTCCGAGTTCAAACTCATTCTCTCCATATTTATAGACGGAGCTCTCAGTGCGTATTGTTGTCATGTCACTCAACTCGTACGGAAGAGTAAACTTGAAATTTGCAAGTTCATCATTATCAACTTCTCTCATAAATGGGGCAAAGAACTTTTCATAACATTGAGTATCAATATACCCATTTTTCCCCAAGTCACCACGAATTGCGCTATAGCAATACCTGTAGGTTGCAATTGGTGTCCTTGAAGCAGCACCACCACTTGGCAAAACAGAGACATCCTCATTAGTGGTACTTTTCAAAACGTTCTGGATAGTCGATATTCCCTCGCTGTTGAACAGAGCATAATATACTGCAACTAACCCTGCTATGCCGACAATGGCCGCTGCTACGATCTTGCCGGAGACTATTTTTCCTCTGGCTCCACACCGGGGGCAGATATTTCGCAAGTTAGATGAATATCGGTGTCCACACTTTCTGCAATTGCGCCAAGTGTAATTATCAATAGGCATATACTGTCAAGTTCCCTCAAAGAATTTCTTTCTATGTCTGCGTACTGCCCTGTCAACGTATGCGGCCATGATGAAAACTCCCGCCGCTATCATGAAGACGCCTGCCGTAAAGAACCACCCTAAACCAGTCCTATCGTTAGCATGAGGTATTCCAATCGGCAAAGCAATAAGGACTCCAAATGCTATCATCCCAATCCCTACGAGCTTCCAGACATGCTTTGTAGCAATCTGTTTTGCTATCAAACCCTGCTTCCTTTGTTACCTTTGTATCCTTTGGACATCCTAAAGAACTTTCCTACTATACATTCTTTCAATCCCAAGTATGTCCAGCAAGGAAAGTAAGCGTGAAATACTCAGTGTCAGCCCAATGAGTCACAAGTTTCAGATTACTATTGCAAAGAAGGTAAGAGAGAAACTAAAGCTGAAAGGCGGTGATTCTATAGCTTTCATTGAAGAAGGCGGCAGGATATACATCGCAAAAAGTACTGACGTTTGACCTAATGAGAAGTGATCTCGATAATAATCACACTGATAATTCTTAGGATCATTTCGGTTGGCTGGTAAATTCAGGTGATAGAATGATAACTTAGAGAGATGCATTTAAGGATCATTTGCTGATACTAGGAAATAATGGAAGAGACGAAACCCTCAGCAGCAGACTCAATTAAGGCTAAACCAGTTGAAATGGTAAACATCTCAACTACACAACCGACAACTATCACTAACAAAATTGCAAAGAAAAAGCCCTTGCCCCTGAAAAAGCAAATCGAGTATGTCAAGAAGAATTTCGAATCAGGTGATGGCTATCTGGTAACTATAGAAGCAAAAAGAATCAACCAGTCGCAGGCTATACTGCATGGCAAAGTGTACCAAATGAAAATCGGTCATGATGATCGTCTTGCTTATGAGGGCACAATGACATATACAATTAAAGACCCTAATTTTCAAGATCAAGAATTTGTAATAGCTGTAAATCTTGGTCAAGAATCGTTAATGCAGAGATTTGAGGGCATGTTGAAGGGAAATGCATCCAATGTTATGGGCACTATTGTGCAAATAATCGGCGGGATAGGTTTCAAGCTTGGCTAATCATCTTGATCCAGCAGCTATCCTTACCTTTCGATAGCCAGCTAATCTCATTGATTCTAAGAAGTCATTCGTATAACACCTTTGTTGCCTTTTAATGCAAGTCTTTTGCTTTGACTTAATTCAGTCCTTTTCATTAATGACTGTCACTTTTCAAATACCTTCCCAGGTAAAGCTGGCTTGCTTGGATTACGCTAGGAGTTGAACCCTTTTTCCCCTAGAGCTTTGCGGCCTGATGAAGCCGTTGTCTGGCATGACAAGCAGTATTCATGAGCGGCTTGCCTGATCTGTTCTACCGTTGCCGTACTTGCATCTAAATCCGAATCACATATTCAAAGACAAGTACGGGTTATTCCAGAGGCTGGGTCATGAATTGACCTTTCGCATCTTTCGCAGATTCCTTTTCTTGGATCATTACCTGGCTTGGCACAATGCACGCACTTGTCTATTCTGATCCTGAGCTTGTTATGCTTGATATGAGTGATGATGTTATAGCAGCGGCGACATCTGTTTTTAAGTTGTTTTGTTTGCTCCCTGCAAGAAGAGCAGAGTTTGGCAAAGAATTGTGTAAGGTCATATTCCATGTGGTCTTTGACTTGTTGTCTTATCCTCATTATTCACTAGCACCTTTGTCATTCCCCCAAGTTCTTTCTGAATCTGCTCTTCAGTGAGTCCGTACTTTGTTTTCAGAAGTTTTTGGAGTAATTCAACCTCAAGGCATTTCTTGTTAAATGATTTTGTTAGTTTCTGCTGCTGCTCTTCAGTTTCTTTTAGCTGCTCTGCCTTTGCAAGTAATTCCTGTTCCTTCTGCCTTTTCTCTTCTTCTGCCTTTGCAATTCTTTCCTTCATTATCTGGGAGTCCAGCTGCCCCAACCTTGATTGTAGAGAAGGGCTATAGCCATCTCTCAAAAGTATGTAATCTTTGTTCTGAAACTCTTCAATCTTGAATGGCCCTGCTAGTGAACATGCTTTCATTATGTGTCTTCTTGATGTTACTGGGCTGCAATCCGCCTTCTCTGCCGATTCATTGACAGCATCTTCAACTGTCAAGCCTTCTGATCTTCCGATATTTTCCCATAGATAACGCCGTACTGTAGGTTCTGAATCCCTGTTGATTTCGATTTCAAGGGGTGCTTTTTTTATCCTTATTCTGTCTCTGTACTGCTCGCTGTCTGTTGCTTCTGCATTTGTATTCACACACACACTTTTACCACTTGACACCGAACCCTGTTGGCAATAATCAGGCCGCTTGCGCTGATTGCAGGAATAGCAGACAAAGCCTATGTTCTCAGGGCTATAATCAGCTTTATCCCCGTTATGATGTTCTATGACTCCTCCATTCTCTGTCTTGTCCTTTTTGCAAATCTTACATTTTCCGTCTTGCGATACCCATAGTAAATGCTTAATCAGTCTTTGCTGCTCTGCTCTGGTTGGGCTGTACTTTGCCATTTTACTCACGCTCACACACTGTCAACATGTCAAGCGGTTCTACTGTTATCGCAATTTGCAAGAACCCTGCCAGTACCAGATTTAGAAATTCGTCTGATATTCTGTACTTGCCCTGAAGGATTGCTGAGCGAATATCAGCAATCGTTTTATCGTTGGAAGTGGAATTCCCTTCAGTCATGAAGCAAAACCTCCTACGTCAGCCCATGACGTATGGTAGTACCATCCTTGTTCATGACTGCGGCCGCTAGATTCAGTCCTGGCTTGGTAGGCAGGGATTGAATCTAGTGTGCTAAATCCTCTCATCTTTTGCTCACCTTTCCTGCTGGTCTGATCAGCTTTACATTTTTCCGAAACATAGGGCAAGTCGCAAAAAATTGTGACTGCCCGATGTATTCCAACTCATTATCGCATGTTACTGATCTTGGTGTCTTGACAAGTTGTTGACTTGCCATTATTCTTCGTCGTCGTCTTATCAGCCGCAAGATTTAACTCTACGATTGGGCTTTTATATTGGTAGAAGAATTTTCCAAGATAAAACTAATGGGCTGCTCAATTCAGTTCGTGAATGATCAGATGCAACAGATAAGACCGCAGCATGTACGACTTATACAAATATTTCTGGGATTAGTATTATGATTCAACTCTCTTTATGGTAGTATGGAAGAACTGCAAGCATCACCCGTTGCAAATCTCAAAAAAGCTGTCCAACAGGAATTTACAAGAATTGTTCCCAGTTTAGAAAAAGCAAGGAAGGGAGAGATAGAGGCAGCACTAAGCAAGGTTGCAGCAAAGCTGAAGATCGACAATAAGGTACTTGACTATCGACTCAGCAAGGATGATCAAGGTGCGTTATACATCACAATAACGATCTGTGTGACATTGGAATTCTGATCCTGCTATTTCCTCTCTTATTTTTTAAATAACTACATTCGGCGTGTAAAATGAAAAGAAGGATGTGGAAACGGCTTCCGCATTATCTCTTAACCTTTGCTGCCTGATAAGCGAATTGTACTTTAACTTTTCCACCTGCCATTTTTGTTATGGTCATGTCCATATCTCGTTTCATGTCACTTGCAACTTTCTCAAGCTCAGAGCTTTTTAGGGCCATCATCAATTCATCTATTGTCATACCGTCTGGGCTGGCAGATACCAATGAAGCAAATCTAGTAATATGATGCATACTGTTGAGCTCTGCTTCTATTTTCTGTTGCCTTTTTTGCATTTCCTCAAGCTGCTTCTTCATCGAATCCTCTTCTTCTTTTATTTGCTGGAATCCCCTTTCAGTGAGTGGATAACTGCATCTTGAACATATATCATATTCGAGAGGATTCACTTCTTGACATCTTGGGCAATTGCTTATTACAGCTCTAGGTTTCGATTCTTGAACGACTATGCCATCATGAGCGAGAATGGTATTTACAACATCCTTACTAAGTGTCTGTGCCATGTACTTTGATGCCTGTCTGGTATTAGGTACCCATCTGACTTTTTGTGTTAGTGCAAAATGTGAAAGATAGGTTGCATCCTCACGTATTGCAGAAGTCCTAAAGCAATACGGGTTCCATTTCTTTGTTCTAAGTAGAAACTCAAGCTTTTCCCTTTCCTTCTCGTCTTTGATGGCTCCCGTTTCAACCAGCTTCTTTATCCTCTTCTTGAGGTTGTCGGTTATTCGCCAGATGTAGTCAGGATCGAGGGGTTCGCCTAAATGATCGCTTCTCGTATTGCAGAATAATGGAGCTTCAGGATCGTTTCTGAATGGATGTTCAAGTTTCCACTTTAAAAGATAGGAGAAGGCCATCCTCAGTACAGCAGGGCCGCCGCCCGTCTTTGTCTGAAACGGTACCTCAGCCAAAGCGCATTTTTCTAAGTACCTAACGTTCTTGTTTTTCATCTTTGCTGCTTCATGATTCCTACCGTCTAAATCCCACAGAGTTGCAATTATGGCTTTGTTTCGCATCTTGATCTCATATGGCAGGATAGTTAGTATTTCGTCTCGCTCCCATGTCTCGCTGACAGAGTATGTATTTTTTCGCTTTGTCTTTTGCTTCTTTATCCTTACAAAGTCTGGTGTTTCCCAATCCTCTATTGGAACTTCATCACTAGCCTTACCCTTCATCTTTGTGTTATGAAGCCACCTGAAAAAGTGGATCAGCCTGCTTCGATAATCGTTCCATGTTGTTACCCATTTCTCTTCAGGATCTTGCTTTGCTGTCTTTCTATATTGGTTCAGGAAAGGCAGTATGTGAAGCTCTCTATTGTTTACTTTGTACAGCGTCATTGATGGATATTTGCTGGCTAACCACTTGGAATAATAGATAATTCCCTTGAGGTTGTTCTTTCGTCTGCTCTCGGAAATCCTATTCAGCTCATGAAAGGCGTCGTATTCTTTAACTAGCCTTGCATTTATACGGCTTTGTACTTCGCTCTGAATCTTTGATTGCAGAGTTGCAAGCGTTATCGGCATGTGGTTGCAGCTCCTTTGAATGAAGTTTTCTTGCCTATAGCCTTGATCTGTCTCTTTTGGAAAGTTTTGCCGCCGCTAATATCCTTCTGGTGAAAAAATTTACCAGTGGTTATTAGAACCCGATAAGTGAGCGGGCCCGTCGGGATTCGAACCCGAGACAGCCGGATTTCTTTCTATTGCAGTTAAAAGTCCGGTACTCTACCTGGCTGAGCTACGGGCCCAGAGCAACTTACGCTCCTACAGAGCATAATTTAATGGTATATCGTCATTAACAAAATGCTTCAGCATAAAAAGTACGGATTCTATTAATACAGGTGCAATCTACTCAAAAGAAGTCCTATTTCGCTATAATAGTCATTGCTTCAGTAGCCCTTGCTTGCGCGGTCGCCGCTCCAATCATGCTGCCGTTTGTAAAGGTGTCGCCTGCAAACCCGGAGAACTTGTACGTCATCTACTATGGGCATCTGGTTGATGAAAACGGCGCGATGACTGATCAGGCATCAAGGATATTGGCAGCCAAGCCCGAGCTCGTGATAGTGCCGCACTCTTTTCCCGATGGCGAGCTTAACCTGACACCGGACGTGCGCTGGCAGTTCAGCGAAGCAGACATCAAGGTGCTGACGTACACTTGGACGGATTACGGCGCGCGTGACTTGAACGCTGTCAGGGCCGACATTGACAGCCAGATGGCGTCAGGAGTTGACGGCATATTTGTGGATGAAGTGACCAACATCGAAACGGACGCCGAGCACAGCTACTATGCCGCAGTCTACCAGCATATCAAAAGTCACGGGCAGGACAAACTCGCCATAATGAATCCCGGCCACTACAAAGTGAATGAGAGCATAATGCAGATCTCCGACATCGTCAGCCTAGAGGAAGAGTGGGTGTACCACGACCAGATATCGTGGATGGACAAGTACCTGCCGTCGCGCTTCATGGGGGTATCGAGCAATGAATACTGCACAGCCTGTATCAGCGAGTCAAACGCCATGAGCAAGACTGCAGAGGCATGGAGCGCAGGCATAGGATACCACTTTTCCACAGACAAATACATCGACCTACCGGCATGGTTTGACAGCTATGCTTTGCAGGTGGAAGAGGAAAGAAAAGCTAGGCAGCAGTCATAGGCGGGACGGTAGCGCGATTTGCAGCTTGTCGCAAAAAGATCGTCAGCAGCTTGTCGCAAATGGTTGGCGCGTTCATCCTGACGTCGGCCGCAGCCAGCTTGTTTGATCCGAATAGAAAGACGACCTCGTCTACTGTCAGGGAATTTTCCCTCATGAGCCTCAGCAACTCTGACTTGGGCGTGTGCAGGAGCTCCATTTTTCGTGGGCGTTCCAACTCCATGCGCATGAGTTTAGCGCTTGCTCTAAAAAGGTTGTTGCAAGGTGGTTCTTGATGTTGTCTCTATATGACTGTATAGTAGTTTAACACCTTCAACTGGACGCAGCCAAAATTTAGTTGCCTGTTTTTTATGGCGTGCGCCTTCTGTCGAACACCAAGACAGTAGTCAAAATAATGACAGACTAATCTATATCATTCCAAGCAAACCACATCGATCAAAGAAGAGATCGTTGACAGATGAAAGCTGTATGCTATAATTGCAAATTCGAAGTCTCAGGAGCCAACCGACAAGAGCTGGACAATAACTATAGACCTCATTCCCTGACCTTTGGCCATGCAGGGTTCTACATAGTCGACTATGATGACTAGAAGAGCTTGCATATAGCTTTTTGCCAGACCTGTCAGAACAGGTCTAATTCTGTATGTCCGACATGCAGATATTCTTCTACAAGAAAGCAGGCTTCACACCAGACCATGCTGGGCTCGTTGCACTGCAGGCATACCCCCTTGGGCACAACCTTTTCTCCACATGAGCGGCATTGCTTCCTTTGGAACTGCTTCGTCATTTCTAATTGCGTAACAGATCATACATATTGGGATGTAGGCGGCTATTTTCGCTCTTTGTATGTAGTAGTCTCTATAGACATCATATAATAAATACGGCACTTGCCGATTAGCCTATTTTCCTTCGAGCCATGCCCTTCTTTTTGTTTTTATTGGAATCTGTGCTCTTGTCCTTGGCAGCGTTTCTATCATACTGTTTGTTGCTTCTCCTGTTTCTTGCCATGAATAAGCACGGCAAATATGATATTTAGTAATTGGTAGAGTCGCATCACACTCTGCCAGAGCGTGGCACTTGCACGTAATAGCAGGGCTGTCGTAGTATCGACGATGTGTTGTTGCTACTGTGATCGTCAGCATTTGACAAAAAATGTGACAGATGATGTGATAGATATACCCCTACTGGGCGTTTGATCTAGAACTGGCATTCATGCTTGCTAAATATCATTTGGCACATTCCAGGGCATGGCTAGGGCCAGATCGAATGTTTCGAACAGGACTGCAAGGAGGGCTGCTAAACGGATGAAAGGAAAGGCGGCTGGCAGGAGTGCGAAAGGCTCGGCTGCAAGAAGGACGGGCAAGAGTTCGCGGACAAGGATGAAGGACAGGCAACGCCATGTGAAGAATAGAGAAATCCTAGAGACAAGGAAAACGTCAATTGGAGACATATAAAGCAGGATAAAGTCGGACTTACTTTGCCACGCCAAAATAGTTAGCTAACTCTAACCTTTTTACACGAGTGCAAGTACGCGTGCCGGCGACCCTGTCGCGCCGCCCAGCTTGAGTGGGCTGATAACCAACGTGAATCGTGTCATCGATATCTTGCTTACATTGCAAAGATTTTCTACGACCAGTATGCTGCGCGGCAGTAGGATGTTGTGCGCAGTAAACTTGCTGTCAGCGCCTGCGTCGATGCTTGGTCCATCGATTGCAACAGCGTTGACCTTCTTCCTAGCAAGGTATCTTGCGGCCTGCTCTGACAGCCCCGGGTTTTCAGTCATATAGTTGCTCTTGGCCACACGCTTTTCCCAGCCTGTGGCGATCATCACCACTTCTCCTTCTCTTACTGGCTCGTTCTCAAAATCTTCGCGCTCTATCAGCTGGTTTGCCCCCTTTGGCGCTTTTATCAGGACGGCGCTGCAGACGAGTCTGCTTGCAGGAACCATGTCGATGCTTGCGAGGCAGGGGGCAAAGTGGGAAGGGGCGTCGACATGCGTGCCCGTGTGGGTGCTCATGAAAACTGCCTCAGAGTCGTAGCCGTGGGAATCGAACCTAGACCATGGGATGAATGAAGGCTGAGGCGACCCGGGAAAGACCCTTATCGAGGGCGTAATCCTCATTGTTAGGTCGATCACTCTCACCATATGCCAACTTTTGGAGGCAGAATGTCATTAATAACTCTGCGTGAGAGAGAATAATACGATCTGTTTAATTACTCACAGCACCATAATTCCATATGCCAACAGCATATGTGCTTATCAACTGCGACCTTGGTTCTGAAGAAGAAATTATCCGCGAAATCAAAAAGCTGCCAGAAGCTGTTGAGGTTTCCGGAGTCTATGGAGTGTACGACATCATCGCCAAAATCAGATCAGATTCGATGGACAAGCTCCGCGAAACTATAACGTGGCATGTCAGGCGCATTGACAAAGTCAGGTCAACGCTGACAATGATTGTGATCGAAGGGCAGGGCGAGCAGAAGAAGAAATAATGGTCATCGGAGCAGTCCCTTGACATAGCTCGCAGCAGTCGCCGCTTCCTCTTCGCTGTTGAAAAAGTGGGGCGCTGCCCTTACCGCTTTCTTTCCACCTCCGATATCCCTTGCGGCAAATATTATGTTGTCCTGTTCCAACTTTTTCACTATTGTTGACGAATCGGCTGCCGGCGTCATGAAAGTGACAATCGATGTCCGCTTGTTCTCGTCGCCCGGCCCATACAGCCTGACGCCGGGGATCTTGCCTATCTCGTCGCGAAGGGCGCCTGCCACCTTCATGTTCTTTTTCCTGATATTTTCTAGACCTATCCTGAGGATGTACCTCAGCGAGGCTTCAAGACCGGCGGCACCGGGAAAGTTGCGAAAGCCCGCCTGAAACTTGGTAGGCATATCAAAGTACGCAATGATGTTCTGCTCTGAAAGCATGGCCGATTCGATCCCGATGGACGGCGGGGTCAGCATTTCAGACGCTTTTTTGCTGCAGTAGAACACCCCGATGCCAGTTGGGCCGCAGAGCCACTTGAAACCGGGAAACGCCATAAAGTGGCAGCCGATCTTTTTCACGTCGATTGGAATTGTGCCGGCGCTCTGGGCCGCGTCAACGCAGAACAGCGCGTTATTTTCCTGCGCGATCCTGCCAGCCTCTTCAAGCGGCATTATCGCGCCAGTGTTGTACAGCACGTGGCTCATGGTGACAAGCCTCGCGCCCTTGATCGATTTTTCAAGGTCTGCAAGGTCGAAGTAGCCGGTTTCTCCGTCTATGGCAAGCTCCCTCAGTTGTACGCCTTTTCTCTGCGACAGCGAGACCCACGGCAGGTAGTTGGCATAGTGCTCGTGCCTGCCGCCCCTCACTACTACTGCGTCGCCTGCCTGCCAACCGATGCCGTTTGCCACCATGTTGAGCCCTTCGGTAGTGCTCTGCACAAGCACCACTTCGTCGCGCTCGCAGTTTATCAGGTGGGCCACCCTTGTGCGCAGCTCGTCAAGCAAGGACATGACATAGTCAAAAGTCTGGGGCGCGTCGGGTCCGGCCTCTGCGCATTTCAGCAGGAAATCCGTCACTGCCTTGATCGTGGACAGTGGCGTTGGGGCAATGGCCCCGTTGTTCATGTAGATGGTCTTTTTTGTTACTGCAAAGTCACGCCTTATCTGATCGTCAATGTCACTCATATTATATCTAACCTCCTGCAATAGAGCAGCAATTGTCTGATAATAGGATATTGAGCACGCGTGGCTTAAATACGCTAATGTTCGGCGACCCGTACGCCAAGCTGTGCTTTGCAGCGCACCTCGTGTCGCAGTTTGAGAAGGTGACCTATATCGACCTTGACACGACGTTCACCGCATATTTCAACGCCGGGCTTGTTCAGGCAAAAAACAGTGTCGACATTTACCTGCCTTCTGAAGGCCGGCTCGTCCCAATGGTAAAGGACGTCCTTGAATCAATGGGGACAAGCTCGCTTGTGATATTCGACTCTGTCAACAGCTTTTACAACCTCTTCCGCGCGCAGGAGCGGACGGGCGGCCTGAACCACCTGCTTGCCGTGCTCTTGATGCTACTTGTTAGGCACGGCGTGAACCAAAATATCCCAGTGCTTGCGACAAGCATGCTGCGCTACAGGAAGGATGGCGGATGGGTCCAGTCGCCGGCCAGCAGGAGGCTGCTTCAGCGCAAGAGCGCAGCCAAGCTGAGCATCGAGCGGATAGAGCGCGACCTTGCCGTGACGGTGATAGGGCACGAATCGATACCGGCAGGAACGCGGCTGGTTTATAAAGATAGCCTGATCACAATTTGATATTTGCCGAAGGATGTGACCGCATAATGGGCATTGCATCAAGAGTATGCTTGATGTCCATTCTCAGGTAGATCATTATAGAAGTACCCAATAGAAGATATTTATGCATCTTTCTCGCATAAAATAGAGACAAAAGTGAATCCAGGAATTTATCAATGCGACAGTTGTGACCTCTTGTTTACCCTAAATCTGACAGGGAATAACATAAAAAGCAAACAGGTCATTCTTGCTATCAAGAATATAGGATCCATAACCATGCTCTTGGAAGCCACATTAGCGAAACAGTACGCATCCTAGAGTCGTCTATGGGCGGGATTTCAAAAACGAAGTTAATGTACAACACCTATGTTTCCTATAGCAAGCTCAAGCAGCATGTCAATTTACTCATTCTAAGCGGCCTGCTAGAGTATGACAGCATTGATCATGTCTATAGGACAACAGAGAAGGGCATAAATTTTCTGAACACATACAAACAGATCCGCAGACTGCACATACATGACTTTTAGTACCTTTTCAGTTTTTGCCTATTGCACTTTTGAAAAGAAGAAAAGAATCAGATGTAGATCTAGAGTTTGACGCCTACCAGTATGAACCCAAGAAGAAGGGCAATCCCAAGCACCCCAAAGCCTGCGATGAGGAGCGCCTTCTGCACCTGCGGGTTTACCGACCTTCCAGAGTGGTAGAGCATAAGGGTGCCGGCCATGCCGATGAAAAGTATCAGGGTGATGACCACAGTCTCGCCAATCGTCTGGACAGAGCGTGTTGGGAGTATAAAGCCACCAAAGTCCCTTCCCTCAATTATGGCGTTTATCATGCCTGACGCCAGGGCGAAAAAGAACGCGAGGTACCCTACCGCAACGATCCATACAACTTTTGAAGGGGTAGTAGTAAGCATGATGTCTTTATAACCCTTAAAATCCAGACTCTAAATAAACCTTCCATGACTACTCAGAAATGCGCCGCTTGCCACCGGACTACAATGTCTGGCAGTAGATATTGCTTGCACCACGGCAAAGCGTTAGAGAGTTTAACTAATCACTACAAGGAGTGGGTTGACGCATATGGTGGCATTTCTTGGCAGGACTTTTTGGACAGACTGTCGAGAATGCAAGAGACAGGGAGCTGGGTAAAAGAAGTGATTGCGGTAGAACTGAAAAAGTGAGAGGGTTGGAGATCTTACATCTCCATACCGCCCATTCCGGGCATGCCGCCCATGCCACCCATACCTCCTCCGCCTGGAGGCGCGGGTGGCCCTCCGCCGGACTTGCTTGAAGCAATGACGTCGTCGATCCTCAGGATCATGGACGCTGCTTCTGTGGCGGACTTGATTATCTGCTCCTTGACTGCAAGCGGCTCTACCACGTCCAGCTTGCTCATATCGGCTATCTTGGCGTTCCTTGCATCGACGCCGGTCCACTTGCTTCCCTTGCTCTGCTTTGAGCGGAGCTCGGTGAGTGTGTCTATCGGGTCCATGCCGGCGTTCTCTGCAAGCGACAGCGGTATCACTTCAAGGGCTTCTGCGAACTTTTCTGCGGCCAGCTGTTCTCTGCCAGAGAGAGTGCTTGCCCATTCCCTGAGCTTGGATGCTGCATAGGCTTCTGGAGCGCCTCCGCCTGCCACTATGGCCGGCTTTTCAAGGACATCCTTTGACACCATCAATGCGTCATGCACTGAGCGCTCTGCCTCGTCGACGACCCTCTGAGAGCCACCCCTTATCAGGATGGTCACGGACTTGGGGTGCTTGCAGCCTTCGACAAAGACCCACTTGTCGGTCTCCACCTTGCGTTCTTCGACCAACTCGGCACTGCCAAGGTCTTTTGCGGTTAGGTCGTCAAGGTTGTTGACGACGCGGGCGCCGGTGGCGCGTGACATCTTGCTCATGTCGCTTTCCTTGACCCTTCTTACTGCAAGTATGTTGGCCTTGGCCAAGTAGTGCTGGGCGATGTCGTCCATGCCCTTCTGGCACACGACCACGTTTGCGCCGCTTGCAATGATCTTGTCTACCATCGATTTCAGCATGCGGTTTTCCTCCTCAAGGAACATCTTCATCTGGTCTGGAGAATTGATGTTTATCTTAGCGTCAAACTCGGTCTTTTCGATTTCAAGGGCAGAATTGATGAGGGCAATCTTGGCGTTCTCGATCCTCTTTGGCATGCCTCCGTGCACGACCTCTTTGTCAAGGACAATGCCCTTGATCAGCCTTGTGTCCCGGATGCTGCCGCCCGCCTTCTTTTCCACCTTGATGTCGTCGATATCAAGTCTGTAGCCTGTATCTGTCTTCTCGGCTACAGAAGTAGCCGCGGTGACAACAATGTCTGCCAGATCGCCGGCTTCCTTTGACACCAGCTTTGTCTGCATCGATGTCCGGGCTATCCTTGCCAGCTCGGCCTTTTCATTGCCCTCTATCTTTTGAGCGATGCTGTTTAATACCTCTATTGCCTTTGTCGCGCTCTTTCTGTAGCCGTCGACGATAATAGTCGGGTGCACATCCTTGTTGATCAGCTCCTCAGCCTTTTCAATGAGCGCGCCGGCAAGCACCACCACAGAGGTCGTGCCATCTCCAACTTCATTGTCGGTTGCCTTGCTTATCTCTACCATCATCTTGGCTGCAGGATGCTGAACATCGATTTCTTTTAGAATTGTAGCACCATCATTTGTTATTGTAACGTCGCCAAGAGTGTCTACAAGCATCTTATCCATGCCCCTTGGACCAAGCGAACTCCTGACTATCTCGGCTATCAGCTTTGCAGCAGTGATGTTATTCTTTTGCGCGTCACGACCCTTTGTCTGCGATGCCCCTTCCTTCAAGATTAGCACTGGGACGCCTCCAGCTGATCCCTGTTGTATTGACATTTTCTCATATTCCTCCTAAAATTGTAAATTTAATGGGCCTTTGCGGGATATTTTAAATTTGCTGCAACGTTGTTATTTTATTATTTCGTGAGCCTGATCCGGGCAATTCCGTTGAGGTACTGGATGTATTTCACCACGGGGTTGACCGCCGTCGCAGGGAGCTTGGCAGACATTTCGTATTTTCTTGTGCCGTGCGCGACTATCCTCACCTGCCGGCTGTCGGCGTCGTAGCTTGCTGTAATATCAGAGGCGTCCGACACGCCGCGGATCTCGGCAATCACTTCGTAATAGTCCGGACCCTCAATGACCTCTGGCGCAGCCGTAGCTACGTCCTCTATTCTGGGCCGGGTCTTTCTAAACATCGGGCCCCTGAATGCCGGCTTGGCACCTCCTGCTGCGGCCGCGATGCCTTCCTTGTATTTTATCGAGTCTGGGAGCGCCTTCCATGCAAGGCCGACTGCTACGCCGGCTACAAAGCCACCAATGTGCGCTAGGTATGCCACTCCGGCTGTGCCGGCTGGTCCCAGCTGACCTATCACAGCAAATATCACCTGCATTGCGAACCATAGCGGGATGTAAATAAGGACAGGTATCCTCACGGTATAGAGGAAGAATGCTGCAATTACAGTAAAGATCCTCGCCCTTGGGAACATGACCATGTAGGCTCCAAGGATGCCGGAAATCGCGCCCGACGCGCCGACTGCAGGAATTTCTCCTTCGCCTGTCGATACTGCATAGGCGCTATGGGCAAGGGCCGCGGCCACTCCCCATCCGATGTATATCAGGATGTACTTTATCCTGCCGTACTTGTCCTCGATATTGTCGCCAAAGACGAACAGAAACACCATGTTGCCAATGATGTGGGCAATGCCGCCGTGCATGAACATTGATGTGAGAATGGTGGGCGCGCTGGCCGGAAAGTCGTTGAAAAGCCTGTCGGGCACCGCGCCATAGGTCATAAACATTTCCTCCGTTGCGCGCTGGTCTGTAAAGAAACTGGTGACCGACGCCTCCCAGATAAAGACGATGACGTTTATCGCAATCATGCCGTAGTTCAGGTACGGTCTTCCATGCACGCGCTCTGTGTCATCATGGATTGGAAACATGTTTTTCCCTATGTCTCTAATTGTAGGATGTGTACTGACAAGAAATAAGTCTTTGCGCTATGAAAAGCCAAAAGGGTTCATGTTGGGCATGTCGCCGCCACCCTTTTCGCCGTGGGCCTTTCTTACATGGCGCTTCATCCTCTCCTTTTCGTCAAAGGTCATGTTGCAATGCGGGCACTTCCACACCTTCTGCTCATCGGCTTTTTTTCGAAAGAGTCCCAATGCTGTTGTTGTGTGTGATTGCTTAAGGGATTGATTAAAGTTGCGTTTTGGCAAATAATGTATAAAGCCTATATAATATTCTACCAGATGAATTTTATAAATGAATTTCGTCAGGCACTGTTAAGTAGATTCCTATTTGCAAGTTTCAGAGCCTCTAACTAGCCGCAAGTGGTCATGGTACCTTTTGCCAATGAACGCGAGCTCGTCAGGCTTATCGACAATCATTCCGATCTACATGCTTGGGCTCGGCGGTCAGGTAAGGGACGTGGCGATCGCGCTGTTCCTTTCAAATCTGGCAGTAACGCTTGGAGCAGTTTTCTGGGGTAGGCTGATTGACGCGATGCAATGGCGCAAGACCATAATCGCCGCCTGCTCGGCCGCCATTGCAATAACATGCGGAGCGATGTATTTTGTCTCAAGCATCCCAGTCCTCATGGTCCTGTCCGCGCTGGTCGGGTTCTTTTCCGTCGGGCCGGCGCCTGTCACAAACTTGCTTGTCATGGAAAAGTCAAGGAAGGAGGACTGGCTCAAGACATTCAGCTGGACGTCGTTTATCAGCGCCGCCGGACTTGTCGTCGCGATGGTGGCTGGATACCTGTGGCTCATGAAGTACGATGCCCAGTCATACGCGGTCATATGCTCTGCGATAGCGATCTCTTCTCTTGCCCTGACTATTGTATTTGTCAGGGATCCGCCGGCGACGCTGAAGCGCAGGGCAATAGCCATGTCGCCTGCCGCCCTTGTCGACCGGCTAAGACAGGTGCCTGTCATGTTCTTAAAGCCGGTGGCCGACCTGTCACTTTCAAAGCTGCAGGCAAGCGTGTCGAGAAAAGAATTCCTGTTCTTTGCCGGCACTGGCCTGTACTTTCTATCGGGCAACCTGCTGTTCACACCCTACACGCCGTTTCTGAAGGACAGCGGGGTCACAGACTCGCAGGTGTTCCTTGCATATACCATACTGCACATGTCAAGGGTCTTTTTCCTCCCATTCAACCACCGGCTCGTGGCAAGGGGCGGCGAGGAGACGATGGGCAGGCTCGCATACCTCCCAAGGATGTTTGGCATAGTGCTTGCAGTCGTGGCGGCGTTTCTCTTTGCCAATAACCCTGCATCAATACTAGCCATGACGGTCGTCGCGTTTGTTGCCGTCGAAGTCGGCTTTAGCATATGGAGCACCACCACTACCTCGTCGCTCTTCAAAATGATCCCGGACGGCAGGGCGGGAAGCGTGCTTGGGGTCAACAGCGCGATAATAGGCTCAGGTCTTTTGATAGGATCGATCGCCGCCGGAGAAGTTGCGGCGACATTTGGTTATGGAGCCACGTTCACCCTTGCGATAGCGTTCCTAGGCGCGTCGTTTGCGCTCGTGAGCAAACACTTCAAGCGGATCGTGGTTAAAGCCGCAGCCTGACTCTACTGTGTTTTTATTCCATCACAATCATCGTCAGGGTGGACTTGACGCCATTGAGCTTTCGGAGCTTCCAAGTGATCGTTTCTTTTACTTTTTCCATCGTGTCTGCTTCGACCTGCGCCACAATGTCATAAACGCCGTAAACCTGATAGACCTCCTTGACGCTGTCAAGTTTCTTCAGGTCATTAACAAGTGAATCCTCGCTTCCAAGTTCAGCATTCATGAGAACAAAAGCTTTTGGCATAGCATTGAATAATGTCTGGCGTATAAAAACCTGATCTAAAAAGGTCTTGTACAGTTAATCGCTGCTGCCAGCAGCTATCAGCTCACGCCAGTTCAACCCTACAAGTACCGCTCCAACTGAACCTGCAGCCAATCCTGCCAAAAGGTATGCATCGATGCTTCAAAATACAGCTGCGGAAAAAGTGCTCTTCCGCCAAAACATATCGTGTCTGCATATTCAAGCGCCCGGCGCTCTGCTTCTGCCTGCTGCTCAAGATACTGGCCATAGTTGTCAAGGCTGAACTGCACAAGCGGTATGGCGGCAAGCATCAACACAAGACCTACAAAAGCAAGTTTTTTGTTCATGTGCCGTCCCAATGATGGCCTAGACTTCGTGCTTTAGCTTGCTCTCGTCAAACGGGCCGGCCTTTTCCCACTGGTAATTGAACAGGTCGGCGCACCATTCAAGGAATTCCTTGTCCTCGCCGTAAAACATCACGTTGAGGTCTGGCTCGCCCTTCATGTTAGGGAACAAGACGCACCCCTGCTTTTCGTTAAAGATCATCATCACCTTGACTTCTGGAAGCATCCTACGCTCAACCAGACCCTTGCTGATAAAGTTGCGCCAGCCGACTTTCTGCAATAGCTGCGTCCTGCCCTTTGGCACGACCGAGTTGCTCGCAAAAATGTAGTGGAATTTCACGCCTGCTTCCACCCTGCTGCTGACGGTCTCGATGAGGTCAAGGGGCACCTGAGCCATTATCTCCCTGATGTATTTTTCAGATTCAGAGTAAAGGTTCTTCCAGCGCTGCAGGATCGCCATCACGCCGTGCACTATTTCGCAGTTCTGCAACGCGCCCATCCTCTGGATGAATTTTGGCGGGAGGTCGCCCAAGCTGTGGTCTAGGAAAAAGTCCCTGTTGCGGTACAAAAAGTCATAGCCAGAGATCATGGTGACGACCGTCCTGCCGTAGGCAGTAAGCACCAGCTCGCCCTCCTTGTCCTTTGCGACGAGCCCCGAGTCTACAAGGCGAGTCATGTTCCGGTGGGCCTCCTGCATCGTGGCGTCCAGCTCTGACGCAAGCTGGGACAACCGATAGTTCTTTTGGCTCAGCTTTGTCAGCATAGAGAGGCGGAGGTCGCCGGCAAGCTCGAAGAATAAAGACCCAACTCCCTCGTTGGGCTGCTGATCAGACATCCCTGCTGCATTTACACACGCCACGGGTTTAAAAACGTGTCAAGCATGATGAAGAGATGATACAAAAGGATACTATTGCATTAGCACAGTATACCCTCCCTCTCCGTTTGATATTCTATGTCTTAAATACATGCATAATTATTGAACGCCATTAACCTGTGTCAATAACAGCAATCAAGTCTATCAAACAGCCCTACATCCCAACTCATGGAGACATTTAGACGCATGACTAATGATTGTATTCGCATAGGATTATAGAATGACATTACTTCAATGAAGAAGCTCTGTCAATTCTCGTACAAAGAAACCGCGAAATATAATATTGTAAACTATTACCAATTATGCGCAATTTCTAAAGCTGCTGGCATATTGACAAGTACATTATCTTTTCAAGATACATACACATTTTGAAATATAAATCCCAGTATCTTTCTAAGAACTTGCCGTCTATATCGCGGTATTGCTCCTCAAGAAAACCCGAATCTTTTGTCAATCGCTCAGCCGCCTGAACTATTCTTTCAGGTCATTTTTGGAACCTTGAAATATAGTTTCTTTACTTCTTGTATCTGCTTGGCATCTTGTATTTGTTTTGCGATTGCAAACTGCATCTTTGTTTTGCTAAGGACTGATCCTTGACTTGGGGATCAAAGGGAGAATAAACGAATCTAATTAGAAAGTCCGTGGGATGAATTTGCATATTTTGAAATTTATCATTGAGCCCCATAGCAGCTTCGAATAGCTCATTTGCTCGAGCTTTAATTGAGTGGGATCAGCTTTTCAAAGTTAATCAGCTTCCATTCTCCAAGTAATTTGAGAAGATGTCGATATTGCGGCTCCTTATCTTTAGAAATTCTATATCGAGTTGTACCAGTTATTTCCTCAACCTTCATATTTATGTGCGGTACAATGTTCACGATAGTATGTTTCATACGTTCGTCTTCAGCCGTCTGTTCCATTTCAGTCTGAGAATGAGGTATAAACTGTCGTAACTAAATAACTAAACCATAAAAACACATATAATTTGGCTAAAACCTCTGCTTGGCTGTCATATGGGAGACAAGAAATCCATTTCCGCGCTGGTAAACGGCGGCGAAGCCAATGCAGGTCCGCCTCTGGGTCCGGCGCTGGGTCCGATGGGCGTAAACGTGTTGCAGGTTGTAAATACCATTAATGAAAAGACTAAAGACTTTCCAGGCATGAAGGTGCCAGTCAAAGTAGAGGTAGACTCTGAGACCAAAAAGTTCACGGTCGAAGTGGGCATTCCGCCGACTGCAGCTCTGGTTGCCAAGGAGGCAGGCATACCAAAGGGCTCCGGGACGGCAGGCACCAACTATGCCGGCGACCTGACGATGGCCAGCGCAGTCAAGATAGCCAAGATGAAGATCGATGGCTCGTATGCCTTTGACGTCAGGGGCGCGGTCAAAGAAGTCATTGGCTCATGCGTCAGCATGGGGGTCAAGGTAGAAGGCAAGCCTGCCAAGGAGGTCTATGCAGACATTGCCGCAGGCAAGTACGACGACCTCCTAAAGTGACCTAGAACGGCACAGCAACTACCAACCGACAACTGTAAAGCTGAGCCGACATCCAACTTTTACCATAGAAATCATAATAACAGAGAATAATCCTCTATAACAATAGCGTATTACATGCCTCGGAGCGCTTTTTGTCTTGTTTTACTATTCCTGATAACAACCGCTTCCTTGGCAGTGCCGGCAGCATACTCGCTGCCAATCAGAGAATCCGGCCCGCTCACCTCGCTTTTCAGCAAGTCGCTGCCATATCTAAAGGGCGACGACATTGTAACCGTCAACGGCCTGCCGGTCGACAAGAACGCGATCAAGACGGATTTTGGAGCTATCGACCTCGGCAGGATGGAATACAATGGTAATGTCGGCAGGACGCTTGTCTATGGCTCTGGCAACATCGCGGCTCTTGGCAAGAGCGCGCACGTCGTAAGCTTTGGAGGATCGACGCAGCAGTATAGCCAGCAGCGGCTCCTTGGCGTGGCAGTATCGCAATCGCCATTACCCCAAAATCTGGGCTTTTCGTACGCGGCCGACTCGCCGCTTCAGTTCGACTATAGAGAAGATCAGATAGGAAGCCCCGGCAGGCTTTCTGGCTCGTCGATAATTGGCTCTGACAAGGTGGCCGACACGTACGACATCACCGGCGAAGGGGTGACGGTGGCCATAGTTGATACCGGTACAGACTTTTCAAACCCTGACATGATGCATGCCCTTGCAAGGGACGAAAACGGTGTTCCCATAATGCTGGACGCAGACGGACAGGGGATCGTGCTGACAAGGGCGACGTATGTGGCCAAGACAGACCCATCTGGGGCAATAGTGGACGGCGACTATACAGAAGACAGCCCGCCGGAAGGCTATACTTCATGGGCCTATGCCAACGAGACTGGCACTGTCTTTCTCAAGACGACGTTTGGCAACATACCCACCTACAACCCGCTCTACCCGATATTCGGCCAGCCTGTTGTCAATGCGACAGCAAGGGTTGACTGGATAATAGGGCGCAGTCCTACTGACTATATCCGGTCTGCAAGCGGCGTCTACCACTTTGGCATAATTTACCAGCTCCAGCAGCAGTTTGGCACGCTCACGTTTGGGCTCGTGCCGGTGCTTGTAGTTGACAGCAAAGAGCCAGGTGTGTACGACACGATAATCCCCGACATGTACTCTGGGTGGTATTTCTACACCCATAACGAGCTTGCGCGGCTGGCGCATGTGGAGCACCTTTTTAGCGAGCCCTCGTATGATTTTACAGATGATGTTCCCATCAAGCTTGGTGACGGCAATGAATTTCTGACATACGATTACAACGACGACGGCTTTCCAGACTTTAGCGCTGGGACTGCTGGTGCAAGGGTGGTCGATCTGTGGCAGGTGGTGGCAAGCAGCAACAAGACCAAGCCTGTCTTGGGCGAAGAGACTGGCTACGGTGGCGTGGTCGTTGCAGACCTGCTCGAGCCGCTCGACCCTGCCGGCAACTACTTTGGAGTAATGTACGACATCGCCGGCCACGGGACCGGCACCGCCGCGACAGTGGCTTCAAAGGGCGAGCAGCAGTACAACATTTACGATGACGGCACGATGTACGGCCTTGCAGGCATTGCTCCGGGCGCAAAGATAATTCCTGTCAAGGCGCTGTGGGCCGGCGATTCGCTGTACGGCTGGCTCTACTCATCAGGCTTTGATCTGGGCGAGGACGGCGTGTGGCGCTACAGCGGCGATCACAAGGCCGACATTATCAGCAACAGCTGGGGCGTCGCATCGTTCCCGCTTTTGCAGTACGGGCCAGGGTACGACGTGCTGTCGGTGATCTCGTCGCTCCTAGTGGTTCCCGGCCTGCTTGATGACGATTATCCCGGCACGCTGTTTGTCAACAGCCTTGGCAACAACGGCCTTGGGTACGGGTCAGTGGGCGCGCCAAACGCTTCGCCTCTTGCTATCTCTGTCGGGGCAACGACCAACAACGTGCACGTTGGCTACAACGGCTTTGAGAATGTCACGCGGTTTGGCAACTGGGCGACTTACTTTGACGACGTGGCAGACTTTTCAAGCAGAGGGCCGGGGCTTTTAGGCGACCCCAAGCCTGAGCTGATGGCCATAGGATCGTACGCGTTCACGCCGACCATAGTGAACCTGAAGAACTTGAAGACCACTGCCGATGACTCGAACAACGATGGTGCGTTCGCGCTTTTTGGCGGCACCAGCATGGCCGCGCCGATGGTCGCCGGGGCGGCGGCGCTTGTGATCGAGGACATGAGGTCGCAAGGGAAGGAACCCGACCCGTTTGAAATCAAGACGATACTGATGTCGTCGGCTGTTGACCTGAAGAACGATCCGTTTGTTCAGGGCTCTGGCAGGGTTGACGCACTGGCTGCAATCAGGCTTGCAAAAGGTGAAAACGACCAACTCATGGCATACACTGAAGACACTGTTCCAAACGTGCTGTCCGCAATGTCCAAATCAATCCACTCATACAGCGACGTGCTTGGCATAATCGAGGGCGGACAGGGAGTAGCAGAGAAGAAGCTTGGCGCAGAATTCAGGGACGGCAGGTGGTTCGCCGGTCACATAAGTCAGGGCGGATCTGCCTCCGCGCAGATCGTAATTGAGAACCCGTCGGCAGAGGACATGGAGGTAGAGGTCACCGGCGCAATAGAAAAGCTCGTCAGCAGGTACCAACTGCACAACACGACGCGGCTGTTTGAAAAAGATCCACTGTACAGCTCGGTAGATTTTGGATACGACCCGAACTATTTCAGCATTGACGAAATGGGCGGCGTGCCGGACAACGCGGACCTCATGGTCGCAAGAGTCACTTTTCCGTTTGAAAGTTTCATGAACACGACAGAGTTTTACGCCGACCACTTGCGCATCGCTTCGGTTTACGCCTACGACTGGTCCGACAGCAATCTGGACGGCAAAGTGTCATACGCTGAAACCTCGATGATAAACAGGGGCGGCTCGTGGGGCACCGTGCAAGAGCTCAGAATATCAGATCCGAATGAAAAATTCAAGAACACCCCTCTGATAGGAGTGTATCCCGTCCCGACGGTGTTTTCGTTCTGGCAGGGCGACAGGCGGATAAACTCGACTGCGATGAACTACACGCTCACGATCGAGTTTTACGAAAGGCAGCCAAACCCCGCAATCACGCTTGACGGAGCGGAAGGAGACGGCAAGCTCACCCTGAATGTCAACTCCAACAACAAGGAAGTGGTCACGGCGACCATACATGTCGCCGAAGAAACACTGCCGGGCATTTACTACAGCTCGATACTGATCAAGCCAGCAGCAGGTGAAAGTAGTAGCAGCAGTAGCAGTCACCAGATTGTGATGCCGGTGAGCTATGTTGTCACGAGCAAGCCGGTGCCAAAGGACGTGCCAGTGGTGGTGGTGCCTGACGCCAGCATTGGCGAGCAGGACCTTGGCCTGCGGCCAAACGGCTATGTGGGCGGCCTGTTTGACATGACTTCGAGGTATTCTGCCGGCGATTGGAGGTCATACCACTTTATGGTGGACGACAGCACGATAACATCAATGACGCTAAAGATATCGTGGCCGCACAACTCTACTAGCATCAGCGCGATGGCCTTTGGCCCGGACGGCAGGATGGTGGCGACAAGCGTACCCTCTGGCGTGTTTGAGATCTTTTCTGGGTGGCCCAGCAACGACTGGCTCGGGACGACCTCCTACAGCGAGGGCGGCGCATTCTATTTCAGCCAGAATGCCGGCGAGAACTCGACGCTGCTTCATGTTCCGGTGAACGGCACAGGCGTGTACTCTGTTCTCTTGCACAATACTCTGTTCCACGGAAACAGCCTATACGAGCCCCTGCAGGTAGAGGCCAAGTTCTCTACGATACTGCCAGACGGCGCTGCGCCGGCGATAGGCATAGACCTTCCAAAATACTTGCGCGCAGGAGAGCATAGGATTCCGGTGACAATCACAGAAGAGAACCTAGCCAGCTATGAATACGCGATAGACTTTGGCGACCCGGTCATACCAGACAAGGTCATTATTAGTACTGGAAGCAACAACAGTACCTTTGATCTGGTTGTTGATACCACCGTGCTGGCAGAAGGTACTCACAGGCTACGTATAGATTCGATGGATCTTGTAGGCCACACCACCTCGTTCGTATCCACATTTGAGGTTGATAGGACGCCGCCAGTAGTAAATATCTACATGCAGGAAGATGCTGGCATACGCAATGCAGAGAACTATACGATAGTGACTGCAAGAGGCGGCGCCCTGATGTGGAATATTTCTGATAATAATGGCATAGTGTCGCCGGTAAGCATCACCGCTTATGATGGCAGCAAGATTCAATCGGAAACATTATCGTCTTCTTTTACGATACTCAATTCGACCTTGCCTGAAGGCGAATACCTCTACACAATAGATGTTCAGGATGTTGCAGGAAACAGGGTGGTTCAGGACATCAGAGTGGTGATCGACAGGACGCCCCCAGCAACGTCGCTGTCCTTTATCAACGCAAACCCACAGGACCTGAGAGACATGGTCACAGTAGTCTTGGGAACCGACGATCCAAACATCCGCAGCGTGACCCTGCAGGTGGGCGACAGGAAGAGCATAGACGTTACAGGGATGCCCGAATACCAGCTTGACACTACAGAGCTTCCAGACGGCGAGTATGAGCTAAAGCTTGTAGCGACTGACATTGCGGGCAACGAAGGGACAATAAGCATGCCCATAATAGTGGCAAACGCGGCTCCCCGGATCATGTCTGCCATCCTTGTCGGCCTTGCGGCCGGCGGTGGGATTGCAAGCGTGGCATGGTTTATTATTTTTACAAGACGCCGGGCCTCTGACTACCATCAATAAATCTTAAATAGTAAATAACTCACTTTTAATACCAGAGAGACACATGAGTGAGGACAAAAAGACTGCAAGCATGCACGCCGCCAGCAACAACCTGATCGAACTTGGAGAAAAGAACTTTGACGAGGTGGTAGGAGGCAGCAAGCCAGTCTTGGTAGATTTCTGGGCAACATGGTGCGGTCCCTGCCAGTTCATGCTTCCCATATTTGACAAGCTGTCCAAGAAATACGGCAACAAGGTGTCATTTGGAAGGCTGAACGTTGACGACAACCAAGGTGTCGCGATGCGCTACGACGTCTACGCAATCCCGACGTTCATCATGTTCATGAACGGCAAGGCTGTCGACAGGGCGGTCGGTGCAGTCGGCGAGAAGGGTCTGGAAGGGCTGCTCCAGAAGTACCAGTAGTGATTACAGGTACCCAAACGTCGGGTCGTTCTTTCTTTTCATAGCAACGAGCATGTCCAAGACCTCCTTTTCCTTTTCATTCAGCCGGTGGTTGAACCTCTCTAGCAGCTGCTTTGCCTGTCTGCTGTTGATGTCCGTATAGAATATATCGCCCTCGTTTATCTGCCGGCCAATGGTCGGCTCTTTTATCGACACTGCCACCTGCATACCTGTGGTAGCCTCTTCAATCGCCTTGCCGCTTTCTTGGATCTGGTGCACGGTGCCTACCTTCTTACCCTCTTCGTTGATGACCTGAACTTTTTGCCTCAGCCTGCCTATCTGGATCTCAGCTCCGAAGACTGCAGGGTCATTGCGCCTAAAGATGAACCCCTTCATGAACTGGAACTTGCATATAGGCGGCAGCTCGTTGAACAGTATCAACTCTTCGTGTTCGCGCTGGTACGCCACCCAGTCAGTGTAACTTCTGACAAGGTTGTAGATTATCTGCTCGTTGAAAATTTTGACTTCCCTGTCCTGAGCCTCTTTCTGCGCGTCGTCAAGCACCCTGACGCTAAAGCCCAGCACGACTCCAAGGTAGCGGTCGTTCTCCTTTACCGCGGACGCCTCGACGATGTCCCTCCTCGTGATGTTGCCGATGTCTGCCATCCTGATTGGCACGTTTTCCTTTCTCAGCAGGTCTGTTATTGCCTCAAGCGAGCCTATCGTATCGCATTTCAGAATAACGCCGGTGGTCTCGGTGTTGCTCACTATGGCAGTCTTGATCTCTGATTCGACAAGTGACTTTAGGTGCTCAAGCTCTTCCTTACCTTTTTTCTGATCGTAGACATAAAGCGGGCTGCCTGCAAGCACCCCTTCAAGATCGGGCGATGTGATCTTTAATCCTGCAGCCGCAACGACTTCGGTGACAGGCTTGAACTTGTCACGAGGATCGCGCATTTCATCAAGCGGCTTTGGAAGCAAAAGCGCCTTTGTCTTGGTAGCGACTGCACCGTCGCGCTTGCCTACAACCACGATGTCGCCATGCCGCAGGGTGCCGTCAAGCAATATGATGTTTGCCGACGGGCCGAGGCCGACCTCTTCGCTAGATTCGAGCACGATACCCTTTGCTGGCCCTTCATGCCGCTCGAGCTTTTTTGCCATGTATTGCTGAGTCAGGCCCACCAGCACGGCCAGCAGTTCGGGTATCCCGACGCCGGTCCTTGCACTGATAGGCACTATGGCCACTTCCTTTGTGAAATCCCTGACGCGCCAGAACACTTCAGACAGGAACCCCAGCCTTGAGAGCGTTCCTACTACGGCGTATGCCTTTTCGTCAAGCAGCATCTGGACGCTTGGATCCTGCTTTTTCACCTCTTCAGAAATGAACCTGCCAGAGGCCCTCCAGCCGGTGACCATGTCGACCTTGTTGAGCGCCACGACAAAGGGCACCTTGCGCTTTTTCAAAATATCGATGCTTTCAATCGTCTGCGCTTCAAACCCCTTGTTTACGTCTACTACAACTATGGCAATGTCAGCTGCAGATCCGCCGCGTGCGCGCAGGTTGGCAAAAACTTCGTGCCCCGGCGTGTCAATCACGAGCAGTCCTGGTATCGGAGTTTCAGCTTTTGCAAGCTTTGCATAGAGGGGCCCAGTCATCTCCTTGATGGTTTCAACTGGGAAAAAGCTGGCGCCGATATGCTGCGTGATCCCTCCGACTTCGCGGGCCTGGACCGCTGTTCCGCGAATCTTGTCCAGTAGCGAAGTCTTGCCCGAGTCTACGTGACCAAGAACAACTACAACAGGCTGACGAAGTTCCACGTGTCAACCGAAAATGACTCGCGACTCTTTTATGAAGCTTTCAGGGGAGTCGGAGGCATGAATGATGTTGTCAGTAAAGCCAAGTCCAAAGTCGCCTCTTATTGTGCCCGGCGCCGCTTCAAACGACTTGGTGGCTCCTATCATGAGCCTGACAGTATTAACCGCGTTATTGCCTTCCAAGATGCACGCGACTACCGTGCCAGAGCTGATAAAAGAGACCAGCTCGCCAAAGAACGGCTTGTCCTTGTGCACAGAGTAGAACTCTTGCGCCTTTTCCTTGGTAAAGTTATACGACTTTAGGTTCTTTATCTGGAAGCCCTTTTCTTCAAACCTTGCCAATATCTTGCCCGTCAGCTGGCGCTTGAACCCGTCCGGCTTGACTACAATAAGAGTCTGCTCGACTGCCATATTTTTTTCATCTACTACTATTATTATTCTACTTTTTCATGCGTAGGCCGCCCTTTACATATCGGCTTGTCCACTTTAGCTTCCGTGCGTCGCGCTGAAGAACGCGCAGGTTTTTCTTGCACTTGCTAGAGCACGTCCACTGGACTTGGCCGTCGTTCCTTACAAGCATGACTCCGTGGCCGGTGGTGATGTGCCTGCCGCAGAAGAAACAATTGCGTAGCGATGTTGCTGTCGTCTTGCTCATGATAACAATATCACCTTACCTTATCTTGCGGGCCTCCCGCTCCGTTTCCCTCAACATCAGGACGTCGTTCATCCTGACAGAGCCCTTGACGTTCCTTGTGAGGATGCGGCCCCTGTCCTTGCCTTCGAGAACTTTGACCCTAACCTGAATAACTTCACCTGCGATGCCGGTCCTGCCCACTATTTGAATGACTTCAGCAGGAACGACCTTTTCTTCAGCTGCCTTGCTCATCTTCTGTCAGCCACCGTTTCTCTACCCTTTCTTGGCCGCGCCCTTCAGGTTGCCAATTGAAGTGACTACCTGCTCCACGATATGCTGGGCCTCGCCAGGATCAATGATCGTCGCAGCTGCAGAGCCGACGTCGATTCCAAGTGACATGCCAAGCTGCTGCTTGCTTGGGACAAAGATGAACGGCGCGTTCCTTTCTTCGCAGAGGATCGGAAGGTGTGCCACCACTTCTGGAGGCTCGACATCCTCGGCAATTACAACAAGCTTTGAAATGCCGCGCTCGACGGCCTTTGTGGTCTCATTGGTGCCCTTGCGGACCTTGCCACTCTGCTTTGCTACGCGCACTGCCTCATAAACCGCGTTTACCAGATCCTTAGAAACTTCCATCTTGACGTAATATGGTTTACTCATTTTTGGTATCACCCATTGGGATCATCTTTCTTCTGTAGGATAGTAAGCGTATTAAAAACGTTGTCCATGCTTACATTTTAGACTGGACCAGCCTGCAGTACTCGTCAACCTTCGAATCAAGCAACGACTTGTCGGTCGATTCTGCATACATCCTGATAAGGGGCTCAGTCCCGCTCGGCCTCACCATGACCCAGGTCTCCTCGTCTATCCATATCTTGGCACCGTCCAGCGTCTCGACCTTTTTCGGGCTCCCATGGTCTTTGCAGGCTTGGATAACCTTGTCGACCACCTCCCTTGAAGGGCACGCAAATTTGCTCTTGTACTGGAACGTCTGTGGCAGCTGCGCAATGTGCTGCGAAAACGACATATCGACGGCAGACGCGGCAAGCATGTCAAGCGCAAGCGCGGTGGCCATCACCCCGTCCCTCACTTCGTTGAGTGCGCCGTACATAAAGCCGCCGTTTTCTTCAAGCCCGAGCGGAGATCTGCGCCTCACCATCTCCCTTGATACTTCGACGCTTCCAACCTTTGTGTAGACTACCTTGGAGCCGGCCTGCTCTGCCACCTTTTCCAAAATCATTGAAGTGTTTATAGGGCAGACGACTTCAGATCCCTTATGTCGGCCTGCTAGCAGGTGCCTGATAAAGAGCGCGCCGGTCTTGTCGCCCATGTATATAGCGCCCGTGTCGTCGCAAAAGATGCTCCTGTCGCCGTCGCCGTCGTACGCGACTCCAAAGTCGGCCCTTGCAGACCTAACAGTCTCTGCAAGCACCCCAAGGTTGTCAGGGGTCGGCTCTGACCCGCGCGCCGGGAACTCGCCGTCGATGTTGCCGTTTATCACGATCACCTTGCAGCCCAGCTTTTTGGCTACAAGCGGCGCGACGGCGGCCTGCGCGCCATTGCCCGTATCCATTGCCACCGTGAGTTTTTTCTGCCTTATCTTGTCAGCATCGACCAGCAAAAGCACCGCGTCGATGTACTTGCTTATGACACTGTCGTCAATGGAATCACGGCCAGTGCCGTCTATTTTTGCAAACTTTTTTGAATAGTAAATGTCCTCGACTCTCAACTCGTCTTCCCGGGAAATCTCAACTCCGTCAGAAGCGGTAGGCTTGATCCCGTTATACTGGGGTGGGTTATGGGACGCGGTTATCATAATGCCCCCGCGGTACCCAAGGCGCTTTGCAGCATACTGCAGGCACGGAGTTGGCACCAAGCCGGCGTTGGCTGTGTCAAGTCCGGCAGAGTTGAGAGTTGCCCTGACGAGCCTTGACAGGACTGGGCTTGACTTGCGCCCGTCGTGCCCAACTACGATCGGGCCCCTGCCAAAGTAGGTGCCCAGTGCGTAGCATAGGTCGATTACCAGATCGTGAGTGAGCTCCTGCCCGTAGACCCCGCGTACGCCGTTTGTCCCAAATAGCCGTTGCCTGGCCGCTGCTTGCATCTAGTTTTCAAATGCCGCTATACTATATAATCAATATTAGTTAGTCTGTGTCATAGCCGTCAGCGGGCTGCGACTCACTCCACGTCACGCCGCGAATCGTCAATTTATATTAATAATAGATAAATTTGGCTTGCCAGCTCTTGCAGCTTGGGCGGGGGTTGCCAAGCCCGGTCAACGGCGCAGGTCTCTTTTTCTTTTACAGCAAAAGAGAAGAAGAGTGCGAAGCTTAGAATGAGCCGGACTGGTTCCTACAACCCTGTTCCTTAGGGATTCGTGGGTTCAAATCCCACCCCCCGCACTTTTACACTAGTATGGTGCGGTATGAACAAGATCAAATACCTGCCTTAAAGCCTGTTCAGAGCTTTTTTAATGGCAAAAGAATGGACAGCGATTCCATATACAACTATACAACCAAGATACTTTCTATCAAGAGGCGGCTAGAGCAGTTTGACGATGATGATAAAACAGGAAATGGTAAAGTTGCATCAGAGTTCCTAGACGCACTTGGCGACCACGGCCTATCCAAGGGCAGGGTCGTCTATTATGCCGCAAGGCTACCAATTATCATGCAATGGTTTGCGAGCCGCCGAATAATATTAAAAATGCTACTAAAGACGATTGCAAAGATTGCGTGAGGAGCATAATATCTGATAAAAAATATGCCGGCAAGACAAACAGGGCTTTTGCAGAGGCGATAAAGAGGCTTGTACATTTTGCCAAGGCGGGGGAGATAGGGGAAAAGAGGGATGGAAGAGACTATGTCCCCGAAGTATCGTGGATAAGGCCAGAAGTATATGTCAAGAACGGCCGGAAGAGGGAGATAAGGCCCGGGGACCTACTCACCGGGGAGGAGATCGAAGCTTTGCTGGATGCCATACCAAAGATAAGCAGGTTTCCCGGCAGGGACAGGGCCATGGTGATGTGCCTCTATGAAGGGGCGTTCAGGCCCGGCGAGCTTTTGAACATGACTGTTGGCGGAGTACTATTCAAAGACAAGGTCGCCGTGGTAACGACGGTAGGCAAGACAGGCGAAAAGACGGTGCCTCTGTTGCTGTCGTACAGGCTGCTGCTTGACTGGATAGAGCAGCACCCCTTCAAGGACAACTTGGACGCTCCCTTGTGGTGGTCATTTGCAACAGGCAAGGGCGTTGGCTACGGGTACCTCCGCAAAGTGGTAAAGAAGGCGGCTTTAGAGGCAGGGATAAAGAAAAAGGTCTGGAACTATCTGCTGAGGCATACCAAGCTTACAGACGTTGCAAAAAAGCATCCTGACCAGATACTCAAGAGGTTTGGCAACTGGAAGAAAGGAACGGAGATGATGGACGTATACATCCACCTCAGCGAATCGGACCTTGAGGAAGCCGTTTTGAAGGAGCATGGCCTGCTTCCAGAAGGCGGGAAAAAGAACGGGCTGGCCCTCAAGACATGTCCAAGGTGCGGCGAACAGAATGCAGGGGCAAAGAGGTGTACCAAATGCGGCTACATAATCGACGAGAAGCTGGCAATCAAAATAACACAGAGGGAGCAGAGCACGCTTGAAGGACTGACTAGAACGGTAAAGGAGCACGAACACGTACAGAAAAAGATATTTCGGATGCTGGAAGAGCTGATGATGACCGGAACAACGACAAAGAAGGCAGTCATCAGCTCTCCTTCTGCCTGATCTCCTTTATCTTCTCCAGGTCATTTCTCAGCCTCTCAAGAAGAAGCCTGTATTCGTCCATAGCTTGCTTTAGCTCCAGAAGCTTGCTCTTTCTGACAATGACATACTCGTCCTCCTCTCCCTCCACTTCTTCTTCCACGATGGCAAATATTACACACGGCTAAAAAGCGGTAAAACAGGACGTTGGCAAATCTACATCTGACTTTTTGGCAGGCGTCCATATTTGTCGGATGGATCGTTACATTTGGCGACTGATGATGCCTTACTACCTCTATGTCTCGTTATTGTCCATGAAGTCAACAGAGCTCTGTACTAAATGCAGAGAGCTTCGTCGCTCTAATATTGATGGCATAGAGCGCGCGCACATACATACACCGTTCGATCACAGGGGCTTAAAAATGACGGCGACCGATATCAATTCATTCGGTGCAGAGTTAGTCGGGTTGATTCGAATTCTATTTCATCTTTTCAGCGTGCCAGGTCACTTCGTGCTCATGCCTTTCCTTTTCAGAATTGTAGGACAGCATGCAGTACCGGCACTTCAGAAGGGGTTTGGGCTTTTCTCTTTTTGCTCCCCGCCCATTGGGTTTCTTGACTGCAGAAACATCATTATCCACGTCGGGCAGGTCAAATGCAGCAGGGCGTAGTGGCCTCCTTCCACCACGCCCGTCGTCGTCCAACAGCCTGACACTTCCATTTTTTACACCCATCCAGTGTTCCAGCAAGAAGTTCCAGTCATAGTCCATGTCGCTGAAATAACCCGCTTCTTCAACCAGCTTGGTATATTTTACAGAAGGGTTCGAGACTGCTCTAAAGTCGTAATCACTTGAAAGGCGGACGGCAAACTCTTTTCCCTGCATATCGGACCAGAATTGTATCTTGCGTATGTTGGGGCCGGAAGAGAACACGCTCAGTTCACGCCTTCACAGTCTCCCATTTATAGAGATTGTTTCTAGTACTTGCCATATTTGGGTCTTCATAACATAGCTGCATAACTGGCATGATTATTACCTGGAGCCATAACACGCTTCACGATGTCCTCTCAGCAAGAACTTCAAAATGCCTTCCCTTTCAGCTTCGCAGTTTGTACGGGTTTTCTCCATCTCCTTCTCCAATGCAGAGCAGAGGCGGCGTGGCTGTGAAACAGTTCCTTCAGCGTCCGTCATCCTTCGTCAAACCTCCTCTTGTTTTCCCCGTCCCTGCTTTTTCGTGCAACCGACTTTCGATATTCCTGTATGGCCAGCCTCACAGCATGGCTCAGCGAAGCGGCCCTGCCGGAATCTTTCATCTGTTTGAGGAATTGATAGTTATCGTCGTTTACTGTGAGATTGATTCTGGGCATATGTGCTATACACAATCCTACACAATAGCTGTATAATATAAAGATTGTGTAGAACAATGCCTTTATGATACATTCATACACAAACATACACAAACAAATGAAAAGATTGCAGATAACGCTGGAAGACGATCTGTACCAATGGGTCACAAAAGAGATCGAAAGATTGAGGTTTGGAAGCTACTCGCATACGATAAATTTTGCACTGAAACAATTGAAGGAAGCAGAAACGACATCCAAGGATGGCAACAGAAAATAGAATTCCAGATTTTTCACCATCGGTACACTTGGAGAATGCACGCTCACTAGCAAGAACGAGGAAAGGAGAGGCACGACTGCCGCGCCGGCTCTGCTCCAAGACTGTCTGTCCTTGATGAAGCGCACCAAAAGAAAAAAGTGGTGATGCCTGGCGCCGGTCAGTCTACGCAGACTTGGTCAGCACGGCATAACTGCCGGATTTATCTCCACCTTGCCATGTTCTACATACACCACAAAAGGAGTGATAGATTATCATATGGCAAGACTAGTGAGAAAAGAAGACAAAGGACCGATGGCTGTCAAGGTAGGAAGCGAGACAAAATGGATCTGCATGTGCGGGCTTTCTGCAAACCAGCCGTTCTGCGATGGTTCGCACAAAAAGACACTGGACGAGCAGGAAGGCAAGGTATACATCTACAACAAGGACGGTACAAGGACAGAGGCCAAGATGACCTAGTAGTATAGATTGGTAGTGGCTGTTCTAAAATACCATATTATTTTCTATCTATAGAGGGCTGGAATAATTGGCTTTAAAAGCTCTTTTCGACGTCTCTGTCCTGTCAGTACTATACTGAGCACCGTTCCAGATCACCTACGTTGACATTTGCCGTAACAATGGAGTTATTCACAGCCCTCTATCTATATTGAAAAAAAGCACACTCTCTAGCTCTTTTTCAGATATGTAGAGATGTATGCAAGGCCACCTGCCAACACCCCTATGCTGAGCAAGCCCGCAGAAGTTGCGATTGGAACGATAAACTGATCCATGATGGCAGGGTTGGGCCGTAGTTCTTCTCCGCCTGCAACAACATCGAGCATCCCCGAACCTGCAAGGCCGGCAAATATCATGCCAATTGTTGCCGCAGCTCCGCCAGCATTCATCCCAATAAGATGTACCCATGCCAGAACAGACCTAAAGCCATGTATGCCCTTTCCCAGGTTCGCTTCAAGATGATTGTAAAAAACCGCAGTTACTGCTATCGCTATAACTAGAATCAGGTACAAGATGTATCCTAAAAAGAACCACTTGGCAGGTCCTTCAAAGGAGAGAGACAGAAACTGGATAATGTTGATGTTAGAAACGAGCATCTGGGCGACTACTATGGATATGGTCAGTCCCATTACAACTGCGCCCTGAACTATGGCAGCTATTATGAATCTGCTGGACCATACGCCGGTCTTCTTGACAGTTTCGCGGGCTGTCATACAGGCATCTCTACCTTCAGCTTTTGCCACTTGCTGTCAACTGCAGAGACGACCTGTCTACCTTCATGCCGCCTCCTTGCACCGTTGATAGCCACCAAGGTTAACAATCCAAGCAGAATTGTAGACCCGAGAACGACGGAGACAGTGTCTACGATGTTCATCGCGGAATATTCACCTCTCACCTTTCACCTCTCCGACCAGCTCTCCGTGGCCGTGCATCTTCTTCTTTTGCGCAAGCCTCAAAGCTACTTCCATGGCTACAAGTGTCGGTACGAAACCAAGTGCTATCCAAACAACAGATTCGAAAGCGTTGTTCATCATGGAAGTAAAGTTGCAAAAATTAATGATTAATTGTTCTGTATTTTGCTTTTTACTGCTCAGAACTGTTTTAGAGTAGTCATAAGCGATTAGTGTTGTAGCAAAGAGCTAATAACAAACAATTTGAAACCGTGCAGGAAATGTCAAAACAACTAAACTTGACATTATTTCTTCTTCGTCATCATCCATCTATCTATTCTTGATAGAAGGCGATATTGTATGTGTTCTACATAGGATATGTTTTTGTCCCGGTCTATTCAGTGTTGTATTACATGCCTCGTTCACAGGTTGACTGGAAACCTCGACAGCAGAGCAAGAATCAAAGATGACGCTATGGGGCCACACCATCAACCTGCCTGTTTGCGATCAGAACATGTAACTCGACACATGGCTGCTTCTCCTCTTTTGCCCTAACTGCGTGCCGCCTTTTCTTTCTTGTGTCCGTCTAATATCCCTCTTTTTTCTCTATCAGAGAATGATGAACAAGCCGTTATCCCGAAAAAAATAAACCCCTACAGGCGATACTTTGCCGACCGAACTATGGTTCCAGATAGCTTTGGAAACAGCATGACGTCGGACAGAAGAAAGAAAAAGTTGGTGACGGTCGTCGGCGTGGCTGCAGCTGCAGCGCTATTGCTGGGCTTTGTTTTTGCCACGACAGCCACTGCCAACACAAACAACATAGCAGCATATGCGACGACGACAGCAGAAACAACAAGTACAGGAAAATTGACCAAGGCTGATGCAGCTAGAATAGTCCCACCAATAGAAGATCCGCCCTTCTTGGTGCCGTTCTCCCAGGCTGCTGCAACCGTTGAAAAAGAGTTCCCGATAGCAAAATTGCAAGCGGTGAGAGGCAGTACATTGTAATCAGGGATAAGAGTCATCCATCAGGGAGTCCTTGGCATAAAGAAGCAGGTGTAGATAACAGTACGGAACAGGATCAGGTAACACCTGCCTACATATTCCAGCTGACCAAGACCGACGACAAGGCCCTATACCAGATGACGGTGGTGGTGAACGGGACTTCCGGAGAGATAATTCCGCCACAAGCATTCCTCAATAATGATGGGATATGTGGTCCACATGAGCATCCGCCGGGTATGGGAACGCATTGGCATGTCTGTTCATTAGATAATGTATGGAGATGGGATCCTCCTCAATGAACTAGTCACAGCCAACAACCCTATACCCATCCATTTTTTACTTGATAATGACGGTAACAGAACTTAGAATTCCGGATAACCCGGCATTTTCCACATCTACACATCCATATCCTTTTAACCCTCATTTTTGAAACCGGGGCTGCCCTTCGGGCAAGAGGTGAAAACCAACAGGGATGTTTTCATCGCCATCACCATCTCCTGAAAATACGACAGGGACAGATCAGGCGGCAGCAGCACCAACAGTAACAACAACAGCAGCGGCCCAGCAACAGGCCCAGGCGGCAGGAGGACAGGCGACAACGCCAAAAGAAGCAACACGGACATCGCCATCGTCAACACCACCAGCACAACCACAAGAACAGCAGAAGAAGCCGCAACAGGAGAAAAAGAAGAAACGGCCGGCAAGCAAGAAGAAGTAGAAAGAGTGATTATTGTGGCCTAGCCTTCATACAGGCCAGTCACTCGACTATTTTTTCTCTTCTTTCTCTGACTCATAATACACCAAGCCAAGCTTTATCAAATAGCCATGATAGATAGTATTGAACGCTAGCTAGTGCTGCAGCACTCGCAATAACATGTCTCCAGACAATATGACAACCAAGAATCCTGTAAGCATGAATACCAAGAACGGCAGATTTTGGGACAGCCACATCCGACCGCCTGCAGAAGACCCTGCACAGCAGTATCCTTTGCTGTCACTATCATCTTCATCACCATAGTTTAAGCGGAAAGAAAACTTCTTCTTTTTCCCTTCGCCTGCCGAGCACTCGATCACCAAATGATGACGTATTGGTCTGTTTGGTTTACAATGCGGCTATAGCTGTTGTTTTTAAACTTCCCATGTATTTCATTTACCGTCTTTCGCCTCTTTGTCTCGTCAATGAAGAATGCTAGCGCGTATAAAATCAGCCTGCTCACCTGCTGTGCATTGAATATAGTACTCTTGAGCGTATCATTCTTTGCAGTCTGTTGTTTATTGTAGGAAGTGTTAGACCCAGCTCTTCAGATATCCTCTTTGAAGGTTTCAAAGCACCGTATCTTATTGATTTTATTATGTGCTAATCTGTTTCTGAGAGCTTTAGCTTTGGATCTGGTAACGATAGGTCATAGAGCTTCAGCGGTTCTTTGGGAATTGCTAATAGTTCCTTTATCAAAGCTAGCTTTTTTTCGAGATCTTGCTTTGTCTTGTAGAGAACAGAAAAGACCATTGAATAAAAATTCTCGTCTATCCTAACGATCTCATCCAAGAGTTGGACTTTTCTGATGGCCTCCTTTTTCGCAGCCATCTCAGAGAAGTACACTACAAATGTTGTGCATTCATAGCCAACATTAACGGTAATTTGGAACTGCTTGGTAATACTTGATAAAGCCATCTTGCTCAAGACGCTTTATTCTTGCCTTAACTGTACTGGCATCAATATCTAGGTACTTGGCGATGCTGCCGATACTTGGTCGGCGATCCGGTAGGCCGCCAGGTGGATGATATTTGAATCCCATTTCGCAAAATATTCTGATGTCAAATATATCCATACATAGGTAAGCGCACTCTATCATTAATGCACCCTGTGTAACTTCTTGAAGGTTATTTTGAAAATAGCAATTGCAATGTATAAAATGAAAAACTAGCTCTATCGGTTTTTCTTAATGTACACTTCGATTGAGCCATTCATTTTATCATACGAAAGAAGGAAATTGTTTTGTTAATCAACATGTTAGGAGAAATAATTGGAGAACTAAAAGGAAAGGTGACAGGTCAGAGAGTAGCATCCTCAGAAGTAAGAATTGAGACTTCAGTGCAAGAAACAGGCAAGTTGCTTGGAGTAGAAGTCAACCAGACAGTAACATTCTGGGTCGAGGCAAGAAAAAATGGGCTGCCCTATGGAGAAGGTCTTGGCAACATAATGACCAGAGATGGCGAAATGGCAACATAGACTGCACAAGCCGTATTCAAGCCTTTAGACCAAGGCGCCACTACAGGAGTTGGAAGCTTGTTTGTCCAGACTTCTTCTTCCCACAAGCTTGAGAGGCTCAATAGCATTGTAGTGCTGTTTGAAGTAAATGTTGATGGCAACGGCAATACTCACGCAAAGTTCTGGGAATGGAAGTAAGGAATGACGGATTTGCCAGCCAAACGGGCGTAAAAATCTCTCCTTCGCTTTCACACCTTCTTTTTACTAATGAGCGCTTGCAATTACTCAGCAGCGCTTTGTAAAAACAATTAAAGCATGCTGGACATTGGTTTGTGAAAGGACGCATTTGCTCAAATCGGTCAAGATATCAAAGTCATCGGCCATCTATTTTCTGCTCATATTTGTACCGATAGCAATCGCACTTGAATTTGTCCACGCCGACCACATTGTCTTGTTTATCATAGCTGCAATCGCGCTCATTCCGCTGGCAAAACTGATAGGCGACTCTACGGAGCATCTTGCGACTCACTATGGAGCCACTACGGGATCGCTTCTGAATGTCACTTTTGGCAACGCGGCAGAGATAATTATCGCGGTGGTAGCCATAAACGCGGGCCTTCTCGATCTCGTCAAAGCGTCGATCACAGGCGCGATTATCGGCAATATTCTCCTCATATTTGGCCTGAGCGTTGTCGCCGGCGGCTTTAGGTTCAAGGAGCAGCGCTTTAGCAGAGAGAATATTGGCATCCAGTCGTCGATGCTGCTGATCGCGATTATTGGTCTTGCAGTTCCGACGATACTTACAGCCACTGTGCTGTCAGGTGCAGAAAACGAAGGCTCGGTACAGCTGCTAAGCGACTCGCTTGCAATCATACTGATAATTGTCTATGCACTGGGCATAGTGTTCACATTCTTTACGCACAAGCACCTGTTTGTCACTCCAGAAGAGCCGACGACTGCCGAAGGCGCACATCAGGAAGATGTTCATGTGGGGCACTGGAGCAAGAAAAAGTCATTCCTGCTGCTGGCAGCCAGCATGGCCGGCGTAATAGTGGTGAGCGAGATACTAGTAGCCTCTGTAGAGCAGACTGGCGAAGAGCTTGGCTTTGGCGAGCTCTTTGTCGGTGCGATCATTGTCGGAATCGTAGGCAACGCGGCGGAGCACAGTAGCGCGATATTGCTTGCAAGGAAGGGCAAGATCGACCTATCAATTGGAATCGCTGCCGGCTCGGGCACGCAGATAGCGCTCTTTGTGGTTCCGATCCTGGTATTTGCCGGCATTGCGCTGGGCCAACCCTTCACACTAGTATTCACGCTCCTAGAGCTTGCTGTGCTTTTCCTCGCCGCGATAATCCTAAACCTCATAGTGCATGATGGCAGAAGCAACTGGTTTGAGGGTGTGATGCTGACGGCAGTCTATATCATAATCGCGATAGCGTTCTTTTTCGCTGGCTAGTCCTTCGCCCCGTTCAGGTAATTTGTGATTTTTTCCACGATGTCTTCGTGGTCGTAGGGCTGCTTGGCTGCTACTGCCATGATCCGGAGCTTGCGGCCCCGGCTCATAGGGAAGAGGAACATGTCAAGGTGCCGGCTGTGGAACATCAGGTAACCCAGCTCGCCGAAAAAATCCTCGTTGTTCTTTGCCATAGAGACCATCAGCTCTGTCTGGATGCGGAGAACCTTGAAGCGGCGCTCGTTTGGAGGGGCCATCGGCTTTTTGGAATACATTCCAAGCAGGTTTGCATTTTCAATGATTGCAACCAGCAGGATGCGGTCGTCTAGCATGCACACCTTCCTGCACTGGTCGGTCCCTTCCATCAACCCAAGAGTTTCCCTGTTGCAGCCGATAAAAATAGGTTTAGATGGGATATTACTATTCCGTCATGCTCTGCAGCTCTTTGTACATCCGCTTGGTGATTATCGCAGAGCCCGAACCAAGGACGCTCCTTAGGGCTGACTCGATCTCGGCGAGGGAGCATTTTCTGTCGAACGATATGCCGCAATGCTCGGCCATGTAGAACAAGAGGATTTGCTTTGAAGATTCTCCCAGAACGCTCAGCGCCCGTTCAAGTGATATCCTGAGCAGGTTGTAGTTGTAGCCGTTTCTGGGCATCATTTTGTATCGTTACTATAGACGTAACTACTATAAGAAAGTATCTATTTTTGGGAACTCGTCATATAAATGCTGCTAGGAGCTGTTCTTGTGCTTAAAGTCGATGGCCATCTTGACGAGGTGCCTGTGCATCCTCGAGTCGCCTGAGAGCTCTGGGTGGAATGCTGTCCCAATGATGTTCTTTTGCCTGACCGCCACCACCTTGTTGTTAAGCTTTGCAAGCACCTCTACATCCTTGCCAACCTCGCTTACAGCAGGAGCCCTGATGAATACTCCCTTGAATGCCTCCTTGCCAAGCATGCCTATTGAAAGGTCTGCCTCAAACGAGTCGTTCTGCCTGCCAAAGGCGTTGCGCTCGATGACGATATCGAGGTTGCCTATCAGCTTTTGCTTTGTGTCGCCTACCACTCTATCAAACGCTCTGCGTGAGAGCATTATCATGCCAGCGCAGGTGCCCATCACAGGCATGCCTTCCGATATGCGCTTCTTTATGACTGGCAGCGACCGCTGGATGGCTGCAAGTGTGCTCTGGACGGTGCTCTCGCCCCCCGGCAAAATGAGGCCATCTACCTTTTCCACCTCTTCAGGGTAGCGCACCAGCTCAACGTTTCCCTCCACCTGCATCTCCTGCAGCGCCTGCTTTGTAGCGGCAATGTTTTCCTCAATGTCGCCCTGAAAGCCGAGGACTCCGATTGTAACTACCGGTTTCTTTTTGCTGCTGCTCAAGCGTGCTGGCCCCTTTCCTGCATACGAAGCTCTAGGTTCTTGGTGTCCATGCCAAGGAGCGACTTTTTCTCATCGACCATCTTTTGCGCCTCCATGACTATCTTGGGGTCGTCATGGAAAGTCGTTGCAAGCACAACCGCCCTTGCCCTCTGCGCCGGGTCGTCTGATTTGAATATGCCAGAGCCGACGAACACGCCATCGCAGCCAAGGTTCATGAGCAGTGCTGCGTCGGCCGGCGTGGTGATACCACCAGCTGCGAAATTGACAACCGGCAGCCGTCCAAGGCGCGCTGTTTCTTCAACAATCGCGTACGATACTTTTAGCTCGCGTGCAGCCTTCATGAGCTCCTGCTTGTCGTTATCCTCATAGAGCGAGCGCAATTTGCGTATCTCGCCGTTGACCATGCGGATGTGGGTGACTGCCTCTGCCACGTTGCCCGTCCCCGGCTCGCCCTTTGTCCTTATCATCGCGCAGCCCTCCTCGATCCTGCGAAGGGCCTCGCCAAGGTTCTTGCCGCCGTTAACAAACGGAGTAGTGAAATCCCACTTCCAGATGTGACGCTCTTCGTCCGCTGGCGTCAGCACTTCGCTTTCGTCGATCATGTCGACACCGGTCGCTTCGAGCACCTTTGCCTCGTCGATGTGGCCGATTCTGCACTTGGCCATTATCGGGATCGTGACTGCATCCATTATTTCTTGGATTACCTTGATGCTGGCAGTCCTTGCAACGCCGCCTGCCTTTCTGACGTCGTATGGCAGCTTGTCAAGCACCATCACTGCTACTGCGCCTGCTTCCTCTGCTATCACTGCCTGTTCGACGTTTGTCACGTCCATTACCACGCCGTGCTTGCACATGTGCGCAAAGCCGCGCTTTAACAAAGTAGTGCCGCGAACCGTGCGGGCATTCTCTACAATTTCTACCTTGACGCCCTTTGGTTTTGGCTCAGTGGCCACGAGGGATATCGTCATTATATACAACTCGTACGCTCAAATGCTCTATATATTTTCTGTCAGACGTATGTGCCTTTCAATGATGGCGTCCAGTTGCGAGCCGATGTTGGTTATTATGGATGGAACTGGGACTTGGGAGGCTTCCTGATTAAACCAAGTGATAGGCTTTTGATCATTGTCGTCACCCTGATGCACTACGATCTGGTACCTTGTATAGTTGGCAAGCCCTTCTCTTTCATCGTATTTTGATACCGGTATCTGCATAAAGCCTGTTTCAAATATCAGAGCCTTCAGACGCTTTATTTCGTCGCTGTTTAAAGAAAATCTGCGTTCATCCGTTGTTATCATGGTAGGGTAAGAATCAGTCCTGCTATAAGTTGCCGAGCCGTCATTTTCAATACGAAGAACCTCGCTGGTCGTTACATCAAGTATGCCGCTTTCCATCTTGGCGATGTGATCTCTTACATATTTAATTCTGAGCTCGGTCGCGTCTTGGTTGCTTCCAATGCTGGGCATGGCTACGAGCACGGCCATTACTACAACGATGCCTGCTATTGCTATCAGGAACTTGTTGACCATTATTATGATCTCTATTGCGTAGTAGTAGACCGGATGTAGTTCAAGAGCCCGCCGGCTACAAGCACGTCCCTCTGCCTTGGCGTCAGATCAACCTTGAGCGTGATCTTTTTGTCCTTGTCTGTTGTTGCCTCCATGGTCTTGCTTCCCTGCTTCAGGTTGCCAACAATGTTTTCTATCGTCACTGGCGTTCCCTGCGCGAGCAGGTCAAAGTCTGAGGCGTTCTGGAACTCGAACGGGATTATGCCAAAGTTGATGAGGTTCGCCCGGTGGATCCTTGCAAACGACTTTGCGATGACTCCCTTGACCCCAAGGTACATCGGTGCAAGCGCCGCGTGCTCCCTGCTCGAGCCCTGTCCATAGTTCTCGCCACCGACGATAAAGCCGCCGTGCTTTTCCTTGGCTCTCTTTGCAAAGTCAGGGTCGAGCCAGTAGAACACGTACTCGCTTATCGCCGGCACATTGCTCCTGAGAGGCAGTATCTTGGCACCCGCCGGCATTATCGCGTCGGTGCTGATGTTGTCGCCGACCCTGATGAGCACTTCGCCCTGCAATATAGCCTCCATCGGCTGGCGTAGCGGAAGCGGCCGTATGTTGGGGCCTCTTGAAATTTCAAGAGTGTCAGCGTACTGTGCGGGCGCTGGCGGCACAATGCCCGAGTCGTCGATCACAAACTTGTCCGGCCATGGGATGTTCGGATACTCGCCAAGGTCGCGCGGGTCAGTTATCTTGCCAGTGATTGCGCATGCGACGCACACTTCGGGCGATGTGAGATATACCTTGTCATCTTTTGTGCCGCTCCTTCCCGGCCAGTTGCGGTTGAATGATCTTATCGAGACCCAGTCGGTGCCCGGCGCAGATCCCATGCCGATACAGCCCTGGCAGCCGCTCTCAAGCAGGCGGGCGCCGGACGCAATTATGTTGTAGATAGAGCCGTCGCGGGCCACTGTCTCTAGCACCTGCTTTGAGCCGGGGTTTATGGCCATTGTGACATTTGGGTGCACCTTCTTGCCCTTGAGCACATGCGCGACCGTCATTATTTCTATATAGCTGGAATTCGTACAGGAACCGATGAGCACTTGATGGACATCTTGGCCCTGCACATCGCGCACCTTGTGCACTGCATCTGGCGAGCCGGGCAGCGCGATCATGGGCTCAAGCTCGCTCAGGTTGATCTCCATGTTTTCGTCATACGAACAACCCGGATCTGCGGCAATGCGCTTGTAGTCCTGCGGCCTACCCTGCCTGGTCATGTAGTCCTGTGTGATCTCGTCAGACTCAAAAAGCGATGTGGTGGCGCCAAGCTCGGCTCCCATATTACATATCGTGCCTCTCTGCGGCACGCCCAAGCTCTTGATGCCCTCGCCATAGTATTCAAAGATTTTGCCGACCCCTCCCTTGACTGTCAGCCTGCGGAGCATCTCCAGTATGACATCCTTGGCTGTGACCCACGGCCTGAGCCTGCCAGTCAGCTTCACGCCCACGATCTTGGGCATCTTTGTGTAGAACGGCGCGCCAGCCATTGCTACCGCGACGTCGAGGCCACCTACACCTATGGCCATCATGCCAGCGCCGCCGGCAGTCGGGGTGTGGCTGTCAGAGCCGATCAGCAGCTTGCCGGGTATCGAAAAGCGCTCAAGGTTCACCTGATGGCAGATGCCATTGCCCGGCTTGCTGTAATGGATGCCATACTTTGCCGCAAAAGTCTGTAAGAACCGATGATCGTCGCCGTTTTCAAACCCTGTCTGCAGAATGTTGTGATCGACATAGATTGCTGCATGTTCTACCTTGACTCGCGGTATGCCCATCGCCTCGAACTGGAGGCACGCCATCGTCCCGGTGGCGTCCTGCATGAGCACGCGGTCTACTTTCAAGCCTATCTCTTGGCCCGGCTCCATCTTGCCGTCCGCCAAGTGTGCCGATATTATCTTCTGAGCGAGATTTAGGGAAGCCATTATTATTACCAGAGGTTTCTAGCAAGGATTGGATATTTAATACCTTATTCTGCAGAAGTGTCTGCCGTGGCAAGCGGCTTGATCTCTTCAATCTCCAGCTCTTTGCCGCAGCGGGGGCATTTCGTCTGCCTTGGGTCTTGTACCTCCTCAAGATCGGTTCCATCAGATGGGCACTTACCGTCAAAATGTACATCCAGCATGTCGGCGTGAACAAACTTTTTCTCCTTCTTGCACACAAACAGCCGGTACTGGGCAAACTCGGTGTTGACATCGGTCAGGATCTGGTCCATGTCCGGCGTCCCAAGCTGATGCCTTGACCCGTACCCGCACGTAGGGCACTTGAAGCTGTAGACTCTCACATGCGCTCTCTAGTTATGGGAGCGCTCTGAATAAAAACATGTCAGGCTGTTGATAATTTTTTCTGCAAGACAATACCTTCCGCCTTAAATGAGCTCAAAAAGTTGAAGCTACCAGTAGTTGAAGCTAAAAGGATTCCTAGCTATGCTATTCCTGTCGTTTCTTTCATCTTCTACTGTAATTGCTGCTGCCCCGGAGCAGGGAACGACGACGACCGCGTATAGAAAATTTGTCGTCTATTATGGATGGTACACTGATGGCAGGGGACAGATTGGCCCTGAAATAGAAAGGATAATCGCGGCCAAGCCTGAGTTTGTCATAAGCCCCTACTATACCTCTACAGGGCAGGTAAATCTCACGCCGCAAGTGATGGACAGGTTCCATGAGAACGGCATCAAGGTCTTGGTCTACGTCGCCACTGGCAACGCGGACAAAAAGCTTGAAAGCGTGCTGCAAGAGATCAAGATCGGCCTTGACAACGGGGCAGACGGCGTGATGCTAGACGAAGTCGCGATGCTTCACTCTGACTGGCAGGTGGATTATTACAAAAGGATCTATGACTACACAAAGTCGTTTGGCAGCGAAAAGGTGGTCATTGCCAACCCCGGCAGCGTGCTGGTCAACGAAAAGGTGATGTCAGTGAGCGACATTGTGTCGTTTGAGCACCAGTGGCGCTTTGCGTCCCATATTGACTGGTTCTCGAAATACCCGGCCACGCGCTTTATGGGGATCTCGAGCAACGACATTACAAACGTGATGGGGTACACAGTTGACAGTGAGTCATCTGCAAGGGACACAATTGAAGCGTGGCAGGCAGGGGTCAGCTACCACTTTTCAACCAACACCTACACCACCCTCGCGCCTTGGTTCGAGGAATACCAGAAGGCGCTTGAAGATTATGCCGTTTCAGGCAGCAAGCTGGGCGAGCTGCGCGTCAGGACAATTGACTCTGAAGGCGGTGAGATAAACGGGCTTTGGATCGAAGTCAGAAAAAATGATAGAGTGGTCATGACCGGCTTTAGCCCTACTAGGTTCCTGCTCCCAGAGGGCGAATATCAGGTAGGAGCAGGCAATTATCAGAGCTTTATCTTTGACAGGTGGCAGGACGGCGAAACGTCGCCCTATCATAGCACGACGCTTGCAGATTCCTCCACCGCCGAGCTTGTCGCAGTGTACAGGAGCGAGCTTGCAAACCTTCGAGTGGAAAGCTACGACAACCTCGGCAACAGCATCAGAGAAATGCGGGTGACTGTCAGCGGTAGCGACGGAGGCGTGGTGGCAGAGGGCGTTACGCCGCTTAACCTGCGGTTGACCCTAGGTCAATATTCAGTCGTCGCCTCGGATTCTGAGCATTACCAATTTGCCCGGTGGGATGATGGCTCGCAAGTGCGGACGACCAGCCTAGCTGGTGACGCCAAGATAACAGCCTATTACGACAACATGCTTGCAGATAAGCTTGGCGCTGAAATCTTTAGCTGCCCCCCCAAGTATCAGCAGCAGGTGGCCGACTCGATGCTCAAATCCGGGCCCTTTGCCGGCCTGCTTGAACTTCAGATGAGAAAGAGCGCGATGGCTTTGGCAGGCTGCCCCGTCCAGTAGAATCTTCTGTAGTTGTTAAAAGGGGAATTTGCGTCGCTTGGACATGAAGAACCTGCTTCAGATGACAGAAGAGGAGAATCGCATCCAGCTCTTGTTTTTACTGCCCGTCCTGACCCTGCTTGCAGTGTTCCTTCTTGCCCGGGCCGGCCTTATCTCCGACTGAGGTCTTCAAGCGCACAGGTAATGTCCGCAAGCCTCTTGCGGAGCGAAATCGTGCTGACCTCTGCCGCGTCGGCTATCATTGTCTTGGTCATGTTGAGCTTGTGCTCTACCGTTGCAAGGTACAGCGCGGCCGCGGCCAGGACAAGCGGGTTCTTGCCCATTATCGTGGTGTGGCTTGTGACGGATGATAGGATCTCCATCGCCCTCCTTGACACTCGCTCCTCGATGCCGGCCCTTGTAGAAATCTTGGCAATGTTCCTGAACGGATCTGTGATAGGAGGGGGCTCGATGTGCATCTCGCTTACCAGAATCTTGTAACAGCGGGTTGCAAAAGGCCTGTCGACGCCCGTGGCCCGGCAAACTTCGTCTATGGTCCGGGGTATCATCCTCTCCTTGCATGCAAGGTACACAGAAGCGGCGACAAACCCCGAGATCGATCTCCCCTTTATCAGGTTCTTTTGTAGTGCTTTTCGGTAAAAATACGCGGACCTCTCGGCCACCTGCCACGCAAGCCCGAGACTGCTGCATATCCTGTTTATCTCCCAGGTCGCCTTCTTGAGGTTCCTTGAAACAGGCGCGCTTGAAACAGACATGGCGTTCAGTTTGCGCAGTCTGTTCACCGGAATCGGACAGGAGGCGCGGTGCACATAGACGGAGCCGCCTTCATTTTTGTTGTTATTATTGTTTTCCTGATCGCCTCCTTGTTGCTTCTGATCCTGCACGAACGTAGTGCCTATGTAGGTGGAAAGTCCCGTGTCATATATCAGAAGCGACGATGGAAAGCCTCCCCTTGCCCTGTTGTCGGCCGAAGAGAACGACCTCCACTCTGGCGACAGCGTCTCGACTCTCTCCTTGAGGACCACGCCGCACGAGCTGCAGACAAGCTCGCCGGTAAAGTTATCTGTGATTGGCGGGCTGCCGCATGCTGAGCACTGCTCGTCGTCCGGCCTACTAGAATGTTTTGACAACATATTAACCAAATATCCGGGCGTAATAACCCGGAAGCAAGAATTGTGCAATGGCGTCTTACGTTTGATTCTAAGAAAAAGAGATTCTGGATTTGCGCTACATTTCGCAGGTCGAAAAATCTTATGCTCGATACAACGTAGAAAAAATGTCTTTTGATTCTTCAGTCATTTAGAGCCAGAGTACAACTACTCAATTGATAAAAACTCTCCGTCCAGACATTGACTTAGATGTGTTGTTCTATCATCGGCATCATTAGCAGCAAGAATGTTGTAGCGCCAGCGCTGGTTGACAGCCTCAAGAGGATGGAGTACAGGGGCTACGATAGCGTCGGGGTCGCCACGCTTGCAACTACTAATAGGATTTCAGTAAGAAAAGGCATCGGCAAGGTGAATCAGGTGAATAGCAGTCTTAACCTGACCGAAATGGAGGGTTTCGTCGGGATCGGCCATTCCCGGTGGGCCACGCATGGGGGCGTCACAGACTACAACGCCCACCCGCACCCCTGCTGCACCGAGGACATTGCAGTTGTCCATAACGGCATCATTGAAAATTACCTGCCGCTCAAGGAAGAGCTAGTGAAAAAGGGTCACCGATTCAGGAGCGAAACAGACACCGAAGTTATTGCGCATCTGCTTGAAGACCATTACAACGCGAGCAGAGACATCAAGGCGGCGATGCTGGAAACGGTGAGTCAGCTTGAAGGGTCGTACGCATTTGTGGCCATGTTTGCAAACGGGAGCCTTGCCTGTGCCCGCCTTGACGAGCCGCTCGTGATCGGAGTTTCAGACAATGCATACTATGCCTCAAGCGACGTGTTGGGCTTTCTGCAGTACACCGATCAGGCGATGTTCCTTGACAACCGCGATATTGCGATAATCGACAGGGACGGCGCCCACATTTTCACTTTTGCAGGCGAGCCTGTAACAAGGGGCGTCACAAAGGTCGCATGGGAGCTTGCCGACGTCAACAAGGGCGAGTTTGCGCATTACACCATCAAGGAGATATTCGAGCAGAGGACAAGCGTCAAGGCCGCGACGTACCAGGAAGAGCACAAGATAAAAGTGTTCTGCGACACCATAGCGGCCGCCGGCAACATCATTGTCACTGGCAGCGGCACGAGCTACCATACGTCACTTATCACGTCGATGGCAGGCTGCCGCGCCCTCAAAAAGCGGTTTGAGCCGGTGATGGCTAGCGAATTCAAGTACAACATGGACTCGATCGACAAAGACACGGTTGTCCTCGCGATTTCGCAGAGTGGCGAGACGGCAGACGTGCTCTCGGCCACCAAGCTGGCAAGGGCGGCAGGCGCAAAGATACTGTCAATAGTCAACGTCTCGACGTCGTCGCTCGCAAGGGCTGCAGACGTTTCACTTGCAATCAACTCCGGCCCCGAGATAGGCGTCGCGGCTACAAAGAGCTTTACTGGGCAGGTGTCGCTTGCATACTCTGTACTTGACCGCATAAGCGGAGGCAGGATCGGCTTTGACAGGGACGCCGTTTCAGACAAGATAACAAAAATGCTTGCAGGCAGCGCTGCCATTGAGCGGCTGGTTAACGTTACCATGCCAAAGGTGAACGACATCTACCTCCTTGGCAGGTCCATCCATTTCCCGATCGCGCTGGAAGGCGCGCTCAAGATGAAAGAGCTTGCCTATGTTCATGCTGAAGGCATCGCGGCAGGCGAGCTAAAGCATGGGCCGCTTGCGCTCATGGACAAGAACGCGGTGGTCTTTGTGCTTAACCCGGACGACAAGACGTACGGGGACACGCTCTCTAGTGCGCACGAGGTAAAGACAAGGGGAGCCAAGATAATTGGCATTTCCAACGTGTCAAACGATATCTATGACGCCATGATCGAGATCCCCAAGATGGAAAACGAGCTGCTGTACCCGCTTGTCGAGGTCATACCTCTCCAGCTCTTCTCGTACTACCTTGCGCTGCGCAACAACGTAGACCCGGACTTTCCGCGCAACTTGGCAAAGTCGGTCACAGTCAAATAAAAGTATAATTAGTTTGGCTGCATGAACATCTCCCAAGAATGGCAGCAGGCACCGCTACCGAAGAAGAAACGACTTGCGAGAACTGCGGCAACCCAATCGATGCCTGCATGTGCGTCTGCCCCTACTGCGGCCAGAAGGACGCGTGTGAGTGCTGCCTCTACGACGCGGCAACGGGTGGCTAGTTTTTGGTTCTAAAGCATTAAAAGAAGGACAGGTGAAGAATCCATGTTGGAAAAAACAGTAACAAATTCGCTGAGCTGGGTAATAGGGGGAGCACAGGGAAGCGGCGTCGATTCAGCCGCAAACATATTTTCCCGCGCCTGTGCAGCCGGCGGGCTCCATGTCTTTGGCAAGAGGGAATACTACTCCAACATCAAGGGCGAGCACAGCTATTTTACCGTGAGGGTGAGCGAAAAGCCCGTGCACTCTCACGTGAATGATATAAACGTGCTTGTCTCTTTTGACGCCGAGACCGTCTTCCGCCACTTTGAAGAGGTGACGCCGGGCGGCGCGATAATATATGATACTGATGTCGCAGACACTCTCCTTTCAGAAGTGCCGACCATAGACGACCACGCGATGGCGCGCATTAAAAAAGCGCTTGAAAAGGCCGGTCTTGGGCTCTCAGTCAAGGACGCGCTAGAGCACGCAAGAAAGCGCGGCGTGGTGCTGTTCCCGATACCGTTTTTCCAGATCCTGCAAGAGTTTGCGCAAAAGACGAACGACCCTGCACTTAGCAAGCTGACTAGGATGGTCAATGTCATGGCGCTCTCTGCCTCGATGGCAATAATGGATTTTGACAGTGAAGTGCTTGCAAGGGCGATACAGTTCATCTTTCGCGCAAAGAAAAAGGTCGCAGACCTAAACGTCAGCGCATCTATCCATGTGTATAACTACGCCAAGGCGAAATTTGCCGGAAGCAACAACTTTGCATACAGGCTAAAGACAAGGCCGACTGCCAAAGATCTGATAATAGTGCAGGGCAACCAATCGTCTGCCCTTGGCAAGATGGTGGCAGGCTGCAGGTTCCAGACATACTACCCGATAACGCCAGCGTCAGACGACAGCGAGTTCCTTGAGGCAAACGAGATACTTGACCTCAATGACTCTGGTAAAAAGGGCTCGACTGTTGTAGTCCAGACAGAGGACGAGATCGCCGCCATTGCAATGGCGATTGGAAGCGCGCTTACCGGCGCGCGGTCTGCAACTGCAACATCTGGCCCGGGATTTTCGCTGATGGCGGAGGCGCTTGGCTGGGCCGGCATCAACGAAGTGCCAGTGGTCATATCGCTCTACCAGAGGGCAGGTCCGTCGACAGGGCTTCCGACGCGCCACGAGCAGGGTGACCTGAACTTTGCGATAAACGCCGGCCATGGGGAGTTCCCAAGAATAGTGCTTGCGTCAGGCGACATTGAAGAGAGCTTTTACGATACAATAAAGGCGTTCAACCTCGCAGACCGCTACCAGATGCCAGTCATCCACATGCTTGACAAGGCGATAGCAAACAGCGTCACCACATGCAGGAATTTCGACCCGGGCAAAGTAAAGATCGACAGGGGCGCGATTGTCCGGCAGGTAATAACTGAGAAGGACAAGGGGCTTGCGGGCAACTACCTCCGGTTCAAGCTGTCATCAGACGGCCCAATAAGCCCGAGGGTGGTGCTTGGCACAAAGGACGCCATTTTCTGGAACACGGGCGACGAGCATACCGAGGAGGGCCACATCACTGAGGACCCCGAGCTGAGGGTGCAGATGATGGACAAGAGGATGGACAAGCTGCAAGTCGCGCTAAAGGAAATCCCTGATGAAGACAAGGCGGTGGCGTATGGAGACGGCGACATCGCAATTGTCAGCTGGGGCTCGACTAAGGGCGCAATACTTGACATGAAGGAAAAGCTGGCAGGCGAGGGGATCAGGATCAAATTTGTCCAAGTAAGGCTCATGAACCCGTTCCCATCGGAGCTGGTAAAGTCGATGCTCAAAGGCGCAAAAACGGTGATAGATATTGAGATGAACTACTCGGGCCAGTTGGGCTCGCTCGTGCGCCAGCACACAGGCATTGAAGCCGACTATCAGATAGTGAAGTACAATGGAAGGCCGATGTCGCTTGACGAGATTTATAATGCCGTAAAGCGAATAATGAATGATGGAGGAAGAAATGCTCCAAGGAGGCAGGTGTTGAAAAGTGGCGCTTAAGCTGTCAGACTACAAGACTGACGTCCACAACGACTGGTGCCCGGGATGTGGCGACTTTGGCATACTGAACGCCATCCAGATGGCGCTAGCAGACATGCAGGTCCAGCCATACAGGGCGACGATATTCTCCGGCATCGGATGCTCTGGCAAGACCCCACACTATATCAAGACGTACGGCATCCATACGCTGCACGGCAGAGTGCTTCCGTTTGCTCAGGGTGCCAAACTTGCAAACCCTGACCTTGAGGTAATAGCTGTAGGCGGCGACGGCGACGGTCTCGGCATAGGCGCAGGCCACTTTGTGAGCGCGGGTCGCAGGAACGTCGACATGGTCTACATCATATTCAACAACGCAGTCTATGGACTGACGAAAGGTCAGGCGTCGCCAACGCTAAAGCTGGGCATGAAGACAAAGTCGCTTCCGCAGCCAAACGTCAACAATTCGGTCAACCCAATAGCGCTTGCTCTTGTCGCGGGTTTCACATTCCTTGCACGGGGTTACTCGTACGACGTCAGACACCTGAAGGACCTCATAAGAAAGGCAATAACCCACAAGGGGCTTGCGTTCATTGATGTCCTGCAGCCGTGCCCAACGTACAACGACATCAACACAAAAGAGTGGTTCCAAGGGCTTGACAACATTGACCCGGAAACCCACAAGGCGATGCCGAGGATGTACAAGCTGGAAGAGACAGGCTACGACGGCGTGGTGCATGACCCAAGCGAGATTATGCAGAAAATGGCGCAGGTGGTTGAAAAATCAAATGAGTGGGGCGACAAGATCCCTATTGGTGTGTTCTACCAGAACGAGCACGTGCCAACGTACCAGGAAAGGATTGCCGCCAGGATCCCAGATTATATGGAAAATGCGCCGGCGATCCAGCAAATCGCTGACAGCGATGGCAGGACTATAACAAACATCGACAGGCTGCTTGCAGACCTCCAAGTGGACAAATAAGGGGAGGAAATTACAGGGACGCACAACACGTAAGCGCCCGCTGCAATTTATCTTATCTCTGCTGCGTGGTTGCTTCGCCGGGGTGCGCCTGCTGGTTGTGCTGGGTAAGGTCGTCCTGAGTGCTAAATATCATGCCGCATGCGTTGCACTTGAACGGCGCAGTTGTAGTTGACGACATGCACAGAGGTTATCCCGGCATTTGATTTAATGGGCTAACCAGATTGTTACATAACATTATTGGGCGCAAGCATGGAAGACTTTTTCGCTTAATGCAGAACTAGGACAGTTGCAGCTCCAGCAATGTTATATGTCGCTTCGCCCAATATCATCCTGAAGAGAAAAAGAAGATGATGGAGTATGCAGTCTTTTTCCGCATTGGCCATGCCCATTGTGAATTCGCTAGGAGCATCTGGCTACCCTGCGCTGCAGACCTTCCTATCGCATGTATTGGATAGCAAGAGTCGATTCTTCTTACTTTCTAGCAAGAAGATGTTCTTTGTCCTGCTGGCTGCAGCAATGGTAGAGATGCTAGAGGAAGTATTCTAAAAAGAGAGCTTGGGCACACATACACAACAGTTGCCCATGCCGTCTCTACACACTATTTTTTATTATTTATCCTGAAGGAAATGCCTATCCACGGACTAGCTTTTACGCTTCTTCTAACTGCTCACGAGCGTTTATCTTTGTAAAGCAGTCCAGGCAGAGCATTGCATTGTTGTACATATAGATCTTTTTGCCCGGGCTGAACAGCGCAAATTTAGAGAGCTCTTTTGAGCAGTTGTCGCAGCTCTTCATCGCTTTTCATAATGCGAATAATGATATTTAAAATAGATGGATTTATGATCTATGTCATAATCATAAGACAAAAGCGGGCCCGAAGGGCTTCGATCCCTTGGCCTGCGGTTCCGAAGACCGCCGCGATATCCTGACTACGCTACGGGCCCCCGTACGGTTGTGTTGTTAATCGGGATTCCTCTATATCAAACAAGCCCTCATGCGAATAGCGAAATAGTAAAGAAGCCCAGCATCCTACCAATATATAGCATATAACATGCTCAGAGCGGTACGCCAGATGTTCTGCAGCCACAAAGAGTCGTTTGCATACCGCAAGTATGGCGAGTTCTATTTTGTAGAGTTCAGCAATTGTGCCAAATGCGGCAAGACCCTCAAGCGCCTTCAGGGCTTTGATGAGGATATGAGGGGCTAATGCACATCTACATCCTTATTGCGATCTGGTTTGTCGGCATTGCAACCGCCGCAGTCGCCCTTTTCATGCCCGTATACTCTGATTATGTGATCGTGGGGGTCGTGGGCTGGATAACGGTCGGCGCAAGCACTGGCCTGATACTGTATGAAATAAAGAGAATCAGGGCAGAAGACAGAAAGAAAGAGCTGGCCTAGTCTACTACCTAACCTACTTATCTAACCCTTGCCGCCCTGCTCTTCAATGACTACGAGAGTCACCGTCGAAGTAATGCCGGGCACTTTGCGTATCTTGTTTGTGATCGTGTGGTTCATTGCTTCAGTGTTTTCTGACTTTACCTTGACAAATATGTCGTGAACGCCGTAGGTGCCGCGCACTTCCTTGACGTCGGTCAGTTTGGCTATTTCGTTGATTATCTTTTCTTCGGAACCCAGCGTGCAGTTCACGAGGATGTATGCAGTTGGCATGGTTGATGAAGGCGAAAGTTGGTATTTAGTCTTTGCTAAGAGTCCCCTCTCCTAGAGGTGCCTCAGCTGTTAAATGATACTGGTTGTTTTGTTTCACAAAGGATTTGCAAACATACAAGTTCAGACTGTATCCAACAGAACAGCAAATCAAAGTCATGAATGAAACCATTGAAATTTGTAGGCATCTATATAATGATTCACTTGGGGAAAGAAGTAGCAATTGGAGTGTTGGATTCTACGAACAGAAACAACTATTGACTTTGAGGAGGCAGGATAACAAATACTACAAGCAGGTACATAGCCAAGTACTGCAAGATATCGTACTTAGACTTGACAAGGCATATCAGGCGTTTTTCAAAAAATATCTGGGTATCCAAGATTCAAGCGAAAAGAGAGGTACATTCTTCCACATACCCACAATATAGAGGTTTTAGAATTAGAGATAACAAGCTAGCACTATCCCACATAGGCGCAATAAAGTTCAAGATGCACAGAATACCAATTGGTAAGCTGAAAACATGCACCATAATTATAGATATAGACCAATGGTACTGCTACATAGCTACAGATGATGGTATTGAAGAGATTGATGTCAAAGCAGATACGAACAAGCCTGTCAGAATAGATGTTGGTTTACTGAACTCGCTCACTCTGAGTAATGGCAAAGTAATACAGAATTCACTTGATTTTGAAGCTCAAGTAACGAAAATTAAGCATCTGCAAAAGAGTCTATCTCGAAAGCAAAAGGATTCCAAGAACAGAGAGAAGGTAAAGATATCTCTTGCAAAAGCATGTAGAAAAATCAGGCGGCAAAGAGATGATTTTGTACACAAAGCATCAAAGCTGCTAGCAGACGAATACACGCTCATTGTATTTGAAAAACTGAACATCAATAACATGGTCAAGAACCATTCTCTAGCATCAGCAATAATGGATATATGCCACTTGGGGAAAAAGCTGCGCGAATATACACTGCCTACAACGTAGAAAAGCGCGGCGGACAAGTTATTCTTGTCAATCCAAATGGTACTCGCAGAAATGCTCAAGATGCGGGACAGTTGCTAAAGAAAAGCTTGACCTTGACGAACGTATCTTTGAATGTCATAGCTGCGGTCTAGTCATTGATAGGGACTGGAATGCAGCTATTAATATTCTGAAATTGGGTCTGGAACAGGCCTATGCTGAGAAGCAGCAGAGCGCCTCTACTTGTCAAACGGATAAGCAAGTTTGCTTTGAGGAGGTATGAAGCTCACAGCCTGAGCAGTTCACTCTTTGCTACCTCTTTGTAACATCGCGCCTATCAGGCGCAATATAGTGCTCGGTGAGCTTTTTATCGTAGCACTGGCCGCAAATGATTCCTGAAATGTTCCATTGCGGCATAGGCCTGTACGTAAAGGCCCCAAGGTCGCTGCCGCACAGCGCGCATTTCGAAGGTTTGTTGCCCATCCTCACACACGTGTGCCAATGTCTGGAATAAAAGTTATTCCAAGTCCTTTGCGGTGTAGAGCGCGTGAGCCATGCAAAAGGGGCAAATGAGGGCAAACGCTGCGCTTTCGTCAATGTCAGATGATATCTCCTGCCTGCCAGTGTCGACTGCCGGGGCAAGGAACTTGCGCTTGCAGCTCTTGCAGATCACCGATTTTTGCGCCACTAGGGTGTTGTTGCAATAGACCAGAATAAATAGCGTTAATCCAGAATGGATTATTAAGGGGAAACAGGCAAACGAGTAGCGAATGGGTAAACCCGGAATAATCGCTTTTCCCGTACTCCTCGTGCTGGGTGCAATCACGGGCTACCTGACGTACACATATTTCACCGCTGCAATCCCGCAGGCAGGGATCGTGGAATCGCCGTACCGTAAAGAGCTGTCGGCATCTGCAACAGACGAAGGCACCGGCCAAGCCGCTGGCGACCAGGTCGACAAAACCAAGTTCTCAAACGTGGTGACTATCAGGATCCTTCAAGGAGCAGCTGCGCAGGGAAGCCCGGACTATGATCCGGACGCGGCAGTAGTGCCGTCTGACGCCCTGATAACATGGGTGAACGAGGACACCACCCTCCACACGGCAACAAGCGGCAAAGACATGAGCGACCCTGACAAGGGCAAGCTGTTTGATACCTCGTACCTGCAGCCAGGCGGCGAGTACAGCATACCGGCAGCAGACATTGGCAGTGGCGAACACGTATACTTTTGCGAGCTCCACCCATACATGGTGAGCACAGTAACCGTACAATAATAGTAACAATAGTAAAGCAATAGCCGCCGCGATCTCTTTAATTTTAGTTTTATCTAGTTTTGGACAAAGCGTGAATCAAGATAAGACAGACATATTCTTCAAGAAAACCGATCTGCAAAAGTCAAGGCGCGCTAGGGCGTTGAGCAGCAAAAGTCGCCAGAAGTCTCAAGGGCAAGAAAAAGGTCGAGCAAAGCAAAGGATTTAGAAAAAGCGCTAGGGCAGCGGCAACAACAGCATCATTGCTTGTTGTTGTCGTCTGAAACAGGCTTGTCGCCAATGTTAAAGAGCGACTTGTAAATTTCAACGAGCGCTTCGTGATACCTTGCGCCTACGTCGTCGCCCACCCTCCGGCATTCTTCGGCCGTGCTCTTTTGCTGCGCGATCCTCTCGGCAAGGCGCTGCCTAAAGCCGGCAAATGCTGCAGCCAGTGACGTCTCTGCCCTGTCTTTTGTCCTCCTGTCCAGCTCTTCGGTGTCCTGGAGGTCTGCCATGAATTTGTCTAGATCTTTCTTGGTAATCAAGTGGGAGCTTCTCTTCCAACCAATTGGTTCATTGTATTGCAGGTTTCAAGCATCTTGATGCCTTTGTCAGTCGTCCTGTAGGTGTTCCTTTCCGGAATGTGCTCAAGCAGCCCGCTGTCCATCAGCAGTTTAAGGTATTCCCTGAGCTGCGTAAATGAAAGATATGCCTTGTACATGATCTTTGTCTTGGCGACGCCGTCGATCTCCCTTGCCGTGACCAGAATTTGACAAACGATCTCTGTCCTGCTTCTGTATTTGCCCAAGACTGGGAGCTAGAACAGTCCTCTAGTATAAAAGAACTTGAAGAAGATTGTTATAGAACTTTTCTATACTCCAAGCCAAAGAACTCGTTCTTACAAGACCAGATAGACAGCCACTCATAGCAAGATTTCTAGGTCCGAATTAAATAACACAGTAACTACTATAGCGATGAAGCTAGCCAGAAGGCGAGGAGTCTGTTGTAGACGACGAGTCTGGCATACTTATAGTTATAAAGCAAGCGCAGGTTTGAGCAGGGCGGTACCAGGTTGAGCGTTAATACGTTCAGCAGGCCTGAGTAGGCGCTACATCATTTCAAATCAAACCACTATGACGTTATGATGTGATACTTGACATCAAGATGCCCAAGATGAACGAGTTCCAGCTGTACCGGAAATAAGGAAGAAGAACAGAAGTGACGGGTCTGCTTCATGACTGTGTTTAAAATTTACGTACTTTGGGTGCGTGTTTCCGTACTACGACTCAAAATGTTTCAAAGCTCGCATCGATGAAGGATCTGAACAGGACAGTGAAGTTACAACTGGAAGAGAGACAGAGAAACAGAGTATGTTCTTTTTAATGTACGAGCTGTATCATAAATGAATCTTGTCGTGCGGTGCAACTGTTCAGAGTGCAAATCACATACGCTGACAGATTGCATCAGCAGGAAATGCAGCTGCTGTGATCTGGAAGACACATTTATAATACTAAGCAAGCAAGAAATGCCCAATATTCTGCTGGCATAATAATGATAATTCAATTCTATTTTATCCGACCGGCGCAGTAGTAGCTCTGCTGCTGATGGATGAAAATGTTATTACCATTTTAAATGATGCACGTCATGATGATGCATAAGGAAATCAAAAACAGCAGCGAGGAAAGAAGAAAAGTACCAGGCTGCTCGATAAGGCGCGCGCTGAAACAGAGACCAAGCCGGTGATCCTGATAGCGATACCTCTTCCTGCATCCTTAATCTGCTGGCCGGCACTTTTTCAACTAAACAACTTTACCATTTACACGGCTACTTCTGCCGAGGAATGCTTGGCGCTCTATAGCGACCTCAAGGATAACGTGGACATGATATTGATGGATGACGCGATTGCTGGCAATAGTAGAGTAGAAGTAATAATCAATATCATGAGGATAAAGCTTGATCAAAGAATCATGGTAGTGGTAGAGAAGGATATTGTGAAAGCCGTGGCGATGAGGGTAGGTGCAGGCGTCGTAGTAATGAAACCTATATCGCCTACATAATCTTGCATCATGTCAACGACATGCTATTGCAGACCGAGTCGTTTCTGGATAGGAAGAGGGCAAAGTTTCAGCGGCGTCGCCAGCCTGGCCACCAAAACCGGCAAGCGACTGACAAAGACAGAGAATCATGAAACGGTCAAATTTTCTAGTATTATTTTTCATCGCGTATTATATAGTCGTGCAGCCTTGCAATCGCAACCTATCATTGGAATCCTCAAATGATAAGATTGCCAGAGTGATAACTGGGATTGAAGTTATTCAAGACCCTCATGATATACAGCGGCTATACACCAGTCTTGTCCAGTCTGCCAGAGAAGAGATTCTGTTATTACTTCCGACCACTAGCGCGTTCCTGAGAGAGCAAAAGATAGGGATAGTCCAATCGCTTCAGAATGCGGCCACGCGCGGGGTCAGCGTCAAAGTCCTTACGCCAACCAACGAAAAAATCCCGCCCACAATGGAAGCCATGTTTCACAATAAGGACGGCAATATCGAAGTCAGGACCATAAGACACAAGTCAGCAATCAGAGGTTCTCACGAGGCCCGGACAAAGATACTAGTCATTGATAGAAAAGAGTACCTGGTGGTAGAACTAAAGGACGATTCAAAGGAAACGTTTGTAGATGCTGTACGGTTGGCGATCTACTCAACCACGCAATCCACTGCCAACTCTTACATCACCCTGTTTGAAAGTCTATGGGAACAGTCGGAACTTTATGAGCAGCTGGAAGCGCATGACAAGATGCAGAGGGAATTTATCAACATAGCAGCGCACGAGCTTAGGACTCCGATACAGCCCATCATTGGTATGATAGACCTGCTGCAGGCGGGGTTCGAAAAGGGGAGCAAAGAATCTAAGATTACAAAAGAGCAGCTCGAGCTCATTGCTCGCAATGCAATAAGGTTGGAACGTCTGGCCACGTCCATTCTTGAAGTCGCGAGGATTGAAAGCAACTCGTTTAGTCTAAACAAGGAGAGATTTGACATAAATGAGAAGATAAGAAATGTCATTAGAGATATCAAGGGCCTATCAAGTTTCGGCAAGAAATTGAAAATCCGGTTTGAAGCCGGCGAACCCCTCTTTGTCGAGGCAGACAAGACTAGGATATTTGAAGTGGTGTCTAACCTGATAGGAAATGCAATAAAGTTCACTGATGAAGGCACGGTTACTGTAAAAGCCGAAAAGCAGGGCGGAGATGTTCAGGTGCAGGTAAGAGATACGGGCTCTGGAATTGACCCGGAAATTATGCCAAAGCTATTTACAAAATTTGCCACAAAATCCAAGCAGGGCACGGGGCTTGGGCTTTACATATCCAAGAAGATCATTGAAGCCCATGGCGGCAGGATTTGGGCGCAGAACAACGAGGATGGAAGGGGCGCAACCTTTTCGTTTACTCTGCCACTACTACTATAGCCGGATTCAGTTTCTGGCCTGAAAAAGCTTTTGCCCGTTTGCACAGACTATTTTGTTCCGGGCAGCAAGTTTTGGAATGATAATATAGGCCAAATAGTACACGAGATACTATTGCGAAAAAATATCAGAGGTTTGCTGCCCCTTTTTGCCATCGTTGGCGGGTTTCTAGTAGTTGGCGCGATCCTTATCAGCTCGGGTATTCTTCCTGAAGAAAGGGCGAGGGAATTTCGTCCTCTCACCTATGTCTCGATGCCGTCTGACATGAAGGTGATACAAGAACCAACCCTTGATGAAAATGTGTTCATTTACGCAATCAACGATGTTGCGCAGCGCGGTATTGACATTGCACAAAGAGATGCAAGAGTAAGGCAGATACTTGATGAGACAACAGATAGAAAGGCTGCCGTGACGATTGCTGCCGTCCAGCCCACGGTCATGGAGGACAGGCAAAGCGGAGAGCTTCTTTACAGCTCGATAGGTCAAGTAATAATTACAGCCAATTGGCAGGTGGTTGACGGGGCGCCCTATTCGGAGCCAAAGAACTTTGCCGAGATTGCAAACAAGAAACTAGAGTCGCGTCAACAGATCTGGCATGTCCTTGTTGACGTGGACGATGGTCAGGTTACGCAGGTTGTCCAGCAAGCGGACCGCGTCATTTCTGACGTGGTAAAGCCAAACCTTGTACGCGCGGACGTGAACATGTTTGTGCCAAATGCAATTATGGTAGATGCCAGCTCTACGGTCAGGTGGCCCAACTCTTCAAACCTGCCGCACAACGTAGTGGGCATATTCAACAAGACAGCCGCACCAGATGCCCAAGGCAGTACTGGCCTGATCCCCGATAATAACAATTCAACAAGTAGTAGTACTAATGATGCACAATCGCCGTCTGTAATAGCAATAGATAGCGGGTTTATCCAGCCAGGTAGATCATGGCAGTACCGCTTTGACGAAGCAGGAGTCTTTAACTATCTATGCACGATCCACGCAGAGGAAGGCATGAGGGGGACGCTGATAATAGCGCCTTCTTCATAATCATTCGTATCATCCACATCCGCTGGCTAATGGAAAGGTAGCAGTAGAGCTGCTGGATCAAGCAGCAGGCCCGCAAGTCTTCTTCTCTAACGTTCGCATCTTTGTATCATTTCTATTAGTTGCCTTACATGAAACGGTTTTTGAAGAAAGCCGTTTATCTCAAGCGATGGAAATACTTTTCAAATTCAATCTGATCGATTTCAAAGGCTGTCATGAATATTATTGGAACATCAGGCACGATGGCCCGGGTTCTTCTTGCAAGTTCAAAGCCGCTGTGCCTTGGCATTCACACATCGGTGATAAGCATCTTTACTTTTTTCTGCACCTCAATTCAATGTCTTCAAGAGCTTCTAGAGGATTTGTGAATGAATGAACGGCATAACCTTCGCGCTCGATAGAAATGGCAACAGAAACGATATCAGGCTCATCATATACAATGTGAATAATGCCTTTGCCGGGATCAATTTTAATCTGAGAATCCCTATCTATCACATGGCTGACATACACTATCAAACACTAGCATTATTTAAGAAAGCAGGCAATTCCATTCATGTTATCTTAATGCCACAATTAACTGGAAGATTGCACCAGTTTTGCTTAATAATATGCTCATTTTCTCTTCATCTGATTAGGCAAAATAAACGATGAAGGTCATCATCAATTATCTAATTACTGCGCACAGACGTTTGTCATTTTGTATAAGTGGCTTAATGAAGGTGGAGAGGAGAAAGGCGATAAGGCTTTGCAGATAGTCAAAGATGCTCTGCAAAACAATTTGGAGGCAAACGTTACCTACTACCAAGAGCTTGCCAAAGAATCAGAAATGAATGGACAGTAACAACTCGCTTCGAGATATAAGGCTGCTTGCAAAGCTGTACAGGGGACTGTTAGAAAAATAATATAATAGTAATAGAGATTATATGCAACAACTCCATATCCTAGACAAAATTGCACGCGACTGAATAGCTGCTCTTACCCTATTGCTCAATAGAACTTGGCGAGGGATTGAGTGCGAGGCTTTAATTGGTCAGCTAACGGAAAGAATAGCTGCTGTGGATGAAACCACTATTGATCAGGCATCATCTCATAGTACATTCGGCGAATGTACCAGTGTGTTTTTTGTTGTCTTCTCACTAATCGTCTTGCATGACTTCTTCTTTTAACATAACCAGAGATCGCCTAAAGCTGGCAGCGGTAGCTATTGCAGTAGCTTCTACCGCGATACTGCTGACGATCTATGGCAGCACGACAGTTTTTGCAAGCCACAGTTTTGAAGCTGGCGTGAGCGGGGATAATATCCCTGACAACACTCACATTAGGCTAGATGGACTGACGCTGCCACCTGCTGGCGTCCTCCCAGTGTATGATGCAAGTCCAAACTTTATTTCTGGACATTTCTTGCTGAGAGCGCCATGCGATCCTGAAACCCATGTTCCATATGTGACGGTAATAGCAGGACACATTGACGAAAGTGAGCATGGGACCTATGTGGACAAAGTCCCACTGTATTACATCGCACATGCATCGACCGCAGGAAGCTGTGTGTTTCATGCTCACATACCTGACCCATTGAATGGTGGCGCAGCACGGGTGACAGACATCGTGCTGATCAACCTCTCAGGGCAGAATGTTACATTCAACGCTGGAGATGTTGTCGATGTCAACGTGCAGCGTGTGCTTGGCAGCATTTCAGACGCGCCTTATGACGAAATGAAACTGCCTGGAAGCCTGGAGCACGGCAATCCAGTATTTGACCTAAATGACGACAATCCAAACAACGATGGACTGGGATTCGTCCACGAAATGGAAGAGGAGGATGAATAAAGGAATGAAAGCGACGCTCTTTGGTTCGATAACAATGGCAGCAGCTATAGCAATGCTTCTAGCGGTACCGGCTGCATACAATGCAATTGCTTTTCCGCACGCACACATGACTATCGATCCAGAACAGGAAAATGCCAATCCAATCTCGGTAGTCATTGGGCATTCAGACGAGCCCGCATACGGAGTGCGCACGGCAATTCATAATGGAAAACACAATGTAGAAGTGCTTTTGGAGGATGCGGCAACAGCACTTCCACTTTCCGGGGCGACTCTCAAGGTTGACAAATACTACTTTGCCAACATAGATTCGTTCAACAGAGCAAGTTCACCAAGCAACGCTGATAGGGTCGAAGAAAACGCCACACTGTCAGAAGTATTTGGAGAGCCCGGCCATTACGTGAATAGGCAGATAGTAAGAGAGGGCATTTACGGCTACAGAGTCTATGGTACAATTGATTATTTTGGAGTAGCTGAGGTTCCAATAGACAGCACGGTATTTTGCAGTAGCGCAGAGGGAGACACGTCAAAGTTCAATAGCGAAGGATGGGGTGGAGGGTTCGGCTGCCCTGAAAACATCAACGATATCCGGTTCCCGCTAAGACCTGTTCAGAGCTCATCGTCATCATCCAGCGTGAATCCAACGGCGTTAGAAGAAGATGGCCGAGGCCAACAGCAACAGTACCAATTGCTTGCGATGGGCCTGCCGGTAGCGGGGCTTGCGGCATTCCTAGGAATAAGACAGTGGAAACACAAGAAAAATGACGAGAAAGAATAACCTTCCCCCTCTCTTCCTCATTCCTTCTTTTTTTATTTGCAAAAGTTACTTCTTTTATCTGGCAACAACAACATCATCATAAAATGATGGTGGTGGTGCCGCTGCTGCATCAACGCACGATATATTTGACAATAATTCCTCTGCGCTTCAACAGTAAAAGAGAGTACACACCCGCGTTTGAAGTAGAACTCCAAAATCCAGTTCTGTCGAGCAGTAGAACCATAGCCTGATGTTTTACAGGCTGCAGGTCGCAGGTGATAATGCTGAATGTGGAGCGGCGGCAAAAAAGCCATATAGTCTAAGTTGTGACTCTTATTTTTTGATACTGACGGTTTATCATGTCCAAGATAACTTCTGCGCCGCCCTGACCTAGCAGGTCTGCAAAGGCTTGTTCCAATTGCTTTATCGGCACTATGGGTTCGCCAGGCTTTATGCGTATATTGTAATTTTTCTCAAGGTAGTGATACAAATTCCTCTTATTGGACTCACCTAAAACGCCAAGAGCTGAGTCCACGATGCTTGCCATATCAATTTTGTCACGTGTTGCTATTTTCATTTGTATTTCATCCATGCTATTTGTTGCTGTTAGAAAGATGATTCTAGAGCAAGAAACTAAAGAGTAATTCTAAAGGTAACTACAAAACGTAGCTCAGTAGGCATTAATTGATTATGATTAAAACTCCACAATTGCCTAACAAAAGGCTGCTGCTACTGCGGGAACATAACACACATGTTATCATTATTTATTCGAGCGCATCAAGTCATCACCCTTATTGCCTAACAGCTAGCTATATCTAAATCCCATTCCGTTGCACAGCAGTCGGTTGCTAGAAGAATGCACGCTGCTGCATTTAGGTTGCTATAGAACATTATTAGGTAACTGTTTATTAATAGGATGATCGTGTGATGCTTAGTATCTGACCATGAATGGAGAAACAGCATAAGCTTCTGGTTGTTGACGATGAGCCTGATATACTCTACATCACAGTTCGCACTTTGCAGAAATATTTTCTCGTTGACCCTTTTACCAGTCCGATAAAGGCACTTGCTCATTTTGAAAAACATGCAAATGAGTACACGCTTGTTCTGAGCGATATTAGAATGCCCGGCATGTCTGGAATGGAATTTCTAAATGTTGTAAAGCTGATACGACCGGATATTCCAATCTTGGTAATGACTGCATATTCTGCTTCTGATGATGAAATTGTCGGAGCAATACCTTGGATCGCAAAAGAGGAAATTGTACACAAGCCTTTTAGAGCTTTGGAAATATGTGGCGCTGTGAAAAAGATACTCAAGATAACATCATCTTGATCTAGCAAACCCTTTACAGTCGGCGACTCCCGTACATCCATCTTTTGCATAAAATCGCCGCTTGATGCATCTCATGATGTGAAATTCACGACATATTATAAGAGTGCAAGGATTCAACTGGCTAACGGAAAGGATAGCTGCTGGATAAGGATGAATCAGTGATAGAATCGATAAACGTAATAGGTGACTGCCTGAGATCAAAAACAAGTGGGTAAGCATCACAGGCTAATGCGTAGATTAAGGCGGCAAAAGGAGGCCGCCGAAGCTGACAAAACTCAATCAACAGAATCTAAACTCACAAGTCGTAGTTTCAAATTCCAAAAAAGGCAGACGGTTTACTTCATGATTAGCATTGCCGGGATAATGCTATTTTCGCTCGTTATTCTGGTTGTCACTGGCACATTTGATGATTTCGATTTAGGAAACGCGATTTCGCAGATATTCAGACAGCTAATAAATCCTGAGATGACAGGCAATGTTCTTAGATATTGGACTCTTGCAGCTGCTGCAATCATCGCATCTGTAATTTCAGCAGCATTTCTTTTTGAAATCAACATCACAAGCTCTACATTTGTACACATTCAGCACGAGTGGTACTGGAAATACTTTCTGCGCCATCTCATTATCAAGGATAAACATGGATGGCATTTCATGATCGGCTATTTTGTCTCAATTCTCATATTTCATCCAGTTATAGCTGAACAGGTTTGGGAAGTACAATCTAGACTTCAAGAGATTAATCTTTACCAAGCTTACATCATAACAATTCCTGTCGTGTCCACTATACTGGTTGTCGCGCGGGTACTTTCAAAATTGGATTTAGCCATAATTGATACGAATATTGGTGTTCTAATTGTCCTCATCTATGTCTCTGAGATAATCTTTTTGACCGTTACTCTTTCCTTCGTGCCCTTTGAGCAATTGTATGGATTTGTAAGCTATCCTAACGAAGCTCAAAACCAGTTCATAATCTACGATTCAGAAGTATTTGCTGCATCATTGTGTATGCTAGCAGATTGGCTCATAATTCGGGTAGGGATGAATAAGGACTCATTCTGACCGATTCGCTTTTCTAACTTGAACAGGTATACCCATCCGAAGATACCTCCAATAAAGAGCCAAATGACCATCAAATTTTCGACGTTATTATTAGTTCTAAAGTAGTCTATCGGATTAGTGTAAGGTATGTAATTGGAATAGCTAGGGATAACAATGGCACACTGAGACAAATCCAAAATGCTATTGGCAGTCTGGTTTTGGTCAGCCAAGATCACCTTATCGCCCGCGCCGTAACAGAATCGCCCTCGCTGCAACGGGCATGGAAATCGCCCGAGTACGCAACAGAACTCCAAATCCTAATACTTATATTAAGTTCATAAAACACCGTTATACTGTATATGACGTTTCTAGAGGTAAAGGATCTGCATGTGAGCATCGACGGCAAAGAGATCCTCTCTGGCCTCAACCTCAAGGTAGAAAAGGGCGAGGTCCACGCGATCATGGGGCCAAACGGCTCTGGCAAGAGTACACTTGCCAATGCCATATTGGGGCACCCAAAGTATAACGTTGAATCAGGCGACATCCTCGTAAAGGGCGAGAGCATTCTTGACCTGCCGACAGACCAGCGCGCAAGGAAGGGGATCTTTCTCGGATTCCAGTACCCGACAGAGATTTCCGGCGTCGGCTACAGCCACTTTTTGAGGAACGCTTACAATACCCTGAACAAAGAGGACAAGACCCGCGAAGTCTTTCTCACAGTGCGCGAGTTCCACGAGTACGTTAAAAAGAACCTCGACGCGGTTGGCCTTGACAAGTCTTTCCTCGGCCGCTACCTCAACGAGGGATTCTCCGGCGGAGAGAAAAAGCGCTCCGAGGTAATGCAGATGCTGGTTCTCAAGCCCAACATTGCCATACTCGACGAGCCGGACTCGGGGCTTGACATCGATGCAGTAAAGGCGGTTGCAGAGGCGATAAACAAACTGATAGAGACAGGAGCCGGCGTGATCGTGATCACACACTACGCAAGGATCTTGCGCTACCTCACAAAGCTCGACCACGTCCATGTAGTGGCAAAGGGCAAGGTTATCAAGTCTGGCGGCAAAGAGCTCTCAGAAGAGCTAGAAGCAAAGGGCTACGGCTGGCTTGGAATAGAGGACGACAAGTAACTAGCCCTGCCATTTTTCATTCCTATTGTAATCTTGCATTACACCCAATCACTTATGTCACTACCAATTCCCAAAATGGGCATATATGTCATTATCCAATTCAGTTCAAAAACTGATGATGGCAGAAATGGTTAAAGCGGCTGTAAAGGACGCCAAGGTAAACATGCCAGCTCCGCCCCTGAGAGGCAACGCAAAGCTGGACGACGCGTTTGAGCACAGAAAGAGAAACCTGAGAAAAGACATACCAGTTGTCTGCTACACCCACAAGATACAGTTCAGCAACCGGCGCGACTTTCGCCTTCACATAAAGTACCAGCACAGCACAGAAAAGATCTAGGGCGCGCACGTCGTTGCGAGGAATGAATGAATATATGCGGCATGTGTGGAGGCAGTCGCCCCAAAGTCTAGTTTTAATTAGGGTACAGGCAAACTTGCAGCCACAGAGATGTCTTCTGAAACATCATCACCACCGGCTCCCGAGAAGCAGGCGGCAGTAACAATATTTCTCAACTTTTCGTTCTTCAAGGTCGATCCAAAGTGGCGCTGGCTGAACGAGATTGGCAAGGAGGAAGCGGCCAAAGAGTTTGCAAGTCTGGTCGATGTGGCAAACACCAAGATGAAGGTGCGCACCTACTCTACTCTCGGCCTTCGAGAAGACGCCGACATCATGTTCTGGATGATTTCAGACACGGTCGAAAAGACGCAGGTCATGGCTTCCAAGATCTATTCTACCGTGCTTGGCAAGTACCTTACGCAGTCGTACGTCTTTTTGTCGGCAATGAGGCCGTCTGTCTATTCGTCAAAGGTGATTCCCAGTTTTATGACAGACGCGCAGCCATTGAAATATTGCATAGTCTACCCATTTGTAAAATCAAGGGAATGGTACCTACTGCCGTTTGAGGAGCGCAAGAAGATGATGGACGAGCACATTGCCGTGGGGCGCAAATTCCCGCAGGTCCGGCTCAACACTACGTCTTCGTTCGGGCTTGACGATCAGGATTTCATGCTTGCATTTGAAACCGAGGATCTAATGGCATTTCAGGAATTGATAATGCAGCTGCGCGAGACCAAGGTCAGCAAGTACGTAGTCAGGGACACTCCCATGATTGTCTGCGTTCACAGGGAAATTGAGGAAATAATAAAAAGCCTTGGATAAAGCGGTCAAATGAAGCTGTCGCGACAGTTGTTGTTGTTTCATGCATCTGCACAGTCTAATTGATTATTCAGATAGGCTCTGCAATTGCACCATTTTTTATGCCCGAGATGAGTCACAATGCACCAAAACCGAAAGATAATTAGTAGGCGCAGGCCGCTAAAAGAGCCAGATAATGCAGGCTCTCAAAGAGTGGGCCGTCGTCTGCAGGGCTCTTGAAGAAGGCCGGCAGGTCGTGCTTTTGCGCAAGGGCGGCATACTGGAATACCGGCAGGGCTTTGAAGTAAAGCATGACAAGTTCTTGCTTTTTCCGACGTTTGAGCACCAATCAAAGGATCATTTGCAGCCAGACTATGCAGCTAAACTTGACGAAATTTTAAAAGAGCAGCCTGCGGCAGGCAGCAACAGGATAACCGCATATGCGCAGGTAGTGGAGGTCAAGGAGGTAAGCAACCGCACTGCGTTGCACTCGCTTGCAAAATACCATGTGTGGAACGAAAGCTATGTTAATGCGAGGATGGATTACAACCCCAAGAAGCCTATGAGCGTGATATTGCTGCGCGTTTTCAAGCTCGACCAGCCCATCATGGTCGACAGCAGACCCGAATGGGCCGGCTGTAAGTCGTGGATACCGCTTGACATGGACGCAAGCGGAAGACCGGTGCTGGATGATTTGCAATTTGAAAAGTTAGCGTCTGAAGTAAAAGGAGTGCTGTCAATAGCGGCATGAAATACAGGACACTTGGTAAGAGCGGCATAAAGGTAAGCGAGATCGGCTTTGGCGCGTGGACGATCGGCCTTGACTGGTGGGGCAAAAAGATCGACGACGACGAAGCGATAAGGATGTTAAAACGCGCCTACGACCTTGGAATCAACTTTTACGAGACTGCCGATATGTACGGCAAGGGCAAGAGCGAGAGGCTTATGGCGCAGGCGTTCAAGGACATGCGCAATGAAGTGATCTACTCCACAAAGTGGGGCTATGACATGTACGGTGCAGAGCAGATCGGCCATAGCGAGCTTCCGCAAAAGCATGATCCGGAATTTCTGCAGTTTGCACTTGGAAAGAGCCTTGAAAGGCTGCAGACAGACTATGTCGACGTTTACAGTTTGCACAACCCCAAGATGGCGGCCATCAGGAACGACGCGTTGTTTGCGGCGCTTGACGATCTGGTCGCAAAGGGCACGATCAAGAGCCACGGCGCCGCGCTTGGGCCGGCGATAGGGTGGAAGGACGAGGGCCTCGAGGCGATCAAGAACAGAAACATTACATGTTTGCAGACCGTCTACAACATACTGGAGCAGGATCCGGGGCGCGACTTTATGAGGGAAGCCGATCGCCACGATGTGGGGATAATAGTCAGGGTTCCGGACGCATCAGGACTCTTGACAGGCAAGGTCACCGCGGACACGAAATTTGACAAGAATGACCACCGCAGCTTCAGAAAGCAAGAGTTCATCGTGGAGGCTATGCAAAAGATAGAGAACATGAAGCCGATCGCCAAGGAAAAGGGATGGAGCATCACCGAGCTTGCGATCAAGTTCATACTCTCGCAAAAGAAGATTTCAGTCGTGCTGCCGACGATGATCAGCATCGAAGAGATAGAAATGTTTGCGTCGATCTCTGACGGCAAGTACCTCAGCGCCTCAGAGGCAGCAAGCGTCGAGCAGATGTACGAAAAGAACTTTTATGTCCAGCCTATTGCTTCTTCCAACAACAAATGAGCGCAACCGACGACCTGCTGCAAGATCATGTCACCATCAGGCGGCTGCAAGCAGTCATTGAAAGGTGCTACACGCTCCTGTATGATAATAAGGATGTGCCTTTCGGCGACCTGGTAAAGATTGCGGACATTATGGAGCAGTTCGTCGACCAGTTCCACCACGGCAAGGAGGAGAACGGCTATTTCCCTGAAACTGAAGGCAAGGACCACTATTATTCCGAGGAGATCCGCAAGTTCCTAGTCGAGCACGAGCTTGGAAGAAGGATCGCAAAAAGGGCCAGGATACACCTTGAAGAGTTCTTGCAGGGCAAGGATGCAAGAGAGCCCCTTGCGCGCTACCTCAAAGCATACTCTGTGTTCATCCTTGACCACACTTCAAAGGAAGATCGGTTCTTTACAGACGTCAAGGAAAGGCGATCGCTGTCCGAGAGTGAAGAAAAAGAGCTGAAAAGAGAGTTTGAGCACATGAAGCACGAGTGCGTACGCAGAAGCGGCAACTTGGTCGAAGTCTTGGCGCAGCTGGAAAGCGCCGAGTGGGCGCGCTAGACGAAATATTTCACGCGCTCTTTCTTGAACTCGCGTGAGCTGAATAGTATCTTGTAGTCATTAATGCCGATCGTCTTTGACATCTCGACTGCCATCTTTTCAGCTGCTTCAAGCGACCGGGCATGGACCATGCTGAACAGGTTGAACCGCCAGTCAGGATAGACCGGCCTCCTGTAGCAGTGGCTCACCTGTGGGAATGCCGCCAGCTTGAAGCCGACCTCGTCGATCTTGTCCTCCGGCACGTTCCACACCACCATCCCGTTTGCGACAAAGCCGGCGTCGCGGTGGCGCAATATGGCGGCAAAACGCCTCATGATGCCAGTACTCTCGTATTCCTTGGCCTTGGCGAACAGCTCGCCTGTCGTTATCCCCAGATTGTCTGCAGCCTCTTTGAAGGGCTCTTGCACTACTGCCAAGTCTTTTTGCAGTTCGCGGATGAACTCTTTGTCGCGCTCGGTCAGCTGCACCTTTTCTGGGTTCATCTCTTTTACCTCATCGGTTGGCTTGGGCTTCTCGGCGTCGTCGTTCACCATGTCGAGCCTGACTCCGATCTTGTAGAGCTTTAGCGTAGGAAGGACGCGGTACTTTATCACGCCGTCAAGCGCAGCCATCCTATCCAGATCCTTTTTCATGTCAGAGCCGGGAGGGACTGCAAGCGTGAACCACATGTTGTACTCGTGGTTGCGCTCATAGTTGTGGCTGACACCAGGGTGCTCGTTTACCCTGTCGGCTACTTGATCGAGCTTGTCCGGCCTTACGGCAAAGGCGACCAGCGCGCTCTTGTATCCGAGCCTGCGCGTGTCAAAAATTGCGTTTATCTGGCGTATGAGGCCCATCTCTTTAAGAGCCTTTATACGGCGCATGACGTCCTGCTCAGAAATGCTGTACCTGTTTGCAATCTCTAGATACGGCCTGTCAACAAGCGGAAAGACCCACTGGATCTCATTTAACAGCTTTTTATCAATCTCGTCAAGTTGCTGTTGGTTTGCTTGCATCGGGCGGGGTAAAAGTGGTTGCTAATCCATTAAAAACTTATGCATCCCAAAATTGGCGGTTGTTGCAATTTATTAGGTACCTCAAGGATTCACTACCTAAAGCCATCAATCGATGAGGACTGCGAAAAGGCAAATGAGTAGAGAGATAACCTGATAACAAGCCAAGTAGTCTGATGATGTGGCGGGCAAGAGGTCGCCAATGACAAGGCAGAAAGCCCATGGGCAATAGTCAAGCTCAAGCCGTGATAGCGGCGAAGGACCGTGATGTGCTCCATGGTTCAAAAGGCTGCGCAAGTGAAGTTATGAGCGGGAACGTGAGACTGACGCTAATCCCGTGAGCAGATGAGCAGAAGTCGAGTGTCAAACGACAACAATAGAGCCAAAACCTACCTCTGCGTATATCAGATGTTGGCGATTACGGCAGGCGACGTGTCGTGGCTGGCCTTGGTGATAGCGCTGTCTGTAGGTGTAACCTTTGCAATACTCTACCTTCTTAGGTCATGGCTTGGCAGGTGACGACCCCTCTCCCTCCCCTAAAGGTGCTTGTCTGGTTATAAGGTGGGGATTGTTTGTTGTAACAGCCTGTAGGGCTATGCCAATGTTTTTGGCCCTGCTCCCCCGAAGCACGCTCTACAGGCGCTTCCCCTTTTACAATGACTCAGGTAACAAAGGTAAGCATGATTTAATTGTCGATTCTGCGAACAATATAGTCGGAGGCGAAAAAACAGAGTGGTGGTAGATAGAGCGCGAATGGCAGTGACAAAATGGATGCCATACAGCTCGGTCGGCGCTGCGATATCGTTCGTGGTAGGGTTCGTATTCAGCCTGCCGCCGGCGCAGGTGATCGTGTCCGCCGCAATGACTGCGACTCTGATCTTTAGCGGGCTTTTCTTCCAATCGTATGGAAGGGACAAAGAAGAGCAGGCAAAGGCCCAGCCCTGATTTTTCCTTTTATATTTTTGGCCCTTGAGTAACAAGGTTACTGTTAATTTTTAAGCCGGAAGCGTGGAATAATGGTAAACTAGAAGTATATGAGGTTATTTGGTTGGAAGCCGAAAGGCAAGATGTACAGCCTGAAGTGCAACCAGTGCGGCAGCGGCTTTTTGTCAAGCTACAACCTCGAAGCGCCCATCTGTGGTAAGTGCCTGCAAAAGGCCAAGTCGCTGGATTCCACTATAGAACATGACAAGCACTGCTCCAAGTGCGGCTCTTCAGGCGTGATATACGGCAAAGAATACTGCTACTCTTGCTACTTTAATTTCGGCAAGAAATAATATAAAGAAAGAAGCCCTGCAAAAAGTGCATAGGATGCTAAGGATCGCAAGGCCGGCAATTACTGATTGCGGAGATTTTTATATATAAGTACACTTTACTAGGACAGTAGAAAGATGCTCTCTCCTGCTACCAAGCGCATAATGGTGGTGGACGATGAGCACGACATTGTCGCAATAATTCAAAACATATTGAAAAGGTATGGATACAACAATGTCGACTCTTTTACGAACCCGATCGAGGCTCTCCATGAATTTGAAGGCGCGAATGGCTCGTCTTATGACAACAACAGGTACGACCTCTTGATTCTGGATATCCGCATGCCCGTCATATCGGGATACGAGTTTGCAAAAAAGGCCAAGTCGATCGATCCCAAGATCAAGGTGATCCTGATGACTGCTTTTGAAATAGATGACGACAAGAGCCGCCAGGACCTTCCAGTGATGAAATACGACGAGCTTGTCAAAAAGCCGTTTGCTCTAAACTCCATTTGCAAGGCCGTGGAAAGGCAACTTGCCAGCCAGTGAGTCACGCACACATACATATATGTATGTACAAAAAGTGGAGGAAAGTTATTTAATATCGGATGTGAAACGTAATCCTGTCACGTGAAATGACGGAGAAAGGCGCATGAGTTCGGCCGACCAGATCTTGCAGCAGCTGGATTGCGCCTATGGCAAGCACAATGTACTAATCTTTGGGACACTAGATATCCTCAGGGAGTTTTATTCACGCTTTGCAAAGCGTGCGCTTGAGGACAACGATGTCGTGGTGCTGCTGTCTTACTACGAGCCTGTAAAGAACGTCTATGCGTTTTTGGAAAACGCTGGCATCGACGTGGCAAGGTACAAAAAAGCCCACAACCTCTTTGTGGAAGATTCTGTCGAACAGTTCTTTGGCACAAGCTCGGACTTTTACAAGTTTTTGAAGATCCTTGATGAGGGGGCGATCCATCAGGGAAAGAAAGGAGTCTGCGTGCTGGCAAGCGCTGACGCGTTCCATCTTCACAGGGAAGTCAAGGACCTGAGGGAATATGAGAACAATCTTTCGCTGTCCAAGAATTTGAAAAACACTTCGATAATATGCATGTACCACGCCGAGAGTTTTGCTGCGCTCTCAAAAGAAGATCAGGATTTTGTAATCAACAAGCACGACAAGGTAGTTAAGTAGCGTTTAGGATTTCACTACAAAAAAGCTAGTTCCGAGTTATTACAGATACTGGATATGATTATTTTATATCATATGCCTTTGGATTGGAAGCCGCTTGTGCTTCTGGGCGAGAGCGACAAGAAGATGGATGCTGCCCTTACGGGCATGCTGAAACGGCAAGGAGTAGCCGTTGTTGCAGCAAACACTCCTAAGGAACTCTTGAATTTGCTTGACAAATACAAGGAGGCAATCGACCTTGTCTGCATCAATGGCAGGCTTGCGTCCGAAAGGGGTGGGCTTTTGATTTCAAGGGCAAGAACCATTGGCAGGAACGTCAGGGTCATTGTTGTAGCGGATAGAGATGACGATCGAGTCAATATCCTGAGATACGGCGCAGACGAATTTATACAAAAGCCGCTCTCACCCGATGTTGTGGCGGCCAAGATCATGGCGCTGATAGCAAAATAGGAACCAAGTAGTCTGTCGTCGGGCGATCCTGAGAAAAAGATAAATATCCACTTACACACATATTGTTACTAACATAGGTGAAACAAACTATGTCTGCTCAAGTTCCTATAGTCGTTTTAAAAGAAGGGACAACTGAAACAAAAGGCAACCAAGCACAGAGAAACAACATCACTGCAGCAAAGGCAGTCGCTGAGATAGTCCGCACATCGCTGGGACCCCGGGGAATGGACAAGATGCTTGTAGACACCCTTGGTGATGTGACCATCACCAACGATGGTGCTACAATTCTAAAAGAAATCGATGTTCAGCATCCTGCTGCCAAGATGATGGTAGAGATAAGCAAGGCAACAGACAATGAAGTTGGAGATGGCACGACCTCTACCGTGGTGCTTGCAGGGTCTCTGCTTGAAAAAGCTGAGGAGCTGATCACAAAGAACGTGCACCCGACGGTGGTCGTAGAAGGGTTCAAGAAGGCATCGGAGAAGGCGATCGAGACGCTCAAAGAGATCGCCATCAAGGTGGACCCAACAGATAAGGCATTCCTCAGAAAAATTGCACGAACATCAATGGCGTCCAAGGTGGTCTCTGCAAACTCGCAAGAGCTGGCCGACATTGTAGTCGACTCGGTGTTGGCAGTCGCAGAGAAGTCAGGAGACCAATACAGGGTAGACATCGACAATATCAAGGTAGAAAAGAAGGCAGGTGGAAGCATACGCGATACCAAATTTATTCATGGCATCGTCTTGGACAAAGAAGTCGTGCACGGAGGCATGCCAAAGAGGATTGAGAACGCCAAGATAGCTGTAATTAACAGTGCCCTTGAAATTGAAAAGACCGAGTTTGACGCCAAGATAAACATCAACTCGCCTGACCAGATGCAGAAATTCATTGACGAAGAGAACCGCATGCTGAAATCGATGGTCGATAAAGTGATAGCGGCAGGTGCCAATGTCCTGCTGTGCCAGAAGGGAATTGATGACATTGCGCAACACTATCTGGCAAAGGCAGGCATTCTTGCAGTACGTAGGATAAAGGAAAGCGACATGTACAAGCTGTCAAGGGCTACAGGGGCACGCATTGTCAACAACCTTGATGAGCTGTCCGCAGCAGATCTGGGCTTTGCCAGAGTAGTTGAAGAGCGCAAGGTAGAGACCGACAAGTGGGTCTTTGTTGAAGAGTGCAAAAACCCAAAGTCTGTAAGCATCCTTGTGCGTGGAGGCTCTCAGAGAGTGGTTGATGAGGCAGAGCGCTCGGTGCACGATGCAATCATGGCTGTCAAAGATGTTGTAGAATACCCATACGTGCTGGTAGGAGGCGGAGCCCCAGAAGCTCTGGCATCGCTGAAGCTGAGGGAGTGGGCCAGCAGCCTGTCTGGAAGGGCGCAACTGGCGGCCGAGAAATTTGCAGACGGCATCGAGACCATCCCACTGGTGCTGGCAGAGAACGCCGGCATGGATCCGCTTGATACGCAAGTGCAGCTCCGGTCCAAGAGCACGGCAACTGGAAAGGCGCGCTTTGGTATCGATGTCTTTAATGGCAAGGTAGCGGATTTAGCAGCAAAGGACATCTATGAGCCACTTGCAGTCAAGGAGCAGGTCATAAATGCTGCAACAGAAGCAGCATGCATGATACTGCGGATAGACGAGGTGATAGCCGCTTCAAAGCCAAAGGACATGCCCAAGCCCGGCAGCCATGGTGGTAGTGGTGGCGGCATGGGCGATATGGACATGTAATAAGGAAAATGTCCAACAACAATCCCTTTTTATTTTGACAGGTGATTTGCTATAGCTGAACAGCGACAGTTGGATTCCGGGGTAATTCTGGACATTCTGGGAAACGATACTCGCCGGAGGATATTGCAGCTGCTTTCTGAAGAGCCGATGTATTTCAACCAGCTGGCGAAAGAGATAGGCGTAGGGCAGCAGGCAATACTGCGACACCTTGTAGCATTAGAGCAGGGAGGGATCATCGAGACGTACTCTAAGAAAAGCGACCTTGGCGCGCCGGACAGGAAGTACTACAAGCTCAACAGCTCGTTCATGCTGAGGATATCGCTTTCAGAAGACGACTTCACGATAGAGAATCAGGCTATTTCAGAAACCCGGCAGAAAAGGTACGAATCAACGCCCAAATCCGCAGGCGAAGCTCTGTCGCACCTGCAAACAAGCTTGCTGGACGTGGAGAAAGAGATATCTAGCATTGAAGACCGCCTGCGCGACCTTTACGCGCTCAGGCAGCAGATACTGCACAGGCTGCACCAGGTGGGCAGGGACAACTTTGACAGTTCTGAAAGAAGGGTGCTTTACAGGATAATTGAAGAATCGCCCAAGTCAGTGGCTGAACTTTCAGACTTGGTCGATGAAAAAGAGTCCAGCCTCCGGGCCATGCTTGCCAGCATTGCAAACAAGATAGATGAAAAGAGCGCGCGGCTGCTGTTCGAGGACTTGGACTAGCTGCGCACTCAAGTCATCGTGACATCTCTATTCGCTTTTGTAGTATCTCGTCAAAATATTGGTTCAAGAATTGTGACATACAACGACGACCAGTTGCAGCCAAGATCATGTTTTGACATGATTCAAAGATCATTTTTTGAATTATCAGGCACTACTGTTGCTTTATTTTTGCCTGTTTGCTAAGCAGGAGCTAGATTCTCACTCTCGCAGATATTATCTCTTATTATATACAATTTGCGTGAATGGGCACCACATGGATGTGCTATTTGATCAGAATTCAAATCCCTAATGTCGCCTGCAGGATAGCAGCAAAATAGCTTGACGTTGCTCATGATTTTCTTTCCAATCCATCCCTCCTATGATATCAACCTGTCTATCTTTTGTATGAGGCGGAACGCCCCCAAATCGCCTATGATTACTACTCTGCCCTTGCCATTCCTTCTTGCATACAGGGCAAATTGCTCGATTAGGTCAACAATGTCTTCTTCCTTGTTAGAATAGACATCCAATGCATCAATTATCAGGAGCTGCGTCTTTCGGCTATATTCTGGTACATCTATTCCACAGTTTTCCAACCAGAATAATTTGTATTCTCTACTGCTTCATAGAACGGCCACAATATTACAATTTCGTTTCTTCCAAGAAATTCTCTTGTGCATTAAGTGTATATCTCTCTGAACGAAAGAAGATCCTTGTATATTACAATGCAGTGCGATTGGGCATCAGCTGCAAGTATTTCCTCTATGACCTTTGATAAATTGCTGTTCACTTTTGCGTCATCATTCATTTCCAGCCTGTCTCCTCTTTGGTTGGCTTGACCACGTTTATCCACCTAAAAGCATTGTTTGTAACTTCTTGCAGCATATCGCAAAGATCTGCAATTGATGGAGATGACTTTAATATACGTCAATACGCTGACCTCTGAAAAACGCATCAGAATTTCTTTTGACTAATCATAAGAAGGTTTGAGCAACTAATATTACAAATTTCTGTAAAGAAAAGCTACTATGCAAGAAATGACAACATGTGAATCTTATGGAGACCAAATCTGCGATTGTGGTTTCTGCTGCGCTGATGGCTAATCTCACGAAGGATCTGCAACTTTGGACACGATATTTTGATGCCAAGCTCGGCCTGATTTTATAATTCCAGTCGATTGCTATTGATTGCACTATATACTCGCCAGTTAATATATATTGAAAACAATTTTTGAAGTAGTAGTAGAACAACTCAAGTGAATTGATCATGACGTCAACATGTCTGGTGGCTGGTGACGGCGGTGGATAGGCGTGACGTAACCACTCCGCAGACTACAAAAGCTCCCTTGAAACTAATACCCATAATTATGCAGCATATAGGAGCAGACCAGAAATGTACTTTTGTTGCCATAGCAGATGTTGAATTGAAAAGAGAATGTATTGCAGAGTTCAAAAAGTGGTTTTCCGAGGTCAACAGCAAAATCCTTTCGCACTACAAAGGTTTTCTCGGAAGAGTCCTGATAGAATCGCCTGACGGCAGGCACAGAATAATCATCATGGCTGCAGACAAAGAATCGTTTCTGGCGATGCGTGCAAGCCGGCAACACAGAGAGCTACACGCAAAAGCGCTTACATTCATGACAAAGCCTCCGTCACTTTCGTTCTACAGCATAGCCGCATGGTAGTAGTAGCAGCAGGCTCGACTCTACTATTCATCAAACATCAAAGTCATTGTTGTCGGTGTTATTGTTATATCGATGCGCTTTTGCAGTATCTCGTTGAATATTAGCTCAAGCAGGGTCTTGTGGTACAGCGACCAGTTGTAGCCAAGATCGTGCTTTATGACGTATGTGTGCCTGCCGTTTGCCAGCCTGCTGTGGCTGAACTCGATCGAGGATGTCTTGATGCGCATCTCAAACCAGGACAGGAACGACTGGAGGTCCATTCTGGTCTTCATGAACAAGGCGATATCGTGCACCGCATTCTTGCCGACCTTGCAGGCTATCTCCACGATTTCTTTTTCGTCCATGTGCTCAAACAATGCTGAAACCAGCGGCCTTGCAATAGGTATCATGCCTACCTTTGGCTCGTACATGTCCCACTCAGCATATCTCCTGAGGATCTGGTTCACCATTGTGTTCAGGCTGACCTCGCGCTTTTCAGATTCAGACCGGAGCACGTCCATGATGCCCTCCTCTATCCTAAATGTCATTGTCACTGTAGAATGCTTGGTAGTATCGCCGGACATATCAGATCGGGTGTTGTTTGGCACGTAGGCTCATCCACTATTTTCGTTTGCAATTATAAGAATGATCCGACAAGCGAAGGAAATTGTGTTTGCAAGCGATTGCAACCGGTACCTAACCGATAAGAACCCTGGCCTGCATCAAGATCGTGTTCTTGGCTTCAACCTGTAGAGGGATTTGCACACGGTATGATACGATGGGCGGTGGAAAGGAATCTGCGTACAAGAGAGGATACAAGAGGTGCGCAGTCTGTGAGCTTTATATCCGGGAACCTGGCGTCAGGTGCCCGTGCTGCGGTCTTCCGCTCAGGACTCGAAGGAGGTCTTGGTGAACGAACACACATTGCATTGCAATCTGATCGCACCGCGGCGAAGCTGTCGGTACCCGGTGCACCTGCATCATTTGCAACATAAACGTCCTCCATAAAAGGACAGGCCTGCGACAAACCCGCATGGGATGGAGATATTATGGGAAAAAGAGCAAGAAGCTGGTCATATCCGCGGCGCTGGCGTCCGCGCTTGTTATGGCAGGAATCGCCGCTGCACTGGTATCAATAGCTGGCGCAATCACCGCCGCCGGAAATGGCGACGATGATCACATGCACGCAGCCGCACGCGAAGAAAAGACGACAATACATTACACTCTGATAGCGCAAGAGACTACACTAGAGATTGCGCCGGATGTCCGCGTCCCTGCGTGGACATACAATGGGACGATCCCCGGCCCCACCCTCAGGGCCACTGAAGGAGACAGGGTAGTCCTGCACTTTATCAATGAAACGCCGCTTCCGCACACCATCCACCTGCACGGCGACCACGACGAGCAGGATGACGGTGTTTTTCAAGAAGTGCAGCCAAACGGAACGTACACCTATGACTTTGTTGCAGGGCCCGCCGGCGCGCTCATGTACCACTGCCATGTGATGCCTGTTTCGCAGCACATAAGAATGGGGCTGTACGGCGCATTCATTGTCGACCCAGAGACCCCGCTGCCGCCAGCAAGGGAGTACGTCATTGTAACCGGCGAATACGACACTGAAAACCAGATGACAGATCAGCCGGAATACATACTGTTCAATGGCTATGCTGACCAGTACTGGAACAACCCGCTCCCGGCAAGGACGAACGAGACGGTGAGGATATACTACGTCAACCTTGGAGGCTCGCCGGCGTTTGGGTTCCACATACACGGCACGATATTTGACACGTACCCCTCTGGAATCTTGGAGAACCAACCACTGAAGGTGCAGACATGGGAGGTTGGCGCGGGCAACGCTGCCATATTTGAGGCAAGGTGGCCGTGGGAAGGCAGGTACCTCTTCCACCTGCACGGCATGCCTGAAGAGAAGGGGACGATGGCCTACTTTGATGTGACGGATGCAGGCGTGGACGCGGTGGACGGCGTGGACGTCGCCAGATCAAAATCTATCGACATGGTGCCGTGGCAGAACAAGCTGATAAAGGATCTGCAAAAGGCAGACGCCGGCGGCAAGGTCTCGTTCAGCCCAGCCGCTGGCGGCAATGAAAGAGTAGGCCACCACGGGCTGCCAGCCGCAGAAGACGCAGGCAGTGAATCGACAGAAACCACAGAGATACTCATCTCGCAGGACTCAGGAGTAAGGTCTTCTGGCAACACGTTCACTCCGGAAACAGTCTTAGCGCGTACAGGCGACACCATCACATGGACAAACAACGATTCCATCCCCCATACTGTGGATTCCACGGACGGAACCTTTAGCTCGGGCTATATCATGAAAGGCCAGAGTTTCAAGTACACGTTCACAGAGGCCGGGACGTACGAATACTACTGCACGTTGCATCCATGGATGGAGGGCACCGTTCAGGTCGAGGAAAAGAAGTAATGAGGCTACTAAGTACTCCTCCAAAAATATTTTTCTTTTTGAGCAGCATTAAGTGATCCGGTTGACGATCCTCACAAAGCGGGTGTACGACCTGCCTTCAAAAGATGACGGGTACAGGATCCTAGTGGACAGGCTCTGGCCTAGAGGCATCAGCAAAAGTGACGCAGAAGTAGACATGTGGCTCAAAGATGTTGCCCCAAGCGATAGTCTGAGGCGCTGGTTCAACCACCGGCCTGAAAGATGGGGCGAGTTCAAATCAAGATATTTTCAAGAATTTGCAAAGCATGATAAAAAAGACCTCCTACAACAGATACGCACCAAAGAAGCGGAGGTCGGCGTTGTGACCCTTTTGTATGGTGCTAAAGACCAGCTGTACAACAATGCTGTGGCTCTGAAAGAGTATCTGGAAAGAACTGCGTGACTACTACTACCTACCTACTCTACTACTATTGCGCCGGTTCGTGTATGATTCGCTTTGGAGGTCAGTGCGCATGAGGTGGTGGTGCGCTTCCCTTTGCCAAAGCTTCGTTGAACGTTCCTGAAGCCTTTTCATGGAACTCTAGATTCGACTGGTCTACCTTAATTGCTTGGGGAGGACATACAGAGACGCATGCCATGCACCATATGCAGTCGTGCTCCCTTATAGGATCAGACTTGTCGGTGTAGTCCTTGCGCTCTTCCTTGACAGTGCTGCCCGTTCCCGCACTAGTGGCGTTCTGCATCTGTATTGCCGGCACGTCCTGCTCGGTCCTATACCACTGGAACACCTGCACGGGGCAGGCTTCGATGCACGCGCCGTCAGCTATGCACGAGTCCCAGTCGACTGCCACCATCGTGCCGTGCACTCCAAGCGGCATGTACTCCTCACCCCGGGCCTTGTACGCTGCCTGTACCTCTTCGTTGGTAGAGGTCTCTGCGTCGGACCTCCCCGGGCCCCATACAAAATGAAAATGCTCGCCATCTGCATGCTGGTGCTTGCCAATTACTTCATGCTTTCTCGGAAACTCGGGATCGATCGGCATAGAGAGAGATCTGTACAACAGGGTCTATAATGGTTGTAGTGTACATAGCAATCAACTGCGCTCATTGTTGCATAAAGGCTCCCCAGACAGGGCGGTAAAAATAGAGAGATGGAGAAGCTAATCCTCAGGCAGAGGATCGTTCCTGCTTACCCTGTATGCAAACACATCATTGAAGCGCATGCCAAGGATCACGTTGCGGCCCACGGCGATTATCTTTTCCTTTGGAACTACGAACCTATAGTCAAAGTGGCCGTCAACGATTATCCGGGTACCTGTCTCCTTTATCACGTGCCCCACGTGCTCTTCATCTTGAGTCCTGACCCCTTTGTTAAAAAGCGAAGTCGGGTACTTACCTTCGTACGTTGCTAGATCAATTCTTGTAGTATCTGGAATTGCCATCGATACTATAGATTGATGAGTTTGAAGATTAATTGTGCTGGGCAGGAGTTCATATTGCGCACAGGCTGGCAGAATAATCGCCCCGGCGGGTGTCCACTCTAATCAGTTTATGATTAATCAAAAACAGTTTTGACAAGGGCTAATGACCTATGGGGGTCAACTGTTTGACGACAGCCAGACCGGCGGGACCAGCTCCTCATATAGGTGTGGCTGTCAAGGCGAGATACTTCACACAAACTTGGCGTTTCCAAGGAGCTGGTTCCTTCCTTTATCATTTAGTTCAAGGCACAACAGAGTAATTTGAACGCTAGCCGTGACAGGCTGTGTCCAGCTTCAAAAACTGAAGGCGACTTTTATTATTATTGTGCGACAGCTCGTGCTACTACAACTCGTCATCCGTCTAGTTTTTGGCTGTGTTTTGGCGTTCTGAAATGTAGTTTTACGTATATTACAGTCCTAAACTAAGGCAACAAGAAATGTCAGCAGATAATAATAACAATAATAGTAAGAAGAACGTCAGGTTCGTGACGCTGGCAGGCATACTTGCTTTTGGGCTCTTGGCTTCCGGTTTGATTGGAAGCCAGATGCTAAACTTGGCAGTAGCGCAGACCGGCAGCAGCAACGGTGGATAGGAAAGAACCGTAACCAGCATAGATGACATTGACTGCGATAAGGTAAAGTCGGTAGTCCATTACGTGGATGATAATACAGTCGTGGCAGAGCCGACAAGTAGCACAAACACCAGTGAGCTGATTTCAGCACCATTTGGAACGTTGACGGTTTCCACCTCTGGCACGGCTATAACCAAAGTGCGGCCAGACAAGTTCTCAGTAACTGTGGGAGTTGAAACGAACGGCACGATTGCCGGGGAAGCGGCGTCAAATAATGCAGACTTGATCGCAGCAGTCATTGCCGCGCTAAGGAACCTTGGCACAGCAGAAGACGAGATCAGCACAAGGCAGTACAATGTCTATCCGGTGTATTCACGCAGCGATCCTGTAAACGCATGTATGGTGCTGCCGGGCAACCCAGTTCCGCCGGAGTGCTATGTAAGCGGCGAAATGGTCAGCTACAAGGCAGTCAACACAGTCACTGTTATTACGCTTGACGCAGATGGCGACGTGGATGCCGGAGAAGTAATTTGATACAGCAATTGAAGCTTGAGCAAACAACGTCAACGGAGTGTACTTCTTCATCTCTGCTGAAAGGCAGGAAGAAATACGCGACAGCCTGATTGTCGACGCAATCGCCAATGCAAGACACAGAGCAGAGGTCACAGCCGAAGCGGTAGGAATGAGCATCTATAGAATCCAGTCTATCAACCTCAACTACGTCTACTTCCCGGTGTTCAGCCGAGGCATCGCTGCTGCAGAGCCGGTGGCAACTCCAATCCTGCCGGGCGAACAGCAGGTATCATCCATGACCGTCAACATCGTCTTTTACATGAGCGGCGCAGCAGTATCATCAGGAGGCAGCGAGGATGATGGCGGCGGCTCATTTGGCTTGACAGAGCCAGCGATGGAGTTCCTCCTATCGAAACTGCCCGAGCTTGGCATCCAGATCAAGGACAAGCTTAATGTACACATGGATCAGGTAGTTCACATCAGCGAAAACGAATACCATGTGGAGTTTAGCGTGCGGGACGTCAACGGCCAGATGCACGATGCACACATCGAGGTAGTGGATGGAATGTAGCCGTGGCAATACTGGATGGGGAGTCCATCCTCTAACTCTTTTTTGGCATATGCAAAAATATAGGAAAGATCCGCGGAGTTAGTGATGACCAAGTTTCCAACTTATGGCATGGCAGGGATTGGCATTGCAGCTGCCATCGGGTTTGTCTTTGCGCTTTCATTTGTCAGCAACAACAATGCTGCTGTTGAAACTGGCGGCAGAGAAGAAGATGCCGGCTTGCTAAGTTCAGAGCCGTCATCGCTTCTCGTGCAGCACAAGTCTGGAGGAGACCAAGGCATGGCGGCAGAGAGAACACAAGCAGAAGATGATGGAATGCCACCATCTGCTGAGGGCGACAATGCCAGCATGATGATGCAACAGCAAAAGGCAACAACATCGCCGGCACTACTAACGCTGGCATCAATCACAGCATCAGACGGGATCACCGGGGAGGCGATTGGCGACGTCGTGCCAGAGATGCAGTTTGAAATGCACAGGCCGGTGTTCATCAAGTCCAGCTTCGTCAATGCCAACGACGCTCCATTGCCAAGCCACCTTATAACAATGGGCATAGGCAGCAAGAACGATAGCTCGGCAACTTTTGAAGAGCAGGACCAGTTGTTGTACCAGCAGGCTGCCACGTTCCACGGCGACATTGGCGCAAACGGCAGCGTTGAACTGGAGCTCTACTGGAACCCCGCAAGCCCCGGCGAGTATGCCCTGTTGCTGTTCTCGGTAGCTCCCGAAGATCTGGCTTCTTCCGGCGAGCCGATAAGACCAGTTGAATCAATACCGATTAGAGTAGTCCAAAATACCTCGTGAGGCAGATTGATCTTATTCTCTATGCTCATCCTTGCCGCCGGCTCGTAATCTTCTTGATTCTTCGCGTGTCTGAGCTATGAGTTCTGTAGTTGCGGTAAGAAGAAAATCTAGTTCGCTGTCAGAGTAGGAAGATAAGAGCTTGTGCATCCTTTTGTGGAGAGGCACAAAGATCGTTTCAATTTTCCTTTCCAGTTTCTTGTTCCTGACAGGCTCGACGATAGTCCGGCGCCTATCCTTTGGATCGTCTGTTCTTTTTACATAGCCGGCTTGTTCCAAGCGGTCGATAATTCCTGTTACTGCGCCAGTGGTCAGGCCAGTCAGCTCAGCAAGCCTGCCAGCAGGCATAGCTCCAAAGCGGTGGACAAGACCCAGGCATTTATGGTCAGTAATGTGAAGGCCGAGTACATCTGCTACGCCCTGATGGAACATTACTGTTTCAGCGGACATTTCGCCAAGCTTCTCAATTATAGCTTGGATAGTCTGCTCTCGCTCTTTCATAACTAGTAATCAAGATAGAGAAACAGATAAATATATTAGTTTATAATTATCTTAGTGGCTAAGATAATGAGCCAACGAGTTAAACCCAGCAGGAGAAACTTCAGATGCATGTTATCAGTTGGGCTGGCTGCTGCAACACTTGCGCTGGTCTTGACTTATGTTCTAGGTGCTCAAGTGTTGCTGCAGACGCCCTATGCGGAGCCAGCCCACAATCTGTTCATGTCACTTGTGCAAGGAATAGTCGGGGGCCACTCGTCGATGGCACAGCTGCACGGCGGCTCAGCGCCGGATTCACAGTCACAAGCAATGCCAGAGTCAGAGTCGCAGATGCAGGAAATGAACCGAGGGATTTTAGGAAATAACATGCTAGGCAGCCCAGCGGGAATGGCGGCAGCGGGGCTTGCGGCAGTGACGCTCATAGGCATCATTCCACTTGCAGCAGCTGCCTTTGTCATATCGTGGAAGCAGAGGTCATTCGTAGTGGCGGGGTTGCTGGCAGCAAGCGGTATTATCCTTATGATACTGCCTCTAGCGAACATGAACTTTGCCATTCCGGGTCCAATTATTGGAGTCGTCGTTGGGCTTGCGATTCTTGGGCTTGGAGTGGCAAAGGGCATTACATCGGCCAGGACGGCAGTGGCAACAACTACTACCACTAGATAATAACCCCTTCCTTTTCTTAACAAAATTAAGAAGTTGTAGAAACTATTCTCATCTTATTTAAGTAAAGTTATCTATTATTGATATATGACAAGTGCTTCCTCAATGGGAAATGGGGCACAGGCACGAAGGGCAATGATGAGCAAAGAGCAGGTCGCCCAAACTCTCAAGGATATAGCCAGAAGAATCAGAGAAGAGTCAGTTAGGATGAAGGAGACTGTAAGGTTCATGCGCGAAAGCGGTGCCATAGAAGAATTAACAGATGCGGTCAAGGAGGCGACGATAGCAGCACGTGACGCATCAAAGGAGATTAACCAAACGGCAAGAGAGTTGAAAGAACGCGGCATTATTAGGGATACTGCTACCGCTGTCGACGAGACTACAAGGACTGCAAAGGACACAGTACAGACTGTGAGTGAAATATCTGAAGAGGCAAGACAGGCGGCTCCTGAAACAGCAGCCGGAGTTGCAAAGGCAGCTGAAACGGTGAAGGAAGACACTCGAGTTGCAGCAGAAAAGGCCAGAGAGAAATTGACAAAAGGCGAAGGAGAGGCCACTACTACTGCTTGATGATAATAATGGAAAAAGAGAACTGCATAAAAAGAAGATGATGGCTAGATCATATCGTGGATAAGGTGCAAATAGAAAGGTATGCCCCATGACAGCAGCAACAGACTGCACAACAACAATAATAGTAGCGCTGACCTTGCTGCTCTTACGGCAGCGGCAGGGATACTGGGATTTATTACTGCTGGGATGTTATGGTATCACCTTTTTTCCTCTGACGATTCAAGAAGAAGAAAGAAGCTATTCAAGAAAATGAAGTACTACCGGAGCAGTCTCTTAAGAGAGATGACGTAAAACACGGCAATTAGCAAATAGCATTTTGACACAGTTCTTTGTATACAGGTACATCTGTGTATCCATCTGGAACAAAATCTATTCTAGACAGAGCATGTACACATTTTGTTTTTTTTTACAATTGTAAGATACACCCTTTATCTATCAAGAACTGCACAACTTTAGTAATGCAAAAAGGCTCGCATCATTCTGACGCACATGTGGGACATTCGCAAGGCGGAGGATATGATATCGGCCTGTGGACAGACCCTGCAAACCTGCAGTCTAGTAAGTCATCCGAATTAAGCATGATCGTAACTGAGCAGCAGACAGGCGGCAGAGTCGGACAGTTCGAAATTATCCACGACAAGCTGATGCACCTAGTTGTGGTGAGCGATGACCTTTCCTATTTTGCACACGTACATCCAAAGTTCAATGATAGGGAGAAGGTGTTTGCCATTACTCATACTTTTCCTGCAGCTGGAAGATACAGGATGTGGGTTGATGTTAAGCCGAAAGGCGCGGGGCAGTTGATAAAAAAGTTTGACCTCAATGTTGACGGCAAGCCAGCTCGTCAGCCTATTCCTATTGTGGCAGACAGGAATTTTGCCAAGGACATTGTAGCGGCAGGCGGACAGAAACATTATCGGGTCCAGCTAAAGGTTCCTGAAAGGATCAATGCAGGCAAGGATACCGAAATCATGTTCGAGCTTTCAGACTCGCAGGGCAGACCAATTACTGATCTTGAGCCTCTCATGGCAGCAGGCGGGCATTGTGTGATCATCAGTTCTGATGCAGAGGTTTCTCCATGTCCATCCTATCGAGGAGGTGGATGCAGGATGGCGCGGCGGGCCAAAAGTGGTTTTTAGGACCAACTTTCCATCGCAGGGTCTGTATAAAACATGGGGACAGTTTCAGCACAGAGGAAACATCATTACTGTTGACTTTGTACTGCAGGTAAAAAATGATTGAAATCAGGATAAGCGCGGGGAGTGGGATTCGAACATTCATTCGGTAGTTCGGTGTTCACAAGCGTAATACAGTGTGCTTAGCTTTAAAACTTTTGGTTATGCTGCCGTTACGACATCCAAGAATAAAAACCATGTTATTGGACAGCTTTCCTGAATGATTCTTGAAGTAGCATCGCGTACGCACTATTCCTTTATCTTTTTGAGTTCCCTGTAAAGCAAGGTTCCCAGGTCAGAAACTTCGGTATAGCTAAGTCGTTGTTCATATTCGTATCTTGGACATAGACAAGTGTAACATTCGCCGCGAGGCTGGCCAAATTCGTGCATTATCTCTTGGTGTCCGCACTTGCAAATGTCCGTTGGCTCATTGGCAATACTTGGATGTTCTCTTTCGGGATACGGTTCTTTCAGACTCATCTTTGCTCTTATCTCTTTGACCCTTTTTTGACGAACCACATTGGTGTCAAATCCTTTGAAGGAAGAATAGATAAACAAAGCTGCATAATAAAAGCCGAATAGAAATTTAGCATCTGCAAGCCTGGCATAGTGTGTTGCAGCATCGATTGTCAACTGAACAGACTGGAGGCGGTCGTCCAAGGCCGCTTGCTCTACTATGTAATCTATGGTTTCGCTAGCTTTTTTATTACTATCTTTCAGCAAGAGTTTGCTATAATCTTTGAAATTGAAGCGCAAAAGCGAGTCTCCCGACTTTAGTCGCTTCTTGTGAGCTGAACAAACGTAGGCAACAGTTGTAAAGTCATCCAACTCTTTGAATATGCCAACTTTCCTTGCTATCGTCCCTTTATTCTTGCAGCCGTCTATGATGCATGCTTTTGTCATAAGCCGTAGGACCGAATGCTAAGCAAAGAAGGCTGATAAGCAAGCTCTTTTAGCAAACTCGATGATGCTGAATGATACCTTTCAGGATATTCCCGAGCTTTTCGCAAATAACCTGAGGCCAAAGCCATTACGTCGAGTTCGTTCATGCAAAAGGCTTTCAAATAACAATCATAACAAAAATAACATACTACTTGAAGTATCTTCTTCCTCTTGGAAACGGGCTTTCGTCTTTGGCATCGAATATTCTCCGGCTGTTTGAATTTGCTAATCTTCTATCATGTTTTCATAATTACAGGTGATGACGGACGCTACATGAAGTTTGATTATAGTGCCACAAATGAATTAGAATTTGCGCTTCTTACTTCTTGGCTTTAATCGCCTTACTTTTGTTAGGAACTGAGCACGAGCCATTTCAATGTACCATCCAAATTTTTGACCTAGGGGAAGGTTTTCCCAACTTGTTATGATTCTTCCTGCATAGGCCACCGCTTCATTCTTGCCATGAAAGGAAAACATTCTCCTCTTTACTCTAATGCTTTCGGTCTCCTTATAGCGTCCATAGAATCTTTTAGGATTATAAAAAATTGTGAGCATGACTGGAACATAGTCCCTCAAAAACAGCTTCAGTTGTGCATAGTCAGATGGCTGCTCAAATAAAGGGGTGTTGGTAATCAATACAGAATCGTCTTTCATAAACTGGGAGCACTTGCTGATAACCTCTGCCTTCTTAAGATGATTTAGGTAAAAGATCATATTACAACATATCACTATATCCGCGGGATAGAGGGTAGAGTCAACATACATAACGTCTTGGTTAAGGAAAAGATCTACATTCTGCATTGCTTCTTCCCTTACTGTTTGAGATAAATCAATTCCAATAGTACGGTTCTTTATTCCACTATTATCTAACATATTTTTCAGTTGCTTTGTAGCCACCGCAGTGGAGCACCCTATGTCCACAATGACAATATCTCTTTTGTTTGAGGCTCGCAGATATTCAAGAACATGATCAACTACTCCTATCTCCTCATATCTCTCTGGATAGGTTAAGGTGGGCTTCCAATTCTTATCGAACAATCGACTTGGTTACTCACAAATTACACGAACGAACTATAAAAGATAGTCCCAGCTATCGGTGGGATGCCATAGTTTTTCCTTCTATTCTTTTTTGTTAGCTAGGTAGCTTACCGTTAACATGACAGCTGCCAAACCGGATGCAAGCCCAAGAATGGTCACCAGCATGTTCCATTGGATCAAGGCCATGAATACTCCTTGTACGTTTGGGTTAAGCACTGCTAGAGTTCCCACCAGCAATCCCACCACTATGATAGCAAGCGCTGCGAGCTGATGCTTTAGGCCCATGTTCTATTATAACAATGAGGCAAGTTTTACTACAGCGCGAAATGTTCCGCCGAAAATGTCGAAGCCTTATAAAGGCCTAATTCTATTAGGTCCTAGAGAGTGCCCATAAAAACATATACTATGAGTATAGCTTTTTAAGGTAGGTCTCCCATATACTGGCTGTAGAAATGGCTCTGTTAGAAATCCTAAGTTCTGGAGCAAGGAAGCTCATTCTAGAGGAACTAGCTAAAGATGATACTAGGCCTGTATCAGCATATGCTTTGGCTAAAGTATCTGGATATACGCAGAGGACCATTTCCGAAGAATGCAAACGGTTGGCTCGAGCAGATATTCTAAAGCCTGTAAAAATAGGCGAAGGACAGAATGGGTATGTTTACAATGATAATCCCATTGCACAAGGACTAAGATCATTAATACTCGATAATCTTCAGCGAATGGAAAGCAATAGTGTTGTAGAAAAGATAGCAAAAAACCTTAGGATGACGGATTATTACATATCACTGCCACTAGGACTTAAGGTATCTTATGATGTATTTTATGTTCCCAATTACCTGCTGGTAATTGTAGATAAGAACAATACCAAAGCCGTTGACTTTCTGGAAAACATCGCTAAGGAAACTAAAGAAGGAAAGGTAATTGTCAAGAAAGAGTCGTTGTGGGGTAGAGAATACAAGTTTGATGCAAACACAGGTGCTTCAATTGCTTCTATAGAACAAGCAATGGCTGACGGGCTTGAATACTATCAAACAGTTAAAGACACAGAAGTAATCAGAGTATTGCTAGCCAGAACCTCTTCTATAGACATAAAGAAACTGAATAAATTGTCAGATATTAGAGGCGCTTCAAGAGCTTATAGAGCTCTAAGTCTAAAAGATAGGTTCTTGAAAGATTATTCATCTAAGGAGTTTCAAAAACGTGCTATTCGGAATGATATAGATGGATTCTTTTCAAGTGATTTAAAGGCCCAGATCCTACCTACACTTTTTCCTAATGAGACATACCGGCCAGAACAAATTCAGATGTTAAATAATGCCTTACCAAACTTTCAAAAGTAACCCAAGTTGAGCAAGATTCAGATCTTTCGATTCCTCTTTCAAGCAGATCCGAAAATCATGAATATTCAAAGCTACAAGCAGATAGCAGAGAAAAAAGGTTGGAGGGCACATCTTACAGGGCCACTTGTTTCAATGGTTGAGAGGGATATACTTACATTTGATACCTTTTCGATTCTTGCAACCATGGCTAACGATGAACTTTCATTTGGTGGGGGAACACTTCTGAATTGGATACAGCTGTGTGATTCTCCTCGTTTTTCATTTGATGTAGATACACAATTACAATTTCCTGCCAGAACAAAACAAGAAGTAATGACCAAGATCATTGAACCTATTAACGACAGTCTCCGGAAAAGTGGCAAGGTTACGCCCATAGAGATCAATGGAAAAAAGTTTGAGGTAGGCCTCATTTACTTTGATAGGGAAAAGGATCACTTTCCTAACATGCTCTCTCTGAAACGGAGCGTACATGCACTTACCATAGGAAGGGATGCCCACGAATATCTTAGAAAGGAAATGAACGGATTGACCGATAAAGAAGTAATGAAGCTCAAGAGCATGTATGGAGGCAAATTTGGCAAGATAGAAGACGTAAGGATCGAGATAGGTTTTTCAGAAAGCGGCGATCCCAAATTCCCATCTAAAGCAACCGTTGTAGAACCGCTAGTAAATCCGGAGGCAGGACTGACTCCTGTTGAAGCCAAAGTCACAGTAATAGAACACACTATCGCAAGCAAGATTTTCAGATTAGGGAAACGATATACCGATGCTGAATTGGAATTTGCTATACCGGAATTTATCAAAGCTATCAGCGATCTGAGATATTGGGAGAGTGCTAACCTTGATGAAATACTAGAATATATCAGACAAATCTCTGCTAGCGAAAACTATAGCGTTATGGAAATACTTGATAGTTCTGATAACATGTTGGATTGGCTCAAATCAGAAAGAAAAGCGAAGGATCAGTTTGAAAGAGGGGCTCAAACATCGATGCTTGCAACTAAGATTGGCTACTTAGAGCTCATCAATAATTCATCTGAACTGGTTCAAAAGATCAGGCAAAAAGTGTAAGACTGACTACACAAACCATCCGCTCTTCCAAAGTTGACCAGGCACTCCAGACATTGACGAGTTACTTTTTGCAAAGCATACAGGATCATCCTGCTACTGCAAAGTCTAGGGGCAAATCTCGCTACTAGAGTTTCCGGCTAGAATATGACAATAACTAGCGACTAATAACGAGTGAATATTAATAGGACTTTCCACAGATCTTGATCCTTGACTTCTTCGTATCGCAAGAGTATGTATGGTTCGACTTCTATCATTGCCAAGTTTGTTTCCGATTACATCATTGGCAGACGTTCAGAGTATGGCGGAGCTATCCTGAAAGTTTGTTATATCAATGTACAGGGAATACCAAGACCACTTATGGCAAAATTAGAACTATCTTACAAGGATGATGCTGCCCACGAAAGAAATGAATCTACTAATGACTATGGGGATTTTGTCATGTGTTCTTACAAGCTCAATATGGATTCTGTACTATCAATGCTCAGTTCAATCGCTTCTGAGAATAGTTTTGACCCTCCTGATAAGCGGCCAAAGCTGTCGTTTACTCAAAATGCAGATTGTTACCTTCTAAATAGCAAATCACAGTATGCATGGGGATATCACCAGTGGCCGTGTCTGTATGCTACTTTCAAGATCCCCGAATTTCAAATTAACGCAAGCTATCAGGTACTGGCAAAAAGAGGGCTTCCACTCTATCCTGATATGTATGTGGGAATCACTGAATTTCTTGACCTTTCCTCTAGCATTGGTCATCATTCAAACATGTACCAGATGATCGTAGTGGTGCCAGACTTTAAGGCTAGAATTGACAGGCTTGTAATCTCTGGCAAGAAGGTATCTTTAACAGTGGAATCAAAATCTGCACCGCTTGAAAATCTGGTGGCAAAGATCTATCTAGCTAAGGGACGGCAATCTTACCAGTCTGAAGATCTGTCACTTTCATCGTCAGTTGTTAGCACAGAAGTTGACTTTGAACCTGACATAGTTACTGCTTGTATATTGGATAATAGGGATGACGTACTGGATCTTAGGGAGCATCACCTCGATTGGACGCAGTATAATGAGGATGTAATTGTTGAAATGCCTTCTAACCAAATCATTGAATTAATACAACGAGGCGAGAATGAGAAGATCGAGTTCAAGCAAACAGCGGGTGAGGATTTCCTAGAGCCAGTAGTCTCATTTGCAAATGCTGAAGGCGGAATGATTCTTTTAGGTGTCGATAATTACGGCAAGATTGTTGGATATAATGAAGATGTGGACAAACTTAGAGACAAGCTGGCAAGCAGAATTCGAAGCAACATACAGCCTAGCAATATCAAATTCAGTGTTCAACGAGTTGAATTAGAGGGTCAAACGCTAGATGATAAGAAACAGGTAGTCATAGCGATTACAATCTACAGCGGTCAGAGCAAGCCCTACTATCTAAGAGACAAAGGAATATTGATAAGGCATGGGGCATCGGATAGAGCAATTACACCGGCTGAACTTGACGAGATCTACGCAAGAAGAGGCAACAACAATAACAGAAGCCCATGGCTGTAGTCAAATCACCTCATGAACAGGTATAGCTTTGGTCTATTTCTGCTAATTGCATTTTTTAGTTGCCACCTTCCGTCTTAATATCATGGAACGGTGGGAGCAATTCTGGCTAAACTCAGAAAAGAACATGGAAGTTGCCCATTTGCTCAGAAATCAGCTCGACAAGAACTATGTTGGATTATCCCTTTATCATGCACAACAGGCATTGGAGATGGCTGTCAAAGCTTGCATGTTCAAGTTTGAACTTGAGAGGTACTTGCGATTAAAAGAATCAAGTGACAGCAAATCAGAAATTGTCTTTGTCAGAGATAGGTCTCGAGTGGGAGATCCAGTACACACCCACTTTCCCGTCGCGGAATTAATCTACACATCATTTGGATTCATAGAATCGCAGGCGAAAAAAGTTGCAAAAACGGGCAATTTAGATTTTGACCAATCACTAAATGATATTGTTGATGCCGCCAAGACAGTGAGGGAGTTTGTAGATTATGTTGATCCAAAGGGATCAAAGGTCGATTCTAAAGAGGCTCTTCACAGAAAGAAAGAGCTGTGGAAGCTTTCATTGCAAATGGACATCGAGGATCAAAAGATCAAGGACTTCATATCAAAACTGAGAGCTGCAGGCCAACCGGGAGGGACCTCTACCAATTTCCAATTGTCAAGCGTACAATTTGTCAAGAATCTGGTTGCGAAGTTAACACTTGTATTAGAGAAAACAGGTAACGAACGACATTTGATCTACGCAAAAGGGAGAGCGCAGGATATCTTGAAAAAAGCCGGCCTACCGCCTGATCTTGTTTTTCTTTTCATGCACGACAGAAATTCTGGAGCATATGATGCGGCAATTGAAGACTTGGTACGAGAACAGGGAATGTGGCCTATTCTAATCAGGCTTTTTTCTCCAGAAGGCGTGATCAAACAAGTTCAGAAGCTGAGGTATGACACCAAGGTCGCCAATATAAAGGGCGCAAGGATGCTGTTTCCCTTCTTTCGAATTAATTTGATATGGATGGGGTATATCGCTTCAATAGCTTATGTTATGTTGTTCATGTTTCCTCACGAAGAATTTGGAAGATACCTTCAACCAATCGATGCAAGAACATCTGAAGACATCTATCTTGAGCGCCGGGAAAAGGCGAATATCCTTATCGATGAATGTGATAAAGCGTGTCAGACAATAAAGTTAATCTTGAAAACAATGAAGACATGAACTAACTGAATCGTGGTAACCTTATATCCACCTATAATCAGTAAGGTCGAATTTTTATAATTGTGCGATAATCGTCTCTATAGTCCTCACGCTGATTGAAATGAAGACAACAAATGGAAATAGCGGCGACTTAGGCTTTGAGCAGAAACTCTGGCTTGCTGCTGACAAGCTCAGGAGCAACATGGATGCTGCCGAATACAAGCATGTCGTCCTTGGATTGATATTTCTAAAGTATATCTCAGACGCCTTTAACGAGGTCTATGAAGAGGTAAAGAAGGACAAGACGTCTGACCCTGAAGACATTGACGAATACTTGGCTAGGCGAGCGTTCTGGGTTCCAAAGGAAGCTAGATGGGATTACCTGCAAAAGAATGCCAAGAAACCAGAAATCGGCAAGCTGATTGATGAAGCGATGGACCTTATCGAAAGGGACAACAGGTCACTCAAAGGCGTCCTTCTAAAGAATTACTCAAGGCCTGGGCTGAACAAGCAGAGGCTGGGCGAGCTTATAGACCTCATTGGCACGATAGGCCTTGGCGATAAAGAGAATAGAAGCAAGGATGTCCTTGGCAGAGTCTATGAATACTTTCTTGGCCAATTCGCAGACGCAGAAGGCAAGAAGGGCGGCCAGTTCTATACACCAAGAAGCATAGTCAAACTTTTGGTGGAGATGCTGGAGCCATTCAAGGGAAGGATTTTCGACCCATGCTGCGGCTCTGGAGGAATGTTTGTGCAAAGCGAGAAGTTCATTGAAGCACATGGCGGCAGGATAGGCGACATTTCTATCTACGGTCAGGAAAGTAACCAGACTACATGGCGGCTGTGCAAGATGAACCTGGCAATAAGGGGAATTGATGCAACCAAAATAGAGTGGGGCGATTCTTTCCGCGACGACCAGTTCAAGGATCTACGAGCAGACTTTATCTTGGCAAACCCTCCTTTCAATGACAGCGACTGGGGAGGAGAGCACCTGCAGGAAGATGCAAGGTGGAAGTTTGGCGTGCCTCCGAAAAATAATGCGAACTTTGCATGGGTGCAGCATTTCATACATCACCTTTCTCCGGCAGGTGTTGCTGGCTTTGTTCTGGCCAACGGTTCGATGTCTTCAAATACCTCTGGCGAGGGAGAAATCCGCAAGAACATCATAGAAGCTGACCTAGTTGACTGCATGGTTGCTCTGCCGTCGCAATTGTTCTACAACACAATGATTCCTGCTTGTCTTTGGTTTCTGTCGCGCAATAAAGGGAACCACAAATTCAGAGCCAGAAATGGACAGATACTTTTCATTGACGCCCGCATGATGGGCGTGATGATCGACAGGAGGCACAGGGAGCTGACCGACGAGGATATCAAGAAGATTTCAGACACTTATCACGCATGGAGGGGTGAGCTGAAGGACAAAAAGTATGAAGACATTCCCGGCTTTTGCAAGTCCGCCACTCTTGAAGAAGTAAGAAAGCAACAGTGGATTTTGACTCCTGGCAGGTATGTGGGCGCGGAAGAAGAGGAGGAAGACGATGAAGAGTTTGAAGAAAAGATGAACCGGCTGACGTCTGAGCTGGCAAAGCAGATGGAAGAAGGCAGGAGGCTTGACGAGGAGATAAAGAAGAATCTGGCAAGCATAGGGTATAGAATATGATGAAGGAAAAGACAAAAACGAAATTCAAAGAAACAGAGATAGGAAAGATTCCCGAAGAATGGGAAGTTGCAAGTGTAAGTGATCTAGCAGACATATACATCGGGGGTACTCCAAAAACGGAAGTTGGAGAGTATTGGAATGGAGAAATAAAATGGGCATCTGCAAAGGATGTTTCAAATTGTAGATCAAGATATATTTGCAATACTGAAAGAACGATTACAAATACAGGCATCGAAAATAGTAATGCAAAGATATTTCCTAAAGATACTTTGGTGATAACATCAAGAGGAACAGTTGGAAAACTAGCCTTATTGGGTGAACCAATGTCATTCAATCAAACTTGTTATGGTCTAGTCGCAAAGAAACAAACTATTCCTTTATTTTTGTATTACAAACTCAAGGATTCCGTTGATAAAATACAATCAGCGTCATATGGTACCATTTTTGATACAATTACAACAAAAACATTCAATGAATTGAAATTGGGGATTCCGCCGCTTCATGAGCAGCACTCTATTGTTAGAATTCTATCCGATCTTGACTCCAAAATCGAGCTGAACCAGCAGATGAACAAAACCCTTGAAGAAATGGGCAGAGCGATCTTCAAGCACTGGTTCATCGACTTTGAATTTCCAAACGAGGAAGGCAAGCCGTATAAATCGTCTGGAGGGGAAATGATCAACTCCGATATAGGAACCATACCTAAAGGATGGAGGATATCATCAATAGGTCATGAAATTGAAGTTGGCGGAGGAAGCACTCCAAGTACGTCTGAATCCTCATACTGGGATGGAGGGGACATAAATTGGGCAACACCCAAGGATATGTCCTCGCTGACATCACCAATTTTAGTAGATACGCAAAGGAAGATAACCACTAAAGGGTTAGACGCTATTGGCTCACGAAAATATCCACGCGGAACCTTGCTCATGTCATCTCGTGCACCCATAGGCTATCTCGCAATTTCAGATATCGCCACTGCCGTGAATCAAGGAATCATTGCAATGGTTTGTACCCAGTCACTTTCAAGTTATTTCATGCTCAATTGGTGCAAATTCAATATGGAGAAGATTGAGAATAGAGCGAATGGAACTACTTTTAGAGAGATAAGTAAATCCAATTTTCGTACAATGGGAATCCTTGTTCCTCCAAAATCCCTTCTAAGTCGTTTCGATGGATATGCGAGAATGATTTATTCACACATGTCCACGAACATTCGTCATTCTTATACACTCCAGAATATACGGGATTCGCTACTCCCAAAACTAATGTCTGGAAAAATCCGAGTCCCTGTGGAGGCTCAATGAAATGCCAAAAGCGATAAGCGAAGCAGACGTTGAGGAAAACGTCTTGGCCATTTTAGAAAGTATGGGCTACAAAATTATCAGAGGCGACAATGAAGATTGTCTTCCCGGTGGCTCGTCAGCACTAAGGGCTGATTACAAGGATGTTGTCCTTGTCGATAGGCTCACTGACTCCCTAAGGAAAATCAACCCATCGGCTCCAATTGATGCATTAGACCAAGCAATCAAGCAAGTCCTAAGAAGCGAAAGCCAAAAGCTGATAGCAAACAATGAGAGTTTTCACAAAATGCTAGTCGATGGAATAGATATTCCAGTGCAGACACTAGAGGGAGAAACCTACAAAAAGATATGGCTCTTTGATTTTGAGGATCCAGAGAACAACGAGTTTTTGGCAGTCAACCAGTTCACAGTCGTCGAAAACAATATCGAGCGTAGACCGGATGTCATACTCTTTGTCAACGGAATACCGTTGCTGGTTATTGAACTAAAGAACTTGGCTGACGAAAATGCCACTATATGGACAGCCTACGATCAACTTCAGACATACAAGGAACAACTTCCTTCGCTATTCAAGTATAATGAAATTCTAGTCATAAGCGACGGTATTGAAGCAAGGGCTGGAACTTTAACATCTGAACGCGAAAGATTCGCTCAATGGAAGACCATTGACGGCGGAGCGCCAAGAAAAGGATTGACTGAAATCGAAGTCCTTATCAGAGGCATGTGCAACAAGCAAAGGTTCCTAGACATAGTTAGAAACTTTATCGTCTTTGAAAAAGACAAGAGCGTTAGCAAAAAGCTGGCGGCATACCATCAGTACTGGGCTGTAAACAAGGCCTTAGAATCTACGATCAAGGCTAGGAAAGGGAATAAAAAAGCAGGCATTGTCTGGCATACCCAAGGCTCTGGAAAGTCGCTAACCATGGTCTTTTATACTGGCAAGCTGGTAAGGGAGCTTGACAATCCTACGGTTGTTGTTCTAACAGACAGAAATGACCTAGATGATCAGCTTTTTGGCACTTTTAGCAGATGCCAGGACATCATACGACAGGAGCCGCAGCAGGCCAACTCAAGAAAAGAGTTGCAAGACTTGCTCAAGGTTTCATCGGGCGGCATTGTCTTTACCACCATACAGAAATTCTTGCCAGAGGAAGACAACAGAGAGAAGTATCCCGTATTGTCAGAAAGAGATAACATTGTTGTTATTGCCGACGAAGCACACAGAAGCCAGTATGGCTTTGCTGCAAAAATACTGAACAAGGATGACAAGACTCTGATAACTTATGGCTATGCAAAATACCTCAGGGACGCCTTGCCCAATGCTTCGTTCATAGGCTTTACAGGAACACCTATAGAAAAGGCAGACAGATCGACTCCGGCTGTCTTTGGCAAGTATGTTGACACTTATGATATAGAACAGGCTGTAAATGATGGAGCCACTGTAAGAATATACTATGAAAGCAGACTTGCCAAACTAGAGCTCAAGCCTGAGGAAAGGCCGAAGATAGACAGCGAGTTTGAAGAAGTGACAGAAGGCGAAGAAGTCGAAGGCAAGGAAAAACTGAAGAGCAAATGGGCAAGGGTCGAAAAGGTAGCAGGCGCACCAATGAGGATAAAGAGGATTGCAAAGGACATTGTCGACCACTTTGAAAAGAGGACATCTGTGCTTGAAGGAAAAGGCATGATAGTCTGCATGTCTAGAAGAATTTGTGTTGAACTTTACAACGAGATAGTAGAGCTTCGGCCCGAATGGAAGAATAGCGATGATGAAAAGGGAGCAATCAAAGTGGTCATGACTGGCTCTGCTTCAGACCCAAAGGAATGGCAAGAGCACATTAGAAACAAAATCCGTCGAAAGAGGATTGGAGATAACTTCAAGGACCCAAAACATGAGCTGAGGCTAATCATTGTAAGGGACATGTTTCTGACCGGCTACGACGCGCCGTCGCTTCATACAATGTATCTTGACAAACCAATGAAAGGCCATACATTGATGCAGGCCATAGCAAGGGTTAACCGCGTCTATCCGGGAAAAGAGGGTGGACTAATTGTTGATTACATGGGGGTTGGAGCAGAATTAAAGAAAGCATTGATGGACTATACTGCCAGTGGTGGCAAGGGCAAGCCGGCCTTTGACCAAGAAAAGGCGGTAATGATGATGGTTGAAAAATACGAAGTTGTAAAAGACATGTTCCACGGCTTTAACTACAGAAAGTTCTTTGAGCTCAAACCAAGTGAAAGGATTTCCTTTATTCCTCAGGCAATGGAGCATATCCTCAAAGAGCCTGGCAAAAAGGAAAGATACGCCAGAGAAGTTACAGCGCTTCTAAAGGCATTCTCACTGGCAGTTCCACATGACAGGGCAATGAAGATAAAAGAAGAAGTAGGGTTGTTCCAGGCTATAAAATCCGCAATTGCAAAGACAACTGAAACCGGAAAGGAAAGCCAGGAGGAAAAATTTGACAGCGCAATAAAGCAGATTCTTTCAAAGGCTGTGATATCGGATAGAATCATAGATATTTTTGAAGCAGCAGGCATACAAAAGCCAGAGCTATCTATCCTGTCAGATGGTTTTCTTGCTGAAGTAAAAGATATGCCACAAAAGAACTTGGCTTTTGAAGCTCTCAAAAAGCTGCTTAATGACGAAATCAGGTTCATGTCCAAGAGAAACCTTGTGCAGGCAAAATCGTTCATGGAAATGCTGGACAAGACCATAAAGAAATACACCAACAGAAACGTTGAGGCAGCGCAGGTAATTGAAGAGTTGATCGAGTTGGCAAAGAAAGTCAGAGCAGAAAAGAACAGAGCCAAGGAGCAGAACATGAGCGAAGACGAGCTGGCATTCTATGATGCGCTCGAAGTAAACGATAGTGCAGTAAAGATTCTTGGGGATGAAACATTGAGAAAGATTGCTGTAGAGTTGACGCAGATGATACGCAACAGCGTAACAATTGACTGGACGCAGAGGGAGAGCGTGCAGGCTGCTATACGTCTGAACGTCAAAAAGATTTTGAGGAAATACGGCTATCCGCCGGACAAGGAAAAGAAGGCTACAGAAACAGTGTTGCGTCAGGCTGAATTAGTCGCCAAAAACTGGGTATCAGGCTGATCGGTGCATTGAGCCAAATTATATAAAAAACTGTTCACTGTCACAGCCTTAATTCTTCAGTCGCGTTCCTTTCGAATTCTTTTACAGAATAGCTTTGAATGTTCATGCATTAGCTCGTCTGGGATAATTGATCTAACTATGTAGACGCTATCGCAAATAGTTTGTTTATAGAACTTGCGAATCTCTCCAGCTCTTTTCAGCGACGAGGAGTCGCCTTTTCTCTCAAAATACCTCCTCGCATAATCTAGAAGTTCTAGTCGCATCATGAGTTCAATGAATACGCGACTTGGGCGACCTAGGTCTTCAGGATCGTCGAATCTAATATTTGCCATCTTCATTATTTGATTATCCTTTCCTTTCTCAGAACAGTCATGAACGAGTTCCAGCCCTCCGATGACACTTTAAGCAATTCCTGTAAATTCAGAACGCGGTAATCGAGCTTGTTTTCTTCGCAATACTTGTTGATGTGTTCTGCCACTTCGTTACGAATCTTGTTAGCGTTGTCGTAAATTCGTTCATCAGCCTTTAGCAGCCTGCTTTCTATGTCTGTAAGCTGGCGCTCTATCATCAATTTTGTCTGGACATCACTTTCTTTTGAAAGATACTCTTCAAGCCTGGCACGCTGCATTTCAAGCCTCACATAGAATCTGTCATACGCCTCTGCAGTGCTGTACCCAGGCCGGGCCAGCTCTCGATAGATTGCTTTTAGGTCAGCATAGATTGTGTTCTTGTCAACCTTCATTGCTTCGGCTATCCTTATGCCGGGCATCCCCTTCTCAAAATGAAGCCTAGCTACCTCCTTTCGACGCTTTTCCCTTTCTGCCCTTGTATAGGGCGAAAACTTACTAGGTTTTACTATGTTGGTCCCTTGGATCTTATCGGCGGCTTTTCTTTGCTCTTCGATAAAATCGCTTGTGATATCAAAGGCAGTACCTTTAGACTCCATTAGACATTGAAAGCAGTCAACATAAGAATTCCAATGGCCATGCTTCTCACAGATCGTCAAGTTGCAGGCTGGACCTCCCTTGGATATTGCTCTAAAGGTGTTGCCCCACTGTCTTGGGGGATACATTTTCTATCAGAAGATATATTCCCTGACACAGTGGGGTAGACTAGCATTTTGCGCTTATCTTCTGGGTCAGGCGACTGCTCTATTAGACCTGCCCCTTCCAGTTGCATAATAACAGATTCTTCAAGCTTTGCTGCAAGCGTCTTGTGGAATACGGTATAGTACTTTGACCTTATTTCCTTCCGACTTAGCCCTACCTGTGGATTTAGCAGAGGTTGAATCACTTCCCTGTAAATCTTGAAGATATAGGGCGATAGGCCAAGCTCGTTTGATTGCTCTATTTCTTTGTAGAGTTCAAAGCCAGCGTCAATGTCTGCCTGATTTGCAATTATGGCCACCGGCTTGTCTGCATGGCCGTTGAGCACCTTCTCCCTTTTGAAGCAATTAAGGAGCGCATGGGCCTTGATGAAGCTGAATATCCTAGGAAAGTCGCGCTGGTGCCGCGGAAGAAGGTAAGCATGTTCCTTCATGAACCTCTCATACACATCCTTTCCATCGTTTGGAACCAGAACCTCCCTTATACCCCACTGTCTGATTGCCTTTATCCGGTCAACAAGCCAGCTGCGGCGCGGATCATGTTGTATGCGCTTGCGATACTCCTCTGGGTTGCTCTTTTTAAGCGATACCAGCTCTAGCGATTCTCTGAGCTTTTCTTGATCTGTTGATGGGCTCAACAGTATCATGCGGGTCTTTTCCTGCTCGTCTGGATCTGTTCTGGTAGTGCAAAAGAATACAGACGGAAAGCCTCTGATAATGACATTTTTTGTCCGGAGGCCTTGCCTTTGGTTCTTGTCAGTTATTTTGTAGTAAAGCTCTTTCATGTCCTTGCTTAGAAGTGGCCGCAGCTTTTCCAGCAGTTGAAAGTGCGGCTGGTCGAGGAAGATCAGGTTCTTGTGCTCTAGGTCCCTGAATAGCACCTTTTTCTCATTATCCCATTTGCCGTCATGATAGAACGCTGTAGGGCTTGCGGAGGCCAGAATCTCCACCTCTTCTTTGGGAAAATAGCTTGCTACTTCTATTGGAATGTATGATTTGCCTGCCGAGGATTCGGACTGAAAGCCAAGATTGAGCTGGTCTTCGTTTGATTGCGCAAGCAGCATGCCGCAGAATGTAATCAATTTGGCCGCTTCATCCTTCTTTATTGATGTCGACAAGATTGCTGAAACTTCTTGGAATGTAACCTCCCTCGTAAGATCATCTGTCAGAACTATTGGCTGTTCTTTTGATTCTTGAGCTGTTGTTGTCTTCTCTACCTTACCCTTTGGCTTAAGTCTTTGCAGATGGTACTCCTTGACCATTGCAATTGACCATTTGTTGACATTTTCAGTAGATACATAGTCAATGTTGTACTTTTGGCAATATTCATAGACCGCATTTTCAATTGATTCTTTGCTAACACGCTGCGGTAGTAGGATTGGATACTTGCTTTCTCCATTGATCAATAGCCTGTCGTCATTATAGGATAGGTATTGGAGATAGGCTTCAAAGTTGGCTTGTGCATCACTAGATTGAGTCATTTGCCTTCCATTCCCACTGAAAGTGAACTATGACAGCAGCACTTGCAAATGAATCGTCTTGCAAGTACATCTGAAACGTAAAAGCCCGTACATTCAGAGCAGGATGATGTCAGGCATTTGTGAATTATCTCTGTCTGGAATTGGCTCCTTTCCATACTACTCATCAGCGTCTCGCCCCTCAGCATTCGAGATGAGTTTAGAAATTACAGAATCAAACGAGTCTTCCAATGTTCCAAGCCTAACCAGCTTGCGGTAGGTCTCCTCTGTGACCTTGATTGATTTTACGGCGGTCATGGTAGACAGAGGGTAGAGACTAGAATATGAGAACTAATTCTTCCTTTACGGAGGGGATATTACGCCAATCACGGCTGCACATGTTCTGCAATTGTCGTAATTGCGGCTAGCATCGCCAAAAACCTAATCTAGAATAACTTTTTTCAAACTATGCCAAGGTGTCTGGAAAGTTGGCTATTCCCTTGCGCTCCTTAAATGCCAGCAATCTTTTCTCAATTTCCGCTCGCTTGGATTCGAACCTTTCTTTAGCGTTCCGCCCCAAATAACCTTGTATATTTTGCTCAAATAACTGTCTTGCTTCCTTGGGAACCTTCATCGCAGCTTCCGCTTCACACTTTCGCTTACCGACCGTATCTATCCACTCCTGAATGAAGCGCTTGATTTTGCCATTTTTGTTGGGTTTGCTCATATCCTTGCCTGACCCTGATAGGAGGTTATCAATCCAAGTTAAATTGTGTCTGTCAATAAAGTCCTTGTTAAGGCAAAACCGCTTTATCTGATTCCTATGCATGCTAATATTTATTCGATTACCGTTTATGTCAAGAAGACCATCTAATTGATGTATATTTTCAATAAGCGTGTCAGAGATATGCTTGCCATAGGGGTCGAAATCGCCAGCATAAAGAATTATTGGAGTTAATCCCCTAGATTCTGCCCACATGCATCGCTTGATCAAATCATATCGCTGGTTTATGTCGGACCAGCCTTTGCCGTTAGCGACCGGGATATGATACTCTTTGCAAATAGGCATGAACAAGTTCTTAAGGTCAAGCTTCTCTACTAGGAGCTGGAGATAATATTTCTCTCCTTCCCACCAATCAGGACTATACCAATTGTGTGCGTTATTCCAGACATTTCTTACCATCTCAACAAAATAATCCTCAACAGTTACCTGTTCAGGCTCTTCTACCCCTTCAAATATTCGCTCATTATATTCGGCAGTGAAATCTACGGGGAGTTTACCATTTTTTCTACACTCAGTTATGAATTTCTCAGCATCATCAAAATCTCCCTTTGTTATCACACCCTCATTTTCAAGTATGTAACACCACGACCTAGCACCTACCCGATTCTCTAATGTTGGGCTTATCCTTATGACTGTGTCCAGAATCATCCTTTTCCATTCCTTGCTACGTTTCATCCAACTGTACTTCCCATTCAGGCAGGTTTTGCCTTTGTTCCTTCATTTCTAGAAGGAGTATATAATGAATGAAGCACCAGAAGGGGAGGGGGTATAGAAAGTGGACAGATTATCCACTTTCCCTAGGCTGTTCCTTGATGAGGCCCTCCCTGTATAACTGGCGGTATAGCGCTTGCAGCTGGTCTTGGACTACTTTTAGGCGTTCTTCCTTTGCTTGTTCTTGGTCAAGCGTGTCCTTGTATGCATCGTAGGTCAGCACCATCTTGCACTTGAAACAGAACCTCTCGTCGGGCTTGTTTGGCTCGTTGCAGTTTGGACATGCCTTTGACTTTAGTATCTCTATCTGCTTTTGCGAGTGCTTGATTATCCCGTATGCTTCAAGGAGCGAGTTTGACGATTCGGTCCCAAAATAATGCAGGTATACCTGCGGCATCTTGCTTGACATCGTCCAGCCAGCGTGGTCTCGCAGCGTGGTTTCTTTCAGGATCTGCGACTTTTGCGTCAGCGCCGAGTGCCTGAATATGTAGAGGTTCCATGGCTTGGCAATCATACTCTTGATGTGCTCTTTGTCAGTTGCTGGCACTGAAGGTTCTTCTAACAACCTTGGAAAGTATTTTGTCCTGTAGTGTTTGGCAAAGTGCCACCATAGCCCATCTCTGGTGATTGGCCTGCCATAGTTCGAGTCTCCAAGTGACAAAAAGAGCGCAGCTTCAGGATTGTTTCGGAGTGGATGTTCCTGCAGCCATTCCTTGATGTAGGGGATGGACGATATTAGTGGCAGCGTCCTTGGCCTCGTCTTGCCTGAAACCAGAATCTCCGCATACTGGATCCCATCCGGCGACAGCTTGAACTTGATGTCTTTTATCTTTAGCCGCAGTAGTTCATGGGGCCTGGCAGAGGTGTCATAGGCTATAGCATGGTAGCATCTATCCCTCTTCATTGGACAGTATTTCAAAAAGACAGCATGCTCTTCGTTTGTCCAAATGTCTGAGGGCTTGTAGGGTGACTTTTCCTTCCGTGGAAGCCTCTTGACCCCTCTCATACATGGCGGGGTTATCCTCTGCCTGTGGTCTGGCTCGTCAGGGTTGTACAGCCACCGGAAGAACTTGTTCAGGAGCATCTGGCGGTTGTTGTATGTGCCAATCCACTTGTGGGTTGGGTCCTCAGACTCGGGCTTGCGAAGCTTGTTCAGATAAGCCAAGATATCATCTTTTGTCATGTCCTTGAAGGACTTGGCATGTTCATGGAACGCAGAGAGCTGGAAGATTATCTTGATCTTCCATTCCTTGGTCGAGTCTTTGATGTTTATCTCGTTCTGCTCGGCTGTGATAAAATCGGCCAGTATCTGGGCGTTTTCGCTGTTGGTGTTTGCAAGTTTCAGAAAGAGACTTCTGCAGTAGCGTTCAAGGTTAGCCGTCAAAAGCACTATGGTCTTTTCGAGCTGGGAGGGCGGCAGCTGTTCGGTTAAAGCCATAGTCGGTTCCTCCTTTTGTCGTTGTCTGTCGTTTGCTTGGCTCCGGGTGGCCTGCATTCTTGTTCAGAAGGTGAATACCCACAGGCGCTAAAGAGAACTATTTTGGATGACTCCAAAAGTAGAGCGCGGGGAGTGGGATTCGAACCCACGTGTCCTTTCGGACATGGGATTAGCAATCCCACGCCCTGCCAGGCTAGGCGACCCCCGCAGCCCGCTAATCTCATTTAAGCTGTGCCAATTTATACTATCCGCAGCGTCATTGGCGTGACAGCAGGTTGTCACGGTTCCTTTCGGCTCTGTAAAGCCTCTTTCCACCAGTAGTGGCAGTTCTTCACGCTGGAATATGTCTAGATTCTTCCTAATTCTAGAACGCATCTGCCTCTCATAGTCCATAGAAACTTGAAGATTACCCACTAACCAGTCAATCTCGTCAACAGGGCCGGCCGAATTTCAGAGTGGAAGGTGGTTGATTGCATTGTCGATGGATTCTTCATTTTCTGCTTAAAGCTTTTGTGGAGTGAGATACTAGATACGTCATAGGCATGAGTCGAGAAAAACGCTTCAAGAACACGTTTGCCCCATGGGTAGAGAACAAGTGGCTAACCGTTGAAATGCTGATAGGGATGGTGAAGATAGGCTTTCCATGGGAGAAAATGCCACATGACGCTCAAATAGCTATACTGGAAGCAATGCGCTAGAGAAGGTTGCAGAACTCGCTCAAATAGCCTTATTGGTACATAGGATTCCCACTCAGACCCAGCTCTCTTTTCCTTCGCTCAAGAAGTTCATGAGGATCATAACGTAGCCATTTCTCAATATCAGGGTCAACTTTTAGCCCATGGCGTTTTCTTTCCTCAATCAGCATATACAAATTAAGTTGTGCATCCACCTCCTTGTTCCAGAGTTTTTCCTGTAAGAATTCTACCATCTCCTTGCTCCCAATCATCTCATAGAACGCCAGCTTTTCTCTTGTGTTCAACTTTGCTATATCACGCTCTAGTTCATTTGTGAGTCGAATCATTTCTTCGCACAATTCCAGCTTGTAAGCAGCTCTTATAGCGGCTTCCGGGTTTGGAGAATGGGCAATTATTTTTTCAAAGTCCATATTCCAAGTCTACTTCTCTTTCGACTTCCTGATTCGCTCAGCCAATTTCATTATTATCTTGTCAATTTGCTCATTCGTCAATGGTTGTTGGCTTTCTACTGGATGTTCCGGTTTTGACAGTTCTGACTGAGCGTCAGGAGCAACTTCATTCGATACTTGGGGCAATTTCGGACTAGTAGGAACCTGCGGTGGGTTGTTCTTCAATTCATCATCCTTTTTCTCCTGCTGAACTTGATTAGAATGTAGGACTTGAACTTGTGGCCTGGGACCTTCTGAAGCTAGAATGGAGTTGACCCGGTTCTTCCGTTTACAACATGGACAGGTGGCCCTAGCCTTGTTTCCCTTACATGGCCATTGATAAGAACAGAACTTACAAGTTGTTTGGACTGCCATTACCTACAGTTGTATTATGTCTGGCTGCAAATAAAAGGCTCATCTTTACGGCTTTTGGTGTAGAGTATCTTTTGACTAGGAGTAAGGACTATTAGTCATGACTCCTTACTACTTGACTCTTAATGTTGTACGATCGAGGGAGAGGAGAAATTCCAAGGGCGATAATGAATCCCAAATAATATACTTAGCTGCATTTAGCTGCAGTCCAGCTGCACAGAAAAGGGTAGCATTTGAGACCATATTGATTGAGGAGGGAGAGGGAGAAGAAGAGTAGTAACTCTAGTATCAGTCATCGCCGCGTCATCCTAGCAGACATTTAATAGTATATAAAAGAACTAATTATTTTCTGAACTGAAACGCATACATGCGCATATACATGCGCGCGCCCTTACTTTAGCGAGATCCTGACAAGGACCTTGCCGTCGGTGTCTAGGCCGACGTGATGTATTTCGATCCTGTCCTTGAACGTGTGGCTTACCTTCTCAAGCACCGACCAGGTGAGCCTGTCGCTCTCGCCTGCCTTTACCTTGTAATACCCATTGGCATCATCCTGTATGATGCAGTCCGCTTCAAGGGCCATGAGGTAGCCCTGAAGCATCGCGATTGCCTCGGGCCGGGGCTTGGCGGCGGTTGCCAGTGAAAGCTTGTGTTGCTGCCTGTCGATGCCATTGAGCTCGCCGTCGTTATTATTATTGTGGCGGACCGATGCCATGGTGGTGGTGGTGGCGGCTGCTGTCATGGTCTGATCCTTCTTGCCCCCTCCTACAAGGTTGGGCGCTGCCATAGGGAGCTCGCTATCGCTCATGGTGGCGACCAGCTCTGACAGCGTCTTTGCGACCTGTCCCTCCGAAGTGGGCGAGGTTATCACGAATACATGCATATCGGCCGTGCCGAACAAAAAGATGTCGTGCCTTGCAAAGCGCGTCACAGTGAACTTGTGTGGGCCGGAGATGTCCTCTAGCTGGCGTATGAGCGAGAACATCAGGGACAGCTGGACGTCAAGCGTGTCATGCCTCTCTATCGGCAGGGAAAAGCTGGCTTTGCCCCTCCGAAAGGAAAGCAGCTTAGCATTGTTGTCCAGCACGCCGGCAAATATCAAAAAGGCAGAGATGTCCGCGTCGATCTTGTCCAATAACCTCTCTATAGAGTTGCCGGACACATGGCCAGCTACCCCAGTCGCTTATATAAGGTTATCAAAGATGAACGTAAAGACCGAGATCATAGAGAGGTTGTTGGTGTAAAAGCCGCACAGCTCTGACTTTTTGAACGAGTTGCTTTCAAGCAGCAGTATGATGTCCTTGTTGTCGACGAGGACAAAGTTCACCGGGACAACCTTGGCGGTCGTCTTTAGCGAAATCGGAGCCTTCTCGCCATCTTCTGTGCTGATGTAGTCGTTTGCATTCTTGCATGGCGTCCTGAGCTTGACCCGGACTCCCTTGCTGGTCAGCTGGATCAGCTGATCCGTTATTTCGGCATGGTACATATTGACAAGGTTCCTGTCTGTCACAAGAACAGTGACCTCTTCCTTGGCTTCGGCAAGCATCCTCTTTATCTTGGCGTTGATCGAGTTTTCGCCCATCACTATCTGGTAGCTTTCTTTCTTGTCCGATTCGGGGATAACTGTGTTGCTCAGTATGGCCTCGACCATTTCCTGGTAGTCCTTCTTTTTCTCCGCTATCGACTGCAGGGCGTTCTGCTTTGTCTGCACAAGGCAGTCTATGACTTCGTTGATCGGCAAGGCATAGTATTTCTGCGGCCTGTCAAAGGTCGAAAAGACGACTCCCTTTGCAAGGAGCGTTGAAATATAGTTATAAGTTTCAGTGCGCTGGATCCCTGTATGGCGGGAAACATCGCTTGCTGTCGAGTTTCCATGGGTCATAAGGAATAAAAGTATCCTCGCTTCATTCAGTGTAAGGTCCAGCTTTTGCAGCTCAGCCGTCAGGCTATTTTCTATGTCCAAACCAGGGTTCGTTACTTTGAATTCGTCCATTTTTGCAGCCATTCTAGATCAGGGAGCTAGAACATTCTATTGGCAGTATATAAAGTAGCTTGTGTATGTAGAAACAATGACATATAGTTTTGTTGAAAAGTATAGCACCTGTTATAATTCTTATAACACATTATCAAAATTTTACATCTTAGGCACTTGTCATTCCCCCAGGACGGAACAGTTGCCATGATGCGGCATAATCTGTTGCCAGTATTGGGCAAAAACTAGAGCGATAGGTTTTGGTAGATCTCTATGAACTCCTTTACTATATCGGCCGGCGTATCTATAGTTCTGGCATTGCGTATTGCCTTTTTGATGGCGCTACCCCCCATTCCTATGGCCGCAAGGTTAATGCCATACTTGCCGAGCTCTTTTACAGAAGCCGTAAACTCGGCTTCTATTCCAAGATAGCCCGATGGTATTCCGTCTGAGACTAAGATGAGGTAGTTCCTGTCTTTGCTATGTTCCCCGATCAGTGCACGACATGATCTAATGGCATCAGGAATGTGTGAAAGCCCATTCTGGGCCAAGCCACCTATTCTTGCCTTCACCTGGCTGTCGTAAGGCTCAGTAAAATCCTTGATACAATAAAACTCGTCTGAAAATGCAAACATTGCCCACGGATTGGAGGAACCCATCACCTGATTTGCCGTTTCTCCAAGGCATATCGACACTGCCTTGAGCTGTCTGCTTGAGCCGCTTAGGCTCAGGCTGGAATCTATCAGTATGGTCCATGACTCGTTCTTGAGCAGGTTCTCATCCTTGATGAATATGTCATTTCTTCTTGTTTCACTCGCAACAGCCTGAATGGCAACCTGCAGGTCAATACTTCCGCTCTCTTCAAATGCATTCTCGTCAAGAGCATTCTTTATCAGGCTCACACGTTCGATTACCCTTCTGATCTGCGGTCCCAGCTCATTATACAGGCTGTAATAGCTGACATAGTCGCTTGTTGGAAAGCCAACAGTGCTGAAATTTAGGTTCTTTGTGGCACGCGATAGCCGGGACAGCGTTTTTTCATTTCGCTTTTCCTCTCTTAACAGCTCAAAAAATATCTCCTGCCATACTGTATCGTCGCCGGCGTGATTATTATTACTACTGCCGTTCATGGCACGTCGCTTGATTACAGTAAACTCTTTTTCTGTTATAATTTTGCTTTCAAATATTGATATTGATTCCAGGTTGCCAACAGCCAGAACATTTGAGTATGGAAGGTATACGCTATGCCACTTGCCCGGGATTTTGTCGATGATCGCATAGAGCGTGTCTGCCAGCTTGGCGATATGATCCCACCCCGATTCGGCTCTGCTGATCTCTACAGTGTTATTGTTGCTTGATATGCGATCTCTTATGATATCAACTAGCCTTGATGGGTCAAATGCAAAGGCGTTCAGTTTTGAAATAAAGTTCTTTGCCGTCTTTACGATGGCAGTAGGAGCATAGGCTGCTGAAATGTTCAAGAGGAAGGAGGCAAGAGTAGCCTGTGTCAGGATGCCAAAGTTCTTCGGATGCCGGGGTAGCAGCGCAGACACAAGCAGGTCTGCATGCCGCATTGTATCAGCGTAAAAGTCCTCGCCCTCGACCTGCCGGATCCTCTGTCTTGCCAGCATGTCAAGGATTACATTTACTATATAGCCGGCCCTGATTTTGTCCTCCTTTGAAGCAAGCCATTCACCCAAGTAATCACGGTACAGCCAGTAAAAGACCGACTTGCCGCTCAGCAGGCAAGTTGATGCCACGGCTAGCCTGATTGCCGCCGCCTGACCAAATTCGCTGTCCTTGAAGAGAAATGGGCCGTAAGAAATGGTGCCTTTTGCAGCACGTATTTGGGGTATCCTTACCGTGCAGTCCAAAATGCCTTTGCCTATCTTCAGCGAAGGTCTCAGACCCTTGGCAGGGTAGGCAAATCTGGCGCTAAACGACTGGTCCACCTGAAGGTCGGCAAACTTGCCATATAGCGTGGAATAAAACGAATTCATCAGTCGTCAAGCGTCTCTGCACTCTGGATGCTAGGTCTGAGGAGCTGGTGGCCGCCGGCTAGCTTGATTATCCTCCTGACCGATTCTTGTGTGGCAATGTCGTCGCTCGTCGTAGAGACAATGGTCTCTTCTGCGGCTGTGTGGATATCAAGACCATCTGCCACCAGCTTGGCCCAGTTGATAAGGTCACCAACTGAGGGTCCGTATGGAAGGTCGCCTTTCTTGTAGTTGGCACGCAGCTGTGCCGCTGCCTTTACCATCTGCATAGCTATTTCTCTGGTCACTCCACCCCTTTCCTGAATAAGATCTATTTCGCTTTCATTGACTTTTGATCCAGTGCTCAGGTAGTCAAAGTTGATCCACACGCTCATCCGTCTGCGGAACGCTGCGTTGAGCGGCTTTGTGCCAGCGAATTCAACGGAGAACGGGTTCATGCTGATAATCACATAGCTGAGAGGGTGCCTAGGGATGATCTCGTTATCCTTTTCATTGAGCACAATGTGGCCTCTGGTATCAAGGAGCGGGTTGAGCCTAGTGGCGACGTCCTGCTTCATCATGTTGGCCTCGTCCAGATAGAGTATGCCGCCGTGTCTGCACCACGATACTATCTGGCCGTCAACCCAGTTTTCTTTTCCAAGCCCGATGTACCTGCCAAAGAGGTCAAAAGATGTGGTCTGGAGACCACAGTTTATTTCCCAGAGCGGGAGGCCGGCTATCTCTGCCACGGCATAAACGATATGGGTCTTGCCCGTTCCGCTAGGACCAATGAGCGCACACTGCTTGAAGTAGTATAGGGCGCGCATTATGCGCTCAACGTAGCGCTGACCGTGATCGATGTATTCTGGGGTATGCTTTGGGATAAGCTCCGACATGCTGTCGGGAAAGACATAGTTTGAAGTGAGATCATACTTCTCGACATCGTATTTCTTTTTGAGAGGGGACTCGTAGGACTTTAGCCGGGATATCTGGAGCGTGATCTTGGACTGCTGGTTGAACGTCCTGAGCCGGGTAGTCACCTTGTTGTTACCGACACCGTCTGCATGGGCATCCTTCCCTAAATAGTCCATAACTTGAGGCTATCTGCCACCTCAAAAATAAAAATCGCTTCGTGTGTAGCTGCAAGTTACATGCATAGCGCTTTTTCACACTAGGTGATCACTCTAGGATGTCTTGTCGTCGATACCGCCATCAGGCCCACAAGTAGAAGTGACACTTTACAGCATATTTGCTTCCAGAAAGCGCAACCCGGTTGAAGAAGAGAGGCAGGCGCAGGTGGCAGCAATAACAACAACCATGATACCAAGCAATTTTCAGGTTTATGCCAAGATTGACGAAGAGTCAAGGAAGGATAACCGCCTTACAGTTTCGTTTTTGCTTACACTTAACGATGTCAAGGGCTCTGTCACATACGAATTCCGCGGCGTCTGCAACATCATGGGAAGCACGGCAGATTTTGAAGCCATAATGGAGGCTCATAAGGACTCTAGGATCCCCAAGATCCTCGATATAATATACCAGAGGCTCTATCCTGTTGTCTTTATGCTTGCAGGCATGACGACATCATCCTACCCGCAGTCCATAGCTCTTCTCACAGAAATGGTTTCAAGCGAGCCAATACAGGTGCATCAGGAGGCAGAGGCGCTTCCAAAGCCAGAAGAAAAACCTAAGGCGCCTGAAAAGCCGGCGGCTGAGGGAGTCAAGCCAGTGCCTACAGCTGCCGAAGTTGAAGCACCCAAGCCGGCAATGGCTAAGGTTAAAAAGCCACTGCAGCAGCCTTCTACCGGCGACGATGCAGCCAAGGCTGCTTTCGCCAAGTGATTACTCGCAGTGCGCATGTGCGTGTTTCCAGTCAAGAATGGCATATGGGTTATCTTTGCTAGTAATGCTAGCAGACCATAGAGCGGAATTCCATTCTGAATCAAAATATCAAATGTTCTGAGCTTGGCAGCTCTTATCCCTTCCTGCCATATCAGAAAGGGTATGTTCAAGGTCATTGTCCTGATAGTAGGCGGGATTTTCTTGATGACATTTGGCATCTATTTACTTACAAATATGGACCTGTCAAAATTTGCCTTGCCTTTCTTTCAGCTGTCAGATATCAACTGGAAAGCCATCGGGTTTGTCACGATTGTCGGAGGCATTGCCATATTTGGTTCAGCTGCTGTAGCCAGCAAATTGAACAGATAAAATGATACTACAGAGATAGAGTATATTCTACCTCCCACGCTTGCTTGGAATGGAGTCTCAGGTTGGAATGTACAGTATTCCAAATTATTCCATTTTTGGAATATTCCAAGCGTTAACCTGAATGTTCTGGGCGAAAAATTATCTATCTTACCAGCTTGTTGAGCTGTCGATAGTTGACATTGATTAGTTGTCTTGTATTTTTGCCATTAAAGAACTAATTTTGGGGGTTGAGCTTGCGCAACCTTGAAGGCGGCCATAGACTCTAGGGATGGCTATTGTATGATATGCGACTTGGCTGCTGGTGGCATGCTTGGAACCGCAAAGCTGAACGCCATCGTGTACTTTTTCGATCCATCGTCACGCAGTGGTTTGAGCATCACCTTGGTAGGTATATCGTTTACAAAGGAAACGACAAGTGAAGTGCTGCCTGCCGTGGCGGCCTTTGCCTTGAGCGCACTGCAGACTGAAAGCGCAGTGTTGATCTTGGAAACATTCTCCCGGAGGATGTTGATCGTGTCAAAGTAGATCTCTGCTAGGCCCCTGTTCTTTTTTCCAATAAAGAGCGACATAGGATCGAGTGGGATCCATTCACCAGAGTCATCGCCCAGCCTCTCCTTGTCTTTTTCCTTGTCCTTGCCATTGCCAAATAGCAGCTTGGGCTTGCTTTCTTCCTTCTTGGCGAGCGGGGTTCCTTTTGCGCTTTTTGCTGCCGCCGCTGCCGCAGTGGTGGTGGCAGCCATGGCGCGCTGCATTTCAAGCGCCCACTTTTCTTGCACCTTCTGACTCTTTGCGCTTGTCGGCTTGGTGTCTCTCAATATAAAGCCGAGCGTTTCTTCATACTTCTTTATCAGGTCGTTGTACCGGTTCTTCAGGGAGCGCAGATGATTTTCAAGTGCCCCAAAGTTTTCAAACGACAGTATCTGGGTGGCTATCGGCGAGGACATTATTATTCTTCATCATCCTCCTCCTTGGAGTTGCTGGGCGCGCTTGGCATGCTCTTTACCCTCTGGAACTGCTTGGCCACCTTCTTCATTAGCACTATCTTTTCCGTAACATCGGCCTTCTTTGCCTCGGCGCTCTGGTTGATCTTTGGGATGATCTCTTTGATAACGCTGACCGCCTGGCTACTGTCTAGATCGCTGAATTTCTTGGTCACGATGTTGCCGTTGGCCTGCATTATTATTATCTCGGCGTTAGCGTTGAGGACCGCGCTCTTTATCGCCGGAAAGTCATTCTGAAAGATATTCGGTGACAAAGCCACCGAAAGCTTGAGGGTGCTGAGCAGGACCGAGATTGAAGAGCCGATAGATGCAATGATTTCGCCTTCCTTTGAAGTCAGCTCGTAAATCTGCAACGTTTGATCTATCATAGAATCAATGTCGGCCAAAAGTGCAGCGCTCTTGCCCTTTAAATCGCCTTCTTCTAATATCTCTTCGCGCTGCACAGTTTCTGGCATATATGATGTTTAAAAGCACATCTATGAGGCTATGATGGTTTGTATGTAAGGAATCAGTACTACATCTCAAGAACAATTTTGTAGCTTGAGAATACACCGTAGTTCTATTATCGAGACCTACCTGTTACCAAAACCAATATGGAATTCAAATTCCAGAAGCGCAGGGGTATTGGAAACGTAATTACAACCCTCATCATCCTGATTGCCTCAGTCGTACTGGGCGCAGGCGTGATTTTCTTCGGGGGAAGTATGTTTCAGACCAATACACAGTCCGAATCCATAAAGATCTCCAACGTCCACAGTTGGGTCACAAGCACAGGCGACGCGACCACAGCATTTGTTGTACAGAACACAGGTAGCAAGGCCATAACCATCAACTCCATAAGCCTAAGAGGAGTCTCGGTTCCAACCTCAAATTGGTACCATACTATCAACTCTAACCAGACTACATTGCAGACAGAACTGCCAGTTGATCACACAGAAGACAATGTAACCCTTGGCGGCACTGCAACAACTATGACCAGTGGCTCAATCTCACTTGACCAAGGCGAGGCAGCAATTGTATACCTGAATGAAGCCGGAAACATAGAGGCAATTGATGCTGGTAACACCTACTCGCTACAAGTACAAGCTGGACAGGCAACAGCAGTACAACAAGTACAAGTGGTCACCGGCTAAAAGAGTGGACAACCCACTTTTCTTTTTTGATCCACCATGACCGCACTAAGGTCATTTAAAATAAAACTTTCAAACGAAAACAAAAAGAAAGAAGACGACGATTTCATTACAGCTTTTAAGGAATCCAGCTTTGAAGAAACCGGGCTCAATGCTCAGCTGGACAAGGTAGCAAAATACATCGATTCTATTTCTAGGAGCGATGCGTCGCTTGGCAAGGTTCCGGAAGGGTACAAGAACATACAGCGCTACGCGTTGGTTCCGCCTTTCTGCTACGTTTCCATTTTACAAAATAGCGAATTTTCTGATATCATCTATAACGTTGACGAGCTTCAACTCAATGAAGAAGAGATCAAGATCTATTATAGCATCAAAGAGCTTCTTGAAAAGCAGATCGATTCCCCGCGTCTGCTCGATAACCTTGAGGCAAGCTTTACCGCGGAAGTCACAAGGCTCCTGAAAGAGCATTTCATGGGCGGCAAGGCACAGCCGGTGATGCTCGAGAAGGTCAAATACTACCTAAAGCGAGACATCCTCGGTTTTGGCCCGATAGACCCGCTCTTCCACGACCCGTTCATAGAGGACATTACATGTGGTGGTCCCAACAAGCCGATATACGTCTACCACAGGCGCTACGAAGGCCTGCGTACCAATATCGTCTTCCGTGACTCTGAATTTCTGGATGGCTTTGTAATGAAGATGGTTCACCGGGCCGGCAAGCACATCAGCGCCGCCCACCCGATAGTTGACGCGTCGCTGCCAGGCAACCACCGTCTTGCGGCGCTCTACAAAAAAGAAGTCACCACTATGGGTAGCAGCTTTACCATTAGAAAGTTCCGCGAAGACCCGATCACGATTGTCGATCTGATCAACTCCGATACGCTCGATATCGATATTGCGGCCTACATCTGGTTCTTGCTTGATAACAAAAAGTCGCTGATGGTCATCGGTTCCACAGGTGGGGGCAAGACCACCATACTTAACGCCGTCACCGGCCTGATAAACCCGTCATACAAGATATTTTCGGTAGAGGATACCGCTGAAATCAACATCCCACACGAGAACTGGTTCAGCCTTGTTTCAAGGGCAAGCTTTGGACTTGAGAGCCAAGGCGAAGTCAGCCTATTCGATCTGCTGAAATCCGGCATGCGTCACCGTCCAGACTACATTCTGGTAGGTGAGATCAGAGGCGAAGAGGCATATGTGCTGTTTCAGGCTTTGGCGACAGGTCACGGTGGCATGGCCACAATGCACGCTGACGACTCTGCTGCAGCAATAAGGAGGCTCATGCAAAAGCCTATGGACATACCGCAGTCATACGTGCCGCTCATGAACTGCATCATCAATATCAAGCGTGTCAAGCTGAAATCAGAACAGATCAGCGGCAAAGCAGCTACAAGAATGATGGCAAGAAGGGTGACCGAAGTAACAGAAATTCTGCCTTCGTCAACTCCAAAAAGCGTCTTTTCATGGGACCCGCAGTATGACGGGTACCTTGACAGCCTAAAGAATAGCTACCAGCTGCCAAAGATAGCAGAAGACACAGGTCTTGATATGCAAGATGTTGCTAACGAGTTAAGCAAAAGAAAGACAATACTCACGTGGCTTGTTAACCGCGGCACCAGAGACTATAGAAGCATCAGCAAAGTAATAGGAATGTTCAACCAAGAGCCAGAGCGCTTGATGAAAAAGGTGGAGAGCTCTTGATGTCATCAATATTCAAGTCTTTGCAGCAAAAGGATCAAAAAAACAAGAAGAATGCTAAAAAACCCAAGCCTGACAAGAGGCTAGGAGAAAGGCTTGACCGCGAGCTCCCCTATGTCATAACTCTCATTACCATAATGGCGGCCAGCGGCATAACCCCGTTTGGCAGCTTCTCAAAGCTTGCCCGCTACAGGCTGCTGCCATACATCATGAGAGAGGCGAGAAACATTATCGGCCAAGTGCACATCCTTGGCGAGGACCCACTCACTGCCATGGAGAAAAGGGCCAATGTTTCTGCATCTAGGCAGTATCGCGACTTGCTCATGGGGTATGTTTCAACCGTAAGAAATGGCGGAGACATTGCCAGTTTCTTGCAGAGCAAGATGAAGTCTATCTTCGAATATGAAGTCGCAGTTGCAAGGCAGTCGGTAGCCAAGATTGGAGGACTTGTAGACGCCTACATGATCATGCAGGTAATCGGGCTCAGCTTGTATGTCGTGCTGGTTGCCATGTCGTCTACATCGTCAGGTGGAGGCGCTGCGCTGCCTGTATCATTACCATCGTCTCCCGTATTCTCATATTTTATAGTCTTTGTAATGTTGCCAGGAATCTCCTTTGCCATACTTTACGTAATGGACAAGGTAGTCTTTACCACATTGGTAGGAGCAAAGGAACTTCTGACAAAGGGCATCTACTTTTCGCTGGCAGCCATTGTTGCATTTGTTGCACTTACAGCAACAGGAGTCTTGCAGAAGGCAATAGATCCGGCCTATGCCTTGCCGATCTTTCTGATAGCCGCATCTGCATGGCCTGCATACAAAGCCATGAAGATGGAAAAGAACATGAAAGGCATGGAAGCAGACCTTCCAAGCTACCTGAGGGATGTCGCCGAGTCAAGGAAGGCAGGGCTTTCGCCAGAGAAATGCATTGTCTATGCATCGCAAAGAATGCGGGATTCAGTATTTCAAAGTGTCGTCAAGTCATTTGCAAACCAGCTTGAATGGGGAGTTCCACTGCGCAAGATCTACGAAAACTTGGCCAGCTCTGTCAAGTCGTTTTCAGCTCTCATACACTTCAGGATACTCATAGAAGCTATAGAGAGCGGTGGAGGCTACACGACATCGCTTGAGATACTTGCTCAATCCAGCGAGTCGTCGTATAACATCGATAAAGAAAAAACCAGCATGCTCAAGCCCTACTTCTTCATAGCATTCATGGTTACCGCGCTAACATCTATTACGACACTCATGGTAGCCCAGACGTTCAACGAAATAAGCGGCAGCGTTTTGGCACTGGGCGCTACTCCGGCTACGCCGGCCGTAGAGCCCCAGAATAGCGGCGAACTTAGCTCGACCCAGATGCTTGCAATAGGAATCGCTGCTCAGTCATGGATGTCAGGGTTCCTCATGGGCAAGATATCAAGCGGCTCTTTCGCAACGGGATTCAAGTATGCAGTAATGTTGCTCCTGATATCGCTTCTCGCTACTGTGGTGACTCAGGAATTCAACCTGAGCCCATCGGCATTCCTAAGTCCTCCCCAGACAAGTCAAACAGGACAATAATGGTCCTCCATGATAAGGAGGATGTCATTTTGAAGGAGACTGCCAGCAAGAAGCAAATTCAAGATAAGTTGCTGTCAGCTCTTTCAATGGCAACTGTGTTGCAGCAAAAGCGACTGAGTAGCAACACTAGAGGAAAGCCACTAATAATATGCAACGGAGCTGCGGATAGTCTTTCCGTAGCCTATTGGGAATATGTGGTTGTATTGTTTGTAAGTATGCTCTTTATCCCCTGATCGTGGATCAGAGTCTCGATCAATTTCTTTTGCTCCTCTGCAGGAATGCCTTCAGCAATTTCAAGAGAATCAACAGCCTTAATCTTCCAGTAGTTGTTTAGCGCGTTTTCAATTGTCGCCTGCGCGTCGTACATCACCTTGCCAAGTGTCGTAAGGAAGTATTTGTTGTCCTTCCTTTTTACCAGGCCGCACTCTACCAGCTTGAACAGCCTCGAATAATACTGCTTGCGGGTTATCTTCATATTGCTCCGTAGGACGTTGCTTGGGCCATTTGTAAGGGCGACGAGCTTGAACAGCTCAAGTGATGCATCATCTGAAATGGCATCCAGGAGATCAGACATCTTTGCTGGTCCCATTCTATCTTCTAGTTGAGAGAGCGGTTTTGTTATGCGTTAGTGTGTAATTATCATGTACAACATAACATTCTCTCAAGTGTTTCTTGCCTTCTTGAAATACTTGTGGATCAGCGATCCGTACTGGAGCGCCTTCTTGGGTTTTGTCGCCGACTCTTCAGGCACTCCTATTGAAAGAGCTGCTTGACGCAGGATGTGCTTCCTTGTCATATCGTCCGGCCCCTTGATCTTTTGACCCACTGGTATTGCCTTTGCAAATTCTATGAACTTGTTGGACAGAAAGGGCTGCCTGACAGCCACGCCAAACTGGCCGGCCACTGTCGCAACCTCTGCCATGAGAGTGAATTCGTTGGCAATTTTTTCGTCCATCAACTTCATTATCGCGGCTTCCCCGCCGCTGTAAGCTCTGCGATACCCATCATAGCCGCAGAACAGCTCGTCGCACCCATTCGCGCTGAGGACTATGTCTAGGCCGTTTTGCTTTGCGAGCTTGCAGATGTAGAAATATGCTATGCAGTTTTCAATGTGGGATGTATTTCCGCAATTTATGGTCTGCATGATGCGTCGCAGGTTTTCCTGAAAATCGCGGTAATCGATCTCTAGCGTCCTGCATTCTATGCCCATTTTGGAAGCAATGCCTTTTGCAAATCCAATGTCATGGGAGCCGGAAAAGCCGACGGTCACTAGCGTGACTTGCTTGGCGAGGTCCTGACATATTTTGGCAAGAAGTGAGCTGTCGACTCCTCCTGAGAAAGCTACCGCTATTTTAGCTTCGGGCACGCTTCTCGATACTGCCTCATAAAGGGCCTGCTTCAGGTCAGACAACAATACCAATACTACTGCTTGCTTGTTCTCATGTGCCCAGATAAATGCAAATCTCTGCATATGCGAGATGGCCAACAAGCATTTGAAAGACAACTAATTAATTATGACAAACCGCCTGAAGCAGAGTGGAAATCATTTGCAAAAGCTGTGCATATAGGGAGCTCCGCTGGAGTTAGCACGCATATATTGTACTACATTTAGGCATTACACTTAAGTAGTGCCTAACCGTATTACATACACATGAGCAATACAAGCAACCTCAGCATAAGGATACCCAAGGAGGTAAAAGAACAGATGAAAGATATAGACGACGTTGTTGACTGGCCCGATTATATCAGGGCTGCCATTGAGAGTAAGATAAAAGAGACAAAGCGAAAAAAGGCGGCAAGGTCTATGGACGCCATAAGGAGCAAGACAAGGTACGGCGAGTTTGACTCTGTCAAGTCTATCCGAGAGGACCGGGACGCTTGACAGGCAATAAGATAGTGATAGATGCAAGCGTGATTGCAAAGTGGTACAACAACGAAGCCCTTACTGATAAGGCCCTGCTGGTCCTGCAGTCCTTCATCAACGGCAGAATACATCTTTGCGCACCGGAACACCTCCTGTACGAAGTGGGAAATTCCATCTGGAAAAACAAGGCTTTGAGCACCGCTGACTGCATGCAGGCAATGAATGACCTGATGGAAATGGATATTGAATTTACAAGATTGGATCCTGCGATGGCGTCAAAAGCAATGAAGTTGGCAAGGGATCTCTCTATTTCCTACTATGACGCGCTGTATATTCAGCTATCCATAGACAGACATATGACATTGCTGTCAGCAGATGTTAAACTCATTTCCAAAGCAAGAGGGAATTCAAATGCCATGCATCTGAAAGATTGTCAGGAGCAATGATGCCTACCTGCGCGATTACTATATCTTCAAGAGCGGTAGGCTGCGCAGGAGCGAAAACACAGAAGAATTTGAGAGCATAGAAGGAAAAAGTCGCTGCCAATCAATGACATCTACTGCATACACCTATTTGGCGAAATCGACCTGAATACAAAACTGATCGTGTTTTTGAACCAGCACGGCATCCCTCTGTACTTCTACAATTATTATGGCTATTATTTGGCAGTTTTTACCCAAGGGAAAAATTGCTGTCTGGCTTTCTTATAGTCAAGCAGGTGGAGCACTACCTTGATCCTCAAAAGCGGTTGGCAATAGCAAAGGAATTTGTTGGCACGGCGATACACAACATACTGGCAAACTTGGAGCACTGCAGGAAGAACAAGAAGGACGTAGCGCAATTCATAGACAAATTAAAGACGAGTATGCTGCCATTGAAAAAGTCTCAAATATATTCGAACTCATGGGCATCGAGGGAAGGTCACAAGATATCCATTATTCCTCTTTTGGCTAATTTTTGAGGTCTGGCTTTGAGTTTGAGAAACGGACAAAGATTCCTTCACATAACATGCTCAACAGCCCGATATCGTTTGGGAATTCCTTGATGTATGCTACCGTTCTGACTGAGATCTATCACATCCAACTGACTTCAACGGAAGCTGTCTGCACCAGCCGGGAGAAAGAAGGTTCTCGCTTGCACTAGACATAAGCGAAGTGTTCAAGCCGATTATTGTTGACAGAGTGATATTCAGCCTGATAAATAACAGGATCATAAAGGATGAGCACTTTGTAGAAGAGCTTAACTATTGTTATCTCAATGAGCAGGGCAGGCTAACCTTCCTGTCTGAATACTAGAAAAAGCTGAATACCACCATCAACAATGCCAGACTGAAACGGAATATAAGCTACCAGTGCCTTGTAAGAATAGAATGCTTCAAGCATCTACTTGGCGAAAAGAAATACAGAGGGTTGAGGATCAAGTAAGTGTATGTGACAATAGTATATGATGTGAAAAAATAGAGCAGATTGATGCAGTAAGACGTATACTGAAAAAATGCCTGATATGGGTTCAGAATTCCGTGTTTGAAGGTCAAATAACATTTGGAAAACTCTAAGAACTGCGCATTCTTCTTTCCCAGGTAATCGGCAAAGAGCAGGATTCCATAATTGTATTCACAGCAAACAATCCTGCATGGCTTAAAAGGACAGTACGGGAAAGGGAAAAAGGTACAACTGATAATGTTTTATAGCCAGCATTGAAGGTTGACCCGAAAAATAGTAATTCGACAAGCATATGAGACATGTCTAGGTTTGAATCGAACTATTATAGGATTGAAAAGAGGTAATCGGCAAGCGTTTCGTTTGTAGCTTCAAAGTTTGAATCGAACTATTATAGGATTGAAAACATATAGTGCATGTTCCGCCTATGACTGCACACCATTTGCCAGCTTGCCTTACGACTGTAACCTGTTTGATATTGATGGGTCTTCTGTGTATCCTTATCTCTATGCGGCCCAGCTTGGCAAGCCACAGAGTATACATTTACCACCTACATCCTGTTCCATCCTAAAGCCTGATTGGTTATAAGTGAATGAGTTACAATCACCTTCTTTCAACAATTTGAGATTACCCTTGCCAGCTTCACAACCTCTCTTTTTCAATTCCTCTAGACCATCCACGCGGCTGCAACCGTTGTGCTTATCATCCGAAGCATTTTGCTATAATAATTTCTGAGTATTGGCTGCTGCTCCTTTAGCTCTGTTAGAGCAAAGTTCATGTCATTTCTGCTGCGAAAGTTATTGAGGATAAAGTAGTTGTACATAATGCGATTAATTTCTAGAACTTTCACAAGCCTCTGCTCCTGTTCCATAACTGGATAGAGACGGAACTTGTAGTTGAGCATCTAGTTTGTAGAGGCTGTTAATTAACATGTAAGGCACCTTGGTGAGAGAGAGTGATTATCTGTGTGGAAAACAAAAATCGACCTATCTGTACACAGCATGAAGTTTATTTGGTTTGTTGCCCTTTGTTTGCTAAGATACCTATCGATAGCTCGCTCAGCTAAATCACGCGTGTTTCCCACTTATCATTTATATAAGCTACAGGTCAAACTCTGTGTCAGACCTAATGACCAATGAAAGGGTCGTTCTCGACAACGACCTGCGGTATATAGAAAGGGGCAGACTGCTCAGGAGCAGATCAGAATTATCCGTTGCAAAAATGCTGTCGTTTTTAGGTCATGATTACCAGTATGATGCAAGCGTGAAACTTCCCGAGGGCAAGTCCGTAAAGATTGACTTCAAGGCAGGCAGTAAATACATCGAAGTCATAGATTCGGAAGACGATGCTGCCAAGTTCAAGCAAGTGCGCGATCGCCTGCCAGACTTGGACATAATAGCAGTCGGCCATTCAAAGTATGCAAGCAAGATAAGCGAGATGGACTCGCTCTTTTTTTATGACAGCACAGAAGACCATCTGCAGACTGGCTCGATCTTTATCGAAGACCCATCGCTTGCCTTTGACTATGCGCACATTCTGCCACTGGTGGAAAAGTGCTCGGTGCTGCACGGCCACACATCTACCGTGATGGTGGAGATAATCGGCAGCATGAAGAACAACTTGGTCATCGATTTTGGGGAGGCAAAGAGGATAATCAAGGAAACGCTCAACGCAATAGATCACAAGTTCTTTATCAACAGGAAATACCTTCAGAAGGAGGACGACGTGCACTATTATGTGGCATTTGATGGTCCAAAAGGCTACTTTAGCCTGCAGCTGCCAAAATCGACCACGTACATGCTCTCCGGCGAGGCGACGGTAGAAAACCTGTCCTCTGAGATAATCAGGCTACTTGCGCCCAAGATGCCCCAGAATGTGCAAGCTCTTGGCGTATACATTTACGAGGGAGTCAACAAGGGCGCCCACATTATTGCCGGAGTAAAGAAAGAGGACTAGATGGACGATAAGGCTCTGGTAATGCTTTCCGGCGGCCTAGATTCTGCCACATGCCTTTACTGGGCAAAACGAAAATTTTCTGACGTGTCGGCCATAACGTTCAACTACTTTGGCAGGCTCGAGCAGGAAAAGCGCGCGGCGGTCAGGTTGGCCAAGGGCGCCGGCGTGACGGAATTGATACAGATAGACCTGCCATTCGTGAAAGAGGCGTCCGACTTTTACAATGGCCGGCTGAAAAAGCAGGATCCAGATGCCCTGTGGTCGTCATACGTGCCAGCGAGGAACCTCATATTCTATTCGATAGCTGCCCATTATGCAGAATATCTTGGAGCAAAGCGCATGATTGGCGGACACAACCTGCACGATGTCAAGTTCTTCAAGGACGCATCCATAGACTATATTGAAAAATTAAACGCGCTTTTCAAGGAAGGATGCCTCCTATGCAACGGCAGGGCATACAAGATACTGCTCCCGCTGTCAGAGATGACCAGGAAAGAAATAATCAAGCTCGCCATCAAACTAAAGGTCCCGATAGAGCAGACATGGAGCTGCCACAGGGAAGGCAGCGTTCATTGCGGCCGGTGCTATGCCTGCAAACAGAGGCTCGATGCCTTCAGTTCTCTTGGCCTCAAGGACCCGGCGTTCAGGCGATCCTGACCTCGACAGCTCTGTCCCTGCTCAGCCGGATGTTGCCAAGATAGATTCTGTCAAAGGAGCCGACATCTGTCTGGACAAATATGCTGTGCGGGGTGATGCCTGTGATAATGCCAAACCCGACTATCTGGCCGGCAGAGCCAAGACCGACGAACATCCTCTTCAGGTTCTCTGGCTCTAGCTGTACTATTGGAGGCCGCAGTATCTCTGACGGCGAAAACAGCCTGTCCATGTATACGAATTTGATGCGCGACAGCTCTACGGCATGCGATCCGCTGCCAACATATCTAAGGAATTGATCCAGCCGGCGGCTTGCCCGCTCGTATCTTGACTTTGATGCTTGGCCGCTTGGCGTGGCATGCAGAACCTGCCATGGTCCGCCTTGGAACGCGCCCAGCAATTCCGGATTATCTCCAATGCACACTATGGCGTCAGGCTGCAGTTCACTTGCAATCATTAGCTTGTATTGGATGCCACCATCACTTGCGTAGCCGTCGGTGTTGACGATGCAAGTGTCGCCAAGCGGGCCGACCCTGTCAAGAATGGATCTCAGCTTTTTTGCCACGAAACGGTCAAACCCTGCTGGCGAAGTGCTCCCTACAAATTCGAACAGGCTGGCATCGACATCTCTCAGATCGGTAACCTGTCGGGGTAGAACCGCAGCCCCGATGCTTGTGGGCGGCGCAAGGTCGCCCTGACCAATGTCGCCGTCTACAATGCATGGCACAAGCCCGCGATTGAGCATTACGTTTGCAAGGTATACAGAAAGGGTGGACTTGCCTGTGTCAGTTTCTCCGACAAGCATCACCGTGGTTTTTTTGTTGCCTACCAAGTCAGTCAGTTCCTGGGTAATGCCTCGCCAGAGCGAGACTCCTGCCTTGGCAGGATCGGCCAGCCACATGCTCCCACCGCGGCCAAGCCGCGCGCGCAGCCTGCACCGCCCGCGGGGTTCAAAGGGGAGCGCCTTGCCTGCCCTGACCGTGATCGTCTTGCCTGACACATCACTTCCAAGTACGTCGCATGCCCCGTCAACTGTTACAGTAGCAGGACCCTTGATCATGCGGACCTTGGCGGCGGTCGTCGACACTGTGATGTAATATCAATCTCATATCACAAATAATTCTTCTGAAGCGCATGGCGAATTAACCGGAAAAACAATGCTAAACGTTTATTTCTCTAGCAATAGACTCTACGTTAAATTTGTCGGCCTCTGCAGGCTCTGAGCCTCAGCGCCCACCGGCTGAACATCAACATCAGCATCAACTTGTGCGCACCCTGAGCCTCATGGATATCATAATGGTAGGCATCGCCGGGATGATAGGCGGAGCCATATTCGTGCTTACCGGCCCAGCCATAGGTCTAGCAGGGGACGCCGTGATTATTGCCTTCATACTCAACGCCATAATAACGCTCTTTACCGCAATGGCGTACGCCGAACTTGGCTCGGCCATGCCCGAGGCGGGCGGAGGGTACCTGTGGATAAGGGAGGGGCTTCCGCGTCCAAACGCCTTTATCAGCGGATGGATGGCATGGTTTGCCCACATCATAGCAGGGAGCCTATATGCGGTCGGCTTTGGGGCATTTATGTACTACCTGCTCGGTCCTGAGGTGGCCGGTGTACTTTCTGAAGAGCCTCTTCTTGGAATCATCCCGTTTGACAAGGTGATAGCCGTCGTTTCCATTGCAGCATTTACATACATCAACATCAAGGGCACTTCGGAGACAGGCAAGGCCGGCACCATAGTTACGCTTATTCAGCTTGGCACCATTTTCGCCTTGATAGGTGCCGGATTTTGGACGATGTACAACAACCCGGACTGGACAACCAATTTTGCAGACTTTATGCCAACTGGCGTGGCCGGCCTTGTCGCTGCCATGGGCCTTACCTTCATCGCATTTGAAGGATACGAGATCATAGTCCAGACAGGAGAAGAAGTCAAGAACCCAAAGAAGAACATACCCAGGGCGATATTCATCTCGCTTGCAATCGTGGTTACCTTGTACTGCCTTGTGGCTTTTGTCTCGATAGGATCCATATTCCCCGAAGGCATCGCGTCGTGGCAGTTCATAGGCGAAAACGGCGAGCTTGGCATCATGAGGGCGGCCGAGATGTTCCTGCCCTATGGAGTCTTTATAGTGCTTGGCGGCGGCATGGTATCAACCCTGGCCGCGCTGAACGCCACCACGTTTTCCTCAGCTAGGGTGGCCTTTGCAATGGGCAGGCACTACAACCTGCCGCATAAACTAAGTTCGATTCATCCTGTAAACAGGACGCCGCACGTCGCAATAATAATTTCAGGAGTAATCATGGCGTTTGTGGCATACGCGCTTCCGCTTGCCGACATTGCAGTTGCTGCAGGCGTCATCTTTCTCCTCTTGTTTACGCAGGTCAACATTGCAGTGATAACCATACGTAGGATATACGGCGACAAGCTGTCGTACGGTTTCAAGACGCCGCTATTCCCGGCGATTCCAATCATTGGAATCTTCCTGAAGCTCGGTCTTGCGCTGTACCTGCTCGTCACCCAGCCGCTCAGCTGGGGCATAACTGTACTCTGGATCTTGGTAGGCTTTGCGCTCTATCGCATGTATACCTTCAAGAGGGAGATACAGCACTACGCTCCGCTGGTGACTTCCGAGGGAGACTTGAAGAGGCAGGACTATAGAATTCTGATCCCTTACACGCCAGAAAACCCTGACAGGCTCATCAAGTATGCCATAAGGATAGCCAAGGAGACTGCCGGCGAGGTGAACATCCTGCGTGTGATAACGGTGCCGCACCAGACTCCGCTTTCTGCCGGCGTGGCCTTTGCCGACGCCGCCAAGAGGTCGTTTGAGCCGCTGGAAAAGATGCTTGATAAGGAGAACATACCAAACCACTATCTAGTCAGGGTCTCCCACGATGCAACCGAGGCGATTCTGGCTACAATAGAGGAGCAAAAGATAGACGTGCTTGTCACCGATTTTGAAACGCTCCGGCGCGACAGGAAGCTGCTGACCCTGATGACCTGCAAGGTGCTGGCGATAAGGGCAGAGAACGACGCGCTGGAGCTCGAGCCGGAGCATGTGCGCATAGACGCAGATCTAAAGTCACAGGCAATCCCTGCAGGAGAAAAGAAGAACATGGTAGTGGTCTACGACGGCGGGGAGCATTCAGACGTGGTGCTCAAGGCCACGAGCTGGCTTGAGCACTCGGGGCGCTTCAAAGTGGGCCTGCTTTCAATCAACAGGGGCGGCGGGGGCGAAAGGAGCAGCGTTACGATGCAGCAGGACTATCTTAGCCAGCTTGGAGTCGAGCTCAAAGAAGTGCAGCTGACAGAGAGCAGCTCAAAGTCGGCCGATATCATGCTGTCGGCAGCAAGCTCGTTCCAGCCCGACCTTGTGGTGATGGGAGCAACAGTGGGCGGCTTTTCCGTCTTTAACAATCCTGACTTTCTCGCGCTCTTGGATCAGTTCAACTGCCCCGTGATAATCGCAAGAGGCTTTACGATCCCCGGCGTGCACAGGGCCAAGTCTCTGCTAATGAGAGCGCTCCGGAAGTAGGTGAACTACCCACGTTTGAAAACATGGGCTTCTTGCTTCCTCGACTGAAACTTGCTTATCTACTGTTTGACAAGTAGAGGCTTTGTCTCAGCATAGGTCTAGTCTAGATCCAATTTGAGAATGTTCAATGCTGCATTGTGATCTCTGTCCAAGACCAACTTGCAGTTTGGACATTCATGCATACGTTCGGATAGGTCTTTTTTGACAATATTTCTGCAGCCAGAGCATTTCTACGATGTCCCATAATTCTTATTTATCTTTAAGTATGGTATATTCATCGGAAGGATGATCAAGTCTGTCACGCTTACTGTGGAAAGGGAGTATCGCGTAGACACTGGGAAAAGCAGGATCAGAATAGATTATGACTCTATGAATTCAATTAGCGCAGCCACTGGAGATCTGGTTAAGATTATTGCCACTAGACGCAAGAACTTCATTGCAAGATGCTTGCCTCTATATATCAAGGATCACAACAGGCAGATTGTCAGGATGGATTCAATCATCAGAGCTAAGCTCGGTGCGGTTATCGGAGATACAGTCAGTGTAAGTAAGGCGGATGTTGAAGATAACAGGTACAAAAAGCTAATTCTCGTTCCTCTTCATGGCGCGCCTGCAAATCTCGATGGCAGATATATTGCAAACATACTGGCAAATACCAAAGTACATCGAAACGACTTGGTATCTATTCCTCTATTGGGTAGGAAAAAAACTGCCGTATACCGTGTGAAGTCGATACTTCCCGCAAGTTTGTCCGTCATGTTCATTGATTCTGACCCGATGACAAACATCGAAATATCACAAGCCTGAAGCGGTTGGAGTTAATTCTGCTCAGGCTAGGATTGGTCCTTAGTTTGTAGAGTAGGTCTATTTGTATCCCTTTGTCATATCCAAGATTATTGTCACTGATATAGGTGGGTTAGGCAGACAGTGATAATTTGCCTTCACCGTTATCAAAATCGGTTCATGACCGCCTCCATGCTTATACATTGGAACGTTATTTGGTGTCCAAACGAATGTCTTGTAGGTACTGAAACCCCCACCGACGAATTTGTGTTTCGTCCAGCTCGGATCATCATTATTATTTTGTGAATTACTATACGTTGGAGAGTAAAGCTTCCAGTCAATGGATTCGATGAAATAATTCTTTCCCTTAGTACTATTGAAGCCGAAAGGTACCTTGAAGGTGACATAAGTCGTCGCGCACTCGAACCTGTTGGTTTGGGTTTGTTGGTTGTTGAAGTAACACCAGTGCCTGTTCACTATTTTGTTTGTACTTGAACTGCCGCCAGGGGTTCTTGCTACAAAAGCCTTTTTAAACCATATCTTGCCCCCTTGACAGCTCTCACCACTTCCAGTCCTAACCTCCCAAGTGCAAGTCTTGCGATAAGCTTGAGAGGTTCCACCATACTTTAGATCATAGGGAGCAGAAGAGCCCTCCTTCCATAATGCTCCTGTTGACAAGAGACCAGCGGTTTGAACAGTAAGTTCATCAGGAGAAGAGAATACTTGGCCATAAGGTGTCGTTGGCGCCTGCCAGCCTGTGGCATTCTTAATGGTCTCGTATATCACATTGTCCATACTGCAATAGATGTGTATGTTCTCATCAGAAGTTATGGTGATGGATGGCAGACTGTGACTGCCAGAGCCCACAGCTGTCTCCGTTCCGTTGAAGGTTCCGTCAGATTTGAGAATCTTTCCACATGCATAGTACCAGAATTACCGCCTGAAAGATAAGCCACATATGCAGTTCGTGTGCTATTCATCGTAGCAGCCGAGATTTGCTTTACAGTATTAACGCCCATGTCAGTTCCGCTTGCACTCTGAGCCGAACCCCAATTAGTTCCATCAAAGACTCTGTACTTTAGGTCTGAACTCTCGTAGAGCGCATACACAAATAGCATTTTACTTCCATTAAGTCCAGTAATCGACATGACAGGTCTTTCAGTACTTACATTATCTATCTGCGCCAGCGAAACTGCCCAGTTGAGCCCTCCGTCAACAGATCTCATGATCTGATATGAATAGGTGGATGAACCTCCTGATCCATAGCTAAATGCTGCATAGATTTTGCCATCAATATCAGTTGCAGCCGCAACTGCAGCGCATGCGCCGCCACTGCCACACGCTGCAGAGTTTGCGAATGTATAACCTAGCAGTATGGGGCTACTCCAAGTAATTGTTTCATTAGCTATTTGTCCTCTCAACACGTAGAAATTCATGTTCGAACCGGCAGGGGTCCAGTATAGTAGTACTGCATACTCGTTATCCTGATATGTTGTAGCTATTACAGTCCATCTAAAGGTGTCTGAAGCAAGTACGCCTGAACCTGTTGAGACAGCTGTTCCGCTCCAAGTCTTGTCATCGTCAATCGAATTCCTGTACAAGATGTTGGAACCATCATAATAGAAAGCAAATTTGACCATATCTCCACTTTCGATGATCCGTTTTTCTCTTTGGTAATAATCAGTTTTTGTAGGAGAATTCTGATTGCTAGTTGTAGTTAGAGTTCCGTATTGAAGTATGGCAAACTTTAGTATGTATGGCACAGAGCTGCCTTCGGTCCAAAGAGCATAATTCATCTGGTCGATCGAATTCAGTGCCGTAAGTTGGTCAGGTGAGGTGAACGCTGTTCCAAAAGGATTGAATGGTTGTTCCCAGTTCGATCCGCTTCTCTTTCGAGTATCATAAACTTGCCGTCAGCTAAAGAATAGATATCTAGGTCTCCGTCAGTGAACCCGTTATCTCTAAACATGATGTTAGGAAGCCTGTTCCGTAATGTACTATCAGCAGTTTCTATAAGCTCAAAATGACCTGTAGCATTGAATCTTGCAACCTTTAATATTCCACCATTAGTACTAGTCACATTAGTATACGCTAAGTACGCTGAAAGTGAGCTATCAGTTGCAGCAGATAGGTGCTTAAACGTTGCGCCAGTCAGATCCGTACCAGACAAGGTCTGCTCAGAACCCCACGCGGAACCGCCGTATACCCTGTAAAAAATATTTGAGCTGCTTGATGTTGTATAAGCAAACAGCATTTTGCTCGAATTAAGCATGGTTAGTGCCATTGCAAATCTATTGGAGCTGATATTATTTACCTGAGGCAGCGAAACAGACCAAGTCAGACCGCCATCGGCTGATCTCATAATTTGGTAAGAGTAAGTTGTTGAACCTCCTGACAGATACCCAAATGCGGCATATATGTATCCATTCGTATCTGTGGCAACTGCAACGGCAGCACAAGCACCACCGCTGCCACACGTTCCAGAATTGGAGGAGGTATAGCCCAATAGAATAGGGCTGCTCCAGCTTATATCCGCCCCGTTTGCTGCACCCCTTAGCGCATAGAAGTTCATGTTGCTCCCTGCAGGCGTCCAGTACAACAAAGAGGCGTAAGTTGTATTAGAGTAAACTGTAGTTATGATTGACCATCTGTACCTATCTGATGCGAGTGCTCCTGATCCTGTTGATATTGGAGTACTCCAAGTTTTTCCTCCATCATTTGGAGTTCTATACACTATGTTAGACCCATCGTAGTAGAATACGTTCAGCCTACCGCCAATTGTTACTATCCTCGTTTCTCCTTCGAACGTAGAATTACCAAATGGTGACATACTATTAGTCGCACTACTAACTACTGTTGGATCGATGACAAACAGTTTTCCAACAGGTATACTGATAGAAGATTTTGCAGAGTCAACATACACATTGTGACCTGAGGCAATTGCATCCTTCCAATCAAGCTCCAGTCCATCCTCCACTACGTTCGTTCCTTCACGATTGAGATTATCGTCTTGGATATCATTAGCTGGTGCAGTACAATCCAACGCAGGGTCTAAAGTTAATGCATCAATATTATCAACAGAAGCTGGTTGTTCAACAAAAAATCTATCATGTTCTATTTTATCATACTTGCCACCATCAACTCCAAATGAAATTAGGCTACCATTGATGCTAGTTCCTGCAATAGTGTACTTGTACTTATCAACATAGCCATTTTCACCTTCCACAACAGTCCAGTAAACGTCATACTGCAATTCTGGTCCAACCACCCTTTGGTCCACGTGAGTGCTGTTGTACCAAAGTGAGAAAACGTCTTGGGATTCAGGAATGCTTATGGTATAGCTATATCCCCTATTATCTTCAACTTTGGTAGTGCCATCTGTATCCCAAGTTATTGTAACTGCAAGCTCTGCAGCGGTTTCTCCATTGAATTTTAAGAGAGGATAGGAGAAAGATCTTACTATCTTCCCATCAGTATGTACAAGAGGCTCGCCGGATATTGTTACTAGTGCAGTTGCAGCTCCGGGTGATGTATCTGTGGCAGTAATGGTAGCATTTGACGCAACAGCATCTGCAGAGGTAGTATTTTGTGACGGCAATTGTTGTTGATTTTCAGGAGAGGCAGACTGGCATTCTCAATCGGTGACTCATCTGGAGGTGCAGTAGTGCTGTTTGATATAGCTTCGGGATTTTCAGTAGGTGTTTGTGAGTCACCACCAGATGAAGCCCCGAAGATGACGTACTATTGGTGTTACCATCATCTTGGTTTTGCTCGTTAGAACTAGACGAGGTATCTTGTGATTGCGAATTCTGATCAGATGCATTCATACTAATTAAGCTTGAAGGTAGAGAGAATGCTAACAAAGCCATGCATACAAATGCAAGAATTAACTTCCGATTTATTACACTCGACCTTTCTTCTTTTGCCATTAGAAGGCTAGCTAGCTACTTTTGCTAATAAGGCTGAGCGTATGGTAGGTATCATGCAATATGCAAGAAATCACTAGAAAATTTGTACATTGCTCAGACATAGTCTTGCCATTTGATGCGCTTGTATATTGCTAGGCCGGCTTCTGTCAGGCTAAATTCATCAAAATTATTCGTGGCGACCCAACCAATCTCTATTAGCCATGTAACGTATCTTGTGCAGGTAGAAGAATTTACTGCTGTTTTCATGGCAAGGCGGGTCTTTTTGATTGGACCATGGAGGTAAATCATGTGTAATAACCTTTTTGCGACATCCCAATCGATGTTGCCGTGGTACAACTTCATACTCTGTGCATCAGGAGGGGGTCTGTCTGTGTCTGCATGGGCAGACCTAGCATTAGCAGAATCCTTGTCAATAATTTCCATATGGTCGCTGTGTCAACCTCATCGACTGTATTTTCCTTAGATGGATATTCGTATATAAAATAGCTTATGTAAGGCACTGCAGCTATTTTCTGATTTAATCAGTAATAGCTTTCTTCTATGGCATAAGCTGATCTGGTTTCCTTGAGTCTCTTTTCTAATTCAAATTCTACCATTGCGGAAACGGCGTCCTTTCAGGGCACAGTTAAGTTATCAGGTCTTATCTATTGTTCATAATCCAGCATATCTGCAAATTGAACAAAACCGATAAACACCGTTCGACAATGAAGGATATAACTTGAGCTATAATACAATTGATGTTCCCATGCATATACTAGCCAAACCAAATACGAAAGAATCTAAGTCTAAAAATTGAAGAGCAAAATTATGTTTCTCCCCTATTGTCAAAAGGTGCGTATTATCCATACTCTTTATCTCGCTAAAAGTCTGTTATCTTGACAGCCTTTCTGTGCTCGTGGCGCTCTGCCCTTGCCTTGACCTTCTTCTGGGCGTCTGTCATGTCTTCTCCCCTCATCTCCAGCAGCTGCAGCAGGTTGGTCGGCGCGCTGGCGTGGTAGTGGTTGTTAAAGTAGGCATAGACCACAGGGACTCTTTCTTCCATGACCTGCAGTTTGGTAAGCCATGGGCGCAACTCCTCTTCCGAGTAGGTATAGTCGTACCATATCGACTTGCCCCGACCGTGCCACCGAACGTATGAATGCGTTGTGGCTGTAACAACTGGCCTTGATAGAAATTCGATCGGCGAGTCTGTCACTGTGTTTGCGACATTGTATTTTTCCAAGAGTTCCCATGTCTCTTTCCTGTTCCACGACTCATGCCGGAACTCGACTGTAAAATGAATATCCCTTGGAAGGAGGCTCAGAAACGACTCAAGACTGCCACGTTCCTTGAACGTAAAGTCAGGCGGAAGCTGTACCAGCAGGCAGCCCAGCTTGCCCACTCTTGCCATCGGTTCCACCAGTTCCACAAAGTCAAGAAACTCTTTTTCTGCTCCTGCCAGCCGCTTGTCATGAGTTACCGACTTGGGGATCTTGAGTGAGAACTTGAAATCCGGGCCCGTCGCTTTTATCCACCCGGCAACCATCGACTTTGAAGGAGCCCTGTAAAACGACGAGTCGACCTCCACGGAATTGAAAATGCGGGAGTAAAAGGGTAGTTTGGCAACCCTGTTGTTTGGGTAGAATGCGCCAACCCACTCTTGGTAGCTCCAGCCGCATGTGCCTGACAGTATCGTCAATAATACACGATTAGATCAGCAGGATAATAACTAGATCAATCCAGATTCTTTCTTGCTGCGATCGATAAAGTTGCACATATTCATAAGAATATTGGAATTTCTATGATATATTCACTATTATATGAATATTGCATAAGGTCATGGTTGTACAATTATGATTACTATAAAATGTGTTTTAACAATAGTATGACAACGGTACTGCCTACAAGCCTTGTCTAGAAGGAAGAACTGCATTTTATCAAGTCCTATAGCACACGGTGCCGTCAATTGATGCATATGTCGTCTTACTTTGAAGGGAGGCAGATCGGATACACTGACGAAAGGGAGGCATGGGCAATGCTGCTCGATGGCATCAGCGCATCGCCGGACCTGCTGTTGAGCCAAAAGGCCGAGCAACTCTGCATGATAGAGGGCATAAACTACAAGGGGCTTGAGCCCATACAAAGGCTGTTCCTCACTCACTACAGGTGCCCCATATGCAAGCTCTTGCCGCTGTACCATCTGAACCTTGCACACCCAAAGAGAGTGCGCTGCAGCAAGTGCGGCAACTTGATACAGTTCACCAGCGCCGGCAAGTACGGCAGGCTGAGGAAAAAGATCGCCTTTATGCTGTGGATCTCGCTGGAGGGAAAAAGAAGGAATGGTGTATCGTAACAGCATAGATGCCTTCCAGCAGCTGTTGCTGTCGCCAGCCGTGAGCCAGATCTCTGCAAAGTCAGGGCACATGCAAAACGGGATATCTTACTGCGTCGTGCAGGTCTCGTTTGCTAATGGCGATGAGTATCGCATAGAGGCGTTCGATGAAGAGGCAGACGAGCTGTACAGAGTCGCGAGGGAACAGTCGTCCCTCCTCTGCCTTCACGCCAATGCGTAGCTATATAGCTCTATTTTCTGATGGGCTTGCGAAGGAACAGCTTGGCCGTTTCTGGAAGCGCCAAGGCGTAATGGATGTGGACGCAGTCCTTGGAATCGCAAACGTTGCAGTAAAGGGCTCGGTCCCTCAGGTATATCTCGGCAGTCTTGCTTTTCTTGGCGTCTCTGATGAACAAGATGTTGTGCTCGTAGCCTATCTTGGACAGCGAAGGAGCATAAGATTGGAGGAATCTGTCCCTTTCAATGACCTCCATCAACACCATATTGATGTAGTCCTTTGTGTTCCAACGCTTCTTTTCAGCATTGGCCTTCATGACATCATATGTTTCCTTAAAGATTTCAACCGTTACCACTTCTTTGCCGCCGCGTTTGACCATGTCGCGTAGTACATGTTATGACATGGGAAATTTATATAGTATATGGCACGTGCCCACATGTTGGAACATGTTGCCCTCCCTCCCCCTAAAGTGCCAGCTCTGTTATAATTGGTCGTTCTGAGCTTCTGGCATTGCCTTGCAAAAATTTATGTGAAAAACTGGCATACCCTTGCTTTCCATCTCCAAGCCCATATGCATTGGGCCTTAGATACTGTACGGAATGCACCAAATATTTTGATGTTGAAGGGATACGTTGTCCATGCTGCAATAGACGACTTAGGTACAGAAAAAGTACTAGAAGAGGAGCGCGACAATGTTAGAAATTATCGACAATTTTGCAGCACTCTTGCTTTTACCAGAGGATATAGCGATAACTTGCGATATGTGTGGCCAAGAAGCATTTATCTTTCAAGAAGAAGGCAACTTTTGTCTGGAATGTTGGCAGGAAAGAACGGAGCCGCAGATCTAGAGATCACCTGTCCTACTCCTAAATGGTTATAGATTTACACTCTGTCAGAAGGAATGTGTGGAGATCAGCACATAACTGCCTATTCGGCTTCTTCTGCTTCAGCTACGGAACGTTTGATCTCAACTCGCAAAATAAGGGCAGATCGTCTAATCGACAAGTAGCGATGATTACTGCTTAAACCGCTGGCATCTGCATTTCCAATTCGTTGATATAATAATATATTCAGTCTTGATAGTACCTGCCTTTCTTCAAAGGAGGAAGCGCCCTTTGATATACGAGCATGGCAATATAACACTGTCTACCTGTCTATAGCAGCATTGGCATGGCAGTATATAGGGGGACTCTACTATCAATAATGAATATCACTAGATATAACCCAGATATCTAGGTGATATTTACGGGAACATTTGCATGATATAACCATCTAAGGTGTGTATCATTTTCCTTTAGAAACGACAACTTGGAATGCAGTGGTTCCGTTTCTTGATTGCATTCACTCTGCTTTCTTACTTGGTACTGCTGCATCTTTACTGCATAAACTGCATGTATGTCTCCCCTCTGTCAATTGCGGCTATTCCGCCTGCTTTTTCTGCTTTGCCTTTCTGCCAGAGCTGCTGCTTTTTCTGTTTCTCCTGCTGCGTCCGTTCCTTTTATACCACATCTTGATTCTACAACCATCAGAGCAATACCTTCTGGTAGACCTCTCTGGCTTGAATTCCTTGCTGCAATACTTACAGTAGTGCTGCCTATCTGTCAGGTCAGCCATGTGCATATGCAGTAGTAGTAGATGCCGCTGTTGTTAACGCTATAAGCAAATCACTTTTTTGGCTCTTTTATCATTTGCTAAGGATGATGCCGATACATAAAGTTCTCTGCCTCATCATACTCCCAATCATTCGGTCGATTAACGACGGGTCTGCATTTGGATGGTTCTTTAAGAATGTGTACATCAAAAGCTGATTTTGAAACGTACGCTTGTCGTATACCATTGCTACTACCAATATTTTGGTATCTGATCATTTAGAGGGATTGGTATAGGCACTGCGAGTCATCACCTTCTTTTTTTACTACATCTGCATATTTCTTTGCTCCAACACTCTGCTTCTTGTTACTACTACTGCTGTCTCTCTTCCATCTCCTGCCTTATACACACATACACTCTGCATTTGTCAAATGAGGCTGAAGCTGGACTACTGCCTGACTGCCAGCTGCATATATTCCTGCCTGCTTTTTGTCTCCTGCTTTAGATCCTGCTTTTCTAGAATATTCCCTTGTTAGCAGCATACTATTCTGTCCATTATGATCGGAGATGGCAATTCGTCAAAAACGACCACGTATTGCTGCTATGCATGTCTCAGCCACGACAGAACACGCAGCCGTCCTGCATTATTGTTTCCGCCTCTGTGACCTTCGTATAACTATGCAACTATTTGGAAGTAGGTGGTGGTATGCAACTGCCAAAATGACATCCCCAAATTATAGGGAATATTGTTTGTTGTTGCCGTTACAAACTTGCCCACAGACTTTATAGCGTTCATATCTGTGACCTGCAGGAATTACATTACTACTAATAATCTATCATCGCGAATTTTCTGGTCATTCTTTAGCCCCTATCCCATATTTGCCCTAAGAGTAGTAGTTGATAAGCTACAAGTAGTTAAAATAATGAGGTACAGCGCTCCTTAGGATCATTATACCTTTGTGGATCGGATCGTGCGTCAATGCCATTTTCTGTGATCTATCACTCTGTGGCCTATATGAAATATTATTGCAGGATGGAGGAAGTCTAGGCACGCTGTCGAGTGCACTGCAGTAAGCTTGTTGTTCGTAAATGAGCTTTAATAGAATTACCACGTAATGACAAAAATCTCGTTGGATCCGCGCGCCAGATTTTGGTGGTATTCTCTCCAAGCTACTTTTATTATAGTGCAATCAAAACACCGGTCAACAGATTATAATGCTGGACAAAATCAAAAAGAGAGTAAAGAAGGCACTCGAGGGGCGCGACCCGGCGCACGACTTCCAGCACATAATGCGTGTCTACAAGAACGCCGAGATTATAGGCCGCTGCGAGGGCGCTGACCTGACAATACTGCTTCCAGCGGCTCTCCTTCATGATCTGGTCGTGTATCCTAAGGGAAGCGCCAAGACATCAAAATCGGCAGACGACAGCGCCGACCTAGCAGAAAAGTGGCTGCAGAGATACGGGTACCCGCATGACAAGATCGACAAGATATGCTACTGCATAAGGACACACAGCTACTCAAAGAGGCTCGTCCCTTCAACTCTGGAAGGTAAGATACTGCAGGACGCCGACAGGCTGGACGCGCTTGGCGCGATAGGAATCGCACGGACGTTCAGTGTTGGCGGGACAGAGAACAGGGCATTCTACAACCCAAGCGATCCGTTCTGGAAAACCAAGAGAGAGCTAAACGACAGGGAGTGGACGCTTGATCATTTCCAGACAAAGCTGCTCAAGCTGAAAAAATCGATGCACACAAAGACTGCCCAAGAAATTGCACAGGAGCGGGCCAAGTTCATGGAGCTGTTCATCGGGCAGATGCAAAAAGAGATCTTCTAGCTGTAGTCGACGTAGTACTTGTAGCGCTTTTCTACGTCCTTGTTCTCGCCGGCAAGCACGTGGGCGATCTCGCCTTCAAGGCTCTTTCTTGCGTGCTCCCTGAATTGATCCGCCGCCGGTGTCTGAGGAAAGGTGCCAAGCGTGTACTCAAAATGCTTCATGAACTCGACGACCTTGCTCCGAAACTCTTCTTTTGTAGGGCGCTTGTTGCCCGTTACCTTGAACCACGAAGTTGCGCATGCGGTGGAATATATCTTGGCAAGGTCCTCTACCAGCCTGTCTATCTCAAAATAGTCTGGCATTATATCAGTAATTATGAATTCACACAATATATAATATAACATATGCAAGAGCGGGCAGTTCCCATATGCTATCAGGCATAGTTTAGATAGAAATTTTGCGTTTGAAGATAAAAAAGAAAAGGATAGGTGGCGCCGTTACTACGCTGTCGCGTTCTTCTTCATGTCCCATTCTGCAGTGACCGGATCGCCCAGACTTCCGTCAGCTCTTTGCTGCCTGTATTCCACCTTTATCTTTGCAAAGTTGAAGCTGATGCTTTCCGTGGGTCTGCTGTCTCCACCTGATCCGCTCTGCTGGTACGAGTCACAATCACGTCCGTCAACGTAATTATGAAGTAGTCCCCTCTTGTCTTCTTGTTGGTCGTGTCTGTAGTGCCGGAGAATTTGACTTCCCTTATGTGCTCGCCGCTTGCGACTGCTTCAAAGAGCTTGGGCAAAGACTTGTCAAGCGTCTTCATAATATTCAGATCAGAAAAGGTAGCCTTGCCTGCACCGCCGCCACCGCCTGAACTAGGTGTGACCCGGTGTTGCTCACTCCCCAGCTCCAAGATAGAATGTCGATTTCGTTTTTGTGCTTGTTGTCTGTCGACTCGCTATTGATTCCATCTATCTTAGGAAGTAGTCGACCTGTGCCGCATCTGCATACTGCAGCGCGAAAATATCTGCCAGAACATCGCGCTGGTCGTCATCTGTGGACGCTATTTCTGTTGTCGCCTTTCCAAGGCCAGAGACCGCAGCTACCGATCCGAGCAGGATGGCAGCAGCAATAGCCACTAGCTGGATTGTCTTTTCCTTGTCATGCTTCCCGCGGTAGCGCCGGTATGCAGATAAGATATATGGAGAGAGATTCTAGAACATTCTTGACTGTAAAAAGAAAAAGGAAGATTTTGGCTTCCCCTTAGAACATTCCAAGGAAACGTTTCTTCTTTTCTTCCTGCACCGGCGCCTGGGCGACTTTGGGTACTTCACCAAAGGTGCTTTCCACGCCTGTGAGAACGACCATCACGCGTGCCTTGCCTTTCATCGCTGGGTCGACTCTTGCTCCCCACACGATTCTGACGTCCTGTGGCAATGACCTCGTGACCAGTTCTCCTGCCCTTGTGACCTCTTCGAGAGTAATGTCGTCGCCACCAGTTACGTGCACGAGTGCACCGTGAGCCATAGACATGTCCTTGACGTCCAAGAGCTGAGTGTCAAGCGCCATCCTTGTCGCCTGCTCGATCCTGTCAATGCCGTCGTTGAAGCCAACGCCAATTGCGGCCAATCCCCTGCCTTCCATGATTGCGGTGAGGTCTGCAAAGTCGATGTTGATGAGAGATGCCGTGGTTATGGTTTCTGTCGTTCCCTTGATGAACTGGCCGACCAGCTCGTTGGCAACGCCCAGTGCTTGCTGCAGCGGCAGGTTGCCTGCTACTCTCGTCAGCCTGTTGTTGTCAATGGCAACGACTGTGTCGCATGACCTCTGCAGGCTGAGCAACGCTTCCTTTGCCATCGAGTACCTAAAACGCTCAACTGCGAACGGCAGCGTGACGACGCCTACAACCAACGCGCCAGTTGCTCTCTTCAGCTCGTCTGCGAGAATCTGGATTGCGCCTGTACCTGTTCCGCCTCCAAGGCCTGCGCACAGAAAAATGATATTCGACCCCTGCACTTCCCTTGTGATTTCCGACATGCTCTCACGAGTTGCTTGCATGCCCTTCTCAGGATAGCCTCCACAGCCCCTGCCCTGTGTCAGTTTCGGACCTATCAGGATCCTCCTGTCAGCCTTGCTGATACCCAAATGTGCCGCGTCTGTGTTAACAGCAATCAGCTTGCCTCCCGAGATCCCTTTGCTCTTGATCCATGAGACAATGTTGCTGCCTGCGCCCCCTGCCCCGATTACGCAAACCGTTGGTTTTGCCATTTCCATTGCTGCGCGAATAGTCTCTTGCTCCATTACTGATTCCGGCGTTACGTTGTTTGGAATTAAATGACTCATAGAAGCCATTACAAGTAACTGCGGGTATAAACAGTAGCTAGTAGAAGGAATTAATGACGTCGCTTAAATACTAACAACCAAATTTCCCGTTTTTTGCAGCCGATTTCTTCTGTACGTATCTGCCGGCTTCTGGCAACTCGTTAAATACGGCACTTTTGCCGACAGGGGATGAACCTGCGGCGCACAGGATCTCATTTATGCAGCAGTTTGAAGGCCTGGTTACCGATGCCCGTTTTGAAAAAATACGTTATCCACAGCATTGCAAGCGGCTCTAGCAGGCGCGATCCTTCTATCCCGCCGATGTCGACGGTTTCCCAGCCAAACATGTCAAGGATTTCTGTCACCGACTTTTTGGCGCACTTGTCGTTTCCGCATATGAACATGGTCAGCGGCCCGCCCGGAAAGTCAAGCCGGAACATCTGCGCGTTGCCCACTATGTTGAACGCCTTGACAACTCAGGCTTCAGGCAGCAGGCGCTGCACAGTTTCGCCTCCAGAATCAGTTTAGCCTACGGCCAACCCCGGCGGCACGCCTTTTGAAAAATCAAGTGGGTTGGTAACGTAGATCACAACCTTGCCTGAAAAATTCTTCAGGCCGGCCATCTGCAATGCGCTCGGAGTCCCTTCTCACAGAATTGCAAGCATGAGGATTTCTCCAAATGAGGCAGCCTCTGCAGAGCTTCCATCAGATGCCCTGCTGCTGTCGTGCTTGGCCTGCCCATGATGCGACTTTATCCGGCTTGCGCGTCCCTATCTTGATCGTGCGCCCAGTTGCGACAAAACTGTCGGTAAGCTTGAGCCCCATGTCCCCAGACCCAAGATGCCTACTTTCATATCCTGCTGTTGTATGTATGTGTGTAAAGGCGGCTGCGTCTAAAAAAGTTATTACCAGTAGTTCGCCTTTATCTTTTCAATGACCCGCTCGTGCTCTGGTCCCTTTCTTCTCGCAAACCTTTCCATGGCCGACAGTGGAACGCCGCCAAGGGTCGAAGCCAGCTGCGTAAAGAACCAGTTCTTTATCGGGTTGTCGCGCCCTACTTTGCTCATGAATTTCTGGATGCCGTACTTGAAGTTGTGCTGCCAGGTCTTGTACATGACGCCCAGCTTTGCCGGATCCATTGTGTTGCCAATATCATAAAAGTCCGACTTTTCAAGCAGGCCTATAGGCACAAACGTGAGAGGAGTCGTCGTAAACTTGCTGTCTGGCTGCTCCATCTCAATCTCGTGGATAAGCCGGATTGTCTCCCAGCTGTCCTCTGGTGTCTCGTCGTTGTCAAGCCCCATGATGAGCGTGAACGCGGGCACCCAGTAGTTCTCATTGAGCGTCTTGATGCCGTTCTTGACCACCCAGTGCCACTCGTCTGGCCTGTACGGCGAGAGCTTTCTGTCGGCATACTTGCCGATGAGCCTTATGCTGCCTGTCTCAAAGCCGCACTGGATGCCGATGTGGTTGTTAGGACCGGACTTGATTATCTTTGAGACGTTGGGGATGAGCCTCTCGTCTGCAATTGCACCGGCAAGTGTCCCATGTGTCGGGTTCGTGTGCTCGATGCCTGTCGCCATGATGCCCTTGAACAGCTCCTCTATCGCCTCCCTGTTTGGCTGCATGTTCTTTGTTGTCCTTGGGTTGAGGCCGTAGACGAAAATGTCGTCGCTGTGAACCCAAGCGTTCTTCAGGCCACCGTACTTCATGTTCACCTCGATCTCCTTCTGCACCTTCTCAACAGGGTAATACCTCAGCGGCCTCAGGGTCACGTCGCAGAACTTGCAGCCACGGCCGCAGCCGCGCATGACCTCGATCATGCCGTGCATGCTCGGGTTAACGATGTTTGGAATCTCGTCCACCGAGGGTTCGTTCCAGTAGTGGATGAACCTGCCGTGGAGAGTCCTGTCGTTTCTGACAAACTCTTTAATCTCAACTTTAAACTGGCTCTTTTTGAACGGGTTGGCCGTGTCAAACTCGCCTGCGATGAGCGCGTCAAAGAACGCGCCTGCCGCGCCGTCGATCTCGGGTCCGATGCCACCGAGTTCGCCCTCTACGATGCCATAGAGGCCATATTCCTCGATCTTGGCTGGGTCATAGTTGTACTGCCACGTGCCTGAAGCGCCGGCGACGACCTTGGCCTTGCTTCCGGTTCTCGCCTTGGCAGCGTTTATCCTATGGTGTAAGTCGCGATTGTAAAACTCGTCATATGACATGTGCTTGCGGCCGTATGTGAACGTCATGGTAACCGGCCCCATGCCAAGCGGATCCATCTCGTACGTCCCGACGACCTCTGTCTCGGGCCCGATGAACTTCTCGACGTGATCGGGGTGGGCGACGATCACATCCTCGCGGCTATAGCCGTCCCTCAAAAGCGCGGCCTCGACCTTCCTCAGGCCGTAAGGAGCATAATTGGCATGGCCGTTGGTGTGATCAATGGGGTTGCAGATAAAGTCAAACAGCATCCTCGGGGTCACCTGATTGCCAAGCACATGGTACCAGAATGAGTTGTGGTCCCTGTTAAAGTCGAGGGCCGGAGCGCACCCAAAGAATGAGGCAAGCGAAATCCCCCTGTAGGGCGACATCAATGTGCGATCTGCAGTAAGAACAACCTTAGGATACCTTCCCAACGCTCTAAATCCCTTTTTAAGAGAAAATGATTACAGATGCATTAAAAGGTTTCCAATATTTTGGGGCGGTTTGTGTTAGGATTTGAAGAAGCTTGGCTATGCGCGATTGGTTCATTTGCATGCATCCAGAGACCGTTGTTTCAACGAGCTTGCGGCTAATTGACGTACTTTTTCATTTTCTTTATTTCATGACAATAAAAAACCAATCATTCATTTCTTGGACAGATTTCGCGCTTATCGGCTTTTAAGTTTGCAGATATATTTTGAATCTGCGACTATTGGGTTACAAATACTGTTTAATGATAGCACACGCTCATTGGATTGTTATATTTGTATCTACTTTAGGTAAATTTTTGTCAAAGGTTGCAAATATCCAAAACGTTATAGAGAACGCTCTCTCATTATTAGTAGCTAATTTGCCATTGGAATTGGACCAGCAGCCAGCAGACAAGGTATCAAAGTTATTTCGGGCCATATCCAAAAAGGAGAGCCTGAACCTTTTTCTTCTTGCAAAGGATGGCATTGAGGCAGAATCATCCGCGCCACAAAAGGTGGGGCTATCAAGGAAAATGTACTATACAAGGCTAAGACAGCTTGTTGACGCGGGCCTTGTTAGCAGGTATGGTAACAGATATTCTCATACTGTTCTTGGGAGAATCATTTATCAGGAATATGTGCTGTCGCTCTTCGAGCGGATCAAGGATACAAAACAGCTGGAAATGATCGAGATCCTAAAGCACGCTGGCAGATTCTCTGACTATGACATCGACAATTTTGTCGCCAAGATCATGAACGCCGCAAGTAGCAGCGTTAGCCGTAACGGAACGATCTCTCCACCAAAGATCGAGATTTTCTGGTCTTACGAGGCGTCCGCTTCAAAAATAGCCCGCTGTGTAGATCTTGCTCGGAACACAATCGTGTTTGCTACTCGATTTTACAATGAAACGCTGATAAACACTATTCTTCTCAAGGCAAAATCCAGAGTTGATGTAAGGATACTGGCCGATGTGGGCATGGTGACGCATTATCTGGAGATGGAAAAAAAGGGGCTGCAAATGCTAGACAAGAACGCTGCAGAACGGATGAACGTCGTAAAAGACCCGTGGTATCCGAGCAGCGTGAATAGACGCGTTACCAGTGTTCCATTCAGCATGATGTTGATAGATGGCAAAGAAGCAGGCGTAGAACTTGTGGACTCAAGCAGCCCACAAAAATTCACCGGGGCGCTTTACACAAATGATGAAGGCATATGCAAGCAGCTTATGGATTTTTACGATAAACTATGGCTTCAAGCCTCCGACAACGTTCCAGAAAAAAGCAGCAGATGACGCGCGGTAGCTACTACAGGAATGACAGCAGAAGCGACAGTTGCAAAGAAACGTGAAGAATTCTCATCCTGTGTCTAGTCGATCTGATCTGGGAAACCTGATCCAGTTTTTTGCATATGATGAAGAGCAGTGCCAAGGTGGTAAAACATGTAGCAATAACAGTCATGAACCCTACCATATTTATGCTGCCGCTATAGAGACAATATAGGATGGTTATTGATGCTATTATCGCTGCCGGCACAGAGAACATCATCGCCAGAGTTGGAGCCATTCCAATGACGATGGGAAATGTTCTTCTTCCTACGACTCTGTCGCCTCTCAAATCTCCTATGTCGCCAAGAGGGCCCAAGATGAAGAAAAACGCAAAAAATGAAAGCGAAGCATAGATCACCGGCAGGGAAAAGATACCAGCCTGAATGGCCACCCCACCATAGAGTGAAGATAATCCTGCTCCCATTGCAGTTAACACAGTCTTGAAAGGAAATTTTTCTTTAAGGTTTAGCTTTGGATGGGAATAGATGATTCCCATTATGGTGCAGGTGGTTACTATGAGGAAGGCAGGAATGTTTATGAATACTGCTAGCGCCAGTGAGCAAGCATACAGAATGGTCACCAGCTTAACGAGCTCGCCCTTGATATTGCTTCGGGTGATTGATGGTCTATTTGTCCTATTGATCTTGTCCACCTGTACATCGGTAATATCGTTGTACACATAAGTCGCAAGGGCGCAAAGGTAGCAGGAGGTTGCTGCTAAAAGCGCAATTAGAGGATCGGGATTTCCATGTGATCCTATAAGTAGTGATATGAGTGATGCCACTGGGAATATGTAAACATTAGAGCGCGCCTTTACATAACCAAGGAAAAGCTTTGCATAGACGAGCACAAGACCTACAATAGGGTGGAGCTGTCGTCCCAGCGAACAATTATTGTTTAGGTTTGACTTATGGCTTGATCCATGAACAGGACTTTTCGCCTCTCTTTTTGCCGAAATTGGAAACCACAAAAAGACTCATGGAATGATGCAAAAGATTCTTTTTAAGAGTAAGTAGTCATATAAAGAGATATTTCAAATATAGAAGATATATTTTTAAAATCCTTATAAGATTTCAATTAGATAAATTAATATAATATAGAATATATTTGCTGTTATTAAATAATAATATAGTAAATTTTTATAGCACTAGGCCAAATCCTGACTAAACTGATGGCAAGGATGCAATATCATTATAATGTTACCCAAGATTTTTTATACCCCAAAGTGGATATTGATTCCATAATGGAGAAACTAATGATTCACATATGTCAAGAATGTGATAAAATCTTCTTTTTCTCCAATGAAGCAGCAAATCATTTACAAGAAACAGGTCACACAAGCCTCAAGATCATAGATAATGGTAGCGAGTTAGACGATCTGCAATAGTAATCTTTGGCCTATAAAACAACCATCATTATGCCTATATCACGGAGATCATATAGACATAATTCCTAAATATAGGAACTTGCCACATATATACCAGAATTTTAGAATTTTTTGTCATGAGCCTCGACTATTCCCTTCTTGTAATTGATGGCGGCATTTCCCGTAGCGCCGCTGATGATGCTTCAGTGAATCCTGTCCTTTATGATCATATGATTGATTATTTGTCCAAAGGATATGCTGTTATCTATATCACTTCCAATCAAGCCAAGGCAATCCAGAAAATGAAGGCCAAAACGGGCTTGGATATTGAAGAATATATTGAAAGAAGGGCTCTAATCTTGATCGATCCAAAACTAGTCTTTTGTCGATCAGGAAATTTAACATCAAGCGCATGTGAGATCCTGAGATCTCTGCGTTCAATCATGCAAAAAACGATATCCAAGCACAGCAGAATTGTCATCATATATTCAGTGAACGACTTACCTGTTCATGAAAAATGCGATGATGTCGGAGAGCTCACATATGAGAGACTAATCCCCAGCAAGATCTGCCATAAAGGCCGTATTGAGATTATATGCTGCTACGATTCAAGATCGTTTGAAAGCCTATCGCTTGGCAAGACAATTTCTGTTCTAGGACTCTATAGCTATACGATTCACAGCAACTGGCATTACTGTGAATGGCATCCTGAAATAATTATTGAATTGATAGCCGAAGGATTGAATAGAGCACTTGGGCAAGGTGCGGCCCAGCTGATATTCACAAGTCTAAAATGGATCTACAGGATTGACGAGGATTCCATAATATCGCAGCCAGAGGTGTTTGAAGAGAAGTTAAGAAGAGTTCTAGGAGGCAAAGCCGATATAGCCATAAGAGTAATTCTTGACGAGATCAGGAGCAGAGTTGCTTTTTCCGCCGGTTAACAGAAATTAGAATAGTAACAATTTGTTCAGGGTGATCTGGGAAACTAGCGGGTGACGCGAGAGTCTCTCTTTTCCATAAAACTCTGCAATGTCTCCTCTTTGCCCAGCTTCTTTTTCAGTGTGTCGTGTATGTCCCTGACGACGCCAAAGCCGTAGAAGGTCAGGACGGTATAGAGCGAGACCAGCGTCGCCCCGCTTTCGTACGCCTTCCAGGCATCTTCGCCGGAGAAGATGCCACCACATGCAATGATTGCAAGATCCGGGAATGCCCTGTGTACATCCTGTACCAGCTTGAGCATATACGGCAATAGCGGCCTGCCGCTTTCGCCGGCGACTCCCCTTGCAAAATTCTTGGTGATCTTGGCAGTCTTTGTATCGACCGGCCTTGTGTTGCCTAGCGTGACGACCTGCCCGCCGTTTTCGTAAAATACCTTGATCGACTTGAGCTTGGCTTGTGTTTCTTCGTCTGATGGCGGCAGCCTGGTGTATGGCGATATCTTGGACGCCTTTACCTTGCCCGGCATATGCGCGTTCATCAGATCGATCATCTTTTTCGTGAATTCGGGCGTCTGCAGCACTTTGTTAAAATCCGTGTTTGGAGACGTCCTGTTTTCTTCAAAGCCAAAATCAACATAAGGCGCAGTCCTTGTCAGGATTTCCTTGCACGAATCGAGCACCGCGTCTTCGGTATAGGTGTCGGTTATGCCGGAAAAATTGAGCAGGATCTTGGCGTTGCCCCTCCGACCCTCGCTGAACTTTTTCAGGTTTCTGAGGGTGTAGTCGAGCCCCTTGTGCGGATATCCTTGCGCGTTTATTATCGCCTCTCTTTCATCGTCTACAGCAATCCTGATGGTGCCCTCGCTCTTTGGCCGCTGCGGGTTGCCCGCGCGTGGGTTTTTCAGCACGCTGCCGGGGTTGAGAAAGCCAAAGACGTACGATGTTGGCTCTAACACGTCGCAGTTCTTGTCAAAGCCGGCCGCAAGGCCAACGGGGCCTTTCAGTTTGTAATTGCCAATTTCAACTGCCAGTTGGTCGCCGGGATCAAAATAGGACGCGTTCTGCCGGAACTTGTCCGTCATCTTGAGCAGGCGCTCCTTTGCCTTTTCGTGCACCACTTCTGCCTGCGCAAGCTCGTCTGTTGCCTTGTATCGCGAGTAAAGGTACCTGCGATAAAGCCTAAAGATAGAGGGGTCCAAACTTGCCTTGAAGGTATCTACAAGTTGCACTGTTGTCTACTGCCGCTATTCCACTTTCCTATATAGGCTTAATGCTGGCTGTCCTTGATGAACTGCCAGAGGTTTGCATGTAGGTTATCAAAGCGGTAGCTGTCTGAAATCTCGTACCTGACCGAGTTGCCGTACTCGTTGGTGACTTCAAGCACCGGCACGTCGCCTTCCGAGTTTATCGTAATGCTCTTTTTCGCCAGATAAACGGACAGGCCCTCGTTCTTTTTGCCCTTTAGTATTTTCAGCTCTACCAAGGTAGATTATGTGCCATCATAGAGATATATCAACTCTAGGCAGTCGCTACCCGCGTCTTGGCTGGCATCGCTGCCCTGTTGTAGTCATCTTCGATGCGTACAATGTCGTTTTCATCGAACTTGCCGTATGCGATTTCAAGTATCACGCATTCGCTGTCAAGCGCGCTAACGCGGTGTCTTGCTTGCTTTGGAATAGAAATGGTCTCGCCTTCTTTGAGAACTGTGTTCCTGTCGTTCAGCTCGACCATTGCGGTGCCCTTGATCACCTTCCAGAACTCGGATCGCTTGTTGTGGTACTGAAGGCTGAGCCGGGAATTTGCATTGACATAGATCAGCTTGACTGTGCAGGGCTTGTTTTCATGAAACTTTTCAAACCTGCCCCACGGCCTGCTTTCAGAATAAATGTTCATGAAAAGAAATAGCCAAGAAACAATTTAACGTTTTCCATTCAATATAAATACAGTTCATGCAAAAATTATTCGTGTCCAAGTCGAACAATTGCATCAACAACGAGCACGGATCGTGCAAGGGCATCATCAAGGAGGCGGACTTGACCAAGATATGTGTGTGCCCCTGCCATGACAGCATGTACCAGCTTGTCAGAAACACGATCGCAGTTGTGAACCAGAACCAGAGAAACAACCCCTACCAGTTCACGCACGATAGCTACATCTAGGCCACTTTGGCAGGCTTGGCCTTGTAGACAACCTTCATGTAAAGCAGAATTATGTTAAACGCTGTGGCGGTGGCGTTTGCCCCGATTATTACAAGATCCTCCTTGAATATGCCATAGACCATCCAGAGCACAGTGCCTGTCGCAAACATGCTCATGAGGTACCGCGAGACATCCCCCATGCTCTTGGTCCTGTACGCCCGGACTATTTGGGGCAAAAAGCTGGATGTTGTAAGTGCTGCTGCCGCCACGCCTATCATGGATATCATCAAGTCTATAGTCACCTGTCCAAGCAGGGGAAAAACCATTACTATTCTGGCTTTTCTGGGATTGGTATTAAAACTCTGCTATAGTTATTATAATCACGCCAGCATAGCATCTGCCATGACCCAGCTGAAAGACTTGGTTGATGGTACGGTCGTGGGCTCTGGCTCGGATTTCATAGTCATACAGAAGGGCAAAAAGCGGCTTTTACTTGAATCCCCGAACTTTACTATAAAGGAGCTAAAGAGCGCGACGACGCCGTACGGCTCTCACATAGACTAGCTGGCTTAACTTTTTAGTACTGAGTCAAAAAATTTATCGTAAAAAGTTAAATTGAGTTAGCGAAATAGTCTCGACGTCTTTGAAGCAAAAGGCTACTGTTGAGGTTGCAGCTGCGCAGCAAAAGCCGCTGACAAAAGGAAAGGTCAGGTACGACAAAAAGGCCGAATCGGAATTCTTTGTCGACAACTCTGCGCTGGCAGGCTTTACCACCGAACGCATCCTGTACATGGCTGTAAGGGAGCTAATTGAAAATTCGCTTGACTCTTGCGAAACTGGCCACATCCTGCCAAAGATATCGCTGTCGCTCAAGATGAGCGATCAGGCAAACGATCTGTGGACCATAACCTGCGAAGACAATGGCATTGGGGTGCCTTTAGACAAGGTGCCGGTGGCGGTTTGCTCGTTCCTGACGTCGGGCAAGTACGTTGAAAAGCAGCAGCGTGGCCTGTTCGGCGTCGGCCTCAAAATGATAGCTGCTTTTTCTACCAAAGACACCATTCATCCACTCAAGGTCTGGTCAAAATCGCACGAAGAAGGATCAGAGTATTATTTTGAACTGCGAACAGACATCAGCACGAACAAGCCGATCGTCCTTGCCAAAAGGCCAGCCAAGGGCGAAGAGAGCAGGATCGTCGGGGACTCGGGGTTCAGGGTCGAGGCGGTGCTCCATGCAAAACTTTCCCCGATCACAAGGAATAACATAAAGGCCAAGATCAACGAATACATCAGCCAGACGAGCATCGTCAACCCTTATGCTATTATCGAATATGAAACTGACGAGGGCAAGGTCACGTTCGATCGAAGGACCGAAGTGATGCCGCAGCCTGCAAAGGAAGTCTTGCCCCACCCAGCGGACATGGACCTCCAGACACTCAAAAAGGCGATAATGAATTTCATGAACAACAAGACCACCCTTCAAGGGGTGCTTGCAGCCTCGTTCCAAAAGATGTCGAGCGAAAAAGCCAAGGATATCATTGCCAAGGCAGGACTGGAGAACAAGCCGGCAGACAAGTATAGCGAGAACGAGCTTATCGAGATAGTCAAGGTGTGCAAGCATATGCCCTTCCAGCAGGCAAACACCGATCACCTGAGCCCGATCGGCGAGGAGATCCTGACCACCGGCATGACCTCTGAATACACCATAGTCACCACAAAGGAAGTCGTCCCTGCAGCAGAAGGCTCTGGCGCACCCGAGGTCCAAAAGCCGCAGATTACAGTCAAGGTACTAAAACCGTCGCTTACTGCCTATGCTTCCCGCACATGCGTCATCAACAACCGCCCAACGATAGTGGAATGCGGCATTGCGTATGGTGGCGACATTCCGTCGTTCAAGCTATACAGGTTTGCAAACAAGATCCCTCTGCTGTACGACGAGGGCTCTGATGTGGCGAGGGAAGTGGTCTCTGAGGTAGAGATAAACAAGATGGGCATCACAAAAAAGGAGGCCAAGGAGCAGTTCGCAAACCCAGAAGTGAAATCTGACAGGGCAGTCGAGCTCTTGCCGCTGCACATATTCTTCCACATCTGCTCGACCAAGATACCGTACAAGACTGCAGGCAAGGAGAGCATTGCGTCGGAAGGTGAGCTGAAAAAATACATGAAATACTGCCTGTCAGAGCTGTATCGGAAGGTGAGCGCGCAGATCAGAAAAGAGCTGCGCATGAAGGAGGCCCAGAGCAGGCTGAACCTGTACAAGTATTACATCCCGCTTATAGTAAGCGCTATTTCTGAATCGATCAAGGTTGATCCTGTCAAGCTTGAGCAGGCGTTCACAGAGCTTGCAGAAAAGCACGTCAGGATCGAGCAGCTGGTCAATAATACCCCTAGTAGTACTACTACCGCAGAAAAAGAAGACAAGATCACTACTGAGCGCATCGAAGAAGAGGCGGAAGAAGCAGTGGAGATAGACGGCGAGCTGATCAAGCCAGACAAGGATCAGATCGCAATCAATACGGCGAGGAAAAAGGGCAAGCTCTCAAAGCCAAAGGCCAGAAAGGAAAAAGTGCCTGAAACTCTGCAGAAGGATGATGACAAGCAAGCAACTCTTGACACAGTTATTAAAGACAATAACAAGCCGCTAAAAGGAGGAGAAGTAAGGAGGAAGAAAGCAAATGCCAGCAACTGACAAGCGCCACCAAGAAGTCATCAAAAAGATCAAGACAATAATGAAGGACGTTAGCACTGACCTTATGGTACAAAAGATGATGCCCGTTCTAAACGTCCCAAAGGTCGGCTATGACAACACCGTGTGGTCTGACGAAAAGAGGATGCTCACGATAGGCGACAAGACAGTCGGCATAAGCCCGGACAGCACTAAAAAGATTCCCACCTTTACCCAGTATCTCGTGATGGCAAATGCGGTGCGCAAGCTGTTGGACGAAGAAATGGAGAGCACGATCAGGGGTATGTATTACGCAACCCTGAGCACGGTGGGCGACGAAAAGAACAAGCAAAAGTTCTGGACGGGTCAGGAGGACTCTGACGATGCCATCAAGGCGATCGAACTCTTGACAGGAGTCCCAAGGGAAGAGTTCTCCGTCACCTCAAAGCCAAAGGGCATGATCTCTGGGCCAATCACGCTCCGGGTAGGGGGCGACGTCATTGACTGCAACCTTGGCAGCAGGGCCACTTCGCAGCTCATACCGACCAATATACGCGATGTGGAAATAGTGAAGGTCAAGGCTGACTTTGTCATGGTCGTGGAGAAAGATACGGTGCTCAACAACATCCGCAAATCCGGGTTTATTCAGAAATACAACGCGATCCTAATGACCGGTTCGGGCGAGCCGGACAGGGCGACCAGAATGATGGTCAAGGCGCTCAATGAGGAGTGGAAAAAGCCCGTAGTCGTGTTTGCAGATGCCGACCCATGGGGCCTTGGCATAGCGCTCCGCTACAAGATCGGCAGTGAATCGCTCAGCTATGACAGCGACAGGCTCGTGACGCCCGATGCAAAGGTGCTCGGAATGATGTTCTCTGACATTTACGAATACAACATACCAGAGGTCGCAAGGCTTGCAGCATCAGATGACGACCTTAACCGCGCAAATGACATGAAGAAAAAGCCATGGTTCCAAGACAAGCAATGGCAGAAGGAGCTTGATCTGTTCCTGAAGAAGAAGGAAAAGTGCGAGCTGGACGCGTTCTTCAAGCACGGCTTCAAGTACCTTGCAGAGGTCTACCTGCCTCGCAAGCTGCGCGAAGCTGGAGTCATATAATATCATAAAATTACGGTTTTATGTAATTATCTTACAATACAATCTTTTACAAACGTTTATAATTCATGGAAGGTTCGTTGCCTTATGAGCCTCTTATGGAGCGCATCCACTCTCTTTGCCTCATAGAGGGAAGCGAAGATACTGGTTACCCGGCACTATATGATATCGTCAGTAAGTATGCTTCCCGAAATTATGCAGTCATTTACGCTGTTGAAAATGATGTGGCCGAGACGGTCAGGCACATGAGCCGGCGCATCGATGTTGAGACGCTTGTTGAATCCGGCGCGCTGACAATAGTCGACAGAAACGTGATGTACTCGGTAGAAAAGACCAACAACCTTGAAGGTCAGGCTATCTTGGACTCGTGGCACTCTCTGATGCTAAAAGTGAAAAAGAGATCGAATTCTGACGGGATCCTTGCGATTGGAAGCGCCGAGACCTTTTTTGAGCACCATGTAGACCCTTGCAAGCTTGTCAACTACGAAACGATAGTAGGCAAAAAGTTTCACATTCCTCTTGAAGCCATCTGCTGCTACAGCGCAAACGCTTTCTCCAGACTGTCGTTTGGAGATCTGGTCGCAATTTTGAACGCCCACCACTCGACCATCCACACAAACAATCGTTACAGAGAATGGCACCCATCCAAGTTCATCGAGCTAGCACGCAGCGGCCTTGATAGGGCGCTTGGGCACGAGCTATCCGACCTTATTTTCAAGACAATGAAGCTCTGCTACAGGATAAACGACAGCCACATCATATCCAGACCCCAGATCTTGGAAGACATGCTGGAAAGGATAATGGGGAAAAAGGCTGCAGACGCCACTATGAGATACGTAAAGGACGAGGTCAGAAAATCTGTCGCGTTTAGCTAAGAGATCATTCGGCCAGAGTTTCTACTGACTCGCCCGTTGGCAGCGGCGCGTTTCTATCGACGCTGTACTTGAACACGTCAGAGTAGTCCATCCCGAGGATGACGTTTCTTCCAACAGCAATTATCTTTGACTTGGGGACGTCAAAACGCCAGTCGTAGTGGCCCCAGACTACAATCTTGTCGTCAGTCTCCCTCATCACGTGGCCGACATGCTCTTCGTCCTGCGTCCTCACGCCCTTGTTAAAGAGCGACTTGGGATACTTGCCTTCGTAGGTCGCAAGGTCGACTGGCTCTGGCAGGTCTATAGAAGGAGCACTGTCTGCCGGCAGCGGGTCTTTCCTGTCAACCTTGTATTTCCTTACTATTTCATAAAAAGGCAGGTCTATCAGCACGTTGCCTGCCGCAAACCTGATCGTCGATTTTGGGATGTCGTATCTGTCATCGCCTCCGCCAAATACCACAATCTTGTCTGAAGTCTCCCTTACAACGTGGCCGACGTGTGGGGAATCCAGCGCCTTTACGCCCTTGTTGAAATACTTGCCGGACACCATATATAATGCAGAACTCGATTCTATTTTATTAAAATGGTCTATACGCAATGTTAGTGTAGAATCTTCTATTTAGTAAGCCCATATAGTGTATTTTTTGCTGCCAAACCTTGACTTTATGACGCTGACAACCTGCCTTGCAGATTCAAGGTACTGGAAGTCGCTGCCATGCTGCACGATAAACATGCCAGAAGCGTTCCTATTGACAAATATTTTTTCGTCGCCGGCATTATCATTATTCTTCTTCTCTATCCTTATGCCTTCGTCGACGTCAAGCGCGGCCAACCTGCCGGCCAGCTCGGCGGCCTTGATCTGGGTACTCCGTGGCATCTGTAGGAGAGATCTATTTCTGCAAATGGCATTTTATCTCTTCTTCTCTCTAGTGTTGTTGTTCTTCATTTTTGACCGTCGCCGCCCTCTTGTCCATCAGAGCGAGCGGCTTTGTAGTGGTATTGCAGTTTCGCATGGTCATTTTCTGGTGAATAGGAAGTGCGAATATTTTTCATCAAGCGGCTTTGTGCTGCCTTTGCCATAAGGCGCGAAAAATAGAGCATACCCTCTCCTTCATATGCACGATCAATACCATCTTTGACAGCCACGCTTTTCATGGCAACTTTTGTCGTAAGGGGTTCTTCTTTCAAAAAGACTACATCATATCGGTATCGTGCCGCATCCTTGCCGAACAGAGGTGGAGCGCCCTCTACCACACTTTTCAGTTGTTCGTGCGTGAGGACGACAAACAACTTGTGAATTGTAATGAAATGTTATCAGACAGGACTCTTTCAATCTTATTGGTCATCAGTCTTGTCCTGTTCTGTTCATCGGCGGCCCTAAACAGAATATTGCCGCTTTGGATATAGGACGTCACATTTGTAAATCCTACCTTCTGCTCAAAACACGCTACTAAATCGGTCATCCGGATAATGTTATTCCCGCCCATGTTAATGCCGCGCAGCAGTGCAAGGCACTGATGATATGCATCTGCTTTGCTGCTCACGGCCAATATTGGTCTGGATGTCTTTATATTATGCTCTATGATATGAGCAGAAGAAAGAATGGGATGGTTGTAGCTGTCCCACGGGCTTCTGTCTAATATATGGTGTTCGCAGATACGACATTTTAAAAGACAAACCGGGTTCCGACACTTGGCGGGATAAATTTTTCAGGCATCCTCTGGATTATCGTGTTTACGGCTTTCCATCCGGTACAATGGCAAGGCACAATATAGTCGGGATCAGCACTCTGCAAATCCTTCAAGGTTGGTTCGATTGCTTCCTCCTGTAGCCGGCCTGATAAGTGGAAGCCGCCGAGGACCGCATGAATCTTTTCGGTACCACCCAGCCTCCGGGCATAGTTTATTGTGTTGATTATTCCTGCATGGCCGCAACCGCTGACAACAACCAGCCCCTTTCCTTTAACTTTTGCAATGAGCGCCTGATCATCTTTGACTAATGGGTCATGAACCAAACCTTTTCCCTCCACTTCTGCATACTGTGGCGGAAAACCTTTCTCATAGCTTGTTTCTCGCGGAATCTGGCCGCTAATAATAAGACGGGGATCTTTTTCATCTGGAAGGCCAGTCGGTCCTTCGTTTTTATGTATGATTGACCCGTATTCCTTTAGAGCCGCCTCATCTAGGACAGGATTGATCAGGCGGGTCCCGTCTGGAAAAATATCCCAGCGCCTTAGGAAGGCATCAGGATGTGCATACAGCCTGACAGGTCTTGAAATTCGTTTTAACACGCTTTGAAGTCCTGTAAAATGATCAAAGTGCCCGTGGCTCAATACAATGGCGTCAATCTTCAAGAGGTCTATTCCAAACAGATCAGAGTTGAAGATGACGCCGTTTTCACTCGTTCCTGTATCAAATAGGTAAGTCTTCTGCTGCTGAACCGATCCTCCGTCTTCTCCACCATATTGAATTTCTATCAGAGCAGAGAACCCGTGTTCTGCTAGTGGTGCAGGAAGAAATTTTCCATCCCTGCCCAATGGCGGCCGATGCGCATGCGGCGAGCTGGCAAGCAACCTGTCAGTAACGTTATCCATTAGAAGAGTAATCGACATCTTGCTGACAGGGAGAAGTCGCATGCTATGAGAGAGTGCAAGCTGAGCGAATAAAAGCTTTGATGGCTGCTGCATTATCTGGTTGCATATGTCAGTTTGCAAGCCAGCAGTTATTGACCGAATCCTATTTTTCTAGCGTAATCCTACTGAACCCGCTTTCTGAAGTGGAACTTTAGCAGAACCCCACAAAATTCTTTAACTACTGCCAAAGTTGGATGTATGTTTGATTTTATCGCTTGACCATGCCGGCGGTGCAATCAAGATCGACGTTTTGACAAGCAAAAGGGCAAAGAGACTCAGGCTTGTTTCCGGCATAAATGGCGTGCAGGCGATCGTCCCGCCGGACTACCGCGTCGAAGAGCTTGAGAGTTTTGTTTCTGCAAAGAGGGACTGGATTATCAAGACATCGAGGTACTACATCAGGCTGAAGGAGCGCTGCGGTGGAGGGCACGAGCCGGGCACGATCTATTTCCTTGGAAGCAAGTATCGCTTCCACATTGTAAGGGATAGGCAGCGGTCGGCAGTCGTCTCTGATGCAATGAAGGTGATAACCTTCCACGTAACGGACAGGCGAAAGTACAAGGAAGAGATGCAGGAATGGTACAAGGAGCAGACGGGTAAGATAATATCCGAGCGATTGCCGGCGCTTGCTGCAAGGCTGAACCTGCAGTACAACAAGGTATCGATAAAGAGCCAGAGGTCCAGGTGGGCCAGCTGCTCAAAAAAGGGCAACCTGAACTTTAACCTGCTCCTGGCAGCGGCCCCGCGTGAAGTCATTGACTACGTCATAATCCACGAGCTCATGCACCTGATAGAGATGGATCATTCAATCAGGTTCTGGCAGCTGGTAAAAGAAGCAGACCCTGATTACAAAAAGCACAAAGAGTGGCTTACCAGCTATGCGCCAGTAATAAAGATAGGCTAGGCTCCCTCTGTTGCTGTTTTTGTCCTGCCAGCCTCTTCCAGATCCACTTCTGTTTCCACCTTGACGCTCCCCGGCTCTGCTGTTGTTGTGCGCTGCGCCTGTGGCTCTACTGTCCTCTTCCTGTAGCGTGGCGCATCTCTGGCAAGGGTCCGCAGCTCCTCCACCGAGGGCTCGGGCTCCCTCTCAAACTTTGACCTGACGAGGCCGCTTGGCGCATCTATCCAGAGCTGGCTACCATCGTAGTCGCGGATGTACGCCTTGGGGATGTAATAGATGTGGACATCCGATACGCCCTCCCTCACCACGACAAACTCATTTCCGATCCGCTCCACGTAGCCTATCTCCACGTTGTCTGTAGTCCTGACGTGCTGGTGTATCAGCTGGTCCCATGGGATGTTGTACGTCGTGCCGGAATAGTCGACAGGGATCTCTGTCGACGGCTCTTTTGCCATCCAAGGCACGCCGTGCAGGAACTGCGGGTAATCGGCCTCGACTCTGCGCATCCTCTCCTGATAGTCCGCGCTCTGGAACTCTGAAGGCGGCGGAGGGCTGTCGCGCTCGAATCGATCCTTGATCTCATTCTTTGTAAGCGAAGCGTAAAGGCTGTCGCCGTCAAATCCTTGGATATAGAATTTTGGTATATAGTAGTGCTTTTTGCTCACCAGGCCTTCCTTGACTTCGATGTAGTCGCTTGAAACGCTCTCGACATCTCCTAGATCTTTCCTGTCGCTTGACTTTACCTTCTTGTCTATTATCTTGTCCCACGGCATCTGGACCATGTTTGCAGGGATGCTTGTCGCAAATTCAGGATACTTCTCCATGACGACTGTCCTGCGTTTTGCGTATTCCGGGGTCTCCCATTCTGACGGCTCGGGCGCATTTTCTCTTTCAAACTTGGACTTTACCTCGTCCCTTGTAAGCGACACCCACAGCTTGTCACCGTCGTACCCGCTCAAGTAGTACTTTGGTATAAAATAGTAATTCTTCGAGACCGTTCCTTCCTTTGTCTGGATATAGTCGCGGGTTATGCTCTGCACCTTGCCAAGGTCCTTGTCGTCGCTTGATTTGACCTTCCTGCCTATGGCGCTATCCCACGAAATGATATCATGATTACTCATTATCCATGACTTTGGCACATGCAATTTATCGGTTGCAGACCAATCTTACATAACTCATATTTTCCTCAGCCGCGCTGCAGCAATGCCTGCGGCTACGCTCCCTGCCAGAATCAATGATGCAGCAACCGAGAATTCTGGCACGATTGTAGCGGTGAACGAAACCGAGTCTGTAAGCTCCTCTGCCGTTGTGGTGCCGCCGGCGCTCCAGCCCGGCCGGATGTCCGTTATGTTGATCGTAACAGGGCCGGTGTAGTTGCCTTCAAGGTCGATTCTCTGTGTCCCCCGGCCGCCGAGCCCCGGCTGATCCATCTTTTTCCATAGCTCCCTACCATCATCTGCTGCATAGATCGCAATGTCATAACTCTCAACTGGAAGCGTAGTCTCTATCATGCGCGGGTCTGTAAAACCGCTTGCGCCCGGAGTGCTCTGACCAGTCGTGTTGGTCTCTGTCTGTGGAAAGTTCTCTGCGGTTGGTCGGGGAGAGCTGGCGTTGAGGAATGCTATTTCTATCTGCAGTATGCGCTGGAAAACCGACACAGGGTCCTGCGGCCATCTGATCTCCACAAGGTAAATGCCCTTTTCCGAAGTTTGCTCAAGGACAGGCTCATCGCTTCTAGTCGCGTTTAAGAGACTGCCTTCTGTCGCATTACTCTTTAGCGCTCCACGCGGCTCTGTCAGATTATTATCATCATCCTCTTGCGCAAATGCCGGCTGAACAACAGACAAAACGATTATCAATGCCAATGGCGCGGCCAGCGCGAGGTGCCTTACTATTATCACATATACCATCGCCCAAAATACAATATAAAGAACAGCGATAATTGTTCAATAAGTGCAGTACAAAGTTTATAGAACTGTTGGCTCGGCATTCCCCATATACAGCAAGATATGGATATCGAAGAGCGGCTTGCACTTGTAACGCGGGAGCCGACCGAGGAGGTCGTGACAGCAGACGAACTCAGGGCTCTGCTTGAATCAAAGGCCCACCCAAAGCACTACATCGGCTTGGAAATATCCGGCGTGCTCCACCTTGGCAGCCTGGTGCTGACAGGATTCAAGATAAACGACTTTATCAAGGCCGGCATCCACTCGACCGTTTTTCTTGCCGACTGGCACACCTACATCAACGACAAGCTGGGCGGTGACTGGGACAGGATAAAAAAAGTCTCGCAGTACTATGCAGAGGCATTCAAGTTCTTTTGCCCCGGTGTCAATGTCGTCCTTGGAAGCGACCTTTACAGGCAGACGGACAGCTACTGGGAAGACTTTGTGCGCTTTAGCAAGCACATGACGCTTGCAAGGACCATGCGATCGCTTACGATCATGGGGAGGAGCGAGGCAGAGAAGAACCTTGACCTATCGCAACTGCTATACCCGCCCATGCAGTCAGTCGACATCAAGGCGCTCGACCTTGACATCGTGCACGCCGGCATGGACCAGCGCAAGATCCACATGCTGGTCCGCGAGATATTCCCAAAGCTTGGCTGGAAGGTGCCAGTGGTAGTGCACCATCACCTGCTGCCGGGCCTCTCGGAGCCTGTCAGGGCGGGCCTTGACGAGAACGCTGCGGAGGACGCAAGGATATCGAGCAAGATGAGCAAGAGCAAGCCGGCAAGCGGGATACTCATCCACGACGATGAAAAGACGATCAGGGACAAGATTTCAAAGGCGTTCTGCCCGGTGGGAGTGGCCGAGGGTAACCCTATCTTGGAGCTGGTGCGCTACATTGTCTTCCATCAGTTTGACGAGTTCGTGATAGAGCGGCCTGCAAAATATGGGGGCAATATGACATATACGAGCTACAAGGACGTAGAGCGCGATTTTGTGGCGAAAAAGATACACCCGATGGACCTGAAAAACGCGACTGCGACCTACGTCAATAAGATAATCGAGCCGGTCTACCGGCACTTTAAGGGAAGAGAGCCGGCTATTATCTGACCAGCTTCCTTGCCTCTTCAATTATTCTTGCCACTTCGTTTGCAGGCGTGTCCTTCTCCATTGTGATGTAGTAAAAGTGCTCCTCGCTTGCAATAGTCAGTATCTTGACCTTCTCGTTTTCTGTAAAAGTATATTCCGTCTTGCCTATCGACCTTTCAAAGTTCTTGCGGAGCTGGTTCCTTGTAGCCTCGATAAAGTATTCGTTCCTTGCTTCGTCCTGCTTGAGCAGGGGCACTACTCCCTTGCGCAGGCCGCCGGCCAGCGTGCGGCCAAACCTGTTCATAATGCCGGCGTAGCGTATGCGCGGCGATATTGCAAGGATGCTGTTGCACTTTTCCTTGTACTTCCTAGTCTCCGGGTCTGCCTGCGGTCTGGACATCAGATAATTTTAGAAAGCAGGTAATATATGAACTACCTTATACGAGGTTTGGTATCGACATGCTGCTCAGCCGCCGCTTCAGGTACACTGATAGCGCGATCGACACCACTGCCAGCATCGCTGCAGTAAGGACTATGATGCTAAAAGCCTGCGTTGACGGGTACGCCAGTGGCTTGCCGGCCACCACCTCTATCGTCGATTGGTACACATCTGCATGTACACTCCTGCAAGGGCGGGACCTATCGAGCTCCCGACAATTCTCAGGAGCGTATTCATCCTAAGCGATATGCGGTAAACTCTGCAGGCGTGGCAAGCAGGGTCACGTTCAGCGCCCCGACGTTTGTGAGGGACAGCCCGGTTAACAGCACTGCAAGGCCAGCCGCGACTGCCATCCAGCTTCCATGGAACGCAAGCAGGAAGAGGAACCCTGTCGCCGTTACAGAGGTAACTATGATTATCGGTTTGATGGAGCCCATCTTGTGCACAATGAATTCCGAGGTGGGCCCAAACACCAAAAGCACTATTGCAAACTGGAGCTGCACATAGCCGGCGGTCGCCGCGTCTCGCCTCCAAAGCCAAGCGGCACAGGGTTTCGGACAAGCACCGGCACCATCTGGAACACCATGAACATGGAGAACCCGACTACCATGATTATCAGGTTGGACGGCGAGCACCTTCCACGCAGAAGCTGGAATCTTTACCGGGCTTGCTGCCTTGTCCTTATCTTCAAATGCTCCAAAATTCTTGGTCCAGTAGGTAGATTCTAGTGCACTTGCCTAATTAAAAGCGGGGAAAAGAAAATGGATGGAGAGGAGGGGTTTTACTCCTGACCTTCTCCTGTTGTTGTCCCTGTTGCTTCTTCTGTGTATGGGAAGACCAGCACAAGCACAAATGTCGTATCTGACTTGTCAGGCACCGTTGTTGAGTCTGTGCCATTATTGACAAGCGTCACAGTTACAGTCTGGGGCGAGGTCCAGTCCTCCTGAATGACGCTGCTTCCTGTTTTTATGTTCTTGAACAATTCCGTGGAACTCTTTGAACTGCCGAGGTCATCATGTACACCAGGGTCCTCCATAGCAAAATCGCTGAGCGGATCGCGGCCAGAGTAGTCCAGCCCACCGCCACTGTTTGTTGTTCCAAAGCTATCGTCGCCATAGCTGCCACCACTACCATTCATCATCGAATGCATCATTAAAGACATCATGTCTATCTTGCCAGCGAATGCAACTATCGTAACTGGGTCTGATCTTCCAGTCTCGTTTTCATTTGCAACTGTCACCGAGACCTCATCTTCGCTCTCCACCACCACTCCTGTCACCTTTGCCCCTTCTACCAAGCTTGCTCCAAATACGGCCAGAAATGACTTGCCAGTGCCATTGCTGTCTGCAGACGTTATTGTATCACCAAGGCCATAGCTGCTGTTGTTGTCTGGATGTGCCATCTGTGCTGATGCGGGCGAGCTTGCAAGTGGTAGAACCGCCACCGCTGCTACCAACAGAGCTACGATGCTAAAGGTTTGCGCGCTTTTATCAAGCCTCATGCGTGCTCTTGCAAAATATGCTATTTAGCAGGTTCCAAAATTATTGACGAAATGAAATAACGTTAAAGACTGACATAAGATTCTGCCTAAAAACAAAAAGAAGAGAGAGACTAGCGCATTGTCTTTAGTATGATTACGGTGTTGGTATCAGACACGCCCTCTATCTTGCGGATATCATCTATGCACTTGTTTATCTCGGCTATAGATGGAGCCGCAATTATCGCAGCAATGTCGTACTGGCCTGTTATTTCGTAGACCACTTCGACGCCGCCAAGCTTCATGAGCCTGTTGGACACGGCCGAGGTATCCGCGGTCGAAGCCACGGAAATCAGCGTTATGGCGCTTGTCTTGTCACTTGCGCCAAGCTCGATCGTAAAGCGCTTGATGACCCCGCTGTCCACCAGATTCTTGACCCTCCGGCGTACGGCCGATTCTGAAAGCCCTATTTCATTTGCGATCTCGACAAATGCTTTGCGGGAATCTGCCTGCATGATGTGGAGTATCTTCTCATCTGTCTCATCGATGTTAGCTGATGACATTCCTTCTCTTTTCCTCGCTAGTTAATACAGCGTCCATTATATCAACTGCGCGGGAAACCGTCGTTTCATCCATTACAAGTGGCGGAAGGAGTCTTATAATGTTCCTTCCCGAGTACAACATAAGCAGTCCGTTGCGAATTCCGTCAAAGAGCACATCCTTTACCTCGAAGCGAAGCTCTACCCCGATCATCATGCCAAGGCCTCTCACCTCGCGGATTATCTTGTGCTTCTCTTTCAGCCGATTCAGGCCCTCTCTCCAGTGCCTGCCCATCTTGGCGGCGTTTTCAACAAGCTTGTCTTCGGTCAGCGCTTCAAGCGTCGCAGTGCCTGCAGCGCACGCTATCGGGCTCCCGCCAAAGGTTGACGAATGCTCGCCAAGCTTTGTCGCTTCCATTATCTCCCGCTTTGCCAGTATAAGACCCATCGGTATTCCGCCAGCGATCCCTTTTGCAAGGCACATGATGTCCGGCGTAGTGTTCCAGTTCTGCCCTGCCCACATCTTGCCTGTCCTGCCAAGGCCTGCCTGGATTTCGTCAAATATCAGGACGAGATTGCGCCTGTTGCAGATCTCTCTTATCTTTGGCAGTAGGTCGTCTGGCGGCACAATGATGCCAGTCTCACCCTGTATCGGTTCCAGAATCACAGTTCCGATTGTGTCGTCGATGGCTTCTTCCAGCTTGCCTGGGTCGCTGTAGGGAACGAACTTGACTCCGTCCAAGAGCGGCATGAATGATTTGCGATACTTTTCATTGTAGGTTACAGAAAGCGCGCCAAACGTCTTGCCGTGGTACGCGCCATTCATTGCTATTACGCCATGCTTGCCCGTATATTTGCGAGCAAACTTGAGCGCGCCTTCCACAGATTCGGCGCCACTGTTTGTAAAGAACATTTTGGTCAATCCTGGCGGCACCACAGTCGACATCTTGTCCATGAACTTTAGCCGAGTGTCATTGTATACAGACATGTGGGCGGTAATGAGCATATCTGCCTGCTTTTTGATCGCAGCCACCACTCTGTCGTTGCAGTGGCCGACGAGTGCGACGCCATAGCCTCCCATGCAGTCAATGTATTCCTTGCCCGCGGTGTCCCACACTCGTGCGCCCTTGCCCCTTGCAAGGTTCACCGGGAACCTCTGGTAAAGTGCTGCCAGGTGCTGATCTTCGCCGTTCATTTTGGAGTTATCACCGTGCAGTTATTGTGAGCAATGGCCGAAGAGATGGGGTTTTCAACCTGGCCGGAGGCAATTATCGCTTCCTTGACACCCATCTCAAGCGCCTCTGTGCAGGCAAGCACTTTCTTTTCCATGCCAAAACCTATCTTGGGCAGAGCCGCCTTTGCCTGCTCCAGAGTCATTGCGGTCACCAGCTTTTCGTTGAGTATCAGCCCGTTGACGTTTGTGATGAATATCACCTTGTCTGCCTTGACGCCGCCTGCGACGTATGCCGCCGCCCTGTCACCGTCGACATTCAGGAAATCGTATTCTTCGCTCAGCGCGATTGGCGACACTACCGGCACGAAGCCGTTGTCAACCAAGTTGTGTACCAGCGCCGGGTCGACTGCATTTATCTTGCCTGTATAGCCGCCGTCAATCATCATCTTTCTCCCTTTTTCATTTATTATCAGCAACTTTTTCTTGCGCTCGGCTTTCAATATGCCGCCATCAATCCCGGCGATCCCTACAGCCTTGATGCCTTGGCGCAGGAGCATGCCTGTGATTGCCTTGTTTATCTTGCCTGACATGACCATTGTGTAAATGTCTGCAGTCTCTTTGTCAGTATACCTGCTGCGCACTCCGCCTGGCGACACTATGAACTTTTGCTCCTTGCCCAGCTTTGTCGCAGTCGCGGTCACCTCCTTGCCGCCGCCGTGCACAAAGACAAGCTTGTCCTTTTCAGTGATTGCCTTGATGTCTGCAAGGGTCGAGGGGTGCAGCCCGTCGACTACGCTTCCGCCTATCTTGATGACTATCATACCGGTGTCAGCGGAGTGTATTTCAGCCCTTCAGTTTCGTCATAGCCGGACATTACGTTCATGACCTGTATTGCAGAGCCGGCAGCGCCCTTCATGAGGTTGTCAGAAGCAGAAAGTGCCACTATCCTCTGGTTGTACTCGTCAATGTCAAAGCCCACATCGCAGAAGTTAGAGCCTACCACGAACTTGGGATCAGGGAACTTGTAAAGTCCCTTCTTGTCGCGGATCAGGCGCACGAATGGTTCGCCCTTGTACGAGTTGCGATACATCTTCCACAGCTCAAGCTCTTCTACCTGCCTCTTCAGGAACGTATGGTTCGTAGTCAGTATGCCTCTTACGATGTTGACTGCGTGGGGGCTCATGCTCACCTTGATCTGCTTTTTCGCTATCATTGACAGCTCTTGCTCTATTTCGCCGGTGTGCCTGTGCTTTGCCGGCTTGTACGGCCTGACGACACCATAGCGCATGGCATGGTGGGTGCCGGCGTTGGCCTTCTGGCCTGCGCCTGACGAGCCAATCTTGCTGTCCACTACGACGTGGTCGGTGTCAATAAGGTTGTTTTCAATCAGCGGCTTGAGCGCAAGGAGCGATGTCACTGCCATGCAGCCGGGGCACGACACCAGTTGCGCCTTCTTGATCTCTTCGCGGTGGAGCTCTGGCACGCCATAAACAGACTTGCTCAGCATGTCGGGAAAAGGATGCTCCCAGCCGTACCACCTGACATAGTCCTTTGGGTTCTTTAGCCTAAAATCAGCCGATAGGTCGATTACCTTCATCCCCCTGTCGTAGAGGTCCTTGACTATCTTGTTTGCCTTGCCGTGCGGCACCGACGTGAACACGAGGTCGCACGAGTTTGCCAGCTTTTCCGTGTCCATCGGCGAGAAGGTAATGTCAATGAATCCCTTCAAGCTTGGGTGGACGCGGTGCACGTACTCGCCGGCCTTTTGCCGCGACGTGACCATGTTCACCTCCACCTTTGGGTGAGTGACCAGCAGCCGAAGCAGCTCTCCTCCTACATATCCAGAAGCGCCAACTACTCCAACTTTCATCATCTAGCAGTTCTTCTCCTTTATTGCAACAAAACTGTGCATTTTATAGAATTTTCGCCTCAAAAATCCTCATTTATATTTTTTGGTCAGATATGACCTAATGCAGGTCAATATTGACCAATTTTGGTCATCACTTCTTGGCAAGCTTGACAGCATAGTCTATCATTGCACCGGGGATGTCGGTCTTTGATACGCTGGCGGCGCCATGGAACTCGACTGTGTTATTCACTTCGTGAACAATTAGCCCACGCTTTTTATCCTCCATCATGTCCACGCCCAAGATGCCGCCGCCGACAGCTTTTGCAGCTTTTATCGCCAGATCCTCAAGCTCTTTTGTTATCGGCGCAAGCTCGGCCTTACCTCCGCGGGCGACATTTGTGCGAAACTCATTTTCAGCAGAATAGCGGTAGATCGCGGTGACTACCCTGTTGCCCACCACTATGCATCTGATGTCCCTCGGCGGCCTGTCAATCATTTCTTGGACATAATAGATACGGGCAAGTGGGCTGTCGTCCTCTTCTCTCATTTCCACAATCATGCCGGCGGTCTCTTCGTCGCGCAGCGGGAATACTCCCCTGCCCCACGAGCCCACGATCGGCTTGAGCACCAGTGGAAAGCCGGCCTTGCGTATTGTTTCAAGCGCGCCTTCGGCGCTGAACGCAAACTGCGTTCTAGGGGTCGGGATGTTGTTCTCTGCCAGCACGAGCGAAGTTATCAGCTTATTGCCGCAGGTCTCAGCCACTTTGAACTTGTTTATTATGTTAAAGCCCAAGTGCTCAAGGCAGGCAGTGAGGTACAGCCCCCGGTAGTGGCTCACGCTCCTCTGCATAATGACGTCGCCGAAGGTAAAATCCTTCTTTTTGCTGTCCGTGCTTACTGTCACCGTCTTGGCATCCACTATCTGCGCCTTTACACCCTTGCTCTGCGCTTTCTCGTACAGAACCTTCTCTTCAAAGCGCACCTTATCATAAATAATAGAGAGCTCTACCACCATTATTGTCCCCAGTCTTCGCCTACTGTTTCAGCCGGCTTCAGCTCCACCTTGTCGCCACTCTTTGAGGCGATCTCGTAGTCGCCGCCGCAGTCGGGGCATGTCACTATTTCCCCTACTACCGCGTCTTCTGGAACGCTGATGTCGGCTCCACATTCTTGGCATTCAACTTTTGATTTCATTTTTTTCCTCCTTTTTGTTGTTGTTTCTTGTCTGAAGAAGTTGTTGCATCTGCAGCCACCGAGTTTGCGATGATAGACTGCAGGCCCCACAGCTCAACGAATCCCTTTGCCAGGCTCTGGTCAAAGGTCGACCCGGCGGCATAAGTCGCCAAGTCATTTTTGTATAGTGAATATTTCGATTCCCTGCCAACCACCCGGAGAGACCCTTTTTGCATCTTCAGCTTGACTTTTCCGGAAACTCGGACCTGAGTCGCATCTATAAACTTATCCAAGTCATTGCGCAGTGGATCCTGCCACAGCCCAGAGTATGCAAGCCAGCTCCACTGATCGTCGACCATCCGCTTGAATGCAAGTTCGTGCTTTGTCAGCACCATCTTTTCCAAATCTTTATGGGCTTCGATTATCGTGACTGCTGCCGGCGCTTCATAGACCTCCCTTGACTTGATGCCGACTACACGGTCTTCGATGTGATCGACGATTCCAACGCCGTGCGCGCCGGCCTTGTCGTTGACGTATTGTATCAGGTCAATGAGGGGCATGCGCTTGCCGTCGGCGGCTACCGGCACGCCCTTCTCAAATTCAATCTCGACGTATCCGGCCTTGTCGTTCTGGAAGTTGATGTACTGGAACGCCTCTTCTGGCGGCTCAAAGTCGGCATCCTCTATGTTGCCGCCTTCAACAGCCCTGCCCCAGAGGTTTAGGTCGATGCTATATTTCTTGGCCTCGGCGCTTATAGGGATGTTCTGTTCCTTTGCAAATTTCATCTCAACGTCGCGGGTCAGGTTCATGTCCCGGATAGGCGCGATTATCTTTAGTTTTGGATTCAGCGCACGCATCGTAACGTCGAACCTTATCTGGTCGTTGCCCTTGCCTGTGCAGCCATGCGCTATGGCAGTCACTCCTTCTCTGTTTGCAACTTCGACTACCTTTGCGGCGATCAGCGGGCGCGCAAGTGCGGTGGCAAGCGGGTACTTGCCCTGGTACAGGCCGTTGGCCTTGATGCTTGGAACAACGTAATCATGAGCAAATTCTTCGCGGGCGTCTATGTAGATATGCTTTATTGCCCCTATTGCCTTGGCTTTCTTTTCGATCTCTTTAAAGTCGTCCTCCTGGCCGCAGTCAACCGTGACTGTTATTACATCAAGCTTGTGCAGAGTCTGTAGATACCTTATGCATACAGAAGTGTCCAAGCCCCCCGAGTAGGCCAGAACAACCTTGCCGCTATTTCCCAATTACATGCGTTGCGTTTCAAGCACTACATTTATATTTTTTGGTCAGGAATGACCTAAATCAGGGTGATAATGACCAATGCTGGTCAACAATGAAAAATCGATAACGAACGCAGTCAAAGAGGTCGTCAACAACGACCTGTCGTTCCAAGACTCGCTCCAGCGCGACTACTGCAACATAAGTGCGCTTGCCCGGCTAATCAAGCCACATGTAGACCAGCTGCTTGGCGGTAAGAACACGAGCATCGAGAGCATAGTCACCGCGCTCAAGAGGTCAAGGCGCGACTATGACGTGCCGGAAAAGCCGATAGCGTCCATACTGGCGGGCAGCACGATAAGCGTCAGGACCGACGTAGCCAAGGTCTCGGCCGAAAAGAGCAAAAAGACGATCGAGAAGGTCGCAAAGGCCATGACACAAAACGTTGGCAACTTTATCAGCGTATCAGAGAGCATCATGTCGATCACGCTCGTGTTTGATGACGCGCTCCTTGACGAGGTCAAGGCGATGTTCGCCCACGACGACATTCTAGAGATCGAAGACGACCTGGCCGCGATCATTGTGCATAGCCCCGAAGAGATAATCAAGACGCCGGGGTGTGCAATTGCGTTCTATAACCAGCTCGCCCGCCGCCATATCAACATCGAAGACACCGTCAGCTGCTATACTGATACAATCGTTCTTGTCAAGATGGAGCAGGTAGGCAAGGCGTTCAATGCGCTTACTGATCTGATATCAGGCTCTAGAAAGATGCCAAAAAAGAAGCACAGGTGATTATTACTGCCTGTCCCCCATCACGGCAACCTGAGCGCGTTTTATGCTGAGCAGCGCAAACAGAGCAGAGACTGCCGCTCCTGCGTATAATCCAAGCCCGATCAGTAGGTTCCCGCTAAATCCCACGATCATTGCAAGCGTGGCAGCAAGGACCGTCCCTATTATCGAGGCAATAACGTTGACACCCCACAGCAAGGTGGTGTTGTCTTCCTTGTTTTTCACAAGCGAAGCCATGCTGATAAGCGACGGGAACTGGAAGCCCATCAGGAGGCCGGCGGGGAACAAGAGCGCCACAGTGAGCGCGGCTCTGGCTGTGAGATCCATTGTTATGCTCGAATCTATGATCCCTTGCAAAAAGTAAAAGTTGAACAGGATCATGCCTGCCAAGATTGGCACCGAAACAAACACCGCCCTATACGGTCTGCCGCCAAACAGTCTGCCGCTCAGGTATGCGCCTATCCCGCTTGACAAAAGGATGGAGAACAGTATGACTGTCAGGGCCATTATGGGGGTCCCAAGCAACAATAGGAACTTTTGGATAAAGGTAATCTCTAGAATCATAAAGCCAAGGCCTATAAATACCGCAAAGAGGACGTGGGACCCGGACGTGGCATCCATCCTTGCCTTTTTCTTTCTGGCGTTCCACATAAGCAGGACTGATAGCCCGGCAGAGATGCCAAGCACGGTCTCAAGCAGGACTATCATCTGCTGCGGCACCGGTTCCCTTGCAAAGTAGAATGGTGAGTCGTCCGTCGGGACCTTGGGGTTTGAGACTTGAGCGAAATAGTCGTTGTAGCCTTCGCTTGAAAAGAGCTTGTCATATGGAGGTTCTATGTACTCATCAGACAGCATGATAATGTCAGCGCGGCCTTGCTCTGCCTTTTCCCTTGTCAGGTCGATCTGGGCATCTGTAAATGGCGTTGGCTTGACTACAACCAGAACGGGGTAGTATGTTTGCGCGTCATCGGTCCGCCCAAAGAAAAGCCCCGGCCTGTCTTCAACTACCATGACATGCTTGCTTACCTCTTCCCTGCTCTTACCTGTCTCCTTCATAAGAGAATCGGCCATAAGCGGCATCAGCCGCGGCAGCTCAAAATTCCACCTTATCATGACAAGCATGCCATCTTCGTTCAGGTGACGCAGGTACTGCTGGAATGCTTCTGTGGTGTAAAGGTAGTTCTCGGAAAGCGCGTAGCCGCCCGCAAGTTGCGCAGCCCAGGAATCCACCAGCTTGATCATTATCGCGTCGTATTTCTCTTCTGTCGAGCTGATAAAGCGCCGGCCATCATCTATGAACAATTGAACGTTGTCGCGCTCGTACGGGCTGCCTGCCGGATCTGCAAACCGCTTTGCAGCAGAGACTATCAGGGGGTTCAGCTCGACAACGGTAACTTGCTCCGAGCCGCCCGCCAGCGCCACCAGAATGTCTTCGCCTCCCCCTCCCCCGATGACGAGCGTGCTTTCCACTTTATCTATCTCGTATGGCAAGTAGTCCATGTATTTCTGCATCCAGAGGAGATCACTTTGCGAGCCATTCCAGCGAAATATCGGCGTGCCGGCATCCGCATCAATAATGATCGCGGCAAGCTCTCGGGAGTCTTCTGTCGAATCATAGTTGTTGAGAGTGCTATTCACCTTGGTTTCCCGTGTAACATCGATGCGCGAAAAAGAGTTCCACTCTTTTGAGAGGTGCTCAAACCTTTCTGGGTTCTTGAGCTGGTAGTACAGTCCCTTGTTGCTGCCAGGACGCACTTCAAACGCGTCAAAGGCCGATGCATTCCCCGCTATCGGCACCAGCAGAGTCGCCGCAAGGACGATGCCTGCAAGCATCTTGAGCCTATCTGTTATTACTGCGATCCCACTTGGAAGGCCCTTGAGCGCAAGCGCTCCTGCTATGGCCGACCCTGCAACCATGGGGGCCGTCAGGAGGATCACGTATTCCGCTCCAAACCCCCTCATAAGAGGGTCCAAGAGAAGCGTGGCTGCCGCGGCACCTACCAAATCTGCAAAGTACAGCTTGCTTATCTTTTGCGGCATTGCGTAAAACACCAGCGCCATTACCGACCCGGCGAAAAAGAATGGGACAGACGACACCAAGTAAAAGAGGTGTATGTTGGAAGTGCTTGGCGGGATCGCTGATATCAGGAAGACAAACACAGGTACCGAAATGGCGTACGCGACTGCAAAGTAGATTATCCTAGACGACAGCTGCTCCTTCCTTTCATATATGCTCTTCCACTTGGCGCTGTCCTTTTGGATGTGTATTACAAGCGAGCCTATCCCGAGGCCAAAGAACGCCACAGAGATCGCCATGAATGCATAGTCATACCAGAGGATGATGGAAAAGACCCTAGTCAGCGCAAGCTCGAACAGTATAGTGCTGAGGGAGGCAAAAAACAGGACTACAAGCAGAAAGATAAGGAAGGGTTTCAAATAGCCTGTATACAAAAGTCAACATGCTGGATATGCGTTTACGAACATTTCACATCTAGCTTGGAAGTAGCGAAATCTTCTAGTGCAATATATGTATGCAAAGTTTATTTCGTGCAAGTTGTGAAAAGCTCATGTGTACCGGCGTTATACGCTCGAAGAGGTCAAGCGCAAAATAGTCGACATTTTGCAGGGCGCCGGCACGGGCCTGTCCGGCATAGAGCTGGCGGACAGGACAGGCATCAACAGGATGACGATCACGAAATACCTTGACATCATGCACGCGATGGGACTTGTGAAAAAGAAAAAGACAGGCAACGTGAACGTATGGTTCCTTGAGACTGGTGTCGCCGATATTGAGTTTCCCGTGAACTACATCCAAGTGCAGCAAAAGCTGATAAGCGCTGTCATGGCCGGCGAGGAGGAGCAGGCGCGCAGGATACTGCTGAGCGTGCTTAATTCAGACATTGATCAGGTGAGGGTACTGACTGACGTTATCCTGCCGGCTACAAACACCATAGGTGAGCTATACAGCAGGGGCAGAGTTGACAAGACCGAGAGGGCGTTCCTGCTCAACCTGATGATGGAGCTGATAGATCTGGTAAAGTTCAATGTCAGGCCGTCTGAGCAAAAGGCAAACGCCAACATGCTTGCTGTTGCCGGCTCTGACGACAAGGTGCACGTGGCCAAGAGCGCAGCTGTGGCTTTTTCGGTGCTTGGGTGGGACGCGCTTTACATAGGCGATGTAGAGGAGCAGATCGATCCCTTCTTTGATATCGACTTTCAGCGCTATATTTTGCGTGTTTGGGGCGCTAAGCGCGGCCTGATGCTTGTCTGCATATTTTCGTCCGGCGAGGGGTCGCTCCGGTTCCTCTCGTCCACAGCCAAGGCAATGAGAGGCAGGCTCAAGGGCGAGCTCCGGGTAGCAGTCCTTGCCACGCCGGAACTGCAGGCGGTAGCAGAGGAGAACTCTGACCACGTCGCAAAGGATCTCCTGTCACTGGTCCAGTGGGCCGAGCGCGAATACAACAGCGCTGTCAGGTAGCAGCAGTAGTAGTGGCTATGCCTGCTGGAGCGGGATCGGGGTTATGGGTGGAGCTCCCGGCACTATCGCCTGCATTATCAGCGTGATTATCACTCCAATGATTGCAAACACTATCGTTGCAAGTATTGCTATGGCAAGGGCTCGGATCCAGCCGGTCTCAAAGCCTTTCTTGAACACACCTATCCACGCAATGAATGCAAGGATGAATGCTATGATGGCAGGTATCGTCGGGTCGCCAAGCGCAACAGTCAGCACCGCGACGGAAATGAAAAACACTATGGCGTAAACTATAGGGCCCACCGCGGTCACAAGCATGGCGCGGGTAAACTTGGCCCTACCCAGTGTGAGGATCTTGGCCGCTATCCACACTGGGATTGTGACGATTATCCATAGTGCGATTAGGCCGACAATGACTGCGGCGGCAATTATCGCGATCTCGGCCCCGGTCTGAAGCAAAAGCTGCCCGAGCAACATTGTTACACTACATTGCGTTAGGATTTAAGGGCTGCGAGCTTTTGCTTGTTTTAGCGTTCCACTCCAAAGGATATCTTGACAGTGGTCTTGTATCTCACTATATTGCCTGCATTGTCTATGTCGGCAGTCATGTCCTGAATCTTTATGCCGTGTATCCCGTGCACCGTCTTTTTGGCCTCGTTTATGGCAGTCTGCGCGGCATCCTCCCATCCTTTGCTTGAGACGCCAATAACCTCAATGATTTTGGCTACAGATGACATATATGCACCCTCTGATGCGATTTTTTATTTACGCAGTACCGAAAAAACACATAGAATAATAGTTCAAGTGAACATGCATAGCCAGAAAAGAAGTGGGTGGCAGTTTGCATGCTGCATTATGTAGAGGATATGTCTGAATCTAGTAACCATATTTGAAGTGCTAGAATTAATTGGAATTCTGTGATCAGAAATCGCACTGCAAACTCCTATAATTGAAGAGAAAAGGTTGACTGGCATGGAACGAAGATACGGTTTCCTCTTTATCGGCGCGGTACTGGCAGCAGGCATGATGTTTGCGGTAGTAGTACAGCAGAACGGAGCGTCCGGGCAGGCAGGAGGAGGTGTCGTGCCGCCAAATGCTACGGACGACATGCGGAGGCAGGAAAACACTACAGAGGCCGGCAACTTTACTATAAGCTAGGAAGGAGGTCTTGGCAACGAAACCACGATTTCAAGCATACCCACGCCAGTTAACATGACTCAGCTGAGAACGCATATCGACAACGCCAACAGCGCACTAGAGGAGGACGACACGCAGGCGGCGATGGGACACATCGTCTTAGCCCTGGAAGAGATTGAAATGATACTGGGAGGCAACGTGACGTGGACAGCCAATGCCACGGACACAGAGACAGCGGCGGCGATGGGCAATGCAACAGCCATGACAGACGATACGGAAATGAATAGCACCGCTAGGGAGAGTGATGATACAGAAACCCAGATGATGCCGTAACAGCACAGCAGTAGAGGCGCCAACAATCATTCTCCTTCTCCTTTTTTCTTTTCAGCTACAGTTACTTACTTTTTGGGATGTGCCGATAACTTGGAACCCTACGCAGTAGCTCCCATTGTTGCCTTTATTCCCTGAGCCAGCTTCAATTCGGTATCTAGCCCCGGGGCAAACTCTTGCAGGTTTTCGGCGAAGGATGGGATATCTGCTCCCGATGGAAATCCCTCAATTACCTCTAACGTACCACCATCATCAAAAGGTGAGTCACCTTTGAATATCTTGCCGATCTCGCTTATCTCACCATTATTTGTAAAAGTCTACATCTGGTTGTGCAAATTCTTTCTTTCCAAGTCTCTAACCTCAGGCATGCCTGAGGTGTCAATCCTAGGAATAGGCAATGCCTTGCTCCAGCTGACCCCTAGGGATTCAAGCGCCTTTGCAAATACCTTTTCATGCGATAGATCCCGTACTATCAGGTAGGACACGGTGGACCTGTATGCTTTGTTGTTGCTCATTTCATACAGCCTGCATTTTTGCAGCCTCCCCGTGGCTTCAAGCATAAGGTTGTCGCTGTCATACACGTAGCTGGCCGTCCAAGGGTTTCCTGCAGCATTTACAGGTCTTGCGCTTTGCGCCGCAACTAGAAAATGATGTATGTTTGGTGAATCCAGTGCAACTGACAAGGGCAGGTCATTTGGCTGCTGGCTTGTCGGAGACACGCCTTCAAGCAGCATATTGATGTATTGGCAACCTGCTCTATGTGGCCCATCTCTTCTACTGGGCTTTGTTTAAAAAGTCATGGGTTCACGTTCGGATAGCTGTTTGAATGCATGATCATGGATTTGTGGATTACTACTTTTTACACAAAGCCCTTCTGCTGCCATGCTTCTTAAAAGATCCTGATACGGCTTGGCGTCTCCTCTGAAGTTCATATTTTGAAAAGAGTATTGCATCATTGTACGCATTTCTCCAAATTGACCACCTAGCCCCTCTTGGAGCGCCTAAGCTGCCCTTGGATCTGGCTTGTCTGCTTGAGGTATCGGATGAGGCAACCTATTGACTGATAGAAACATTGACTTTAGCAGGGCATCATGCTTCTTAAGCGCTGCAGAACTAGCCACTCCAGAAAGTAAGCAAATCAACAGTCAGAATTATTATCTACGTAACAACTCCTCCTATTACATGCATATCTAAAAAATCGGTGCCTGTATAATAGTAGTAGTTAGTGGGCCGTAAGGTTCCCGCCGTGATATCATGTCAATACAGAGGGTTTTCAGTTCATTGGGCCAACACGTTAGCTATATAGTTTTTGGTCTTAATACGCAGGTTTCCATACTCATAGAGGTTCTAAAAATTGAACTCACGATGAACTTGCTATCATGCACATAAAGATTTTAGTCTTTCAACAACAAAGGTTGACTATAATCACATCCAGTTTCTTACTGTTGAGAAGCAAGTGCCAAAGGTTATTGCAATACAAAGCAAACACAAAGTTATTATCAACGCATTAATCGCTCTACGCGGCGTCTTATTTGGCTTGTAGGATGCTTTGTAATCGGATTGCAATAAGACGTTCTTTCTCTGATACCGCATATGCGTCGGGCTTGAAGAGATGCAGTGTCTGTAGCGTCTATATCTATTGCACTTCAATAAGGTGTCCTTGCTGCAGCGTAAGGCTAAGGACGCACCCCCGTAGCGGAAAATCAAAGGCCATCCTAAGAAGGATAAGGCATCAAAGAGCTTCGCTGTCCGATAAACAGTAGTTTACTCTGCCATACATTGCAAACGTCCCTCTTAATTCCGGGTCAAAGCACGCTTCCGATAGTTTGAAAGCAGCAGTATACAGGGAACACGATAAGGATCCAAAAAAAGTAGTTAGGATTGAAGATGTCGAAATACCAACACTAAAACCCAATGAGGTTCTAATAAAAGTTGAGGCCTCAGCATACAATTACAACGACCTATGGGGCATATGGGGCGAGCCAATCAAGATCCCTCTCCCTCACATTTCTGGAAGCGATGTTGCCGGGACAGTAGTTGAAGTTGGCGAAGACGTTACCAAGATAAATGTTGGGGATAGAGTCGTTTCGCACCCAAATCTTACTTGCAGGGTATGTTATGAGTGCACCTCCGGTCGGGAGTACGATTGCAGTTCGCGGCTTGTCTGGGGATTTCAGACAGGTCCTCTGTGGGGAGGCTTTGCGCAGTACACACACCTCCCTGAAGTAAATGTTGTAAAGTTGCCCGATAATGTTTCATTCAATGATGCGGCCGCGATTTCTATGGTTGGAATGACTGCATGGCACATGCTGGTGACAAGGGCAAAGATAGAACCCGGCCAGACTGTATTGATAATGGGAGGGGGAAGCGGGATGGGAATAGCTGGCATACAAATTGCCAAGTTGTTCAATTGCGATGTTATCGCTACTGCAGGCAATAAAGAAAAAATGGACAAGTGCATCGAGCTTGGAGCCGACCATGTCGTAAATCACCGCGAAGAAGGGTGGCATAAAAAAGTGCGAGAAATCACAAACAAGGAAGGCGTTGATATAATCTATGAACACATTGGCAAAACCGTATTTCCTCAGGAAGTAGGGTTATTGAAGATGGGTGGCACTCTGGTTTCAACAGGTGCTACAACAGGCTATGACTCAACAATCGATTTGAGATATCTGTTCTTCAGAGGCATCAACCTTCTTGGAGCCACACAAGGAACAAAGGCTGGGCTGGAGCAGGTAATAGGATGGGTCAGCAAGGGCAAGATAAAGCCGGTGATTGATACAATCCTCCCATTCAGCAACATGGTTGAGGGACACATCAAGATGGCAGACTCGCAACTGTTTGGCAAGATAGTGACGACTCCGCAGAAACTGTGAGGTGGTTTAGAAAGCAAAATGAGTTTCAAATTTGGAACAGCGATCAACTGCATTGATGGAAGAACCCAACAACGTGTAATAGATTACATGGTACAAAACCATGACGTTGACGGCGTTGATATGATTACATTTCCGGGTGCAGATGGAATGTTTTCCAGCCAAGAGCGTGCAGTGGAAGTAGAGCTTGCCAGAAGAGCCGTTTCAATCTCTGTAGAGAGGCACAACTCTAAGGTGATTGCAGTCGTTGGGCACCACGATTGCGCGGGCAACCCTGTGGATAAGGAGCGCCACTATATGCACATACGCAGAGCGGTTGAGAAAGTGCAATCCTGGGGGCTGCCTACGCGAATCATTGGGCTGTATGTCAACGACGAGTGGCAGATTGAGCAAGTCAGTCAGATTTTACTAACGTGATGAGAGATAATTATATGATGGATAACAAATCCTCCTCCTATTTTTATAGAGAGGTAATGTCTCTCGATTGTCCTATGATAGGCCATGTCGTCAGGGAGACTGAAGATAGAATAGTTGTGTTTGGTCTGGGTGACGACAGATATGATATTCTAAAGACAGAGATACAATCTGACAGCAGCGAACGCATAATGATTGGCCTGCCATTGTACGAGATCGCAAGGAGATACAAAAGAAGTAGAAGAGAATCTCTGCCAAGGTCTAGAAAGGATCTTGAAGATGGCGTATACCAGCTTTCATCTGAAGGCGAAAAGGAACACCAGATAATTCCATCGCTCAGTTACAAGAGTGTCGTTACTATGGACAAGGAACATGTAGGGCATATCATTAGTGAAACAAAGAATAAGATAATTGTTTTTGGACATTACATGTACAGGTTTGACATTCCTAAATCAGAAATACATTCGATAAACACGAAAAACACTGTGATCTTGAGAATGCGCTATGATAACGTATTCAGATATGGGGTTGATAGAAATGCTCAATTGCCTGGCAGTCAATTTTCAGCGAAGCCTTAGGGTTGCTGATATCTTGATTAGTTTTCGTGCGTCACAGCGCTTCATCAGTATCTACGGAAAACGATAATACAGAATCTGTAATATCGAATTTCACTTTTTTCAATCCAAAGTCTTCAAAGAGAAAGCGATATTGCTCTGCCAAGTACATGGACCACTTTTTGCCCATTTCATGCTGGATAGTGTATGAATGCTTGGAATAATTGGCGTCATGCCTATATGGATAGCCTGCAATCCTTATCCACGTTTCAACTACATCAAGTGCCGATGTTATATTGTATTCATTTCTGAGCATTAGCACAAAGTTCTTGGTTTCTTTTTTTGCGATATACTCGGCTATCTTGACAAGCTGCTCCTCTGTGGCAATTTCTAGCAATCTGAGAATGAGGCCTTTTCTGACTGTGATAAAGCCTGCCTTTGCAGCATTTGAATGCCAGTCAACGTGCTGCCGAAAGATCTGGCTGGCCATTGTGTTCAGGCTTATTTCTTTCTGTGAGGCCTCTTTGCGCAGCTTCTCAATGAGAGTGGTGTCAAGCCTGAAAGCGATGGTCTCTGTCTTCCGTCTTTCTTCGGACAAGCTTGTCAGATTTCGTCAGCCCTGCAGATAGGGGAAATGACATCAGGATAAAGGTGTTGTGCTATTTACATGAATTTCGGTGACATTGCAAGAAATAAACACAGGTGCAATCGAGACCTATTGTTGAACCAAGATCTTGCCTGCGCTGCTGTTCCGGTCCTTTAGTCTTTGCTTATGGTAACAATGAAAGCAGACCAGTTTCCCATTGACCGTCGTAAATGATAGGTCATTGTAGAACGTCTCGCATTGTGTGCAGAACTTCATGCGCATTCACCTCGCTGCCCTTCATGACCATGCACAGAGCCTTCCATTCTGCCGCGCCCTTCATACATTAGAGAGACGTTCATTCTGCAAAACCTGCAGATTTCGTCTGCTAAAAGGCCGGTTCCGCAGCCGCTGCATACTTGCCCGCTGTCGACACATTTTACTATTCCCATACCATTATCAAAATGGCATTTGCTTATTGATTTCATGTTTGCAGTGCAAACTATTTGCTTATTTGTCAAGGAGTAATTGCTTGGTCAAAACCAGCATCACGCAATCCATGAAATTGAGTCGAGAAGGTGTGACTGTAAGGCGAACTAAACACTCAAGACTAGGGACTATCACTGGAACGTAACAGGTCCGCGATTTCATCAGCTTATGAGTTTTTCAAAGTACAATATGGTGAATTGGACGTAATAGTTGACGATATAGCCGAAAGGGCGGCGCAGCTAGGCAGCAAGGCGATTGCCACTCTTGAAGAGTTCAAGCAATTGAGCGAGATAAAGGAACATCCAAATCAATATCCAGACGCAAATAAAATGTTATCAAACCTGTTTGCCGACCATGAAAAATTATCCGCAGCACAAGAGCAATGCTGATACAGTCGATGAAAAGTACAACGACATCGCGACTAATGACTTTCTAATTGGCTTGGTTGAGCAGCATGAAAAGATGGCATGGATGATAAGGGCTCGGAAGGAAAATAATAGAATACCATAAATCCTTTTTTCATAACTTTGGAGCTCCGATGGCTCAATGTCTATTGAAAATTATGTTATAGAAAAATGTTATGGGCCGTAAGGGATTTGAACCCTCGACCTTTCGATTATCAGTCGAACGCTCCACCAAGCTGAGCTAACGGCCCGTTCAATCAAAATTGCTAGCGTTATTTAAGTGTCAGCACCGGTACACTTTTAACCCTATTATTCTAGAGTAGTTTTGATCCAAAATAGGCAAGAAAAAGGTACTTTCTGAATCAGAGTTGAAGGAGATGGTCATGCCTCAGGAGGGCGAACTTCTAGGCAGGGTCATAAAACTAGTCGGAGGTGACAACATTATTGTCAAGTGCACCGACGGCAAGGTGAGAACCTGCAGGATTCGAGGCAAGATAAAGCGTAGGATGTGGATAAGGGACGGTGACCTAGTGCTGATAGCTCCGTGGGACTTCAAGTCCGATAGGGCAGACATTATATGGCGCTATATCTCTGCACACGCAGAAAAGATGAAGGCAGATGGCTTGTTGCAAGGCCTAGATTAGTGGTTTTTAATAAATGAGAATACAAATATCAATATAGAGCCTGTCTGCAACCACAATCGCTTGGTGAGGATAGCAAAGAGGCTCGTCCGCTACAACGTGGCAGACGGCAGGGCCTCTGAAAAGGGGATGCAGGGGCGCATGCAGTATTCCTGCGAAAAATGCGGCAAAAAATTTGGCGCATGGAAGCACCTCCGGCAGCACAAGGTTGAAAGTCATTCTTATTGAACACTTAAATTATCAAAATCTCGGCTACAGTTCGTGGGCCGGTAGTTTAGTCCGGTAGAATACCTGCCTTGCATGCTGGCTGGCAATGGCAGCAGAGGAGACGTAGGTGGTCGTGGGTTCAAATCCCACCCGGTCCACTACATTTTCAAATACGTATCCGTGATATACTGCTCTGCTTGGATGATGATAATGCAGGCAAAAGGTGTCAGAAAGAACTGCAGAGCTTGGCTGATCCGGAAAAAGCCGCAGTGTTGCAGCGGTTTTTCAAGGCAGGACAGGGCCAGTACGGCGAAGGCGACGTTTTCCTTGGAGTCGTTGTGCCCAAGTCAAGAGAGGTAGCCAGGAAGTTCAGCCAGCTCCCACTGGAAGAGGTAAAGGCGCTGCTCAAGCGTTCATGAGGAGCGGCTCGTCGCGCTCTTGATCCTTGCTCGGAAATATGGCGATAGTAGTGCATCTGGCAGAGAAAGAAGAAGAGAAAAGATCATCGGGTTCACCTTGAAGCAAGTGAACAACTGGGACCTTGTCGACCTCTCTGCACCGAATGCTCGGGGCGCACCTGATAGACAAAGATAGGCAGTTGCTGTACAGGCTCGCCAAGTCTGGCAGTGTGTGGGAGAGGAGAATAGCGATCATTTCAACATTTTACTTTATCAGGAACGGAGAGTTTAACGATACTCTAAAGATTGCAGAGATGCTTTTACACGACGATTACGACCTCATCCACAAGGCCGCCAGCTGGATGCTGCGCGAAGTCGGCAAGAGGGACGCCGCAGCAGAGGAAGTTTTCCTTAACAGGCACTACATGACCATGCCCTGGACGATGCTCCGCTACGCCATTGAAAGGTTTCCAGAAAGGAAGAAGCGCCGCTACATGAATATGTGATCGCAAGATAGGCGTTAGGTTCAAATATGGTGTTGGGGGGATGCATCCTATCATGGAATACGTATACGCCGCTTTACTGCTACACAAGTTAAAGCAGAATATCACCGAGGATAGTGTTAAGAATGTTGTCAAGGCCGCTGGCGTTGCCCCTGATGACGTAAGGGTGAAGGCTCTGGTAGCGGCATTGAGCGAAGTGAATATTGAAGAGGCTCTGAAGGCAGCCCCGGTCGCAGTTGCAGCAGCCGCTCCAACAGCGGGCGCAGCGCCGGCAGCAGGCGGAGGAGCAGCCGCAGCCAAGGCGGAAGAAAAGAAGGAAGAGAAGAAAGAGGAAGAGGCACTCGAAGGGCTATCTTCCCTGTTCGGCTAAAGCACCTATATATACTGGCTTTAGCCAGTTTTTATTACATCTTCTTTTTACGCACAAGCAAAAAATCGCCAACTATACACATGTGCGTTTCCAATCCAGTTGTGACTTTACTGCTAAATGATTATTACTTGAGAGCATGCATCGATAGAACCCAAAATACCCAAATACGGCGCAGGCTTTCAGAACACCTGTTGTGGCGATAATTGAAAAGCTGAGGCAGCTGAGCATCGTCGGGTCTATAGTCGTAATGCCGGACTTTTTCGTTGACCGCATAATCCGGCTTGAGTCAAAAGAGAAGTTTTTCGACGCGCTGGGCAAAAAGGCTGCAAGAGGAGGCGGTAGCGTCAGAGGCGTACCGACGGCCGACGTCAAGGGCGGCAACGCTGTCAACGTCGCCTACTGCCTTGCCAAGCTGGGAGTAAAGGTAGCGTTGTTCACCGTGGCGGACGAGATAGGCGCCGCGATGATAAGACAGGCGTTTTCGCAATTTGGCGACAAGGTGACCCTCAGGATAACCAGCGGTAAGAACGGTCTCACTACTGCGTTTGAGTTTCCCCACGAAGACACCCTGGTGAACGTGATGATGAGTGACATTGGCGACAACGCAAATTTCGGCCCAGAAAGGCTGGGCTCCGAGGCTGACAGGGCCATTTTGAAGAATGCCGACGGCGTCATAGTCACAAACTGGGCCAGCAACCAAAAAGGGACCGAGCTGACTGAATTTGCGTTCAGGAACTCGCCAAGCGCGTTCCACTTTATCGACCCTGCCGATATTGATACAAGGAAGCAGGACTTTGCGAGCTCGCTTGAAAAGCTTGCAAGCATGACCGATTGCCTCAGCATCAATGAGAACGAGTGCAACTCGCTTGCAGACGCGCTCGGCCTCGGGCACCTACTGGGCTCAAACTACAGCGCGGACGAGGTCAAGGGCGCGGCCAAAAAGATCGCAGGGAAGGTGGGCATCAGCATTGACCTGCATTCCAAGATCGGCGCGGCCTGGTCCAACGGCAGGGAGAGCACGTTCGTGCACGCAATCAAGGTCGATGCAAAGACGATCACCGGCGCCGGCGACTCATGGGATGCTGCAGACATTATCGGCTACCTTGCCGGCCTTGACCCGCAGGAGCGACTGCTGTTTGCAAACTGCTGCGCCTCGCTCTACATCAGGGATCCGCAGGGTGAGCCTCCGGCCATGAACAAGGTCTTTGAGCTAGTAGAAAGGGTGCAGTGATCAATCAGACCAGCTTGCTTGCGTCAAACGGGTCCTTGACCGATCGGAGCATGTAGAGCATCTTTGTTATGTAGCGCTGCCTTGAAGGGACCTCGGCCAGCTTGCGCTGGTAAAAATCGATCAGGTGGTCAATAAGGCAGCCGGCATCCTTTGAATCTGACAGGTTGGCAAGTATCTGCGAGTACCAGTATTCCACTAGCGCGTCCTCGCCGTACTTTTCCTCAAGCTCTACAATGTAGGCAAAGTTGGAGTGGCATTTCCTGCATAGCCCGTGGTGTGCCTCAGCATAAGAGTTGCTCTCGTGGTGGCCGCATCTTGCTTTCATATCTATGTGTATCAATATACGCAAAGATCCTATTTGAACCATGGCAGGCATTTTAAATGACAATGGTGTCATCATCAACTATATGATAGAAGCAGAGGACGCAGTCAGGGTAGTTGACACTGTGGCCAAGAACCTGATGGGCGTATCAAACAACAGGTCAAACTTTGAGAGGCTGCCCGACACATTCTGGGGCTACTATGCAAGGGGCCACGACGGCAAGGGCAGGTTCGCAGTAATCGTCACGTACTCTGAAAACGCGGGCGACGTTGACGAGCTGATAAAGATGTATGAGCAGTGGGTCGCCAAGAGTAAGAAGGCGGTCAGGTGACCTGCTCTATGACCCACTCGCGGAACTTGGCTATGGCGAAATCCTCTGACTGCTTGATAAACGCAGGATCCTTGACGCGCCACTGGTCCTGAGGGATTCCGTCAAAGAATTCTTGCATACACAGAATGAAACGGAACCTCAGGTTGCGAAGGTTTTCAACAATGCCGTAGCGATACAATGTGCCGGCTATTCCACCAAACGCTTCGTCGTAGTTGCTCTTGAACGCCGGGACCTTGAAGGTTTCGTCCAGTATCGCAATGATTTCGTCAAGGTCGCCGCGGAGCGTGATGATCGTATCATCATGTTTTGGTCTTGAGCATTTCCAGCTTTTTGCTGTAGACGGCCTTTATATTGGCGTCGATGTCAAGGCTGTATTTCGTTGCTAGGTAGTAGAGCAGGGCCGCGGATTCTGTAATCTCTATCTTGGCGTGCTCGACATTGTTCTTTTCCATGGCAAACGCGATCTCGCCTATTTCCCTCACAAGATGAATGAAGGCTGCTGATCTGTTTTCGCCAAACTTTCTGTTATAGTATTCAACTGCAACAGAGCTCATATTATTATCATGGTTGACGCGGCACCGGATATAAAAATTAGAGGTCCGGCATTATTACTGTATTACATGTTGTAGTCATCATGAAACTGATTTTTCACATTTAAACATAATAATAAGAAGGAGATGGGGATAGCAACTGTTGCTATCCTGCCATCCCCACCTTCTTCATCTTTCATGCGGTTAGGGCAATAGGTTGCCGAATTGGATGTTCTGGTTTATGGTTGGAACATTGATCTGGACGTTTCCGTTTGCTCCATTCTGTGTGGCACTTTGGCTTATGCTGCTTGATATTGACTGTATAAGGTTCGCGGAACCGGAGCCGGTGGCAACGGCTACTCCTGCTGCAATGTTGTTGCTAACTGCGACAGGGGTGTTCACCTGTACGTTAAGTTGGGTTGAGACTTGGACATTGTTGTTGATTGTGTCTTGCACTATAGAGCTTGGCGTGATAGCAAAGGCAGCTGGCACTATTCCCATCACACCAAACGCGGCTACCATGCCTAACAACGAAGTCGATGTCAGGGTGTTTCTGATCATGTCAAGGTGGTTGTAAAAACATTGGAAATAAGGGATACACCATTTTGTCTTTCGCTAAATCTTTTATTGTTGCTTTTAATTTTTTGATTTTGGCAAAAACTCATTGTAAATTTGCAATATCTTGTTGAATTGCAATAGAATGATTCCCCAAACCCGTCAAGGATGACTCTTGTCCCAAAAATGTACAGTTGTAATTCAAAATAATATCGGGTAACAAGTGCGTTCAAGCATTTGCAGAATAGTCATGAGGTGCTTATCAGTACTATGGGACGGTGTACACATTTAGGCATTCCCTTGTGGAGAACATGGCACACAAGTCTAATTAGTGAAAAATGGAAAACAGACTAGTATCACTATGCCGATATCCATAAAGTTTCTGCTATTCCAGATTAACTGAGCTGAAAATCATGGTGCTAATTTTGTGTTTTATTAAAAGACAATAATTCTAATCCTTTAAAGACAATAATTTCACCACCCCTTCGACATGAGAACTCTACCTATCGGCCTAATGGCCGCAAGTCTTATGGTGGTCAGTGCAGCTGTTCCGGCATTTGCACTGAACCAGAGCACCATCATAAATAGCAACGACAATGTCAACCAAGGCAATGTCCAACTCTCAAAACAGTGGGCAAAGGCAACGACGACAACTAATCAAGGCGTCAACCGCCCACAAGCGTCAACAAACCAGCTTGCTGTTGGTTCTGTCCAAGTTGGCGTAACAAGTCAGGACAACAGTCAGACCTCGACCTCAGGCAACTTCATAGGCCAGTCTTCCACACAAAGCGCAAACAACATTCACGTCTCATCGAGGACTACCACCACTTCGCAAACGGCCGTATGTGCAGTGTTTGCGGCCTGTTAAGCGCTGATGCCGACTAGCTCGGCCCTCTTTTTTCTTTTTGATATTTTATAAAATTGCTATACAGTGATTAAAGTAGCCAGTTTTGATCAAGTCGTAGCAAAGGAAACTTGGAGCAAAAACGCGATCTGCTCAATAGAAGATTGCGTTAGAGCCATCAAGTTCAATGCAAACCGCAGCTCTATTGATATCCTGTCTATATTCGGATCTGCATTTTCCCGATTACTTCGCCGATTTGATTGTACTTTCTAAGAAAACGCTGTCCTCTTTCAGTTATGTTGTATGTTTGCGTATATGCATCGTATTCTACCAGGCGCCTCTCTGTCAAGAGTGAAAGATAGTCTGTCGCCTGCACGTAGCTAAGGTAGACTCTGTGCATTATCTGTGGCTTGCTCAAACTGTTGTTAGCGATAGCTTCCAATATTTGACCTATTATATCTATTTGAGTTCTATACTGCATCAACTAGAACACCATTATAGAGTGTCTTTCAGTAAGCATATAGGTCTTTCTACGCCGAATTCTAGAAAATATTAGTATAACATCACCTAACTTAAGCTAGGGGATGACCCTAATTTCCCATGCCCCTGCGATCAAATTTTCACGCTGGAGCTTCATGATCAGAGTGTTGGCCTTGGTGTGTTCAAACAAAGCGAAAATATCTCCCGGCTGCACTGGAAAGAAATTCCGGATTTTCTTTGTTATCGTAAAGCGGTATTGTGAATCTATTGTGACAGTGTCCAAGACGTATAGCACGTCATGGGCATAGTAGTTATTGGTAGTAGTATCCTGCAATAACGCATTATCAGGCTGATAAGGTGGTTTATTAAATCGCAATACATAAGCGTCGTGTAGATTAAATTCTTTAAGCTTTCCCTGAATATTTCCTATATGCCCTTCTATAAGAAAAATTCAATCTAGATACTCGTAAATTTAACGAGCAGCCGATACGTCTAGAATTGTACAACATATTATTTAAGCATATTATCACATTAGAATGTAATAATTATATAAACCAAAATTCTACTGTTTGAATTATTCTATTGAATTCTAGAAACTTCATTTATCCTAAATGTGCATGCTTGTGTTCGGAATTGATATTGCCACAAAATTTTTCGGTAGTCGCAATTCTCTTAGCGATCGTTATTGTAGCTACAATATTCTCGCCGCTGTCCATTGCCAGAGCGCTTGCTTCTGATGTTGGCAACAATGATATCAGGAGAACTAGCGGGAATTATATCATTAATTACGTCTATGAGATCGAAGTTGAAAAGCCCAAGCTGTCAGTAGACAAACCCAAGGTAGCACAGGGAGGCAGCATTACCATCAAGGGTACAAACTTTGCAAATTCGACAGTTAGCATACAGGCATTTGATGAAAAGCTTTTGATTTTCAAGGAAAACGGCGACAAGCAAAATCAGACCGCTGGTTTGCTGCTCACACGATCCGATATAGCACTGGCTCAACCTGCAGTGGGCAAAGCCTCTGTGATGAAGAAATTCGCCCACGACAATAATAATTCCATACAAGATAGTAATGGAACAGTCACTCTGGTCATCAAAGCCCCCTCTGAAGGAGCGCAAAACTACTCTGCCGATCTTCAATGCAAAAGCATGCCCGGTTCCTCCATGCGCGAGGATCCTTTGATCATCTCACTTGGCAGCGGAACCGTAAACGGCTCTTCAAGACAATTTGTAAACGCGTCTCTTCCTGCGGGCGACTACCAGAATTGCGAAATCGTTGTGACGTTACCAGAAACCGGCAAAACGTTCAGGTCAGAATCGTTCGACTTTGCCGTTGTTCCTGACGCATATGCAAAACCTGACGGCAAGGCAGTGGTTGCCGCCAGCAATGGCTCTTTTCAGTTGCGTGTGTCATTGCACAATAACATTCAACCCGGCAAGTATGTTTTCATGGCGGAGGAACAGCTAAAGGATGATGATGATGATAATAATGACGCAAAGCGCCAGCCAGCCAGAGCAATAGTTCCAATACAGGTAGTTGCCAAACAATACACGTCGACGACAACTACGCACACAAGCATCGAATCAATTCAAGAATCTATTGTAGAAGGTTCAGTTCAATCAAGCAACAGGTCTACCACTACTAGCACCGATATGACCAACAGCAACGACAATGTTTCCAATGATCACCAGGGGCCTGATAATAATGGCAATAATGATAATAACGGCTCGGGGGGAGGTGGAGAGCAACCACCAACTACCACTTCTCCATCAGATGACGGGCCGAAAGAGGTCTGCACTACAGACGACTTCTCATTTGAATCCCCAAATGATGCCTCCCATACAAACACCATATTGCAGACATCTATCCAGACTGCAAACAACGCAATTATTAACGACGATGTCATCACCATAACCCAGAGGATCATTGGCGCGACAAATGCGAGCCAGAATGTTATCATGAGTGTTGACATCAGAAATGATAACGAAGTCATGCAATCGATCAGGCAGAACATAGTTCAAGAAGCAGAGATAGAACACTGCCAAACCGTTGGAGAAGTAGATGGCGATGGCGTTGATGGGAGCGGCGGGGTCAGAGCCACCAACACAACAAACCTTGTCCTATCAGCCGCACTGCAAGAGGCGTACAACATATACTCTGACTCGGATGTAATCCAGATACAGCAAACCATCATAATTCCAAAGTATTGCAGCGCCAATGTCTATGCGCCTATCACAATGGATGACAGGAACAGAATCTCACAGTTGATAGATCAGGACATCGTCCAGAAAAGCAAAATCAAATTTACAACTGATGGCAGCACGGCAGGCCAGGGAAGAAGCGCTGCAGACAATGCCGGGCAATATTCATATTTGCAGAAGAACTATATCACACAGCTCTCAATACAGGGCGCCAGTAACATAGCTCTTGACAACAACGTCATCAACATCAATCAGGCAATCATTGTCCCTGCTTCCTGTGAAGCAGATGTATATGCGCCGACAGTGGTAAGGAGCAGTAGCGACATACAGCTCTCGATAATCCAAAAAGCTGAACAGGTTTCAACCATACAACAGCTTGCAGGCCAGCAACCCGGCATAACAATCGCTAACACAATAAGCACTGGCAACAACAGCAGCCAAGCAGTTGGCGGCAGCGTTTTCACAAATACAATTATCAATCATGCAGAGCAATACGGCGAAAACCTGTTCATAGATAACGATAACCTGCAAGTCGTTCAGCAGGTATTCTTTGTCAATGATACCACCGGCTGGACGCTTGATAATTATCAGGACAAGCTGGCGGAGGAATTTGGCGATAGCGGCAATAACAGCGACAATAGCACCAGTAGTAGCAGCTTGATAGCCACTGGCAACCAGACATCTGATGCTCCTTTAGATGCGGCCGATGACACTGGTGATAATAATAACGATACAGCATTGGCAGAGGAAGAAACAGAAACTGCAGACAATACTTCTTCTGGCAACGATACAGCTTCTTCAGCGGATAATAACATTAGCAGCGATCCAACAGCAGCCACCACCTCAAATACAACCACCATAGTGCAGCAATCAGGCTTGCAAGATGCATCCAATTACAATCAGAACAATAGCACTATCAACGTGAATCAGGACGCCGAAGGGTACCAGATTGATACTGCTGCATCAGTCCATGACACAAATGATGGAGAGCAGGCAAACGGGCAGGCGCAGGAACAGGACGCCGCAATTGCCAGCGACAGCGATATGCCGGCAGGCGACGACAATAGCACCTCAACCGTTGAAAATGGCATCGAGCAGACTGGCGTGCAACTGGCAACTAATTATAGCGGAGAAAACAACGAAACGACAGTCGATCAGGGGGCGTTAGGGAATCAGGTTAACGCAGGCATTGAAGTAGCTAATGAAAATAATCTCGCGCAGAGCGACGGGCAGGATCAAAGCCAAGAGGCCACGATTACTACTGGCGGCAATAGCACAAGTACATAGGCGGCTAGAGAAGGTGCAAGAGATGACCTTTTTCTCATCTTGCCTCTTACTTCAGAAATTAGTTCTATTAGAAAGAAGTGATATTGGAAATAAATCAATATCGTATATAGAGTAGGCGGTCAAACGTGAGGGTTTTGATGGTATCAGGAGAATATCCGCCGATGAAAGGCGGGGTTAGTAGATATACTCACAGTCTTGTTCAAGCACTTGCCAAAAAAGTGGAGGTGGCTGTAGCTACGAATATAGCTGTTAACAACAAGGTAGCACAAAAAGGAGATATTGACGACAATTTCAAAGATGGCAACAATACAACAACAATCTATCCGCTAATCCGAAAAGGTGACAAAGAAAATTCTGATCGCTTGCTTGAACTAGCCTTTAGACTGAAGCCAGATATTATCAATATCCAATACGAACGCGGGTTATACGAAATAGATACACCATTTCACATGATACAAAACACGTTATTTGGAACAACTCTTGACAAATTTTATCGAGCATCTCCATTCCCTACGGTAACCACGATTCATACGGTATATCCGTACAAGGAATATCACAAGTACATACGCCAAAGAGCTGAAAGAAAGGCGGGCAAACTCCGCTTTCTTCCACTACCATTACGTGCAGCGATAAGAAGCCAGATAATGGAACAACGATACAGGCTGCTATTGAAAATCGTCCAATTATCTGGCGGAATAATCAGCCCGGCAAGGACAATTCACGATATAGTTGGACGAGGGACAGTGATTTATCACGGGGCAGAGCCTGCCATTCTCACCAACGCTGATTATTTTCCGCTTTCCAGCATGAAAAGGGAAGAGTTCAGAAAAGAGTTTGGATTGCCTGCAAAAGAGATGCTCTTACTTGCGTTTGGATATGCAGGATTCTACAAGGGCTTTGACATACTAGACAATTTGGTTCTTCCAAAGGATTGGAAGCTAGTGATAAAGCAGGATCGACATGAACGAGGTAATGAGCATCCCATGCAAGTTAAAAATGCGATTAACCTAAACCTTGGGTATTTAGACGACAGGATCCTTTCAATGCTCTTTTTTGCCTGTAACGCCATAATATTTCCATACAAGCTGGTTTCCATTTCTGGCGTGATGTTTGACGCTTTGGCGCATGGCCTGCCCTTTGTAGCAAGCGAGCTTGAGTTTTTTAAAGAATTTGCTGACATGGGATTAGGCATAGTATGCAAAAGGGATGCTAAATCCTTTAGCGACGCAATTCATTATCTTGATGAAAACTATTCTCAGTACAGAAGAAGCATTGAGCAGTTTGGTCCCAAACTTCAATGGAGAAATATCGCCGATCGTCACATAGAGGTTTACTCGAAGAATATCTCTAAGCGTTCAGCCACTCTTTCAACTTAGCTTTTATGATCAATTCATACATTTTTGCAAAGACGACAAGAAAGCCGATTGTTGATGATGTAATTTTGGTTGTCTCGCCATGATAACCATAAAGTTGCAAAGCAGCAAAGCGTTGAAGAAAACTTGTGAATAGAGCGCTCAGAATTTAAGCAGGTATCTAAAATATTTAAAAGAAAGCAGTAACAACCAAACTGGCTAATCCGCCAGATCTCTTATTATGTTTGGATTATTTCGGATAGCGAACAATTGAACATTGGAGTAGTTCATCATAGTCTTGATGGCAAAGGCGGAAGTGGCAGGCTTGCAATCAATACTATAGAGCTTCTCAAGGACATGGGTTTCTACGTTATCCTCATCATCTGCCAAAGACCTAACTTGGAGAAACTAAAGACAACATACAATAAAGATATTCATGTCGACAGGATAAAAGCGTTGTTTCCGGCACAGATAAGAGCATTTGGCATTTACCAACGTATGCTTACACTTATTCCAGCGGCCTTAACAAACGTGGATCTTCTTATCAGCACACACGGAGATTTGCTTCCCTACCATATTACGAATAGATGTCCGTTGATATCATACTGCCATTATCCCACCATAGCCTTATCGATGGACGGAGGAGCTTCTAGATACACGAATTCGTTGCTGTGGCGATCTTATTTTGCTCCTTATGAGCGAATGACAAGATATCTGAGCAAACCAGCCCATGTCAGAGGAAGAGTGCTCACGAACTCGAAATTTAGCAAAAACGCAATAACACGTCTGTATCCAGATATTGAGCCAACAATAGTTTATCCAAGTGCAGATACCAAGTCGTTCAAGAAAGCATTGATGTCAGACAAAAGAGAGGACAAGATTCTGGTCCTATGCAGATTCACGCCCGAAAAGTCAATTGAAAACGCTTTGATCTTAGCCAAGAAACTGCATACCAAAACAACAATAATAGGCAGTCTGATTCCGTCAAATCGTTATTACTTTGACCATCTAGTTCAGATGTCAAGATCTTTGGGTATTGAAGACTTGATTGAGTTTAAGCCAAATGCTAGTTTCAATGCAATCATAGAGGAGATGTTCAAATCAAAAGTGTACTTGCATACAATGCGTGGAGAACATTTTGGAATCTCAATAGTCGAGGCAATGTCTGCAGGTTTGATTCCTGTTGTTCCAGACTATGGCGGGTGCGCTGAAATTGTTCCAGAGGAATATCAGTATGACGGAATTGACACTGCTTATGCGACAATTCAATCTGCACTTGATGCATCGTTCTCAGACCGTAAGCGGGTAAGCGATATCGCGGATTTGTTTTCAGACAATACCTTTAAGATGAGCATGAAAAAAATTGTTGAGCAAGAATTGGGAGTAAGGCCTTCAGAGAGATTGAGGCATACGGCGACTGAAGCATAGCCTCTAAAGATAAGAGTTGCAACACAAGAACTGCAACAAGTGAAATGATGGAGGTTTGGTCTGGTCAAACCAAAATTTCCTTAAGACTCTAATCGGCCTCTTCTTGTGCTACCAAGTAGCAACCTAGCTGTTATTCTTAATGAAAGGTATATGATTTTGAAAAAATTATGGAGTATCCAACGCTGGCACAGATCCCTCAACCAGGGCAAATAGCCAAGGAACAGACTGTCTTATCATATCCTCTTCTCACATCTTGAATACATCATCACGTTCGGTATTCTATCCAATACTCACGCTTTATTCCGTTAAACGAGTTGTTTATCTTTGAAAGAACTACGGTTCAGATTGTCAAGATGAAATGGTTTTCAGGCTAAACTTTATGAAGATTTATTAGTAAAAAGGTGCGGGGGGTGGGATTTGAACCCACGAATCCCTAAGGAATGAGGTGTCCCAGTCAGACTGCAACATCTGAGCATCGTGTCAGAATTTGATCTCACGCCGTTGACCGGGCTTGGCGACCCCCGCCCACGCTCGTTTGCTGTCTGGCGAATATAATATCGTTTTGCGCCGCTATTCGATGTTGATGGAGACGCCAGAGCCGCTTCTACCTTTGAGCCTGAATGAGATTTCGAGGATGCCGTTCTTGTACGTCGATTTCGCGGCCTTGGGGTCTACCATGTCTGGCAGCTCGACGCGTTTGTGGTAGCGGGGCTGTCCCGTAACCGACTCGATCGTGACCGAGTTTTCATCTGCCGTCACGCGCAGGTTTTCCTTGCTGACGCCGGGCACCTCGGCAACTACCCTGAGCTCGTCCTTGCCCCTGATAACATCAACCAACGGCTCGCGCTCTTCCTTGACCGACAGCCCTCCGCCAAGCAGGTTGGGGAAAGCGTCGATGTTGCCGAACTTGCGAACCTCGGGCTTGCCGTCCGGCCCAATCTTGACAGAATAACCGTAAACTATTGGGCCCATTTCGCGGACCACAGAGCCGTCGTCTAGCTTGCGCTCCTTCACCAGATTCTTTGGAACCTGCTGCTCAAAGTTCTTGAACGCCTCCTGCATCATCCTGTCCATTTCCCTCATCATCTCATCGATGTCTGGGAACCATGATCCGATGCGCCTTCTTTTGCCAAACCATTCATCAAATGGTGACGACATATAGGTAAAAAAATGGGTGGAAATTATATTTTAAAGTATGGTTTTAGATGTCATCATCAAGCTCTCTGTCGAGCTCCTTGAGAAGCGACTTTAGTCTGTCGTTGAGTTTGGTCGGCACTTTGACGTTTATCTTGACCAGCTGGTCGCCCCTGCCAGACCTGCCGTAGCGCGGGAGGCCCTTGCCCTTTACTTTGAGTATTGCGTTTGCTGCCGTGCCCTGCGGGATCTTTAGTTTCTCATGACCTTCGATCGTTGGCACCTTGAGCTCGGTGCCAAGCGCAAGGTCGGTAAACTTGACATCAAGGTTGTAAAGCAAGTGGCCGTCTTCAAGCCTTTCAAATCGCGGGTCTGGCTGGACGTGGAGCCTGACCACAAGGTCACCGGGTATTCCCGAGTCGGAAATCTCGCCTTCGCCACGCATCTGAAATGCCATGCCATCCTCTACCCCCGGCGGGATTTCCAGCTTGATCTTTTTCACCTGCCTTGCCATGCCCGCTCCCTGGCAGTTTCCGCATGGCCGCTCTACAATCTGGCCGCGGCCTTGGCATGTCCTGCATGGCTCCATTGTGACAAATGTGGAAAACCGGTTCTGGCTGTAGACGCGCCTTGTCTGGCCCTGACCGTCGCATACAGTGCACTTGCGCGGCTTTGTACCCGGCGCGGCTCCGGTGCCACCGCACTCGCCGCACCGGCCCATCCTCGGCACATCAACTTCTTCCTTCCTGCCCCTGAGCACGTCTTCAAGCGTGAGCTCCATGTCGTAGATAATGTCACGGCCCTTGCGCCGGCCACCAAAGCCAAACAGGTCCTCGCCAAAAAAGCCGCCGCGCCTTGCGCCGCCAAAGAACTGCTCAAATATATCCCGGAATCCGCCAAACCCCATATCCCGGAATATCTCGTCAAAGTTCGCCTCGGAGCCGCGGAACACTTCTTCTTGCCCGACGTGGCCATACGTGTCGTAGCGCTTGCGCTTCTCGTCATCAGAGAGCACGGCGTAGGCTTCGGATATCTCTTTGAACTTTTCCTCCGCAGCCTTGTCCTTGTTCCTATCCGGGTGGTACTGCAGTGCCAGCTTTCGATAAGCGTTCTTGATCTCTTCCTTGCTAGCGCCCTTTTGTACTCCTAGAACTTCGTAATAGTCACGCTTGCTGCTCACTGCTTTTCATCACCGTGCTGTAGTAGTAATAGTAGGTTCAATTAGTGTCACGGATTGGGGTTTGGCCCTGCGGCGCTTCCACCACTGCCACCAGCGCCGCCTGCAAAGCCGGCTCCTCCGGCGCCCGCCTGTGGACCAGCTGCTGTGCCAGACGGCGTTGCGCCGGCGCTCTGGTATGCCGCTGTGCTGATCTCTGCCAGCACATTTTTCAATTCCTGTATCTTGGCCTTGATTGTGTCAACGTTGTTGCTTGAAATCGCGTCGCGCAGTTCCTGCGAAAGCTTGTTCACCCTTTCTGCCTGATCTGGCCTTACCTTGTCCTTGAGGTCCTGCTTGACCAGCTTGTCTGCGGCGTAGATGAGGTTATCCGCCTCGTTGCGCACTTCGGCCTCCTCCTTCTTTTTCTTGTCGGCCTCGGCGAACTGCTCTGATTCGCGCTTTAGTTTTTCGATCTCGTCCTTTGACAGCTTGTTGTTAGCGGTTATCGTTATCTTGGCTTCCTTCTGGGTCGCTATGTCCTTTGCCGCAACGTTCAGTATGCCGTTTGCGTCAATGTCAAACGTCACTTCTATCTGGGGCACTCCCCTTGGAGCCGGCGGTATGCCTGACAGGTTGAACATGCCAAGCGACACGCAGTCGCTTGCCATAGGCCGTTCGCCCTGCACCACATGTATAGTCACCGCCGTCTGGTAGTCGGCTGCAGTGGTGAACACCTTGCTCTTCTTGGTCGGGATCGTAGTGTTGCGCTCAATCAGCGGCTCTTTCAGTCCGCCGAGCACCTCTACTCCAAGCGTCAGCGGAGTCACATCCACAAGCAGTATGTCGGTAGAAACGTCGCCGGCGATAATCGCGCCCTGCACGGCAGCGCCCATCGCTACCGCCTCCATCGGGTCGATGCCCCGCTCCGGTTCCTTGCCCATGACCGACGCCACGAACTGCCTCACCATCGGCATCCTCGTTGGCCCGCCGATCAGGATTATCTTGTCCACGTCTGCCGCCGTCAGTTTGGCGTCCTGCATGGCCTGCAGCATCGGCTGCCTGCACCGCTCGATTATCGGCTTGAGCAATTCTTCAAGCTTTGCCCTTGTTAATTGCAGTATCAGGTTCTTGGGCCCGGACTGCGGGTCATACGCGAGGAAGGGCAGGTTGATCTCTGTGGTAACCACATTTGAAAGCTCTATCTTGGCCTTTTCTGCGGCCTCCCTGATCCTCATCATGGCCGCCTTATCGTTTCTGACATCAAGGCCGGATTGCTTCTTGAATTCATTTACGACATATTCGACAAGTGTGTTGTCCATATCTGTGCCGCCAAGCTGCGTGTCGCCAGAAGTGCTTTTTACCTGGAACACGCCGCCGCCCATCTCCATTATTGTGACATCAAGCGTCCCTCCGCCAAGGTCGAAGACCATGATCTTTAGGTCCTTGTTTGCCTTGTCAAGGCCGTACGCAAGCGACGCGGCAGTCGGCTCGTTGATTATCCTGACCACCTGCAGGCCGGCGATCTCGCCTGCGTCCTTGGTCGCCTGCCGCTGGTTGTCGTTGAAATACGCTGGAACCGTGATCACTGCCCTGTCGACAGTTTCGCCAAGGAATGCCTCTGCGTCGCGCTTGATCTTTTGTAGAATGAACGATGATATCTGCTGCGGGGTGTACTCCTTGCCAAACACCCTGAATTTGAAATCGGTCCCCATCTTGCGCTTTGCTGCAATGACGGTCCCTTCAGGGTTCGATATCATCTGCCGGCGCGCCGGCTCGCCTACGATAAGCTGGCCGTCCTTGGTGAATCCCACCACCGACGGGAACGCCTTGCCGCCTATCGATGTACCTTCTGCAGCCTGTATTATTGTCGGCTTGCCGCCTATCATGACTGCGGCCGCCGAATTGCTAGTTCCAAGATCAATGCCTATTATCTTGCCCATATTATGTTATATCACCTGTGTCTTCCTTTGTAGTGTCAGAAACACTATTTTTAACTATCTTCTTGGCGATTTCGACTAGGCTTGGCCTGAGCACTTTGGAGTTGAGCATGTAGCCCTTCCGGATCTCGGCAGTCACGGTGTTCTCTTCTATGTCGTCACGTGCCGAATAGGCGATGGCGTCGTGCACGTTGGGATCAAAGGGCGTGCCCACCGTCTCTATCTCCCTCACGCCTTCCGAGGCAAGGAGTGAGTCGATGTTCTTCAATATCCCCTCCAGCCCCTCAATGACGACAGTCTCGGTCTTGGCCTGCTTTGCGACCGACAGCGCCCTCAAGTAGTCGTCGCGTATGTTGAGAAATTTAAGCAGCAGTTCGGCCTTGGCAGTCTCGACCTTTGTGGCGGCCTGCTTTTCCATCTGCTTGCGGTAGTTGTCAAAATCGGCTATGAGATACTTTAGCTTGTTGAGGCTGTCATCTGAGGATTCCTTTGCCTTTCTCAATTCCTCCTTGACCGACTGGAGCTCTGACCTCAACGCTTCCAAGTCCTGCTCTACAGGCTTTTCGTCATCATGAGGCTGTTGTTGCTCTAGAGTCTCGTCCTTTTCCAAGACATGTCTCAAAAGTCAATCAGACAATAATTACGTATCGCCTCGTAAGGAATGAATATAGCCATTGCCGTGTAATTTCTCAGTACATGAGCAATTCAGACGATGAGCTTGAGGCGATCAAGCAGAGAAAGATGGCCGAGCTGCAAAAGGTGGCAGCCATAAAGGCAATGATGTCTGCCCTCTCAGAGCCAATAGTGCTAACTGACTCTAACTTCAAGAGCGAGGTTGAAAAGTATCCCCTCATGCTAGTAGACTTTTGGGCCCCTTGGTGTGGTCCGTGCAGGATGGTCTCGCCCACCATCGAGCAGCTGGCAAGAGAATACTCTGGCAGGGTGGCATTTGGCAAGGTCAATGTCGATGAGAACCAGATGATCGCGGCTTCCTTTGGGATCCAAAGCATCCCGACTATGATCATATTTAAGAACGGCAAGGTGGTCGATATGATGATTGGTGCAATGCCAAAGGGCCAGATTGAGATGAAACTAAAACAACAATTGTCAAACAACAGCAGCTCGATTTACGGATAGATAATAATAAAAAGAAAAAGAGCGCGCACTTAGTGGATGCCTAAGTGCGGGAACGAAGCAACGCTGATTCCCAGTTCGCCCTGGAGCTTGCGGATCTTGGTCGCATATTCCCTCATCTTAGCGTTGTCGCCTTGGACTTTTGCGATCCTATATCCCTTCCATGCCTTCCTCAGTGCGCCCCAGCTCTGGCCGGTTGTGAAGTTGCCTCTGCTTGCGGTTTCGTTGTGGAGTGACATTATGGCTGTCATGCTGAGATAATTCCTAGTTGATACTTAGCACCATTAGTCAACTTTCTCGAATTCTGTAGTGAAAACAGTTGACACAGGGCAAGCTATGAGGCGAAAATTATGAAAATTTAGTATTTGAGACGGTTCATCTCACATATTTTACAAAAATTTGGCCCTTCTCAGACACGGTCAATTTTTAACCCGCGAGTACCTAGTTCCTGAGGTGGGCCTGAAAAAGAAGAGGGACGAAGAAAAGCAAAAGAGCATCGAACGATTTTATGCGCTCCTCAAGGCGCTGATGGATGAGCTCTTCGAGTACGCCCCCAAATCAAAACACGTCAAGATGCCATTCAACGTCTCTTACGGCCTGATCTACGACGATCGCGATTCCGTGCTTTTCACCGGTGTCGACCAAAAGACTGGGAAAAAGATGTACCTCTACAACGTGCGCGTCATCGGGAGGATGTTTGAGCAAAAGCGGCAGGCGATGCTAGAAGACAAGACTACGGATACTCTGTTCAGCTGGATCGCCGACGTGTGCTCTCTGTACATCCACCCGTTCGTCTACGACCATGTCGTAAATGTGCAGCATAGAGGAGAAGGCGCAGCAGAGCGCACCACCAGGCAGATAGTCAGAGGGTTCTTGGAAAAATTGACAAGCGACCCAGAGCTAAAATACGTGCTTGATACGATACGCGACCCGGCTCCTCCGGATCAAAAATAGCTGACGAATGCGCCAAGCCGGTTTGGTATTGCAGTAGATAATGCTGGTTCAATGCAATTGTATGCATATATATGGAGATCAGGTGCAACATCTGCGACGAAATCATCAGCACTTCAGCCGTCGAGCAGCACGTAGCGGGAAGGAACCACGCAATCAAGAAAAAGGTGGCCGAGTTCCACGAGATGAACGTGCAGGTCAAGGCGTCGTGTCAAAATGACACGTCTGTTATCAAGGCGTGGATAAAGGACCTGTACAATTATGATTTTCTGTCGACTGGAAAAACCTAGAGAAAAACTTCAAAGGTGGGCTTGTGTCAATTTGGCTGTGGCTGAACGATTGGCAGCACCGGTAACGGCTGGTCTTGCAGTCGGAACTGCGTTTGTAATCTTGTTTGCATTTTTCGCAGGCAACAATATCATCATTCCATTGCATAAAGATCATGACTCTGCAATAATCACTTTAGAGCGGACGGTATGCTACGGGACGTGCCCAGACTATTCTTTGACGATTTACGGAAATGGCGCGGTTGTCTATGAAGGTCATCGCTGGGTAGCAGTAACCGGCCGCCAGACTTCGTCAATACCTCAACAAGAGGTAAAGGAACTTGTCGATTACTTTCATAATGTATGATACTTTTCCATGAAGGATGAGTATGATTGCCACTGCGGCGACGTGCAGTCATAACTATATCAATCAAGCTTGGTAGCATATACAAGAAAGTAATAGACCCCTCTATGGACTGGCACAGCTCAGGAATCGGGAAGATCGGATAGACAGTGTTGTCAATTCTGACAGGTGGGTAAAATGTCCATCAGACCAGTAGACGGTTTCGCCAGATGCAGGATGTATATGATTATTATAGCCTAGGCGTAATTGCCCTTTATCGATGACTTTGCGCCGCACGCTTCGCAGATGAGGAATGCTACTTTTGGCTTGCTCTTTTCCGTGTGCGTGTCGGGGCTTCCACATACAGGGCACTGGACATAGTCCTTGATGTAGCGGTCGATCAGCGCGCCAAATGAGGACGGGGTCTTGCGCCCAAGGAATATCACCCGCTCGCCGGCAATGTATCCGGCAGACGCCAGCTCTTTGTTAAGATACAGTAGCAACTTTTCCGGGTCTCTGCGCAGCGCTTTTGGAAAATCCATAAAGTTACGGAAGATAGTGTTCTTGCCGACCCAGATTATCTGCGGGGTCGGGATTTCAAGCCTTGACCTTGCCTTCTTGGCAGTGCCGCCCAGCTTGTCCTGCAGCCTCTTTAGCAGGCTTTCATACTCGGCAGACTGCGCCTTGGTCATATATTGGTAGATCGGTAGCACTTCTGTTTAATTAATGTTGACGATGCTAAAGCCGCTGCCAAGGCGCTTTTTGGTGACTGCGATTGCAGCCGGCGACGAGTCGCAGCCGATCCAGCGACGGCCCAGCTTTTGAGCGATGGCAAGTGTCGTGCCTGAGCCGCAGAAAAAGTCTGCTACAAGGCCGTCCTCCTTTGAGAACTGGCCTATTATGCGCTCCAAAAGCTGGGCGTGCTTTTCAGTGCCATAGCCGGTGGAGTAGTTGTACGCCTGTATGTCTAGCCAGACATTGTCGATTATCCTGTGCGTCTTGGGCGGTATCCAGTACTCGGCATATTTCACGCCCGGTCGCTTGCGCACAAATTCCAGTTTTTTGCCGGTCGATTCCCAGTATTCTTCAAGCGTCATCATGCTGGAGAATTTCTGCTCGTACAGGCGATAGTTCTCAACTGCTTTTAGCGCCCTCTCTTTTGCCCACTTCCACTGCCCCCTTACCAGCCTGACGCCAAAGATCTCGTAGCGCATGGTCGGCCTATTGACGTTGCTCCAGAACCCCATCCACTTTGCCTTTGAATGGTGCTTTGCAAGCGGCGGGGCGAACTTTGTCTCTGCCGACTTGGAATACCATAGTATCGAGTCGTAGGCGGTGTGCATCCTGTCTATCGACTCGAACTGGTACTGGAGGTTCTTCCTCCTGCCGCGCTTTACAATAATTTCATTCCTAAAGTTTTCAGGGCCAAAGATGCGATCCATCATGACCTTGACATAGTGGACGGCGTGCCAGTCCAGATGAACGAAAATGGAGCCGTCCTTTGACAAGAGTTTGCGGATCTCGGCAAGGCGCTTGTGCATCATCTCAAGGTACTTGCTCTGCTTCCAGAGGTCTTCAAACGCAAGGTTGCTGTCGTTGTCGACGCGGCGGAAGTAGCGCTCGCCGCTAAGAAAAGGTGGGTCGATGTAGACAAGATCGATCTTGCTTTCAAAGCCATGCTTTTGCAGGTAATTGATGCAGTCAAGGTTGTCGCAGTGGAAGAGAAGGTTCTTTTTCAGGTCTGAATCGTGCGGCTTTAGGGCGAGCCGAGTCCTCTGTGCCATAACTTTGAGATTATAATACTTGTTATTATCCAGATCGGATAGCAAGCTCTTGCTACCTGAAGCGATACATGAACATTAATTAACTTAAAAGTATTAATTCAGTATAGCCCTGTCAATTATCGTCAGAGGGTTTCTTACCTTAAGGATTACATATCTGACGAAGATTTTACAGAATCTTAGTCGTTGAATCCAGAGATTTAACGGACTCTTGCGATTTCGTATAGCGCCATAGCATGAACTCTTTGAATAAGAGAACTAAACGCTTGATATTTGTTAGACTAAACCAACAGAACGAAGTGTTCCAGATATGTTAGCATAAAGCTTGTACGTTCCACCAGTCGTGTCATGTATTACTGCAAAAGTGCCTTGTGGGACATCTGCGGTAGTTAGTGCACCCGCTTTGGTATCTATAGGGATTCTTGCGTATGGTTCAAAGTTCAGTCTGGTTGCAAAGAATGGTTTTATTGCACCATTGTTTGTAATATTGGCAATAACACCATTTGATATATTGCCACCTAGGAAACCGAAGCCTTCTACACCTGATGCCAAACTAAGATTTGTCTTATTTGCTTCTAGCATCCAATGCATACAGTGTCATGTGTTATGGCAGCAACATCAAGCCCTATTGAAGGGTCGGTGGTTCCGCCTTCTACAGTACATTTCATCAAAGTATTACTAAAGCCCTTCATAAGGAAACCTGTTACATTGCCATCATCGCTTGACTGAACTCTTACAAATTCCAAAAGATTATCGTTGCAATCTGTCTCAAGTGATATATCAAAACCACCAACACCCCTAACGTTTATGTGAATATCTTTAAAAATATTATAATTGGTGCTGGTAGTCTGTAGAAAGCCTTGATTAAAATCGTTCACTCTAAAGCCTGAAAAACGGACCTAGTGAAATACGAGGTATTGAATGCCAAGCCATTACCCAGCGATGTACTTTGCATTCTGAAATTTTCAAAATTGTTAAACGATCTCTTTGTAGTGTCTGCCATAGCAAACATCGGACTTACAGCCGAGCCATTGCATTGTAGTAGTGTTCCGTCACCCTCACCTTGGATACCTATTCCTGCCTTATTGACGGTTATCGTAGAAGTTATGGTATAGGTACCAGATTTCATGTGAATTCTGCCGCCAGTGGTAGGCAGGTTATCTATAGCATACTGGATAACCGTTGCCGCCGAGGTGCTAGAACTGTCTACAGTACTTGTTGTGCCGTTTATTGCCTTTATCGTGCCGCCATCATTGATAAAGTCTGCGGCCTTAACCTTTACAGGATCGATTGCCATATTGCATCCAGCTTCTCATACTTCATTTCGTAGCTGTGGATCATGTGGCCGATCAACTGTCCTCTGATTGCATGGGCTGTATTTTCTGGTCACTGCAGGATGAGCATGAAACACGCAACATGATCAGATTAATGCCGCGAGATCGAAAAGAGTCTTCCTCCTTGTTTGTGATGGTTACTGAGGCACCACAATAAATGCAGCGCTTAATCATTGACAAGGTTGCTCCTCTCCAAGATTTTGTTCGCAGGTATTCTTCGGATCCGCCTATAGCAACTATAGCACAATTCATTGTACGCTATTCCGATTTTGCGATAGCATTTCATGCACAGCATCATCTGCGAGAGAAACCTCCTCTTCTCGAATGGAAAATGGGATCTTCGGTGGTCAGACGCCATGCATGTTCAGCGTCTTTGGTGCTGAATTCGTGGGAGATCACGTGATGGCCTATGAATTGTTCTTTATGAGCAAGAGGTATCTTGCATAGCCTGCAAAAAACCATCGAGCTTGCCATAGTATTATTACTTCTGAATAGAAATGTCTATATTATCCTGTTGTAGTGAAAATATAGAAGAATTTTCTAGATTGTGGAATTGTTATTGACCAAACAGTCCTTCCAAATGTACGTCTTTGGCTTGAAATTTGAAAGTGTGAGATGCACCTAGCAGTGCAAATTGTTGTCGCTAAACGATACTCCCATCAATGAAAAAGCATAACCGCGGCAAACGATGACAACCTCGTCAACTGCTTCTCTGAAGCACAGATCTCTTAACACTTGGAAGGATGTTGAATTGTTGTTGTCTACACACACATAACCGGATAATAGCTGTTGTTTTGAATTTGGGTAAAGCTGATCAGAATTGCACACAATCTCGAAGGAAGAAGCTGCAAGACGAATCATCTATCTAGTTCCCCACTTATCAGTCTTCAGTGTAAGCCAGGAATAGATTACCAGCCACGATAGTACCGTTGTTGACAGCACATTCATCATCGGCTTGTATTTCCAGACAGAATCATTGGGGTTTCTAAACTTTGAATCCAGCGCTTCGATTAGTCCAGTTACTAGGTGTGATGCCGCAAAAAAGATGCTGAACATGTATTCGCCTCTAAAGAAAGGTTCGTACACAAGTACAGTGAATATGATCAGTGGCATGGTGAGTGATGCCATAAATTCAAGATAGAATATGAACACCATGAGCGGGTTATTGTGCCAGAAGAACGAGCTTACAAAGAACTGGGCCCGAAGGTAACCCCTCTTCCACCTAACTTGCTGCTTTATGAATCCCTTGAATTTTTCAGGAACGTCGGTAAATACTACTGCTGATGCGACATATACTGCCTTCCATTGCACAAGCGTTTGCGCGGTAAGAACCCGGTCTTCGGCATCGTCATATCTTGATGCCCTGTCCAAGTTTGTTTGTGCAAAATGGGAAAGCAGTTCAGGCTTTGACCATGGCTTTGCCGTCACGAATGATGTCAGTTCTCTATCGTCGCCTATGATGACCTTGGCATTAGTCCAGCGTGGAATAAACTCGCTTATTGCTTCGCGCCTGTAGGCACACAAGCAACCGGAGCAGCAAATGACAAGGCCAAACGTGCTCTCGCAAGTTTTATGTATGTTGAATTGTACATCATACCAGACCGACTGTAGTTTTGTCATGATGTTTTTGCTTGCATTCCAGACTTTTGCATTTCCTACGACTGCTCCAATCTGTTTGTCGCTGTTGAATGTCTTTACGAATTGTTCTACTGCGTTTCGATGGACAATGCTGTCGGAGTCAATAAACACAACATACTTGCCCCTTGACATCATAAAGCCCGTTCCGATAGCTTTTCTTTTCCCTGCGTTCTTTTTGTGAAGAACTTTGAGCTTAGGGTATTTATGTGCAAGCTCGTCCAAGACTTCCTTTGTTCCGTCTTTGCTTCCGTCATTCACTGCTATGACCTCTATGTTCTGGTATGTAGACTGAAATATCGAATCAATTACGAGTCTAATCATGGATTTTTGGTTATAGATCGGTATTACTACAGATACCAGATCGTTGCTCACCTGCCCTTTTGCAGGGTCCCTGTATACACCCCAAGCAACTATCAGGATAAGGACAGAGTGGATAGGAACTATAGTTGAATAAATCATGAAGGGATTGTTCAAATCAAGTGTACTGTACCCTCCTATCACAAGGAATGACACAAGACCGCTCAAGAAAAGAAACCGCAATGCCTTGGCGTACTTTTTTACTACAATTCTTCCATTCTCATCGATGGTCTGGGTATTTTCGAACTTCTGTAGATCCTGTACTTGCAAGCTATTGTCTGCCTCCTCTCACAGTTAGTTCGATGCCGGTCAGCTCTGATGCATTGAGGAAATTTGCCCGCTTGTCTTTTAGTGCGTCAACGATTTCTTGGACCTTGCTCAGCGGTACAGTGTTATCTATGTCAATTTGGATTGGCCTGTCATTTTCGTCATACTGCAAGTCTCGGATGAATGCCCCAGAAATTGACGACGCGTTGTAAACAGTAACCCTGAACCAGATGAAGTTGCCCTCATGGTATTTGTGATAGCGATCAGTATAGGAGAAATCAGCGAGTATTTCAGAACGGGCCAAGAGCGAGTAAATATTTTCATCCGTGCTGCCATACGGCGCTCGGAACGATTTGGAGTTGAGATCTCCTGCGAGGTCAACTGCATTTTTGCCGTCCAGTATTTCCTTGAGCTGTTCCGAATAATCTGCTATTGCAGTGAGGTTCCCATAGTTGTATGTGCTGCTTCCGATGTCGACATTCTCGCCAAATGAGGCTACACATTGCGGATGATTTTCGGCGATTATCCCTGAGAAGAATACCACGGCATCCAGATTGTTCTTCTTCAGAATGTCGGATACTTCTGAGCACCAGTATGGAACGTCATTATTTTCATTTATGATGCTGAAAGCAAGCATGACTGGAGGACCCCGGGGTGGCTGCAAGAACGGCGGCAGAGCGATGGCCACGCCAACGACTAGAACTGCCACTGTGGCAAATATCCCACCTACGAAAGTCCTTGTCATGCAATCTACCTGCTGTGTCGCATGTCGGTGATCCTACCGTGTAAGGATTGGAGGTTGGCTTACTTGTTTCCAGTATGGCTTTGGCATTATCACTTCTTTCTTTGCAAGTATCCTCTTCTTGAACCGCATCAGATCGGTGAGCATAATGTCCACTTCTTCTTCCAGCGTCCTAGTCGGCCTGAACCCTAGATTCCTGAGCTTCTCTGCCTTGACCTTGTAATGGTGCTCTTCCTTCTCGACCCTTGGATTATCCACCGGCTCGATTTCAACATCCATTCCTTTCTTGCCGGCTACTTGCTGGACCGTCTTTGCGAGATCGTTGATCTTGTAGACCGTGTCCAGCTGGTTGAACACCCGGTATTCGCCCTTCTCTGGTGGGTTCTCTGTCGCTATCGTGAGGCACTGTATGGAATCCGTCAGCGCCAAGTATCCTCTTGTCTGGCCGCCTTTGCCATACGGAGTAAGCTTGTGGCCGATGGCAGCTTGCGCGCAGAACCTGTTTATGGCCGTGCCAAAGCATTCGTCAAAGTCGAACCTTGTCAGCAGCTCATCCAAAATCATCTGCTTTGTCCTTGTGCCATAGACTATCCCCTGCATGACATCCGTAGATCTCAGGCCCCAGAGCCTGCACGCAAACATTATGTTGTTCGAGTCGTGCACTTTGCTCCAGTGGTACCAGCTGCCGGCCATTCTCGGGAACGGGATTGTTGCCTTTTTCCCTTTGTATTCAATTTCAAAGAATCCTTCCGGGATTTCAAGCTCGGTATCATATCCGTATTCGCCCATCGTTCCAAGCTTTAGCAGGTGGCAGTCAGGAACAACTTCTTTGATCGCGTAGAGCAGGTTGAGGTTTCCAATCACGTTGTTATGTTGCGTATATACGGCGTGCTCTCTGTCAACCATGCTGAACGGGGCGGAGGGCTGTTCCCCTAGGTGGACTATGGTGTCTGGCTTGAACCACTTGATGTAGTCCCTTGCAAAGCTATAGTCCAGCAAGTCTCCTTCTTTAAAGGCGATAGCGCCCCTGGCGTCTGGATATGCCATATTAAAGACGTGTATCCTCTCATCCATTTCGCGGATTGGAGTAGCCGATACTGATCCAACTTTTGCAACATTTCTTCTTCGAGAGTAATTGTCAATTCCTGCAACGCTGTGCCCCCTTGTTGCGAGGTGCATCGCCAAGCTCCAGCCAATGTAACCGTCGATGCCAACGATCAGGACTTTTTTTCCGTTCATCTTACTAGAAGATTCTTTAAATATTAAAAGCCATTATGCAATGGCAATATATAGAAAAATACTAGATTGGCGCTCTATTAATGGGGACAAAGTAATATAAAGTCCATATAATGGGAACAGCATAGACTAGACGCTCAGGCGCATTTTGTACCGAATTTTTACACCTTTACAGGCGCTGAACTGAAATTATCATGGATAAACCAGCCTTTGCTTTTAATCATTACGATTTTTGCTTCTAGGCGATAGGACCCATTATAAACAAAAATGCTATATGATATGGCATTGACCACCCACACTGTATCTTCAAACATGATCCCAATAAATAAGCCCTGGATAGGCGAAGAAGAAAAGCGCGAAGTGGCAAGCGTGCTTGAAGAAAACGCGCTCACGACTGCAGCCCGCGACGGCGGCAGGCGCGTGCGCGACTTTGAATCTCAGATGAAGAGCTACCTGAAGGCCAAGCACGTGGTATCTGTCAACTCGGGCACTGCCGCGCTCCATGCCGCGCTGATGGCCGCTGGCATAAAGCAGGGCGACGAAGTGCTCATCCCATCGTTTACTTTTGTAGCCACCGCCAACGCCGTTGTAGCGGCCGGCGGCAGACCCGTGTTTGTCGACGTCAAGAAGGATGACTATACCATCGACGTTTCTGACCTGAAGAAAAAAATCACGAAAAGAGCCAAAGTGGTGATCCCGGTGCACCTCTACGGCCACCCATCCGACATGGACGAGATAGGCGAGCTGGCAGACAAACACGCCCTTGATGTCGTGGAGGACGCGTGCCAGTCGCTTGGCTCGACCTACAAAAAGAAACAGACCGGCACGTTTGGAGTGATGGGCTGCTTCTCGATGTATGCAAGCAAGGTGCTGACTGCCGGTGAGGGTGGCGCGGTCGCAACAGACAGCGACGAGCTGGCAGACAGGCTCAAGATGATAAGGAACCATGGCATGGTGGAGGGCTACGACACCAGAGTCCTAGGGCTGAACCTGCGCCTGCCAGAACTGAGCGCGGCTGTTGCAAAAGTGCAGATGCAAAAGCTTGACAAGATGCTCCAGATCAGGAGGCGCAACGCAGAGCTGATGAGCAAGCTTTTGTTCCCGTCTGCCAAAAAGCACGGAATAAAGATCCCGGAGGAGACTGCCGACAAGAAATTCAACTGGTACCTCTATACAGTAGCATTTCAGAACGGCAGCCGCGACAGGATAAAGAATGCGCTCGTCAAGGACAACATCGGCGCGACCATCTATTACAACCCGCCGGCGCACAAGACGCCCTACTACATGCAGGTGGCGCCCAAGACAAGCTTGCGGGCGACTGACTGGTGCGCGGACCACGTGCTTTCCCTGCCAGTGCATCCATATGTGAGTGAGGCTGACATTGACCACATTGCCAGCAGCCTGAAGGCGGTGCTTGAGAAGAGCAATATATCATAATAGTCGTAGAATAGGATAATAACATAATTTTCGTAGCCTTTTTATATTATATGTTGACCTACTAAGGGTCGGAAATGCCGATCGATACGGGAGACACTACGTGGATGTTAATCTCCACCGGCCTTGTCATGATGATGACACCGGCGCTCGGATTTTTTGAAGCTGGTTTGATAAGGGCCAAAAATTCGCTGTCAGTAATCATGCAGACTTTTTCCGGCCTCGCAATCCTTTCAATCCTCTGGTTCGTAATTGGTTTCACTCTTGTTTTCGCCCCGTCGCAGGGCGGCTTTATCGGAGGACTTGACTGGTTGTTCTTTAACAACGTGCCCTTTAACGACAGCCTTGACTATGCGCCCACTATCCCTGGCGTGACGTTTGCATCATACCAGATGATGTTTGCAGTCATTACCCCGCTTTTGATCACCGGCGCGTTTGCAGAGCGCATGAAGTGGAGCTCATTTTTCGTGTTCATTATCGCGTGGAGCATCTTAGTCTACTACCCGCTTGCGCATTGGATCTGGGGAAGAGGTTGGCTTGCAGACATGGGCGTGTTCGACTTTGCGGGCGGCATCGTCATCCATACGAGCGCGGGCCTCGGCTCGCTTGCGGCCGCGCTGGTGCTTGGGCGCAGGAAGAATTTCGGGCCAGACATCATGGTACCCCACAACATTCCCCTCGCAGTCATTGGCGCGACTCTGCTCTGGATCGGCTGGTTCGGCTTTAACGCCGGGAGCGTTCTTGCGTCAGGCGCGCTCGCAGCCAACACGCTGCTTGTGACCCACATAGGTTCTGCCACATCGGCAATGGTCTGGATCTTGCTCTCGTGGAAGAGGTCGGGCAAGCCTTCAACAACCGCGGTCATTAACGGCGCAATTGCCGGGCTTGCAGGCGTGACCCCAGCTGCCGGCTTTATCAGCGCGCAAAACTCATTCATTCTGGGAATCGCGCTGGGCCTCGCGTCATATTATGCCATCCTGCTCCTCAAGGAGCACTGGAAGATAGACGATGCGCTTGACGTCAGCTCTGTGCACGGCGTGACAGGCATCGTCGGCTCTCTGGCAATAGGCCTTGTCGCAAGCACGCTCATAAACCCTGCCGGGCCGGACGGGCTGCTGTACGGCAACCCGATGCAGCTTGCAATCCAGGCGCTTGGCGTGGCAGTGGCAGCTGCTCTTGGATTTGGCGGGACAGTGGTCATTATGAAGGTAATAAACGCCACGATAGGGCTAAAGGTCAGGGAAGAAGAGGAGGACATCGGGCTCGACGTTACGCAGCACGCAGAGCGGGCGTACGTCAGCTAAAAAATCTTTTCTGTGATCATAGAATCTCATACACGCATGTCAGGGCAAAAATTCTGACTGATCTGTCTGATATAGATCATTTAGGATAATTGCCAAACTCTTTTATTGGCTTGTACACTTCTTTTTCCATCGTTGAGGCTCATTATCTACACTGGCAAGGGTGGCACGGGCAAGACAGTGACTTCGTGCGCGACTGCGATCAATATGGCCGAGCGGGGCTATAGGACGATTGTGATCTCGGCAGACCCGGCGCACACGCTAAGCGACGCCTTGATGATGCAAGACATCAGCGGCAGTTACGATCAGAAGCAGGTGCTCCCAAACCTTGCTGCGCTGCAGATAGACCCGGTGACCGAAATGAGCAAGCAGTACGACCCGATACTGTCGTACATGGCGTCGATATTCTCTGCAAAGGGGATCGACGAGACGCTCGCTTACGAGATTGCAATGCTGCCGGGCATGACGCAGTTGTTTTCATTGCTCAAGATAGAAGAGATCGAGCGCACAAAGTCGTTTGACGCAGTGGTGCTTGATATGCCGGCCTCCGGCGAAGCGCTACGCTACCTGTACTTCCCCAAGCTGGTCGGAAGTATTGGGCGCAAGCTGACGGGCCTTGCCGGCCTCTTTTCTGGCTTTGCAAAGGTGTTCCAGCCAGTAGCCAAGATACCCGCCCCAAGCAGGGACGTGATAAAGAGCGAGATGGATTTTCTGGATAGGCTTGACGAGCTTGCCAAGATCATAAGGGACAATGACACCGCAAGCATCAGGCTCGTCGCAAACCCTGACACATTCAGCATAGAAAACGCCAAGAGGGCGCTCATGTCTGCAAGTCTCTACGGCATCAACGTCGACATGGCGGTGGTGAACAAGATAATGGCCGGCTCGTCCGATGAATACTATGCAAAGTGGGCCAGCTATCAGCGATCAAAGGTGGAAGACGCCAAGGCCAACTTTTACCCGCTGCCCGTAAAGGAGGTGCAGCTCTACGGCACAGAGCTTCGCGGCGTCGAAATGCTGAGAAAACACGGCGAGGTGCTCTTTGGCAGTGACGACCCGGCCAAGATATTCTACAGGGGCAAGCCGTACCTCTTTGTAAACGAGGGCGCTGCCATCAACATGACAGTGCAGGTGCCGTTCACAGAGAAGGACGACTTTTCCATCGAGCGCTACGGCGACCAGCTCACAATAACCGTCAGGACGCCTGTGGGGCAGGTAGCCAACATTGTCCCGCTGCCCGTTGCAACTGCCGGGATGAAGCTTGCAAAAGCCAAGCTCATGAACCACGAGCTTAACGTGCTCTTTGAAAAGGTCACATAGGCGCTACTACCGCCTGCTCTTTCGGCGGTCATCAAGCTCCCACTTTGTCACAAGGATGATGCCAAATACAGGAAAGCTAGCGAGAAAAGCATACGGGAAAACTGCGAGAAATACGGAAGGCTCCATGCCCGGTGATTATTATTGCCGGTAATGCATCACTATTAAACGCTGCACCAATGCTGTACTGTCATGTTTGGGCGCGTTATTGTCTCGCGACTTGCAGGAGCCCAAGAAAAAAGAGTTTATATAATATATGACTTGATTAGTTTTGAGAAAGAATGCCAATAGATCCAGACTTTCCAAGGAATCATCAGGTGATAGGCAAGATCAAGCACGCAGATGGCGAGCACTTCCACTATAGGTGGGGTCCGGGAGCTGCCAAAGAAGCTGCTGAAAACGAAGAGGTCAAGGCAGCTTATGAGCACAGGGGAGAGGAGCTGGTCCCGCTTGGTGTTAGCGGCACGATGGTCGCAGTGGATTGGGACGCTTGTGTCGCTGACGGCGCGTGCATCGAAGCCTGTCCAGTGCAAGTATTCCAGTGGTACAGGACCGAGCACGATGTCCCAGCAAAGGACGCACACAACCAAGTATTTGCTGGCACTGGCAGCTCTGTCAAAGAAGAGCGCAAGGACTACACAGACAAGGCAGACCCAATAAGGGAACATGATTGCATATGGTGCATGGCATGCGTCTCTGTCTGCCCGCCACAGGCTGTCAAGGTAGACCAGTCGAATCTAGAGTTCCATGAAAAGGCTTCAGGAACGTTCAACGAAGCTTTGGCAAAGGGAAGCGCACCACCACCTCATGCGCACTAACTAACACTCTTCCTCTTCTTTTCTCTTGTTTTATATCTCTCGCATATGCTACTATTGGATAGCAGAGTTGCCTGTAGTCTCTGACTCGTACATGGGCATATTCATGCCGCCCGACATTTCATTCCGCATAAAGCAGTTCATGGCGGCAAAAGTAGATTTCCCATTCATAAGAAAGGACGAGTTGATGGCGGCATTCTACCTTTTTGGCAAGGACTATGGGGTTCCAGAATCCGAGGTCAAGGCTGCAACCGACATTGCCAAGACGACCGTCGAGCAGGTGGCAAGGGACATCCGGCTCTACGCTGCCACGCCCCAAAAGATGGATGCCAGATTCACGCGGGAGAACTATACCAAGAGATCGCTCCAAATAGTGGTCGATAGCGGCGCCCAGGCAGATTTGGATAGCCGAGTTGCCGGTGACCCGGCTATACTATCTGACTGCTTTGCGCAGCATGTCGCGTACCATAAGCAAGGGTTCTTTTTCGAGCTCTTCCATCCATTCAAGGGCGAGCAGCTGTCGGCGTCCCTCAAGAACAGACTTGAAGGGAGGATGCTCCTGCTCGGCTTTAACGTAAAAGACAGGCAGTCGCTGCCGTTCAAAAGCTCGCTAGAGCCCTTTTTCAAGTGGATGCTAAAAGTTTGAAGAATGATCGATGACTCTTACCATGTGCTTGACATCAAACACCATCACTTCTTTTGGCAGGTTGATTGCAAGCACCCGCTCTTCCGGCGGGTTGTAGCGCAGAACGTGCACCAGCGCCCCTGACTTGCCAAACTTTCTGCCCGTCCGCTTTTCGATCACTATCTCTGGGTTGAACAGCGCGTCGAACGCGAAAAAGTAGGTCCCGCCCCACACATTTACAGAGTATTCCACCCTGTAGTAGGGAACAGACATCCTTGGAAACATCAGCGCGCTTGCTGCATGCAGATTTTCGCCCTCATCGTACATCCTGCCTCCGTGGAAGCTGTCGACAAACGGCACTTTTGCATAGACGGTGGAATTGGCAGACTTTCTCGTGCATATCGTTTCATAACGCTTGAATTCGGAATCCGGCATGGTGGCCGGCCCGTACCTTGCGTCGTCATGGAGCGTTATCTTGCGGTTGACAAGAAACTTTTCCTTCGACTCTAGCAGGCGCCGGATGTTTTCAACAAACTGGTGCTCGTTGCATTCGTACAGCGGCATATACTTACTAACCACCAACACCCTTGACTACCTGGGAGATCGTCATCTTTGAACCACAGATGGTAATGATCGGGTCCTTTGGGTAGGCGTCGCCGATCTCTTCAGAGACGCTTATCGTCTCGTCGCCCTTGACGTACAGCATCTTGTTCCAGAACTTGCCGTCAGCAACAATCGTGACGGTGTCATCAAGCAGGAACCCGATTTCAGAAAGGCTGGCCTGCACCCTCTCCAGTGGCACAAGTACAGAAATCGACTTTAGTTTCTGTTCGCCTTTCATATGTCATCGTTTTATTCACGTTTCAGGTATAAAAATCGGTCGCAACGCTAACTGAAGCATGTTTCCGTTTGCAGAAAGGAGATGACGTTATCGTCGTTGCGTTCTACTATCCATTTATCATTGGTATTATAACAACCTACAAACATTTCTTCCGGTATACCCTCAGGGACTTATAATATCCGCAGTTATATGTAAGGATAGTATTCTGTGCCGATTCTGTTAAGCATGACTTCAAGATAATCCTGCCTATAGTCCACTACCAGCCTGCCGCTTCTATCGGTATGGGCATCTGCATCAGGATATTTTGCAAGAAAAGCCTTGACCTCTGGCAGGTCTTCTGTGTTGTTGGTCAACACCTAGTCAGGAAGTTCCTCGTACGAAGGATGCGGTTTTCGCGGGCATTGACCGCTATAACCATCCCTACTACAAGGACAGCTATTGCCAGACCAAGGAATGCCAGCCAGACCTTTGATACATTATGTAACATAGACCGACCAGCATTATTATCATATTGTTTTACAACGCTTGAAAAATTTGGAATTTTTGTACAAGTAAAAAGCAAAAGGACCCGCTCCTTCTGTCTTAACATTCATTAGCAATTCTTGGCAATATTTGCTGTGGGGTACAACAAATAATGAGCCCGCATGGCACAGTTTCGCTCAAGGTACTGGAATCGTATACCAGAGACGTGGGCAGGGGGATCGCCAGAATCGACTATGACACCATGGACTCGCTTGGCGTCAGGACAGGTGACATCATTGAGATCAAGGGCAAACGCAGGACGGTGGCAAAGATCCTTCCGCTTTACCCATCGGACGAGCAAAAAGGCATCATCAGGATTGATGGCCTTGTCAGGAACAACGCAGGCACTGCGATAGGCGACAATGTAACCGTGAAAAAGGCAAAGACAATCCAAGCTGAAAGAGTTACTGCGGCCCCTCTCGAGCCGATCCCGCCGATCGACGAGAGGTATCTTACCGACGCGCTCGAAGGCACTTCTGTCGTAAAGGGCGACAATGTCATGATTCCCTACTTTGGAGGAAGGCTGACGTTTGAAATTGGCAGCATAACTCCTGCTATTGGTCCAGAAAATGCTGCTATTGTTACGCAAAAAACCAAATTCTCGATAGTAGAGAGAACCCAAGCAGCCAGAGGCCTTCCCCAGGTAACATACGAAGACATTGGCGGCCTAAAGGAAGAGATTCAAAAAGTCAGAGAAATGATAGAGCTTCCGCTGCGCCATCCAGAGATATTTGAAAAACTGGGAATTGAAGCTCCAAAAGGCGTACTGCTGTACGGTCCCCCAGGCACTGGCAAGACATTATTGGCAAAAGCAGTAGCTAACGAGAGCAATGCTCACTTTATCAGCATATCTGGACCAGAAATAATGAGCAAGTTTTACGGAGAATCGGAAGCTAGGCTCAGAGAGATATTCAAAGAAGCGCGTGATAGGGCTCCAACTATAATGTTTATCGATGAGATCGACTCTATTGCTCCCAAGAGGGAAGAAGTAACAGGAGAAGTTGAAAGAAGGGTAGTTTCACAGCTTCTGTCATTGATGGATGGTTTGGAAGCAAGGGGCAAAGTCGTCGTCATCGCCGCCACAAACAGACCTAACGCGGTTGATCCTGCACTAAGGAGGCCGGGCAGGTTCGACAGAGAGATCGAGATCAAGGTACCTGATAAATTCGGGCGCCTTGAAATATTGCAAATCCACACGAGGAACATGCCTCTAGAATCTGATGTCAACCTGCCAAAGATATCATCAGTCACCCACGGTTTTGTGGGGGCCGATCTGGAGTACCTTTGCAAAGAGGCCGCAATGAAGTGCCTGAGAAGGGTGCTGCCAGACCTTGATCTGGAGCGGGAAAAGATTCCCCCAGAAGACCTTGAAAAGCTGATCATAACTCAGGGCGACTTTGAAGGCGCGATAAAGGACGTGATGCCGTCTGCGATGAGAGAGGTCTTCTTGGAGTCCCCCGATGTGAGCTGGAGCGACATTGGCGGCCTTGAACAGGTCAAGCGCGAGCTGCAGGAAGCGGTGGAATGGCCCATGAAGTACCCGGAGCTTTATGCAAAGATAGGACACACGGTTCCAAAAGGGATTCTTATCCACGGGCCGTCAGGAACAGGCAAGACGCTACTCGCAAAAGCTGTTGCCACAGAGTCAGAGGCCAACTTTATCAGCATCAAAGGGCCGGAACTCTTGTCAAAATGGGTCGGAGAGTCAGAGCGCGGCATCAGAGAGGTGTTCAAGAGGGCAAGGCAGGCTTCCCCATGTGTGATATTCTTTGACGAAATAGATGCCATAGCTCCCATACGTGGAGGTATGATGGGAGAAGGAGGAAGCACCAGCGGAATATCGGACAAGGTCGTATCGCAAATCCTGACTGAAATGGACGGTATATCTTCCCTTCACGGCGTGGTCGTCCTGGCGGCTACAAACAGGCCGGATATGGTTGACCCGGCGCTCCTGCGCCCCGGCAGGTTTGACAGAATAGTGTTCGTGCCAAACCCGGACAGGGAGACAAGAAGGAAGATACTCCAGATCCATTCAGAAGGCAAGCCCTTGGCCGAAAACGTCGACCTTGACAGGATTGCTGACATCACCGATGGGTTCAGTGGCGCCGACATTGCCGCGGTGGCCAACGCTGCTGTGTCGCTTGTGCTGCACGAGTACCTTGCAAAGTACCCGACGCCAGAAGAAGCTGGAAAGCACGCGTCAGAAGCTGACGTGACTATGCGCCACTTTGAGGAGGCAGTGAAGAAGATAAGGACACAGAAGGAAATGAAGCCGGAAGAAAAGACCTCGCTGTCACTCTACACGTAGGAAATACAGAAACTATTCCGATGTATCTGCCTTTTTGCGGATAGTAACTGATCCGCGGAGCAGCAACTGACGGCGCACGACATACCATGCTGCAAATGCGATGCCAAGCGTCCACAGGAAGGAGAAATAGGGATCCCCTTTATTGTTGCTGTTTCTTTCGTATCGTGGCTGGCGTCAAGTTTCAACACTGAATGTTTTATCGTAGACTATGAACCAGACTACCAGCCGCCACCCGACGCCCGCTCGGGCGGTTGCGACACGGTCTTTACCAAGGCTCTCAGGACACTGACAGGAAACATGTACAGAGAGCCGTTCTACGATGCAATTTATGATCCCATGGCAGTACTGAGTCAATCCCATTGAGCGCTACCTACTACCCCCGTCAACGAAGAAGCTATGCCTATGCATAGGCGCAATCCGACCTTGGCATGTTCTTGTAGTGCGAGAGTACCTCGTCTATCGCTGAAACTATTGCCTTGAACCTTTTCAGCTCTGCCATATTGTGGTTGAGTTCATAATTCTGGCGAAACTCTACCTTGTTGGTTTCACCATTTGAAGTGATTTGCAGCTCTGTCTTGTCTTCTGGAGCGATTAACCTGCACGGGATGATGGCTAAAGGCGGACACTCTTCGGTTAGGTCATTCAGAGAAAAGAAATCGTTCTCTTCAATTGCCTTTCAGATAAACTCCAGCTCTTGCTGCGAAAGGGCAAGGGTTGCATGCTGGGTCGGCATTATCGAATAGCAGTTCTTGACGGTGAACAGTCCGACAGCGGTATCGTCCACCGTAAGTGTATAGTCAAGCCCAATACCATAAGAGTACGTAATCTTGAAGTTGTCAGGCACTACTTGGCCGTTGTTGTCGTCATCGCCATCTGATAATATCTGCACACCGTTGGATATGCCATTATCGCTGATGGCTACAATGTTATTTCCAAAGGTGGCAAATAATATCATGAACGCAATCCCGGCTGCAAGACCGGCTATGACGAGTGTAATAATACTACTGCCAGCCATAGGCGTTGACGATAATGTGTTGTATGTGCCTCTCCTTGTAATGAGTTTTTATCCAAACGCATATGTTGCCGAGCAGATATCGCCTCGGATTCACAACTTTAGTAGCTCTTTAGTCTTCTCGGAGCCATACCTGTCCGAGTTGGCCAGGGCGTCCATGCCTATGCGAGAACCTGCTTTGACCTTTTGCAGCTGGGCATCAATAACATAGTCAAGGTCTTCTTTGACCATCGGAACTGGGAGAGGATGCCGATAGAATTAAGCTATATGGTGCATTTTACCGGTCATGTTTTGTTGCATGCAATTACATTCTTGCATAGCCCAAAAGTGCCGTAGAATATTCAAACGCTGTACAACATGGCGAAAACCCAAGAATAATAGAATCAGGTTTGCTCTGGAGTTTCTCCCTTTCCCTTCTCCTCAGTCCGAGATTGCACCCTCTCCTCCATGGCAGGTGTACTGCCTTTTGGTGTCGCTTCCTTTGTGGTAATGGTAGCATGAGTCTTTCTGCTATGACGTTCAAGCTCGTCTCTGGTATCAAAAGGTATATCGCATATGGGGCAGCTGATCGTCTCTGTTGTATCTACCACGGGTACGCTTGGTACTCTATAGTATTTAGAAGTACAATTGTCGCGAAGAGGCTTTTTTCCTCTGCTATCTTGTTGTCAGTTCCCCGCCTGCGACAGCGTGGTCGCTCACCTTGTGTGCATTCAGTTGGCTATCAGAGCTGAAACTCATCCCGCATAGGTCACACCTGAAGCCATTTTCCTGCTGCCTTTCTGGCATGGAGACTGTGGGACAATATTGGATTTATGGCTGCCCCCATCTTATGACAGTCATGGCTCGTCGTTTAGAATGATACGTTGAAATTTCATGCTGCTATATCTATGTTGTATAATAATGGCAAGAGGCAGGTTCGCTTCTAAGAAGGTAATAGATTTTGCCGAGAAGGATTTTGTCACTCTGGACGAGAACACGCTGATTGCGGAAGCTGCAAAGGCAATGTATGAAAGAGATGTTTGCAGCATCATAGTCACCCGCAATGACCGCGCGTCAAATACCCGGCGCGCCGTGGGGATCATTACTGCGAGGGACATGCTCCACCGCGTAATTGCCCTGAACAAGAGCCCATTCAAGACAGTCCTAAGCAGGATAATGAGCACGCCGCTTGTGACAATCGACAGGGACTCATCCATAGAGGACGCGATCTCGCTCATGAGGAGCAAAAAGATTACGCGGCTCCCGGTGATAAACGAGGCTGGCGACTTGCTGGCGGTAGCGTCGCTGAAGTCGCTTGTTAGGATTGCGCCAAGCCAGAAAGAAGCCCAAGACGCAATTGGTGTCTGATTTTGAAATCATTAACTCCTATTTAGGGCAGTTATTGTTATCAGCCATGCCAGAATACGCCTGCGATGAGTGCAGATCTGCTTTCGCTACTATGGAAGCGCTCGCCGCACACTACAAGCGCGATCACCCCGAGGTGGCGAAAAAGTATCTGAAGGACACTTCATGCTGAGTCGTTATTTATGGTGGCGTTCTATCGACGTTGCAGCTAATGATGTCAGAAGCGTCTATCACTTTTCCCTTGTAGTGACCGCCTACGCCATCTTCGATCCTGAATTTTCCTCTGCCCTTATGAGCTATTCTGGCCCTGACCTCCTGCCCGTTGACGTCTACTTCACATCAAGAGGAATGGTCATCTATCATTGATTATCTGGATGCACTTTATAGTACTTAATACTGCCAAGGCGCCATCGGTCGGCAGCATTATTGCCAAGATAATTAATTAACGTATAATAGTAGGAACTCGAACAAAAGTGGCAGCGCGGATGTGGCAGAGTGGTCTTCTCCTTTGCAAAGGAGGACACAATAATGCGTCGGCCTTGAGAGCCGATTCGCCCTCGGGCGATCAGGAGTTCGAATCTCCTCATCCGCGCCTTTTTACATTTTTTACATTCTTCTTGCTGACTCGCGGTGTTGCTTGTACTTTACCCGCTGGCTATGCTCCGACTTGATCCTCCTATCGAGCCGAGCAATGAGCTCTTTCGATGCGCTCAGTGGGTCATAGCCCACAGCCTTGGCGTCTATCACACCCCTTGACGTGATAAGCCGCGTCCGAAGCGAGTACTTGCGGGTCTTGTGCTTGTCCGCATAGACCACCACTGATCGCACGTCGCCCAGCTTACCCTGGATCTTTTTCAAAAAGCGGGCCAGCTGCTCCTGTATCTCTGTGCGATCCTGCCCGTCTTCAAGGTGCGCCATGTGTATCATAGGCTCGCTGGTCTTCTTTGGCAGCACGAGCTCAAGTGCATCCTTGGGCGTGACTATGCCCATCGGCCTGCCGTCGCCAGCTACAACCACTTCCTCATTGCGCTTGAAGTGGTCTGCAAGGGAGTTGAGCTTGGTGCCCGGCTCTACTGAGACGGTCCTCCTCATGATGTCCCTTACCTTGACATCCTTTATTGCCGCGGTTCCGCCAGATATCGCCGCAGACTTGCTCGTGCGCTCCCTCGGGGTGGCGATTATCCTAGCCACGTCGATTATGCTGAGCATCCCGCGCAGCACTCCCTTTGTGTTTATCACGGGCAACCGAGAGATGTTGTACCTCCTCATTTTCGAGACTGCGTCGGCAAGCGAGGTTTCTTCTTCAATGACTATGGCGCCGGACATGACCTCGTCGACGATGGCGTGCCCAAAGTCTGCAGTAGACACAAGGTCGGTCTCGCTCACGATGCCAACAAGCCTGCCATTTTCCACGACAGGCAGGGCGCGGTTCCCGCTCCCTATGACAAGTTGCGCCGCCTTTTCAACGTCCTGATTAGGGCCAACCATCGACGTGTTGACAATATAGCTCTTCACCTTCGAAGAAGGCTGCGCGCTAGAGTTGAGAAGCTGCTTTGCAAATATCATGCCAAGGTACTTGCCGTCATCATCAACCACTGGTATCTGGTTTATCGACTTGTCGGCCATCATGTTGAGCGCCCTTGCGACCGTGTCTTCAGAACTGAGCTTAAAAACATCTGTCACCATTATTTCTGATACTTTCATGCCCTAATAGGAAGATCTCGACCTTACTATTTTAACCGTTCACTTTTTGCTGCTGGCAGCAATAGGTTAAGTTATAATGCGTCTTTTGCTTCAGGCTATCCATGGAAAAGGAGCGGCGGCTCGTCGTGGTGGCAGTGGCCGCTGTAGTCATTGCAGCAGTGACGACTGCCTTTTTTGCGCCGTCGCAGACCACGCTTCCGATACCAGAGCCTAGGCGGAACAGCGGCGGCAACAGCACCAGCTCGGGCGTGCAGGTGCTTGCAGAGAACCTAGAGGTGCCCTGGGCGCTGGACGTTGCCGAGGACGGCAGGATCTTTTTCACCGAAAGGGCAGGCAGGATAAGGGTGATCGAGAACGGCACGCTGCTTGAAGACCCTGTGGCGTTTATCAATGTGGAACAGAACGAAGAATCCGGGCTCTTAGGGCTGGCGCTCCACCCCAACTTTACAGAGAACCACCTGCTCTACATCTACCACACGTATTCCAACGGCTCAAGCATCTTGAACAAGGTGCTGATGCTCACTGAAAGGGACAACCAGATCATCGAGTCCAAGGTCATAATCGACGGCATCCCGGCGGCAGACAGGAACGACGGCGGCAGGATCAAGTTCGGCCCTGACGGCAAACTATACATCGCGACAGGCGATGCGCGGCAGCCCGAGCTTGCGCAGGACGGCAGGTCGCTTGCCGGCAAGATCCTGCGGCTGAACCCGGATGGCACAATACCGGAGGACAACCCGTTTGAAGGCTCGCCCGTGTACTCGTACGGCCACCGCAACATACAGGGTCTGGCATGGCATCCGGAGACAGGCGAGCTGTACGCAAGCGAGCACGGGGATCAGGGCAATGATGAGATAAACATTATCAGGCCGGGCGCCAACTACGGCTGGCCCATCGAGGACTGCAATGCCGAGCGCTTCGAAGAGCCGGTCGTGTGCTTTACCCCTGCGATAGCGCCGGGCGGGATCGTGATTCCAAGCTCTGACAGGCTGGGCTACCAGAGCGACATTGTGCTGGCGGCGCTGAAGGCGCAGCAGCTCCGATTAGTAGAGCTCCCGTTGGATTCTGAAAGGAATATCCTTACAGGCTACGGCAGGATCCGCGATGTGGTTGAAGCGCCGGACGGCACGCTGTACGTCGCCACGAGCAACAGGGACGGCAGGGCTATACCGGAACAGGGCGATGACAAGATTTTAAGGATCACCAACCCACAGTAGCGTGGCTGTAATGGACAATAATAAAAAAAAGTTCTATGAAATGGACAGGGACGAGCGCCTCGAATATGTGAGAAAAGCCACAGGAATATCTGACATTGAGACGATGCTTAGGCCGCTTGCCTTCGAGGACGCAGACAGGATGGTAGAGAACGCGATCGGGGTAATGTCCGTGCCCATGGGCATTGCAACAAATTTCGTCATAAACGGCAGGGAGTACATGATCCCGATGGCCATAGAGGAGCCGTCGGTGATCGCGGCCGCCAGCAAGGCTGCCAGGATTGCGAAAATAAATGGAGGGTTCACCGCCGAGGCTGACGAGTCGCTCATGATAGGGCAAGTGCAGGTTGTCGGCGCTGGCAGAGCTGCGATGCAGAAGAAAATATTGAAGAGCAAAAAGCAGCTGCTGGCTATTGCCAATTCAAAGAGCAGGTCGGTTATTGCTATCGACCTTAAGGTGCGACAGGTGCGCGACACCAGCCCAAACAAGATGGGCAGCATGCTGCTTGTAGAGCTTATAGTCGACACCAAGGACGCAATGGGCGCAAACGCGATAAACACAATGTGCGAAGCGATAGCGCCAACAGTCGCTGAAATTGCTGGCGGCGAAGTCGTGTTAAAGATTTTGTCAAATTATGCTACGAAAAGGATGGCCAGGTGCAAAGCAGTCTTTGATAAAGAAGAGCTTGGCGGAAGCGAGATCGTAAGGCGGATATTGTACGCTTACGCGCTTGCACATTCTGATGTTTACCGTGCAGTCACGCACAACAAGGGTATTATGAATGGGATCGACGCGGTCGCGCTTGCAACAGGGCAGGATTTCAGAGCGATTGAAGCCGGGGCCCACGCCTATGCTGCAAGGGACGGCACCTACCGCTCATTAACAAGGTGGCGCAGGACAAGGGAAGGCAACCTTGCCGGCGAGATCGAGCTGCCGTTGGCAGTGGGCATAGTTGGCGGCGTGGTCAACGCCCACCCGACTGCAAAACTTGCGCTCCAGATTCTTGGAGCAAAGAGCGCCAAAGAGCTGGCTATGGCGATGGCTGCAGCCGGCCTCGCGCAGAACCTGGCTGCAATCAGGGCGCTATCGGCAGAGGGGATTCAGGCAGGCCACATGAGGCTGCACAGCAGGAAATTTAGCAAGTAGATATATATCATGCAAAACGCCTTGCTGATAGCTACTATCAATGCCTACAGTGAAATTTGCAGTCCCAAAGGGAAGCATTGAAGAAGTCACGTTCAAGCTGCTGGAGCAGGCGTGGCAGCACGTGAGCGGCCGGGGGCGTACATATCGGGTCAAGTTGGGGGACCCCGAGATCGACGTCAAGATATTGAGGCCACAAGAGATTCCTACCTACGTTCAGGAAGGCTTTTACGACGTAGGCATCACTGGCAGGGACTGGATACTTGAGGCAAAGGCTGATGTTGAGGTTTTGCTCGACCTCGAGATCGGGCGCGTCAAGCAGGTGATCGCTGTCCCATCAAGTTTCCCTTACAAGAGTCTGGATGAGATGATTGCAGATTTTGCCAAGACGGGCAGGACGTTGAGGGTGTCCTCCGAATACCTTACAACGACCTCGATGCACCTTAAGTCAAACGCCGCGTACAAAAAGGCGTACGGCAATGCTGATCCCATGATAATAACTCCTTGGCTGAGGGTGGGTGAGAACAAGAAGGTCGAGATATTCCTCTCGTTTGGCGCGACAGAGGCCAAACCGCCAGAGGACGTCGACGCTATCTTTGACATTACAGAGACAGGCACCACCCTTGCCCAGAACAACCTGAAGATAATCGACACAGTTGCAGAATCGACCGCAGTGCTTGTGGCAAACAAGAAATCCCTCAAGGATCAGACCAAGAGGGAAAAAATAGCCGACATGATAGCGCTTTTAAGAGGCGTAGTCGACGGACGGAAAAAACTGCACATTTTTGTCAATGTCAAGAAGGAGAACCTTCCAAAACTGCTGAAGGAATTGCCGGCCCTCAAGAGGCCGACTGTCAGCCCGCTTTCGGAAGACGGCTGGTTCGGCGTCAACACGGTAATCGACAAGAACGAGTTTATCAGGATAGTGCCCAAGATGAGAAAGCTGGCGCAGGGGCTGGTGGTGCTGGAGCCAAAGCAGATACTGCCTCTTGATGAGATAAACTTGGACGGATATTCCTGAGATGAAGATAATCAATGTCGCCGAGCCAGCTATTGGGGCCGCGCGGCTGCGCAAGGCAACCGCAATCCCGGACTCGCTTTTTGCAGACGCGATGGCGATAATGAAAAGTGTGGCAGAGCACGGCGACTCGGCTGTTCTTGACTATACCGCGAAATTTGATGGTGTAAGGCTTGACTCGCTCAAGGTGGGCGAGCATGAGATAAAGCATGCATACAGGCAGGTCACAAAAGAGCAGGTCAGGGCAGTCAGGCTCATGAAAGAGCGATTGGCAAAGAGCGAGCTGGCGGTGCTTAAGCAGCTGAAGGGAATCGCGGTGTCGGCAGAAGGCGTAAGGATAAATCGCATGGTAAAGCCAGTCGCAAGCGTCGGGTGCTACATACCCGGCGGAAAGGCACGCTACCCAAGCACGGTTGTCATGTGCGCGGTGCCTGCCAAGGCAGCCGGCGTAAAGAGGATCGTCGCGGTGTCGCCCCCAATGAAGGATGGCACCATCGACCCACTGACGCTGGTCGCAGCAGACATTTGTGGAGTTGATGAATTCTACAAGGCGGGTGGCGCGCAGGGGATAGCCGCGCTTGCCTACGGCACGCAGTCGATAAAACCGGTGAGCAAGATAGTAGGCCCCGGCGGCATGTTTGTGACGGCTGCAAAACTAATCGCTTCTGGCAATGTTTCAACAGACATGGTGGCCGGCCCGACAGAGCTGCTGATATACGCCGACACGACAGCAGACCCGCGGCTTGTGGCAGTCGACCTAATCTCGCAGTCAGAACACAGCACCGACACGATCTGCGGCTTGGTGACAACGTCTGAAAAGCTGGCGTCACAGGTGCATGCTCAAGTACAATCGCTGGTCGAAAAGATCACCCGGTCAGACATTGTAAAGTCCAGCTTGGAGAATAATGGGTTTATCGCCGTCTGCAAGAACGAAAGCGAGTGCATCGAGTTTGTGAACGAGTTTGCGCCAGAGCACCTAGAGATAATGTGCAAGAACGCCGATGCGGTTGCAAAAAAGATAGATTCTGCAGGGCTCGTGCTGATAGGGCAGTACGCGCCGTCGTCTGCAAGCGACTACTCGCTTGGCTCCAACCATGTGCTCCCGACCCTCGGGTTTGGCAAGTCGCGCGCATCGCTGTCAGTGCTCGACTTTATAAAAATTGTAAACAAGGTCAAGGTTAGCAAGGCTGGGCTTGCAAAGGTAGACAGGTCGGTCAAGGAAATGGCGGTCGCAGAGGGGCTCCTGAACCACTACGAGGCGGTGAGGGCGAGGACAGAGGATGATGAAGAAGAATAATAGTAGCAGTCGGTTTGACGACAGCATAAGGAGGATCGCCAAGCTTGGCCACTACACCAAGCCAGAAAAGGTGCAGGGCGCGATCAAGCTGGACTCGAATGAAAATTTCGCGCTGGACAGAGATTTTGTGGCGGGCATTGCGGCCGAAGCGGCACGGCAGGTAGACTTGAGGGAATACCCGCTTGACCAGCTGGACGAGCTTTATTCACAGCTTGCGAAATATGCCGGCGTCAGCGTAAAATGCGTGGCGGCTGGCAGCGGGTCGGACCAGATAATCGAGCTTTTGCTGTCGACGCTTGGCAGCAGGCGGGCGACGGTGTTTTCACCCACGTTTTCGTATTTCATCAACAGGTGTGAGCTCCACGGCATCAAGGTTGACAAGGTGCCGCTTGATCAAGACTTTACTCTTGACAAAAAGGAGTTTGTAAGGAGCGCAAGAAAATCCGATCTTATCTATATCTGCTCGCCAAACAACCCGACAGGCAACCAGATAGGCAGGCAAGAGGCAATAGACATCATTGACTCGCTTGAGGACAAGCTGGTGCTTGTCGACGAGGCATATGTCGATTTCGCCGACTACTCGTTGTCAACCTATGCGACAAAACGCGACAACATAATCGTGCTGCGCACGCTTTCAAAGGCGTTCGGGCTGGCAGGCGCAAGGGTTGGCTATATGGTGGCAAATGAAAAGTTTGTGCGCACGTTCAGGTCGACCATCCAGTCTCCCTACCCGATAAGCACACTATCACTTGCCATCGCGTCAAGCGTGCTTGCACGCGCAGACCACATCAGGCAGACGGTAAACGCGGTAAGGAACGAGCGCGGCAGGGTACTTGCCAAGCTTGCCAAGGTGGATAGCATCAAGGTATTTCCATCAGACGCCAACTTTCTCTTTATCGAAGCAGGCAAGAACTACCAGCGGATTTCAAAGGTGCTCAAAAGCAGCGGCGTTGTTGTCAAGGAGCTTGGCAGCATAGCCGGCCACAGAGGCTGCATGAGGGTGACGATAGGCACACGGGAAATGAACGACAAGTTCCTCCAGTGCATAGAAGAAGGGTCGCTGCAATAATATGTTGTCGTTTGATTGTGTGCTCTTTGACATAGACGGCGTGCTTGTAGACATACGCAAGTCCTACAACGCGGCCATCAAAAAGACCGTAGAATACATGCTAAAATCGATAACAGACAGAAGATCCTTCCGCGGTCTTGTCACCGACCAGATCATACTAAAGTTCAGGCAGAGTGGCGGCTTTAACAATGACACCGACACGACCTATGCGATAACGCTTGCGATGCTTGCCAGCCAGCCAAAGAGCGTTGCAGAAGGCAGGAAGTTCCTGATGAAGGTGGCAGGCAACGCCGACGAGGGCGGATACGTGTCGGTGGAAAAGTTCCTTGCAAACTATGATATAGAGAAATGGAAAAAGCTGTTGAACTACCCGGCGCCTGTCAAGGACAGCATGCTTGCAAGGGTGTTTGATGAGCTCTTTTATGGGCCGGAGCTGTTCAGAAAGCAGAACAGCTTGGAGCCCAAGTACTGGGCCGGCGGTAAGCCATTTATCAAAAACGACAGGATCGATGTGAGCATAAAGACGATGAAAAAGCTGCATGAAATGTTCAGAGGCAACCTTGCAATAGTGTCAGGCAGGAGCCGACTTGCGGCAGAATATTCGCTCAGGCCGGTGATGAAATATTTCAACCTTGACGCTTGCGTTTTTTTGGAGGATGAGAAGCGCGAGTACGCCAAGCCAAACCCCTATGCGATCAAGCGCGCGATGAAAGTCATGAATGCAAAAACTGCCATCTATGCGGGCGACTCTGCCGAGGACCTGCTAATGGCAAGACGCGCTGAGAAAGAAGCAGGTGTGAAAATAGCGTTTGTCGGCATCTATGGCAACAGCCCCAACCCCGCCAGAACGGTAGCGCAGTTCAGGCAGGAAGGCGTTGAGGCGGTTGCAAAGAGCGTGAGCCAGCTGATCCGTATCATAAATGCGATAGGGAAAGCATAGCGGCGGCATATAGTCTGCTATCGGAATCACATACGGCTATTGCAATCACACTGGGGCGTATTACTCTACCTTGATTTCCCTACCCTTTGGCTTGGCCTTTTTGTTGAAAGTTATTTCCAGTATTCCGTTGGTAAAGGTAGACTTGGCTGTTTCAATATCTGTTTCCGGCGGAAGCTCTACCACCTTGTAGTACCTCCTCTTGGCGTTTTCTACAGTGGAGACCTCTACAGTGCTATCGTAAGCGCTTATCTTGATATCCTGCTTTGACACGCCGGGCATATCGATTGTCACTTTTACCTCCTTGTCAGACGTTATCACATCGGCAAGCGGCTCTAGCTCGGAACTTAGCATCGGAGTCGCGGCCGCACCAAGTGACGGCCTGACGTTGCCAAACTCTCTTATCTTGGGCTTGCCGTCGGGCCCAATGGTGGCAGTGTAGCCATAGACCAGCGGCCCCACTTCCCTTACCTTGCCGCTGGGCGTTTCATACTCCCTTACGAGCTCTTTTGGCACGCGCCCGATGTCCTGAATTGTCTCTTCGAACATCCTTTCTATGTCCCTCCGCATGTCTTCAAACTCTCTGAACATGCTTCCTGTTGTTGACGCGCCCCAAGGGCTCCACCTCCTAGAGCCCATGAACCTCCTGAACCAGTCGTCTATGTCGCGGTCTCTCATGGTCATCTAACTATGACCTCCTTCTTCATGATCGAATGGACACAATATCGGAATTAAGCATTACACCAAAAAAATCTGCTAGACTCTTAAGAGTTTAAATAAAGTAAAAGGAGTTTAACACACACCTTGGCTGCCGCAAGGAAGGCGAGAATTGAGAGGGTCACAAAAGAGACCGCAGTCACCGTGCAGGTCAACATCGACGGCACTGGCAAGACAAGCGTCAGGACTGGCCTCTCGTTCATTGATCACCTCATCACTTCGATAGGCAAGCACGCCATGATAGACATCATGCTCAACGGCAAGTCAAACGACGGCATAGTGCACCACCTTGCAGAGGATGTCGCCATTGCGCTGGCGCAGACGATAGACAAGGCGCTTGGCGACAGGGCAAAAATTATGAGGTTTGGCTATGCGCTCATTCCAATGGACGAAGCGCTTGCATACGTATCAATTGACCTAGTAAAGCGCCAGTACCACAAGGTAGAATTGAAACTTACGCGCGACAGCATCGAAGGCATGCCCAGAGAAGACCTTGAGCACTTTGTAAGGTCACTTGTCCAGAACCTGAACGCATGCACACACATGATCGTGCAATATGGCGACAACGACCACCACAAGGTCGAAGCCGCGCTCAAGGCGTTTGCAGTAGCGCTCCGGATGGCGACTGGCATCGACAGCAGGAGGAAGGGCGTGCCAAGCACAAAGGGGGCAATGTAGTTTTTGGCCAAGATAGCGATATTCGACTACGGCGCAGGCAACCTCTTCAGCCTGAAATCGGCCCTTGAGCGCAACGGGGCAGAAAGCGTCAAGATAATCTACGACCTCAAGGATTTGGAAAAATTCGACGGTCTGGTGCTGCCTGGCGTGGGCAACTTTGACCCGGCGATAAAGTCAATAGAGGGCAGTGCAGAGCACCTAGATAAGGCGATCGAAGAAGGCAAACCGGTGATGGGCATCTGCCTTGGAATGGAGATGCTCTTTGAGAGGAGCGAAGAAGGCAAACTCGAAGGGTTGAAGATACTGGACGGCGACGTCATGATGCTTCCAAAGGGCAAGGTCAAGATCCCTCACATGGGCTGGAACAACCTGCAGATAATAAAGGGCGACAGCAAATTTCTAAAGGGCGTCAGGGACAACTCGTGGGTGTATTTCGTGCACTCGTATAGGGCCGTGCCAAAGAACCGCAGTCTGGTTGTGGCCACCTCCGACTACGGGGTGAGCGTCCCGGCGGTCGTTGAAAAGGGCAACCTGATAGGCGTGCAGTTCCACCCAGAAAAGTCAGGCGACGTCGGCGCGCTAATGCTCAGGAATTTTATTGAAATGTGCGACGACAAAAAAGAGGCAAAATGAAGGTCATAGCCGCTGTCGACATCATGGGAGGGAGCGTGGTCAGGCTCGTCAAGGGAGACCCTGCAAACAAGACGGTCTACAGTAGCGACCCTGTTGAAACCGCCAAAAAATGGGAGGCGGAGGGGGCCGACATGCTGCACATCGTCGACCTTGACGCGGCGTTTGCCAGCGGCAGTAGCAACTTCGAGCTTGTAGCAAGCATTGCTACTGCAGTCAAGATCCCGGTACAGGTAGCCGGCGGCATCAGGACTATTGAAAAAGCAGAAGAGATGCTGGCCAAGGCGTCAAGGGTGGTGATCGGCACAATGGCGTACAGCGAGCCGGAGACTGTGAAAAGGCTGGCCAAAAAGAACCCCGGCAGGGTTGTCGTGTCAATAGACCAGATCGACGGCAAGGTGATGGTAAAAGGGTGGAAGGAGTCAACAGGGATCACAGTCGCAGACGCGATATCCCGGTTTTCAGAGATGAGCATAGACGAATTCCTGCTTACAAGCATCGAGCGCGACGGCACGCTGGAGGGCCCCGATGTCAGGATTCTGGCTGAGGCCGCCAAGTCTGCAAGGATAATCGCAAGCGGAGGGATCGCAAGCCTTGAGGACATCGTGAAGGTCAGGAGCGCCGGCTGCAGTTCCGTGATACTTGGCAAGGCGATGTACGACGGCAGGGTGAGCATTGAGAAGGTGAAGGCGCTGGCATGACGCTCGCAAAGAGGATAATCCCGTGCCTTGACGTGGACAACGGCAGGGTGGTCAAGGGCGTGCACTTTACAGAGGTCAAGGACGCCGGCGACCCTGTAGAGCTTGCCAAGAAATACAGCGAGCAGGGGGCCGACGAGCTGGTGTTCCTTGACATCACGGCGTCGCAGCAGGGCAGGGACACGATGAAAGGCGTGGTCAGAAATGTGGCAAGCGTGATAGATATTCCCTTCACGGTAGGTGGCGGCATCAAAAAACTCGAAGATGCACGGGACATCCTACTTTCAGGCGCCGACAAGGTTTCGATAAATACTGCCGCGGTAAAGAACCCGGAGCTGATAACGCAGCTGATGTCTATCTTTGGCAAGCAGTGCATCGTGGTGGCGATCGACGCCAAGAGAAACTATAGTGTCGAGAAAGGCAAGACGATATTCAAGGAAAGAGGCAACAAAAAGTTCTGGTTTGAAGTGAGGATCTATGGCGGCAAGGAAGGAACGGGCCTTGATGCGATAGAGTGGGCGAAAGAGGTCGAAAGGCGCGGGGCCGGCGAGATATTGCTCACCAGCATTGACGCCGACGGCACGGAGAACGGCTATGACATTGCGCTGACAAAGGCGATCTGCAAATCAGTCAGGGTGCCGGTGATTGCATCCGGCGGCTGCGGGAGCGCGCGCCACATGCTCGATGTATTCGACAAGGCAGATGTCGACGCCGCGCTTGCTGCCTCAATATTCCACTACAAAAAGTCGACCGTTGACAAGGTAAAGAAATACTTGAAGAGAAGCGGTGTCAGGATCAGGATATAGCTTTATCGCTGCTTTTCTCTTGCACCTTCGTCACGCTCAAAATTCAGCCTTTCGTCAAGCCTCTTTTGCAGTTCTTTGTACAGGTGATACTTTTGGGTCCACTTTGAAAATACTATCAACTGCCTGATGCCCACTCCAAGCCATACGAGAAAAACTGCAGCTGCAATAATGGGCAGTGCGACTCCAGCTTCGCCTCTTGTCAGCACGCCGATAATTATAGCGGATATTGGTATGATGGTAATGAACGAAAGTATCATTATGATCACCATCTTTTTCGTGAAATCCAGCTGGTGAATGACATTATCTAATATCCCAAGAAGGTTCTCATGTGTTGCTCCCTTCTTGCCGCTATTGTTCATGTCGCTCATCAATCCATTCCCTCCTCTCCATTATAAAGAGGGCAGTAACTGTGTTACCTGTACTCATATCTTTTCCTCTCCCCTTGGAAACAATAGTTCATATGGCTCGAATATTGCTCTGGCGATCTCTCTTTTCCTTTCTCCGAAACCCTATACTTGATTATCCTGTTCTGCTCGCCCCATGACTCTTCGAACCTGATTATCAGGCCCTTTTCTACCAGCTCGTCGATAATGGGTTTGTGCTTGACGTTGTTAAGGCCGCAGTAGCTCATCAATTGGCTCTGGTTGAGCTCTCCATAATCACTTAGTTTCAATATGATGCCTTCCTAATGTAAATCCTCTCTCGATGCGCATGTACCAATTTGACTCAATCGCCATAGGCATGTATGTTATTGTTGTCTGACCAGAACAGTAGCTGCTGCCATCATTTTCCAGCCAGTAATTAACTATCGGTTGGACAAATAAGCATTCAGGTAACTCAGTTACGTAGGACAGGTAAACAAGGGTTAAAACAAAAATCGGATCATCATTCCTATATAGTCTGGAAAAGCGTAATACTCTCAATAGCCATAGTGATTGCATCATTCGTCATAGCCAGTGCCATTGTGGCTACTCAGGTTCTATCGGAGAACTTGAACGTCGGCGATATTGGAGGTAAAGGGCCCAGAGACTCTGTACAAGATCCTGCGCCTATCCCTGGCAATGGAACAGTAGTAGTGAGCATAATCGACAACGCAGGAAGCAATTCATACAACCTGAACCCTGTCGAGGTCAAGGTCGGAGAAACCGTAACATGGGTGAATGACGACTCTAATATATACACTGCGACCTCGAACGATGGCATTTTTAATTCCGACGTTTTATTCGAAGGGCAATCGTTCAGCTATACCTTCGACGAAGAGGGCGAATATCCGTACTTTTGCGACATCCATCCTAACATGGTAGGCACAGTCATGGTTGTGACACAAGATGGCGAGCCAGAAGCTTAAAGTAGCACAAGATCTGGCGATAGCTGGGCTGGATCTATGTTTTTGGCGAAGGGATCATGCCAAGGCAGGAAACAAGGACTTTTATTTTCGCTACAAGCTGGCTGATTCTGTCGATAGCAGCATTTACAGTCGTAGTAAGGCAAAAATCAGTTCTTGTGTCTGCCTTGCTGGTTATCAGTGGATTGATCCTTACTATAGACGGGCTGATAGTCACAAGGAACTTGACCGTTGTTTACTTTCTGGGGCCTGCCATCGGCTTTATCTTTGCCCTGATAGTGCTTGCACTTGGAATAGCAAAAAGCGTGATAACAGCAACAAAAAAGTCATCGATTAGTTTAAAATAATAATAACCCTTGCCACACCAAAGGATGAGAGAATGTTCAGCGAGCAACCCGGCCGCACCCCATTTGAAAGCCACCTCGAAAGGTTGAAAGAGCCGGCAAGAACGATAATGGTCGACCTGCGCAACTTTACAAGATCGCTTGGCACCAACGTTATTGAAGAGGTGAGGCCGCACAGGGTGGTCTATGCCAAGACGATGAACTTTCGGACGTTCCTTGACATCGAGCCGGCCGGCGACTCGCTTGTGCTCTCGATAAGGTATGGCAGGGCCGCGCCACCGGTAACTGCAACTATCAGGACTACACAGGACGCCGAAAGTGTGAAAAAGCAGATAGCTGATGCGTACAGCAAGATTCAGTAGCTGATGTCAAAGCCAGCAAACTCGCCAGTGTATTTTTCAAATTTCACGTTGACATCCTGTACGCTTGCCTTTGGCGGGCCGACGTGGCACCACTTGATCACTTCGTTAACTGCTGCCTCGTCGCCTTCAAGGATTGCTTCCACCCTGCCATCTGGCAGGTTACGCACCCAGCCTGCGACCTTGTGTTGTGTGGCCACCTGCTTTGTGTTCTGCCTAAAGTAGACGCCCTGAACCTTGCCGCTTACAAGGACATGGGCGCGGGTCTTTTTGTCACTCACTTGGCAGTGATGCTATATTATTATTGATTTAAAAAATGTTGTTCCCGCCGTAAAAATGGCGGAAAGACTCTACTACTAGGTCAGATCTCCGCCTTCTTCGCGGAAGAGGTGCTCGTACGTCGTTCCCTTCCTCACGAGCCTGAACTTGCCGTCGCTATCCTTCATTACTATTGGCGGCTTTGTCTGACAGTGGAAAGGCATGTTGAACACGACCGAGTATGCGCCCACGTTGTAGAACGAGATGTACCTGCCCACCTCTGACTCGTTCAGATCAGACACCTTTGAAAGTGGAAACACGTCGTACGTGTCGCACAGCCTTCCTGCAAGGTGTGTGTTCTTTACTGCCACCGGCGCCAGCGCGGTCGTCCTGTCCTTGCTGTTCACCAACGGCACGACCTCCTGCGGGTATTCCTGCTTGAGCAGGGCAGCATCGAGCAGGATGTGGTAGCCCGCATCGACTATCACTATCTTGTGCTCGTTGTACTCCTTTGTGTTCACTATCCTCGATACTAGCATGGACGACTCTGCCACGAGGAAGCGGCCGCTTTCGATCATGAGGGTGAAGGTGCCGTGCGTCTCTGCAAGCTGGTTCAGCTTGCCGACGTGGTTCTCGGCCATCTGCGCCGGCGTCGGAACAGGGTCGTTGTAGAACACCGGCGTCCCGCCGCCAATGTCAAACGTGTTGACCTGGAAGGCAGGGTGCTCCTTCTTCATCTTGGTCATGAACGCGTCCATCTTGTCCAGCGCGTGGGTATAGCACGAAAAGTCGGTGATCTGCGACCCGAGATGGAAGTGGAATCCTTCAAACTTTAGTAGGTCGCTCCCCATCAGGTGCTTGACCATCTTGGCGGCGCTGTCGATGGTGCCGCCGTTGAATGGGACTCCGAACTTGCCGTTTCTGTATGACGCGCGAACTTCGGCCTTGACGCCGACTTCGGGGTTCACGCGTATCATTGTCAGCGGTCTTGCTCCTCCTACCTTGCTTGCAGCTTTTGCAAGGTTTGTCATCCCGTTAAAAGAACTGACGACAACCCTTCTAACCCCGCTCTGAAGCACTTCGACGTACTCTTCTGGCTCCTCTGTCACGCTTGTGTAGATGACGTTCTCAGGGTCTGCTCGGCACTGTTTGATAAAGTGGAGCTCGCCTAGCGACGTCAGGTCGAAGGTAACGCCATCCTTCATGAAGGCCTTGATGATTGCCGGCGTAAAGTTGGCCTTGATCGAGTATGCTACCTTGACAGGGCCCTTGAACTTTGAATAAGCGCTGTGCAGTTCCCGGGCCTTTGCGTGCAGCGTGTCTTCGTCTACCAGATAGAGCGGCGTGCCGTACTGTTCGACCAGTTTGCTGATGTCAACGGGTTTGACAAAGCGGTTTAGAGCGGCTGCAATGGGCTTTTGTACGAGTTGGACTTGGGAATTTTCAGCCAATTTCTTTTAGTTAGGGTTATCATAAAACCAATTGCTTAAAAACATTTGCCCAGCAGTATGTCCGGAAAATTTCAGACAACAAAAAGAAGAAAGAAAGGAAAAGAGTTAGCGGTAATACGGGACCGCTTTTTCTGTCGGCTTGCCCTCCCTCTGTGTCTTGATCTTCCTTACCGCTTCTTCAAAGTGGCGGAGCATCACGTGCGCTTCTGACGCGTGCTTGGCCGCTTCTTCCGGCGTAGGATATTTCGCGAGGTACTCATGCAGCACAAGCGACACTGCCGTGTTGGCGACTGCGCTTGTGTCTGCACCGCTAAAGCCTTCTGTGAGCTCGGCAACCTTGGCAAAGTCCACGTCTGGGCCCATCGGCTTGCCCTTTGCGTGGATTTCCAAGATTCTCTGCCTTGCTGCCTTGTCTGGCATAGGGACGAACACAATCTTGTCGAATCTGCCGGGGCGCAAGAGCGCAGGATCAATCATGTCTGCCCTGTTTGTTGCGGCGATTACTACAACTCCTGAAAGCGCCTGAATGCCGTCCAGCTCTGTCAGCAATTGCGACACTACGCGTTCTGTGACCATGCTGTCGCCTCCCATCCCCCTTGTTGGAGCGATCGAGTCGATCTCGTCAAAGAACACGACGCACGGCGCTGCCTGCCTTGCCCTGCGGAATATCTCCCTGATGCCGCGCTCTGACTCTCCGACCCATTTTGACAAGAGTTCCGGCCCTCTTACGCTGATAAAGTTGGCCTCTGACTCTGTGGCAACAGCTTTTGCGAGTAGCGTCTTGCCTGTTCCTGACGGCCCATGCATCAACACGCCCTTTGGCATCGTGTGTCCAAGCTTTGTGTAAAGGTCTGGATATCTCAATGGCCACTCGACTGCTTCCTGCAGCTCGCGCTTGACCTCTTCGAGGCCGCCGATAGCAGACCAAGGGATGTCGGGTGATTCTAGGTAGACTTCTCTCATGGCAGATGGCATGACTTCCTTGACCGCGTTTTCAAAGTCGCTCATGGTGACAACCAGCTTGTTGAGCACTTCGGGCGAGAGCTTTTCATCTTCCAGATTGAGCTCTGGCAGTACGCGCCTCAAGCACTTCATTGCAGCCTCTTTGCAAAGGTACTCCAAGTCTGCGCCCACAAAACCGTGCGTCACTGCAGCAATCTTGTCCTGATCGACATCGGTGTCGAGTGGCATGTTGCGTGTATGTATCTGCAATATCTCCAAGCGGCCGCGCTTGTCTGGTACCTTGATCTCGATCTCCCTGTCAAAGCGTCCGGGCCTCCTAAGAGCTGGGTCGATTGCGTTTGGCCTGTTAGTAGCTGCAATTACAATGACCTTACCCCTTGCTTCCAAACCATCCATCAATGACAGAAGCTGTGAAACTACCCTTCTTTCAACTTCTCCTGTTACTTCTTCCCTCTTGGGAGCAATAGAATCAATTTCGTCTATGAATATGATTGAAGGAGCCTTTTCCTTTGCCTCCTTGAATATCTCTCTGAGCCTAGCTTCCGATTCTCCGTAAAACTTGCTCATTATTTCTGGTCCAGATATGCTGATAAAGTGAGCATTGCTCTCGTTAGCTACTGCTTTTGCCAATAATGTCTTGCCAGTGCCTGGGGGACCGTACAGCAGTACGCCTTTTGGAGCTTCAATTCCCAGTTTTTCAAATATCTCTGGATGGCGCAGCGGAAGCTCTATCATTTCTCTGACTTTTTGAATCTCTTCCTTTAGGCCGCCAATGTCTTCGTATGTTACCTGCGGGACTCCTCTCAGGGTCTCACCTTTCTCAGCAATGTGGAATATTGTCTTTTGGGTTACCAGTACAGCGTCAGCTGCCGGCGTCACTCCGATGACTTGGAACGTCAGCCTGCCGCCGAAGTAAGGGACCATCACATTGTCGCCCTTGATGAGCGGCACGCTTTCCAGTGCGTCTGCGAGGTAGCGCTCATCGATTGGCGGTATCGCTTCAAGCGGTGCAACTATTACCTTTTCAGCTGGAACTGCCTTGATCTTCTTTACAATTACAGTGTCACCTATTGCAATGCCTGCGTTGTTCCTGACAAGGCCGTCAACGCGAATGATGCCCTTGCCTTCGTCTGAAGGGTAAAGTGGCAAACATTTTGCAACGGTCCGGCGCTTGCCTCTAATTTCAATAACATCTCCAGTGGACGCTCCCAGTGAGTCCATCGAGTCATAGTCTATCCTTGCTACGCCGCGACCGACGTCCCTGGTATACGCCTCAAGTACCTTTAGGGATAAGGTATTCTGGCTCACATTAACACCTTGTAATTACTGCTCTTTATACCTTTATTATCTTTCGCCCAGAATCTAATACTACAAACGCACAGGTTTGCCAGCAAATTGCAAAAAATTTCTAAAAATCTACTCGCTAAACAGTTATAACTTTCCTTCGGATTCCAATTATTGAATGAGTAGAGAAGACAATAAGCTGACGCTGCCAGGTGAGCGCGTCGCGTCAATTGAGGAATTTGAGGGAGGCAAGAACACCTACATGACTCCCGACGGGACGGTGCGCTCTGCAACAGTCGGCACAACAGTTTACGATCTAAAACGCAGGATTGTCAAGATTGAGCAAAAGAACTCCCCGATGCTCCCCAAGGTGGGCGACATCATCGTGGGATACGTCGAGATGATGTTCAGCAGCATGGTATCGATCAAAGTGTTGTACATAAACGACAAGTGGTCCGAGGCGGGTTTCTCCGCGATCGCGTCTGCAAGGATAGGAAGCCGCGCCGATGTCGAGAGAAGAGGCGACAGGCGCGCGACATTCCACAACGGCGACATTGTGAGGGGCAGGGTGATCAGCCTGCTCAATTCCACGATACACCTCACGCTTACAGAAAAAGAGTACGGATTGCTGTATGCACTGTGCTTCATATGCGGCGGCGACACTGTCCGCACCAGCGAGAGCACGATAAAATGCGTCGAGTGCGGCGCTTTTGAGAACCGCAAGCTTGCGCACGATTACGGCAAAGAGTCGTTCCGGCTGGTACTCAAAGCAGGCAAGTAATAGTCATGGCCAGAGTTGCCTTCCAAGGTGAGCGGGGAGCTTATGGTGAAATGGCCGCTCTCCAGTATTTTCCAAAGGCAAGGCTGGCTCCAAAAAAATCTTTTCAGGACGTCTTTGACGCGGCAGAAAACAGCGGCAGCGCCGACTATGTCGTCGTGCCGGTGGAAAACTCGATAGAGGGAAGCGTCAACGAAATTTACGATCTCTTGCTCCAGACAAAGATGAGCGTGATAGGTGAGGTCTACCAGCGCGTCAGGCACTGCCTTATCGCAAACAAGGGCGCAAAAAAGATCAAACATGTCTACTCGCACCCGCAGGCGCTTGCCCAGTGCAGAGGATACGTGCAGAAGAAAAAGCTTGAGCCTGTTCCAGCCTACGACACCGCTGGCGCAGTCAAGATGATAAAGGAAAACAAGATGATAGACTCTGCGGCAATCGCAAGCAGGAGGGCTGCAGAGCTGTACGACATGCAGATCCTAGACGAAGGCATTGAAGACAGAAAGAACAACTATACAAGATTCCTCGTGCTATCGCCCAAGAAGGTCAGCGGTAAGGGCGACGCCAAGGCGGGCAAGTACTATCACCACTACAAGACGTCCATAATATTTTCAGTAAAGCACGTCCCCGGTGCGCTCTTTGGGATAATTGGCGAGTTTGCTGTCCGCGGGATAAACCTGACCAAGATAGAATCGCGCCCGACAAAAGAGACACCGTGGGAGTACAACTTTTACGTGGACTTTGAAGGCCACGTCCAAGACAAGTCGGTGCAGGAGGCACTCAGGTCAATAAAGCCAAAGACGTCGTATGTCAAGATACTGGGCTCGTACAGAAAGGCGGATTTTCGCTAAGCGCCTATTCTTCCCTGATATCGATCGACTGCAATGATACAATTCCTTTTTGCTTTTGAGAATGCCTCTTGATACAACGGATGTGACAATTGACGGAACTTCTCTTATACAATGTTATCACAGCTGAAGCTGCAATCGCATGGCACCCGAGCCCAAAAAGGATGATGCTCAGAAAGGCGGCTATAGCCCGGACATGAAGACTGTCGGATTAGCAATACTGGCGATGGGAATATCCCTTCTTCTGGTTATTATCGCGTGGATGGCGATTGGAGTTGATCCAGACTATTCAGCAGAGGTAATGCAGGAGCAGCAGGCCAGCTTGAGGGAACAGTACGGATTGCCACCAGAGGAAACGCTCACCGCTGCACAGCTTGAAACTCCTCCTTCATTGCGTGGTTTGGAAAATGCGACGGACAATGCAACTTCTTTAGCAACTTCTTCCAACGCTACTGGCAGCAACCAGACTACTACTATAGTAGGAAACCAGACGGCAGCAGGCAATGCAACAGGCATCGGCAATCAAACTTCTGCTGCGCCAGGCAACCAGACGAACCAGACGGCCGCCACTGGCAACGCTACCGCGGCTGCGCCAGCCGGCGGTACTGCTGCAGTATCCATAGTGCAAGGCGCGTCGAGCAAAACAAATGATGCATACAATCCAAATCCTGCTCAGATCAGTGCAGGCAGCGCCGTGACTTGGACCAATGATGATTCCGTCCCGCACACGGCAACATCAGGGCAGAATGCAACGCCGGATGGCACCTTTGACTCTGGCATTCTGCAGCAGGGTGCGAGCTTTAGCTTCACATTTGAAGAAGCAGGCGAATACCCCTACTTTTGCACCCTCCACCCAAATATGGTTGGAACGGTTAGCGTGAGCTGACATAACCTTTCTCTCATGCGCCAAGAGGCAAAGGACTACTAGCGGCGCCTTGCCTTCTTGCTCCTTTTGCTTTTCCTAGCTACTACTGCTTTTTGCTGCTTCTTTTTCGCCTTTTTCTTTATCTTCTTTTTCAGCAGCTTTTTCCTGATCTGCTGGTGCTGTTGCTTTCTGACAACCTTTTTCCGCTCCTTCTTCTTTTGGTGGTGGCATGCGCAGGTGCATTTAAGAAAGTAGTTTGCATCGATCGGCGAAACTTCCCTCCTGAGCACCGCCCAGCCAGTGCATTTGGAATGATTGCCTTCTTCGCACGGCTTGAGCAGCTTGTCGACTACGATGTCCCTGCTCTTTACTAGGGTGAGCGTCTTGACTGCGGATCGTGATGCCTTGGCCATTTTCTTTGTCAAATGATCGCTGCCATCTACTTAAATAGATTTTCAAACCAGCTAGCTAGTTGGCTGACGAGTAATGGCGCTATTGCCTTTGTGTCCCATGACACATGGAGAGTCATGCGCCCAATGATGAACCGATAATAACAACCTAGTGCTTTCTGAAGCGCAGGCCAAGGCCTATCACTATCACGCCCGTAATTACGAGCATTAGCGCGCCACTCAGCCCGAGCGGGTTTGACTTTGTCTGTGCGTGCCCCGTGATCGTGAGGTCGGTATCACCGACATTCACGATCTCGATCCTATATTCGCCAGCTTTTGACGCGGTCAAGTCGTAGCTGCCAGATCGGGCGTTGCCTTCCGATCTTATCACCTGCCCATCAGGCTCTCGAATGGTAATGTTATACATCGAACCGCTCACAGTGAAGCTGGCAGTGTTCCCAACGTTCATGTCAGGCGTTATGATGTCCTGTGCCCCCGGCCTGACCGTGCCATCGAGCGGCACGTCTATCACTGTGCCAGAGTAGATGCTGGACGCCGCGCCTATTGCAATGAACGCTATCCCTGCCGCAATTGCGGCATAGAACATCTTGCCAGCCAACATACAGAGTCCCAGCGCGGCGCTATATAGCGCTTTACCGGCCTCTACTTTGCAGCAACAACAACCATAATGTCCGAGCCCTCTGTCCACGCCATGTAGACGTTGCCGTCTGCTGCAACCTTGGGCCAAGAGCCCTCGTCGTCGCCTACTACGCTTGCCACTTCAAATGTTTCCCCTCCGTCAGAGCTTGACGCAAGTAATACCTTGCCGTCCTGCACCCATGCCACGTAGACGCCGGCGCCTGATGCGGCCACATGGGACGAAGCGCCGTTGCCAATCTCCAGGGCATCGCCAAAGCTGGCGCTACCGTTGCTCCGGGCAATCGTTACCGTGTTATTATTTGTAACGCCTGCGATGTAGACCGCATCGGCTGACGCGGCCATCGTCTGTATCGTCATTTCCGGCAACATCTCAGCTGTTTCAAAATTGGTGCCGTCAGAGCTTGAGGCAAAAACGTTCACGCCTTCCCCTCTTCCTTCAGTGGCGTTGCCCGACAGTTGTTGTTGCCATGCCAGGTACAGGGCGCTGTCAGAGCTGGTCATCGCGGGATTGGTGGCGTTGCTGCCGACAACTGCCGCCTCAAACTCAACTCCATCAGAGCTGCGGGCAAGCATGAGGTCGCCGGCAGACCCTTCTACTGCGCCTGCAGCAACCCATAGCACATAGATATTGCCCTTGAATATTGCTACATGTGGATCCGAGTTTTCGCCGGTATAGTTGCCACCAAGTATCAACGTATCACCAAAGGTCTTGCCGCTGTCATTGCTTGATCTGAGTGCTATCGCTGACTGGTTCTGAGAGTTATAGTCGGCCCACACAACGTAGACACTGTTGCCCGAGACTACAATGTCTGGCACAAGCGAGGACCCGCCCTGCTCTGACCTGCCTATGGCGACTGGCTCGCTGAATGTCGCGCCGGAGTCGCTGCTCTTTGCAAACATGATTTCATGATGGCCAGAAGTATCGTCCTGCCACACCACATAGACATCGCTGCCTTGCACCGCCATGTCGGCGCGCTCGGACCTGCCGGCGTTGCCGCTCACGTTCATGGGAGTGGTGCTGGCTTCTTCAGTTTCGTTGGCGTTGTTATTGTGAGACAGGGTGACGCTGCCTTGCACGCCAGTCGGCAGGTGCGTCACGACAAAGGTGTAGTTGCCAGTCTCGTTGAAGATAGCTCTTGCTTCTTCACCGGGTATAAAGAGCGTAAAGATCGGCCTTGTGCCAAAGCTCATAGCGTATTTTTTAATTGTCTGATCGTCAGGGTCATTGAGCGCTATGGTTATGTTTTCTCCTGCAAGCCCTCCCTCCAGCATACCATCCACGCGCATGGTGCCGGTGTTATTGTCCTCTGTCGCTGAGAGGTTGACAAATTTGGGAGTTGCAAATTTGATAGGATGCGTGATCTCGGCTCTTGCCGTGCCTTTGTCGTACTCGTACGTCACAACTATTCTGTAGTCGCCCTCGCCTGTTTCTCTTGATGCGAAAAAGCCCTGCTGCTCGGGGTAGCTAAAGCTGTCCTGCAGCGTGCCATCTGGTGCATAGATGCTGACCAGTATTTCATCATAGCTCTCCACCTTGTTCTTCAGCTGCACGCTGACCTGCACCCATCCATAGATGTACGTCGAGTTGTGCGCCTTAAGCGTCATTTCCGGCTCGGCTGCAGTCCCGGTTTCGCCGGGCGGGATGAGCGGCACCTGCTTTGGCCTTTCCGGCACGACCAGCCCATAGCTTGCGGTAACGTTCGAGTCCGCCGGCACTAGCCGCGGCCTATTCTTGCTTCCGTCCTCCCACTGCATGAACACGATGTCATTCTTCTTTGAGTTGCCACAGTCGTTACAGTCTGCAGGGTAGACGAAATAGAGCTTGTCTTCAAGCCCGCTTACCGTAAAGCCCCGCTCGTCCGCATAGCCTGTCTTTATGATGTTGCCGTTGATGTCATAGACTGCCGTGAACATGCCGACTCCGTCGTCAGTGAACTTTTCGCTCCAGCCTTCAGACTGGATCCTCTTTGCGCGGATCGTTATGCTGTGGCTCTTGTCCGCCGGCTTGGTGGCACTGTCATCATCATTTTCAAGCTCGATGTGGTGGTTGATAGTGGTGCGGTAATTCTCCAAGTTTATCGTGACTGGCTGGTAGATTATTGTATTGTTGCGGTAGACCGGCTTGTTTATCACTACAGTATTGTTTGCAATAACGGTGCCGGTGTTGTTATTCTGCTGTTGTTGTTGTGGCTGCTGGCCGCTGGCATTTTCAGCTATGGTAGTAGTGCTGCTGTCGCTGTCCGATTCGTTCCGTCTGTCTATGGTAGTCAAGACTGGCTCGGGGCCGGCATCCTCCTGCTGCCTTGGCATGGCAGAATATGCCGCAAATCCTCCTATGGCTGCGACGACCACAATAATTACCGCGACGGCAGCTCCTTTTTTCCTGCTCACCGCAAACCAGACGCCGGCTCGATATTTACGAGATATCGAGTTCCAATAAAGAAAATATGTCTTTGCTCTAGAAGAAATTTCTCGCATTTGTCTGGGACAGCTCGGCCTGCTTTAGCTATAATCTCATCCTGAAATCTTAAATTCATCCGCATGTTAGACGATTAATAAATAATAGAGCTAAAAGCTCTGTACTCTAGCATCCCAAAGAGGATCCTCCGGCTAGACAAATCCATTCGCTTTTACGCCATTGTCGAGGGGTTTGGGTACATTGTCGATTCAGAGGCAAGGGCTGATCTGCAGCCCTCTCTAACCAGAGAAGAGCTGATAAGTGCGTGCTGTTTGTGTCCATACGCCACAGGACCAGAACGGTACTGGAAGAAAAGCTTGGCAGGGCGCAGTGCGTAGTCATGTTTTATGAAAAAGTCATACTGGCGTCGATGCCACTTGCCGACAATGACCTTGTGCTGGTAACCGTTGACACTAGCGCAAGGAACTTTCAGGACATTATGCGCAAGGTGCTAAAGCTGATCGGCAAGTACATTGTGCTGTGATCCGTCTTCTGCTATTACATCACGTCGACATCATGCGGCTGGCTCTCGGTGTAGCCGGCTGACGTCATCCTGATGAACTCGGCGTTCTTTTGCATCTCCGCTATCGTCTTGGCGCCGCAGTAAGAGAGCCCAGAGCGAAGCCCGCCGGCCAGCTGCCTTACAATCTCGACGACGCTCCCCTTGTATGGCACCATCGCCTCGACGCCTTCTGGCACATAGTCGTTCAGGTCGTCAGAGTCTACTACCTGCGGGCCTTCCTCGCGGTATTTCCTGCCGAGCGATGCGTAGAACGACGCCATGCCCCTGTACATCTTGAATTTCTTGCCGTTCTTGACAAGCGTCTTGCCAGGGCTTTCGTCCGTGCCGCCAAAGAGGCTGCCTACCATGACAGACGACGCGCCTGCCGCAAGAGCCTTGGTGATGTCGCCAGAGTTGCGGATGCCGCCATCGGAAATTACCGGGATATCATAATCGCGGGCGACACTCACGCTGTCAATGACCGCCGTCAGCTGCGGCACGCCTGAGCCTGTGACCACCCTTGTTATACATATCGAGCCTGATCCTACGCCTACCTTGACTGCGTCCACACCGGCTTTGATAAGATCCCTTGCCCCCTCGCCCGTCGCGACATTTCCTGCAATAAGCTCGCAGCTTGGGAACGCCTTCTTGATCATGTGGACGGTGTTGATAGCATTATCGCTGTGGCCGTGGGCAATGTCCACTACTAGGACGTCCGCGCCTGCCTCAAGCAGCGCCTCGGCGCGCTCTAGATAGTCGCCCTTGACGCCAACTGCCGCCCCGACTAGCAGCCTGCCCTTCTTGTCCTTTGATGCGTGCGGATACTGCTCCATCTTTAAAATGTCCTTGCTGGTGATGAGCCCGACTATCCTGCGCTTGTCGTCTATCACTGGCAGCTTTTCAATCCGCTGCTTGTGCAGGATCTCCTTGGCCTGATCTATCGTCAGCCCGGCCTTGGCCGTAATGACTTCTTTTGTCATCAGCTCGGACACCTTGCGCCGGTTGTTGTTTTCAAAAGTGATGTCGCGTCTTGTAATGATGCCGGCGAGCTTGCCCCCTTCTTCGACCAAGAGCCCTGAAACGCCGTACTCGGCCATCGCCTTTTTCGCCTCCGCGACGGTCACGTCTGGCTTGATGGTGTACGGCTGCTCTATCATGACTGATTCGGAGCGCTTGACCTTGAGGATCTCGTCTACCTGATCCTCGATTGTCATGAAGCGGTGGATGATGCCGATTCCGCCTTCCCTTGCAAGGGCTATAGCCATTCCCGATTCTGTGACGGTGTCCATGTTGGCGCTGATGATAGGTATGTTGAGCGTGATGTTGCGTGAAAGTTTCGTGCGCAGGTCAGTCTGGGATCTGGAAACTATGGGCGACCGTTTAGGAACGAGAAGTACATCGTCAAATGTCAGACCTTCTCTAATGTCCAACTATTCCCTTGCTGTCTAGTCGCCTTGTAGGATTATAAGCGTTTGCCATCAGGGCTTCAACAATTGTAGCATCGTCAGCGCTCGCACAGTTTCTCGGACATTGTGAGTTCTTATAATGCTTGCCCCGTTGAGGACTGCCACTGCCTCGCATATTATAGATGGTACAAGGCGGTCCTCTGCCTGCACATTAAGCAGGTGCCCGATGAACGACTTTCTGGACACAGAGACGCACACTGGCCCGAGCGCGGCAAGCTTATCCAAGTTCGACAGGACTTCGATATCCCGGGCATACCATGGAACGTCCGTCATCTTGGTAAAGAATGGGTTCTTGCCTTCCTCCCTGAAAAACCCTATCGACGGGTCGACTATCACGTCCTTTATGCCGGCTTGCTTTGCAATGACAAGGCTTTCCTTCAATGCCTTTACTGTGCCTGCAAGCCTGCCTGTAGCAGGGGCCTTGCTGTAGGCGCCAATAATCGCCGGCACGCCTGCCTTTGTCATGACGTCGGACATCTTCTCATCATATTTCAGGCCGGTCACGTCATTTATCGCGTCAGCGCCGGCCGCCACCGCCTCTTCTGCGACGGCTGCGCGGGGCGTGTCTGCAGAGACGGGCAGGTCGCACGCGCTCTTCACTGCCCTGATAGCCTTCTTCATCCTGCGTATTTCCTCGTCGATTGGGATCACCGTTTCAAGGTATGGCGCGGTGGACATGGCTCCTACGTCGATGATGCTTGCGCCGTGTTCCTGCATCTGCCTTGCAGCGGTGGCGATCTCTTGCTCGCTAGTCTTGACCGAGCCCTTGTAGAACGACTCGGGGCTTGCATTGATTATGCCAAGCACCTTGGGCGCAAGCTTCTTACCTATTTGCACCTGCCCGATCTTCAACGCCCAACTCTACGGGATAGAAGATATTAAACTAGTAGTCTCTGCTGCATGTAGCTAGCTTGGCTGCAGCAGGCGGTGTTCTGGCTTTGCACTACCCAACAGGCTTTACATCCTTTGTCACAATTGCCAGAAATCCCATCAGGATGTCATACATTTCTTTTGGCTTTTCTATGACGACCCAGTGGTCGCTCCCCTGCAGGACCCTCAATTCCATTTCAGGTATCTCTTCCTTTGTTTCCTTTATGAGGCGCATAAACACATCATCGTCGCTACCCACAATGGCAAACACCTTGCAGCCCGAAGCGCGTAGACCCTGCACTACATTTCCGGGTATGGTGTACAGTGCGACCGTGGCCGCCACGAATCCTTCAACAGAGGTTTTTGTGAAAACTTCCCTGAAGAAATCTGCGTGCCTCTTGTCTGCAAACAGGTCTCTTGCTTCGTCAAGGCTTACGAGTTTATGCTCTGCCAGAGCTTTCATCCCTTGCGTGATCGCAACCTCGCGCGTCCTAAAGTGCTTCTCTAGATCTTTTTCTTGAAACTTTTTGGGAGAGCCATTGATCATGATTATGGCGTCAACTTTTCCGGGATGTTGAGCTGCATACATTGAAGAGATTATGCCGCCTATAGAATGGCCGATGATGGTGCACTTGCCTATATTCAGGTGTTCCAACAGCCGGCGGAGGTCATCAATAAGGTCCTGCATGGTATACGCCCCGGTTTTGCCCATGTTAGTCCTGTGGTGCCCTCTGAGCTCGTATGCGATTACCCTGAACCCGCTCTTTAAGAGCAGCTGGATCTCATAGTCCCAGATCAGGATGTTCCCCCCTATGGGATGTATCAGGACGAGCGGATACGAGCGGGCGTCGCCGTGATCTTCGTAGTATGTACTGACAGAATTGGAAGGCGAGGATAGAAAAGGCATATGATATTACAGGATATCGATCAATCCTGCAGGCTAATTAAGAATTCTGGAAGCAGATCTAGTCGATTTGTTATAACCCTAATCTGCCTTGTCCGCCAATGCTATGCATATGGAACGACAGGATCTTGCTAATGCAAACCTTGCATTTTACGTCCCAAAAATGATGTTCTTCACAAAGGGCAAGGGCATGCACAAGGACTATCTTACAAGCTTTGAGCTTGCATTGAGAGATGCAGAGATCGCTGACCTCAACTTGGTGTCTGTGTCAAGCATACTGCCACCCCGCTGCAAGATAGTGAGCAGGCAGGAGGGGAGGAAGTATTTGCGGCCCGGGCAGGTAGTGTTTGCTATAATGGCAAGGGCCGCCACTAACGAGCCCAACAGGCTGATCGCCGCGTCTATAGGACTTGCAAGGCCGGCTGACGAAAGCCAGCACGGGTACTTGTCAGAGCACCATCCTACAGGCGAAACTGCGCAAAAGGCTGGCGACTACGCGGAGGATATGGCAATGGAGATGCTCGCGACAACGTTCGGGCTACCAAACGACCCGAGCCTCACGTGGAACGAAAGGGAGGAGCAATGGAAGCTGTCAGGTAAGATCTACAGGACGCAGAACTTTACCCAGTCGGCAGAGGGCAACAAGGACGGCCTCTGGACCACGGTCGTCAGCGCGGCAGTTCTCATCCTGTGATCATAAATCTGACCTGAGCAGAGACGTCCTCCTCTTCCGGCGTAGTGTGCACGGTGGCGATATAGTCGCCTGCTGGCGCGCCTTCTTCGTCCCATGTTATCTCTTTTGACTCGCCTGGCGCAAGCTCGGTTATCATCTTGGCCGAGGGCACGTTGTATTTCTGGCCGCTGCCCGCATGCACTATCTCTAGGCCAAGAGACGTGTCTGGAAAGGCGAGCGTCCTGTCGCCGATGTTCTTGACCGTGATCGTCACCGGCTCGCCGGCGTCGTACGTTGCCTCGTCGGTGGTCACCACTAAGATCCTGTCGCTGCTTCCAGCGTCAACCCTGTCTTCTACAAAATCTTGCGCCTCCCTGACAACAGCGCTCTCGCTAATTCTCTCCCCGACTATTTCGGCACCCCTTATCAGCCCAGAGAAAAAAACGCCCACTCCAAGCCCGATGGCAACGAGCACTATTGCAATGATCGCCACCCACGTTACAAAGCCCACAGCTATTGCCAATCGACAAACGCCTTAACCATTTTGGGTTCCTGCTCTAGTACAATTTTAGGCAAACGATTATCAGTAGCCGCCGCACCTGCCCGTTTCGAAAATGAAAAGATGCAATACATGCAAAGAAGAGTTTGATGAAAGCGAGTTTGTCGGGAACCAGTGCAAGGCGTGCCACGCCGCGTACCTAGAGTCGCTTGGCGGCGAAGACCAGTACTCTTCCTAGCGGCTCAGCCGGACGCCGGCAGCCTTTAGCTGCCTGATGACGTTGTCGACCTGAGCTGCTGTCACCCTGCCGACCGTCATGCCCGAGCTCTGCGCCAGCATGCCGTTGACGAGCTGCGCTATCATCTCTGAATCGTAAAACGCCGGGGTATTCTCAAGTAGCTCTGCCACCTTGGCTGGGTCCATCCCTCCGGTTATCTTGCCGGACGTTATGAGGGCACCGAACTTTTGTACTGATTCAAACATGCCCACATTGTAGGCAATGAAGGCTATCTTTTCCGGCGGTAGCACGTCAATGCCATCTGATGGTTGTTGCATGCCCTGTACAGCATTGCCTGCGTAATAAATCACGCTTTGAAGAATAATGTTTCTGAAAAAGGATGCCAGACTTGAATCTTGTAAACCATTGCAGATATTATGTTACCAACTGTTTTAAGAAATGGTATTTCCCAGAACATGTATGAAGGCTGTTGTTTATCATGGCCCGATGGACGTGAGGGTTGACGACAAACCCAAACCAAAGATAGAGCATCAGGAAGATATCGTTCTCAAGGTGACCAGAACCACCATCTGCGGCTCTGACCTGCACCTTTACCACGGAAATGTCAAGGGGATGGAGCCGGGGCAGACGCTTGGCCACGAGTTTGCCGGCGTCGTCGAACAGGTGGGTGACAGCGTCGACGAAGTAAAGGCAGGCGACAGGGTGGTCATACCGTTCAACATCAGCTGTGGCCGCTGCTGGTTCTGCCGGCACCAGTTCTGGTCCCAGTGTGACAGGTCGAACCCAAAGGGCGAGCTTGGCGCAGTGTATGGCTACGGCCAGATGATGGGAGGCTACGACGGTGGTCAGGCTGAGTACGTCAGAGTCCCTTATGCCAACACCGACCCGTTAAAGATCCCGGATAATGTGAGTGATGATCAGGCACTGTTTCTGACAGACGTGCTGGCTACAGGATATTTCGGGGCAGACATTGCCAACGTCCAGCCGGGTGACGACGTTGCTGTGTTTGGTGCCGGGCCAGTCGGCTACTTTTCCGCAATGAGCTCGCTCCTGAGAGGGGCTGCAAGGGTGTTCGTGGTCGACCACTGGCCAACAAGGTTGGACAAGGTGGCCAAGATAGGGGCCGAGCCGATAAACTTTGACAAGGAAGACCCAGTGGAGCGCATCAAGAAGGAGGCTATGGGCAAGGGAGCAGTGTGCATAGACGCGGTTGGCTATGAAGCGGTAGGGCACCACAGCCACGACGCAAGCTCTAACCCGGCATACATACCGCAGAACTCGCTGCAGGTGATAAACTGGATAGTGCAGGTGGCGCACAAGTTTTCCACTGTCGGGATACCAGGAGTATACATGACCGAGTTTGCAAACTTTCCGTTTGGCCAGTTCTTCCAGCGCGAGCTCCAGATCAAGATGGGCCAGTGCCCTGTCAAGCTGTACAACGAGCAGCTATTGCACCTGATCGAAGTGGGCAGAATAGACCCTACCCAGCTGATAAGCCACAGGATGAAACTGGACGAGGCAAAGCGAGCCTATGACATATTTGACAAAAAGGGAGAGGCCACAAAAATAGTGCTGACGCCCTAAGCTTAAGCTCAGACTTTGGCTATCCTTTCCTGCTTGCCGTGAGCTGGCGCTTCTAGCTTTGGCCAGAGGAGCGACAGGATGAGCGGCGCGTTGCAAGCTATAAAGTTGGCCATCGCTACTTCCTCCTGAAGGCTCTGCTGCAGCTTTGCCGACGCGTCTTTCAGGCCGGCCTTGTCGGTCATTTCCATCAATAGTTTGTACGACACGATCTCGGCGTTCTCGATTATCGCATCCTCCTTTATCCTCATCAGCTCCTTTTCTGCGTCAAGTGTCTGCCTGCTCTCTTCACTTGCCACCGACTTGGCAGTCTCTTTTACCATGCCGGTTATGGTGTCGGCAGTGGCCGGCTTGATAGATGGCAGGCTGGCATTGGCTGTGGTGGGGCTGCCGCCCATGTTTGTGACGAGCTCCCTGAGCCTGCCCTGCTGCTGGCGTGTCTCCTCAAGGTGGTACTGCAATTGCTGGCGGGTCTGCTCCACTGGTGTCTCGTTTACCCTTGCATGTATACGGTCTTCTGCAGCATGCTCCATCGCAAGGGCCTCGTTGAAAAACTGCATAAGCTTGTCGTTCAAAGCCGAATTTATCATATATGCTACACGTGTCTCTGCATCTGCTTTAAGGGTTGGTCAGAGATATTGCATAATTCGATGCTGTAAAACTTGTCCTCTTCACACTTTGGGCGGATGCTTGTCCTGCCATTTTTTGCCCCGCTCGGCCAAAAGCTCAAAATTTTCGCGGTGCCGCGGCTCGTTCCACTTTTCTCGCAAGCCGTAGACTATGGGCTTGCACTTGTTCCACTCTGCCTGCAGCGACCCGTACCGGTCAAAGAACAGGTCTTCGTTGAGAAAGCCTTTTTCGACCAGTAGGCCGGCAAGCTCGAACTTGCTTGTGAACCGCTCAAAGAACTGGTACTCGCGGCTTCCGTGTGCGTACTTGCTTGTGAACTCCTCTATCGTCCTTTCATGGAACCGGCCCCAGAACCACTCTATCGACTGAAAGTCATAGTCGGTGTTGTAGAGCTCTGCAAGCCGGAACAAGATGTCTATGTCCTGCGCAGTCGTCCTCTTAGCCATATATACTACAAGTTGGTGTCTAAACGTAATAAAACTGTCCAGCTTACTTTGTAACGGGCTTGAACCAGTGCGTCAGGGGCTTGCTGTCGCCTATGGCTGCCGCAGATATCTTGTGCACCTCCTTCAGGTGGTGCTCGCGCAGCGCCGGGTCAATGTCTTCGAAGCAGAGTTGGCACTTGACCAGAGGCTTTGGCTCGGCGGTCATATTGCGCTCTTCATGATGCAATCTTGCAATATATGTGATCCCGTTGACAAAAATGGCGCGGCGCCTCTCTCAATAATATGATGACGATAAGCCCTGAGAGGCGCGTCTTATTCTTTTTCTGCTGCGCGCCTAGTCTGTCTTGATTTCGTGCTTTTCCTTTACCTTATTGCCAAACTCGTCTTTTGCTTCGCGCTCGATTTTGAATTCATCGTCGTCGTGCTTGACCTTTTCCTTGTATTCTCTTTCAGACATTGTAGCCTATATCCTGAAACATGACTTAAAGCAATTGTAGAGAATCTTACTTCTTGATTTGTAACTGGTCTGAACTGATAAAAGACATTCATAGGGTTTATTTTCTTTTTAGCGCGCCAGTCATGCATGATATGGACAATCATATGGATAGTCCTTGGGATTATTGTCCTCCTGATACTGCTCAGGGTGCTGTTTGGGCTAATCTAGGGAAAGAATGTTGTTATGAATCGCATAAATAATTTCGTGCGCTAGTGTCAGTATGGCGTCAAAAAGTAGCACTGAAACAGCGATAATGGAAAAGGATGTCAAGGTGGACATCGGGGTAAAGGATGACGCCCGCAAAAAGCTGGTTGAAACGCTTAACATGCGGCTGTCTGATGAGTACGTGCTGTATACAAAGACCAGGAACTATCATTGGAACGTGATAGGCCCACGCTTTTCGCAGCTGCACAAGTTCTTTGAAGAGCAGTATGAGATTCTAGACGAGATGGTAGACGAGATAGCAGAAAGGACAAGGCAGCTTGGCGGCAAGTCCCTTGGAACCTTGGAGGAGTTTGCCCGGCATTCAAGCATAAGCGAGCAGCCTGGTCAGTACCCCGATCCGCAGACAATGATATCGAACCTGCTCAAAGATCACGAAACGATAATCAAGACCCTGAGGAAGAACGCGGACGAGGCCGACGAGCAATACGACGACATGGCTACCAACGACTTTTTCCTCGAAGCCGTGCAAAAGCATGAAAAGATGGCGTGGATGCTGAGGGCGCACCTTGAAGGCAAGGACGTCCTCTGACCCTTCTTTCCTTTTTCTTTTCTTTGTCACGCTGCTTCGGTTGTCGAGTCTGCCGCCGGCCGGCGCTGCGCTCCCAGCTCCTTCCTGTACTCCTCCCTTTCGCTTGCAACGTTCATGATGTCGGTCTTGCTCACGAGCCCAAGCAGTCTGCCGCCGGCATCGCATACAAACACCTTGCCGACGCGCGTACGGGTCATCTGCTGCAGGGCTTCGTCTGCCCTCCTGTCTGGCGCCATGACGGCAAGGTCGCCGGCCGGGATCATGATGTCGCCGGCCCTGATGTGCTGCCTCCTTTCGTCTGCGACCCCGGTCACGCTCTTTAGCATGACCATTCCCAAGAGCCGGCCAGATGCGTCCACCACTGGAAACGCGCTTTTCATGTATGCTCCAAAGTAGTCCCTCAGCAGCTGGTCCACGGCAATGTCTTCCCTTACGGTTATCACGCGTGTGTTCATGATGTCCCTCAGCCTCACGCCTGACAGCGCCGACGACAGCTCGTGCTGCACCAGATATGACTGCGCACCGCTGTTCAGGAACCAGCCTATCAGCAAGAGCCAGATGCCGCTGATAAACGAGCCGGCCAGCATGATAAAGAACCCGAGTCCCATGAACCCGTACGATATGGCGACGCCCACCCTTGCTGCAATCCTTGTCGCGTCATCGTAGCTCCTCTTTTGCCTGATGAGGGCAGCGCGGAGCACTCTGCCGCCATCGAGCGGAAAGGCAGGGATCAGGTTGAACCCGCCGACAAGGGCATTGACTATGGCACCGTAGAGCAGGACGCCTTCTGCCATCTGCTTTGGAAGCGCGAGCGGGCTGGCGTCCGTAATGAATGACGATATCGGCCACCAGATTGTGGCAAGCACGCTGGCTACTGCAAAGCTGGTCACCGGCCCCGCTATTGCAATATTGAATTCCTTCCTAAAATCCCGGGTCTCTTCGGTTATTTCTGAAACGCCACCAAAGATAAAGAGAGTAATCTGCCTGACCTTGATCCCATAGCGCATGGCGACTATCGAGTGCATCAGCTCGTGGAGAAAGACAGAGAAAAACAGCACCACCGCGCCTGCAGCCCCCATCAGCCAGTATTGCGCAGCCGTCAGTCCGGGCACATACACCTGCATCAGGCCGCCGGCTAGCGTCCAGGCAATCAGCAAGAATGCTATAACCATAGTAAAGTGCAGTCTTACCGGTATTCCTCTAACGCGTGCCACCTGAAACGACAAATCGCCGATCAGAGTTGCATTCTATGCCTTATAGTATGATCCTTTTTTAACGATCTGGTGCATTTTTATCTAATGAGGCGCACCGGCAAGAGGAAGGCAAAGAATGGAGTCCACAAGGTAGAGCAAGATAGAACTTAGGGCACGGTCTATTCCGGGCCAGACTTTGGGGCAGAGCAGGTTGACGAGAACCTTTACAAGATTAGGAAAAATATGGAAGAAGAATCGCGCAGGGAACAAAAGAGACAGTTCACAGAAACGGCCTAGGAGCGGGTCGCATCTGCCACCCTTTCGCTTCTTTGTGGGCGCACTTTTTTCGCGCTTGTGCTCTTGTGAAGAGCTAGCCCTTGCGGCGATGCTGCGTCACTTTTGCAGATTTGGTCTTCCTCTGACCCTGTATCGATCTGGACTTTTTCCCTCTAGCCATGGCAGCAATTGGGCTTTCTGCCTAATAATAGAACTATTATGGGTATTCATATGGCTGCCGGCGGGTTTCGCTCAGTTCGGTCTGTTCTTTGGCTATCTCGATATCTTTGCTCGTGGTTTCGTCGTGAGCCTTGCCGGCCAGCTCCTTTTCCAGATGCTGCCGGCGGTCCTGCTCTGTCGTAAAGACTGCGCCGCACACATAGCATATAAAGTCTGATGCGACAGTTTCTGGTTCGCTCATGGATACCAGTGCGCGCCAAAGGCTATACGGGTTATAGCTCTTGCTGTTGCTGCTGCGTCCTGTCTTTGTCATGCGTATCAACAACATGCTCGGACAGCTGGTCGGCCGAGCTGAGCACCACGCCGCACACCTTGCACTCGTGCTCCTGCAAGATGCATTCATATGCGGATTTACCGTGCTCTATCGTATTTACCGATTTTATTATTACCTCCAGTCGTCGATCAGGTAAGAAATATCTGGCAGGTTGTAGCCCAGCTCGTTTGGCCTCTGCATCGCAACGCCCTGCATGTCGGTGCGAAAGCCCCGCTCGATCATCTTTTTGTAGGCATGTGCCGGCCAGTGTTGACGCCAGCTACAAGGCGCGAGGCGTTCTGCGATCTGGCGTAGCGCTCGCACGCATCCAAGAGGCTGCCAAAGACCTTGGCAGTGTCTGGCGAGGGCCTGATAGCACCGAACTTTACGTAGCAGTTTTCCGCTTTCCGCCTCTGTCCCTGGCCTGCAGTGGCATATCGCTATTGCTGCCACCAGCCCACTGGCATCCTTGAGCAGGATCGTGTCACCGAGTCTTTTGCCTCTCGACAGAAGTGATCTCTTTTCTCAGGTTCAACTCCCTCCATTATTGAGCCGGTCAACTTTGCACATTCCTGCAGCATATCATTTTGCCCTTCAGGATTCAGCTTTGAATAATTGATTTCCTGAAAAAGACCTGCATCTTCCTCCACTTTTCCGACCTGCTTGGACATGACCGCGGTCAGACACCTGGGTCACAGCCCGTACTTTTGGTAGAGGCGGACGTGCTTGGTGCTCTGCGCAAACGTAAAGATCCCGATGCGCCTTGTTCCCCCATCTTTCAAAGATCTTCATCGTGTGGTCGAGCAGCCCTCTCGCGACACTCTTATCCCAGTATTCAGGGTGGATGGTCAGCGGCCCAAAAACTCCCATGCTCCCCAGTCCAGCGCAAAATTGGATCCTACGATCCTGCAGTCAACTTCAGCTGTCAGCGCTGCCGGCGGGTCGACCCTGTACCTCGTGTCGACGTAGCTGGCATCTCCCATGAATTTCACAGGGTCAGGCAAGCCGAGGAAGGTCCCAAACGCCAGCCTCATGATCCTGCATGCTTCGTCCAGATCGTCTCCTAGCTAGGCCTTACCAGAACTTTCATTTACGATCATCAGCTGACCTCTAGCTTTTGCCCAAGAAGCATGTTTGTAAACGCGAACTGGTTCTTCATCAGCGCATCTTCATATTTTGGAAACATCGAGCTGTCAAAGCAAGAGCCGTGCATCGGATAGACCATCTCTGGCTTGAGCCTTGCCAGCCTCTGCACCGTCTGCCTTACTGGCTGCTCGCTTGCAAAGATGCCGACTGCCTGGTACAATTTGACCATGCTCTCCGACAGGTCGTCAGAGCTCACTGGCTTGTTATCGCCCGGCTGGATGAACAGGTCAGACGTAAAGAGCGATTTTGTGGTCTCTTCAAAGATCATCATGCTGTCCCAGTGGTGCACGTGCGGTGTCATTATGAACTTGAATTTCCGCCTGCCGGTGCTCAAAGTTTCGTTGTCCCAGAACGAAATGTGGTCAGCAGGCATGTTGTACCAGCCTGTCAGGTTCAGCTTTGAGCTCAGGTCGCTGCACACAAGTTTTGCCTTTGGAGCCTTCAGGAATTCCATGCCGCCCCACTCGTCGCTCTCAAAGTGCAGGAACGCGACATAGCTCAGCTTTTCAAGAGGTATAACCTCCTTGACCTTCTCCTCTATCTGTTTGTACATTCCAATGGGGCCGGTGTGGATGAGCGTCGGCTGCTCGTCGTTGACAAGGAACTGGCTGAAGCTTATGCCATACTCGTTCACAAAGCCGGATATCCGGTATATCCCGTCCTTGATCTCGTGAATCTCTGTCTTGGCGGTTTTCGGAAAGTAAAAAGTCCTGCTGACTTCAGGCATGCTATATACACGGCTATAGCGCACCCAGTAGTATTTCTGCGCTACGGCGAAAGCGTAAATAAAACTGCATGCATTACATTGCATGGCGGCGACTATTATTCCAGACTGGAAGGTTTCTGGCGACTGGTTTAATGTTTGCAGCTGCGACGTCCCGTGCCCATGCATATTTGCGCAGACCCCGACCAACGGCAAATGCGAAGGCGTGCTTGCATATCACATCAATAACGGTAACTATGGTGAAACGCCTCTTAATGGGTTGAACGTGCTAATGGTAGGCGGCTTTAAGGGCAACATTTGGGCTGACGAAGCGAAGGATGCCGCAGCAGCCTTCTTTTTTGACGAGCGAGGTAACGAAAAGCAGCGGGAGGCTCTGCAGATGATATTCCTGGGAAAGGCAGGGGCTTCATGGCAGAATTTGCAAGGCTCGTCGGAGATATTCGGGGAATCGAGTTTGTCCCTGTCAAGTTTGAGATAGCAAAGGACCTTGCTTATTGGAGTGCGGAAATCCCAGGAAGGGTTGCCGCAAGAGCCGAAGCGCTGACCGGGCCTATGACGCCTCCGGGCAAGCGGGTCCAGCTGCACAACGCCCTGGGTAGCGAGGTTGGGCAGGGCACCGTCGCGACGTGGGGCAGGGTATCAAGCAACGATGTGAACACAATGGGTTTCAAGTGGGATTGGGAGGGCAAGTCAAGCAAGCACATCCCGTTTAATTGGGCCGGGCCGTGAGGAGAATTTACAAAGTTAGTTATTATTTCTGAATCATACAGAACAAACCTGCGCCAGATTGATAAGCAAGAACCATAGTTGTTGAACGTTTAATGGCAAATTATTATTGCGTGATGTGTTCATCAGAATTTGATCCGTCAGACGCTACGTTTGAGCAGCTGCTGGTAAATGATACCTTCTTTTGCAGAAGGTGCTGGACAGATATCATGACTAGCGAATACGACAGCGACTATGTCCTACAGCTCAGCTGAAATGTTATTGCCAGATGCTTGGCTTGTCCTTTATTTTGTTCCATCCTTCGTCCTCTGAGCCGACGGGATCGACTGTGATTTCGTCGAAATATCGGTCAAGCATGCTTGCCCTTTCCATCGCCAATGGTGGCGAGCAATAGTCCTCTTCGACCCAGTATGCATAGCTGCCGTCGGCCCTTGCGTTGTCCAGCCCGTGGTGCAGCTCCTCTCCAAAGGGCTTCAGCCTCGATATACTGCCAGAGTCGAGCTCCTGCCGCAGGCTTTTCATCAGGTCTTTTCGTGGTTTTGCCCTGACTAAATATAGTGCCATCACAAAATATGATAGCAGCATGAGTTAAAGCAATTCGCTTCGCTAGTCAGCGTAATTGAGTAATAAACAACCATGCAAACTATCAACAATGATGCACAAGAATGTTCAAACGCTCGTCATGCAAAATAAAGTCAAATGACTAGGACTTGCTGCAGATCTTGTGGTGCGTATCTAATACCAACTTCGCACTGTACAGTATGCAAAGAGTACATTACATGGATTTGCAACAAGTGTGAAAGTATTGAGGATGTTACTCATAGCCACAATTATTGCAGAGTATCAATCGAAAATGCAGAAATGGTTAAACAAATAGAAGAAAAAATGCCAGATCTATCTTGATTTCCTGTGGGCTGCTTCTTTACGTGGATCCTATTCTGCATATGGAAAAGGATCTGGTCTAGGCTCTCCCCGAGCTGGCCGGAGGCCGCATCGTTCAGCGCCTAGTCGCGCTTCCAAGGGTTCTTCCTCTCTGCACTCATATACCATAGCTAGGGCACCATGGCTAATGCTGCTTTTCAACTGGTTATTCGTGTTCCCTCTGCTTTTGTATTTCCTCGCTCTGCCTCAGCTGGGTGCCTATAGCCGCGCCGTGGACGTTGGCATTGTGCCTTACCAGATCTTCATGCAGGTAGAATGACGCGCCGCACGCTTCACACGTGAACTTGCCTTTAGCTTCAGACATATATGCCCTCTATACAGCGCACAATAGGATTTATCGGGTGCACACCCATCTTACCTACCAATAGTATCTTCGTAAATCTACCAATTCTTGATTTAGCTGACTCTTCTGTAATTCTCTTCTCCTTTAGCATGCAAAAAAGGGCAGGCAGCAGCGGCGCCATCTAGCAGATAGATACTACTATAAAAGAACTAATTGCTTTCTGGATTAGAAGCGCGCATGTACACGTATGTTTTGCAGACTGCACCATTTTTCCACCGAAAACGTACATGTATGCATCTACGGAAATTGTAGCATTTTTTGTGCGTAAAAATGCTAATGCTGCATCATTTTTTCTCTACACACGTACATACATGTGCTCCGCTGGAAACGCAGGCATCATATATGCAAATAAAAACTCTATAAACAACAGAGATGATACCAAAATAATAGTATGGATTTTGAGAAGCTTTGCATGCAGGTGTTTGCGCTTAACGACGGCATCAGGTACGCTGGTGTGATCGACAGCACGGGCTCCCCCATAGCAGGAGGCATGCGAAACGGCATCGACTCGATAGTGAGCGAGACAGATGAGGAGCTCTTCCTCACCCAGACTGCGCTGCGCAAGTCGATGAGGGAACGCTTCGACGACGCTATGGGCAGAGCAAGGTTCGCCTATGTCGAGCGCGAAAAGATATCGATATTGACCTTCTACATGGAGGACAAGATTCTGCTCGTGACGCTCGAGCCAAACATCGAGTCCCACACAGCCATGGACATTGCAGACGACACGATGAAGCTTCTGGGCAAAGGATAAAGCACTTCTACCATCGGAGGGAGTTTGCCTCGCCTCTTAGCAGGTATTCTCTTGCGCACTCTTCAGAGCAGAACAGTGGTAGCCTGCTAGGAACTCCTCGGCGGGTCAGCCTTACCAGCATCTTTATCAGGCCGCCGCAGTTGGCGCAGTACCCCGGTACAGGGATCGACACACCCTTTTTATCATGTTACCTGTTATTAATATTAGAAGTTATGTAGCTCCACTGACCGTCAGCAAAAGAGTTGCGATCGCCATGATAAAACTGGGTATCTGGCGCTCACTTTTCCCAAATTGTGGAGACAGATATAACATGTCTGTCATTTGAATTTACATGCCTAAGCTTAAGCCACATAAGTACGATGTCTGGTGCTGATGCATCAGCTAAAGGTCTTAAGATGCGACATGTGCCAGGCTCCTTTCCTGTTTGAAAACAATCTGGAGGATCACAAGAAAGTCCATATGCCAAGAGAGCCAGAGCCCGCGCCTGCAATAATATCATCATCAAGTAGTAATTCGATCAGCGCAGGCAAGAAGCAGCGCAAAAGCACAAAAGAAGCCAGACGGAAGCAACAAAAGAGAACCTGATCTTTTCTAGCCCTAGTTTGTAGTTGAAACTGCTGGTGTTACGCCAGCCTTCTTATTTTTCAAAGAAGCACTCTCTGTTTTTGCATCAATAGCCTATTTCCTGAAGGCATTGTACACGTCTGACAGGACATCATCAGACTTTGGGGGATTGCCCTTTGCCTGCTCCTGAGAAAAAGCGATGTGCGATTCCAGAACCTTGCACTCGCTACAGTAAAACAGCGAAGAGGTAACGTACTGGTGCGCATCATTTGGGTGTCCGCATGAATTGCATGCCATGGTTGCTAGGAAGGCTAGTTATCGCCTATATGTAATAAAACTAGAGTCGTCATAAAATCCTCCATACACTGAGCAGAAAATCTTAAGATATTGGGAAATGCGCATACCAATCTCAAGATCTCGTACAAGAGTATTAGAGATAGATAGTAGTATACAAGCATCAATGGCATCGAGGTTATATAGGATGCTCACGCTATACACTCTCAATGGGATTTCTAGACAGGTTTAAGAAAAAGAAAGAGGAGCAGCCTGAGGCCAAGGACAAAAAGGAATCGAGCCAGTCTCCGTCGTCGTCAACAGGCAAGAGGGTCAAGAGGTACACGTCGGAAGGCAAGCCGATCTACGAGTAATAATCCATTCAGACGATCCACAAATTTTTAAAACCAGTACCGCCACTATAAGATGTGCGAGGATTCTTTGGAATACGCCGGGCAAAATCCTTCCAGTGCGATATCTGCAATGAAAAGTTCAAGGATCTGGAATCGATGGAGGAGCACAGGAGAAGAATGCATCGCGACGCCGCTCCGCCCGTAGGCAGCAGCCAGCAGTAGTTTTCAACTGGTTGGAAAAATCATTCACTTATTGCTGGAAAGCGCCGAGCATAAAGCCTGTGCTCCCAAAAAGACTCTGTGCTATCTAGCATAAAGCCGGATAGTTATGCCATCCATGTCGCGCAGGAAAACAGATTCCGGTTGTCCATGTTGTTGTGGCATCTCCTCGCTCTTGTATTGTTCCAGCCGCCCTGCTGTCTTTTCATATTCTTCCTTGCTTGGCAGTTCGATTCCAAAATGGTTCAATCCGGCATGCTCTGGCGAAGCTGGCTGAATGCTGGTTCCAAGCCAGATGTTTGTTGCAACATGGTGGTGGTACTTGCCTGCGGCGAAAAAGTAAGCGCTAGGATAAGTAGCCGTAAAATTCAGCCCAAGGGCCTCGCGATAGAACTTCATAGCCTTTGCGAGGTTCCGAACGTGAAGGTGGACGTGACCGATGACCGTCTTGGCAGGCATCGCTTTCCATCCTGAAGCTGTCGACTCTCTCAGCAGGTTTTCCGTGTCTAGCCTTTCTGTTGCCATCCTTACCCTATCTTCATACCATTTCCACTGTGAGGAGGGCCTGTCGCAATAGACTTCTATGCCAATGTCGTCAGGATCACGAATATAGATCGACTCTGACACCAGATGGTCAGCAAAGCCGTCAAATCGTACCTCGCCTCCCCTTTCGCTCAGATGTTGAAACATGTCAGCCAGATACTTTCTCTCTGGAAGCAATATTGCAAAGTGGTACAGCCCTGCCCGTCTGGTATCAGACCTGCCGGCCTTTGCATGCCAGAGTTCTACAAGGTGTGACGAATGTCTCTCCACGGAAAGGAACGCCCTTTCATTAGAAGACCTGTCCACCATCTTGAACCCAAGAATCCTTTGGTAGAAGTCAAGCGACCTGTCGATATCGGAAACATTCAGGCTCAGCCAATTCTCGTGGTTGGATGGATGCTAAAATCAGGGCGTGCAGAAATCGTATTATCATTGTTATCCATAGTGCTGATCTTTATTACGCTGGATTGCCTAATAAGCCTGGCAGTCTTTTCGCAAGATATCAATCAAGCTGGTTTGCAATCAAGGATGATTTTGCCTGCATGGAGGCCGGCTTCCATCTTGCTCTGCGCTTCTCTGGCGTCTTGCAGCGGAAAGATAGAATCGATCACTGGCTGGATCTTGTTCCTGACTACAAACTTTATCAGCTCTTGCAGCTGCGCCCGCGTTCCCAAGAGCGCGCCTGTCATCACTATCTGCTTGCTGTAAAACATCCTCACAGGGACTGTCGCGTCATTGCCAGACGTCATGCCACATACTGCCATCCTGCCGCCCTGCTTGAGCATAGAAATGCTGGTGGGCCAAGTCGCCGCGCCCACGTGATCAATGACGATATCAACTCCTGCTGGCGCGATCCTTTTTACCTCTTCGGCAATATTCTGGTTCGACCTGTCGATGACGTGATGAGCGCCCAGCTTTTTGGCAAAATCATGCTTTTCTTTGCCAGACACTGTCGTTATGACCTTTTTTGCACCAAGCGCCTTTGCAAGCTGTATAGTTGCCATCCCAACTCCGCTTGTTGCGCCATAAACAAGAATTGTTTTGCCTCGGCCGGCACCGTTTGCCTTGAGCATGTTCCAAGCCACAAGGTACGACACTGCGAGGGTGGCTGCTGTCTCGCTCTTTAATACGGGTGGCAATTTTATCACATTTCTTGCCGGCACTGCGACCTTTTCCGCATAGCCTCCGTTCCAATCGCTCATGCCGCCAATGATCGCAAACTCGCTGCAGAGCGTCTCGCGCCCGGCCTTGCACTGCGGGCATTTTCTGCATGAAGCACCGGGGTAGACCATCACTCGCTGGCCCTTGACAGTGCCGACTATGTCGCAGCCACAAATGTGCGGCAGCTTGATCTTTTTGCCGGCTATGCCCATCCTTGTCCAGATGTCAAGGTGGTTCACGCCGCAGTACTCGACATCAACTACTACGGTGTCCTTGCCCGCAGCCACGGGATCTGGAAAATCTCTGTACTGCAAAACGTCTAGACCCCCGTGCTCGTAAAACGCTACCGCCTTCATATCAGGTTGTGCATTTCCTTCAAGTCCTTAGCAAACGGCGCCAGCTCTGGTGGCACTTGGATACTTATTGGGTCCTTGAGCGAGAGCGGCTTGCCATCTTCTTTTATCGTCTCTTTCTTTTTGTTCCAGACCATCGAATTGAAATCAGTTATCTGCTTTGTGAATTTTGCCATATCGTCGTCTGCCTTTTCTTCTCGGAACATCGGCTGGAGGTGTATGCTCGCCGGAGAGTAAATCTTTGTCCAGAGCTCTTCGGAGATAAAGGGCGTTATCGGGGCCATCAGGAGCAGGATAGTAGAGAAGCACCTGTGCAGGGTATAGAGCGCGGACTTCTTGGCCGCGTCGTTCTGGCCAGTGGCATAGGCGCGTCCCTTCACCATCTCTACATAGTGCGCCGCAAAGAGGTTCCATGTAAAGTCACGGATAGCGTTTGCAGGGATGAAAAAGTTGTACTCGTCATAGCCCTTCTTGCACTCATCAACCAGCCGGGCAAGCTCTGCAAGCATCCATCTGTCAGTGGCTTCCAGCTCCTCCTCTGGCTGCTGCTCCACTACTTCAAACGACGACAGGAACCTTCCAAGGTTCCACATCTTGGAAAGAAACTTTTGAGAGCCTGCTATCCTCTGCTCCGAGCAGCGGAAGTCATAGCCCAAATTCGCCTCGCTTGCTGACCAGAACCGGAACGTATCGGCTCCGTATTTCTGTATGACTGGGAAAGGGTCTATTACGTTGCCCTTGCTTTTGCTCATCTTTTCCCCTTTTTCATCGACCCCGTAGCCCATTATCCAAGCCTCATTCCACGGCATCCTGCCGGTCAGCTGCACGCACCGGAGCATCGTATAGTGAAGCCACGTGCGTATAATGTCCTTTGCCTGTGGTCTGATTGCGGTTGGATAAGCGTATTCAAACATTTTCTTGTCCTTGCCATATTTCGTGACATAGAGCGGGCTGATGCTCGAGTCCATCCACGTGTCAAAGGTGCGATCCTCGCCGATGAACTCTGTGCCGCCGCACTTCTCACATTTGTCAAATGGCGGCTTCTCCTTCCATGGCCGGTAGTATTTGCCGGGCGGCGGCAGGTTCGGCGCCTTGCATGAATTGCAGTACCATATTGGGATCTCAGTGCCGTAAAACCGGCGCCTTGACACCGGCCAGTCGATTGCAATCGAGTCAAGCCAGTTGAGCAGTACCTGCCGGTGCATCTCCGGGTGGAACTTTAGTTTGTGCGCGAGCTCGCGCAGCTGCGGCACCAAGTCAAGCTGCTTGACGTAATAGTCGTGTAATGGGATTATTTCGATTGGAGTCTTGCTCCGCTCGCACAATGGGGTCCGGTGCATGATGCTCTCCTCCTTTTCCATCAATCCAGAATTCTTCAAATCTTCAATTATCTTTGTCCTTGCTTGGTTTATTCTAAGGCCGGCATACGGGCCTGCCGCATCGGTAGTAAAGCCGTTCTCGTTCAGTGCGACTATTTCCTTCAAGCCAAGCTCGCGGAAGACCTGCACGTCGTTCTGGTCGCCGTAGCTGCAGACCATCACAGCGCCAGAGCCAAACTCTGGCTTGACAGAGTGGTGCGGCATTATCTGCACTTCACGGTTGAACAGCGGCAAGATGGCGTGTGCGCCCTGCAGACTTTTGTATCTGTTGTCCTCCGGGTTTACGATCACTGCCTGGCATGCAAAGAGCAGCTCTGGTCTTGTCGATGCGATAATGATGTTGCTGCCAGTCTCTTTGATTTTGAACTTCATGTAGACCAGCTTTGTCGGGATCTCGTCATAGATTATCTCGGCATCGGCTATTGTGGTGCCACAGTCCGGGCAGTAGTTGTTGGGTCTATTTGCGAGATAGACAAGACCCCGATTCCACAGCTCGATAAAAGTGCTCTGGGTCAGCGCGCGGTAGCTGTCAGAGTCGGTTCTGTAGTGCTCTTTGAAATTCCCAGAGAGCCCCATACCCTTCATTATCTGGATCATTTCAGCTTCCAGATCGTCCAGAGCCATCCTGCAGAGCTCGAGGAACTTTTCCCTGTCCATTTGGCGCATACGCACCTTGTGCTTTTTCTCTGTGTAAATTTCAACTGGCAGGCCGTTTCGATCAATGCCTATTGGGAACAGCACATTTTTGCCGTTCATCCGGGCAGTGCGCGCAATCATGTCAATCTGGGCATAGTGCGCTGCTGCGCCGATGTGCCATGGGCGGCCGGAAGGATACGGAGGCGGCGTATCAATAACAAACGCAGGCTTTTTGTCGTTTATCTCAAAGCGGTAGATATCCTGCTCTTCCCATTTCTTGAGGATGGTCTTCTCTATCTGTGGGTTCCATGACGTTGACTGGATTTTTGGTTCCATTGTCCTGCTTCTTCGTCATGTCTAGCCGGTTACCGTTAATAATACTTAGCCCGCAAAATTACGGTATATTTAAGGTCATGAAACACAGCATCAGTCATCTATAGATGAATATTTTTCTTGTCCAAGATTTGTGTGCTCGCTCGCTCAATTTCAGTAGAGGCCCTCTCATGCCATAAATCTAAACCATATCTATCGCATGGTATTCTACTTCTGAACCCGTATATGCAATATCTCCGTTGGCTCTATGCATGCCTCCGTTCAAGACGGAGCAGTAGGAACGAGCCATGAGCCAAGATTCTGTATTAATAATATGGAACCAGAAACAAATGTTTGATAGAGTAGTAAAGCTGCTTGAAAACGCAAAAACAGAAGTTCTTGGTTTTTTCAACGCCTATGTGTTCACAATAACAACAGATAATGAAGTATTCCAGATTCCAAAACGTGCCGCCAGAAAAAGGGGAGTAAAGTTTCGATATATCACAGAGATAACCAACGATAACATTTCTTATTGCAAGAGGCAGTTGGGTTTGGTGGATGAATTGCGCCATTTGGACCGAATAAGGGGCAATTTCATAATGAACGATAGCGAGTTTATTGCCTCCCACGATATTTCGCCTAGGAATCCAATCACGCAGGGATTTTACAGCAGTATGGGCAAGATGCTGAAGCAAGAGCGATATGTATTTCAGACATTATGGGATAATGCAATTCCTGCCGAGGAAAGGATTGACCAGCTCGAAATGGGAAGAAGACACGATAGTCTTGACAGCATGCGCATCATGTCAGATCAGGCCGTTGTAAAAGAACAAAAGAAAACGATCATTGATAGGTTCTATGTTTGCGAGGCATGCCGCTCTGTCTTTATTTATGCAGATGACGCAGAGGATCACAAGACAGCAACATCCCACAAGAAAATTGCAGAATTTCCATTCTTTGAATCAAACGCTACCTAACAAACTAGTAGTGTATTGCTTTGTGTTTGAATATATTGGTAATATGATGTCTTGTCAACAAAATAATTATAGGCTGAAATTTTTTGCCTTTACTTCCCCCTTCCACCGCCAAATGGTGCAAGGACGCTACTGAGAATCATGCCAATCGTGGATGACGAGTCATAGCCTTCAAAAATAGGAACTGGAATAACCTGCAAGGCAAGGAATCCACCAAGCGCTGCAATTGACCCGTACTCGGTTATCTTTTTGAACAAAGTCCTTTCTTTGCTAAAGGGCGCAAGCACCATGCCAATTATCCACATTCCAAAGAGCCACATCATGACTCTGGCCGCAATTGTATCTGGAGCGAAAAACGCCACGCCAAGGTACATTGCCGTTACGATAAAGTCAGCCTTCATGACTTGGGGAAATATGTCATTGAATGATTTGAGCCGGACGATATAGTAGCCAAAGACAATTCCCATGAGCGCTACCGCCGCCACGCTGCCGCCCATAAATGCCGCATTTGGCCCACATTGCATGAAAACGATGGTTGGGTCGATGCTTCTGCAAAAGACCTGGCTTGAAACCATGGCCATCAGGAACGCTTTGGCAATCATGCTTGCCATAAAGACGAGTGTCTTGTGCTGAAGCTCGATGCGCTGGCGACGATGGGTGCTTTTTTTCAATGCAAAGCCCCTCGTGCCAAGCCAAACCATCCCATGCCCACTATGCTGGCGCCGCATAATTAAAGGTAGTCCACTACCCCTCATGGCAGAAGATATTAATAGCAACGTCCACGCACCCTCTTCCTGTGAAGTTCGCCGACTGGTTCCCGTATTACCAAGGAATCCGCGCAGAATTTGGATACAGCACCGAAAAAGATCAGGAGGCTGCAAGAATCCTATCAGAGATGATAAAGAGCAAGGCGCTTGACCCAAAGGTGCTACAGAAAAAGATCAAGGGCAAGAACATCATTGTGGTAGGGGCCGGCCCAAGCCTAGAGGATGAAAAAACGCTAAAGTTTATCAAGAAGAATAAGAAGTCTGTGAAGATAGCTGCTGACGGCGCTGTGCAGTTTTTGATTGAAAACAAGATAAAGCCAGACATTGTTGTCACCGACCTTGACGGCGACGCAGCATCTTTGCAAAAGGCAGAAAAGGGCGGCGCAATTATGGTGGTGCACGCCCACGGCGATAACACGGCCATGCTCAAAAAGCTAGTTCCGAAATTCAAAAAGCTAGTCGGGTCCACGCAGGTTATGCCAGTTGAAAACGTCTATAATTTTGGCGGCTTTACCGATGGCGACAGAGGTGTGTTTCTGGCAGAGGAGTTTGGCGCCAAGAAAATAGTCCTTGTAGGAATGGACTTTGGAGAGAGCATCGGCAAGTATTCAAAGAAAAAGGGCAAGGACGCCGAGCTTAAGAAGCAAAAGATGGAGGCTGGCAAACGCCTGCTTGAGATGCTTGCCAAGCAATCCCGCTCCGAGCTAGCAGATATATCCAAAAAGCCCATCAGAGGATTTGCACCGCTTGCAGCCAACAAGGCATGAATCCTAGGCGCAGGAGGCAGGCCAAGGGCATCGCGGGCATGGGTCTTGCCGTGCTAGGTGGCGTGGCATGGTTCTTTCAGCTATACATTCCGGCAGCCATTGCGTGGGGCGGCGCTGTAGTCATATTGATGAGCCTGAATCGGCGAAGGCGTCGCTGACAGTATCCCGGGAGTAAAAGTTTGATGTGCAGACAACAACAGTACTTTTCTTTCTTTGTCAAGTTGCCAGCGATTGTCCAGTGATTAGGGCTTGCATCTCCACCTCAGGATGCTTCTTAATCAAGATAAAAACTCTTTAAAATAATGGCTTTCAAAATAGCGATGCAGCCAACCGCCATCATGGCTGTGAACGTAGCCGAAGAAATCATACACACACGTCGCCAAGCCCGAAAGCTGCTGTTGCGAATAATGCCACCAGCAAGTAGGGCTTGCCTGTCATGATGCTGAAACTGAAACTGCCGATTAGGACCGATAATAACTCTTTAAAATCCTGCAATTCAGATAAAACCTGTACATAATATCAAAGCGGTTAGAAAAGGAGGAAACAATATTGGCCTGTAAGGGAATATGCGAGCAATTTCGTGCAACAAATTCGTCTGACAACCTTCACTACCTTTCAGGGCAAAAAAGGTGCCAACACTGCAGCCTCTTCATGTATGTAGAGGGAAACATGTGCCCATGCTGTCATCACAGGTTGAGGCTGTCTCCTAGACCATCAAAACACAAAAGGAGATTTCTAAATGAAAGGCAAGTTCGTCACTAGCTGCTGGATAAAAAATGGCTCAGGATATCTTCTAGGTCCAGCTTACAGGTATTCTGCTGCCGACTTAAGCTGTTGTTGATGATGTCCCGACTGGTTTGTATGTGCTATCTTACGGAAGAAGACGAGACAGCGACCATTATTTTAAAGAGTTATTATAGACATCTTTTTGCCCCGGTTTTTATTTATTTATGAAAAGTGTTATTTGATTTGTGCCAATTACCTCTTTATTAGCCGCTTTTATTACCTGCAGGAAGCTCTAGTTGCTTTAGGAAAAGATTGAATACTTTTGTGTATATTTCGTATACGATTGACTCATCCCCATATGAAGCCCTCTGGCGAGAATACTGCTTTGCCACCAAGACAAGCAATCTTGACAGGACAGCTGATATCTCATCGATATCGCCACGGTTCAAGCTTCCCTTTGCAGAAGAAAATGATGATGGAGATTGAGTATCAGCCATGATGACAGAAACGAGCGTTCTTGCTCTTTCTAGGCTGATTGGATAAAAATAACGAGCCACATCCTTAGGCATGGCGTCTAAATCGTATACAAAGAGATACGCTGCCGAAGAAAAGAACTTTTGAATAATCCCATGCTCCTCTGCAATACTCTTTGTCACATCTACAAGCTTGTTATGATGGAGAATTTTCATATGATAATTCAAAGAGGCATTTGATAAACCAAGCTCCTGTGCAAGTTGGGCCTATGTCATTGGCTTTTCTCTGAGCAGGTTCAATATCGCCCTCCTCATTGGGTCAACAAGCACTTTGGCAATCGAAACTTTGTCTACTATGTAAACCGCTCGCATTTTGATATCAATAACATTCTCTGCCTATCGATGTAATAAACAATATTATTTACTTTAATGATTAGATGTATCAGCACAATTAGATTTATCTACATGCTTTCAATAATAATACTATAATGGTTCCAAAAACTCTTACTGATTGTAGCCCTTCACTGGTAAAAATTGCCAAAGAGGTTTGTACAAACGAGGGTTTGGATTTTGACGCATTAGACCTCCATCAAGCAAGAGGTCTGCTTTATTTCTGGTGTTTGAGCTGTCGAAGAACATATCCGCTGACAGATCTAACAATTTCAAAAAGGAGGAAGGTCTGTATCCACTGCAACAGTTCAATAAAACTGCACGGCGCAAGCAACAAGTTTGGCAGGCTCAGAAGGACAATTTTCTTTCGAAAGCAAGCTCGAAAAGTAAACTAGGATCAGCATGCATACATGCATAATTGCTTGCATGCGGCTACATGAGCTTCCAAAATATGATCCAACTTATCGTCGGATCAGATCTCTGTTCTGACGAAAACGTGACAGCACACCGCACCTCCTCCATCTATTTTTTGCTACATTACAGGATATCCTTGGGCATTTCTGTTTGCCTTTAATCGCAATACAATAACCACAAGACCTATGGCTGTAGCAGAGATGATGGTGGTAGTAGTTATCCCTCCCATCGGAAATTCAGGCACAGCAACAACGTTAAAGTCAGCTCGCTCGATAAATTGTCCTCCTCCAGGTTGCCTGCCTTCAACTGTATTGATAACTACTGCTACACTAATTGATCCTGCATTCTCAAATATTATTTGGTGCGTTCCAGTTCCTGTAGCATCTGTATTCTGCACTGTAAACTCTTCAATCGTGCTGCCGTTCGCATTTTGCACTATCAAGTCATAGTTTACCCTATTTAGTGGAAAGCCTGTGTTATCCTCAAAAGTGACTTCAAATGTCACTTGCTGTCCCGGCTCAATGGCTTCCGGAGACCAATCTAGCTTTACAATATAGGTGCCTCTTCCTGTGGTCTGGCTAAGTGGAGGAGTAGGTACAAATGCCTCTCCTTCTGGAACTGGCGGCTGGCCTGTCCCTGTGTCTAGCAGCTCAAACCTAAACAAAATAGGCGGCTGGCCTGTGGTAATATCTGCATATGTTTCTGCTCTTACAGGATATGGAAATTCATTAACAATCCATATTCAGTACCTGGCAATTAGCCACCATCAATTATAACTGACCTGCTGTTTTTGATCTGTACCGAGTACACCGCGCCGTATTTCTGCTCCAGTCCCAGCCGCAGAAAAAGCAGCATATGAAAGTACGTAAATTCTGCATCGTATCTTCTCCCGTACCTTCCGCGCGTCGCCTTGCTGAGGTACTGCCACTTGATGTACACCCACTCATTCTGTATAACAAGCGATGCCAGAACATAGAGGAAGCGCAGTGCTGGACTCCTGGATGACGTCCTGGCCCTGCTCTTTCCCATCGCCCTGTATGACGATTCTATGCCAAATCTCCTCCGGTACTCGTCAAACATCCGCCCTACCGGGATATTGACAAGGCCTGCGGCATAGTACATGTACTGGACGCCGCGTTTCTTCCTGTACCTTTTCTTCCGGTATTTGGCAACGGCATACAGCCTGAATGTGCATTTCTCGCCGGTGGCAGAATCTGTCATTTCGCAGTCCGGTACGACGAAACTATCCCTTCTTTTCCGGGTCAGTCTGGATAACGTGCCGCCTTTCCTGCCTCTTGGAAAAGCGGCTATGATGTACGGGATACGCATGGAATTGAGGTAGCTCATTACAGCTGCTGTAAAGAACCCCTTGTCAAGGAACAGGCATTTTATCACGATGCTCGCCTTCTGTACCTCTGCAAGCAGGTACCTGACTACTCCAACCAGTGCTTCCCCCTCCCGGATGTACCTGGTGGCCAAGGTGAACCTCCTTCCATGGAGCATCACGTAGGCGCTGGCGTACGTGAAAAAGTGGGTCGTGCCGCTCCTGGCCCTGCCGCGTCTGACATCCCCCTCATTCTCAGGCTCGCCGTGGTAGGGAACGTCTGTCATGTCGATGGCTATGTCGACAGCTCGATTGTGCAGGGTCTCCGCCACCCTTTTCTGCAGCAGCCTGTTGGCGGCCGACTGAATCCACGAAATGTCAATCTTGGACACGTGGTACTGGACATCCCTCCTGGACGGGGTGCTGGCCAGAGTACAGCAGGCTTGTGTTATGGATGTCCCACCGGTACAGGCATAGACCACAGAATTTGCTATATCGACTACTGAATACCGCCTTTTTCTGAAATCGGCTGGCCTGAAGACTGGCAGCAGTACGTTTACTGCATTACCAAGTACTCTCTCATGTGTCAAAAAATGTTTGTCGGTAGGTTCTTGGGTAAATGTACCGCACTGGATTGGCAGGGTTCTCACAAACCATGCGTCTCTGGTGGCAGCTTTAGCTGTTGCCAGGGACGCCCTTCAACAATCGACTAAAAAGCTGCTCACAAACTCGTTATTGCCAAGTACTGATATTCTATTATCTACTTGGCCCCTGTGCCATCCAATAACGGTGGCATCAAAAGTACCACCTGCCACGGTCACCTGCTCTTCTCCTAGTGGCCTTACTTCCTCACCACCTATTGCGGCTATCTTGCCCCAGGATGGCTGCCTGAGTGATAGCGGGCTTGATTGCTGGGTAAATGATTCAAGCCATTGAATTGATCCTCGGTATCCATCTATGAATGGTTCCATTGCTTCAGGAATGTCAGACCCACCTAAAGCAGCCAAATTGTTTCCAAGCCTAAGAGTACCTTGCAACACCTTTCCTTGAAACACAACATAAACCGGTGCAATCCATTCTCCATCTTGCTGCTGCTCTCTAAAGTGAATTGTCATTTCATATGGTCTGCCATTGTTGGTGTCAAGCTCTTCAATTCTGTACTTTACCCACATACCCTGCTTGACGCCTTCTCCCACGTACCAGAGGTCGTCTGTCTGAGCGTATACTTTCTTGATGGCAACAGCGGATTCATCTAGCATAATAATAATATCGGCTATAGGCACAAAAGTGCCAATAAGGAGAGCAGAGGCAAGCAGAAAGAAAGCGCTGCTGCGGTCTGAAAGCGGAACTAACTGTTTTGCCATTGTTATATATGGTACATAACTAAAAATTTAAAAAAGTATATAATTTGATTCTCAAATCTGGTAACATATTGTCAATGCAGCGTTGCGCCGCGTGTGCAAGTTGCTGAAAAACTGCTTGTTCTAGTTTACTTCCTCTGAAGCTCCAATCAACGATCCATACTTGCCAAAAAGAGGGACACCAAATCTACCAACAGAGCTATCTCTGACCTTTTGTATATACCACTGATGATCACCTCCTCTTCCCCTATTTTCACACAATCAAGCTCTGCGAATAGCGCAGCCAAGCATCTCTCTCTATAGGGTCAGGTACTCCTACGACAAAAATGCAGACATCGCTTTGAGGGGTTTGTGCTTGATAACTGCTACCACAACTATCAGATTACGCTTGCATTTGATTTGATTTTTTTTATCTATCTTCGTCGTGTAAATACATGATGAGCTACATCTTCTTCATAATCGTCAGGTGGTTGTGCACCAGTTCAGACCATATGTATACATACAGTCGGCCCAAAAGCTGCTGCCGCGAATGATGTGCCGCCAGCAAGCAGGTAAGGACTGTTTCTTTATAATATAATATAAATTCTTTAAAATTCCAACATCGACAAGAGGATCTACTATTGCTAGAACCAAAATTCGGCTCAAAGTAGTAGCAGTATTGCGAGCTGTGGCAAGCCCAATTACAATGCTGCAAATCATGCATAAGGCCTTTACCACGGCTGATGTCGCAAAGGCAGTAATTCAAGAGCTTATCAACGAAGAATTGCTGGCAAGAGAGCCCGGCACAAAGCTTTACCGTATTACACAAAAGGGTCGAAAATGGCTTGATACGATGCAAAATAGTTTAAGCACACAGCTACAAATATAGCATGTGTGTGTCTTGGTTAACAAAACTCTTTAAAATTTTGCTTTTGAAGCCAAACAAGCAACCATACATCCACACCATGTGTGTGGTTGCTGGGTAATGCGTCACCAAACCAAGCCTGAAAGCCAGAGGTGCATTTATGGCAAGTAGGGCTTGGTTTATTATTACTACACAAATTGCTTCTCTTGATAAAAAGGAAAATAAACTCTTTAAAATAATGGTGTTGAAGAATGATATGCAACCACGCAGGGCGAGCGTAGTTGTACCTGCAAGGCCGTAAATACCAATCAAGCCCGAAAGCCGTCAGTTCTAGTGCTTAACAGACATTGTTTGACGGCAAGTAGGGCTTGCTTGCATTTTGGTCAAAAATAAACTCTTTAAAATCATCATACCGATAGTAGACAAGGTGGCTGCTAATGCAGTCGCTTAGGGTTTAGCCAATCTAAGCCCAAGAAAGACCAGCAACCGCGTGTCACAAGAGGCCTGAAAGCTGCTTCAAATTAAAAAGAAGAAGAAGGTCTTCACTGGTAGTGAGTAGGGCCTTTTGCTCTTACTCTATATGAATTTCGCCGATAGCGAGCTGAGAGGTAGATAATAATGTGGTCGTCGCAGGGTTGCATTGCCCGCCCTTGGTGTTAATGACTAGCTTTTGCGGTTTGTCGTCTATGTGCTTCTAAAGATAGTGTGTGTATGTGTAGCCTAGGTTAAAGAGATGGATAAAAGATGATGACGGCGGCTCCCTCTGGATAAAAGGAATTTGCACAAAGATCGCCTGCTTGCATAACCATAATAATGAACAGCGCCACAACAGGTAGGCAAAAAATACCACCACTATTACTAGAACCAGAGTTCAAGGGTTCATCTCCGAAACGGCAGCTGAACAGCTGCTACTACCCTTTTTTCCTTCTTCTCCTGGAATGGAAATAATAATCCATCGCTAGCGGTGACCATTTTTATCAGCTGATCTCTGTTGCATGGTTTATACACAGGTGTGCCACACACCTAGTTTCGTCATTATTTCCGAGGAAAACGGGCATTACGCTGTGCCTGACACCCCACAGTATTTTTGCAGCCAAAAAACACGGGCTTCATGCTTTGTACTTCCTCCAGAGTTCCTCTCTTTTTTCCCTGCGGACCAGCTCTGCAATGTTTTGTTATTGTTGGCCGATGATCTTCAGGTTTCTTGTTTCCCGACTTTCAGGCACAGGCATTTGTTTGCATATTATCATCATCATAATCAGCATTTAGCAGAGCTCTGAATAGAGACCCCCTGTAGGAAGCTTTCTTCGCAAGAAGGTAATGACTGAAAAAGGTGGCAAGAAATACACGTTAGAATTTAGAAATGAGTTCATTGCGCAGTACATATATTCAACTCATGTTTGAACTTGGCAAGTAGATATAGTTCATTTAGCGGGCAGAATCAAGTTAAAACAATCTCCTAGAAGAGTCTATCTTACTGTTTAATAGTAATAATACAAGCGAAGTTTCATGACTTCTTTTTTGGCAGAAGCAGGGTTTGCGGCTTCAGAGCATGAGACAATTCAGGTCTTATCTACGCCTGACAGGGTAAAACGGCACTACCTTAATCTAGTCAGGATCGCAAGGTCTGAAATTCTTCTAACATTCCCAACTGTAAACACAATTCACCGGGAACGCGAGATCGGTATTGTGGATGAATTAAAGAAAGCAGTTAAACGTGGTGTACAAATTAGAATTCTATCTCCAGAAGACGACTTTATAAAAGACAAACTGGATGAATTGAGGTCGAGCGGGGTTGTCATTAGAAGGATTGAAACTCCCACAGAAACAAAGCTTAACATGATCATTGTTGACAAAAAGGTCTTGCTGGTAGTAGAAACAAAGGATGATGCAAGAAGAATATTCAGTCAGGCAATAGGGCTTGCTCTATATTCTAACAGCAAGGCAACAGTGGTGCCGTGCGCTTCAATTTTTGAAAGCTTGTGGAGAGAAACATACCTTTATGAGAAGAGTCGAGATGCAGAGAGGATAAAAGGCGAGTTTGTGAATATTGCCGCGCATGAACTGCGAAACCCTATAATGCCTATTCTTAATGGTGCGGATCTGATTCAGCAAGGATTAATGAAGCACAAAGACAAGTTCAGGAAAGAAGATTTCGAAGAGTTATTTTCCAGCGCGTCCTTGGTAATACGTAATGCGTCAAAATTAATGAAACTATCCGAGGATATTTTACAGGTAAGCAGGATAGAAAGCGGAGTTCTATCTCTAAATTTAGAGGAGGTTGACCTAGAAAAGCTTGTTAACACGGTAATAGCGGACATAGAGAAAAAGTACCTAGGAGAAAGAGACGACGTGAGAATAATCTTTGATTCCAAATTGGATATAGCCGATAGTAGCAGTAGTGGGAGTAGTAGTGAGAATGGAACTAAGATTTACTGCGACGGACCAAAGATATGGCAAACCCTTTATAACCTGATTGACAACGCTGTCAAGTTTACTGAATCCGGTGAAGTCGGTATTTCTGCTTCGGTTTTCAAAGGTGAGGTTATGATCCAAGTGCAAGATTCAGGGAAGGGGATAGACCCCGAAATAATGGACCGCCTATTCGAGAAATTCGCATCCAAGTCTAACGGTGGGACAGGTCTTGGACTCTTTGTATCCAAGAAGATTGTCGAAGCGCATGGCGGTAGGATATGGGCCACTCAAAATAAAGAAAAAGGGGGCGCCATCTTTACATTTACATTGCCGACAGACCTCCTTCCTGAAATACCCGAGGAAGAAATTTCCTCTGCTAAAGACGACAAAGCCGCCAGCTACGCAAGTTCTCAAGAGAATGTTACTGGTTTTAAAACCCTGTCGTAAGCAAAAGAGAGTCCTCCAGACTTCCAGGGCTTTGTTTTTATGAGTTATTACTTTTTAAACAAAGTCATGCAATCAAACAGCTATCCAAGCATGGATTGTTGACTTTTTAAACAAAGCCGACTTCCCGGCAAGCTTTAAAATATCCTTTTCATCATCGACAGTAAAATAAGAACCAAGGCTTTTCCATCCTTCTTCTTTTCAATATATAATAGATTATATAGTTCTGCTTCGAGAGTTTTCGAAGCCTGCTTCATTATGGATGCTAGGTGCTTCAGGTTAGGAGTTTGTCGCTCTTATAGAAACCCGTCTTGCTTCACAAAGATGCTTTTGAAATGACGCTGTATTAATTTATCCCGCTGACTCTTTTCTAGAATATTGAAATCAGCTGCATGATAGCATGCATCGGTCTTCTTGATATCTTGGTTGGACAGAACAATTCATAATCTATAAGATCGGAGACCTTCTCAAATGCTATAAATTAACTCATATCCCCTAGCCATGTGATGCCCTGTCTGCCTTCCCTTTCTGTGACAGAGCCTCGCTTAATGCTTGGTTGGGACGAGGACAGGTACAGCGAAATAGTTTGAAGGTTAATAAAGAGGTCATTGAGAAGCTGAACGTCAGCTCGGCCTCGGTCGTCCTAAGGTGCTTTACCAACTGGCAGGAAGCAAGCCATCAATTAAGCATGAGTTCTATGTCCATTAGCTAATACAGCAATTGGCAGAGAAAGGCTTTGTCTGTAGAGCAGAGAAAGTAGGGCCAGACATACAGATACCATCAGCAAATGTTGCAATAAACTTCGAACTTGGTTCCTCGAACATCTATGGCAACATTCCAAAGGCTTTGAAGGACATGCAGTGGTGATCATATTCCCAGATAAAAAGGAGATACTAGACGCCATATCTTCGAAAATAAAGGCTGAAAATGCTGCTACAGAACGTCTGCAAAATAGAATAAGAGAAACACCAATAGAAGATGTAAGAAAGCGACTTGCAAACCATTTAGATGAAACATACGAGCATCAGCGTAGGCTTCAACAGCTTATCAGAAACTTGAGCGGAACTCCAACGGATTCCAAAGGTCATTTGCCAAGCCTGGTTCCTCCAGCGACCTCATTGACAGCTAAAACTGTGAAAGACACAGTAAGAGAGACGGTAAAGGAAGCTGCTACCGGCGGTGGTACTGACACAGGTAGTAGACTAACATTTGAGGAAATGGAGCTAATGAAGACAAAAATGATATGATAATAGAGGATGCTGAAGTGGTATCCTACAAAATGATAATAAAAACTGCCGAGTGGTTCGGAATTAAGGATGATGCTATCATATCTCCTCTAAAGCAGACACTACGTGAAGAAGAGAGAATGGCACAATGGCTAATGGATAATTCTCCATCAATACTTGATTATCATTGGTCAAAAAGATTGAAGCATCATTAACAGGAAAGAGTGAAGAGGAAGTTAGAAGAGAAAGGTCCCCGTCTGCTGCAACTACAGCGTAAATTTATAGAAAGTAGTCTTTCATTATTAATGCGCGATTGATGATAATAATAATGCGGCAGGCTCTTGCAGAACTTAGTGCAATAATGCACCTCTACTAATTTTGGTTTATGGGCACAAAAAGCATATAGAATGACAGTAGGACTTGACAAGGGCGATGTTGATTTCTTGACTGATACTGGAGTCTTTGACAGCAAGCCGATGGAATCAGATGGTGCATCAAGTTTGTTAGAATCTATGGCCTTCCTGCAATCAAACAGATGATAATAGAACAATAAAGAAAGAGATTCAGTCTATCGTCGTAACAGATTTTTCTCATTAGAATAAATAATCCTGCCATGCTTGTGTGTATGTAAAAAATTGCTGTCCCAACCAGAGGAGCGGCACCACCACCAATGCCATGGGCATCAATGCACTCGTTGCGGATTTATTTACAATTGTGACATCACCAGTTCCAACAACAAATGCTTATTTCCATTTCATTATGGAAAATGCCACCATTGCAGGTTATGATAGCCAGCTGATCTTTTGATTCTTTACTTCTCTTGATTTGTGTTCCGCGTTTTTGCTATCCATCAAATAATAACCCTTAATAGAGAATAGTATTCGTCATTTGCTTGTCAAAATTTTTCAATACTGCTTTCAATGCTTGAAAATCAAAAGAACTATTACAATTGATTTTTCTGTCGGTTTTTGCGCGGCGAAAACAGATGGTTGGATCATTATTATCATCATCCTTCTTTGACTCAACCTACTAACTACAAATGCTGAACTTAAAGTAGCCACGCTTGCTGCCATCATGATGACTCCTACTAGGACCCAATTGACCGCTGGCAATTGAAGTGTTGGAATCTCGGTGATGCTGGGAGAATAGAGGCCAAAAACTCATCAAAACTACTCCTGCAGCCATAAGACTCATCACTTTGAACATATTTTTCATATATGATTGATATGAAAAAGCTTAAGACTTCTAAAGCTCCAAACATTTGATCCACATCAGCTAAACAAGCTAGATAGCTAGCTAACTTCCATACAGCTCAAAATAGAGCATTACAAAATACTCTAAAAATAAAACAGGAAGTGAGATCCGTTAAATTTACAGTGCCCTGTAAATCTATTATTATTGGCTGATAAATGCCAAATATCAGATACGTCAAGAAAAATATTGTATATTTTAAATCTTCTCTAGACAGAGAAAAGGGTACTAGCATATTCATTGAATTTTTCCGCGATATAATAGCAGCAAAGGTCCAAGCAGGGAGAGAAATGAAAGGGCACATGATACTTCAAAGTATAAGCAATCCAAATGAGTCAATTGTTCTTACATTCTGGGAAACAAAGGAGGAGATGGATAAATTCTACTCTCCAGATAACAAATTATTAGCCGACCTTGTTGAGCGAGTAAAGCCACTATTTGAAACAATGCCAGAGAGATCCGATTATACTCTGTCGGCAGCAGTATTATTATCATGATCATTATTATTATTTACACCTGCTGCTGAAGATGATTCATAAACACTAATGCTGTTGCAGCAACCACTGTCTGGCTGACTGTATGTCGTCATCTGTTAGCTCATGACCGGCGTTTTTTTGCCACTTCAAGGTAACAATAGTAGCACCAGATTGCTCAAACAGCTTTGATAGCTTTTCTGCTTCCTGTCTTGGAACTATGGGGTCGCGCAACCCAGATGACATGAAAATGCGCTTGCCAGAGAGGTCTGGCAGCTTGTCAGGAACAAGGGGCACCATTGCCCTGAAAAGTATTGCGCCTGATAGCGTCTTTGGTCTGAGCAAAAGTGTACTTGCCGCAATGTTCGCACCATTGGAATACCCTACTGCCAACACGTTGCCTTCATCAAAACCATAGGCACATGAAGCCGCTTCAACAAAATCTGCCAGCTCGTGTGTTCGGTACTTCAGATCGTCGATGTCAAATACGCCTTCAGCTAGCCGGCGAAAGAAGCGTGGCGTCATGCCGGCCTCAAGTATTTTGCCCCTTGGGCTTAGCAATGCAGCATCTGGATCAAGTGCTTGTCCTAAAGGCAACATGTCATCTTCATTTCCTCCGGTTCCATGCAAAAGAAGCAGAGTAGTTGTTGTTTGTTTTCTGGCAGCAGTCCCCTTGGCTGGCGGCACATACCGATGAACAAAACCAAGCCTTCGCGGGATTTCTGGAGGTGCCATTGCTATGCAACGCTACTCTCTTCTTTATGCTGCTTCGTCATATTTCTTGGCGGCAGATTTACAGGAGGAAGCACCTCCTGCTCTAACTTACTGCGAAGAGGCTCGTACCATTCTGGCAACGTTAACTTTGTTCCTAGCTCCTCAGGCTTTTGGTCTATCGTCATTCCAGGCGGATCGGTGGCAATCTCAAAAAGAACACCTCCCGGCTCACGAAAGTAAACAGAATGAAAATACTTGCGATCAATTACGGGTGTTGGATCAAGGTGAGCCTGCTTGATGATACGTCGGCGCAAGTCAAGCTGGTGGCTATCATCAGAAGCCCGCCAGGCAATGTGATGCACGCTGCCTATCCCTACAATGCCCCTTGTGATATCTGGCTGGCATACCACGTCAACTACTGAGCCTATTGCCTCTGGAACCTCGCCTAGTTTTCTGTTGTTTATAGCCTTGAAACGAAAGCGCCCTTCCCTCTCATCTTTTGCTACAAGCTGAAACTTCATAGTATCTGTCAGGAGTGAGGCAGTATGCTCGTACCCTTCTTCTGAGATGGCAGCTGAATGAAAAGCCCTTAGCGCATGCTGCGCATCGACTGGCCCTTCTTTCCAGACGTTGTAATAATTAATTGCGGAGACGTCTTCGTTCTGAATTTTTTTCTTTGAATGAACATACGATGAAACACTTGAAGGAGCGACCAGCTCTAGCATCATCCCATCCGGGTCATGAAAAGAGATGAATTGCTCGGCGTCATTAAAGCGCGTAGATGGGCCTACAACTGAGACGCCATTGCGACGAAGTCTATCTACCCAGTATTCCAGTGATTTTGGTGGAATAAGAAATGCAACTGTGGTAACCTGTCCTGTTCCACGAGTTCCCTTGTGTATATCCGGCCACACAAAGAATGTCAGCAAGGTTCCTGGATGGCCCATATAGTCGCCGTAATAGAGATGATATGAAGTTGGATCGTCAAAATTAACTGTAATTTTCACTGGCCTTAGACCTAGGGTGCCAGAGTAAAAGTCAATGTTGCGCTGGGCATTTCTTGTGATTGCAGTGATGTGATGGATGCCAAGAACTCCGCCTCCCGTTGCTGCTGTTGCGGCGCCCTTTTTCTTTTGATCCTTTTTTGTTACTCTACTGGCCGCCATATACGTTTGCACCTGGGATGACCTTATATATACAGGTTTAATCGAGGCTGAAGACTGTAGTTGAACAATTAAGAAGATAGGGACAAAAATAGTAGAGACTCAAAAGACACACACAAATGAAATGGGAATTAAATCGCGGTAATAGTAATAACATAACAGCAGCAGAAGAAGAATATTCAGATAAAAACTGTAACAGAGAGATTCAATCGTTAGAAAAGAGAGAGCCTCCTTAGGCTTCATCGGCTTTGACCTATAACTTAACAACAGCCACCAGAGCCTTTTTTACTGCCAAGCCCGTAACATTTTGATGAAATTTAATAAAGTATGGTAGTAGAGCTACAGTTTGCTATCCCAGCCTTAGGAGCGTTGGTCGCATTATCTGCTTTTTTCAGCGGCCTTGAAGTTGCACTTGTCTCCCTAGAAAGGGGACAGCTAAGGCGATTGGTAAACGAAAAGAGGTCCGGTGCAAACTCCCTTGCAAAACTCAAGTCCAATCCAAAGAGGATGCTCATTACGATTTTGCTTGGAGTTAATTTGGCTAACATAGGAGCAGCAGCTGTAGCAACAGATGTTGCAATTGGCACATTTGGTAGTCTGGGACTGGGTATTGCAACAGGAATAATGACATTTATCCTGCTTGTATTTGGTGATATTACTCCAAAGGCATATTGCTACGCGCATGCAGAAAAGATATCGCTCACATTTGCGCGCGTTATTCTGGCAATACAGTATATTCTATATCCTCTGGTAATTCTTTTGGAACTGATAACAAAAGGGATGTTCAGAGCTGTCAAAATTGAAGAAAAGCCCAAGAGATTGAGTGAGGCAGAGGTACGCGCCATTTTGGATATTGGTGTCGAGGAGAAGGTGCTCATGAAAGAAGAGCGTGAAATGATGAAGGAGGTTCTAGAGTTCCATGATACCGCGGTAAGAGCCATAATGACCCCCAGAAATGCCATGTTTGTGCTAAGTGCGCGGTTGCTGATTTGGGACGCATTACCATTGATAAACAATAGCGGATTTTCCAGAATTCCAATAGTTGATGAAAATAACAAGGACAATGTATTGGGCATTGTTCACACAAGGGATGTCCTAAAAGTTGTTGAAACAAAGACAAGCTACATGATGCTAAAGGACATTGCAAGAAAACCACTTTTTGTCTCCAAGGATATGCCGATAAGCAAGTTATTGAAAGAGTTTCAGGCAAGGCACCTTCAGATCGCAATAGTGGTCGATGAATTTGGTAGCACTGAGGGGCTTGTGACTCTGGAAGATGTTATTGAAGAGCTTGTAGGTGAGATAACAGATGAAAAGGACATTGAACTCCAGATGTTGAGAAAAGTGGATAGGCAGACTGTGGTTCTTCAGGGAGATGTGGAAATTGACGATGTTAACGAAGCGCTCAACGTCAACCTGCCAAAGGGCAAGGATTACTCTACTATAAGCGGGTTGCTGCATGAGCACCTGCAAAGGATACCAAGGGAAGGCGATAAAGCTACTATAGGGAACGTGATAATTGCTGTAGAAGAAATAGGAAAGAACGTTCCATTAAGAATTACCGTACGCAAGGTAAGCGAAGAAGAAGATGAAGAGACACGAAAATAAAAGAAGAAGGCTGAGCTAAAAGGCTTTTTTCATGATGCTTTTGTGACTTCTGTATATATATGATGTCCCGTCGTAACATTATGGAGCGTGAAAGAAATTGAACCTTAAACCTTCTGACAATATCACAAAAAGATAGTAAAAGCTCACCTGCTTGAGGTGAGACGGATATGTTCTACAGAAGTTTCCGCCCAGACTAAAAGCTATTATATCTTTTATGTTGTAGAGGGCATGCTATAACATAATGTCATCATCAGGCTATTCCGAGGACGATATCAGGCGCGCGGCAGACATACGCGAGTGGCTGATCAAGCAGATAGAAGACAAGCAGGAGGAAGTCGAGCGCTTGCGCACGACTTTGGCCATCATTGACAACCTGCTAAAGCAAGGAAGCTTCAAGGCAGCAGCTAGCATTGGCTTTGCCACGGCAGCAGGAGGAGGAGGACCTACAGCCACTACAGCACAGGTACAGCAAACCAGGCAGTCACCATCATCACCAAGGCAGCAGGCAGTAGCCCCGACGCTCAAATCGTCTGACAACAGAGATATCAGGCCACTCAAGCGAGCCAAGGACGATTTCTGGCTTGCAAACGCAGAGGTGTCGCCAAACGCAGTTGTGCTTGTGCCAGCACCTAACGTCAACCTAAATGTCAACACACCACCTTTCCGGTCATTCTTCCTAAACAGGATACTCGATGGGATGAAGAACAAGGATGCCAGCCAGGGCATAAAGGAGCCTAATGCCCTCAATTACAAAGTTGATGAGGACAACGGCGAAATCAAACGTATCGTGATAAACAACTACCGCGATAAAGATCGCCTGCAGGAAATATTCAACACTTCTACATGGGTATTTACAAGGATGCTGGAAAAGAGCGGCGGAAAATAGAAGAAGATCGAGGTTCTGTCAAAGTGTCCGTTGACTCCTTGACTTCTTGGCATCTACTCTGCGGATTAGCTTCAGTCCCACGTTCCGCATCATTGCTTCACCTGCCAAAAGCCTTTTGAACCGTAGAACATATCACGGCCCTTCGGAGCAATGCACCGGTTGAGCTTGACCATTGCCCTTTGAGTTTTTTACGCTGATCACGCAACGCGCCCTAAAACCCGCCCACAGCAGACTACTTGGCATCAAGTATTCCACTTCCGTCCTCTGCTTTGCGCGCAGTCCTCATCGATTGATGGCTTCTATAGAAAAGAATGAGGCTAGTACCTAATAAAGCCCATTAATTCTAAACTTAGCAGATACGAATGGACAAGATAGTGGTTCTGGATTTTGGATCGCAGTACAGCCACCTTATCTGCCGGCGAATCCGCGAAGCCAACGTGTATTGTGAATTATTGCCATACAACACACCTGCAAAGGTAATCAAGGAGATAGACCCAAAAGGGATCATTTTCTCTGGTGGGCCGGCAAGCGTCTATGCAAAGGACGCGCCCAAGCCTGACAAGCAGATATTCCAGATGGGCAAGCCAATCCTTGGCATTTGCTATGGGCACCAAGTGCTTGTTGACAATTTTGGAGGCAAGGTAAAGCGAGCGAATAGCCGCGAGTATGGCAGGGCAGGGCTTGTCATTGATGACAAGGCAGACCTGTTCAAGAACTTGGGCCAGAGTAGCATCAATTGCTGGATGAGCCACGGTGATGCGGCAGAAAAGCTGCCAGAAGGGTTCAAGGTGCTTGCTCATACAGAGAACTCGCACTCAGCAGCAATTGGCAACAAGGAGAAAAAGTTCTATGGAATCCAGTTCCACCCTGAGGTAGTGCACACCGAGCGGGGCGTTCAGATATTGAGGAACTTTGCTCAGGAGATAAGCGGTGCGAAACCAGAGTGGGACATGGAGAGCTTTATCGAGTCAACAATCAAAGACATTCGCAACCAGGTAGGCAAGGAGAAGGTGCTGGCAGCGGTAAGCGGTGGCATTGACTCGACTACAGTGGCAGCACTCATGCACAAGGCGATAGGCGACCAACTGCGCTGTGTGTTTATCAACCACGGATTGCTGCGGCAGGACGAGGAAAAGGATGTAGTGAAGCTGTTCAAAGACCAGATGGATATCGATCTCATTTACATCAATGCAGAAAAGCAGTTCCTTGGCAAACTGAAAGGTGTGACAGACCCAGAGAAAAAGCGCAAGATAATTGGTGAAGAGTTTGCCAACGTGTTTGTTGATGTTGTAAAAAAGAATGGGCCGTTTCAGTGGCTTGCACAGGGCACGCTGTATCCGGACGTGATTGAAAGTGGGGTTTCAAAGGGGCCTGCTGCTGTGATAAAGACACACCACAACGTAGGAGGGCTGCCAAAGTGGCTTGACCTCAAGGTGATAGAGCCATTGAGATATTTGTACAAGGACGAAGTGAGGAAAGTCGCCAGGCTGCTTGGGGTTCCAGATGACTTGCTAAAGAGGCACCCATTCCCTGGGCCAGGGTTGGCTGTCAGGATAATAGGCGAGATCACTCCTGAAAAAACTAGGATTTGCAAGCATGCAAGCAAGATAGTGGAAGACGAGCTAAAGGCTGCAGGATGGTATGATAAGGTGTGGCAGGCATATGCAGCTGTGGGCGACGACAGGGCTGTCGGAGTATTAGGCGACGAACGGGTATATGGGCACATTATAATGATAAGGGTTGTAGAGTCGGTAGACGCAATGACTGCAGACTGGTCGCGCCTGCCCTATGAGTTGATTGAGCGAATGAGCAGCAGGATAACAAATGAAGTTGAGGGTGCAACATGGGTCACTTATGCTGTGTCAAGCAAGCCGCCGGCAACGATAGAGCCGCAGTAGGGATCTTGTTTAATATTTTTATTCTAATCTTTTTGCAAGTGTATAGAACACAAAATCCTCCAAGTATTTTTGCAGCTCGGCATGATAGTGCATGAGCGCGAATCTGCATATACGAACTCGCAAGGATGTTGGTATCAATAAAGAGGATGCATACTAATGCTTCTTGGATGAAGTAGACCAGATAAGACAGCCCCAGGTACTATACACTCTGGCGAGATACGGCTTCGGCCTGCTCATGATATCTAACCACAGCTTCATCAACTGGGATCTGGACGGCAGAATAAAGTCAAGTTTGATTCTGAACGAAGTGGAGTTTAAGCCCTATTCCAAAGAGGAGTTGTATGACATCATCAATCAGCGCGTATCGTTTGCGCTCAGGCCAAGGAGGATTGAGCCTCATTTGATCAGGGCAGTCTCTGTCATGGCCGAAGGCGACGCCAGAGTGGGGTTGTTGATGCTGAAGGCGTCTGCAAAAAACGCCGAGGCACGAAGTGCAGACAACATAACGCTGGACGATGTGAAAACGTCGTTGAAGGGAGCAAGGAGACTTCGCGTGTCGTATCTATTGAAGTTGAACGAGCATCAGCGAGTGCTATACGACATCATGAAAAAGAGAATCCGGATCACGTCTGCCGATCTATACAAAGAATATCGCAGGTCTACTCCAAAGCCTCTGGTTGACCGAGCGTATCGCCGCCACATGCAGCGCATGATACAACTCGGGCTTGTAAAGGAGGAAGGTTCCGGGCGCTGGAAACGCTACGAGGCAGTTTCATAGTCAGAAGGATGTGCAAACCCAATGTAAAAATGATAGCTCGCAACCAAGAGGCGTATTAAATGACCCAAGCTTAGCCTCATATAGCATTTACATCCCTGTCACCTCCATTTGCCAGAAGTCTTTAAGCTAGAGGTGAACATAACATGAACTATGAGCGAAGTGGATGAAGACAATGATTCTAGGACAATTATCCCCTATGTGGGCGTGGACAGGGTCATTGAAACAGTTCAAGCATTATACAAGGCACATGCCCGGGAAATAGGAATATCAGAGCTCGCTACCCTGATAGACTGCAAAGTGAGCAACATCAATGACGTGAGCCTAGCCATGGGTCTTCCGGGGTTATCAGAGACAGTAAATGGAAAAATCGTACTAACTAGCGAAGGTATGGTCTTTGCGCAGGCAATGGCTTCAAATGAGGAAGAGAAGGCAAAGCAGATAATCAAAGCCGCTGTCGGCAAGTCTGAAGTTTTGAAATTTGTAAAGTCACTGCTAGAGGCGCGCTCTGAAATCTCAGGCGAAGAGATAGGCCGCGCGCTGATGGATCGGTTCAAGAAGAACTGGAAAGATGTGAGGACATACCGCGCATTTGGAAACAGTTGTGCTTCGATCATTTCGTTCGCCGGGTATGGCTACTTTGGCAACGGCGTTCTGTCGCTAAATGCCGTGACAAAGAAGGCGAAGTCAGACATCTATCCGCCAGAGATAGGGTATAACCCGATGATCAGTCTGTTGACTGTGCTGAACGGCTACGAGAGGGCAAAGCTCTCGGAGCTATCTCAGAAGTTGGGCACTGGAGATCGGTCATTGTGGGCCCACTTGGCCATTTGCGGGGCTTTGGGTCTCGTGGAGAAGGATCTGAGCGGATCGTATCGCATTACCGAGACTGGAAGGAAGCTTCTGGACCCCACTCTGTCAGCAGACAAGAAATCTGACATATTCAGGGCATGCCTCTATGGCAGCCATTATGCTGATGTCATTCGCAAAATGGCATCTGCTGACAGGGACCTCACAGCCAATGACATAGGCGGGATTCTGACATTCCATCTCAAAAGGGATTGGTCGCCAGACACAAAGGAAATCTATGGGAAGAAGTTTTTGACATGGCTCAATGCCGCCAACCTTGCGGTAAAAAGTCAGAGAGGGTTATACAGGGTCAAGAGCGACGAGGCCGCGACTATTGTGGCTGCCGAGGTAAGCCAGCCAAAGACCGAAAAGATCGACTACCTGCCTATCTTCGAAATCGGGCGACATCTGGGCGCCTTAGAAGCGTTGGCCGAGGATGACAGGAGCAAGTCTTTCTCTGACAAGGTCGCTGGCCTGAAACTGTTGTTGCAGGATCATCCTGATCTGGGCATGCTTATTGACATGCTCAAGACCAATTACGAGCTTGCAATCGCATCAAACAACCCGTCCATATTCAAAACAAATCTGGACTTCGTACGGCAGAAGATCAAGGAGCGCATGAAGCTCGAAGCAATGGAGGTGTCGCTATGACGGAGCAATTGAAGACAATTCAGGAAATAGTCCTACCCGGTCAAAAATCTGAAGATGGAAAAACAGATTGAAGTCATCAAGGGCTAAGTCTTTTATTATGAGAAGCACGGCACAGGCGCTTCGTACAAGGACATTGCGTCCGTGGTAAACGCGAGCCTGTCAAACGTGAGCGAATGCCTGAAGTTCTGGAAGAGCCTCGGCATGCTTGAGGACCAAGATGGGAAAAGTAAGCCATCACAAACCTTGACAGCAATAGTGCAAAAGATGGAATGGGGCTCTGATGATGACGGCTGGAAACTGTTCAGAGACGCAATAGGCAGCTCGTGGTTTGTATCAAGTCTGGCTGTTGCCTTCAGACTGAAAAAGTCACTGAGCGAAGACGAGATCCTTAACACGCTCGGCTTGACGTCCAAGCTCCCCGATAGGGAGAAGGTGGAGAAGCCGTTGAAGAATCTGATTCAGCTCCTGAACATATCCAAAATCCTGATTCCTGGCGATGATGGCAGGTATACTCTAAATCCTGACATAGCGTCAAGGCAATCTACAGGAACTAACATGGTCGTCGATGACAGCAAGCAGATGGCTCAGGTGAGAATCGGTGGCGATACTTACGTCGTAGAGGTAGAGGCACTGAGGGACTTTGTCAAGGCCAACGGCAAGACCGTAGACACGAACGTCAATTCTGTGGGTGGCTAAAGTGACCAAAGCGCAGACTGCACAGGAATACAGGGTACAGAAAGTCACTGCAAAGGTGATTATGGAGGTCGTCGAAGGATGCTCACATTCTGGTCTGAGCGTGAAGGACGCTGCGGAGTATGTAGGCGTTTCAGTCGAATATGCGCGTCGAGCCGTGGACATCGCGACCCAATTTGGCATGCCGGTAGAGTCAAGCGGCACATATTCGCTGGCACCAGACGTAGAGAATGTGGCAAAGGCTGACGAGGAACAAAAACGCATCATCTTCAGAAAGTATCTCCAGCGTTATGAGCCAATCATAATTTTCATCTCGCTTCTCTCAAAGGGCAATAATCCTGAGGTCGCTGCGAGAAAGGTTGGCGTGATATATGCGATTAACAACGGTAAGGACAACATAGAGAACATGTTCTTGGAATGGGGAAGGTATGCTGGTATAATCGAGGAATCAGAATGAAACATAGTCCTTAAGGTGCCTGCAGAGGGGCTGCCGGGCGAAAGCATGAGGAGTCTCTTGGAGGCGATGCAGAACGATGTGACCGCGCGGCTCTACATATCCAACAAACTCGGGACAGACGTCTTCGGCTTCCTGAAGCACGATGAGGTAGAGCTCTTTGTGTCGGCCATTGCAAAGCATAAGGCGGATCCGAGAACATCAGTGGGTGAAGCGGGACAGGCTTTTGAAGATGTCTTGCGACGCATCGACACGGATAAGGGCGTAGACATGACGCCTTGCAAGGGGATACAAGAGCTTGCGGATAGGCACTGTTAACTTACCGTCGGCTGAGCATTTGTCTCATATATCCTTGAACAGACGACAAGTTAGCAGCACCCCACCATTACAAGCTTGTTTCAGAGTAGAACGTCGTTATATGGTTGCTTGAAGAATAAAATCTGTGTTTTCTGTGATATCACTTCCAAAACATCATATCAGATATGCCCAGCAATGATTAATAGACTGATCTGCTTGAATCCCTGAAAAGTGTGTGGCGACATGAAATCCAATAACCCTGTCATAAACCAGATTCTCGATGCTTACAAACCTGTATGGTCCATAAATCACGCCACTTCTCTAATGGGCTGGGACTTTGAGACCTATATGCCCAGGAAAGGCACTGAAGAAAGAGGAGTGGCCGATTCTCAACTTCACCTGCTGCATAAGCAGCTTTTGCTAAGCAAAGATTTTGTTGATCTTGTCGAATTAGCAAAGAAACAGCAGGATGGCCTTAACGATGTAGAGAAGGGAATCGTACGAGTGCTTGACAGGGACATAACCAGGCAGTTAAAGATACCAAAAGAGTTGACCGAAGCAGAGTCTTTGGAAAGAATAAGGGGCAACATGGTCTGGAGGCAGGCGAGAGAAAAATCTGATTTCAAGATGTATGAGCCCTATCTCAAAAAGATGATAGAAATAAAGAAGCAAGTCGCTGACAAGATAGGCTATGAAAAGCATCCATATGACGTGCTTTTGGATACATTTGAAGAAGAGCTTACAGTAGATGATTTGGACAAGGTATTCGGAGTGCTGACTCCGCAAATTCAGAAAATATTGAAAAAGCTCGTAGATTCAGGCAGCCCGTTTTGCAAGGAGAGCAACCTTGGAAAATCAAAATATGACGTTCAAAAAGTTGATGAGCTCAATCGTGAACTTTTGAATCTCCTGCAATATGATATGGAACGTTTCAGAATGGATGTATCCACCCATCCTTTTACTGAAGCTATGGGTCTCAATGACGTCAGAATAACTACTCGATATGAGGGAACTGATTTCAAAAGGTCGATATCTAGTACTATCCATGAAGCCGGTCATGCCTTGTACCATCTGCAGTGCGATCAGTCATTCTCTGTCACTCCTGTTGAAGGTGGATCTTCGCTAGGACTTCATGAATCTCAGTCAAGGTTTTGGGAGAACATTGTAGGCAGAAGCCGGCCTTTTGTTCAATTGATAGCTCCCTTGATTAGAAAGCAAGTAAGTTTTGCAAACCAAGCTACAGATGGGGACCTGTACCTGTATTTCAATAATGTCAAGCCTGATTACATACGAGTCGACGCCGACGAAGTTACTTACAATCTCCATATAGCAATAAGGTACGAGATAGAGAAGAAAATATTTGGAGATGAGCTAAACATCTCTGAAATTCCTGGATTCTGGAACGATAGAATGGAGCAGCTGCTTGGAGTGAGACCAACCGAGGACTCGCAGGGCGTACTTCAAGATACTCATTGGAGCAGTGGCCTCTTTGGCTATTTCCCTACTTACACTTTAGGGAATTTGGTTTCTGCGATCATTGCTGCAAAGCTGCGCAAAGACCTGAAGAATTACGAGGAAAACATCAGGAAGGGAGATTTTGAGCCCATCAAAGAATGGTTAAGACTAAAAATACATCAACACGGATCTGTTTATGCACCAAAAATGCTTCTTAAGAATACCTTCAATGAAGAATATAATCCAGATTACTTCGTGACCTATTTAGAGACCAAATACCTTGGGTCTTAAATGGCTTGAAAAAAGATAGCTGTGGGTAAAAATATGAGCAGTCTCTTAGCATGCGATGTTTGGCTGGGAAAAGAAGCAGGAGCAAGCGCCGCCCTCTAGAACCACGTATTGCCATGTCATTTGCACCTTAAATAAAACATTGATAAAGTAACAAGTCTTTAATAGCATGCCAAAAATTCTCATGCATGACGCTTGCCTTCGTATTTGTTGATTGTGCGCAACACCAGCACTCTGCATCCATCGGGAGAGCATTAAGAGAGGTGCAGGGCGTTCTTGAAGTCTATTCTACGACTGGCGTCTATGACTTGATAGTGAAGGTGTCAGCAGATGACGAAACAAAATTGCAAGCCATAATTGCGAGCATAAAGAGTGTCAGCGGGGTAATGTCTGCTATTACGAACATAGTATACAGCGCCCATGAAGCTTCTGCCTAAAAGCAATAAGGCAATGACATGAAAATCCTGTAGCATCATGTCCTTCCTGCTCAAGATGTTTTATCTTCTTCTACTACCGGTTGCTTGCATCATCAGCTCTCTCTTCCAAAGAGCCTTTGGCACCATGCAATCGCTTGCTATGAGAGCCAATGTTGACTGCTTCTGAATGGTAGCCTATATTCATCCCATCTTGCCCTTCTCTTGGAGGATTTGCCACTTCCGAGTGGTAGCCAATCTTCATGCCGTCATTTTGATTGGGCCTTTGGGGATTTGCGCGCTCGGAGTGATAGCCAACTTGCATGCCAGCGACATCTTCTTCTGTTTTGCTTGTATTTGCCACTTCTGAATGGTAACCAATTTCCATCCCTTCATTTGCCCCTGTTTCACTGATCAATTCCGGCGGGTTTGCGGCTTCTGAATGGTATCCAACCCGTGCTCCATTCTTTGTTGGGTTTGCTTCTGCAGCCTTCTTTTTCTTTCTCTTGCCGTGTCTTTGATTTCTGTGGCCCGCCAAATGGCATCATCCCATTCGCACCTAGGTCGCAGGGATCTTGTACCACGGCCTCCTTGGCCAGAGGAACCATTTCACTATCAGCGAAATTCCAACGAACCAGCCTATGACTATTATTGGCTCTATCCAGTTTGGATTGTTGGTCCCAGGTTGTATCCCCATGGCCGGCTCAAGACCAAAGAGCAGGATCGCACCTATGGCAGCAGGCATGATAGCCGTAAACGCTATCATCAGTGTTATCGCATCTTTGAATGCCCTTGCCAAATCGCGGTAGGTGCCATGGGGTTGCCTCCACTTATCTGCTGCAAGCCACTTTTGCATGCCCCCTGTGTACCAGTAAACCATGCCCATAAAGAATGTCGCACCAATGATGTTGCCAAGGGTAACTGGGACTAGGTTGTTCCACATGGCCTGACCCCATGTATAGTCCGCGCCTTGCCATATTGCAGCAGACAGTACCCAGTGGTTTACGATGCTGTGTTCAAACCCTGTGGCAAAGAACGTGCCCAATGGGAACGATATCAACAGAATCTTTGCGATAACCTCCTGCGTCCTGAATGCTCCCCATACAGCCATAGTCACCATCCAGTTGGCAAATATCGCCCTCCAGAACAGCTGGTCCCACGTCAAAACGTTGACCTTTAGATTTCCTACGTTTACAAGGAAGTTTGTAAAAGCCTCGCCATAACCCGGGCCTGCCAACATGAGAGCCCCTACAATTATCATCCACCCAATGACCACTCCGGATATCCAGTGACCGGCATGCGTGATGCTCCACTGGTAAAATACTTCTCTCCATTTGGCCTGACCTGTCATCAGAGATATGCCCGAGGTCATGTAGTCTCCAGTCACAAGATTGGCTCCCAGGATGATTACAGCTACCAGCGACGTTCCGGGAAAGACAACGAACATGAGGAATCTGCCCAGTCCAGGCGACAGATCCGGCGCAACAGCAGCCATGATCACAAAGGCAAACAATGCAGCAAACGCAAGATAGCTCATGGCCTGCCAGCCCATTAGAATGCCTTGGGCAGGATTCACCTTGCATTTTGCAACGCCCAGGTTGCTCAGTGTCTTTAGCGTGTCTGGCAAACCAAAGATGCCTGCCAAAAGCCGAGGGGAAGGCGGCGTCTCTGCTTCTGGCGATGGCGGAACAACCTGGGCAGGCGGCGAAGACGGTGGTGGAGGGTTCATTGAAGAATGTCCCGGCAACGGATTTGAAGATGTGGAAGGTGGTGATGCCCCTTCAGCCGGACCGGAGGGAATACCGAATCCCGGAGCTGACACTTTACCATCTGACGATGAACTCATCAGATAGCAATCTTTCCTGTGCACTTCATATCCTTAATTGTTCCATTATAGCTTATATTGGAAATTCATGGGCGCGCCGGTTCAATTCACGCACTAGCGTTAGGGCGGTGTTCGCTATTTTACTGCAAGGTATCGCCTTGCTACTATGATCAAAGCTAACGTTGTTGAAGCGATGGCCAGCAATATGGAGGCACCGCCAAACTCTGGGGCTACATTGGTGCCAACAATTTCCACGGTCCTATCTCCTGGCCCAAATTCTATTATCAACCTAGAATGCGTGTTATTTTCCACGGCAAAAAATGGCTGTTGCGATTCCCCCTGGTCAATATTGACTATAAAATCGCCACTTAGGAGTGTTTTTGGAAAGCTAATATGAATAAATGAGAGGTCTGATTCTTCACTTGATTTTGACAATCTCACTACAAGTTTCTTTTCCTCTTGATCCAGATCCATCCCGGTAACTGAGGATGTAGAAAAGGTGTCGACAGTAAAGGCAGTTTCGTCTACGTTCAGTACATGTGACTTATGCGCCGGCGTGTCAAGGCTCATGCACAATGGATTCAAATAGCATTCAGCAATTGCCTTTCCCAGATTCCCATTATCCTCTCCCTTGGTAGATTCTGCAAAAACCCAGTCCTCAAAGGACCCGGTATCCTCGCCGTCAGGATACCTTTGCCACGTTCGATCGTCAGCAAGGGCATCGTTTAGCCCTTGTACTTCGTCTAGCAACACTCCATCTTCAAAAAGCTGCAGTCCGACCAAATAGTGATCCAGATTGGTTCGCACAGGGACAACATGATGGCTATGGGCAGGCATGGTGGGATCGCCATTGTCAGGCTTGAGCGACACGTGGGTCACATTGTCGCCTTCTTTATCCCCAGTAATGATCGTTAGATTTAGTCTAGAGAGGGGAACTGGGGTACCGCCTGTATTCAAAAGCTCAACCCAAGCTAATGGGTCATCAGCATTAGAGGGAGCGTCGATCTCTACCTCATTAATGATAATGGGAGATGAGTTTGCTTGATCATTTGCATTTACAACAGATGTAAAAGACAATAGATGAAATGACAAGCTAGCTACCGCCAATAGTAGTGGCAGCTGCCATCTCTTTGGCCACAAGGCATTCTTCATACGGAATTACTTGCTTTTGACGTTATGTATTTAACAACATAATTTTGCCACGAAGCTCATCATTCTACCAGACATCGGGTTAATTGCCGGGTAAATTCGCGCACATGGTTTTTGTTTTTGCTATTTAAATCACTTTTTTGCAATAATACTTAATGTGAGCACCTGGTGAAGTGGATATGGCATGACTACGACAGAATTGGTTCCACCACAAAGTGAAAGAGAGGCTATATTGGCAGCCGTCAGATCGAAGATGAGGGAGAAGGGTCTCAACTACACAAAGCTTGCAGAGACAATTGGAAAAGACCCGATGTTCGTTGCCGCCGCATTGCACGGACAGCAGAAACTTAACCACGCAGACATTGACAAGGTAACTAGCCTGCTAGGACTTGACGGAGCTGCAAGGAAAGAACTTGCTGTCTACCCTAATAGAAGAAATTTTCCGGCCACAATCGACCCGTTCAACTACAGGCTCTTGGAAATAATTGGTGTATATGGCGATGCAATGAGGGAAATGTTCAACGAGCTTTTCTCAGACAAGACAGGAAGAGGCGGTGACGGAATTATGAGCGCCATCGACTTTTCAATAAAGATGGAAAAAATTACCGGGAGCCACGGAGAGCCGCGCTGCAGGATAACGCTTGATGGCAAATATCTAGAGTACAAAGAATTCTAGATCCGTGCCGCCTCTCTTTTTTCATTTTTTCTTACTGCTAAATCCAGTTTGAACCTTGGCCTACCTTTTCTTCATCGTCTGCAATCAACTTTCTCAGTTTGTTGTACTCTTCAGCCGATATTTCGCCTTTCGCTAGTCTTACCTTGAGGATTTTCAACGGATCTTCAACCTTCTGCCGGCTTGGCATGTCTTGGCCTTCTTCCTGCAAAATCTTTTCTGTTTTTATCCCATTGCTGTCGCACAGCAGCTTGACCAGCAGCGGTTTTGACCGCATGTATGCAAGGAAGGGTTTTTCATTTGAAGCCACAAACACCACTGTAACAGACCTTTTTTGGTTCGTGAACGTTATTTCAGAAGTCTTTGAGCCGGATGCAAAGATGACCAAGCCAGTTTTTTCAAAAATAAGAGATTCACCGTATTCGTTACTTACCTTGACAGAAGCTAGGCAGCCGACAGGATGCTGACTAGCAGGGGCATCTACTGGAGACAGTAGGAAGCCTTTTTTTGCAACAATTTTCTTGGCAGAATAATTGTCGTTGGTGTCTTGTTTTTTCCTTTTGAAATAGGAACTTTTTTGCACTTTGGAAAACTGATATTGCTTGATCACCGAGCATTTCATGTATTCCAGCATTTTTCCCCCCACTACGTAGACAGAGATCTCATTTGGAAAGTCAGCAAGCAGATCATGATTGTCAAGCTGGGCGTTGTCGCCGTAGGGAAAAGAAGTGTCTGTTATAGTGAAAAGTTTCAGGCTACCTCCTGCTTCTATGGCTTCGGGCATATGTGCAGAAATGCTGGGGTCTATCTTTACAATGCCCTCCCACAGAACTTCGTGGTCCTGAGCAGATTGCCCAATAGCTTCTCCCATCAATGAATTGTGCTAATGTTAATTTATAAGCCTTCAAAAGTTCTTGCTAGCGCTGCTGCGAGTGTGCCTTCTCAGAATAATCACAAATCATGTCTCAAAGGACCCAGCCGAGCAGGTACAGGATAAGGGTTACTGATGCAAAGAAAGCCGCCGTGACATACTTTCTTTTTCTTGTTGATTGCGGCTCCACTTTGTTGGCTGCATTGTCCTTTATGTTCTTTGGTATCAAACTGCGCATCAAAAATTCCATCTTCCAAGGAATTTAATACTATTCTGCTAACAAAGTTTTTAAAGAAATAATTAATTTACTTATATAGTTCCATCCATCTACAATCTTCGCCATGTCTAATGATCAGGTTATTGAGGAGATGCTCGAGTTGCGCGGCATTAGACCGGCAGCAATTCAGGTGCGCACATGCAATTCTTCGTTTGATAGACAGGCGATCAAGGAACTGGCAGATAGCATACGCCAGCATGGTCTGATCCAACCTATAACGGTCAGACCAGTGGATTCTGGATTTGAAATAGTGGCAGGTCACAGGCGATACCAAGCTTGCAAGCTGTTAAGGTGGAGAGTAATACCTGCTAGGATTCGTGCCTTATCAGACAAAGATGCATTTGAAATTCAATTGATTGAAAACATGCACCGGATGACCATGGATCCTATCGAAGAGGCTGAAGCATTCAAGGCGTATATTCTTGATTATGGCTGGGGAGGAGTGTCCCAATTGGGTCGTGTCATATCGAAAAGCGAGCAGTATATTTCCAGCAGGATTCAGCTTCTTAGGTTGCCAAAAGAGATTATGGAACAAGTAGCGCAGAAAAAACTAAAGCCCTCACACGCTCTGGAATTGGTCAACATCGGAGAGGATAAGCAGAAGTTGATTGCTGAAGAAATCATGAACGGCGGCCTTTCTGTTCATGCAGTAAGGGAAATAAGGCGACAGATAAAGAATGGTGCAAAGGTAGAACAGATTTTTGGTTTTGATGGAACCATGGATGACGGAATTGCTGCCAAGGAAACAAAAGACGGCTCCAAATCGGCAGAAATTAAACTGTTGAAAAGGGCACTGTTGGTTCTCCGTATGTCTCTTGCAAGGCTTGACATGATAATAGAGGAGGCCAACGGCAAGTTGCGCTCTGAAGAAAGGGCCGAAGTTGTAAGCGAGTTAATGCAGTTTAGGCTAAAGCTTCACTCGATGATCGATGACGACCTGAAGAAGATATCTCTTCTAAAGAAAGCGTGACCTTAAAAGCCCAGTCTAGAGATGCAGCTCAAGACGCGGGCCAAATCTGGCAGCACCCCGTCTTTGCTCATCCCCACTATTATGGTGTCCTCGGCCAGATTGATAATGAGTGCCTTTGAGCTAGCTGTATCGAGAACCATCAGTCTGATATTTTCAAAAGTTAACACGTTCGTGGCTAGCGTGATCTTGCGGAGATCCTCTGAAAGCCTCCCTTTTGAGAGAACTGAGGGGCTGTTCGCACCATTGTTATGGTAAATGTCAATTATTTCACCTAAAACATTTGCAATAGCAACATACTGAACTTTGTCGTTTACAGAAAACAAATTGTCCGAAAGAGCCACATACTCTCTCGCCTTCTGACTCTGCATTCTATGTACATTACATTAGAAGCAGAATATAATAGGTTTTACTCTTCAGGAAGCACCCGCTTCTGTTTCCGCATTTTGCCTATCGGGATTCTTCCTTAAAGGAACTGGGTTATTTCATCCACTTTTGGCAGAACTCGTAAAAGTTGTCAATTGAGTAGTTTGTCGCCTGAATGAACCTGGGTGCCTTTACCACGGTGACATCAAATGCTGTATACTTCTCAATAATGTCTCCAAAGACTGTCCTGTACATATCGCTCTCTTGGTTTGCTATTTTTGTATTTGGAAATATCTTGATGTTTATCCAATCGTATTCTCCCCTTGTTCTACCTGCAAAGGCAGCAAAGGGTGCATTTTGAAGGTAGCTTGTAAACATGGCTACCCTTTCGTTGAAAACTGAAGACGTTTTGAATGAGATTAAAATCAACCTGATGACAAAGCCTTCAAAGTTCTTTGGCTGGGGTTTAAGCGTGTAGCCAGCTATTCTCCCCTCTTTTTCAAGCTTGCTGATGCGTTCCAGTACAGCCCGTGGCGTCCTGTTGATGCCACGAGACTTCAGCCTCTTATGGATCTCTTGCGAAGACATTCTCGCATTTTCAATAAGACAAGAGAGGATAACTTCATTTATTTCCTCGGCCTCGCTGGACATCGATGTCACTTTGTACAAGCATCTATTTACGCCTATATAGCGAGTCGATACCGATAGAGGGCTAATTTGGGAAACCTTTGTCTGGACGACCTCCATTCCATTTGTCTATTTTTCCCTGTGCACCTGATCAACATGCCTGCCTAGTTGCTCGGCAGATGCAAATTCCTCTCCGCACACCGCACAGATAGGATGGTGTGCATGTTCGTTCCATTTCGACTCCATGCATCATTATGGCTTTCAAGAACGGGCCTTTATTCCTGTCCTCTGCCAATTCGACTCTTAAATGGTCTCGCACTCGCTCCGAGCCGCCCAAGCCACCAACGGCTTGTTACCCTCGCTCGTGGCATGTCCTGAAATATGTTTAGATGCCCGATATACCATACATATGTTCGCCTGTCAGGACATGCAACTTCACACCTATCTCGAGCCATTGCTTGGTAGCAAGGTTTCAATACGCCTGATTCGAGCTCTTGTCAAATACCCCGACAAGATCTTTACGGTACGCAAGCTTGCCGAGGTAGCCGGCGTTTCACCAAGCGAAGCCGCTCTGGCAGTCCAAGAGCTAGAGAAGTTTGGCATACTGACAATTCAGCCAGTTGGCAGATCATACCTCATATCGCTAAATGACAAGAGCTACATCCTGAACAGGATCCTAAGGCCAACGGTGAAGGCCGAAGAGGATACGCTTCATGAACTTGTTTCTATACTCAAGAGGCATCTGATGACTGATAAAAGCATAATGTCTGCAGTTCTGTTTGGCAGTGTTGCCATCGGTAGAGAACGCAAAGACAGCGACGTTGATCTGCTTGTCATTTCCAATGACTTTGAGGCTGCAAGCTCCATTGTGTCGAAGGCTGGAGACGAAATTTCATTGGTTTTCAACAGCCGCCTTTCGCCTATAATAATGAATGGAACGGAACTGACAAGCAAGAAAAACGACCGGCTGATAAATTCGATTCTTAATAGTTATGTTGTCGTTGCAGGCAGGGACCTAAAGGAGATGATCATTGAAAACAAATGACTCGTCCAGTAGATCAAAAGAAGGCCAAGAACTACTTGAAAAAAGCTGAGGACTCGCTGTATTTAGCAAAAATTGCCGAGAGGGCAGATATGATAGCGCTGCGATGAATGCCATTCACGCCACAATCAATGTGCTTGACGCCCTAACCACGTCATATTTCGGCAAAAGGGCCTCGGGCGCCCATACCGACGTACTATCGTTACTAAAAGGCATTTTTAATGCCAGCGAATACCAAGATGTTCAAAAGCAGTTCACATCTCTGCGGAATCTGAAAAATGCGTCCGAGTACCAACCTGATTTGATGGGCAATGAGGAGGCGGAAAAAGCAGTAAAGTGGGCTGAACGCATAATTGGCAAAGCAAAAGAGAAACTGAAAGGATTAGAATGACAGTAAAAATAAACTATTTTCGCCTACAGGATGTCCATTTATATCAAGCGCTGACCAGATTATTGCATGACAAAGCTGATTCAGGCATTCCCGGTATGCCCAAGCCAGTTCGGGTAACTTGAAGGGACATAGGCTCGAATTCCCTGCATATGCTTCTATTCATGTCCCGCCAAGTTACAAGAACTCCGGTGTCATATTCGTCAGGATTCAAAATTTCACAAAATACACGAGCTCGCCTGAAGCGATAGAAGATTCTTCTGGTGGTCAGCACCATATCTTCTATATCGTCCCAATTTGTATCGGGGAACCATGGCCAGAGATATTCTAAATGAGAAGGCGCATGAGCAAAGTTACCTCATAAGCGAGCTGGAATCTCTGGGCTTGACCAGTGTGCAGGTGAACGAGTTCAACGACAACAAAGAATTGCACGGCTTGGTCAAGAGCATCAAAGACGCGTTCCTGGCCGAGTATCGCAAAGGATCGTCTCTGGGATAAGCCACGATGTGCCTGCTTACAGTACCAAAACTTCTTGGCTCTCTCTTCTATGTTATACAGACTCGATTTTCTCATAAGACACCTTAAGAGCTACTCTTTTAAGGGTAGACTTTGCATCTGTCTAGCGATACAAAAATGCCTACCCAAATGGGTTCTGCAAGGCGTGGGATCGCTACAGAGGAGATGATTGATGTTGCAAAACAAGAAGATATTGATGTAAGTGTAATAGTTCAGAGGGTTGCAAACGGCTCTATCATTATCCCAAGGAATAATGCAAGAAAGCAGAAGATCAAAGTTACAGGAATTGGCAAGGGCCTTCGTACAAAGGTCAATGTCAATATCGGGACATCTACATTACACCAGAACCTAGACGAGGAGGTCTCAAAGGCCAAAGTTGCCGTAAAGTATGGCGCTGACACTATCATGGATTTGTCTGATGGCGGCAATCTCAACCTTATCCGTCAGACATTGCTAGAAGCTGCGCCGATAACTTTTGGCACTGTGCCAGTTTATCAGGCATACTGTCATGGAGTTGAAAAGTACAAAAATCCCCTCAATATTACAGAGGATGACTTTCTAAATGCGTTTGAAAAGAATGCAAAAGATGGTGTTGACTATACAACAATTCATTCAGGCATCACAAAAGAACTGGCAAAGCGTATGCTAGAAGAGCGGAGGCATGGCGGCATTGTATCAAAAGGAGGAACAATAACAGCCGCTTGGATGCTCAAATACGATAAAGAGAACCCATACTATGAGCACTTTGATTATCTGTGCGAAATTGCAAGGAAATACGATGTTACATTCAGTCTGGGTGACGCGTTGAGACCTGGCTCTATACTGGATTCGCATGATGAATTGCAAGTTGCAGAGATGATAAACGTAGCAAGGCTGGCAAAGCGTGCTCATGACAAAGATGTCCAAGTAATGATCGAGGGTCCGGGACATGTACCTCTAAATGAAGTTGCTGCAAACGTGAGATTGGCGAAATCTCTGATTGGCGATATCCCATACTATGTGTTGGGCCCGCTAGTCACAGACGTTGCGGCTGGATACGACCATATCGCAAGCGCCATAGGCGCAGCTGTTTCAGCAGCTGAAGGCGTTGACCTGCTGTGCTATTTGACGCCAGCAGAACACTTGGGGCTGCCAACGGCTGAAGAGGTGAAAGAGGGATTGATTGCCTACAGAATAGCTGCACACGCTGGCGATTTGGTAAAGATAAGAGACAAGGCAATCAAGTGGGACAGAGATATCACTGAAGCTAGGCGCACGTTGAACTGGGAGAAGCAGATAGCGCTATCAATCAACCCAGAAGAAGCGGCAAGAATTCACTATAGAAGCTCCGGGCAGCATGAGGGCAATAATGTTCCATGTACCATGTGTGGCTCTGCCTATGTATATATAATGCTGCCGCAGCGGAGGAAGCCGAAGGATAAGGATAAGGATAACACACAAGCAAAAGTCAAATAATAATGAAGCAATCAAAATCTAGTAACCTGACTAGCCCTCTTCTTGTTTTATGGCTGCAATCAGATCTCTCTGTTTTGCTCTAGACTATACAGCAGGGAGAAATAATTCAAGGGGGCAGGTCAGCCAGGCGGACTGTACTATTGCTACTCCCCTTTTCTTCGCCTTTTCCTCCTCTTTGTCTTTTTTTAGTACTACTGCTATGGCTAGTAATATTTGAAGAAGCAAAACCTTAGCTGCTTTGATCGCTTCTATGCAGACAGCTTTTATTTCATCATAGACCGTAACATCCAAAATTTCTTGCAGTGCAGAAATAGCGTTCTCACCGTGCGCTGACAGTCGTTTTATAGCAGCTTTCTTTTCTTCTTGAATGTCTGACCACTTAGCGATGTCTTAGTTCAAGTATTGCCCTCTTCTCGTCTGACACTTGGGCCATAGGCTTGTGTAAATATGCAACAAGTTGTATTTATTGAAGTTGTTTTATCGCGCCACTGTCATATCAAGTTATTATCCAAATGCTATTAAGCTTTTGTTCTTTGCTTGATTGCCTATTCGTTTTTCTACGAGCAGGCAGAAGTGTGTATTGTTATGTTATCAGCTGCTTCGGCTATGGCAACAACAAGAGAGGAGCCAGAAACGACATCATCTCGAGTCGCTACAGTTATAGAAATAATTGGCACGTCAAATGAAGGCTGGGAGGCTGCAGCTTGAGTTGCATTAGAGGAAGCTAAAAAGACGATACATAACATCCATAGGATAAAGGTTCAAGGCATGACTGCAGATGTAGACCCTGACACAGGCAGAATTACCAGATACAAGGCGTGCGTTAAACTATCATTAGGAGTAAATAGATGAAGGATTCTTATTCTTTTCCCGCTGTTTCAAGCGCAAGCCTCTGCTCCTCCACCTTTATAGAAACACGGTACCACTTGCTGCCAATCTTGAAGCTATATGCAGAATGATCTTTTGCTCCTGCACTAGAGTAAGAGGGGCTAATCTTATCGACCAGCCTATTGCGGAGTTTATCTACCTGATATTCTGCTATCAAAAGATTGCCAATAATGTTCTCTAGTTCTATGTCTCGATCTTCCGTTTCAATAGCAGCAGCTCCACTAGAGGTTTCGTTATTGCTAGTCCTCATTTTCGATGTATTCCCTGCTTCCAATCTTGTAATGGATTTCTTCGATGTATCTGACCCGGTCAATTACAGGCCTGGAAAGATTATGGCCGCAGACAGGAACTCCTTCGGTTTCTTCTTCTCTGATTTCTCTTTCGATGAGGATCGTATTGCTCTCCCTCATTGTTAATTATACAACAAAGTTAGATATACGCTTTTAATGAAAACATTGTACACCTTTGATAGAGAACTATTATTCCTACGTATCTAGCTAGATTAGATCGAATGAAAAGAGGTAGGCATTCCTATCAGATTTCTAACTATTGCAAACAGGATACAACTAGATCGGAATTCCGATTTACATCCGACAGCAAAATCTACGCATAAAGGAAGCTTCAGCAAAGGGACTGGCTGGCGGTTCGGATCCTAGCACAGATACAACTTTCGGATATATTTGCATGGTCGATGATCTCTTTTGTCGTCTGAAGCAAAAGAGCTTTGGCGAATAAAGCATAGAGCAAAGTGGTTATGTAATTTGATTTGTCATAACATTTAGTTGATCAAGATTCGCAGAATATGGCTCACCCATCGCAATAATCATTCCATTCAAGGTAGTCTTATCGCATTGATCTCATCGATATCTAACCTGTTTATGGAGGGAGTTGCTATCCTCCTGATGAAGTCGACGTCTGTTCCGCGCCAGACCACATATTGAAGCTGATGGAACACACAGACGAGAACCCTCGTCTCTTTCTCATCCCACTTCAAGTGGCATCCGCACGGTAACTGTCTTGACTGCAATTCATAACAACATCAGTGCTGGCATCCAATTAACACTTGTATGTTATTGTCTGATACTTTCGCAAGAACCGCTTTAGGATGTATGAAGTGTTGACATACAGGCACATTTATCAAGTTCTGACAACTGCATGATAATTTATCATCGGCCCGTGTAATATTGAAACGATATATGAACTGACGAATAGATAACAGTGCCTGCTTTTCTCACTCGATATTCCCCATAACAATCGTCCACGTTCCTTAATTAGCCGATTCGGCAAGAGATATTGCTCTTGGGATGCTGTCCGAGATATGTCCAAGGTGTAACAGGCTGCTGACGCAAGCCAATTATCTGGTCAAACTGAGTGTAGCAGATACAGGGCGTTGTGCTAAAGTATTGATCTGTGAGTGCGGATATTTTAGAGAAGAACAGACTTAACGCTATTCGCTGTCATGCAAAAATCGAAGAAGATTATCGGTCTAGGCAGTGCCAACTCAGCCGGTGGGACAAAAAAGACTAGGATAGCGTAAATGTTCAAGTCATCATAGAGTGACGATAGTTAACATTCCCCGGATCTTTCCAATAAAAGATGGAAGGACTCTTAGGCAGCTATCTTTAGAGGAAGAAAGTCTACGGTTACTCCCCGCTTCTCTTCATAGTCAAATGTGTACATTTCATTCCCAGCTAAAGGCATTAGCTCTACTCTTTGTTCACCGCAAGCAGGGCATTTTTCTATTCCTCTTCCATCAAGGTATGATGCACACCAATAGCAAGAGCCGCATAAGGTAAATTGCACATTCCTTGAAATCCTAGTCGAACTCGACTTTCCTTTTACAGTAGTTGTAGTTTCCATTTTGATTCCTCCAGTCAAAAACCATCACAACAGCGAGATAGTCTTCGGCATTAATGCCAAAACAACCGGCTTTATAGTTTTGCTTCAGGTCTCAAGTATTATCCTCCAAGGTTTATGAAGTTCGCAATTCTATGTACTAGAGCATCGCCGGTTTGATATTCTATAAGACAGCTCCATACGGACTTTTATGTGATCACTGGATAGAGGATGTTATGAGCTACAACAAATCAAAGCTATTACTAAATCGCGTTTCTGCCATCAGAAATGAACCCAATACAGAAAAACGATTAAGGATGCTTCAACAGCTCAATGATTCCCTGCCTAATGATATGAGGTTGGATATGCCTTCGCTTATCACCAATGCCTATGTTCGGAAGGCTCTAGACATGATCGAAGAAAGGCTCCTAGTGTCAGCATAGAATCAAGGCAATTGTGAACTGAACACTACAACCAAACTAGTAGCCATCATTTAAGGAGCATCGATAATTGACCAACAATGTGAAACTGACATCTATATAAAATGCGGCAGACAAAATCATGCGAAATTTTTGAAATTACTGCGCTTCTATGTTTTTCATTCAATATTGGCATATAAAGGCGCCAAGATCGCATATTGCATACGTTGATTAATTGATCTTGCGACAGCTTACACAGAGGTTAGAATAATCTCACACCATGTTTAACAAGCGACATAATGTATCGTCGTATGGCCGTGCGGGTGTGTTCAATATGAGAAAATCAACGCAACCAGTTTCAAGCAGCACTCTGGTAGTAAGAAACAACAATGTAGACGAAGGGGTGATTGCATTTGGACTGTGGCTCAATTTTGAAGGAAAAGACTCGCCCGCTGTCCCTATCACTATGAAGAAATTTGACCAGAACAGAGAGGTTGTCTTGCATGACAACGTTCTGCAAAAAGATGTGAGTGTTGGAATTGTGGAAGGGGTTCCTATTTGCAATGAGTGCAGAACGAATGACTGCGCTCATGTCGGTTTTGCGATATGCGCAGAGCAGATGCACTTCAGCTCGAGAGCTTAGGCTGACAAATCAAGTACTGCCATGACGGCAGTGTCAACTTTGTGGGTGGGTACTGGCAAAAATCTGGTTATCGATCATCGCCCGTTGACTTTAGTATCTTAAAAAATGTCCTACTCGGAGAATCTAGGGTCACTGTTTCTAATCATTTCAATCAACCGCTCCATACTGGATAAGCACTGCTCAAAATATGGTATAACTTCCAATTCCATGGGAGGAGAATTGTCCGGATCCTTGGAATTTTTCTTGAAGTACGCCTTCATGGAGTCTGGCCCTACTATGACTAGCTTTGATAAAGACTCACGCATAGAGGAATTTCTCAACTCAATTAGTTGCCGGTACCAGTTGCCGTACTGCCTAGCCTTGTCAAGATCTGACAAAAGGTCGATCCTTTTTGTTTTTGCTGACAGCGCACTCTGCACATGGCCAAAATCTAGCTGGTCAATCGGTATTCCAAGATCAAGTTTTTCATTAATTTGGACGAAAAGAGAGTCTACTGCTCCAAGCATCTTATCCAAAAAACTGTCGATCTCCATTTCGGCCGGTATCCGAGCCTTAGGAGCAACCAAACTTTCATGCCTTGCTTCAATCGACTTTAGATTGTTTAGATGCTGGGTTGCGGCATAGAGCTTGAATTTTGGCCTGTCTGATAGGAAACGAGACAGCCTATCATCTTCAACTGGAGAGTATACCATCAGGTTTGTCAATAGCGAAGAGGCTTCTTAAATCACTTCGGGCAGCAAAGTTTGCTTCCAATACCACTTGCAATACTACAATGCCATATTCAGAAAGGCTACTATTCATAACGCCAGAGACTTGCAACCTGAGACAGCAGCGTTCAATGCTTACTTATTCTTAGAACCTGCCAAATGCTAAGATACAACTTATGAAAAAATAATGTAGAAGAATGACGGTCGCATCTAATACAAGGGCTACCTTGAGCCCCTAGTTCCTCTAACTGTAATGCTGCCATCAATCACCCATTGTGCCTTCTCTGCTCCGTTATCATTGGGAGATCCAGGAACTGCTATCTTTACATTGTTTAGATCGTATGTCAATGCTACGTTTTCTTGGGTCAGCTGAGTCACTATGTTGTGGACGAATGTAGCCCATTCTGTCGGCATTTGTGGTTGACCGCTTGCTTCATTACGCGTCATTTCTTGTGTTGCCATAATATGGCATGTCAGAATTATTGTATATAGAAGCAGCCGTTGATGGTTAATTGGCAATGTTCTGTAAAGACCTATGCTTAATGTTGGTCTGAAAATTGCTTATACAAATCCCTTCGCCAAATTTGCCATGACAAATATGAGAGCCACCTGGAAGACTCCTTGGCTACCGGCCAGTTTAATGTTCCTCATCCCCCATCGTATTATCTTGTCCCGGTTAGGCTCCTTCTTTTGAAGCTCTAGGAAGACTCGTATCTCTGTAGGCATTATCATTCCAAAGCCCTGCACAGAGAGAATTATGACTATGATCACTGCTGCAATGATGGTGGGCGATTCAAGTGTCGGCATGTTCATCCTCTGGGCAAGGGTTATGCCAGAAGTTATCGCGACTGCCGCAAGAGCTGGCATAAGAAAGAGCATAACAGGCACCAACTTTTTGATCACTTGCGTTCGGGCTTGGGGCTCAAGTCCTTTCATCACTTGGCTCATGACTATGCCCATAAACAAATCGATTCCAGTCCACGTGCCTCCCATCAAAACGTGGACGTAGTTGAGAGCAAGCAAATTCCCATAGAGCAGAACGGCTACAAGGGCAACTACGGGTACTAGCAGGGTGAGAAGCGAATAAGGCGATATGATCCTGTGCTGCTTTTCTTCGATCACAAGCTCCATTCGAGCTACAGATATTTAAGCGGAAAAGCTCTGGTCAAGCATAGCAGACCTTAACCATTCACTGCACGAGTTTGCATATTCCAAAGTTTCTTTTCACTAACCTTTGCTCCAATGATTGGCATGCAGTTAGCCATTGCCAGAGTATTGTATGAATGCTGCAAAACTTAGACACTGCGCGAGCTAACTGTAGTGCTGATGCGTCTTATCATTGATATCAGCACTTCTTTGGATTTTAGCGCGCTATTCCTTGTGCCATCTTCCAGCACAATAGTGTCTGTCAGATTTTTCCCAATGGCAGTGGACAAGCTATTCTCAAAATTTACCTTCCCCCTACCTATCGTCCTGTGGTCGTCTATCACGCCGTTTGTATCGACTGCATGGAAGTGGATCAGTTCATTTATCTCCGATAGGTCAGTGTTGCGACCGGTTCTTATCAGCTGATGTGCAGTATCAATACCTCTAATCACGTTGGCGAAATTTCCTCTCCCATAGGGGACGCTGTCGTAATCAATGGCATCGGAATAATGCTCTTCAAGTACAATTTCGATGGGCTTGCCATCAACATTCCTGTCAGCGGCGTATTTTGCGATTTCTGAAAGCGAATGCACGAAGTTTTCCTGAAACTCCTTTTTTCTTGTTTGGCGATAAGCCTTTAGAACGGGAGCAAAAATTCCATAGATTTTCACCGCGTTACAGCCCACAAAGTATCCTGCCTTGTTGGCACACTCACCCTTCAGGCAAAAGAATGCGGGCAAGTCGCTGAAACTGTGCAGCACCATCCTATAGATGCCGGCAACCTCCATGTAGTCGAGCGTTTTAATGGTATACTCTACTGCGCGTTTTCTTTCACTCTGGTCTGGCGAATCGATGCTTGGCCGGTGGAGCGTCTTGTGGAGAGAGTTTATCATGTGCTTGTCCGCACTGTAGGTTCTCATCAGCCTGAGGCAGTTTGGCTTGACCTGCACCAGCTGATGGAGGTGATCCTCATTTAGCTCTACCCCTGAAAATCCGTCTTCATGTGCCAGCTTGATGGCCTGCAGCGCATTGGCAGCAGTCACGTATGGAGCCACCGAAGTAACAATCCTGACCTGTGCGGTGATTTCTAAATCAGCCCCCACGAATACTGATCGGTACTGCGAAGTGGCAAGACGGATACCATTAGACAACTAACAGGATAAGACTATGCATATATCAATCTATAAAATTATGCGCATGCAAGTCACAGTAGCGACACTTAATTAGCCGTCAGTTATCAGGAAAACTCGGATGTCAAGCAGGCAGGTATGGAAAAAATGCACATTCTGCAACAATGGAAGGAGGACTTGTTTTAATTGCGGTGGCTCTGGCAAGGTTTCGCCGGGCTGGCAGACATGCTATGACTGCAAGGGCTTCGGAACAGTAATGTGCGCCGAATGTGGAGGAAACGGCGGCCGGCGCGAAACAATCTGGTCGCCTGAGTAAAATTTTATTCCCGCCTATTGCAATGGCAGATTGAATGGGCCTAGAAATAACGCCTTCTCTCAAGGACGCGCTCCGCGAGCTGTACTACAAGGAAGGCTGCGACCAGAAAGGCTGGGCGTACATTGCGCTCAAAGACATCGACATCAAGGGCAATACGTTGGTTTTCAATAAAGGGGTTCACAGGATCAGCATCAAGTTGATGGACAAGATTGTTACAGAAGTCAAGGAATTATCCAGATCTGTTAATGGCAATTTTCTGTTTGACTATCTGGCTTGTAAGACAGGCCAGCTCAGCAAATACGGAGATGTAATGCTAGCAAATCCAGATGCGCTTTGCTGGGTAAAGATCGGAAATGGCGCATTTTCCAGCGACCAGATAGACGTTCTGGACAGGATAAAACTTCCTCTGGTGGTCTTTCGCATAAAAGACGTGCTCGCTCCGCCGGCAAAAGTAGAGATGAGGTGGGACATCAGGTCCGGCGATGAGTGGCTTGACGAGCTCGATGACCTCAGAGACCAAGCAGAGTCTGATGACGAGTACTTTTAAACATTCAGCAACAGTTACCCTGCCAAACGCCTTGCCTTGACCGAATAAAAGTTAACTTTTACATTTCTTGCCGCGCCTATGATGACCGTAGGGAGTACAGAATAGCTCATGTCAATAGCGTTTAACGATAACAAGGCGAGCTTGAAAGTTGCCGAGGCCAATACAAGAGATGTCGGAAGAAGAATCGCCAGAATTGACCCCAAGGTGGCAGAGAGCCTTGGCATATCGACAGGAGACGCAATAGAAGTTCACCTACTGACAAAAGAAAGACGACAGTTCTTAGCTGGCCTGCTTATCAGGTTGATTATGGGAAAGGTCTTGTCCGCATTGATGGCTATACCAGAGGCAGGCTTGGCGTAGGCATTGGCGATACGGTTGACGTCAGAAAAGTACAAGCAAAGCCCGCAGAAAGTATTACGTTGGCACCTACCGAGCCATTGCGCATCCTAGGTGCAGAAGAATATCTGGCAGGATTTCTGGAAGACCAACTTGTGACAAGGGGCGATACTATTCCTCTCAATATTATGGGACAGCGAATTGATTTGGTAGTCGCTGGTACAAATCCATCCGGGCCTGTAATAATTAATGCCTCTACGCAGGTTACATTATCTGAAGAAGTAGCCAAAGCCGCTGCAGCTCAGGAAGGCGGCATTCCAGCCATTACTTACGAAGATATTGGCGGACTGCGGGATGTGGTAACAAAAGTAAGAGAAATGATAGAGCTGCCCCTGCGCCATCCCGAGCTCTTTAGGAGACTTGGAGTAGAAGCCCCCAAGGGCGTTATTCTCCACGGCCCGCCGGGAACTGGCAAAACATTGCTCGCAAAGGCGGTAGCCAATGAAACAAATGCCAACTTTTACACGATTGGAGGTCCGGAAATCATGAGCAAATACTATGGCGAAAGCGAAGAGCGGCTGCGCAATGTTTTCCAGGAAGCGCAAAAGAATGCACCGTCGATTATATTCATAGACGAGCTTGATTCGATAGCCCCTAAACGCGAAGTAGTGACAGGCGAAGTCGAGAGGAGAGTGGTAGCTCAGCTCCTATCATTGATGGATGGCCTGACTGCTAGGGGAAAAGTTGTCATAATCGGCGCCACCAATAGAATAAATGCCATCGATCCTGCTCTGCGACGCCCTGGAAGGTTTGATAGAGAAATAGAGCTCGGAGTTCCAGATAGGAATGGCAGGCTTGAGATCTTGCAGATTCATACGCGAGGAATGCCACTAGCAGATGACGTAAAGTTGGAAAAGCTTGCAGACATTTCTCATGGATTTGTGGGAGCAGACCTCCAATCGCTCGCTAAAGAGGCCGCAATGCGTGCGCTAAGGCGCATACTTCCAGAAATTGATGTTTCTGCGGAAAGCGTTCCTGCTGAAACTTTGAACAAGATTATTGTCAAGATGCAGGACTTTATGGATGTGATAAAAGAGATGGAACCGTCTGCAATGAGGGAAGTTTTTGTTGAGGTGCCAGACGTCAAATGGGAGGATATTGGCGGACTGGAAGCTGTAAAGCAAGAGGTGCGCGAGGCTGTAGAATGGCCATTGAAGTACCAAGGGGTATTTGCTTATGCTGACGCAACTCCCCCAAAAGGCATTCTTCTCTATGGCCCACCTGGTACTGGAAAAACATTGATGGCAAAAGCAACAGCCAATGAAAGCGAAGCCAATTTCATCAGCATAAAGGGACCTGAACTACTATCAAAATGGGTCGGCGAATCAGAAAAGGGGGTCAGAGAGATATTCAGAAAGGCAAGGCAAGCAGCGCCATGTATCATATTCTTTGACGAGGTAGATGCTATAGCTCCCACAAGAGGCGGAGGCTTTGGCGACTCGCACGTTACCGAGCGCGTCATTAGTCAGATGCTAACAGAGCTGGATGGCCTTGAAATGTTGACAAATGTAGTAGTAATTGCAGCGACTAACAGACCCGATATTATAGATCCTGCGCTACTACGACCGGGAAGGTTTGACAGACTCTTGTATGTGCCACCACCTGACTATGAATGAAGAAGACAGATATTGCGGATCCATACAAGGAAAAAGCCGCTTGCTGATGATGTGAATGTCGACGATCTTGCCGCTAAAACGGATGGGTACACTGGTGCAGATATTGCAGCAGTAGCATCGGCTGCAACGATGCTTGCACTGCGAGAACACATTTCAAAATATACGGAGGCACAGGAGGCTGAAAAGAATGCCAAGGAGCTGAAAATACATATGCAGCATTTTGAAGAGGCCATGACAAAGATTAGGCCGCTGTCGGCCCAAGAACTGGATATGTACAAGAAAATAGCGGAGAGATTTGGAAGACCTTCACCGCCCACTACTACTACTCGAGCGTCTACAAATGCTATCGCATAATAATATGCGAGAAGGTCTCATCTGAAATAAAAGAAAAAGAGGATAAGTGTTAAGCAAAGGCTCCCGTTTCTGTAATTAGCTGCCAGCAGCTGACACAGTAGTTGCCAGTTGCCGTAAAGATCTCTGCTTCCTTGTCGTTGCAGTGTTCGCAAGCTATCCTCTCTGACATTTCTTTTTTCTCTCTCCCTTGCCAGACTATGTACAGTTCGCGAATTAAATTCTTAGCAAGTAAACGTATTGTTTTTTCAGTCAACGGAACCTATATCATTGCCCAGAACAGCAGTGCTTGCATGGAAACAACCAAGCGACCAACAACCGTCATAGTCCTTCTGGCGGCCGCGCTCGCAGCCACGATGATAACAACTATTGTAAGTGGCAACGCGACAGCGCAGCAGCAAAGCCAGACGATCTATAGAATACAGGAAACCAAGATGTGAACAGCAGCTCCCGTGGCGCATACCGGCAACCTGCCTCATGCGGTGGTTTTTGCGCTGCCGCTAAGGGACGACGGCAAGATATACACCGGGCGGGTCACGTTTACCGCAAGCAAGCCTATCGAAGTTGAAGTGCTGCATGTCTACAACCCCGATCAAACGCCTGATGCCGAACATGGAGCGCCGCCTACTGCTGTCATCAATGGCACGACAATAACTTATTCGCACCTGACCGGGATTGTCGACAACAATTATGTGCTTGGAGACGTTCCGACCGCGTCAGGGACATTTGAGTTCGCTGGAAGTGGGCTTGTGTTCCACAAGAGGAGCTCAGAGCCGTTCACTGTCACGTACACGATTGACGCAGCAGCAAGATCTCTAACCCAGTGACGCATAAGTCACTGACTTTTTTCTTATCTATATTCGTCGCCGCAGTCGCCGATCATCTCAAACAGATCGTTTGATTTTTTGCATACATCTTCAATGCTACTGTTGTCATCCTTGTCCATCCGAAAGTTGAATACGCGTGCGTTGTCATCCCTGTGGTTCGCTATCCCAAGCCGGGCACCAATTATCACGCCTGCCACAGCTGGCTTGTCAAGGATATAGCGCGTCGCCACGTTTGCAATGCTTACGCCGTGCTTTTGCGCTATGGCGTGGAGGGTCGACAGCAATTCCTGAAACAATTGCCAGCCGCCCCATGCGTCTATCATGCGCTTGTACTTTTTCAGGCTGGCAGTGTCGAGATCATATGGTTCAGGCTTGCCAAGGTAGCGCTCGGACATCAGGCCGCCGCAGATCGTGCCGTACGCAAGCAGGCTGGCATTATTGTCGCGGCAAAACTGCGCCATCTTTACCTCCGGCCTGCGGTCAACTATAGAATACTGCACCTGATTTGACACCAATTTTAGCCCAGCGTCCTTCATTATCTGCATGCGCTCGGTGTCAAAGTTGGTAAGGCCGACGTTCCTGATCTTGCCCTCATCATGGAGGTCCGACAGGTACTTCAGAGCATCCATGTAGTACGGGTTGTTGTAGTCCCACCAGTGGAACTGCACCAGATCAAGGGATGTCATATTCATACGGCGGAGCGACCTTTCAATGCTTGACTGGGCCATCTGCCGGGTAATCCTTTGCGGCTCTGGCACCCACTTTGTCAGCGCCTGGACGTTTTCCTGCTCCTGCTGTGGCAGACTGCGCATAAAATCGCCGATAAAGTCCTCTGCCGGCCCATAAATGTCCGCAAGGTCCCACGTGGTAAAGCCGGCACGGTGGTATCTGGCCATCTCTTCCAGCGCTGCCTGCGGGTTGATACGCCCGTGGGCTCCGGCGGCCTGCCACATGCCGTTGAGAATCCTGCAGATCTTCAAGTTCGGCGCCAGCTTGTAGTGCTCCATGCAACCTTTCTCGATCCATTGCGTCATAAACCTTACCAATTTTGTTGTAAGCTGACACGTGACATCCAAAATGTTGACCCTGCCATTTTTCAAATGTTCGTTCTAGTTGATGTTGCGCAAAACGAAGGCGAGGCGCAACAGGCACCTACAGGCAGTAATGAAAGACAAACCAGAGCCGACAAGCGCAGGATTGACGTACGCAGGTGTCGCAGGAAGCAACGCAAACGCAGAGGATAACGATAAAACTGTCTAACCGAAGAAAGCGCGAACTGGCAGCCGCCGTCATGGGATGGCATCGCTTGCCGGTTAGTTGCAACCGCGCGATCTCGAAAAAGCTGTGAGTGATGCATGTGCCGGCTTTCATTCGTGCTGCTGAGGTATGTAAGCAACGAGGAAACAAAATACAAGAAAAAAGGAGAGATGCGCTGGCCCGTAATGACGTGCATTGGGCGGGTCAGTTGTGCATCCTCATTATCTTTTAGTGACTGTGACCACAGCCACAGCCGCCCATGCCGTGGCCGCTTCCATGCGAAGAGCACGACGGGCATTTCTTTGAGCCGTTTTCAGACATGAACATGACGCCGCATGAGGCGCATTTCATTTTTTGCAGTCCTTGCATGCCTTGCAACGGCGGCGCTGATTATATCAAGCATGCTCTGCACGTCTTTTCCTCCTTTCAATAGCAAGCAGACTCCGCCTCAAAAGCGACACCATAAGCATCACGTCCTTTGTCGTGGGCACGCTCTTTGCAAGCATCTTTTTGACCGCCGCTTCTAGCAGCGGCTTTTTGTGCGCGTCATAGTTGCCGGCGTCTGCCACCTTGCCGACATAATGCAGCAAGAGGTCGATGTCCTGCTGCGATGCTAGGTCGATCTTTTTCTTGCTCTTTTTCACAGGCAGTTCCGGCTTTAATTTTGAAATTTCGTAGAGCATTATCGCAAGCGCGTGAGCTATGTTCATGGTCCTGTACTTTGTCTTTGTGTCGATTATGACTACAAGGTCGCACATGGCAAGCTCTTCGTTGTTGAGCCCTGACGACTCTCTGCCAAGCACGATGCAAAAGTTCTTGCCGTCCCCGCTGTGGATTATCTTGGCTATCTGCTCGGCACCTGTCGCCTCCCGCAGGACATTCAGCCTGCTCGTCGCCGGGATTGCAGTCGTCCCAATGAGGATGTCAAACTTTTTCCTCAATTGCTTGAGGGTCGCAGTTTTTGCAGTTTCAAGCACGTCCTTGCCGTGCGTTGAATATTTCAGCGCCTCCACCCTGTCAAAATGCGGCTTGATAAAATAGAGTCTCTTGAGGCCGAAATTCTCCATCAGCCTGGCAACGTGGCCCACGTTGACGTGGTACTGGGGCTCTACCAGCGCGACGGCTATGACCACGGCTATTACGCAAAAATTTGCCCATTTATGCTTTGACTATTGGCCGTAAAAAGCCCTGAGCGCAGCATCTATCCTGTCTTCTGGCACGCCAAAAAACTCGAAAGCTTCTTTGTGGCTTGCAACCTGCAGCTTGGCGTTTGCTTTTGCCTTTACGTAAGCTTCAGACGTTTCTTCCAATAGCGACCGGGCATGCGTGTTCCACTGCGCAAGGTCGCCGGGCTTTTCCTTCAAGATGGGCACTAGCTTGGCAAATGATGCAATTATGCCCGGCATGCCCTTGATGGTCAAGTCCGGCGTGGTTATCCCATCGCCTGACAGCAACTTGCCGCAGCCAGAGCTGGCAAGCTGCCTCGATATTATTGAATTGAGCACTAGCTGTACAAGAAAAGACCGGCATTAAAAAATATGCGATTTTGAAAAAAGCAGAAATAGCGATGCAATGTTGTGAAGCATATGAAAAAGACAAAGTGGCAGATGCGTGCCTACTATCTCGATAGCTGCAACTGCGACTGGGGCTGCCCATGCCAGTTCAATGCTAGACCGACACATGGCAACTGCGACTCGGTCATTAGGATTCACATCATAAAGGGCAACTATGGCAGCATCGAATTTGCAAGGCTAAACATGGCATGGATAGGTTCGTGGCCCGGTCCAATACATGAAGGTCACGGCAAGATTTCATACTATATCGACGAGCGCGCAAGCGATGATCAGTTTGAAGCGTTGTCAAAGATAATCACTGGCGGCGCAAGTGGCGGCCCTTTTGCAGTTTACGGCAGCTCGGCAGACACCGTTCAGGAGCCGCGCCGGGCGAAAATAGCATTTCAGGCAAGATCCACCGCGCAATAATCGAGCTCCCGGAAGCCTTTGAAACCCTCATAATGGATCTGTCGTCGACAAAAACTATTGTTGCAAACGACGGCTTCCTTCAATTCAATTATTTCAGCACTTATGGAAGTTTCCAAGAAGTGAACTGAAGGGCCCCTGACATCCTCTCAACCCTGAAGGGTGTGGGGTTCCTGCCTGATCACACGGTTCCTGTCTACTACCATCACGGAGGTCCTGGGCTGTGTCAGCTGCAGCCCCTGATGCAGACAGTGTGCCTGTACCTCGGTAGAGATTCTTCTCACCTTTTTCTTCACTCGCTCTGTCGCTGTATTGCTGTTGGCGACCGGTTGACTCGGCGCTGCACGGCGTTGATCCCCTGGGAAGCCCCGCTTTCAGGTTCACCATCGCAGCAGCCTCTCTCGCTGGATGGATAAGGCTTGTTATCATCATCAGCATCAGCATCAGCAGCACCTAAAAAATATAATGGCGATTCATCCTCGCCATGAATGGCAGGGGCTTTCTCGCCGCTGATTCCGTAAACCTTGTGCGGCATGTGCCGACCAAAAAACAATCATGCTTATTGTAAGAAATCTATGAAACTAGGTCACATAACAACTAAAATAACATTGATTGGGTCTGATATCTAAAATATCATAAAATGAGAATGTTTTTATGCAATTGCTATCATTATATAGTGATGGTAGTGCCGAAAGTCGTGGCTTGACCTTGGCGCTTGGCGGACAAAACTGCATCGGATAAAAACGCGACTTTAACGGCATGGGCTGTAACAGGTCGTTGATGCAGGATCGCTAGGCGCCTTTTACACCCCTTCTATGAAGCTTTTTCGCGTAGATGCCGCCGAACCAATTAAGAGCCAAGCACACCTCTTCCTTCTGCCATGTATCGTGAATTTTTCAGCCGTACCATGATAATCGTTTTTGCCGCCATAGCTGCTGCAGTTTCTGGAGCTGCGTTGGCGCAGAACCAGATGCCAAGTACAGGGACGTTGACCGACAACAACACGGCGTCGAGCATGACGCTAGACGAGGCAAAAGAGCAGTACCTGGCAGCATGGAACCAAACAGAGTTCGACGCCGCATTCAGCACGTTTGTTGAGGAGTTCTCCGCCGCCGGCTATGGCGTATATCAGGAGCACGGGAATGTATTCAGACCCGGTGAGACGATGGTGCTGTACGTCGAACCGGTCGGATTTGACCATGAGCAGGTGATCGATGAAGAGGGCAACACGCTTTACCTGATGAACATGACCGCGGATTATGTGATAGCCAGCGGAAATGGCACCGAGCTTCAGGTGATAGAAGACATACCAGTTGGAAGCATAGTTTCCCACAGGTCCAACATGGAACTGTTCTTGGAGCTGACGCTTACTCAGGCAAGCCCATTCCCAGTAGGCGACTATCTGATTACTTATGTCGTGACTGACGAGGTGTCAGGTGAGAGCTTTATGCTGGAAAAACAGGTTACTGTGGCAGAATCTCCAAGCTGATCTTGATCTCACGGCGCATAGTCCATTAGATAGTCCGGCTGGCCAAGTGTGCCGTTGAGCCTCACCGACACGTCCACCCAGTAGATGAACCGGGTAGGGGCCCCTATGTAAAAGTCCTCCACCGGGAACTCGACTCTGTCCTCTGGCATTTCCGTGATCCTTGTTGGCCGGACGATGAACGTGTTGACGGTCTCGTCATACACCGCAAAATACCATCCGTCAGTGGTAGAATTACCCCGGGCAAAGTTTGGGAACATGATCGTGTACTGCTGTTCCCTGTTTGTTATCGGGCTCGTTGTTATGATGTGCCATCGGTAGAGTGTTTCAAAGTCGGTGTTGTTGTTGGGATTGCCTGCAAGGTCGATGGTGAAAAAGAAAGCCTCGTCGCGCTTTACCACGCTGGCACCCAGAATGTCGTGGTAGTCCTTGACCTCTGGGATCTCCTCCGTCCCGATCTGCTGGTAGACTGCTTCGGCGTCCCCTCTTGCATCCTCGATCCTGCTCTCCGCGTTGTCATAGACCCCGAGCGTCTGCTGTCCTCCTATCTCTATCTCCGGCCCTATGCGTGCAAGCGCAAGCGTGATCGGCACGAGCGTCGCGACCGCCACGGCGGCCGCCAGGACATACGACGCCTTTAGCACGTATAAAATGGGGAAGAGGTAGTATTTTCGCATTGTGCCAAGGAATAAAAGGTCAAAGGCGTAACCCTGTGATAGTTGTTATCGTCTAGGGCGATAGTTCTGGCAGGCGTGGCCGCAGCGTCGCTTGCGCTGTACTTTTCGCTTTCGCTCTATGTCTTTCCCCAGCTCTATCTGATAGAACCGAGGAGACCAGAGGCAGTTATCACGAACGTAAATCTGTCCGCGTCCGAGGTTGAACTTGGAGAGACATTTACCATTTCTGTGGCTGGCACAAACAGGGGTGAAGAGGCAGACATGCAGATTGTGTCAGTGGGCTTTCCAAACCTCACAAGGTCTGACAGCATAGAGGTTCTCAGGCACAACTTTGCCCAGACACCCCTGCGGATTAGCATTGGAACAGAGGTCGGCTCAGAGTATAGCGGTGAAAGGATGGTGAATGCACAATACCCGTCGATCGAAGCTTCTAGCAGGCCGTGGGCAGGTGGCGGCACATACAATATCGACCTGCAGGTAAGGCCCGAGACAGAGGGCACATTTGTGATATTTGTCAAGTCTATTGCGTTTCCTCATAGCTGGAACAGGGCGCACTGGCCGCAAGAGGGCGTCAGTGACTACCAGAAGGAGTTTGTGGATGTGTATCAGGTGCAGGTAGTGACTACAAAGCCTTAATTATCGAATGTGCGAAACGAAAAAGTAGTGAATGAACTATTTCAAACAGAGCCCTGCTCAGAGCATCATTGGCTCTAGCTCCAGATTTCTCGCCAGCTATGTGCTTGTGAGCCTCGGCGTTTTGCTGGCGGCAGGCGGCGGCAGCTGGGACATCAGCAACCACCTGCTGAACAAGCCTGAAACCTTTTTTGCGCCTCCGCATGCAGTGCTCTACTCTGGAGCGGGCGCGGCGGTGGTTGGTGCCATAATATTGTTCCTAACTTCAAGGCGTGCCGGCGCGATGATCATCAGGCCGATCAAGTTGGTCGTGGCCGGCGTCATAATACTGGTGGTTGCCGGGCCGGTTGACTTTGCGTGGCATTCGGCGTTTGGGCTTGATGGGCTCCTCAGCCCACCCCACTTTGTACTTGTAAGCGGGATGGTGGCAAGCAGCATTGGCTCCCTTGCAGGCATGGTCTACTACGGCAGCATGGCTTTCAAGGAATCCAGGCTGCCTCCCTTGCTCATCATAATCGGCGTGTTGCCGGTGTGGCTTGCAGTCTCTGGCATAGTGGATATGTTTTCGCTTCCTTTCTCAAAGACCGATTACTTTAACTTTAATCCGCACCCGACTCTCGGGGTGGCTGTTGCCACACTTGGCTTTCCAGCCGTAATATCGGTGCTGGCGTGCAGCTCGTCGGCCCTTGCAGGCAGGCGCTTTGGCGTGATGACGGCTGTCGGCGCGGCCTTCATCGTGACTGGCATGCTAACATCAATAGTGCCAAATGATGCGCTGGTGCAAACGCTTCTGTTCTATGCGGCCACCAACATAATACCGTTTATAGCGGCCGACGCGGTGCTGTCATTTTCCAGATCAAAAATCTCACTGTATGCCGCCGGCGCCATAGTAGGGCTTGCATTCTTTACCCTGTACTACCCGCTGATAACGTACACATATGGCGAGGCGCTGGGGCGAACTACCATATGGCCAAGCCTCATTGCAATAACATATTTCGAAATAATGGGAACAGTCATGCCACTTATGGTTGCGCCTGCGGCCGCAATGGGGATCCTAGGAGCCGCGGTAAGTGCCAAGCTTGTCTCCAAGAATAAAGCTCTAGAACATTAAAACGAGCAATAGCATTAGTACAACACTCCAGACTCTTTTAATATCAAGGATCACTTTCAATGTGATAATGGCATCTGTACTGGAGATTCAAAATGTCGATTATTCTTTAAAACTTACACGTGAATTTCTTATATGTGATTTTTGTTTTTGGACGGCTTCGGCGATTACCACCAGAAGGCATGACATTGTAGCATGCCCCCAGTGCGATGCCGCGATCTCTCGGATACCGCTTGCAGAAAAAGAGAGCTTTACCTTCAACTATGACAAAAAGCGCGGGGTAGAGCTTGACTTTGCCATAGCCCGCTAGTTGTTAGTTGATGATTGTCATAAAATTCACTGTTGTCGCCGCTGGCGACGAGCACACTCCACAGTAGCCACTTCCAAAGGGCTGGCTGCATCTTTTCTTGTTATTATTGCAGCCATAGATGATGCCGCACCTTCTGCATTGGTGAAGGCACTCCATTGTTGCAGGCAACATGTGTGTATGTGCTAGCTATATTGAGCAGACTCGCTTTTAATGGCAACAATAGATTCTTCACGTTCTTCCTACGTGAAGAAAATGCAAAGGATAAATGCTAGGCTGCTGCATGTTTTTGTTGATCCATTGCAGAATCAAGAGGACGCGCCTTACGGGGTTGTGCAAAAGAATGGCTGCTCGGCCACCTTTTACCTGAAGGACTGTATCAGTGGCCTGAAGGAAAACGTCGGCGAAAAATCTGTTGACGTGGTTGTCACGTCGCCTCCTTACAACATCGGGATCGGCTATGGCTCTTACAACGACGCGCTGCCGCGCGAAAAGTATCTGGCGTGGATGGAGGAGGTGGGCGTCGCGGTCAAGCAGGCACTTGCAGACGACGGCTCGTTCTTTCTAAACATAGGCAACAAGCCAAAGGACCAGTGGATAGCGTGGGACGTCGCCTCTGTCCTGAGGAAGCACTTTGTACTGCAGAACGTCATCCACTGGATAAAGTCGATAGCGATAAGCAAGGCCGACGTCGGCAATTACCCAAACATCGCCGGCGACATCGCGGTAGGCCACTTCAAGCCCATAGTAAGCGACAGGTTCCTAAACGACTGCCACGAATACATCTTCCACTTTACAAAGGCCGGCGACGCCCATCTTGACAAGCTAGCAGTCGGGATACCATACCAGGACAAGACAAACATCGGGCGGTGGAAGACTGCCAAGGAGGACAGGCGCGACAGGGGCAACACGTGGTTCATCCCCTATGAAACGATACAGAGCAAGAGCGAGCGGCCGCACCCGGCCACATTCCCAGTCAAGCTGCCAGAGATGTGCATAAAGGTGCACGGCGGCGCCAAGATGGTAGTCGACCCGTTCACCGGCATCGGATCGACCGCGGTTGCGGCAGTGCGCCTTGGAATCCCGTTTGTTGGCTTTGAGATCGACAGAGAATATCTTGATGTTGCAATATCTAGGCTCTAGTCGCCGATATCATCATCACAGGGTTCCTCGCAAGCATCATGGTCCCAGTCGTCACCTTGCGGGCCTTTGAAATTGTTATCTGGGTAATGTCGACCTCGGCCAGCTTTAGCTCATTTACCGCAGCAAGCGCCTGGTACATCGTTTCTACGAGTATCGTGTCGATCACGATCCTGCCGCCCTTTTTCAGCTTGCTGGCTGCAAGCTCGATCACCTGCCTGGTGTCGCCCCATGTGCCGCCGACCATCACCGCATCAACCTGCGGCAGCTTTGGCAGGACGTCTTGGGCCTTGCCAAGGATGACCTCTGCATTTGCCCCGAACTTTCTCAGGTTCTTCTTGGTCAACTCGACTGCCTTTTGGTCAAAGTCGATGGCGTATACGCTGCCGCCCTTTGTCTGGAGGCACAGCTCTACGGTGATGCTTCCGCTGCCGCAGCCGATATCTATCGCAGAATGGCCTTCCCTGAGCCGCAGCTTGCTTAGGGCTATCGCGCGGATGTCTTCCTTTGTTATGGGCACCTCTTCTGTTCGCTCGAAAAGTTCGTCAGGGATGCCCGGCGTGCGATAGTCCCACAGCAATTTGTTGCTGCTTATGTGAGCTGGCGCCGATATTTCTATTTATGTTAGAATCGACTGGTGAAGCGCCGTGTAGACTATGATCATGAACGTCAGCAGCAGGAAAATGAATGGGACGATGCCCTCCATGGCGACTTTTCTGCGCTTGTCCTTTGGCACGTTCTTGGCGATGCCCCTTCCGATTCCAAGGGAGATAAAGTAGAACACCACCGCGATTCCAAAGGTCATGCCGACAGCTACGCCTTGATCAACAGGAGAATTGGAAGTGTCAAATGGGATCAGAAAACCTGCGACAATGCCAGCAGCTACTCCCACCAGAGCGCGCATGTAATAAACCTTTTCAAATATATCCAAATTGTTGCCTTTTTTGATTAAATTATAGCTGGTAAAATGCCTTGCGGCTATATGTGCAGTCATGCTGGGCTGGCCGGTAGTTGTTGTTGGGAATAAAGGAGCGTGTACGTTTCCAGTAGAGTATGCCAAAAAATGCGGCAGCATGTCGCATTTCTCACACGAAAAATGCTACAATTGTGAACCGGGAACAAGGTATTATCAATCGCGCGTACTATAGTGACATAAGGCCGCATGAGGGGTTGTGAACGATCAGACACCATTAGAAGCAACAGGGGTAAAGATAGAAGGCGAAAATAAGTAAGTCGGTTACCATGATTCAGAATGCTTCCATATAGCATAAATTCATGTAATTATCATCTTGAATGACTCGCATATAGTTGGCTCGATATTGTGTGTGGCTTCTTGTATTGGCGATTATTATTGTGCCTCTTCTATTCTATCTGCTGCCTTCAGCCTTTGCCTACAGTGTAGTAATGATGGAGGCATCCCAGCCAGTAATCAGGACAGATTATTCTCACCTGTCAGACCAATTGCTCCCGGAGACTAGCTAGTCGTAGCCACGACTGCTCAGAGTTATGTGGACGATGACATGGAATATGCAACAATCATAGAGGTCAAATATTCAAATGGGATAACAGAGATGCTAGGCTGGCAGACTGGGCAAATAGCTTCCAATGGTTCTGTGGTGGGCATAGGAATATCTTGGACTCCTCTGAAAGCGGATACCTATCAGCTTCGCGCATATGTCTTGAGTGGTTTGGACAATCCACTGATATACTCAACAGTTGTTATGTCTGAAGTTACAATAGTTAACAGATAGATAGATTAGCAACCTACTTTTTGACAGCTCTTTTCAAAATGCTAAACTACCGAAGACTTGACAGAACCCAATTGTTTAATATTTGTGGTATGCCGCTTCCCTAAGACGTATGGAGCTGTCCGGCATCGAGCTGCGGTACCTTGTCAACGAGATCGGGAGCAGGGTCACCTCAGGGTATTATGTAAGCGGCGTCAATGCCATAACAAAGAGCTCCCTGCTTCTCAAGCTCCACCACCCGACGCAGGAGGACATCATGCTCGTCCTGTCCACAAGGGGCGTGTGGATCACGAAACTGAAATTCAAGCCGGTAGAGGAGAACAGCCTCGAGGGCGCCGCGCAGAGAGAGCTAGAGCGCGCAAAATTAGAGTCGATAGAGCAGGCCGGAAGCGAGCGCATTGTCTCGATGAAATTCAGGCACCCTGACGGAAAGGTGAGGGTCGCCGTCTGTGAGTTCTTTGGCGAGGGCAACCTAGTGATATGCGACGAGGGCATGCAGATAATCGCGATCCTAAACCCGATCCAAGTTAGGCACAGGACCCTCAACGTCGGGCTGCGATACGCCTACCCGCCGGCTAGAGGAGTCGATGTTTTTGAAGTCACGCTTGACCAGATGCTTTCATTGAGAAATGAGGCAAAGAGCCTCGACGTGCTTCGGTGGATCGGGCGCAGCATCTCTATGCCAAAGAAATTCGTCGAGGAGGTCGCCAAGCGTGCAGGCATTGAACCATACAAGCAAGCAGCGCGCCTGTCTGACGAAGAAGTCGAGAAAATCTATTCCATAATCAAGAATCTGGTAAATGACGTCAGCGCGGGCAGGAACCACCAGCCCATCATAATCATGCAGGAGGGCGATAACAAGCCAGTAGAAGCGCTGCCGATAATGACAGAAGAGGCTGCTGGAAAAATCAGCACGAAAAAGGCTGCCGCGTCGTACATGGAGGCGGTCGACGAAGTGCTAAGTGCTGAGATTCTGGACATCGGGCGCAGCAGCAAGACGGTCGAGCTTGACAGGCAAATAGCGATCCTTGAGCACGACCTTGACGAGCAGAACAAGGCCAAGGAAGCGGTGATGCAAAAGTCGGCCGCGATACGCAAGCTTGCCAATGAGCTCATGGCGCTTTCCTACCAGAACCCTGACGACGGCAAGGTCCACGACGTGCTGGCGGCCAACTCGGCATCGATAGTGAAGGAAAAGGGAGTCAAGTACATCGAAGTGGCAGGCGAGCAGGTAGAGATGCAGGCGAATCTTGCTAAGGCAAGCTCAATGCTTTTTGCAAGGGCAAAAGAGATGGAGCGGGGCAGCGCGTCGATAGAAGGGGCTCGGGCAAAATTGCTCGCCCAGATCGAAAAGCTGCGCAGCCAGACTGCTGCCATTCACAAAAAAGTCGTTGTAAAAGAGCAGACTGCCAAAGAATGGTACGAGCGCTACAGATGGTTTATCACCACTGACGGGCTCTTGGCGATTGGCGGGCGCGACGCTTCGTCGAACTCGGCGCTGATACGCAAGCACCTGACAGAGGACGACATTGTGTTCCACGCCGAAGTGCACGGCTCGCCTTTTTTCATCGTCAAAAATGCGGCAGCGCCGGCGAAGGAGGGCAGAATCGATCCGTCATTGCTGCAGGTGGCAAAGGCTACTGTCTCGTTCAGCAGGGCGTGGAAGGACGGGCTCTCTAGCGCCGATGCGTACTGGGTAATGCCAGAGCAGGTGAAAAAGGGGGCACCGACAGGTCAGTTCCTGCCAAAGGGTTCGTTTGTAATAGAGGGCAAGCGGAACTACCTCAAGGGGGTAGAGATAAGGCTTGCAATCGGCATTGTGCAGCTCAACGGCAGAGAGACGCTTGTCTGCGGGCCGGAAGAGGCGATAAAAAGCAGGGCGATCTTTTACGCCGTGCTCCTGCAGGGCGGCATGGACCCAATGACTGCGGCAAAAAAAGCAAAATCAGAATTTGTAAAAATAGCAGCAGCCGGCGACAACAGTGAAGAAGCAGCAGAAACAATAAAGCGCATCAGCCTTGACGACTTTGTAAGGGCGCTTCCGACTGGCCAGTCAAGGATATCGTTTACAGCACGTGGTCAGGCAGGCTTTATTTAAAAAGCCTCTTTTGTTTAGAAGGTCGAACTATAATCCGCCAGACACACTTCTATAAATCCTAAGAACGAGTCCAATTATGACCATGCCAAGAGCAGCAAAATATACTATGAGTCCTGCTCCGCTTGCTACTGAGGTATAGACAGAAACATAATAGTCCTCAACTGCTCCAGCAAATGGGATTATTGCTACAGCTGTAAGTATTATCAGCATGTCAAAATTACGTTTTAGTGTTTTTCCTAGGCTCATTTTGTGGCTCACGGATGATGACATATTTTGCTCCCTTGTACTAGAATAGCATGCATAGATTAAACTAAAATGCATTTTGTGTAGAAAGTTGGCTCTGATAATGACCTTTTTAAACAAGGCCGGTCAGGCAGAAGATAAGTAATTAAAGCCAGAAATGTGATTACTTTTCGTGGTAAAAAAGCCAGTTAGAGAACATGCCGACGCAAACATGACCACCCGCGTGCTTGTCAGGGACATCATGAACAGCCCCGTGGTTTCCGCTTCGCCAGATGACACGATCCGCGACATTGCAAAAAAGATGAAGGAGGAAAAGATCGGAAGCATCGTAATTATTGAAAAGGACAAGCCTGTCGGCATCGTGACTGACTGGGACATTGTTTCAAATGGACTTGTCAAGGATGCTAGGCCAAGCCAGATAAAGGCAAAGGATGTGATGCAAAAGATCCACACCATAGAGAGCGAGGAGAGCATCACCGAGGCCGCGCGCCAGCTGAGGAAGCATAACATCAAACGCCTCGGCGTAGTCTACAAGAATAGGCTTGTTGGCATCATTTCTTCTTCAGACGTAATAGCAGTGACGCCCGACCTTGTCGACGTAGTCTCCGAGAAAGCAGCAATAATCAGGGGCGAGCTTGGCATCACCCGGCATGCTGGCAACGTATCAGGATACTGCGATGAGTGCGGCGAGTGGTCGGACCTCTTGCAGTACGACGAGGGCACGTTCATCTGCGAAGTGTGCAGAGGCGAATCGTCCGGTGGCGCTGAAGGCGCCTAGCTTTCTTGCAGACGCGATGCTTGGAAGCGTCGCCCGCAAGCTTCGCATTTTCGGCTTTGACACGCTCTATATTGCGCACGCGCACGACGACGAAATCCTGAAGATGGGCATCGAGCAGGGCAGAGTAATCCTGACTGCAGACAAGGAGCTGTTCAAGCGGGTGGTCAAGGCAGGAGCGCGGGGCGTGCTTGTCAGCGGCGCAAGCGATCTAGAAGATCTGGTGCACATCCTTTCAAAGAATGGCATTACTTCGGTGGATCTGGACGGCATAGGCTCCCGGTGCTCGGTGTGCAACGGGCTGCTGGAGGAGAAAAAGCCAGAGCAGGTGAAAAATGGCCTGCCAGATAAGGTGGCCAAGATGCACAGGGAGTTTTACCAGTGCACTGTCTGTAATAAGGTCTACTGGGAGGGCGGGCACCTGAGGCGCATAAGGGCACTTGCAAAAAGCGTGGACAGCAAGCTACTACTACTTGGCAGGACCAGTGCAACAACTTAGAGAGACCGCGTCAAAAGGTTAAAATCGGGTGAGAAGGACGAATTCGATCAAATATGAGCTCAAATTCTGCTTTAGAGCGCACGATCAGCAAGGTTTTATCGCAGAAAGAAGCGGAACTGGTTTCAAAAATAGACTCTGCTTACCAAGAATCGCTAAACAACCTTGAAGCTTCCCGTGGCAAGCTGGAGGCTGAGCGCACTAGGATAATTGGGTCGGCAAAAAAACAAGCCGAGAACCTGAAGCGCCAGATAATTGGGTCGGCAAGGCTTGCCGCCCGCAACCAAGAACTCGTCACAATTGAAAACGCCGTCAACAACGCGTTTGAAGAGGCAAGGAAAAAGCTTGCGGCCTCTGGCGGCAAGGACAGCTACAGGGCCCTCATGAGCAACATAATTGAAGAGAGCGTCTCGTCAGTAGGCTCTGGTGGGGTAGTAATTGAATGCAACAAAAACGACGCCGAGCTGGTCAGAAAGATAGTGGCCGACCTGCAGCAAAAGAACTCGAAGGTGCAGGCGAGGGTGTCCGAACAGCACATCGACGTGCTGGGAGGCATCAGGGTCAAGTCCGCCGACGGCACCATGACATTTGACAACACTCTTGATTCTCGAATTGAAAGACTCAAACCTTTAATAAGGAAAAACATAGCCCAGATGCTGAGAGGAGGAGAAGAGGCGTAAAATGGTAGCAGTAGCAAAAGGGAGAATCGTCTGGGTTAGTGGCCCGGCAGTCAAGGCAGACGGCATGTCTGCAGCAAAGATGTATGAAACGGTTGAGGTGGGCGAATCAAAGCTCATCGGCGAAGTCATCAGGCTGACTGGCGACGTTGCATTTATTCAGGTATACGAGTCGACGTCTGGGTTAAAGCCAGGCGAACCTGTGGTTGGCACCGGCCAGCCGTTATCGGTCCTTCTGGGTCCCGGAATCATTGGCAGGATCTACGACGGGATCCAGCGCCCGCTGGATGAGATCGCTGCAAAGTCCGGCGCCTTCATTGGAAGGGGCGTGGTCACGACCCCGGTGGACATGAAAAAGAAGTACAAGTTCAAGCCGGTCGCTAAAAAGGGCGACCAAGTTGGCCCCGGATCGATCCTTGGCACGGTGGAAGAGACCCCGCTGCTGACGCACAGCATCCTTGTCCCGCCAAACTCTCCAAGCGGCAAGCTGGTAGACATTGCAGGCGAGGGCGACTATGACATCGAGCATGTGATTGCCACTACAGAAAAGGGCGGCGAAAAAGTGTCATTAAAGATGTATCACAAGTGGCCCGTGCGCAAGCCGAGGCCCTACGCTGAGCGCTACGACCCGACAGTCCCACTTGTAACCGGCCAGCGCGTGATCGACACCTACTTCCCGATTGCAAAGGGAGGAACAGGAGCGATCCCCGGAGGCTTTGGCACAGGCAAGACGGTCACGCTGCACCAGATTGCCAAGTGGGCAGACAGCAAAGTGGTAGTATACATTGGCTGCGGCGAACGCGGCAACGAGATGACCGAGGTGCTTGTCGAGTTCCCACACCTTATCGACCCGCGCTCTGGCAGGCCGCTGATGGAAAGAACTGTGCTTGTGGCTAACACGAGCAACATGCCAGTAGCTGCAAGAGAAGCGTCCATCTACACAGGCGTCACCATGGCAGAATACTACCGCGACATGGGCTATGACGTAGTGCTCGTAGCCGACTCGACCAGCAGGTGGGCAGAGGCGCTGCGCGAAATGTCTGGCCGTCTTGAAGAGATGCCGGCAGAAGAGGGCTACCCGTCATACCTTGCGTCAAGGCTTGCGGAGTTTTACGAGCGCGCAGGCAGGGTAAAGGCACTTGGCTCGCCAAACAGGGCCGGTTCTGTCACGCTGGTAGGCGCAGTGTCGCCGTCAGGCGCTGACTTTACCGAGCCAGTCACAACACACACTATCAGGTTCATCAAGACCTTCTGGGCGCTTGACACCAGGCTTGCATATTCAAGACACTACCCGTCCATCAACTGGATGCAGTCATATTCTGGATACCTCGAAGACGTGAGCAAGTGGTGGAAGGAGAACGTCACTGGCGAATGGTACGACCTGAGGGCTGAATCGTATCACGTTTTGCAAAGAGAGGATACGCTGAAAGAGATCGTCAGGCTGCTCGGCCCTGAGGCGCTGCCAGACGAGGAAAAGCTGGTGCTCGAAGTGGCAAGGATGGTCAAGATAGGCATTCTGCAGCAGAACTCTTTTGACAAGGTGGACACATACTGCAGCCCGCAAAAGCAGGTCAAGCTTGTAAAGTTGATGGTCAAGTTCTATAGGGAAGCGCAAAAGGCGCTCAAGGCAGGCACCCCGCTTGCAGACATTAGGGCGATGCCGATAATCCCGGCTCTCCTGAAGGCCAAGTTCGAGATACCAGAAGAGCAGTTGAGCAAGCTGGACGACTTGGACAAGCAGATAGACGACCAGTTCAGAAAGGCTGTAGGTGGCGCGGCAGCAGTGGCAGCAGAGGAGGCGAAGGTAGTTGCCTGAAACAGCGGCTGGAGTAGAATACACAAAGGTCGCCGAGATCAAGGGCCCGCTGATGGTAATCGACGGCATCACAAAGGCATCGTTTGACGAGCTGGTCGAGATCGAGACAGCAGACGGCGAGCGCAGGCTCGGCAAGGTCCTCGAAGTAGGCTTTGGCAAGGCCATTGTGCAGGTGTTTGAAGGCACCACCGGCCTTACAATCACTGGAACAAAGGCCAAGTTCTTGGGCAAGACGATGGAGATGCCAGTTTCGCAGGAGCTCTTGGGCAGAGTGTTTGATGGGCTTGGAAGGCCAAACGACGGCCTGCCAGACCCGATCGCTGACAAGTTCCTCGATGTCAACGGCGAGCCCATGAACCCGGAAAGGCGCGAATACCCGACATCGTTCATCCAGACAGGCGTATCAGTAATCGACGGCATGCTGACCCTTGTAAGGGGACAAAAGCTGCCGATCTTTTCCGGCTCTGGCATGCCACACAACATCTTGGCGGCGCAGATAGCCAGACAGGCGACGGTAGTCGGGACAAAGGAAGACTTTGCGGTGGTGTTTGCAGCAATTGGCGTGCAGTACTCTGAAGCACAGTATTTCAAGCGCAGCCTTGAAGAGTCTGGTGCGCTGAGGCGCTCGGTGCTGTTCCTCAACCTTGCAGACGATCCGGCGATCGAGAGGATCATCACACCCAGAGTGGCTCTGACAGTAGCAGAATACTTGGCGTTTGACCTTGGAATGCATGTGCTTGCTATACTGACCGATATGACTAACTATGCCGAAGCGCTCCGTGAAATCAGCGCGGCGAGGGAAGAAGTGCCGGGCAGAAAGGGCTATCCGGGTTACCTCTACACCGACCTTGCAAACAACTACGAGCGCGCAGGCAGGATAAAGGGCAAGAACGGCAGCGTGACCCAGGTGCCAATTCTTTCGATGCCGGCAGACGACATCACTCATCCAATTCCAGACCTGACAGGCTACATCACCGAAGGCCAGATCGTGCTTGGGCGCGACCTGTTCAGAAAGGGCATCTACCCGCCGGTCAATGTGCTCATGTCGCTGTCAAGGCTCATGAAGGACGGAGTGGGCGAAGGTAAGACCAGATCAGACCACATGGAAGTCGGCAACCAGCTCTACGACGCTTATTCAAGGGCACAGGAAGTCAGGGCGCTTGCAGAAATCGTCGGCAGGGCAGGGCTTACAGGCGTCGACCTGAAATACCTTGACGCTGGCGACATGTTCGAGCAGCACTTCCTAAAGCAGGCGCCAGATGAGAACAGGGCGCTTGATGAGACGCTCGGCAGGGCGTGGGACGTGCTGTCAAGCCTTCCAGAAGGCGAGCTGACCAAGATCAAGGAAAAGCACGTGAAGCAATACTACAAGGGCAGCAACAAGTAGGGAAAAAGCAATGTCGTTTGGAAGAAGGGTCACAGCAACAAAGATCGAGCTTATCAAGATAAGGCGCTCGATGCAGGTTGCCAAGATGGTGCACAAGATCCTCGACGACAAGCGCGAAGTGTTGCTCAAAAAGATAGACGAAATGATCGACGAGGCAAACAAGGCCAGAGAAGACATCTGGACGCCGCTTGGGGAGATCTATTCCTCCGTGTACCAGGCGTACATGAGCCTTGGCACCTCCACCCTTGAATCGATATCCGACTCGACGCCTTCTGTCATGGAAGTCGATGTGAACGTAAGGCGCATCGTCGACGTCAAGATACCGACGCTCCAAGTCAAAACAAAAGAAGGCGGCCAAGCGCTTTCCTATGGCTTTGTCGAGACCAACGCGTCCGTAGACAAGGCGGCCAAACTAATCAAGAACATGCTGCCAGGCATCTGCAAGGCGGCGGAATATGAAAACGCGATATTCAGCCTTGCAAAAGAGCTTGAGCGCACGCAAAAGCTGATCAACGCGCTGGAATACGTCATTATCCCGCAGTACCAGGACGCCATGGCATTCATCAAGGCCACGCTTGAAGAGCGCGAGCGCGAAGAATTCGTCAGGCTCAAGAAGGTTAAAGTAGTGCTTGATAAGAAGAAGGTGGCAGAAGCGGAGGCTACAGGATCAGCTACATGACATCAGACGCGATTTCGGACTATTTTGTAAAGGCCAAGGCCCAGCTCAAGGCCGAGCGCGATTCAATGGCCCAAGAGATCAAGGAGAGCATCGCCGCCAGCAAGCGCAAGGCGATGTCAAAGGCCTAACTCATTTTCCTTTTTTGTATTATTTATCACTTCCCTCCGTGTAGTTACTATTAAATAGGGCTTAGAATGTCGGAACTTTGATAGATATATGCAACGAAAGGTAGCAAGTCTTTTAACGGTTCTCGCAGCAGTTGCATTTGCAGGCTTTATGACAACAGAAGCCGCGTTTGCGCAGGAAGGCGGCGAAGGCGCGGCGGCTACACCTGATTCATTCAAGTTTATTGCAGCAGGCATGGCGTTCGGTCTGGCAGCGCTTGGAGCAGGCTTTGGCCTTGGCTTTGTGGGTGCTGCAGGTCTGGCAGCAATCAGCGAAAACCCCAAGATGCAGTCAAGCGTCTTTATTATCGTAGGTATGGTCGAGTCAATCGCCATCTATGGCATAGTCATGATGTTCATCATCTTGGGCCAGTAACCAAGAAAGATCTTCTCTGCCACTTTTTTGGCAACAACCACTTTTTCCTTTTGCTTCAAAAAATCACATTACATCTGAAGAAAGGATTTTAAAGAGATAGGGTTCACACAACCACTGATTATGGGGCTAGCCAAACTTATGAAGGCCACCATCGTCCTGCCAAGGATGGAGACACAGGAGGCCGTGAGCAGGCTGGCTGCGCTGGAGTGGTTCCACCCGATCCAGAATACTGCTTCTGAACACATTAACCCGTATTACGACGACCTTTTGACAAAGGCGCAAAGGCTGTACCAAGACATTGACGAAGTGGTCAAGGCACTCGGCATACCGCCGGAGACAGGCGTGCTTGCGACCATGTTCAAGGGCGCTCCAAAGGGCAAGCACGATTATGCCGCCGAAAACATACAGGGCTTCATCGCCGACCTTGAAGAAAAGAGCGCCAAGTTGCTGGAAGGTCCAAGAAAGGTGCTCGAAGAGCGCAACAGGGTGCAGAGGGAGCTCGAAGAGTACAGCAACCTAGAGGCTCTAGTGTCAAATGCCGCAAACCTGAGCCTGAACCTTGCCGCGTTTGGCAAGCTTGTCAACTTTTTTGCCAACCTTTTTGTCATTGACGCCAAGGACGAGGCAGAGATCAGAAAAAGCCTTGACGACCTTGCCATCTTTTCCACCAAGCTGAACGAGAACAAGACGTCGCTTGTCATCATTGGCTCTGCAGAGGACTCGGAGCGGGTGCTTAAGGTGCTCAGGAGCTTTGGCGTCAACCCGCTGCAGATCCCGGCAGACATGCCCCAGAACCCGAGCGAAGCGTACGCGATTGCAAAGGCAAAGGTCAAGGAGCTTGAAGCCAAGGCAGAGCAGATGGACAAGGAGGTCGAAAAGGTCAAGCAGTCGATCCTGACGCAGTTGCTGTCTCTGCAGGAGGCTGCGAGAGTCGCCAAGGACGTCTTGGAAATTACAAGGAAGCCGGGCGGCACCAAGAACTTTGCAGTCATTGAAGGCTATATCCCCCAAGAGATGGAGGACAGATTCAAAAAGCTCACCTCTGATTATGTTTCGATAATCGAAGATGCCAACCTGACAGTAAACAGCCACGAGGGCGAACACAGCTCAGAACCTCTACCGTCGCTCCTGACCAACAAGAAATACATGCACAACTTCCAGGTCATTACTGAGACTCAAGGTCTGCCGAGGTACGGCGAAGTCGACCCGACGCCGATAATTGCATTTGTCTGGCCGATATTCTACGGGCTGATGTTTGCAGACTTTGGCCACGGCCTCTTGCTCTTTGGCCTGGGTATGCTGTTCCGCTACAGGGGCAACGGCAGGCTCAAGGTGTGGGGAACACTCATTGCCGCAAGCGGCCTGGCAGCTACAGTCGGCGGCCTTGGCACGGGAGAGATGTTTGGGTTCCACTTTGATCATATCTCATTCCTAGAGCCTCTGGCCCACGCGCTGCCAGTTGTAGGCCTGCTGAGCGTGTCAGAGCTGACATTCGAAGAGGTAGTCAAGATACTAGAGGTGTCCATAGCAGTAGGCATTATCCACCTGCTGATGGCGTTCTTCCTCAGGCTGAGGGCCAACCTGAAGCAGGGCAACAAGATTATGGTCTACACCCACGATGTACCAGCGATCATACAGTACTTGGCAGTGGTCTCGCTGATACTGGCAGCCATTGGCTCCCAGTACGACATTATTGGAATGTTCCTGAGCGACAACTACTACGAGACGCCGGTGCCATGGCTGACGTTCGTATTTGGAAGCTGGGTCTCAGTGGGCTTGGTGGCAAAGGCGATGCCTCCTGTCATCATTGCCTGCATTGTCATAACTATACTGGGCGGCATGAAGGAGCAAAAGCACGCGCTGGCACACGGCAAAGAGCCAGAAGGCGGAGGGCTTGTGGGCATCGTGGTAGAAACGGTCATGGTAAGGACAATCGAAATGCTCGCCAACACTATCAGCTACTCCCGGCTTGGCATTATGCTCCTTGTCCACACGGCGCTTCTGGTAACGGTCATCAACTCGTACGAGCACGGAGGAGGGCTTGCCATACTAATCGGCGGCAACATTGGCATCATGATGATAGAGGGCCTGATCGTCTACATCCAAACAATCAGGTTGCACCTGTACGAATGGTTCCCCAAGTGGTACAAGTCCGATGGCGTCCAGTTCAAGAAGCTGGTGCCCCAGATGCTCTACACAAATCTGGTCTGGAAGTACGACGACGGCAAGAAAAAGGTCTCAGCCTAGCCGCTAGCCGCTATTTCTAGACAAATACATGCACTTACTCTACGCGCACAAGGCTTGCCAGTATCTTGTCTGAAGGTATCTTTTGCTCGACGCCTGCAGCAATAGCCGCAAGGTTCCTTATTTCAAAAGCCATCAGCTTGATAGACGCAAGCAGATTTGCGACCGTAAAGACGGTGCGGAACGAGTTCATTATGCGCTTGAGTGACTCTTTTTCAAATGCGACCTCTAGCTGCATGATGGCGTCAATGTCGTTTGCGGCGCTTCTTGGGATAAGCTCCTTGTACGCAGTGCCTGCAAGCTCGCCTATTGCTTCTTGGATCTTTTCGGTGTTTATCATCCTCTGGAGCACGTCTCTTGAAACCTTGCCCGTAGTGACTATCAGGTCGTTCACTTCGTTTGCGCTCAGGCCCCAGAACTTGCCGCGGAGAACAGCAAGAACATTGTATGAATCGACGTCAACGCCGGCGACCTTGTTCGTGTCCTGCAGCTTTGACTCAAAGACAACAGCCCTATCAAGCGACTTGTAGAATGCGTGGTCTAGAAAAGTGTCAAAGACCCTGACGTCGCCCTTTTCCTTGTAGGCCTGTGCGGCTTTTCGCGCGTCTTCTCCAAATTCGCTTCCTGCAAGCGAGTTGACTGCCTCATCAAAATCCTTAGCGACAAGCGCCTTGACCACCAAGTCCCTGCGGCCTACCAGCTCCTCTGCCCTCAGGTTGACCTTTGGCAGCAGCTCCTCGTACGTCCTGCCCATCGCCTTGCCCTTTAGGATTATCTTCAGGTTCCAAGTGATGTATTTTACGAAATAAGCGCTGAGGATCGCAGAGCCGTTTGCAATGTTGACTATTTTTGCGTGCTGGTTCACAAGGTGCTCACGCAGAGCCGATTCGACTTTTTCCGCAGTATACGGCTTGGTAAGCTTGGCAAGCGCGTCAAGGTAAACGGTATTTTTCATTCTGGTAACAAGCTCGTCAATGTCTCTGGATTCTGCCAGAGTCTGGAGCTCGGTCTTGGAAAGCATCTTGCCCCGAAGGCTGTGGGCAAGGACGGTGCCGAAAATCTTGTTTGGCATGCTAACCTTGTTGGTATTCAAGCAGCACTCAGTTCTCTTGATACTTTATAAAAATCATTACCCTTCTACTACTAATCTTAATCTTCAAAGAGCGAGGATATCGCCTTGGAGATCCTTCTGGAGAATGCGAGCAGTGCAAAGTGCAGGCCAAAGCCGATTCCCGCGCTGATGCCGATGTTGATCCCCATCTCGTACAAGCCGATGAAGAGGCCAAGCGAAGGCAGGGTAAGGATGAGCGCCATTGCAGTGCTCACCCATGTTCCCTTTATGAGAATGTCAGGTGGCAGCTTGTCAATCCTCTGGCTTTCAAACTTGAGCGCGGTTCTGCTCATCAATATTTTCTTGAATTGCAAGCAATATTAATTATAACGCAGTAAAACACGCAATGTATATTATCATAAATCTAAGAAATTAGGTCATAGGACAATTTGAATAAATTTTCGCAAGTTAAGTAATGAAAATCAAAAATTCTGGGCATATTTTGCCATAGTTGCTATTTTGACATCATAATTTTACAGATGAAAATTTTGCCGATTATATAATAATAGTTTGTTATATCCCTACTATCAATAAAATGAATATAGATTTGGCTATTCCAATAAACTTAATTAGCAAGCGAGAGCCATTCTATAGCAGATGCAAATAACGGCGACGTCTCTTGAAGAAGGCAAGTTAGACGAGAAACTAGAGATGTTAATCGATCAATTCGAGCGCGAGGTCGCTCCGTATGACAGGTGGTCGCGGATATCGATGGCCGCTACTTCCGCGGGCGTAGTCGCATCCATTGTCCTTCCGCTGCTTTTGCTTCAGCCGGCCCATGCCCTCTATGCCACAATAGCAGGCATTGCTGCAAGCATCGGCCTGACAAAGCTGCCGATACTGTACGCAGATCACAAAAAGCACGAAATCTCTAGGGTAAAGTACAAGCCCGTGACAGGAGTATGCATGTGCGACCTCTACCAGTACAGGACTCATTTGCACAAGATGCAAAATGCGAATAATACTGCAGAGCGCATCAGGCATTCAAAGCTGGCAAGCTACTACAAGCACCAGATGGGCCTAGGTTCTGCCAAGTCCGGTTGATGAGTGACTGGACTTATCGAATCACAAAAAGTCGTTCGATTTTCGCACTGGAACCCGACAGTGCTGTCAGAGAAGATAACTTCCCTAACCTCTTTGCTAGGTTAAAAGCTCCGTTATAGTCGACGTTGCACTGGTAGCCGCATGCATGGCACACGAACAGCCCTTGGTGTGGTCGCAAAGTGTTGTCACTTCCGCACCTGTGGCAGAGCTTGCTGCTATACCATTCCCTCGTCGTCAGCACTGGTGTTCCTTCCCAGTTTGCCTTATACGCGATATACTTTGTCAGCCGATAGAATGGCATGCTTGCAATGATCCTGTTGAATCGTCTGCTTCTTGTTCTATTTCTGATTCCAGATAGGTCGCCCAGTAGTATGACAGCATTGTTCTCCTTTGCCACGTCATCTATCTGGCGACTGATTTTGTGAAGAATGTCGTTTACCTTTCTTTGCTCTCTATTGCTGACCTTGCGTACCATTCTCAGGAGCTTCTTTTTACCTAGCTTTTTGCGCAAGTACGCGTATTTGCGCCTCAATCCTCTTACGTTTCTGCCCATGAATATAGGCTTACTTTGGTTAGAAGTAAAGGAGTTTGCAAACAGCACAGCAGTCGCAATATTCCTTTCACCCATGTCCACAGCAAGTATCGAAGAGGGATGAGCATTATCAAATGAAACTTCTTTTGAAATGGTCAAGTACAATTCATAGTGACCATCTCTTTTCAATAGCTTGGAGTCATGAATATTGCCTTCGATATATTGTTTTGTTTTTATTGGGCACCATATTCGCAACCTTGGCTTGACAGTAATAGCAACAAAGTATGGCATTTTGTTATCCGTTTTTATGACTTTGAACATTCTCTGAGTATCAAGATATACTGGGTCGTTTGGTTCTGCTATTGAAGCATGAGATGCATACTTTGAATATACTTCTGGATGCATCTTGCGGTTCCCACTATAAGGCTTCTTGACTTTGATCATATCTTGCCATGCAGAACAAACTTCATCCAATAATGCATGCTTTCTCTTTGTTAACTGAGAGAGGCAGCATGTTATAGTTTTCTGTACTTCCAGTCATATTTCTATGCTGATAGTTCCTAATATACCCCGTCAGCCGAAGATTTGATAGAACTGCCTATAACAAGGCTTAAATTAATTCCGGTCCTCTCCTTTTTTGTGGCTACAGACGAGAACCGGAAAAAGGTCACGGTAGGCAGAGTTTATGCGATAAGCACGCTTTTGGCCGTGATAATAGCTATTCCTGCAGTGACGGTGACGCTTATCATGCATTATGTAATCAGGACCGACTTTTTCATAACGCTCACTGCGGGGCTGATAACGCTTTTTATCGCGATGGGCTTTGGCTACAAGCTGTCTAAAAAGTTCGCCAGGGTGCCCGGCGGTCAATCAAACACGTGAGACCCGCCGACTATTGCCATCAGCACAATGGAGACTAGAACCACCAATCCAACGATTACGCCCATAATCGTCATGTTTGCAAGGTCCATTATTCTCTCACCTCCGGCGAGGCTGCTATTGTGATGATGACAATGCTAACTATAAAAACTTGATCAGATGCCAGCAAAATCCCGAATTATTAGCTGTTTATCATCATATGGCATCATAATATCAAACGACTTGCCCTGAACCACCAATTTTTCATATTCCGCTCTGGTCGCCAATGGGCAGAAATAGCTGAAGTGCGAAATTAGAGTGTGAACTTAAAGCATATTGCCCTGCAGCTTTGCACGTGCACTTGGATCGAGATAATGACCGGCGCAGGAATAACGCTTTACATGCTCTACCTTGGCAGCTATACGCTCGCGGTGATCACCGTCGGAGTGTTTGCTCCGCTCATCCTGTTCCATTTTGCTATGGATCAGTTACCAAAAAGCAACGTCGAGTGGCAGCAAAAGCGGCCAAGAAGAAGGATAAAGCTTCGCGCCTAGAACACTAGCTCGTCGATTGATAACGTCCTTGCGCAGTAGCGGCACTTGAGCACTACTTTTTCCTTGTCAATGACGTCAATGGTGGACCTGATCTCCTCGCCGCTGTTTGTTATGCATTTCAGGTTGGGGCACTTGAATATCCCGACGATAGAATCTGGCAGCTGGATCTTGCGCTTCTCTATGAGCTTGTAGTCGCGGATAATGTTGATCGTTGCGCGCGGTGCAATGAGTGCAAGCTTGTTGGTTTCGCTCGTCTCCAGAAACCTGTTCTCCACCTTGATGATGTCCTTCTTGCCGTGCTTGCTGCTGGGCACATTCAGCGCGACGGTGATCACGTTGCCCTCCTTGCCTGTTATGCTCAGGGCCCGTAGCACAAGGAGCGCCTTGCCTGCTTCGATGTGATCAATCACCGTGCCGTCCTTTATCCTGCGCACAAGAAGCTGGCTCGTGTCAGACATATATTGCACTGATGCGGTGCTGCTAAGTATATCAGCGTATCGTCGTGTCGTCGATACATTGATTATTCAGTTTCGTTCATAGTCAGCCGTGGGACTGTTCAGACGCTGGAAGCCGAAAGGCAAGATGTACAGCCTGAAATGCACCCAGTGCGGCAGCGGCTTTTTGTCAAGCTACAACCTCGAAGCGCCCATCTGTGGTAAGTGCCTGCAAAAGGCCAAGTCGCTGGATTCCACCATAGATCACGAAAAGGCCTGCATAAAATGCGGCACGCAGGGAGTGATCTATGGCAAGGAATACTGCTACTCCTGCTATTTTGGATTTCAAAAGAAAGAGTAGTAGCAGCCGTTGCAGGCGGGTTGGCGTGCGTACACGAGAGATATGATCTGCAACGGCCGGCGGACAGCTGGTTTAGTCTGGCGATTTTTTTATTACACTGCTGCAGGCAGATGGTCGGCAGATGATAAAGGGCATTGTAGTCTCTTTTACTAGAAAAATTTAGCAGTTGGTCAGCTCGGGTTGGCAGGATCGCATTAATGGATCAAAGGGGAGAGTAGCGGCACCGGCAACGTAAGAGAAGAACGGTGCCGCCAAGGGAGAACGGGATGCTCGGGAAAGCTTTCCATTGCTCTCCCCTTTGCCTATTTCCGCATGACCTTTCAACTTAAGGAACGCGCTAAATTTTGCCACTTATTGCCACAAGACGGGTATTAACGGTATCATATGCCAGTATGTGGAAAATTAGAAATTTTGCAAAAAATGACAGGAGCCCGACAAGCTTTAACCAAAAGTGAAGGTGTATATCTCAAATCCCTTGCCTTTGACATTGATCACTAGCTGGTGCTTGCCGTAATTCTCGTGCATTGCAAGGTTGTAGAGCTTTTGCCCGTCTATGGCAATTGTACCGTCTTCTGAAACGTCTGCCCCGCGCGAGCTGCTGCCAGTCAGGCTTGAGCCGTCCTCTGAAATGTAGAGAACGCTGCCGCTGCTGCCGCCTGCGACGATGTTGACCGCTTTTGCAGAGTACGAAAGGACGACCCGGCCAGTTTCGCTCTGGAGCTCCATGTGGTCTGCGTTATTCTTCCACCCCCCGTCAAGGTAGATCCTATTTGGAAGGATCGTCGTCGTGTCTTCCGGGATCGTGTACTTTACCGTCTGGTCCGGCCTGAAGCCTTCCGGGTTTCCAAGCGGCGCCCTTGCAAACTGGTATCCAAAATAAAGCTCTGGAGTGTCTATCCGGCCAAAGTTGACGCTCTGCGCGTTTTTTGGGTTGCTTATCGACTGGTCGAGTGGAGTAGTAGTGTTGGTTATGCCCATGTACGCGGCGCGCTCTAACAGCAGCGACTGGATCACTTTTTCGGTTTCGGCATAGCTGCCTTCCCCAATGTGGTCGTACCGGATGTAGCCTTCGTTGTCAACCAGGTACTTTCGCGGCCAGTACCGGTTTTCGTATGCCTTCCACGTCCCCTTGTCGTTGTCCTGAGCCACCGGATACTTGATCCCAAATTTTTCAACGGCCGCCTTGACGTTGTCATAGTCTTTTTCAAACTCGAACTCGGGCGTGTGCACGCCTACTATCACCAAGCCGTCGTCCGCATATTTTTCGTACCATGCGTTAAGGTAGGGAATAGTCCTGATGCAGTTAATGCAGCTGTAGGTCCAAAAGTCGATCAGCACGACCTTGCCTCTTAGATCGGCAAGCGTTACCAGGTCGGTGTTGATGTAGCCAGAGATTTGCGCAAGCTCTGGCGCTAGTTTGAATTGTGATTTGTCTATCTGCACTTCTGTAACAGTGCCGTTTTCAATAATGGCTGCAGGCACGAAATTCTTCTGCTGGCCCGACGCGGCCTTGTTGAGATCAGGGTTGTTAAAGTAGACTCCAAAGCCGGCTATGAGCGCGACCACGCCGACTCCTACTGCAAGCGCGCTAAGGTTGTCCGTGTTCAACCAAGACCCCTCTCCAGATTGATTATCTCGCTAGCAAGTGGAAAGTTGCCGATTATGCTAAGCTGGTTTGTGATCACGAGTACGCCCAGTACGATCAGGATTGCGCCCATTATTGGGTTGAAATATTTAAGGTACTTGACCATCTTTTTGATTATCTTGGTGGATTGTGAGAAGAACGCTCCAGTTATCAAAAATGGCACTCCTAGGCCAAGCGAGTATGCAAGAAGCGAATTGTATGCTGCTCCGGGAGAGGTGGCCGCAAGCGTAAGCGTGGTGCCAAGTATCGGGCCGACGCACGGCGTCCATCCGGAGGCAAATGCGGCTCCAAACACGAACGATGTCAGGTAGGTTGTCTTGAAGCGCGGGAGGTTGGCCGCCGTCATCCTCCTTTCAAAGTTGAGCGTGCGTATCTTTGTCGATAGGACAAGGTATGCACCAAACGCGATTATCACACCGCCACCTATCGTCTGGAGCGTCGCCTGAAAGCCGGTACCGATGTTGGCAAGGAAGCTGTTCAATATCACGCCCATCACAGCAAAGACTAGCGAAAAGCCAAGCACAAAGTAGACAGTGTTCAAAAAGATGTTGAGCCGCGTGGACTTTTTGACGGTGACCGAGGTACCGCCGGCATTCTGGTTCTGACCCTGTATCTCGCTCAGTGTCGTGCCCGACAGGTAGGATACAAATGCAGGGATTATCGGCAGGATGCACGGTGAGAAGAACGATCCCGCTCCTGCAAGCGCAAACACCAGAACGCTGGTCTCTACCACACCAATTCAACAGGCAGCTCCCGATTTTTGCTTTAATACTTTTTTCCAAATTTGCACCAAATTGGCTCAGGGCTCTCAGCTGGCCTTCGGCGTGGTTTTCACGCCCTCGGGCCACACCGTGACCTTCAAAAGTGCTACGAGCCCTGCGAGCTCGGCGATATGTATGCCGACAAAGTAGGGCAGCAGATCATCAGAGTAGAGCGGCGCCATTGCAAAATAGCCATAAACCGCTATCCCGTTGTGGAGCATCAGCATGCTTGCAAACACCACGAGGCCAACTGTGAACGTGGCTCTGGTCTTGCTGTAGATGTTGGCATACACGGCCAGCAGCGCGACAAGTATCGCCACGTTTGCCATGCTGATTATGGAGCTGATGTCCATTAGCAGAGCCATTGAAGAACAGGGAAAGAAATTGGCTTATTTACTTTTTTCCAGATCTCTACTGCTACTGCTCCGCTTCTTCTCTATCGCCGCCCTGACCTCGTTGAACGCCTCGATGTTGACTTCAAGGTAGTTGGAGATGAAGTAGAGCACTCCGTACTTTTCACCGGTCTTGGTGACCATGTTGTTCTTCTCAAGAACGCCGATATGGTGCTGCACGGCCTTGTAGTCGATCCCCATCTCCTCGGCCAGCTGGTTCATGTTGTGGGGCCGCTCCTTGAGAAGATCGATTATCCTGATCCTATTCTCGCCGCCCCTCGAACCTGCAAAAAGGTACCACAGCAGGCGCTTGGCGTTGGGGTCTGGCATGTGTAATAGTACTACCATGCTCGTTAGAATGGCTTGAAATTTAAACTTGAATTGCTGCTCTACCGCATACCTTATATCTGTGTCCGGCCTATCTAGGAGCAAGACAAAAGTTTCGGCACGGCAGATTTGTCAAAAGGAAAACAAAAAACTTTTCATCTCTTCCGTGGCTTTTGTGGATAGAAAAGAAAAATACAAAAAAGTGAAAAAAGGAAAATGACAAAAACATTTGAAGAGTTGGGATTGAGTGCACAACTAACAAGAGCACTCTCCGAAAATGGATTTGAGGCGCCGTTCCCTATACAAGAGGCAGCTATACCGCTTGTTTTGGAAGGTAAAGATGTCGTAGGACAGGCGCACACAGGAACCGGCAAGACGGCGGCTTTTGGCCTGCCGATATTGCAAAAGATCAAGCCTGACGGTCCGCTGCAGGCATTGATACTTGCCCCGACAAGGGAACTTGCGGTGCAGGTCACGACCGAGATCAAACGGTTCGCAAAGTACACAGGAGTAAGGACAGTCGCCATCTATGGCGGCCAGAGCATCAACGTGCAGCTTGACAAGCTCAAGCAGGGCGTACAGATAGTAGTTGCGACGCCCGGCAGGCTTATCGACCACATCAAGCAGGGCTCGATAATACTTGACGATGTCAAGTTCGTGGTGCTCGACGAGGCAGACAGGATGTTGGACATGGGCTTTATCGACGACATCAAATTCATCCTGTTCTACGTGAACGAAGACAGGCAGACTTGCTTGTTCTCTGCGACAATGCCCCCGGAGATCCTGAGGCTGGCAGAGGAGTACATGAAGCGCGACGAAATCGAGCACGTGAGGCTCAACGAAGAAGAGATCACGCTTGACACCATCGACCAGTCTTACCTCGTGGTTGAAGAGCGCGAGAAATTCAAGCACCTGTGCAACTTTATCAGGCAGAACAAGGACAGCAAGGCGCAGACCATAGTGTTTGCAGCGACAAAGCAGCGCGCCGACAGGATTGCGTACAACCTCAGGCGCGAAGGCTTTAGCGCAGTCACCATCCACGGCGACCTGTCGCAAAGGCAGCGCGATAACGCGATGCACAAGTTCAGGAAGGGGACCGAAGACATCCTCGTCGCGACAGACATTGCGGCAAGGGGAATCGACGTCCCGGCTGTAGGTCACGTCATCAACTACGACGTGCCAGACGACCCCAACGTGTACTTCCATAGGATCGGCAGGACAGCGAGGGCCGGCGCTGAAGGCAAGGCAATATCTCTTGTCTCAAACGACAGGATTGCCGACTTTGACCGCATCCTGGCGCAAACTCAGCTGCCGATACGCAAGCTCAATGACGAAATGGGAATTGTCGTCCCAGTGGTGGCGCAGCGCCAGCCGCAGTCGTATGGCGGTGGTGGAGGATATCGCAGGCGCGGCGGCTATGGTGGCGGTGGAGACAGGGGATACCGCGGTGGCGGAAGACGCTACGGCAGTGATGGCTATGGCGGCTACAGGCGCGGCGGAGGCCACAGAGGCTACGGTGGCAGCGGAAGCGGCTACCGAGGCGGTGGCGGAAGACGCTACGGCAATAACAACTACTACTAGCAGCGGGCACACCATTTTTAAGGCCCGCAGGCTCTCTATTTTTTAATGTCTTTTGGCGTCGATACTCTCGGAGGGCTAGCCGAGAAGCTAAAGCAGCTGGTCAACGACACCCAGAACTTGTACGAGTCATTTATCGACGCAAACCAGCTCTACAAGCAGGGCAAGATGGGCGACAAAGAGTTCTTTTCAAAGATAGGCGAGTACCTTGTTGCAATGTCTGCGCTGAATTTTCTTGCCGTGCGCGTGATATTGGAAATGAAGACTGCTATGGAGAAAGGCACGTCCATCAAGAGCCCGACAGGCACAAGCTCGTACCCGTCAGCAGCCCCGCAGGCAGGTTTTGGCATAGGCGGCTTTGTGGGCACAGGCGGCTCGGTTGGTCCGGCAGCTGCGGCGGGCGGCGAATACACCCTTCCTTCTCCACAAGAGCCGGCGTTCAAGCCTGTCGACATCGAATTGCCAAAAACTAAAGCAGGCAGCAGCAACACCAAGAACTGCATCGTCTGCGATGCATTAATACCGGCGCAGGCCAAGTTCTGCAGCAAGTGCGGCAGGTCGCAATAATTAATAGCCACTTTTAGCCACTCATTGGCAATGGCAAAGGCGTTCAACGGCAGGGCCGCCACAGAGGAATACATGTCGACCCACTCACTCACATTTTCCACCCCCGAGATGACTCTGAGAAAGTTTGCGCTGTGGCTTGGCGAACAAGTAAACCTGCCTGGCGGCGAGCGCGGGCCGCGGCTCTTGCTCTACGTTGAAGAAAAGGGTGCCAAGAAAGAGTCAGAGCTTGCGCCGGACATTGACGACTCGTTTAGGCCAAGTGGGGCCGTGACTGAAATGTACGGCGGGATCGAGTCTGCTGCACCCACGGAAGCAATGACGCCACCGCAACTGACGCCGCTTGATAGAGAGACGCTAGAGCCCGAGACAAAATTCTGCACCAGCTGCGGCAACAAGCTGAAGGCAAACGCAAAGTTCTGCACAAAGTGCGGAAGCGCGCAGGGCTAGCTATCTATCTTTTTTCCTTTTGCTTTTCCTTCTCCTTCATCCTCAGGTAGCACTCGTTGCACACTGTTTTTGAAAACAGGAAGTTGAGCGAGTAAAACCTGACCCTGCCGCAAAACTCGCAGGTGCGCATGCCATATTGCTTGAGAAGCCCACGAATAAATATAGTGTATAGCGAATATCATTCAGCAGGTTGAAGCTGGTCATAACGGGCAACCCCGGCGTCGGCAAGCACACAAGCGCCAAGATAATCGCGGGAAAAATAGGTGCCGAAGTAATTGATATCAACAGGGTAGCCATAGACGACAACGCGATTGCAAAAAAGACCGAGCGCGGCCTTGAAGTCGATGTCAAAAAGCTGGATGGGCTGCTAGCCAATTTGCTAAAGACAAGAAATGACCAGATAGTTGTAGGGCACCTTGCTCCCTATGTGTTAAAGCCGGCCGCTGGCATCAGCATGGTGGCTGTGTTGCGGCGATCACCGTACGAGCTTGAAAAGACGCTTGAGAAGAGGGGATACAGAGCAGAGAAAATCAAAGAGAATTTGGCAAGCGAGATCCTAGGTGTGTCGCTCTATGACTCGTTAAAAATCTTTGGCAGGCGCAAGGTCGTTGAGTTTGACACTACCGGCAAGACTCCGGATCAGACTGCAAATGAAATTATGCGCGCCTTGCGCAAAAAGCCAAAACCTGCAGGAATAGACTGGCTTGCATTGGTGTCAGAGCGCGGCGACATGCAAAGGTTCTTTGAATACTGATCATCATCCTGTTTGGGTATTTCCTTATAACAAGATCAGGTGATAATAATATAGTAGTTGTCAAAAAGGTGGTTCCTGCCTGTCTTGCTGAGTAGTGCAGTACTAGCTTTAGCACAGCCGGTCTATGGACAATGTATACAGGACGAGGACTGACCCGAAAAGCCATGTCTTGATATGCCGCCATATTCGAAATCCTACTTGAAAGCTGTCTGGGAGGAATACTATAAGTACAAGGGCAAGGACTGGATGGAGATGAAAAAAGCAGAGATGGATCAGGCGATCAGGGATGGAACTTTGAGGGAATGGGTAGAATATCGCAGTGAACCGAACAATTTCGCCAACTACAATGTTTATTCCTATTACTACCTGAATGATCAGGCTCCAAGCATTTCCTGGTACTCTTTTGAAAGAAATGACTTTGAACCAGTGATCACATACTGGCATGTTAACCCTGCTGGGATGGTTACGCTGGCCGGAATTGGCGTAGCCGGCACAATTGCGACATTATATGTATTTAAGAAGACCAGATAGAAGCAATAGCATGAGCAGGGCGCGCATGAGCGACGCGGCAATCAAGACAAAGACGGGCAAGGACTGGCAGCAGTGGTTTGAAATTCTCGACAAGGCCGGTGCGATGAAAATGAGCCGCAGAGATTGCCGAATACTTATATGATAAGCGCGGCGTGCCCGGCTGGTGGTGCCAGATGGTAACAGTCACATACGAGCGAGAGCAGGGATTGCGCAAAAAGCACTAGAGGCCGGACGGCTACTCGGTGAGCGCAAGCAGGACGTTTGAAGTCCAGATCAGCGTTTTGTGCAAGCACTGGAACGATGAAAAGTTGCGTAGGCAGTGGCTCAAAGACGAATTTACCGTCAGAAAGGCAACCGCGAACAACTCGATGCGCATAACTTGGAAAGACGATACGAACGTCGAAGTATACTTTTGCAGCAAGGGCGCTTCAACAAGCCAAGTGGCAGTGCAGCACAGCAAGCTTGCAAGGCTGGCTCTAGTTGAGCGCACAAGATCGCAATGGAAGGCTGCGCTTGAGCGCCTGTCACGCGTGCTCTGATACAAAAATTCGTATATATACTACCAGAAAGATACCAATCAAGTAATGGCTGCAGTTGTTACTCGCAAATTTGGAGAGGAGACGCTCCAGTTCCTTGGAAAAAAAGTCTCCGTAGAAACTTCGGATCAAAAAGTTTACAACGGCACTCTTGCCGGAATTGACGAAAAGCTCGATGTCGTGCTTGACAACGTGGAAGGCCGCGGCATCCTAAAGGTCATTATCAACGGCGCGTTTGTCAAGGAAGTAAGGCTGATGGAAAAGCCGTTTGACTTCAAGGCTCTCGCAGAAAGGCTGTCAAGGGTCTTCCCCGGCCTTGTCAAGATAAGGGAGGACGTGGGCGCCATTATTGTCATGGACAAGATAAAGGTGACCCAGTCCGGTGTCGAGGAAGGCTCTGGGCTGGCCGCAGACAGGGTCAGGTCTATCTACGACGAGTTCATGAGGGAGACGACAAAGAGGTAGTGTTGTGTTTGTGTTCGAGGTCCGGTACTCGGATCTGGCGGCCCGCGTAGGGAGGCTCGAGACTCCGCACGGAGTCGTTGAGACGCCGGCCTTTGTCCCTGTTGTGCATCCGGTAAGGCAGACGGTCAGCACCCAGTTTTTGAAGAAAATGGGCTTTGGTATTGTGATTACGAACGCCTACATTACGCTCAGGCACTATGGCGACGAGGCACGCAGGCGGGGCATACATGACATCATCGGCTACGACGGCGCAGTCATGACTGATTCGGGCGGCTATCAGGTGCTCGAATACGGCTCCGTCGAAGTCGAGCCGGCAGCGATGGCGCAGTTTGAAAAGGACATCAGGAGCGACATACCGATCCCGCTTGACAAGCCAACAGGCTACGGCCTTGACTACGAAAGGGCCAAAGAGTATGTCGCAACCACTCTGAAAAATTCACAGGAAACCCTTGATGTTGTTGGAAATACGGACGCGATCTGGGTCGGCCCTGTGCAGGGCGCAGAGCACTCTGATCTGGTAGAACATTCTGCAAGGGAGCTTGGCAGGATGGGGTTCAAGTTGATGGCGCTTGGAAGCCCGGTCGAACTGATGGAAGCTTATGAATTTGCGACGCTTGCACGCATGATAGTAGCCGCCAAAAAAGTCATCCCTGCCAAGCCCGTCCACCTCTTTGGGGCCGGCCACCCGCTCACTATTCCGCTTGCAGTCGCGCTAGGCTGCGACATGTTTGACTCTGCCTCTTACATGCTGTACGCCAAGGACGGCAGGTACATGACCCCAAACGGGACTGTCAGACTTGACGAGCTTGTCTACCTGCCGTGCCAGTGCCCGGTGTGCTCCTCTCATAGTCTGCAGGAGCTGCGCGGCATGAATGGGGACGAGCGCGTAATCGAGGTTGCAAAGCACAACCTTCACGTGCTCAAGGCCGAGGTGGACGCAGTCAAGCAGGCGATAATGGATGGCAGGCTGTGGGAATATGTCATGCAAAAGGCGCGGGCGCACCCAAAGCTGATGGAGGCGGTGCAGCTCTTCAAGGACATCGAAATGCTAGAGAGCGGAACGCCGCTCTTCAAGGAAAGGGCAATCTTTTTCTACGATCCAATAGACCAGCATAGGCCAGAGGCAAAGAGGTTCAGGAGGGCTGCCGCAGGGTTCCAGTCGTCAAAGAAAAAACTGGTTCTGTGCCCTGAAGGCGAGGTCCACCCTTTCTATTCTACCAGAAGCTACAGAGAGATCGTGAAAAGGTTACCTGATGCGCAGGTCTGCAGCTACAGCCCGTTCCTTGGCATAATCCCGGCCGAGATATCGGACATTTTCCCGGCAGCGCACAACCTTGCCACAAGATATGGCCACAGGCCGGAGGACTATCCCACGTTCATCGAATCGTTGAAAGAGTTCGTGAAGAAATTTGAGCAGGTGACGATTATAGCCGACGACTTTATGGAGCAGGCTGCAAAAGCTGCAAGGCTAAATGCCCGGCTCGTCAATGATATCTCGGCGCTTTGACTACTACTTACGCTGACGCCATAAAGCTGCAAAAAGAGGTTGCCAAAAAGGTAGTTGCAAAAGACGATTTTGGCGAAATAAACCGTATCTGCGGAGTTGACGTTGCATACAGCGGCGACACTGCTTATTGCTCTGCAGTGGTAATGGATAGAAATTTGCAACTATTGGAATCAGTCCATGCAGAAACCGTGGCAACGCACCCCTATGTCTCGGGGCTCTTGATGCTGAGAGAGGCCGAGCCAATCTTTCATGTGCTCAAGAAGCTAAAGAGTGTTGATTATGACCTGTTGATGGTCGATGCCCACGGGCAGTTGCACCCAAGAAAGTGCGGGCTTGCGTGCTATGTCGGGGTCACGCTTGACAAGCCCACCATAGGAGTTGCAAAAAGCCATCTGTGCGGGACTGCCCGGCCTGACGGCTTTGTAGAGCTTGGCGGCGAAGTCCTTGGCTGCGTCATTGGCAAGAAGAAAAGATTGTACGTCAGCGTCGGCCACAGGGTTAGCCTAGAGACTGCAGTCGCGATTGTGAAAGAGCTTGGCATCGAGCCTTTGAGGCTTGCAGACATCAATTCCAAGGCGCAAAAAAGGAGGAAGGGGCTCAGGCCTTGACTGTCATTGGCTGCTCCTCTACCTTCTCCAGCTCGGGTTCCTCTGTAGGTACCACGTTCTTCAGTTTGCCCCTTTGCTTGTGCTCATAATACATGTAGTCGCACATATCAGACAGATAATGCGAAGCATAGCAGATAAGGCTTTTCGTGTAGTAGGTTTCTATTAGCAACAACAAATCTGGTTGTTTTGTAGCATCATCAAAAACATGGGATTCCAAATATTACCAGATAGCTGAAAGCTACAAGACAGGGAGTAGTTACGATCACTGCGCGACGGACCTGCTGTGTCTTGGCGAAAAAATATCCAATAATTGAGGTAGGAGTTACCAGTGCCAATGTGACGCCAATGAAATATGGTGTCAAGTTAGTTAAAGATCATGATGCTTCATGCATCTTTCTTTTTGTAATGCCATAGTATAAGTCGGATCTTGCAGTTAAGATTTTCTCAAATTCCTTTTGGACAAGTTTGCATCAAGGTTCAGCAAGGCTGATTTGCGAACAGATGGTAAACAATAACACCATGACAATGACTATGGCTGCAGATGCACGCTCCTCTGGATATGTCACCAAGAGCAGCGCGTGGTCTAACAGGTTCATAATAGCTGCCATAGTTCAGGGCGCGGTAATCACTGGGCTTACACTGGCCGTCGTCGCTGCGCAGATGCTAACTTCGGGGGTTAACATCATCCAGTTCCTTTCGCTATCATTTGAAGGTCCGGCAAAATGGTTCTTCCTCGGGTACATCTTTTACCTGATACTGGTGGTGGCCATAGCAGTAACAGCTGTCTTTTACAGCCACCTTGAAGTAAGTATGGGAAGGCAGATCCGGGGTTTCAGATCTGTCCTTGCGTGGATACACTTTGCAGGCATGAACGTCGGCGGAGCCGTTACCACGATCGCCATGATATTCGCAGGTCTTGCAGGCTCGGGAATACTTGGCATTATCCTGGGCGGGAGCGATTCGCTACAGCCAAACACTGCAATAATGGAGCAATTCGTACCCATAATCGCGGCCTTTACAGGATTGCTGAGCATAGGAGTGCTTGCAGGCGGCCTAGCTTACATCCTGACGTATCTGCGGAAAAATTAGCCTGAACTTTTGTCATTGTAATATAGTTGAAGAAAATAAAAATGAAAAAAAGGAAAGAAGTTCTTTTTCTTTCGTCCGGGACTTAACCTTCTTCCCAGCCCTTGCTGAACACACCGTTCTTGTGTAGAGGGACTGGCTGTCCTGCCGTGTATTCCATCGGCCTCATCCAGAAGATAGCATGTGTCGGGCATACGCCTACACAAGCACCGTCTGAGATACATCTTTCTGGATAAAAGACGAACGCCTTACCCCTCTTCCATCCTTCGACTGGTTTTACCCTGAGAACGTCCGGGCCGAGGGCAGTGCAAATCTCTACACAGAGTGCACAGCCAATGCATCTTTGCTCATCGACGTCTGGAAGTATAGCAATTGGCATCTATAATTCACTTAGACGTCAGTATTGTTCGAAACTATTTAAACCCTATGGGTACTGCAAAACGCTGTTATAACATACACATATACGCGCATCCGGCAAGCGCGCTTGCGCTAACGAGCTGGAGAAAATAAAGGAAAAGAGAAAGGAAGAATTGTTATTTTATTTGTTCATGCGGAGAACATCGACTTGGCCGCTGTGTAGCCAATCCTTCAGCTCTTCATGAGTTGGCTTGGCATCGTGCTTGCCTGCCAGATGAAGATGCAAAAGGACATAGTTTATCTGGTTGAGCAACGGTTTGTTTGCTTCGTCGCCCTTGCGAGCCTTTGTCTTCAAGTCAGCTGGAACAGTTCTCCACCAGTCATCAAATTTCCTAACCATACCACCAAAGTGAAAACCGAACTTAATAAGCGTTTTGGGTTCTTGCAAACGCCGTTATATAGCAATCGCGACGGATTCCACAATGCATTAGAAATATAGGGATTTAATTTGGAAACAAAAGCTTGTGCCTTTCGCGATTCAGGAATTGCAGGGAGCATACAAAGCTTATCAGCAGTTTCTTGCCCGCAGGCCGCCTGCCCACCATGCCCGCTACATCTTCCCATTTTTCGCTGGCTCGTATTTTGCGTATCGCAAGGTCGACGTAGAGAGGGTGACAGCCATCGCCAAGTCGATCTCACCAGACCCAAGCTATGTAGACGTTGGATGCGGGTATGGCGACTTTCTTGAGAAGGTGCGCACGCGCCTGCCGAACGCTACTGGCATCGAAAAGGAAGGAGGCATCTTTTACGCTTTTCAGATCCCCAAGCCCGACTACATCCAGCTGGTGCCTGTTGAAGGGTTGTCCCAGCCGGTAGACTTGGCGTTTGTGGGCTGGATGGAGCCGGGGCAGGACTTTCGCAGGCCCGTGGCACGATGGGCAAAGTGCGTGGTCACAACCTTTGACGCTGGCGGCCAGTGCGGGATAAATGGCGGCTGCGAATACGACGAATTTGGCTACAAGCGCATAGCGTGGTGGAGGACGCCTTCGTGGATAGACGTCAACGCAGAGCTCATGAACCGCTATTACACGCCTTCACTTGACGCTGCAAAGAAAGAGCAGCTTGCCAAATTGCGCACTGCGCACAACTTTTGGTATGTCTATGCAAGGCCCGACGTTGCGAGTAGAATCAGGTCTGGCCTGAAGGCGCAGCTGAATAAGGAAGATGCAGGTGACAGGTACGATTTTGAGTCGGTGCTTGACGAGTGCGGCTTCCACTACAAAGAGGAGCTTCCGGCGCTTGCAGGCAACAGAAAACTATGGGAAGTGATATTTGATTAACCATGCCGTTCAACGTCGAGGACCTGCGCAAGGCAAGGCAGGCACTGGCGCAGTTCAAGTCAGCTGCCGTGTCGCCGTACCATGAGCGCTACATCTTTCCATTCTTTGCTGGTTCCTATTTTGCCTACCGCAAGGTCGACGTGCTGCGCGTCGTCGCAATCACCCGGGCGATCTCCAACAATCCTAGCTACCTTGACGTCGGCTGCGGCTACGGCGACTTTTTGAAGCATGTGAGGGAGTTCCTGCCAGATGCCGAGGGGATGGAAAAGGAAGGCGGGATCTTTTACGGCCTTGGCATTGAAAAGCCAGAATACATCAGGATAGCAGACGCGCACTGGATAGATAGGAAATATGACCTTGTTTTTGTAGGCTGGATGGAGCCGGGGCAGGACTTTCGTGACCCTGTCGCACGCAATACCGACGTCATCATAACGACGCTTGACCAAGGCATCAGCCTAGCGGCCGAGTTTGATGGCCACGGCTTCCAAAGGGTCGCTTGGTGGAGGACGCCTTCGTGGGAGGACGTGAATACCGAGATCATGAACCGCTACTACACAAAGATGCCGGACAGCAAGCGCATAGAGCTTGCCAAGATGCGGGGCGCTCACAACTTCTGGTACATCTACAGCAGGCCGCACAAGGCCGGCATTGTCAAAAAGGCGCTCAAAAAACAGCTTGAAAAAGAGCAGCAGCCGGCTGATTGCTATGAGTTTGAAAGCGTGCTTGATGAGTGCGGTTACGGCTATTTGCAAAAGCTGGAAAACCCGGCTGCGCCGGAGCTGATGTGGCAGGTGCAATTTGGCTAGAGCTTGTTTCCGCAGTGGCGGCAGAACTTACTCCCAAGAGGATTTTTCTTTGTACAGCGCAAGCACGTGATGTCATTGATTCGAACCTTTATGCGCGCAATCGCCTCTTCCTTGATCTCTGCTTCTCCCTCTGATGAGTGCAAGCACGTGTTCCTTGGCAGCTATCGCCATAGCTGCAATGCGATCGGGATCGGGGACTTTGGTGAAAGTGATAACAGGTACCCTGCTTGATGAACTTGATGTCCCCAACTGTTGTGCCATCCTGTGTAGTCTTGTCTATGACAATAATGTCGCAGTCCTTGAGCATTACCCACTGGTTGTCGCGTATCGCCTGCAAGTTCGTCAGCTCTAATTTTAGAGTGGTATCAAGCTGGAGAGCACCTGCTTTGACCTGTGTTTTCCAGAGCGTTTCTTCTACGACTGACCTCTTGCAGTCACGCCTTTTGGTACCGGCTGCAGCTTTCCATTGACTCCTATAAAGTTGGCGTACTTTTGCCCGTCTGGCGGCGGTGAAGAATCTTCCAGGTCCTTGGACAGCACCATAGGACTAAGCGGTAAGTGATTTATTTAACCAGATCTGTTGTTGCGCTAAATTAGCAAGATTTAAAGCAAGTGTTGCCAAAGTTTTACTGTAAAAACAAGTTGAAAGTAAAGGTTTTAGGGGCGGCCAAAGAGGTCGGCCGCTCTGGATTTCTCGTAAATTGCGACCACACCAACATACTGATGGACTATGGCGTCCTTCTCAAGAGGGAGCCTATATTCCCGATGCACGTCAAGCCAAAAGAGGTAGACGCCGTAGTCATTACCCATGCACATCTCGATCATTCCGGCTTTGTGCCGTCGCTTTATCTGTCAGGCACGTCAGACATCCCAGCGCTCGGCACGCTGCCGACGTTTGAGCTGTCTGAATTGTTGATTGAAGACATGATCAAGCTATCAGGGTTCTACCTGCCGTTTGAATACATCGACGTCATGACCATGCTCAAGAGCTCCGAGAACCTGCAGTACAGGGAGCCGTACATGGTGAATGATGCCAAGGTGACGCTCCACGAATCGGGCCACGTTGTCGGCGGCGCGACGGTCGTGGTAGAGCATGACGGCAAGAAGGTGTTCTACACCGGCGACATCAATACCCGCGGCTCGAAACTGCTGCGGCCAGCCGATCTTGACTTTGGCGAAATTGACATGATGATAATAGAGAGCACGTACTCGCAGACTGAACAACAGCCACGCGAGGAGGCTGAAAAGGATCTCATCGAATACGCCAACGATATTGTAGAGCGTGGAGGAACGCTGTTCATCCCGTCGTTCTCGGTAGAGCGCGCGCAGGAGATAGCCTGTGTTCTTAAAGCCTACAATTTCAAGCACAAGGTCGTGATGGACGGCATGGCGCTAAAGGCGAACCAGATAATGAGCCGGCACCAGGCTTTCCTCAGGGACCCGGACATGTTCAAGCGCGCCATCGGTGAGGCAGAGTGGGTACAGGGATGGAGCAGGAGGAAGAAGGTGGTCAACGAGCCGTGCGCGATAATCTCTCCAGCAGGAATGCTGGTGGGCGGCTCTGCAATTTTCTATACGCAGCAGATAGCGCAGAGCGAAAAGAACGGCATTGCGCTCGTGTCGTACCAGGGAGAAGGGACGCCGGGCAGGATGCTCCTGGACAAGCGCGTCGCCAACTTTGACGGCAAGATAACAAAATGCTACGCTGATGTCAGGCGCTTTGAATTCTCCGGCCACAACAGCAGAAGCGAACTCTTTGAGATTCTAGACCGCGTCAAGGGCAACCCCAAGGTGCTGACGGTGCACGGCGACGGGCCTTCGTGCATCAAGTTTGCCGAGGAGATCCGCGAGAAATACGGCTATGATGCCCACGCGCCCGATCAAGGCGAAGTGGTCGAGGTTTGATTGATGATAATCAAGAACACCGACCCGTACAAGATGAAAAAGTGCGTATCATGCAAGCGCGACATTGCGCTTGGCGAGAAGTATTTCACCTATCCTCTCTCGCTGCAGCAGGTCTGCCTTCAGTGCGCAGAAAAAGAGATACCAAAGACTATCAAGGCTCTGCAGAAAGACTTGGATAAGATAAGGCAAGAAAAAACCCACTAGGTGCTGACTGCTTCTTTCTCTTTTTCTTCTCTCTTTACCGGGACAGCATGCTCTATAGAGCCAACCTTGCTGCCGGGGTTGACATAGGTATAGCCGCTTTTTGTTATCACCTTGCCGTGAACGGTGCCAAAGACCTCGACGTCTCCCTTTTCGTTTTCAAGGTTGCCCCGTATTATGCCCAGCATCCTGCACGTGCCCTTGCGCACAAAGAGGTTGCCCAGAACCTTGCCCTTGAGCTCAAGATGGCCACTGTTGAGTATGACATCGCCTACAACCTCCGCCAGCATGATAGTATCCTCGAAGACCGTGACTGAGCCCATACGCTTGCCGTCAACTATCTTCATTATATACTACACCTCTGTAACATCAGACGACCTCATTAGTCCCAGAGTGCAGGAAGATGCACAAAAGGGTGAAAATTTTGACTACTACACTATTCCGGCCTTTCCCGCTTGACCCACACTGTCCTGCCTTTGTGATCCAAGAGCTCTACCGAGCGCTCCAGCAGCTTTTTCCTGATCTCGTCTGCCTCCTTGAACTTCTTTTCCGCCCGCAGGCTGTTGCGCGCTGCCACTAGCCTCTCTATCTCTTTTCTTTCCTCTTCTCCGGCCTCGACTGTCTTGAGCCCGAGGATGTTATTCATTATCCTGTTGAATGTTGGCAGTGCCGCGTCCGCCATCTCTTTTGTCAGCTTTTCTGCTGCGGCATACTGGTTCATTCTTGTGACAAGCTTCAGGAATTCCGTCAGCGCAAGTGATGTGTTCATGTCGTCATCCATCGCTGCTTCAAACGCCTTCATCGATTCGTCACACATCTTGTGCACCGCGTCAACCTCGCCTCCTCCGCTGCTGCCAGCAGCTGCGGAGCGCAGCTCAAAGGCGCAGGTCTCTATCTGACGCCACCTCTGCACGGACTCTTTCAGCAATTCGTCGGTGTAATCAAGCGGCTTGGCGTAATGCACCGATAGACAGTAGAGCCGGAGAGGGTTCATGCCCCAGCTCTTCAGCGCCTGCTCTATGGTGACGATGTTGCCAAGCGACTTGCTCATCTTTTGTGAGTTTATCGTGACCATGCCAGAGTGGATCCATATCTTGGCAAACTGCTTGCCCGTGTACGACTCTGACTGGGCGATCTCGTTTTCGTGGTGCGGGAAGACCAGATCGTGGCCGCCGCCGTGGATCTCAAACGTCTCGCCGAGGTACTTGAGCGACATTGCAGAGCACTCGATGTGCCAGCCGGGCCTCCCCTTGCCCCACGGGCTCGGCCAATTGGGGTCCTCTGATGAGAACTTCCAGAGCGCAAAGTCAAGCGGGTCTTCCTTTGTAGGGTCGACTTCTATTCTGGCGCCGGACTCGAGCTCTTCCACCGGCTTTCTTGACAGCTTGCCGTAGCCGGGGAACGACTTGACCCGAAAGTAAATGCCGTTTAGCGTCAGATAGGCGTGGCCCTTTTTCATCAGGCCGTCAATAAGATGGATCATTTCGTTTATGTGCTCTGTCGCCTTTGGATGATAATCCGCCGGCATGACGTTCAGCCCGCCAAAATCGCGAAAGTAGCTATCAATGTATTTTTCAGATATTTCCTCCGCCTTTTTGCCCTCTGCCCTTGCGCGGTTGATTATCTTGTCGTCGACATCTGTGAAATTTTGCACAAACACGACCCTGTAGCCTTTTGACAGCAGGTACCTGCGCAGCGTATCAAACACTATTACAGTGCGCGCGTGGCCGATGTGCGAGTCATCATAGACTGTTACGCCGCAGACGTACATCCTCACGGTGCTGTTGTCTTGTGGTTTTAGCTCCTCCAGCTGGCGGCTGAGCGTGCTGTATAATTTCAATGTCGCTAAAGCGGCCTGCCCGGGCTTTTTACCTTTGCCAGACCGACAGGTATGAGGAGTTATGTGCCGATGCAATAACAACTGAGTAGTCGTCTGGATTCTCAATGCTTAAATCAAAAGTGTGCGATATCAACGCATGACAAAGCTAATACAGGCCATGCCCGGCATGTCCGAGCCTGTCACTGAAGCTGATGTTGCAAGACTGCTTGAAAGCAGGCTTAACCTGCAGCTGGCGACGCTTGACGAAGAGGGTTATCCAAATATCGCTCCTGTCATGTTTTATTACGACAAGGATTCTGGCAAAATGTATGTTAATGCCGACAAGAGATCAAGGAAAGTTCAGAATATTCGTAGAAACCCTGACAAGATCTACTATTCCATCGATGATGAAAATTACTTCTATGAAGGGGTAAAGGGAAGGGCACGAGCAACCATTATCGAAGATACGCAAAAGAACATCTCTATCTTGGAGAAGATAAACCTGAAGTACCTAGGAACGCTTAAGCACCCGGTGGCAAGGGAGCTTATGGAAAATACCCGGAGCGGGACATATGGGACAATTGAAATTACGCCAAAATTCTTCTCTGCATGGAATCTTGGAAAGGTACAGTAAGAGAACTCTAGACGTCGATGTAAATATCGTTTCCCCGGACGTCCACTTTGTAGGTCGTCAGCTTGACCCCTTCAAGGTAGTCGAGCAGCTCACCCGTCCTTATGTTGTAGTGCCACGAATGCAGCGGGCACTCTACAACTTCGCCATCTATCTTGCCCGGCGCTAGCGATCCGTCTTGGTGACGGCAGAGCGCCTCGATGGCGTAGTACTTGCCGTTTGCGTAAAAGAGCGCGACCCTCGTGCCGTTGATGTTGAGCTCCTTGCCGCCGTTCTCCTTGATCTCGCCCCTCTGGGCGACCTTGACAAATGCCAACTAGCCTGCTGTAAGCAATCTGGTTATAAAATGCTTATTGGACAATTGCTAGAGCAAGAGCATCCTTCCGCCACACCTAAATATCGCTAAGGGTGTATACCGTCCTGCATGGCATCCTCATACAGGCTCATGATGGCCGGCGTTCTCGCCCTCATCGCTTTTGGCGTTGGCATGGCCCTTTACGGCTATCAGGTGGCCATCTACCCTGTGGACTTGGCCGGCGGCTACCTATCAAGGGCAGAGTCGGCCCAGACTCCAGAAGATATAGCATACTTTGTGAGGCTTGCCAGAAATGAGCTGCCAGAGTTTGGCAACCCCGTGTGGTCGTTCCCGACTGCAAAGACTGATTTTGGCCTCATACATAGGAACCTTGATGCCATACTGGCCCGCGCAAACTCGATATCCTCGTTAGAGCCGTACAGCACTGAATACAACACAGGCATGTACGACATCCACGCATCAATAGAAGGCATACAGAAGCAACTTGTGGATGCGACGCCGTACCTCTACGTCAGCTTTACCAACATCATGCTTTCCGCCGTGTGGATAGCCGTGATACTGGCGCTTTTCGCGATAATGAGAAGGGGAAGAGCCAGATTCAGGCAAGAATACGAAAACCAGTAGCCTTTTTGTACAGGTCCAAACATTGCGAAAGCATGCCCGGCAAGATAGCAGACACAAAGCTTGCAGCCAAGGGCAGGCTGTCGCATGAATGGGCTTTGCGCCGGATGGGCATAATTGAAAAAATAAGATCAAAGAATGAACGCGAGCAGCCGTTGGCGGGCCTGCGGCTTGGCATCTGCCTCCACATTACAAAGGAGACGTCTGTGCTTGCAATGGCCGCAAAGAGCCTGGGCGCAGAGATTGCAATCTGCTCTGCAAACCCGCTATCAGCTCAGGATGATATTGCCGCCTTTCTCTACGAGCAGGGAATGCACGTCTATGCGTGGCGTGGCGAGACAAAGGCCCAGTACCAGCAGTGCATCCAGAGCGTCCTTGCGTTCAAGCCAGCCATAGTGACCGACGACGGCGGCGACCTGCATGCTGCGGCTCACTGTCAGCAGAAAGCAAGAAACATCATCGTTGGCGGCACCGAGGAGACGACCTCTGGTGTGAAAAGGCTGGCCGCGCTGCAGGCTGCCGGCAAGCTGCTCTACCCTGTGATAGCGGTCAACAACGCGCGCACGAAATACCTCTTTGATAATAGGCACGGCACAGGCCAGAGCACATTGGATGGCATACTGCGCGCGACAGACATGCTGCTTGCTGGCAAGAATGTGGTCGTTTGCGGCTACGGCTGGGTGGGCAAGGGTGTGGCCTCCCGGGCACGAGGCATGGGCGCCACCGTGACAGTGACCGAGGTAGACCCGGTGAGAGCAATCGAAGCAAAGATGGACGGGTTCGCGGTATCAAGGCTATCTGATGCTGCGCCTGCAGGCGACGTTTTTATCACGTGCACCGGCCAGACAGGGGTGATAAGGAAGGAGCATTTCCTGAAAATGAAGGACGGCGCCGTTCTGGCAAACGCGGGTCACTTTGACGTTGAGATTGATACTGGCGCGCTCTATGCCACCGCCCGGCCCACGCAGGTCCGGCCAAATGTCGAGCGCTTTATTGTGAACGGCAAGAGGCTGTTTCTGCTGTCAAAGGGGCGTGTGGTCAATCTGGTTGCGGCAGAAGGCCACCCGCCAGAAGTTATGGCGCTGTCGTTTGCCAATCAGCTTTTATCGATACTGCATGTTGCAAAAAACCATGACAAAATGGAAAGAAAAGTGCACAGCGTGCCGGAAAAGATAGACGAGCAGGTTGCAAGGTACGCGCTTGGCGCCATGGGAATAAAGATAGACGAAATGACAAAAGAGCAGAGACATTATCAAGCCTCCTCCAGTTAGGTTAAAATGCAGAGCGTGGATTGGAACTGTGATGCCGGATAGCACCAAGAGCGCGGTAGTCACCAGCGCACTCCCCTACGCAAACGGAGAAATACACCTCGGGCACATAGCCTCCACCTACCTGCCGGCAGACATTTTCACACGCTTTTCAAGGCTCAACGGGGTAAAGGCGTACCACATCTGCGCCACCGACGACTTTGGCACCCCCATACTGATAAGGGCAGAGAAGGAGAAAAAGAGCCCAGAAGAGTACGTCGCGCTGTGGAACAGGCGCGACTATGAAGATTTTAGCTCGCTTGGCATTTCGTTTGACTTTTTCTACAAGACAAGCTCGAAGGAAAATGTCGAGTTTGTCCAGTACGTCTTTAAAAAATTGCAGAAAAATGGGCATATCTATGACCAGAACGTCATCCAGTTTTACTGCACTTTTGACGACAAGTTCCTGCCGGACCGCTACGTGATAGGCAAGTGCCCCTACTGCGGCGCTGAGAACCAGTACTCTGACCTTTGCGAAAAGTGCGGCCGCGTCCCTGACCAGATACTGGAGCCCAAGTGCGCCATATGCGGCAGGCCGCCGGTCAAGAAGGAAAGCAAGCACTACTTTTTCAGGCTGTCAAGCTTTGGAGAGAAGTTGAAAGAATGGCTGTCAGCAAATCAGAACCTGCAACCCGAAGTCAGGAACTATGTCATCAACTGGATAAACGAGGGCCTTCAGGACTGGGACATCACCCGCGACCTCTCATGGGGCGTGCCGATACCGGGAGCAGAGGGCAAGGTGTTCTATGGCTGGTTTGACAACCACCTCTGCTACATTTCTTCGCTTGTAAAATTCATCAGCGACAAGAAGGGGGGCGACGGCAAAAAGTTCTGGAACGAATCTGACATTTACCATTTCATAGGCAAGGATATCGTTTATCATCACTATCTCTTTTTGCCCGCGATGCGCCTTGGAATCGACTCTGAATACAAGCTGCCAGACTACATACCCACAAGGGGCCACCTTATGCTGCAGAACCAAAAGATATCAAAGAGCAGGAACTGGTACATCGGGCTTCGCGATTTCACTTCTGCCTTTAACCCAGACTACCTGCGCTTCTACATTGCTTCTGTAGTCACATATTCGCAGGACGACCTGAATTTTGATTTTGACGCGTTCTATGAAAGGATAAACAACGAGCTCATCGCCAACGTCGGCAATTTTGTAAATAGGGCACTGTCATTTACACAAAAATCTTTTGGTGGCAAGGTGCCCGAGCCTGCAAACATTGACGACTCGCTTGGAAAAGAGCTGGCCGCAGCAGTTGACGAGGCAGGGTCGCTGTTGGCAGGCAACGAAATCGACAAGGCGCTCAAGAGAGTACTGAAATACAGCAGCTTTATGAACCAGTACTTCCAGGCAAATACGCCTTGGGCGAACAAGGACACTGCAAACACCACCCTGTATGTTTCGGTGAATGCGGTGCGGAGCTTGGCAATCCTGCTAGAGCCATTCATCCCATTCTCTTGCGAAAAAATATGGAGCCAGCTAAAGATGGGTGGCGGCAGCGTGCACGAGCAGGCGTGGGAATCAGCCAAGGATTTGCGGGCGGTTGCGCCGGGGCATGAGCTTGGCAAAGTCGAGCCCATCTTCCGCAAGATAGAAGCAAAGGAAATAGAGCAGTGGAAGAATAAGCTAGGCAAGCCATGACCACCACCAGCAGCAGGGGCTTGATGGCAGGCAGGTTCCAGCCGTTCCACAGCGGCCATCTTGCCTTGGCAAAGCAGATTCTGGAGGAGTGCGATGAGCTGGTAGTAGTCATCGGCAGCGCCCAGTTCAACTTTATCGACAAGGACCCTTTCACTGCCGGCGAGAGGGTGCTCATGATACATGAAGCGCTCAAAGAGACCGGAATCGACCTTGCCAAGTGTTACGTGATCCCGGTCCCAAATGACGAGAACAACGCCCGGTGGATCGCCTACCTCAGGTCGATGGTCCCATCCTTTGACGTGCTCTACTCTGGCAACGACTTTGTAAAGCACCTTGTGCTTTCTCAAGACCCCCGGCTCGCTGTCAAGAGCCCCAAGTTCGCAAAAAAGGAGGAGTACAACGGCACCAACATCCGCCGCCTCATGCTGGCCGGCGGGCAATGGAAGCGCCTCGTGCCGCCAGCGGTGGCAAGGGTGATCGAACAGGTAAACGGGATAGAGAGGATGAGGGTGCTGGCCGGCTCTGACAGCAACCCTCAGAGGTGGTAGTAGAAGAGGCATGGGAAAGGGCTTGAGGGTGTGCCCTGTCTGCCCGCAATGCGGCGGCAAGAAATTCAAGGTGATAGAGAACAACAAAACAAAGGTCATAGTAGAGTGCCTCTCGTGCGCCAAGCGGCTATCGATTTAGTTTAACACTTTTTCATGCCTTGTTAGAACTTTTCAAGTCAGCGCCTTAACCCGATTCTGGGATGAACATCAGCAGTAATGGAAGTAGGGGATCTTGCCACCATCCTGCCACTGCTGAGTATTTTTAGCTCGCTTGGCATGTCATTTGTCTTCAAGGATTACATCGCGGATCTCATTGCAACCGTTGTCATCAAAAAGACCAAAGACATCAAGGTGGGCAACAGGATCAAGATCACCAACGGCGGAGCCACCACAAAGGGAGACATTATGGAAATTGGCATACTGAGGACGACGGTGATGGAGGTTGGCGACGGCGAGCGTCTGCCATCCGTTCGCACGGGCAGGCTCATCAAGGTGCCAAACTACATGCTGATCAGCAACCCTGTCATGATCTACGGTGACACCATAATCGACGAGGTTGTGTCGTACATCCCACGCCCGTACCCCGACTCCCAGCTGCTTGAGGAAAGCATGAAGCAGGCAATAATCAACAACGGCCACGGCCTGATCGAGGTTGGATTGTATCAAAAAGATGACAGGCTTGTCATTCATGGCGTGTTCGAGGTGAAGACGAGCGAGATGGGAGACGAGCGCAGCAAGATCCTCAGAGAGTTTCTGATAAGAAGCAGACAGATAGGCGCCGATTCTAATTCTGCAGGAAAAGATTCGCAAGTGCAAAAGCCGGCAGGGGCGCAGCAGCAAGAGCTGCTGGTCGAGCCCAAGGTGACAATCCCGCTCCAGAACATCGAGAAACAGGACTAACTCTATCTGAACGGGTTTGGCAGCTGCGGCAGCCTGAACTTTTCGGTGATTTTGCCAAATATGCCACTGCCTTCAGGCATCAAGCCGGCTGAACCAGCAGTCGTAGTGGTTTCCTGTTGCTGCTGTTGTTGCTGGTCTGCTGTGCCATATATCGGGCCGTCGTCCAGATAATAATCCGGCTCGCTCAGGGTCATATTGAGCGCGCGCAGCTTGGCAAGCTTGATTACTACATCGACGTCGCTCAATTTTTCTGTGCTGTTCACTATGACATCAAGCACGCCTTTTATGAGCGCAGTCCCGTTTTCATCCATCGTAACTTCAGTCGACGACAGGTTTGACAGCTCTACTGTGCGATACCCTGCGCCGCTGGCATTTACCATCGTGAGGTTTGCAGAAAAGTCGGCGACGACGCCACCTTGCACATCTAGGCTCCACCTGCCAGTAATGATCACAGGGTCGACCTGATCGCCAGCGACCGAGCCTATAGCGCCATCGGTCGAAAATGTGTCTGACTGGAACGTGTAGTTGCTTGCAGTCATGAGCTCGTTGCCGGGGTTCAACGAAGCCTGCACTGCCGGACCATATAACAGCGCAAATGCAGCCGCCAGCGGCAACAAGAGCAGGGATGCTGCGAGCATGTTCATGTAAACAAAAGTATCGAAAATGATTTAAGGAGGCGCCATTTGCACTATGAAAAACTTGTTTGTTACATTCTTACTGCCGACATAAAAGGCGCCACGCCAGCTCCGCTGTGGGCGACGCCCGAGAAAATTGTTGATCATAGGTCAGCCCCGACTTACCTAGGTGTATGGGACAAACTAACTAGGTCAGGAATTGCTACCACGCTTAAATATCCTGCAGGGTATTGAATGGCATATGATAGAGATAATCAGATCAAGCGAGCATTACCATAACGAGGAGGACTGGCTCTCAACCTACTGGCACTTTTCGTTTGCCCATTACCAGAACCCGGACAAGATGAACTTTGGCCCACTGCGCGTCTTTAACGACGACATCATACAGCCGGAGACCGGCTTTGACCTGCACCCGCATCGCGACATGGAGATAGTGACCTATGTCATTGACGGCGAGCTTGAGCACAGGGACAACCAAGGCAATCATGGCATTATCCAGCCCGGCGAGATCCAGAGTATGACTGCCGGCTCTGGCATACTGCAGTCGGAGTACAACCACTCAAAGGAAAAGCTGCTGAGGCTGCTGCAGATGTGTATATTTGCAAACAAGCGCGGGCTTGACCCTTCATGGGAGCAGCGCAGGTTTGACAGGGCAGCAAGGTTGAACAGGCTGCTGCCAGTGATCGTGCCAGAGAACATAAAGAACGGGCAGGCGCTCCACATACACCAAGACGCAGCAATCTATGTCTCATCATTAACTCCGGGAAGCAGAGTAGAGCACAAGCTTGCAAAGGATCGCAAGGCGAATGTATTCGTAATAGAAGGCAAGGTAAAGCTCAACGACAACAATTCAATAGAGACAAGGGACGCAACAAAGGTTGAAAACGAAAACAGGCTGTCGATACAGGCTGATGGCAGGCCGGCCGAGCTGATACTGCTCGACCTGCTGGAAAAGTACGCCGTCAACAACAACTGATGACATGACTGGGTGGCAGACAAGCCGGTCAATTAGTCTCTTGCATGCGTTAAAGTAATAGAAGAATATGAAAACGACTTTTAATGTCCTAGGGGTGGCAGGGAGCACGCGCAGAGGCTCGTACAGCGCGCAGGCGCTCAACATTGCGCTAGAACATGCCAAAAAGCAGGGAGCAGAAGTGCGCCTGCTTCAAGCGAAATTACCGCTGTACGACCCTAACGCGCCGGCATCAAAAGAAGTGGAAGAGGCGGCCGAGGCGGTAGCTTGGGCTGATGCGATCATACTTGCGTCGCCGGACTATCACGGCTCGATGTCAGGCGCCCTCAAGAACTTTCTTGACTACTTTTATGAGGAGTTTGCCGGCAAGCTCTTTGGCTACATTGTCGCGTCCCACGAGAAGGGCCTGACGGTGATGGACCAGATGAGGACGGCGGTGCGCCAGTGCTACGGCTGGAGCATGCCATATGGCGTCTCGGTGAACGGCCCGCAGGACTTTTCAGGCGACAAAATAGTGAACTCAAGGCTGTCAAAACGGGTACAGATGATGGCCCGGGACTTGGTCGTTTATGGCAGGCTAATAAACGGCCAGTTTGTGCGCGATCTTGGATCAAGCGAGCAGGACACGTTTGCAGCTCACTACAGGCCGTAGTAGCTAGTAGGCGGCGATGCCAAGGCTCTCTGCGATCGATAGCAGCTCTTCTGCGCTTGAATTTATTCCCTCAATTGCCACCATGATATCCCGCCCGTCTGACTTTCCCCATGCAAGGGCCGCTGCATAAAGCGTGCCGTTTTCTTCACCCTCGGTGTCAGCTCGGGCTATTGCGTTATCGTTGCTTTTGACTATATACCTGCAGCCTTGCTCACATTCTGGCGAAGCTGTTGTCCCAAACAACTTATCAAATGTTGCTTTTGCTTGGCTTGCATCATCCACCACCAGTTTTTCATCCAGAAAGATTGTGATTCTATAGCTGCTGTAGCCCTCTTGCAGTGGCCTTGGTTGATAGACTGCGCTGAACGTGCCTTCGTACCCTTCAAATGACTGGCCGGGAAACAGATCGATGCCCATCGTTTCTGGAGCCAGCCAGACCAAGTGGTGGCCGCCTGAAACCATTGTCGGAAGCGGAAGCTCAAAGCCGGCATATTCGCTGACCACTTCAATCATCTTCTTGTTGCTCTGCTCAAGCTGTTCAGGGGCGAACCTCCTCCCCTCTCCTACCACTCCGTCCCCGTTCAGGCTATTATCCAGCCTGTATGCAACGATGTACCCCTCGCTGTCAACCCCAAGACGCATCTGTGGCAGGGCAAGGATGGAAGAGCTGAAAAGACCTGCGTTGGAGCCTGATGCGCCAAAGCTTGCTATCCCCTGCACGACCAACCCGTCCCAGGGCCTGTAGCCATTCCCATGGCAGGGGTCCTCAATGAGCATTCTGGTATCCCAGTAACGTATGTTGCACTGGCTCATTATATCAAACGCGCTAAAGACCCTATAGGATGATAGATCGTTTTTCGAGCCGCCGAGCCACTCAGGCAGGCGGACGAGCACGTACTTTTCTTGAGCGTCAATGCTTCCAATCCACGCACGCTTTGCATCCTCAGAAGAGCTGCTGTTGATCCTGTTCTCATGGAACGTCCTCATGCTCCTGCCAAACGGGTCCACGACCCATTGCATCGAGCTGGCTTGCATGCCGCTGTCCGACGCCTTTACATTCCGGAAGACGGGCTCGTCGGCATAGGGTTGGGCGATTGTCACTATGCGCAAGCCGCCCGATGCATCGTTATTCGCACTGCCGACCAAGGTGAAAAAAGGGACAACAACAAATATCGATACAAGGAGAGCGGCAGAGACGGCCACCGCAGCAATAGCAATGACTTTGGTGTAGCCTCCTGCCAACGTGCCTTGTGCCATGTTTCAAATTATATTTACTTTTGTCCAAACGGCAAAAAACCAGATGTGACCGGGTTCTGCAATAGCTGGTCAATTTACCATCCGCCTTCCAATATAGTGGCGCATATGATACCTGTTCCAGAAGACGTGCTTGTTAATGCGGTAGAAAAGGCGGCCAAGAGTGTGGTCAACATCGCAAGCGTAAGGATGCTGCAGGACCAGCTGTTCAGGGTCTTCCCGGTCGAGGGCGTGGGCTCTGGCGTAGTCATTGACGAAAAGGGCTACATCCTGACAAACAACCACGTGATCGACGACGCAGAGAGGCTCAAGGTGACGCTCACCGACGGCAGGGTGCTGAGAGGCAGGGTGGTCGGGAGCGACGAGGTGACTGATCTTGCGGTGATAAAGGTGGAGGCCGAGCAGCCGCTGCCAGCCGCAGAGCTTGGCAACTCGGACGAGCTGAAGGCAGGCCAGATAGTGATGGCGATCGGCAACCCGTTTGGGCTGACTGGCGGGCCAGCAGTCACAGCCGGCATAATCAGCTCGTTGAATAGAAGTATACAGGCAAGGAGCGGCGTGCTAGAGCTCATACAGACAGACGCCGCGATCAACCCCGGCAACTCTGGCGGGCCGCTTGTCAACACAAAGGGGCAAGTGGTCGCAATCAACACAGCCAACATGCCTTATGCTCAGGGGATCGGGTTTGCAGTCCCGATAAACACAGCCAAGTCGATACTGAAAGAGCTGATAGAAAGGGGCAAGGTCACAAGGCCGTGGATCGGGGTCTCATCAATGAGGGTGACTCCGCAGCTTGCCCGCTATTACGGGCTGCCGGCAAGCGAGGGCGCGCTGATTGCCAAGGTGGAGCCCTACAGTCCGGCAGACGATGCGGGCCTGCGCAGGGGCGACATCATTGAAGGAATAGACGGCGACAGGGTAGAGGACCCGTCGCAGATCGCGTCGCACGTCCGCAAAAAGCATGTAAACGACCAGCTAACGCTGACCATCAACCGCTATGGGCGCCAGCTCCAGATCCCCATACAGGTCGACGAGCGCCCATGACGATTTTTTTACACAACGATGACGATAACAACACTTTTGAGTGCGGGTGGCTATGATAACTCTAGTGTCCGACTTTGATTCGATGGACGACCTGATAAAAGAGATTGAGAGAGGAGAAGCAAACATCGTGATTACAAAGGACGTCAGAAAGTTCCGCAAGCCGGTGACCGTGGTGTCCGGCCTGCAGGAGAACAAGAATGCCAAGGACGTAACCAGGCAACTAAAGACCAAGATCGGCACTGGCGGCACGTTCAAGGACGGTCAGATAATTTTGCAGGGCGACCACCGAGAGACTGTCAAGGCGATGTTGGTCGAGATGGGCTTCAAGGAAGAATCAATCGAGGTGTACTAGTAGCATTTTGCTTACCTACTCACTAGACAGTTACTTTACAACTTATATTTCGCAGAGCGGATAATAGCATGAAAGTGGAAAGCGATGCCCCTCACGAAAAATCTTCTGCCCTCAAGGAAGAGGCCAAGGCAGAGGATTCTGTTGTAGTGGTAAAAGAAAAGCAAGTGATCTCTGGTGACGGCAAGACGGCGCAGATACTTGTTGAAGAAGAAGAAGAAGAGCAAGAAGCGCTTTCTGCGGCTGATTTTCACAACAACGACAACAAGATTCTGGCAGTATTGAACGAAACGGGATCGAACTATTCGTTCAAGGGCCTGATGCGCAAGCTCAACCTTCACCAGCAAAGCCTGTCAAGAGCGCTGCATAGGCTCGAAGGAATGGGGCTTGTGGAAAAGTCGCTGGTAGGGTACAGGCTCAGCAGGACAGGCGAGTCTGCGATTTCAAAGTTTGATATGCATAGGCCAAAGGGCAGGGAATACATGCAATTGTTGCAGACCTACATCCCACTCAATGTGAGAGCTACCGAAATCATACGCCAGCTGGTAGGCAAATGGTTCAAGAACCTCAGGTGGCTTGGCATGATAGAGAGCGGCACTGGCTACACCCTCCAGTGGTCAAGCGACGACGGCTCATTCCAGATCAACCTGCGGCTAATCTCCGACTACATTGTGATAGAGACCAACGCGTCCACCGAAAAGGAAAAGGTTGAGGCTATGGTGGGGTCGTACGCGATCTATGAGCAGATAACAAAGGCGATGCAGAGCAAGCTTGGCGCATACATGGACAGGCAGCAGCTTGGCCACAGCAACAATAATTGATAGCAATTATCAACAAAAATTAGTGGTGGTGCGGATGGGGGCCTGCGCACCTGCTCTTTTTCTCTGTTCACGTTTCATGGCCCAGTACATAGCAGGATATGACACCACGTATCCGGCCGGCAGTATTATGCTAAGGCCCAGCCAGAATATTGGCTCGGTCAGTGACGCCATCATAAAGCCCGGTATGGTAAACGCCAGTAGGTTCTCAGTGAACTCCATTGCCGAGATGCTTGCAGTGTCGCCAACTACCGTCACCCTTGCTGCCTGCCTCAAAGGCAATGTCTTTAGCATCAGTATCAGAGTAAACACATAGCCGACAGCAAACGCCAGCCCTACGGCCAGCACAAGCGTCGAGGTCACGTCCCACCCTAGCAGGAATCCTATTGCGACTCCAGCTCCTTCGCCGATGTTGCATCCTATCAGGCACCTAAGGGCGTGCTTTGCAGTCGCCCACCGCAGACTGCTGCTGCCACCATGCTGATGCTGGTGCATCTCTTTCATGTTGCTGCTATGATGTCCTTGCATCGCATTGGCTATACACGTTGCATATATAGCGACAGCAGTTTACAAGGCTCCGTTAACTTAACCACCATCCCTAGCCAGAAATGACATGAACCGCATCCTGTCTGCTCCCATGTGCAAATATAGAAAGAACAACTTGAACTAGTTCCACACATGCTGCCTGCTGCAATCTGCCTTTTTTCTGCATGGAAAGTGGTCGTCGAAACATTCTGTCCTGTCGTCCTTGATATTCTGTATAAACCGCTCCATCAAATTCTTCAGTTCTGTACCATAGACATGATGATGATGACGATGACGTAGACGGAGCCACCTGCATGCGTCATTATGTACCATTGAGCACCATCTGTGAATATTGGCTTCCTACCTACCTCCTTTGCAGCTGCTTGAAGAACCGGTAGCATACGAAAATGGTTCTGTCACGAGACAGGTGCATGGCCAAGTAGGTACCTAGTACTGGTTCATATGCAACCCATAGCCAGTAGTAGTCAATGCCGTCTATCTGAAGCAATGTTTTTCGTCAACAAATATCGCACTTACAAGGTGTCTGTCTGTCCGAAACCTGTCTGCACAATCTGCGTATTTCTGTACCCATTTTCATACCGTAACGTGGCTCGTTCTCTTTTTGATGACAGTGCCAATGATTTGTGGCTGCCATAGCCTGAAACTCCTAGAATTGAAATACACACAAGTATAGACCATATCTGATTATAGCTGGGTCTGTTCTGGTTCTTCTCACATGGCAATGAAAAGCTAAGACAGTCCTAGCTATACGAATTACCTAAGTTAACAGAGCCTTTACAATTGTAAAATATTATTATTATCCGCCGACGTTGCGGCAGTCATGCCACTCGCCGCATGACGCAGTGATGCTGCTTGCAAAAATACCAGGCCTCTTCCCAAGGCGTCAAACTTGTACCGCATGAGGAACAGGACTGGTCGGGGTTCATTCATGGATAGGTCATCATGCCTCTGTTTTATTAATTAAATCCGGTAGGCAAATATCGGCGTTTAGCGAAAGGTTCCCCTAACCCTTCGAAGGGTTCCCCAAAAGCACGCTGGCCCGGAAGTTATAGGTGCTTTCTTCATCTTCCCCTACGTTGCCGGCTTCCGGGCCTCTCCCAGTCCCAGCTTGCACATTTGAAAGTCACCTTGGCGCAAATGGTTCCGGGTTCCGGGCCGCTGTTTATTGCTCTTCAATAGAATTACAAACGCCAGACGACAAAAAAGAAGAAGGTGGCTCGGTATTCTTCTTATCTAGCCATCCTTCTGCATTCTTCGGCACAACTACGGCATGCTTGTGCGCACCTCTTGCAGTGGTCAACGTTGTGCCTATCGCATTCTTGAGCGCAGGCGTCGCAGATGTTGGCACACAGGTTGCAAAATTGCTTTGCAAACTGGCTGTCCATTGACATTAGCGATGCAGACGCTCAGCAGACGGCGGCGCATTCCCGGTTGATCTGGGCGCAGCTGGCCATCATCTTGACATCCTGCTCACGGAGATCAGAGGTGGCGCAGAACTCGCATGCTTCGGCGCATCTCATGCAAGCGTCTATGCAGCTTTGCCTTTTGTATTCTGGAGTGCAGCGGCGCTACTACTAGCCATGCCAGTCTTTGCAGCCGTTATCGTATTTATCAGCAAGCTAATTCTTTTCGCGCCTGACATTATGGTTTTGCAAATTTCTTGGAAAAAGGATGATGTGATTTGAGTCGCTCTTGCCTATGACCATAGCAATTAGCTGATAGATTTTTCATTCTTGCTTTATAGGATATTCGCCTACCTCTGGCATGCCAAAAGAGAAGCGCCTGAACATGCTATCAAAAGAGCCAGCAGAAAATGAAGCGGAAAAATGATCAACACCCGCAGCAGGATAGCCGCGCCCTACAACCGCCGTGAAAAGACAGTAGAGCTAGATGGCGGCCAGCAGTAAATAATCCACATGAGGACCGGTCGTCATGACTGGGCCATCTTTCCAGAGATTCGTACCTGTGCGATAATTGCGGTAGGGGGTTTCCAACTAAGGAAAAGTACGATGCCCATAGGCTGCAGCGCACTAGTGCGATTTTTTGCAGCTCAGCTCTTGCTCAGGTTTTCCGTTATCAGCATCAGGGCTTTTGGAGGGTTTGAAAGCACCAGCCAAAAGTTGTGGCCGCTCTTGTTGAGAGCTCTGTTTACCGTAGCGACCATTATCGCGCTGGATACGGCCGCCACCAGCGCCGAGGCAGGCAGTACGCCCATGAACTGCAAGAGCAGGCCGCCGACATAGTACGAGCCATTGACCAGAAACGGCCAAAAGATTGGGTTTGCAGGATGGTGGAGCCAGTCGACAAGCACGTGAGACAGGGCGCCGATGGCCGCAGATACGTAAAGGCTAACGTCCATTATTTTGACGCGGTCAAAGCCGCGTATCCCAAGCCTTCCCACCTTCAAGAGCCTGCCAAGTATCTTAACAAACAGGATCGTCAGGGCGACATCTACGGTCAGAGCGCCGACGATTGAATGCAGAACCAGCCTGTCAGGGGCCGGCGAGCAGGGAAAGTCCCACCCGCAGAACACCGACCAGCCAAAGATCCAAGCGACAAGAGGCTCGATGTCTGGGATCATGGCACCTACCGTCATGGCGGCAAAGCTCAGCCTGCCAAGGCCAGGCTTGAGCATCCACCACACAAAGGCAACATGAAGAGGGGTAAGCGTCACTACAGGTTGATCTCTGTAATACCTGTCCTTCAGCCATATATGGCAAGCGTATCCTCTCCCCTCAATTGTTCTGTAACTTTCTCAAACAATCGCTATCTGCTTGGCCGCTTTAGCAAGATTGCACAGTTGCACGGCCACCCTTGGCTTGAAAACCCTATCCTGTCGATAGCGCTGATCGCTGTAGGGTTTGTCCTTCTCTTTATATCGCTGTACATGATGAAAAGGGAGCCCAAGCATGGCTACAACCTAGAGAGGAAAATTGCCGGCCACAAGATCCTTGATACGAGCAACAGGTGGATGGTGTTCTCGGCGTTTATCGGGCTCGTGGCGATAGGCGCGCACTATCTAGCAGAGTATGCACTTCATATCTACGACATCACGCCTGTTGACCGGATCACCCACGGCATTTCAGGTATGGCGGTGGCGGCAGCCATCCTCAACGCCAACCTCACAAGGGGGAGGAGGGTCTACTACCCGACGGCCATAGGCGTGTCGTGGGCAGCGTTTATCATCTGGGAGGTGTATGAACTACTATCAGTCATGTTTGACCCAAACACCAATATCGAGACGGGACCTTGGGACTTGGGGATAGACTTGTGGATAGACACGCTTGGCGCTCTGGCGATATGCTTCATTTATGACGAGTTCAACGAGCAAGACCAGTAGCAGTAGTAGCTGTGACCTGCTTCCGGCGTTGCCGGTCAATTTACCCGGCGCCTTTCATAATAGAGCAAGATGACAACAATAGTAGGCATCAAGACCAAGGAAGGAGTCGTGCTGGGCTCTGACAAGCGCGCCAGCAAGGGCTTCTTCATCGGGTCGAAAATAACGCAAAAGATAGCCAAGATAGACGACACGCTCGCAGTGGCAATAGCCGGCCAGCTGTCAGACGCGGAATACCTGATCAAGGTGGCAAAGGCGGAGCGCAGGCTGATCGAGCTACGCAGGGGGTTCCCGCTGACTGTCAAAGAGTCTGCACGCCTGATATCCAACCTTGCATATTCCGGCATGAAGAACTATCAGCCGTATTTTGTAGAGCTGCTAGTGGCAGGGGTAGATCAGGAAGGCGGGCACATCTATGCTGCCGACATGAGCGGTGCGATAACAAGCGAGGACTTTGCGTCTTCTGGCTCCGGCTCGCCAATAGCGTACGGAGTGCTTGAGAGCATGTACCACAAAGAGATCACGAACGAGGAAGCCAAGCAGGTCGCCACAAAGGCAGTGTCTGCAGCAATGGAGCGCGATCCGGGCTCTGGCAACGGGATAGACGTGCTAGTGATCCCGAACTTGGTAGTACAGGAGGTTGCAAGGTAGAGATGACAGCAGAAACTGGAAGCTACGGTTCAGCAACAAGATACCCGTACTTTTACGGGCCTGAAGGCCGGCTAGTGCTAGTCGACAGCGCGCTGGAAGCCGTACGCAGGGGATCTACTACAATTGGGATCAAGACGCCGGCGTTTGCGCTGCTGGCAAGCCACATCAAACCCGTCAGGCCGCTGATAGACCCTGCTGAAAAGATATTCACAATCGACGGCCATGTCGGGGCAACAGGCTCGGGGTACATCGGAGACATACTGCAGCTGATCGAGGAGCTGAGGCTTGAGGCGCAGAAGCACAGGCTCAACTTTGAAAGCCCGATCGACATCGGATCGCTTGCAAAGCACCTTGGGTCGTTCCTGCACAACTATACAATATACGCTGTCAGGCCGCAGGCGGCATCAGTGATCGTTGCAGGCGTAGATCAGGCCGGCGTACAGCTCTACCAAGTGGACCCAAGCGGCACCTTCATGAGAGGCTCGGGCTTTGTGATCGGCCAGTCGGCTGACATTGCACTGGACGTGGTGCAGCGCGAATACAGCGCCGACATGAGCGTCGAGCAGGCAGTCGGGCTGAGCAACAAGGCGATAGAAAAGGCACTAGGCGAGCGGCCTGTAGTCGAAATAGGCGTAGTCACAGCTCAGGACAGGCGGTTTCAGAAGCTGCACTAGCTAGTTAGCTACTACTTTTTTTCTGCGCAGCCACGGTAGCAGCGGTAGCTACTCTCAACCCTGCTGGGCGCTTCCACTTTTCGGCCCAGCGGGCCAATTCTTTTATTATCACTTCAAGCTCCTTTGCCTGAGGGGTCATGCTATACTCCACCCTTGGCGGCACTTCAGGATAGATCTTTTTTGTGACCAACCCTTCGCGCTCCAGCTCCAGTAGGCGCTCCGATAGCACCGTGCTGCTGATGCCAGCCAGCGATCGCTTTAGCTCGTTGAACCTGATGACTTCTTTTGTGCTGAGGTTCTTCAAAATGTGGAGAGACCACCTTCTGCCCAGCACTTCCCATACACCTACTATAGCGCACGTCGCGCCCTTGCCGTCCGTTAGTCCTTCTATCATACCTAGTAGTAATTACTGACTTGCTAATAAATATTGCACAATGTCTATCTATAGAGGAGCACCTGATCTAGCCAAAAAGAAAGGAGAAGGTTTACCTAGTTATCGGTTTTGAACCTCTGCCCTTGAAGAAGAATATCGCAGCAACGCCGCCAAAGATAGCGCCTAGGATTCCGATAAAGACTGCCATCTGGCCTGTCTCAGTTGAGAGCATTGGTGTTCCAGATCCAGACGAGGGATTCTCCTGCGCCGCCGTCAGCCTTTCCCTTGCCAAGATGTTAACATCGGTGCATTGGCTTCTTTCAATGCCCAGCTCTTCACACCGGGCCAGCTGTTCCTGTGTTACCTGACCACCAGCAGCCCCTGATCCGCCATACTGAGCGCTCGCGTCCCCGTGAGACGAGATTGCAAATAGCCCAGCCAGCATCACAGCTACTGGTAATGTGTAGTTCAGGACAGAGCTCTTTGTCCTACTCATATGCTTGACAAGGTTGGAGGATATCCTAATTACGAATTTGCAAACATAGTATCGCAACCAGAGTACGTGATTTTATTCTGAAGCACGAATCCAACAATATCTATTAATGCCATCTTATATTGCATGATTAACCCCAGAGTCGCCGGAAATTGGATCGGTTAGCGATAATTACCTTGTCGCGCATCATGCAGCCGCCTGAGCATGGCTGGGGCCGGCAAGCTGCCCCAGGATGTGAAGGAACGCGAATTTGGTTGGCTGGGTCTGGTGATGATTGGCCTGTTTGTTAAGCCCAGCCAACTACTACTCTGACGATGACGAGCCTATGCGAACCAAAACGTTTTAATTGGTTTTACAAAAGTCGGATTACGTGCGCCCGGGTAGTATAGAGATACCTGGTTGCTTCTGTTGACCAGAATCGTACAGTCCGGTCCAGTATGGGGGACTGTCACTCCTCCGACCCGGGTTCGAATCCCGGCCCGGGCGCTTACAGCTTCTTTCTTGTTCGAATACAGCGTCCTAAAGAATGACTTTGAAATTCTTTCAGCACCAAGTCTGTTAGTAGCCTTGCCCAATACTTCTCCAGCCTTGCAGAACCTGCAAGTCTGAGCATAGTTGAGCTGGTTCAGCTTTGCATTACACCATTCGCAGCGGCGAGAGCACTTACCACAGACAGCAAGCGAGGTATTCTGCATCTTGCCCTTGCAACGTTCGCAGAGCTTACCACAAAAGATGAAGATAGTTGTAGTATATCTAAAGTTAATGGTGAAGGATGGTTGCTACGAATCGTGGACAAATGTAGGGTCGCTTTGGAATCAGCTTCTAAGGCATTCTCCTCGTTCTGTTATATCTCATAGAGCGCATCAAAGCGCGTTATGCTAATAAAGTCGGCGGGCATCATATGCCCAAACTGCGGCGACGGCCAAAAGGTCACCGATGTCGAGTCGGGCGAGCTTATCTGCACAAAGTGCGGCTTTGTGATACGCGAGCGCGTAGGCAATGAGGAGGAGGACTGGAGCGTCCTTGCCAGAGAGCCGGGCAGCAAATTGAGGACCAGCCCCACTTCGCTTGCCCGCTCTGGCATGGGCCTCTCCACGATTATCGGCAGGCCGGACATGAGCGCCGGCAGCGGCCTCAACGCGGCCATGCGATCGACCTTTGACCGCCTGCGGGCGTGGGATTTCAGGATAAAGGGGCAGGACGAGCGGAGCCTCAGGCGCGCATTTGTTGAGCTTGACAGGCTGCGGAGCGCGCTCGGGCTGTCAGATGCGATAGTCGAAAAGACCGCCTACATCTACCGCCGGGCGCAGGAGCGGGGGCTTGTACGGGGCAGGACGATGCGCGCCGTGCTGGGTGCGGCCATCTACATCGTGCAGAGGGAGATGGGCGTCTCTGGCACCCTGCAGGACATCATAAACGCGACAAACACGACAGAAAAGGATCTTGCAAGGGCCTATAGGATACTGTTACGCGAGCTTGACCTGAAGGTCCCGATGCTTGACCCTGCAAAGTGTGTCTCCCGTGTGGCGAGCAAGGCCAACATAAGCGAGCGCACAAAGCGGAAGGCGATGGACATGATCTACAACGTCATAAAGAGCGGGCTTGCGGCAGGCAAGGACCCTATGGGGCTTGCAGCATCGGTGCTGTACATAGCCTGCACGAGCAGTGGCGAGCCAAAAAGCCAGGCTGCTATAGCGGACGCGGCCGGCGTATCAGAAGTGACCTTGAGAAAGAACCAGCGAATGATTATCGAGCAGGCGGCTACATGAGCTGAAAAATTTGAACGTGCTTCTTCGGCGGCATTCTATTATCTTTCTATCGAGGTAGCGGAACCAACAACAATCACACCCACGATATCGTATCTATCAAGACCCTCTGAAGAGGGAAAGGCTGCGGCCGGTATAGTTATTTCGCCTAAGAAGCGGCTGGGCTGTATCTTCAGCAATGCCCAGAATGACTCGTTCCCGCTATTGTAGTCTATGCCATAATAATGCTTTCCATCTTCTCCCAAGAATCCAAAGCGGCATTCCTGCGTTTCTGCACCACCGCCAAATAGACCAAACCATGGCTTTTTGTGCGGCAGGCAGCCACCTTGCCAACCATAGTTACTGTTCTTTTGCCAGAAGCCAGTTCAGCCTGAGCAGTAATGATGGCAAATGCCCCTATTATTAGAAGAGCGGCTGATATGCCAAATGCAATGTAGAGCCAAGAGCTTGACATATGGTGGCTGCCATCATAACATCACATCTGCTTCTTTTGAGCCTTTAGCTACTCCCGGTGCTCGTACTAATTTTTGTAGCATAGAGTTTTTTAATATTCAGCAATTTTTACTACAATTGGCACTGCAAGAAGAAACTATACGCAGTTTTGGTGATTGAAAGGCGGCTTGTTAAACCCGGCAAATAATAATAATGGATCAGCGAGCATCCGAAGTAGTAAAGATGACCCTTTGCGCGGGCGTTGATTGGGCTACCTTTTCTATCTCGACCATAGAAGCACCTTTATTATTTGTATTCAATGCTACTATGTTACTTATTCTTGCCTGTGGCAAGATGATGCCCAATTCATGCAAATATGTTATTGTAGAATCGCTTGGCTGCTTGTAGCCATCCTCTATTAGCATGCAAATTACCCCTGTGCTGCGCACTCCTCGTACTATATCGCCAGAATTGATACCAAGCTCCCGCATCTGGCTACTCTCGATCCTGATAATTGATGTGTTAAAGTCTTCTTGGAGCGGAGGGTACGGCCTGAAGGATGTCTTCAGCATTGACGATTAATTGCTGCATTATTCTTTTAAATCATGCTACAAACTGAGTCATAATAGGTTCATTCGTAGGTGTTAAAATTGCTATACCTGCCCTTGTTTTTGAGCCTTTGATCACAGGTTGCACAAACCCAACCTCAAATTAGTTCTTTAATAATACAAACTGCCATTGCTGCTCAATGTCAGCTAGTGCCAGCTTTGCAATGGAATCAAGGCAGAATAATTTTTTGTTTGGAATATTCGTCCGTGCTCAAAATATTTCAATTTTGGAATATTATTCCAGACGCAAGCGTGGAAGATGGAATAAAAATATTCCAGAGTATAAAAGAACTGAACTATTCCTGCATTATTCTTGGACTGGAAACGCGCATGTGTATCTCGACATGCTCCACTAGAAGCGTGTGCACGAGGTCAGAACAGAGCTGCAAGGCGCTCGCGCATGCCGTCGTTTGCAACCACCATATATGACAGCCTGGTCTTGACGTCAAGGTCCGACTCTAGGTCCGAGCCGCTGTCAGAGTATGCCTTTGCTCCCGCCTCCTTTGCGATCAGGTAGCCGGCGGCAATGTCGGTCGGCCGGATCTTACCGCGCAGGTCAATGTAGGCGTCCAGAAGCCCTCGGGCGAGAAAGCACATTTCAAGCGCGTTTGCGCCAAACTGCCGGGTGTGGTCGGCCTCTGCGATTATAGGAGCAAGACGCTCGATGACTGTGGGCTTGACTCCCGATATGTTGATGCCTATCGCGGGGTCTGCCGGGCTCTCCTTCTTGGCCGATATCCTTTTGCCGTTGAGGAATGCGCCCTTGCCCTTTGAAGCGTAGTAGAGATCGCCCCTTGCAAGGTCGATTATCGCCGCGTCGGTTACGGTGCTCAGCCTAAAGTCGGTCGCATAGGCGATAGAGCAGCAGTAGAACGGTATCCCGCGCACAGCGTTCGTGGTGCCGTCGATCGCATCCATTATAATGTAGCCGCGCTTGCCCTCGATCCTGCCGCACTCTTCGCCAATTATCGTGGCGTCTATTCCTCGCTTCCTGAGGATATCGATCACAGTCTTTTCCGCTATCAGGTCTATCCTGCGCGACATGTCGCCTCCCGCCCCCCTGCCTATCTGCCTGCTCGCCCGGTCAGTCCCGGCAAGGCCGCGGGTCTTGGCGTGGACCTGCCTGCATGCCTGCTTTAGAACGTCTACTACTATTACCATTATTACATGCGCAAGCACCCTTCAACGCAGACTCAATAAAAAGATTTTATGATGATATGATGCCCGCGCGCAGAGGTTTAACCCAGAACAATCTCGCTTCCTATATTTAATTCCGGGCGACCTCGGTCTTTTCATGCTACACTGCCCCGATTGCGGCTGCGAGATGTTCCAGCGGATCATCGTGACAAAGCTGGGCGATGTCAATGGTTGGAGCTGCGTCTCATGCAAGGCATTCTACAAGATAAAGGAGCTGAAGAAGGCAATCCTTACAGTCTAAAGTTATATCAGAGAAACACGATTATTTTTGTTGCTATTGGAGACTACTACTGCGACTGCGTCATCAACCCACTCGCACAGCTATGACGCTGGCCTCATGGAGCGGCTGCTGTTCAGGGTGGCAAAAAAGTGGGTCGCCGGCTATGACGCTGGCGAGGCGATAGCAGCTGCGCTTGATTCCAACAGCAGAGGCATGTCCGCCATCCTGAACTTCCTTGGCGAGGACACCACCGACGCCAAGATCGTGGATCAGACTGTAAGGGAGTACCTGTCATTGATGGACCTGATCGGCAAAAGGCAGGTGCGGGGATGCGTGTCGGTCAAGCCGACCCAGCTTGGCCTTGCGATCGACTATGACATGTGCCTGCAAAATTTCAAGAGGCTTACTGCCAGAGCAAAAGAGCTTGATCAATTCATGTGGATAGACATGGAGTCTGTCAAGTTCACCGAGGACACGATTGCTATCTATCTGGAGCTTTACAAGCAGTACGACATGACTGGCGTAGCAATACAGTCATACCTGCGCCGGAGCGCAAGCGACCTACTGCACATAGCCGAGCATGGCGGCAAGGTGAGGCTTGTCAAGGGCGCGTATCACGAGCCTGAGGAACACGCTTTTTCTACAAAAGAGGAGGTTGACGCCAATTATGTAAAGCTCATGAGGATGCTCTTTGAAAGCGGAAGCTTTTTTGCCATAGCGACCCACGACTCGAACATGATCGAAGAGGCCATCAGGCTGAGCAATGACAGTACAAAGGAGTTCGAGTTCCAGTTGCTGATGGGGATCCGGGATGAGTTGAAAAACGAGCTTACCACAAAAGAATTTGCAGTTGCCGAGTACATCCCCTACGGCAGCCAGTGGCTTCCCTACTCTGTGCGCAGGATAAGGGAGCGCAAGCGCAACCTGCTTTTATTGGCCAGATCTCTCATTCAACAATAATAGTCTGGCTCTGCTCGCGCATAAACTGCGTAAGGTAATGCGGCCCGCCCGTCCCCCTGCCTGTGGTGCCTGAGCTCTTCCAGCCGCCAAAGGGCTGGCATCCGACCATCGCGCCGGTGGTCGCGCTCGCCTGCCTGTTGACGTAAACGACACCGGCTTCGATGCAGTCGAGGAACTCTTTGATCTCTTCCTGCTTGCCGCTGAATATGCCGGCCGTCAGGCCATAGTCGGACTCGTTTGCAAGCTTGATCGCGTCGTCAAACTTTTCATAGTGGGCCACGCACAGGATCGGCACGAATAGCTCCTCCTTGAACAGCCGGTGCTTTTTTGGAAGTCCCGTTACAATCATGGGCTGGACGTAGTAGCCGTGCTTTAGCTCGCCGTCTTTTATGGCAGAGCCGCCGACCAGGACCTTGCCATCCCTGTCAGCCATCTTGGCGTACCGCTGGTATTTCTTGTAGGCGTCCTCGTTGGCAAGCGGGCCGACAAAGGTGTTGGGGTCAAGTGGGTTTCCGACAGGCAGGTCCCTTGTCTTTTCTACAAGCCTCTTGACGAACTCGTCTTTTACTTTCTTGTGCACATAGACGCGTGAGCATGCGCTGCACTTTTGCCCCGAGTAGCCAAATGCCGCCTTGAGCACACCGTCGACTGCCTTGCCAATGTCAGCGGTCTCGGTCACTATAGCAGGGTTCTTGCCGCCAAGCTCTGCTATAAGCGGCTTGGGTCTTGTTTTGCTGAACTCTTGGGCCATGCCATAGCCTACATCACGGGAGCCGGTGAACACGATCCCTGAAACGTCCTTGTTGCTGACGAGCTCGCCTCCAACCTTGCCGCCTGGGCCTATCACCAAGTTAAAGACGCCATCTGGCAGCCCCGCCTGCTTGAACACCTCGGCAAATTTGCATGCGATTATCGGCGTATTGCTCGACGGCTTGACGACCACGGTGTTGCCTGTAATGATCGCTCCGGTACTCATGCCGACCAAGATGGCGGCAGGAAAATTGAATGGAGCGATGACTCCCCACACGCCGTAGGGCTTCATGACGCTTCTGCTCTTTTCGTTTGGTTGGGCGCTTTTCATCACTGTTTCAAAGCCATTGTTCCTCTCCATTTCTTCAGAGTAGTAGCGCAAAAAGTCAATAGCCTCGTCGACATCCGCTATGGCCTCATAGCGGTTCTTGCCGTTCTCGTACGAGATCCATGCGGCAAGCTCAAACTTGCGCTGGCTCATAATGTCCGCTGCAGATCGGCATATCTGCACGCGCTCTTGGTAGTTCGTCCGGCTCCAGCTCTCAAACGCCTTTTTGGCCGCCGCCACGGCCTGCTTTACATGGCTGGCGCTTCCAACCGGAAGGTGGCCAAGCACTATTCTGGTATCTATTGGCGATACGTGAGATGTGGTGGCTGGCGTCCTTACCTCCCTACCGCCTATTATCATTGCATATTTCCTGCCAAACTCTGTCCTTACCTGCTCCAGTGCCCTCTCGTACCTATCGTGAAACTGCCCTTCCGCCTTCTCTGCCATGAACCTGCGCACGGTGTGCTCGTTTTCAAACATCTACTACTGATATCGTGACAAGAACCTTAAAAATCATGAGTGATAGAAAAGAATACTAATTACTTTTACCCACCACCCTACACAATGAGCGCTACCAGCAGCAAATCGCGGATAGTACTCTTCCTGTTGGTAGTCATTGCGCTGGTCTTTTTCATAACAAGCTTTGTGGCTGCGGCATTTACAAATAGCGTCAACAACAGTATTCAAGAGGCTAGCTCCCAAGCAAGCTGCATAATAGTGCAGACTGGCGAAGATAAAGTGTTTGGCGAATGCGGTTTCTCCTAGCGCCTTAACCGCTTCCAGGCCAGTATTGCTGCCAGGCCAGCTGCGGCTATAGCTGCAGGCAGTGGAAATTCCGGCACTGCAGTTGTACCCTGTATTGTGATCTTTTGCAGGTCGTGTTCGTGCTCTATTGTTATCATAGCATGCGTCTGATTCTCTGCCGTGCTGACGCCTTCTGCCGCCGACGTGCCGTCAAGGCTGACTGCAAAGGGTCCGGCCATGAATTCTTTGGGAATTGAGAATTCTGATCTGCCTGATGCATCCTGCACGCCTTCCAGGCTAATGTTGATGCTCCTGCTCGGCGGGTCAAAGGCTGCATCCACTATGCGCGAGTTCGTTTGCAGGCCTACACCATATTGCATCCCTTCATGTTCAAAAACGACTGTCCCCTTCCTCACGAGCACCGTTTCGACTGGCGGTGAAAGAGGCTTTTGCGCTATCACAACCCCGGTTATTTTGGTTGCTGGCATCTTGTCCAGCCTGATGACCGTCGCCGCACTGCTTGGCACAGTCGCACTCTTGTACCCGTCTGCCGATACTGTGACTTCATCAAAGAGCGATCTTGTGCTATTATCCTTGATAGGGATGATCAGTTCGTATGCCCCGTGAGGGCCGGTCTTGGCTGCAAACAATTCGGCACTTGGGATGACGCTGGCAAAGCTTGGTACTACTGAAGCATTCTCTATGGGCCTGCCGCTGCTACTGTCTGTTACCTTGCCTCTTATTGTAATTGTTTCTCCAAAATCAAGGACGATATTTGCAAGGCTGCCGGCCTGAACCTCGATTAAACTGCTAACAGGCACGCTGCCAAAGGACGCCGTGACGACATAGGTGCCGCTGCTAATGCCGCTGTCAAGAGTAAACCTGCCATCCTGATCGGTTTTTGCGGTAGCCGTGCCTGCTGCAAGGAATAGTGCAAGCTGCGTATCGTCCACATGCAGCCCCTTTGGCATTGCAAAGATGGTGGCATCTGCAACAGGGTTGCCGTTTGGTTCAACCACCCTTCCACTGATTGTGCCGGATTTGTGCAGTGTAAAATTAACTGTATTATTTTCTGCCGGCAAAGTCACGGCAGCGCTTGCAGGGGCGTACTCCTTGCTGAAAAGTGACGGGATGATGATGGTGTATTCTCCTGGTGCCAGATCGTTGTCAAGCGTATAGCGCCCGTCAGAATCTGTAATTGCTGCAGTATCGACCATGATGCCGTTGCTATCAAATGCAAACACTGCCACGTCTGGCACAGCATTACCGGCGCTATCTGTTACTCTGCCGGATATGGCATGTGAGTTCTTTAGCTGCACGTTCAGCGTGGTGAGCTTGCCCTGCTCCAGCTGCACTTCAGAGACATGCGATATGTATCCTGCATCTTGTGTTTTGAACAGGATTGGGACTTTGTTCTGAAGCGAACCAAGCTCGGTATTGTTTAAAAGATTTTGCAATATGGCAATGTCAATTCCGGGCTTGAAAGCATAGATATCGTATTGGCCAGTCTTCAAGCCGGTGTCAAGCACGAAAACTCCATCGTCCATTGTAATATCATAATTGGCCGAATGCGGGCTTGATGCTGCAACTACAATGCCAGGGATTGGTCTGCCCTGCTCGTCTGTAATGCGCCCGGATACCATAGCAGACGGCTGCATAAAGATCGTCAGGTTTTTGGCCGCGCTAGTGCCGTCAACTACTACTATGTTGTTTGATGACGCTACAAAACCGGGCACAAACACTGTTACGTTGTAGATGCCCGGATCAAGCGATTCGTTTAGCTCAAACCTGCCGAATGCGTCTGTTGATACATGAGGTGTAAAAGCTGACAGCAGCTCTGCCGTTTCAAGCGCATTTCGCACGTTGGAAGGCGAGCCTCCTGTCGCAATTATCGATTGGAGTATCAGGTCTTCCTGCCCGTTCACTACTACAAGGGCGTTTTTTACAGGAACCCCGCTCTGCGCGCTGGCAGGCATCATAATGATGACGGTCATTACTGCTAGCGCTAGGACAGCTAGAGCGAGTTTTTTCACCTGTAAGGATTGTCTGGTGTATTTTTAAGGCAACCCGAAGACTGTTCTAGATGATAGAGCAGCCACGGCAGATTATCTTGCTCTTGATAAGCCCCTTTTTCTGCGAGCAGTTGCTGCATACCTTCCTGTTGCAAATGCTGCAAGTGCCACTATGGTTGGCACATGCAGGAGACCGGCATATCTCGCACCGGATATAGTGAGCAGCGCAGAAGGTAGAGCTGCAAATATAGCATATCGCGCGGTGTTCCATGCATGCCGGCTCTAGGCACATCTTGCAGTACGCAAGGTGGGTACTGCATAACAGGTTGCCGCAACTACAGATCGAGCCTTCTGCGAGTGCTACTGAGCATGAAGAGCACCTGCCCCACGTCCCCTGCCCGGTGTAGGCGCTCCACATCACGTCGCCATAATGCTCTTTTGAATCATTCACAAGGATCCTAGCTCGATATACTGTCTCAACAAGCCAGCCGGTGATGCCAAAGCTTGTCTTGCTCTTGATGTTGCCAAGCGCCTGATGGAACCTTTCTTTTTCTTCATGTTGTATATCTTTCAGCTCGTCTTCAAGCGCCTTTCTGTTGGTGTGCAGCTGCTCTATCTTCCTCCTTGTTGACAATATCCTTTGTTTGTTTGTATCAATTCTGTTTTCTATGGATATCAGGCGCGGCTTGAGGCTCTTTTTCTTCTTGCTTTCCTTCTTTACATCCTTGTATAGCTTTTCGTATTCTTTTACCGTGTCAATGTCAGTGTTGATTGATTGCTGCAATTTTGCAACCTTTTCATCAATGTTGGCAATCTTGGCGCGAGGCTTTTCTGATCTTGCTGCAATGTTCTCCTTTCTTTTTTCTTCAATCAGAATGTCAAACTTGTGCCTGAGCTCTTTTTCAATTCTGTTGACTGCCTTTTGGATTTCACCTTTCCATGCCTCGGCCTCTTTGCGCGTTTCTGCAGGGACAAGGCGATGTGAAGTTATGATGTGCTCCTCTGGTATATCGACAAGACCATCGTCGTCGCCGATGGCAGCAAACTCTACTATCTTATCAAGCGACTGTTTGGCATAACCTTTTTCAAAAACTGAGACGTTCAGCTCAAAGACAGGATAGAATCTTTCCTCCGGCTCTACCGATAGCACCTTGATCGATCTGAGGTTGCTTCCAAGCTTGATAAAGCTGGACAGGTCCTTTGGCTCAAACTTCTTTTCCAGCAAGAGGAATGTTTCGTCGTCGCTTGCAGCCAACACTATTGGGTCTTCATGCGCTACAACAGGCAGCAGGAGCCTGGCCGGCTTTTCCGGCTCTTCTTCAATTATAGGTTCTTCTTCTCTCCCTTCCTCCTCCTTTTCAGCAACGGGTTCACTTTTCTTAAACTCAGCCATCAGTTGGGCTATCTCGCTGTTCTCAAGTGGTCCCCTGTGGTATGTCAGGGTCCACCTCGACTTGATGACGCCTCTGAACTTGGGATCAAAAGTGTTGCAGAAAAATTCGCCTGGCCGCAGCCTTGCGATTTCCCTTTCTGCGTCGGAATCGAGCTCCAGCCCCACGCTTACGCGCTGGATGTCGCGGTGCGCGCCAAGCCTCCCGATAAAGCGAACATTGGCGTTTGAAATCACCTTGTAGTCCAAGTCGACTGCGTTCTGGCTTGCAAGGAGCATCCCTAAGCCAAACGCCCTTGCCTGTTTGATCAGCAGCAACAGCAGCTTCTTGGAGGGCGGCTCTCGGACAGGCGGGCAGTAGCCGGCGATTTCATCAAAATACAGAAGGTAGCGGAGCGTTTGCGCGCTGCCCTGCTTGATCAGCCATTGGAACAGCTGCTGTAGTATCAGCTCGACAAACAGGTGCTTTTCCTGCTCTGACTGGATGTTGCGAAGATCCAAGATATTGATGGATGGGCTGTTGAACAATTCTGAGAAATTAATTGATTTAGCTGACGACCATGACCGCAGCTTTGGATCTGATATTAGCAGATTTATTCTTGTTACAAGGTCTTTCCTTTCCTTATCGGATACTACCTTGGAGACTGGAAGCGAGCCGACATAGCTGAATGATGGGCTTTCAATATTCCTGATGAGGTCTTTTACCGTGAGGCTCTCGCCGTTTTTCCACGCGTTCTCAAGGATTGCAGAAACGAAGGTTACTTGCTTTCTGTCACTTTCTCCATAGCCTGCAAGACGGAGGAGGTTGAAAGAAGTGAGGTCAAGCAGATCCGCAGCCGAAGCAATGTCGGTGCTCAGCAGCTGATTGAAATCTTTTGGGGCAGATAGGTCAGGTGAAATTCCGACTGCAAGCCCGGCCGACGACTTTGGTGTAAAAATCCTGACGGTCACTTTATCAAAGTTTGCAGCTGCGTTTGGCGCTACCTTAAATTCAGCTGCCTTGTCGCGGTACGTTTTCTGCAGGCTGGCAGCATATTTTGCCCTGTCAATTTTTAGTGCATCCGCCTCCTTACCAGACCATGTTGAGAAATCGAAACTGACTGACTTGAATGCAAGGTTGCCGATGTCGCCTTTTGGATCGATGGCAAAGGTCGGAATCCCCTGCAACGCGGCCTCTTCCACAATGACCTTGGAAAGTACTGTCTTGCCAGAGCCGGTGGCTCCAAGGATTATCGCATGTTTTGTAAGCGACGCACGGTCAAGCTCAAATTTTGTGCCATCTATTGCCTGTCCTATATTGAATTTGGCAGGGCTGTCCAAGTATGGAGTGCAGTATAGAGTGACATCTTAAAAAGTGCTGTGGAATATGCATGATGTAATAATCATTGCCAAGATCTACGTAAGTGCAGTTCCGATCAGTTTTGGGTGGGAATTTTTGCAGTGTTGAATGTATTCCTCGATAGACCGGCATTCTTGCCCACACTCGTTGCATGCAAACTCGTATCTCTTGTGATCGAGTTCTTCCTCCATTGTATTTACGCAGACACTTCTATTAATAAAATGTTTATGGTGATGTGTTCTAGGACTTGGTGGCTGCCATGCGATTGCCAGATGTCCAACCTATGCCAAAGGGAGTTTGTGAATCAATCTTTTTACTAGTGCTTTCCTATGTATAATTACACCACTTTCTTTTTTATTGGCGGTATCGTCTCTGGTTTTAGCCGTGCCAGAGCAAGAATTTCATCAAGAAATGAACAAGATAAACAATTGGCTGGTGGAATTGAGATCCTTGGGCGTTGACGCCAAGAGCAGAAATGATTTGAATAATGAGAAAGAGCTTCAAGATGCAACAGATAACATTAAACGATCACTGTATGAAGAATACAAAAAAGCCTACGCATAGACGTAGGCAACATTTTTCTTTTGTTTGTATAGCTTATGTGTGTTCGGCGCAACTGAAAGTTTTACTACCATTGCCTAGTTAGAGCAGCCGATAACGCAGCAAAAGCTCGCCAGTCTTTTTCCTCTCTACCTTGACCAGCTTGAGCCGTATTCCCTGCGCGATTTCATCAAAGCCGTCACCTTCAACAAGCGTTGTTGCCAGCCTACCGCCAGCTATTCGTGGAGCAATTGTCACGGTCAACTCATCAACAAGCCCAAGGCGCAAAAGAGACCAGTTGAGCTCGCCGCCGCCCTCAACAAGTATTCTTCTGAGCCCCATCTTTTCCAGCCTGCGAAACAGCTCTTTCAGGTTGACTCCATGAGGCACGGCAGCGCTCTGACCCTTTTTTCCTTCGCTTATGACAAGCACCTTAGCGCCCATGTCCTCTAGCTTGTGTATTTTTTCCTCTGGCGCTTGATCTGTGACTGCCACGATAGTCTTGATCTTGGACGCCGTGCGCATTATTTGTGAATCAATCGGAATTCTTCCCCTGCTGTCAACAATTATTCTGGTTGGATTTTTGCCCTTGACCAGCCTTACTGTGAGCTGGGGATCGTCTGCCAAGATCGTCGAAATACCTACTACTACTGCATCAACGGTAGCACGCAGCTTGTGAACGCGCACAAGATCCTCTTTTGAGGAAATTTTCGAGTCTCCGCTTGCAGTAGCGATCTTGCCATCAACTGTCATTGCGCCGTTCATTATTACCCTCAATTTATTGCCTCCACAAATCGCCCGTCGATCATGACAGCTCTGATTGAGTTCTGGCTCAGCCTGTGAACTACTGCGGCATATGGGTCGTGCATAGGGTACAGATCTACATGCTTTTTGTCAACGAATATCAAGTCTGCAGCGCGGCCAGCCTCTATGCAGCCAGAATTCAGCCGGAGAATTTGCGCGGCGTTTACAGTTGCCATTTTTAACAGCTGGCGCGGCTCTATCATTTCTTCACCTTCAGTTGCCCTTGATGCTTTCCAGATGTAATCCAGCTCCCTCAAGATGTCCGGCGAGTTCAGCATCACGTTGTCTGTGCCAATGGCCACTAGGCAACCGTGCCTGAGCATCAGGGCAACCCTTGGCATGCCTGCACCCAGCACGCCATTTGCCCTTGGGCAGACTACAATTCCTGTTCTGTTTTTTGCAGTAACTGAAATTTCGTCTTCTGTCGCATTCGCCATGTGCACTATAAAGTCTGGTTTCAAGTGATCCATCACCCTAGCGACTTCGCTTCTGCCAGTGTGCGCCTTTGAAAACTCGACCGTTTCTTTTGACTCGGCAGCATGTATAGCGACCAATTTTTCTCCTGCCAATTGTCTATATTGCGAAAGCGCCATGTCGGTGTTTTCATTTGCACCACTAATTCCAAGTCCATCTGCGATCTCTAGCACTTGCTGGGTCTGCCCTATTGCTTCGGGCGGCAGGCCTGCAACATCTTTTGGGTTGCTGTAATAATTTGCTCTGCCAAGCGCCACGCATTTTACTGGCAGATCTGCGATCGCATCTCTCAAGAGCTTTACTCCCCCCGGTCCGTCTTCTCTAAAGTCGGCAAAGGCAATGATGCCTTTTTTCATCATCGATATAGCAGAATTCCGGATGAACGCCTTTAGGTGCTCTGGCTGGCTCTTTTGCAGGATCTTCTTTTTTGCTCCAAACACAGGATGGACACGCGCATTGAGCCGATGGCCGGCAGCAATGTCCTTCCCTATTGAGTCTGCGATATGAGTGTGTGCGTTGATAAATCCTGGTATGACCAGAAACCCGCTGGCGTCCAGCTTCTTCCTGCCAGGGCCTCTGTAGCTGCCTGCAGCAGCGCTCTTGATTCTTCCGTCCTTGATCTCGACGTATCCCTTCTCAACATAATCGAGCTCTTTGCCCAACAACAGGCTGGCGTTGGTTATGACTAGAGACATCGTATTTCATATATTGGTTGGATTTTTCCTTGCTTGCGCAGGTCTCTAATGGTGTCAAGAGCCTTGGTCGCCCCCTCTGCTGCCATTCTGCCTGTTTTACCTATGCCTATTCCGCAGTTGAGCTTGATATCGATTCCTGCTGTTACTTTTTTTATTACAGCGTCTGTCTGCTCTTTTGTCACGCCGTTTGAGATGACCATAAAGTTGTCGCCGCCAAGGAAGAACGTGAGTGCGTTGCGTTTGAGGAACTCTTCAGCAAGCCTGCTGTAGATCTTCATAACCAAGGCAGTTATTTCATATGGCGACAGGCGATCGCCCACCTTTGTCGAGCTATCGACATCGATGTGCATTATCTGCGCCATGTCGGCGTCATCAAGAGCATTGCCAAATATTCTGGCTTCATTATCAAGCATCCTGCCCTCTTTTCTTGCATTGTAGGCGTTCAAGTTCGCTTCAAACGCGGTCTTGCCGGCGCCGATCGCCATGGACATCTTTAGGTCGTTGTACAGCTCTGCCAGCTCGCGCTGTATCTCCTTGTGGTCCAGAGCATCAAGGCCGTTCGTTATTGCAAAATACTCATCGAACCTGTTGAAGAAGACGATGCAGTTCTTTTCTGAAAAGAGCCGCTGCACGTCATGGTAGATTTTTGCCTGTAGCATCTGCAGTTGTGCTTCCCTGTCGCTTCCAAGCGTGACCGTCCAAGGCCCGTATCCTTCGATCCTAATTATTGTCAGCTGTATCATTTATTACCACTGTTCCCTCGCCGACTGCCTTTTGTAGCTTTCTCAGCCGGGCAACCATGTTGACAGCTGCGTTTACAGCTCTCACTGGCACAAGCTCTGCCCGCTCTCTTGCCTGGTCTATCGTCATACCCGGCCCCGTTACTCCAAGCGCCACCGGCTTGCCGTGCTTTAGCGACAGGTCTGCTATCAGCCGCGCCGCGTTTTCAGCTACAATGTCATCATGTCTTGTGTCCCCTTTTATCACGGCGCCAAGGGTGACTACCGCGTCAATGTTTTTCTTTTTCAGTAACCGCTCGACAGCAAGGGGCATGTCAAAAGTGCCTGGCACATACAAGACATAGCTCACCTTGGCGCCTATCTTACCTGCATGATTCCTTGCGCGCTCGAGCATCTTGAACGTTATTTCGCTGTTGAACTCGGAAACCACTATTGCAAGATGTGTCAACAATTGCCAGCTATGCCACCTTGGCATGAGCTTTGAGCTCGCTTGCATCAATCAATGGGATGTTGAACTTGTCCGCGTATTCTTGTGCGTCTTCGATCGAAAGCGCCTTGTGCGTGTCAGAATCCATCATTTCACACAGGGCAACTGCAGGCGTGAGCCCTGCAAGCTGCATCATGTAAACACACAGCTCGGTATGACCCATCCTGTCCTGCAGCAGGCGCTTTGACGCTATCAGAATCGGCACATGGCCCGGCGCGCGGAAATTCTTGGCAAAGTCATCCACGCCGCCATCGTCAATTTTCTTGCAGACCTGTGCCATCTTGGATATCGTCAACGCCCTGTCATGATCGGTGATGCCAGTGTACGTCGAGCGGTGGTTGACCGAAATCGAGAATGATGGCTTGTCGCCGTATGCTGCCCTGCCTTCTGTCAATTTTGAAAATACAGGGTTTACCTTACCCATACTGGCGATCATATCATGCATATAGACAAGCCCTAGTTTTGTTGTAATGTTGTTTGCAATCGCAAGGCACACAAGGCCGCCGGCATCCTTCCGCATCGTTACAATGTGATGCGGCTTGACATACTCTGCCGCAACCACCATGTCGATCTCGTTCTCGCGTCCCTTGCCGTCGTGAACGAGGACGAACTTGCCGGCCTTGAGAGCAGCTATTGCTTCAGTAAGAGACAATACAGCTAGCTTTGCAGGCAGATATTATTAATAGATTACTAAAAATCTGGTTGCTACCACTATTTTGGTAGTGTTAAGTCCTCAGGTGTTGGTTTCCGTTGTTAAAAAACAGTTGGTGCGGATAGAGAGTGGGATTTAGCCCGACTGGTTACAGGGTTATGCATCATCGCTATGTGCCCATGATGCTAGGACTTCCCATTCTCACGCTTGTCTGTTATTAGCATCCAAGCGCGGGCCTCTAGAAAGCCCTACCCTCCCAGCTACAATAGATGCAAAGGTATGATAAAAATTCACTGCTTGGATAAAGCCAGCCTCAAGAGCTCGTTCCAACCACGCATTTTTAATGCCGCCGCTTGAGCTGGTATCTTGCCCTCTAGTGCTATATTTGGATTTACAAAATTGTGCTGTATCCTGTTACACTCAGAGATGTTTTTGCAGTTTTCCATCCGTGCTCTAACTATTTTGGCAGATTGCTGGCAACATATTTGCCAAGAATATCTGTCTCGATGTTCACCCTGTCGCCCTTGCGCCTCAAGCCCAGCGTTGTTACGCTCAGAGTGTGAGGGATGAGCGATACAGAGACGCGATCGCCGTCAATATCTACCAGTGTGAGGCTGACGCCGTCAACCGCTATCGAGCCCTTTGAGACAAGCGATCCTGCCAGCCCCTTGTCCAGCTTTATCCAGAGCTTTGTCTCGGACGGCAACTTTTGAATGTCCTCAATGATGCCAGTGCCGTCCACGTGACCCAAGACAAAGTGACCCTCAAGCCTGTCGCCGACTTTCATGGATCTTTCGATGTTCACCTTGTCGCCGGCCTTGACCTTGCCAAGGTTTGTTCTCCTTATCGTTTCAGCCACCATCTCAAACTCGGCTTCGCCTTTTGAGAGTTTCGTCACCGTAAGACAGGCGCCGTTTATGCAGACGCTGTCGCCACGCTTGAGACTGCGCCCAAGCCTGCCGAGGCTGACCCTCATAATGGTGTCTGCCCCTCTTTTGCTCTTTGAGACAGACCTGACTCTGCCCATTCCCTCGACAATGCCGGTGAACATGTACCCTGTCTAATGGATGTTGAATATTTATTTGCAATCTCTCGCATTCATATGCTGTATGTGCCAGATAGCCGTGTTTTACGGTGAGGCGCTTGCAAGGTATGGGTTCGAGGGATCGCACCCGTTTGGCACCGACAGGCTGGGTGCGTTCTGGTCCAAGTTGCAGAGTGAGAATGTTGACAACATAGTCGTAGAAGAGCCGATGCTTGGGACCGACCAAGACGCGCTTTCATTTCACGACAAAGAATATGTCGATCTTGTCAGAATGGCATCGAGACATGGTGGCGGCATGCTGCTAGACAGGGGTGACACTCCGGCGTTCAAGGGCGTCTTTGAAGCGTCGCTCTATGTTATCGGATCAACTCTGGCTGCGCTAGACATGGTGGTAGCCGGCAAGGACAGCAAGGGAAGAAAGATAGACCACGCGTTCAATCCGATCGGAGGGTTGCATCATGCCCGGCGCGACACCGCCGGCGGCTTTTGCGTATTCAATGATATCGGAGTGGCCATCCTTGCCGCGCGCAAAAAGTACGGGATAAATCGCGTGATGTATGTCGACATCGACGCGCACCACGGCGATGGCGTCTTTTACGAGTTTGAAGATGATCCATTGCTGTTCTTTGCAGACATTCACGAGGACGGCAGGCATCTTTATCCGGGCACAGGTTCTGCAAGTGAAATTGGAAAAGGGACGGCAGCAGGGACGAAGCTGAATTTGCCGCTGGAGCCAGGCGCCGGCGATGACGAATTCATCAAGGCGTTTGATAAGGTCGAGCAGTTTGTCGACGGCATCAAGCCTGAACTTATAATACTGCAGTGCGGCGCTGACGGGCTGGCCGGCGACCCAATAACGCACATGCAGTACAGCCCGGCAGCTCATAGATATGCGGCCGATGCATTGCATAGATTGGCGCACAAGCATTGCATGGGAAGAATAATTGCACTTGGCGGAGGAGGCTATAACAGGGCAAATATTGGTGCAGCATGGACTGAAGTTGTACGTTCATTTGCTATGGCGAAGCCGTAAGATGGATAATCTGCCGCGACAGGATGCGACATTAGAAGGATTGGATTTTCGTTGTTATTATGGATAGTCAATTCAGTATTTTCCATCATGAATTTTTAATATAAGATTCAGAGTTCGCCCTACGGGCTCGTTACAACAATTGCTGCATCCTTTCCATAGCTTCTGGCCGGCAAAGGGCCTTACATGGGCGTACTATCTAATTCCATTTAACGCTAGTACAAGTGGCCTGTCTACTGCCATTCCATTATACTTGCTCAATTATGGTGGTGGAGTCAAAGAAGTCGCGCTGGCGATATTCTTGTCGGCTATTGCCAGCACTATTGGATCATTGCTATGGGGCAAACTAATAGACAGGATGCGCCTGAGAACAGCTGTAATCATAGTTGGCGCTGCATCGCTCTCAATACTTGCAGTTTGTACATATTTTGCGTCAGATATTTCAGTACTCATTCTGATATCTACTATGGTTGGGTTTCTCACAGCAGGGATAGGTCCTGTGACAAATGTTTTCGTGATGGAAAGATCCGCAAGAAAAGACTGGGTCATGACCTCAAGTTGGATCACTCTTGCTACCTGTGCAGGAATCGTCATCGCAATGCTAGCCGGATATTTGTGGCTCATGTTCTATCAGGATGATGCAAGATCTTTTGCAATAGTTTGTTCAGGGCTTGCAATGATCTCGATAATAATGGCGTCAACTTTGTCAAGAAATGTAAAGCCGGCGTCATATCTCGGTGCCGACAAAAAAGAACTCTCACCAAATGCCGCCAACCAAGGTATCAAGAGCTGGCGCAGTATGCTCGGGGGCATGACAAAAAGAGAATGTATCTTTCTTGTTGGGTTGTGCCTCTATTTTATTTCAGGCAACCTTTTCTTTACTCCGTATACCCCATTTTTAAAAGAAAACGGGATAAGCGATTCAGAAATCTTTTTGGCATATACGATACTCCACCTGTCAAAAGTTATCTATCTGCCATTTAACAGCAGAGCCACGTCTGCCCTAGGAGGCGAAAATAACACTATCAAGTGGGCTTATGTTCCAAGACTAATAGGGATATTGTCAATAGCAGCCTTTGCGGCAGGAGTAGCAGGAAACTCGGCAACTATACTGTTGACGATAACTTTTGTGGCCTTCATTGCAATAGATGTTTCATTCAGCATGTGGCATACGGCAACTACCGCTCTCTTTATGAGAGGAATATCCTTGGGGAATGAAGGCAAGATGTTTGGGATCAATGGTGGTGTTGTTGGGATAGGGCTCTTCTTGGGCTCTGTCATAGCTGGAGAAGCAGCACCCCAGTTTGGATACACGGCCACATTCTCGATGTCAGCCGGGCTGTTTGCCATATCGTTCATTATCATGGCGATGTTATTCAAGAATGCCCATCAAAATGCAAAGGCAGTAAGCAGAGCATTTAGTTTGCGCTTTTGGATGACGAAAAGAATCGCATAGTAATGATATACTATGTTGTTTCAATGTACTATTATCTATGCAATCAAAAGATAAGACAAAAGTTGGTGATGTCGATATGTCAAAGATAGGCGACAAAGCAGGAATCCACTCGGATGACCAAGCAAGACATCTTGAGAGGGGCCAAGAAAAGGAGTTTGAAATAATAGAGGGCAATGAGACTGGCTCTTGGCAAATAAAAGAAAAAGATGAAGAATCAGCAAGCGACCAGTAACTTATATTGAGAGCTTTGTGATTGGATATGGATCGAGAATTTACTCCAATAGATAATCTGCAAAAGGCCATTACGGCAAACAACAGCATGATTTTCCATTACTGGCTGGTGTATGCATCAGCATCCATGAAACCTAGCTCGTATGTCACTGATTCTTTGCCATTTTATTTCCACAGGTGGTTATCGCAAAGCGATATAGAGTCAAACCGATATCTGCGGTCTGAATCATTTCTAGATTCTTTGATCGGGTTCACAAAGTCTGTTGCTACACTCTATTCGACAACAAACGCGATATGTTTTCCTGCAATAACTGCCATTACTCATCTGCACAGGGACATCGGCGCTATGCAAGGAAGTTTGTTAGAGCTGCAAGAGACCCCTCACGAGGTTGTATATCAGATGGATGACGTAAAGCTACTACATTATTATGACTTGCAACAAAATCGATCGACAAAAAAATATCCTGTTCCTTTGTTAATCGTGTATGCTCCCGTTAACCGCTATCATATCATGGATATCAGAAAAGGAAGAAGCATCGTGGAGCAATTTGTATCAGCCGGCTTTGACGTCTACCTTTTGGATTGGGGTGCGCAGCTAAACAACAAGCCATCTGTTTCGGGCTATGTAGGCTATATACACAGAGCAGTAGATCTAATCAAGAAGGCTTCGCACTCGGAGCAGGTCAGCATTCTTGGCTACAGCTGGGGAGGTGTTTTGTCAATGATCTATTCCTCTCTACGGGGTACAGATGTCAGGAATCTGATACTCCAGTCTGCTCATGTTGATTTCCATAAGGACAGCAGTATCCTTGCCTCTTGGTTTCGCAAGTTACCCGTGGACGATATTGCCAGAGCGTTTGACACCATTGACTGCCACTTCATCAATTTCGCGCTGATAATGAGAAATCCTGCTGTGCATTCATTTGATGCACTCAGGTTTGCAGCAGACATGAATAGCTGGACACCTTCAATGAAATTTGGATTGGATACAATGCGAATAATTGCATGGCTGAATGATACTCCATTGATCCCTGCCGGCTTTTTCAGAGACTATATCAGCAAGCTCTATCAGCAGAACCAGCTCGTCAAAAATAAGCTAGAGATAGCACTGCCAGATGGCAAGCTGGAAACGGTCGATCTAGCTAGGATAACAATGCCCTTGCTAAATATTGTAGGCGACCTAGATGATATTTGCACACCTCCCGCCAGCATTCCGATTAACGATATTGCCACCAGCAAGGATAAGAAATTGCTCAGATATCCAACTGGTCATATTGAGCTCTCTGTAAGTTCGGCTGTTCACAAGGAACTATGGCCTCAGGTGGTAAAATGGCTCGAGCAAAGATCACTATAATTTTCTATTTGCTTACGCTATGAGATTAAGACTAAATCGGAATTTGGTAAATTTATTGTCAACTGTATAACATGATGTAATGCCAACAACAGTAAGAGAGATGTTTGGCTTTACCATATACTTGATGCACTTGGCAGACTATTTGCAGGGCCGAAAGGATAGAACATGTCCCATATGTAAGAGGCGTTTTGATACATTTAAAGAAATGGACATTCACAGGCAAAAAGAACATTGAGAATCTGCCAAGTGACAATGAATGTGAAATGGTCATCACATTATCAGTATAATGACGATGGTCTCTAAGCACGCAACATATCTGGATTGGGAGACAAAAAACTTTCAGAGTTTCGTTCTTCTCTTTGAAGTAGATGAGTCTCTATACAGGCCGTCGGATAGAGAGTTATAGGATTGTCGCTTCTTACCGGCCGGATGTAGTAGTTGTATTGGTGTCATATTTGTTGTTCTAGACTGACCGGTAGCTGTTTGGTTAGATATTGTTTCTGGACTGGAAGTGGCAGCTACTTCAGTGGCATCGCCAGCAGGGCGATGTATTTCAGCCAAGCCTTGTAAAATTTGTGAGAGGCTCATTAACACACCCAGCGTATCATTGTTCTGCGCTGCTACAATTGCGGCATCCAGTTGTCCATGTAGCTGCAATGTAACGTTACCTGCAGTAATCGTTTGGTTATTGCCAGTCTGATTGGTATTACCTTGAGGCGGTACAGTGGTTGTTGACGTTCCTTGCGTGCTTGAATTGTTCTGACTCTGTGCCTGTGCAGAGATAGTATTTGGAGTATTACTAATATTATTGTCGATAATGTACTTAGCGATAATAGAACCGTGCCTACCAAGGCAACAATAATTTTTTATTCATTGGCAATAATGGAAGAAACAAAGCTTTTAACACTTTGATGAGCAATGTAGTGATTCTCGCAACTTACTAGAATTAGCAGAAATAAATATGAACAATGAATTTAGCGGCGAAACACAGTTCAAGGATGTACCAATGGCAAAAAGAGATAGATGATCAGCTTCTTTTAGGGACAATATATAGCAGAGTTTATACCGCAGAGTCAGAAATTGTATCTAGGATATTCCTCTGCGTTCGGTAGAATATTCCCCTCTTGCGCAAGAATCCATAAAATGAGCCTATGGCAAAAGCCGGCATCGTAAGGATATTCAATGCCAGCAATCCGGCAACATCTCTAATTCCATATTTTCTAATGCCAGCGCATGTTCGCGTTGCAATAAAGTTCGCAATAACAATAGATACTAGTAGTCCAGCTTGAATTGCAAAAGATATCACTAGTATCTGATTGTTCGCCACAATCAAGGTACTGCTATCTGCTAAGATTAGTGACAAAATCGCAGCATCAATCATAGCTAAAGCAAGTATGGAAATGAATTTTGCATATTGCAATCCAGTTAGAGCCAATTCAAATTTCTCTGTAAATGATAAACTTTTGCTTTTCAACACTTGATTTGCTTTTTTCTTAAATCCACGTGTATGCCCTTCACTCACTCTTAACCTCTGTTTGAAATAAGAGCCAAAATTCGTTGTAGCTTCGCAGTATGATACCAAAGATGCATCAAATACTACGCGGAGTTTTGGGAATAACTGTGGATTTTTGCAATTACAATGCAAATCTAGCGTCAGCTCCCAATCCTCGCAGAGATCAGTTGAGAACCTTGTAGCCTTCAGGATGTCTGTTCTTATCATGAACAAGCTGCCTGTGATCTGTACTGGAAGCTGCAGCTCATTCTTTGCAAGGAATTCAATAGCATTTCTTTGTGCAAGCCTAAAGTCAATTCCCCGAGCGACCCAGTTAGAGATTTCTTCTTGATGTATAGGATTACTTGTTGAGATAGGAAATCCTTGTATTGCAATCACTGAATCGTCCCATTGCCGGGCTTGCGAAAATCGAATTATGAATTGCTCGATGGTATCGGGAGCAAGAACGTTGTCCGCATCTATGACCAAAACATATGCTGATTTTGTATCTAGATGATCAAGAGCTAAATTAAGCGCGCCTCCCTTCCATCCGTTTCTATTCTTCCTACGTATAGTTTTTAGGTTTGGCAATTTTGCAGCTGTATCCGTAATAATGTCGTACGTATCATCCTCGGAATCATCAATAATTATTACTTCAAATCGTGATTTTGGGTATATCAGACCACAAATAGAGCGGATTAGCCGCCTGATGACTAAGGACTCGTTATGGGTTGGTACAAGTAAGGAGACAAATGGAAGGTTGCTATTGAAATGAGGAGTCTCAGCCTGATCGATAAATTTCTCGCGGTGTTTGATACGAGATTTGATGGAGAGTAGTTGGCCAGCTTTCTTGTTCGCAATATGGATAAACATGAACGAACGGATGAGGTAAACAAGCAAAAACAAAGAGACAAACAACGAAACCCATGCCAAGGTTTCAAGTAGTAACAACAGAAATCATGAGCACAGTTTTGTTTTATTGGATTTGACAAAAGTTTCTGGAAAGCGATTTAGTCAGTCTCATTAATATCAAAAAACGAATTAATCTACTGAGTTCTTCTTAGGTTTTAAAGTAACTATTCAATCTACCAATCTGAGTTCAGCCGTTTCAACTGGCAGCAATAGGTAGTGTAAATGTGAACGTTGCCCCTTTTCCGTTTTCATTATTCTCGGCCCTTATTGTGCCACCATGAGCCTCAACAATATTCTTTGTGAGAAAGAGCCCCAATCCTGTTCCCTTTTCTGACTTGGACGCAAACTTGGTAAACAGCTTTGGGAATACTTCTGGATCTATTCCGCTGCCAGTATCCTTTACCGTAATAATTGCATGGTCGTCTTTTGCTTCTGATGTAACGACAATGGAGCCACTTTCAGTGAACTTGACAGCATTTCCAACTATATTTGATATGGCTTGAGTGATTCTTTCCTCGTCTGCTTCAACGAGGATTGGCGAATTTTTCGGCTCAAACAATAGTTTCAGACCCTTCTTCTTGGTCTTGCCGTTTGAGTCCAAGGTGACGCGAACATCTGCAATGATATTTGTTATCCTTTCATTTATGTCCAGAATCTTCCTGTTCAGCTTTAGCGAATTGCTTTCAATCCGCGCAACTTCTAGAATAGTTGATGACAGCCTCTCAAGCCTTTTCGCATTTCTGACTATCAGGTCTAGCTCTGGCTTTGTTATCTCCACTCGATCTTTGTTTTCAAACCCAGCATCAATCAGCTCAGTAGCGCCCAATATTGGCTGTATCGGCGTTCGGAGCTCGTGCGCAGCGATGTTGATGAATTCTTTTTGCAGCCTGTCATTTGCCTTCAATTGTTCGTTTGCCTCTGCAAGTTGCCTGTTTGCATTTTCAAGTTCCTGTGTCCTCCTTTTCACCTCTTTGTTCAGGTTTCTGTTGAGCCACACTGCAAAGGCGACAAATAGCCCGACTGCTGTAGCTAGTGCAACCTGTTGCACAAATACCTGAGTGCGCTCCGCTGCCAAGATACTGTTGATATTTGAGTAGATCACAGAAGTAGGAGTGACTACAAACACCACATAGGCTAGCTTGTTCTGGACAAAAACCGGATGCCCTGATGTCAGGCGCTCGCCAGCCTCTATCGTATAGACTGTATGTGCAGGCTGGCCAGACAGCACCTGTCGCATCGCATTGTTAAGGTCTGCATTCTGCTGGGTAAACTGCTGGGTATATTCATCAAAAAAATTCTTGCCAATCAGATCGTGGTTACCGTGGACAAGATGGTTTGCATTTGTGTCAAGGACCGCCAGATACTGCGACTTGATCTGGTAAATGTTGCCATACCGTCCAAAAAGGTCTATGGTCGGTATTGCGACACCGACAAGGCCGACATATTCTTTTGTTTCTCTGTTTATGATAGGATGCACAATCGCTATCCTATATTTCCCGTCGATCCCCTGGAAGCCATCAGAGAAAACAGGCGCTCTGGTTGCATGTGCCTGCTGAACATAATCTCTTTCTGAAAAATCAGCGCCTTCAAGCGTCTGCTGTTCTGGTGAGTCGACGATATTTAGGACTGCAACATCGTCTTTATCAAAGACAAACAGGTAGTCAACGTATGATATTTCATTGGCTGTGTCGAAATACTTTTGGGCTAACTGACGGACTTCGGGAGATGTCAGATCTCCATTTTGCAGCAGCTCGATATTTGCCAAGGCTTCCAGCCTCATCAGTATAGAGTCCATATCTGATCCAATGTGCTGCGCAAGAGCTTTTGTAGTCTCTAGCTGGCGGTCCTTCTGCTGCTCAAACAGGCTCTGGCGTATGTTAGCCTCTGTATTATTATAAGTGACGTAGAGTATAGCAAATGCCAGTCCCGCCACCACAGCAACGCCAATAACGGCAGGAATAAGCCACCTTGAAGCGTTCTTTTCCAATCTTTTTTCCATGACTACGTCGTTCCAGGTACAGAGACTCAATCTAGCTCGTTATGTGCCTGCTTAAATGGTTGTATGGTGGAATATTCTATTTTGGGTATCCTTGAATGTTCTCATGAGGCTTGTCAAAATTTCTTTTTACATACATCACGCTATCTAGCTCTAGCCAGAGGATATCCTTTGCGCAGACATAATGCCATTTGGCCTCTGGAAGAAGAAGGCTCAGCCTACGGTAGTAGATAGGCAAAGGCAGGTAGACATAGGCTATGCCATCAAGAAGCTGGAGCAGGGTGATCTATCGCTCATCGAAGGTGCTACCGTTGACGGATCAGTTGTCTTGACAATGTACAACATTTCGCTAATGGAGCCCCGGACAGCGCGGGCGATGGAGGGCGGCATAAGGGGCAGGATAGCAAAGGGCCTGTACTTTTATGTCGCGCAGCCGCAGAGTCCCGAGCCGGCAGAAGAGCTGGTAGAAGTTGATAGGGGCACAATTACCATAACTGTCGAAGGTCTGGTGTTCGCCGGCAAGTCACGGCACATTGGGGTCGGCTTTGGCGCAATAGAGTCCATAAGCCACAGCCAGAACGGGATAACCATTGTTGCCAAGAACAATATGCAGAAGCTGCACTTTGAAGGTGCCGATAGAGTCGTAATGTCCCTGAAGGTGCAGGACAGGGTGTATAGCCAGCCGCTCACCGGCAAGCTGATGCGGCTGCTAGTTGAAGCAGTAATCAGGATCTCCTTTGGAGCAGATGATCGGTCGTCATGAACTATTATGCTGTGCTTGGGATCTCGCCAGACGCCACTGCCGATGAAGTGAGGCAGGCGTACTTTAGGCTGGCTAAGCTATATCACCCAGATAGGAACAAGTCGCCGGAAGCAACCGAAAAGATGGCCGAGATCAACTTGGCGTACGAGACCCTGCGCGACGAGCACAGGCGCAAAGAGTACGACCTTGAAAACAGGATCACGATAAACTCGAAAGAACGCTTTACTGTGCAGTACGAAGATGAAGAGGAGATAGGGCGCCAGCCGGGGCCGTTTGGCAAATGCGTAAGGTGCAACTTTGTTAACAATTCAGGCGTGTTTGTATGCTCGACGTGCGGCAACGTCTTTGACCCGCATGCAAAGCATGAAGATAAAGAACGCGATGAAGAATATGAAGAAAAGACTACGGAGGATGTCCTGTCCGAAATAATCCGGTGCCCCCAGTGCAATGAGGTCAACACGTACAGCCGTGGCTCGTGCTGGCAGTGCGGGCTGGTTTTTGGGATAGACGAAATAGCAGAATAATAATTAAGATAGATGTGCGGCACAAGAAAATGTGGTGCTGTGCACTTGAAGCAGGCCTTTGCAAAAGCAGGCGGCTTGAACATAAGATATCTTGAAGGCGGCAGCGATCCTGCAGATAGCAGCAGGAAGAAACGCCATCATGTTTTGTTTATCCACGGCCTTGGGTCTTCTGCAGACAGGTGGCTTGACATACCAGACGCACTGGCGTTGCTCGACTTACATACCGTTGCCTTGGATCTTCCAGGCTTTGGCATGAGCGACAAGCCTGAAGACATAGATTATACCATTGACAGGTTTGTGGAAGTGGTGGCAGATTTTATGGGCAAGGCAGGAATGGGAGAAGAGGGCCCTGTAAGCTTTGTGGGGCATTCCCTTGGAGGCTATGTAGCGGCTCAGCTGGCGGCAAGACACAGGAACCTTATCGACAGGCTTGTCCTGATTGACACGTCTGGGATGCTGCATGGGCCGACGCCCCTTCTGCAGCAATACCTCGAAGCAGCGATGAACCCTTCAAAAGAGTCTGTAAGGGCAGTGTTCGAACAACTCGTCGCAGACCCAATAAGGATACCAGATATTTTAGTTAACGGGTTTATCTATCGGATAAATCAGCCGGGCGCGAAGCATGCCTTCAAGTCGGCCTTTGATAACAGCGTTTACAATCAGATAGGAGTTGATGCACTGAAGCAGATAGGCGATAGCAAGGTTCCCACGTTGATAATATGGGGAATGCAGGACAGGCTGATCCCGCTTGAATACTCCAGGGTTTTTCAAGAATCAATAAGCGGCTCGAGCGTCGTAATAGTGGAGGATGCGGGTCACGCCCCGTTTGCTGAAAAGCCGGCAATAGTCTGCGAGTTGTTGCACAGGTTCTTGATTATAGATACGCAGGAAAAGAAAGCGATAACTTAAAAGAACCAATTCCCTCACCAAAGAAGCGAGATATCATGAGTGCCAAGAAGGCTTATGACGACGTCCTGAAGCTGATGCGCGAGCATCACGACTGGTTTGACAGGTCCATACCGCTCATTGCAAGCGAAAACATCCCAAGCCCGGCGGTGAGGGAGGCCATCATGTCTGACTTTGGCAACCGCTACGCGGAGGGGTGGCCCGGCGAGCGCGTTTATGCAGGCTGCATTTACATTGATCAGGTTGAATTGATATGCAATGACCTTGCGCGTAAAGTGTTCCGCGCAGAGTTTGCGGACTGTCGTGCGACCTCTGGTGTCGTAGCAAACCTTGCAATATATGCGGCATTTACAAATCCAGGGGACTGGATGATGGCGGCTTCAATACCGGCAGGTGGACACATTTCTCACGGCAAGAAGGAACATGCCGGTACCGCCGGCCTTGTGCATGGGTTGAACATAGAGCACTATCCATTTTCAAAAGAAGAGATGACAATTGATGTTGATGCGACCAAGAAAAAGATAGACGAGATGGTACGCGAAGGCAAGCCTCCCACCATGGGCATGTTCGGCGGCAGTCTGTTTCTGTTCCCACACCCGGTGAAAGAGCTTGCAGAATACATGCACCAGCATGGCATGTACGTCAACTATGACGGGGCTCATGTTGCTGGATTGATAGCTGGTGGCGAGTTCCAGGACCCATTGAGAGAGGGTGTTGACTCGATGACCATGAGCTCGCACAAGACTCTGTGGGGCCCGCAGGGTGGAATCATTGTGTCGCTTGAAAAGCATGCCGAAGCCATCAAAAAGGCAGTATTCCCTGGCAACACTAGCAGCCACCACCTGCACCATGTCGCAGGCAAGGCAATCGCACTTGCTGAATCACTTGAATTTGGCAAGCAGTATGCCAAGCAGGTCATCAAGAACGCAAAAGCCCTTGCAGAGGCGCTGGCTGGATATGGCTTTAGAGTTTTAGGAGAAAAGCGCGGCTATACTGCATCGCACCAGATTGCGGTTGATGTCATGAAGTTTGGCGATGGTGGCACAATTGAAAAACAGCTAGAGAAGGCGGGCATAATTCTGAACAGGCAGCTGCTGCCGGGTGATATCAAGGCTGGCAGGCACTATATGCACCCAAGTGGAGTGAGGATAGGCGTGCCAGAGACGACGCGCCTTGGCATGAAAGAGAGTGAGATGAAAGAGATTGCCAACTTTATCAAGCGCGTAGTTATAGACAAGCAGGACCCTGCAATTGTGGCCAAAGATGTTGCAGAGTTTAGAAAACAGTTCCAGAAGGTGCAGTATGCGTTTGATAACGCAGTCAAGGCGTACGAGTACATAAGCCTGACCGGAAGATAGAGATGCGATTGAACCTCCATCAGCTCTCAGAATAATATATCATATAGTTCGGAGTAACTAAATTCGGGTTCGAATCCCTCCGAACCCGCTTACACTCTGCATCTTGATACACTGTTTTTGAGGATCACTTTGCCAAGTGGAAGCGTGCCCACAAATCGCCAGCCGATACCCGTAACTTGACGGGAGATGAGTTTGATTTCACGAGGTGAATTGATACTGGCCTCCCTTGAAGTCACCAGAACTATTAATAGACTGATTCACTTCAATCCCTGAAAAGTGTGATGACATGAAATCTGAGAACCCTGTCATAAACCAGGTTCTTGATGCTTACAAACCTATATGGTCGATAAATCACGCCACTTCTCTATTGGGTTGGGACTTTGAGACTTACATGCCTAAGAAAGGCTCTGAAGAAAGAGGAGTGGCCTATTCTCAGCTTCATCTGCTGCATAAAGGGCTTTTGCTAAGCAAGAATTTTGTTGACCTTGTCGAATCAGCAAAGAAACAACAGGAGGGCCTAAACGACGTAGAGAAGGGCATTATACGGATACTTGATAGGGACATAACCAAGCAGCTAAAGATACCAAAAGAGCTTATTGAAGCCGAGTCTCTGGAAAGAATAAGGGGCAACATGGTCTGGAGGCAGGCAAGGGAAAAATCCGATTTCAAGATGTACGAGCCCCACCTCAAAAAGATGATAGAAATAAAGAAGCAAATCGCTGACAAGATAGGCTATGAAAAGCATCCGTATGACGTGCTTTTGGATCAATTCGAAGAGGAGCTTACAGTAGACGATTTGGATAAGGTATTTGGAGTGCTGACTCCGCAAATTCAGAAAATATTGAAAAAGCTCATGGATTCAGGCAGCCCATTTTGCAAGGAAAGCAATCTTGGAAAATCAAGGTATGACATTCAAAAGGTCGATGAACTCAATCGCAAAATTCTAGAACTCCTGCAATACGACATGGAACGTTTCAGAATCGATGTATCTACCCATCCATTTACAGAGGCCATGGGTCTCAATGACGTCAGAATAACAACTCGTTATGAATGGACTGACTTCAAAAGGTCCATATCTAGTACTATTCATGAAGCCGGTCATGCCTTGTATCACTTGCAGTGCGATCAATCATTATCCGTCACTCCCGTCGAAGGCGGATCTTCGCTAGGACTTCATGAATCCCAGTCAAGGTTTTGGGAGAACATTGTAGGCAGAAGCAGGCCATTTATTCAATTGATCGCACCTTTGATTAGAAAGCAAGTAAATTTCGCAAACCAGGCTACCGATGAGGAGCTGTACCTTTATTTCAACAATGTCAAGCCTGATTATATACGAGTCGACGCCGATGAAGTTACCTACAATCTCCATATAGCAATAAGGTACGAGATAGAGAAGAAGATATTTGGAGATGAGCTAGACGTCTCTGAAATTCCTCAGTTTTGGAACGATAGAATGGAACAATTGCTTGGAGTGAGACCAACCGAAGATTCGCAGGGTGTGCTTCAAGATACTCATTGGAGTAGTGGCCTCTTTGGGTATTTTCCTACTTACACTTTAGGAAACTTGGTTTCAGCAATAATTGCTTCAAAGATGCGCAAAGACCTGAAGGATTATGAGGAAAACATCAGCAAGGGCGATTTCAAGTCCATCAGAGAATGGTTAAGACTAAAAATACACCAACACGGATCTGTTTATGCGCCCAAGGTGCTTCTTAAGAATATCTTAAATGAAGAAGGATATAATCCAGATTACTTCGTGACCTACATAGAGACCAAGTACCTTGTGTCTTGATAGCTGTAAAGGATAAATTAGAAAAGCGCCCGTGAAATTAGCGCTGTACTTCTTAGTAGATACCCTTATGAGCTGATTACGTTAGTCTGTAGTCTTGTTGGATATACCTACCAATGTACTAAATGAATACCTAATCCCAAAGGATTATGTCAAACCTGATGTCCGGGTTGGAAACTACTTTCTGGAATGGAATACTTCCTCATATGGAATACCACAAAAGGAGGTTTCAAACCTTAGACGATTTATTGCAGATTTGGCTCCATTTCTGTCAACCTTCATCTTCGAGGCTGCTCTTGGAATTCCAAGAAGCATCAGAGAAAAAGCAAGTAGCAAGGAAGCTCACAATTTCGAGGAAGCTTTTTCGCCACGATTAATGATTGCTCGCAAGATTCGTAATTCCGAGTATGTACTACAGATGACAGCTGATGGCGCCGCAACACTTAGCCGAAGTGAGACTATTGCAGGCGATGGCAAGCAGGCCGATCTTGCCTTGAATTGGAATTTGGGACAGATACTCTTTGATAGGCAGCGATAACAACGACAGCAGCATCACCAAGTAGGTATCCACAAACAATTATTGACATCTCGTACGACATGTGTAGCTATAGCGCAGGAATAACTTAAAAGCAGAATAGCAAACCCACCGTAAAGTACTATTCTAAATTCGACTGAAAGCATGTGTGATAAGGCGGGATAATTGACCACCAACCAAAAATTGAACACTACCCATTTGGACATTGTTATTAATCCACCAGCAGCTATAACAGTTCCCTTTTGTGACCAAGTTATGGGAGCATTGGTCAATAAATCCTAGTATGCTCATATTCTCTATTACATTCAATTGGCTGGATTTTCAAACCAATTCTCCAAAAAGGAAGCAAGTATACTGCAATTAATTATTGAAGAAAATCTTTCAAATTTTATTTTTGATGGGATCAAGAGGAAAATCGGAATGCATCAAGAGACTCTATCGAGGGCCCTTGATGAGCTAGAACGTGCAGGTGTAATAGCCAAGACGAATCAAGGATACCGCGTCGCTGATAATATAAGAGAAGAGCATCATTTTGCAACCCCACTAAGCTATAATCCATCATCCTCTGTATATGTTGCTGTTCCATTGATCCAGACTATCCTTCCAGAGGATGTAGATTCGCAATCTATTCTTTCAGGCCTTCAAGGAAAATGGTTTGGAATGCTGCGCTGGTTTGGATCTTCAGAGACAGAAAGCAGCATAACTCTTAAGTGGCTGACAGTGGATGGCAAAGTACAGATTGATGCCCTTTTTTCAGATTCATCGCTAATTATAGAAGGCAAGCTGCTACAAAACAAAAACAATAATAAAAATAAAGATTTGAGCAATGCCGTCAGGGCATCGCATCAACTAATGGAGCAGATCATCAAACTCTACTCAAAACAAAATAATGCAATTGTTTAGCGCAATATGTAATTGTTGAACATCTATTGATTGACTGAGTTACTAATTTTGCTAGTCAACAAATAATGCAACATCCATAGATAGTACATACAGGTGAAACATGATTGAGCAAAAACAATGAATCTCCTTCAAGCACGCTAACGTCGCTGTCTGATGCAATAATAAGTGTTGCAGAAAAGGTCTCGCCGTCAGTGGTGGGAGTGCAAACGGGACGGATGTTTGGAGGCGGCTCTGGCGTTATTTGGAGCAATGATGGCTACATCGTTACATGCTATCATGTCGTCAAGGGTTTCAAAGAAGTTCAGGTAAGCTCTCAGGAGCTTGGAAGTGCCATGCATGCAGACGTGGTCGGCAAGGACCCTTACTCTGATATTGCAATATTGAAAATCAGCAATGCAAAGAACAACGGCAAGACATTGCAACCAATTGAAATTTCTGATAGTGAAGATCTAAAAGCAGGTCAAATGATACTTGCTCTTGCCAATCCTTTTGGAGAGCAGGCAAGCATAACAAAAGGAATCATCACATCATCGAGAAGCTCTGTGAGAGGACGGTGGCGAAGGACAATGATGAACAACGTGGTCATAACAGATGCCCGGCTGAATCCGGGTTACTCTGGAGGACCATTGGTAGACGCAAGTGGCAAGATGATAGGTTTGAACGCCTTTTACATATCTTCCAGAGGCATTGCAATCAGGACAAGCAAAGTCAAAGGGATTGTAGAAAACCTGAAGAGTTACGGGAGGGTCAGGCGCGCATATTTGGGGATTACCTCATACTCCATCTCCATTCCAGAAGAGGTAGCAAAGCAGGCAGGAATAAACCAAGATTCCGGGCTGATGGTTGTTTCAGTCGAACCTAATTCTCCTGCAAAGAAGGCCGGCCTACTGATAGGTGATGTGGTATTGAGCCTTGACGGAAAACAAGTTGAGAGTTTACATGACATAGAGCAGTTGCTGACGCAAGAGCTGATTGGCAAAGCTGTAAAGTTGGTTGTTCTTAGATCTGAAAAATTAACGGAACTAACAATAGTTCCTGATGATGCCTCCCATTGAAGAGAGAAGAAGCTAGCTAGCCAATTAATCAATAATGTGTACACACATCTTCAGCATAAGGAATCGGAAAATTTAGATGAGTTCGGCTCACCCGACAGATAGAAAATCCAAGCAGGATTCTTGAAAACAAGGTGTGATAGACGTGAGGGGCAACCTACTGCTGATGTCTAAGACCGGCATGGTTCAAGAGAGTAGAGAACATAGCAATTGGGCGTTCAATCTTCGTCTTGTGTCGTGGTTTAAGAATGAAGTACCTTGTTCTGCCATTTTCCACGTTAGTCCGTCTCCAAATCTCGTAAATATTCAAGAATTGTGTTTGGATCATGATACACGCAAAAGACCTTTACCGGAACAGATCACGGTTCATCGTACCGGTTCTGCTAGGTGTGGTGCTCGCAATGCCGTCAACGATTGCAGCCGTCTCGGCAGCGGACCTGACCGGCACAAACAGAAGCGACATGATCTATGGGACAGGTGAGGATGATACCATCCATGGCTTAGGAGGCAGAGACATAATTTCAGCCGGTGCTGGCAACGACAAAGCATATGGCGGCTCTGGTGCCGACAAGATATACGGATACAGGGGCGACGACTTGCTTGACGGCGGAGAAGGGAATGACTACATCCAAGACTCTTATGGATACAACACCGTGTACGGGCGCGGCGGCGCAGACACAATAAACATACTATTTGTGGAGGACACTGGCGATCAGTTTGGCAGCGTTGGCGGCACCATCCATGGCGGCTCTGGGCCAGATACTATAAGCTGCGAAGGCTACTCGTGCGCCATATACGGCGAGGGCGACAACGACAAGATATACTTGCAGCCGCACGACGTAGAAAACGTTGCATATGGCGGCATTGACAATGACTATATCAAAGGCATAGGGCAGGCAGGAGCGCTGTACGGAGAGGATGGAGACGATACTCTTGTGGGCGGCGCAGAGCATCATGGCGGCGCAGGCGCTGACAGGTTTGTCTGCGATCAATACACCGAAATCTTTGACTACAATCCGGCAGAGGGCGACGTTATAGAAAACGAGTCGCTTTGTGGAGGTGTAACAATGTCCTCCTAGTAGATCCTTTTTTGTCACAGACTACACACACGCCCCCTGCATTAATTCCCCAAGAAACAACCAACAATATCGAGGCAGTCGCCGGCTTCATAGCCTTGGCCTGCGACCAGTTTATTCCCGCAAAAGATGAAAATCAATAATAAAGAGGAAGGGTTCAACAGGTGCAACTGTGATATTGAAGAGCTTTGCAAGTTCTAAAGGGCCATCAGACACGAACATTGTGTGATCCGTCCTTTCCATCACCTGCCGCGCTAGTTTCACAGGATTCTGCATGTGCTGCACCATGCCGACGGACCCAGCTGCAAGGTCCTTTCCGTTCATTATTGATGCATTCATTTCAATTCTCTTGTCCAAGATCAGGCAGGAGTCAATGCCAACGTTGAAAAGACCTGAATCCTCCATGCTTGCAACAGCTGATTCAACTGCGTTAACAGCTGCTGCATCACCATCTGATTTCTCTAAAATATCATATCCTGTGCTAACGGAGTTTTCGAGGGCTTTTGAGATATCTTGGGCATGTTTTGAAGATTTTCTTATTTTACCTGTTCCCGCTCCGCCATGAATCATGATACCAAAGCTAACGGGCATAGCATATGTCTTGATTCATATTATTTTTCGAGAAATATGAGTTATACCTTAATGTCTTTTTCTTTCTTTATTATTTGTTGCATATATCCCTGTCCTCTACATTTTTTATTTTGCCACTTTTTGCAACGGGATGAACACAAACAATGCAACCAATATTGCTGACAAGAGCCAAGCACCCGGATATCCTGCCCAAGATTTAACTGTAAACGAGAACACAAGTGGCATCCACAGTATGCCAAGGAGAGACAGACCATTTATCCAAGCGATGTTTAGTGCACTGTAATCTGGCATCTTGTCCTTAGACTTATCGTGTTTTTCTTCTTCTCCCCTTCTAGGTTCCAATTCTGGGCTGTTGTCATCGTTTCTATCTTTTTGTTCATGTACGTCACTACCGGTTGTTGATGATATTATGATCCTCATCCTACGCGCTATGGCATATGCAAGAGTAAACGCACCACCAGAAAAGAATCCAATCGAAATGACCGAGATGATTATGACTGGCATAATTTGGGAAGACATTGCCGCAAAAGATATGCTTATACCGGCTCCGCAAATCACTAGAATCTTTCTTGCATTCTTGACTGCCCTATCATAGAAGCCGCCAATCAATGGCGCTGATATGATGGCAGATATCAGCGCCATGCTTGCAATCACTCCTGCGCCTTCAAGCGAAATATTGAGGCTCTGTAGGTAAACTACGATGAATGTAAGCAGCAAGGCCCAAGAGGCTTGAACGCCTATCAGGACAAGGCCAAGCGCAATTAATAGAGTGTTCGATAATATTCGCCAAATATCTGAAGTGTCTAATCCTCTGCTGGTGCCTTCCTGTGCTTGTTTATTGGCCGAAGGAGAAGAAGATTTTTCCTCCTTCTCCTCTCTGCGTTCATCATCAAGAGCTCCCCCATCATGGGTTATTGATGATGATCCTTTAAGCCGCCGCCCTGCCTCATGAGAAGTAGGAACAGCCACAAACATCAGGATGGCTGTCACGATGCCGATTGCACCGCTCAGTATAAGGCTTGGCCTCCAGCCAACTATCTGGGCGATAACAATCCAAGCAAATATCCCGATAATTCCGCCGAGTGTGCAGAATTCATAAGACCAATTGAAAAGCCAGAAAATTTCGCGCTTGCATATCTAGCTATGAGCACAATGCCTGAGCTGAAAAAGAATGCCATGCCTGCGCCCACTATAAAGCGCAGCCAGACAAGCTGAGATGCCTCTGATGAAAACCCATAGAGCAGAGCTGCAATAGATGATAGTGCTATTCCAAATATGGCTGAACTCCTAGGAGTAAATTTGGCTGCAAATATGCCTGCAGGGATTTGAAATATCCCAACTCCGATGAAAAATGCTGCAGATATGGAACCCAGCAGAGCAATATCATCATTCTCAAAATCAAGTGCGATAAGCGGAAATATTGCAGCAACATTGAACCAGTTTACGGCATGGAAGATCCTGGCAATAATGATAGAAAGTGATGCCGCAACATCTTTGGAAAGAAAGCGATTAGCAGTATTATCTCTGTTTTTCATTTTTTAGTAGTTATCTAATTTCTTGTATCCCAAGATTATTAGCAGTATTAAATATAAAATACACGAAATAGCCCGTTATTCCAGATCAGAACAACTAGCGAGCTGGATATATAATATTTCACGATTAGACCAAGGATACTGTATTGTCATAACCAAGGTTCCTTCTCATGTCAATTGTGGATTCGTCCATCTCTACAAGTTGGTCCTTGGTCGCTTTCTGTATCCATTTCTTGTTCATATCTTTGATAGGTGGCATCCTGTCCTCAAATTCACTATACCAGTCCAATTCGCAAAAATCTAGAATTCTTTTAAGCTCGTTGTATGGTTCTGCGATAAGGTTTTCATAACGGACTTCGTAGTACCTGTCTCGTCCAAATGCGCTTGCTTCCCTCGCTTTTCTGACATATTCTGCCCAAGCTAGGCCGTAATTATAAAGCTCGGAACGATTTGACTGATACTTTTCACCTAAAATATCTTTAAAACCAACAAGCAGGATAGGACTAGTCGCGCCTCCATCTTTTTTGTTTAATATTGAAAATGCTACTGCTCTGCCATCTCGTATTATATGCACGAACTTTGCATCTGGAAATATTGCATTGAGTAGTCTAACTCGAAAACTGTTTTGTAGATTCTTGTTCACAAATCGTGGACGGCCCCAAAGACTCTGAACCTGAAGCACTTTTTTTCTAAAATAGGTAGCCATTTCTTCGGAATAGTCTTGTTCTGTCATGTAGTTATAATATCCAAAATACATCATCCAGAAGGCATCTGCCTCGTTTGGAAGATTAGAATCCCGGTCACGGTGGATAAGATTTTGTAACATAAATAACGCTTTTCTCCGGTCGCCTAGGAATCTTCCAGTCCTGCGTAGTCCTGCACGGAACATGTTATGACTGATGTATGCAGCATCTCGGTGTAAACACAGGATTTGGTAAAGTAAGCTAGTGCCAGAACCGGGCGACCCAATAATTAGGATGGGTTTTACAGGGCTATGACCCAACTGGGGATGGTTGGATGTTGTCGTCATATAATCATGGTGCACCTTTTTTACATAATTGTTGTTGACCGTCCTCTATACCCAAGTGCATAGAGTATTTTTGCAGTGTCATAATGGGATACAAACGGTAACAACCAACAGGAGGCATAAACAATATGAAAAATAAACGCGTCCTCTCCGCTAGAATTCTGACATGAGTGTGCATTGGCTTACTATCGTATAACTGTAACAGCGATAAAATATGTGGATTAAGTAGATTGTATCAGGAAATATATCCCTGTCCTTTGGAATACAAAAAATATTGATAAAATCATCGCGATAATGATTATTCAAGCTATAGCCCTGCTCTGACAATATCCTAATATTTGGTCATTCTAGGTACATAGGCTTAGTTTAGCTCAGTTCCACTACACCATCAAAGGTAAGAAATTAAGAATACAATCAGTCGAAAAGAAGTATAGTGAGTGTCTGTCTCTAGTTGTATCATTATTCGTTAGCAACATGTGCTCTCAGTATCTTTTAGGATAAGAAGAAAATGAAGATTGGATTAATTTCTGACACCCACGATAACATCAGAAACATAGAAATTGCGACAGAGATATTTGCTGAAAGAAAGGTCGACCTCATTATCCATGCAGGCGACATAACAACTCCTGAAGCTGTCGAAGCATTCTCTGACAGTATTAGAGTAATAGGAGTTTTGGGAAACAACGATGTTGATATAAAAGGTCTGACTAATGCTTTTCAAAAAATAAAAGGCGAACTAAGGGGCGATTTTTGTGAAATTGAACAAGACGGTTTACTCATTGCTGTCTATCATGGAACCGAGTTCAAAAGGCGAGAATCCATAATTCAATCAGGCAAATACGATGTTGTAGTTTATGGACATACGCACAAGACAGAGAATAATATAGTGGGTAACAAGACGATGGTTATCAATCCGGGAACTGCTAACGGCTGGTTTTTTGGTTACAGGGCAACCGCTGCGATACTGGATACAATAACCAAGGAGTGCGAGTTTGTAGATTTATAAGAGTTAATGGGGGTTCAGGAGGATTTAAGGAAAGTAGGAAAAAATGGCTTCAGTAGCTCTCCTGGGCTTTATGCCTGCCTCTACTCTCTCCCTCTTCTTGTCTAGTCACCTTTACATTGGTGGTAATGCCAAGGCCAAACTATTAGAAAACTTTGGAGCATAGATAACTGAATCATGATTTCGAAGCAGCTCTTGCATCCATTCCTTATCAAGGCTTTCCAAAATATTATCAACATAGTATATGGACACATACATGTTACATTATAACTTTCAAATCGTTTCCTACCTTCCTGTTCGAGTTGTAGTTGCATGGCCAAAGCCCTTCCTCTTGCTTTAATCAGGTTCGCCTCTGAAGCCACAATCCCAAAGAGTTTATCAACATCAATTTCATTATTCATCATTTGAGCTTATAGTATGTCACTTTCAGAAGCCTGATCTCTTGGACGGTCGCTATGAGCTAGACACACGCAAGTTTCTCCTCTTTGTAATCAGCTTTTTAAGTATCGCATCTCGATTTGTCTTGCCGATTCTATCTCTTCATATGTGCCTACACGAAGAAGAATTATCAAAACCAATACTATTGTCAATAAAATCATTGACCTGATTGAAACTTAGCGGGGCACTACTTTCTGCATCTAAATATTCAGTAGCAATTTCTTTGATGGCTGCAGTCGGTTTTGACATTGGTGTAATACCGATGGTATAATGATAATGATAATAATTTAGGTCATCCAAGGTTTATGAAATATCTCATGAGCATTATAAGAACTTGTATATCATGACACAGAAGCAATTTTTACTGATGAGACAATACATAAATAACAACAGGCAATCAATACGCCTGCTTTGGCAATAACTACTACAGCAATTATTCAGCCATAGCGGCAAAGGCTTTTTGTTCTGAGAGGCATTATTGGTCACACGAACGAGCTCATGCTTTAGAGCCTCTTTACAATGACCAAGCCACTCTAAATTCAACAGCCAATATTTTTTGCTTCTAGAGCGAGCCGCTATTGCAGCTCTAGCATATTTTGTCTTAAAGCTAAGGATGACTTGCTCTATGTAACTTTTGGAAATTATCAGGCCTTGTATTCACTCATATTTTCCATCTAGATATGTGCGTTACGTTTTATAGTAATATACGGCACAAAGTTACAACTTGACATAACTGTTATAAAGAGTATCATCGTAAGAGTGCCGTCTTGTCAGATCTTCTAAAAACTCACAACATTTCCATCATTGAGATGACAAACGAACACTCCATTTTAGGCATCTACAAAAAAGTTTTCGATTATCTAGCAGCAGGTTTTGCGATCATATATGGCGTTGAAATGGATGGAAATAATGTGAAGCGCAAAATGGCAAAATTAAATGAAACTGTATTAAATAAGAGTATTTCAAATGGTTCTTTGATAATAGTTGATCGGCCTTTGATTTATGCTGGGAGATATCACAATCCAGTTGATTGGTCAAAAAATAGTTTGGCAAAAAGCATTTTGGAAGCTAAGCACGTATCACTCAATATTCGCGGCATCATAATCTTTGTCAATCCTCAAATCGAACTTGAAACAGGAAACTACAAGGAAGAACCACTAGACTTTGAGAATTTTGTTGGAAAGAGATTCAACATTCCGATCGAGGTAGTATACTGTTATGATCTAAAAGTTGTTTTGTCTCTTAAGCCATCAATCCTTCTAAAGATATTGAAAATCCATCATCTAAGCACAATTGATACAAATTCAATCCATCATACTATGCCAAATAAAGTGATGATGGAGGTAGCTACAATATTTGAGCAAGGACTGGTCGACATATTTGGCAAAGATGCAAGTGAGCTAATTTTCAAGACACTATCAATCCTCTATGGAATAGACAAACACCAAATCCCCTTAAAACTCGATATTGTTGAGCAAAAACTTGAGAACGCAATTGGACGTTTCAATGCCTCGCGTGTATTCTCAGCCATTAATTTGCGCTTGATAAATGAATGCCTACATTAATCACTTTATTGTTTTGCCTGCATCTCTGTCTCTGCAAGTTTCGACTCGCACAGTAAAAATTATTAACGCATTTGGCGGAGGGCTTGCATAGAATGGTTGAAATTCCTGAGCTTGCACCTGAAATGGCAAGCAGCTCTATTTCACAGTTACTTTCAACTTTATCCTCTAATGATAGTCTTGCACTGTTTATGTTAGCAAGCAATGGAATCAAAGCGGATTCTTCAACCATAGAAAAAACTGGGCTAACAAAGAGAAAGTACTATACAAGACTTAATCAGCTTATTGATGCAGGCTTGATCAGTAAGTACGACGGCATCTATGCCCATACATCGTTAGGTCGGATCATTTATCAGAATCACATTCTTCAACTTATGGAAACAGCAAAAAACAGAAAAACACTTCAAATGATAGACACACTAAGAAATACAAAACAATATTCCAATGATGAGATACAAAATTTTATAGAAAAGGTGGTTGGTCGCCCTCGCGCAATGAACAATCCATCTATAGATATCAAGTTCTTCTGGAGCTATAGCGAACTGGCATCTTGGATAGTTCAACGTTCCCATTATGTCAAACGGGAGATTCTTTTGGCAAGTCGATTCTTTGATGAAGTAATTATTAATGCAGTATCTTCAAAAGCAAATGCAGGAATTGATGTAAGAGTAATAGCAGATCGTTCATTAATAGGAAAATTTCTCAATGAGCAGAGGGGCAATAGCCTTGATAAGGTAGACAAGCATGCACGTGAGCGCAAGACTGTTACTACCAATCCATGGTATCCTAGTCGAGTCAAAAGAATTGTAGGGCAAGTCCCATTCTGTCTTATGATCTTTGATCGCAATGAAATCGCCTTAGAATTGGTCGATTGGAGCGAAACACAGAAAATAAAATGGGGCATTACATGTGCAGATGAAAAGATGGCTGCTGACTTGACAAAATATTACTTCAAACTCTGGGATGCCACAGCTCCCACTACAGCACAACAACAAGAAGAAGCAGCATCACTCTCTCGCCATTAACTAAAATATAGTGATGCAATACGAAGCGAGACAAGAATCTAACCAGACATATATTTTCGCAGGCATATAGAAAAAATCTTCTTGCACAAGTTGCTTTACATAGCATATGCAAATAAAAAGTGGCCACAGGCTCCCCATCCCCTAAAAATCGCTAGTGGGAACAATAATGCAAAGCAAATGATGAATGAATGTTTCTTTGAATATTGAAAATTAAAGGAGTTTCCGAAATTCGCGTATTGATTATTATTGAGGCAATGTTGAGAAAGGTCTCTTAATGAGCAGATTGGATGTACTAATCGATGACCTAGCTAAGAGGATTGATGGTCTAAAAGGTATACCCCTTGCATCGAGCGCCATCTTCGCAATAAGCTTCTCAAGTTTTTTCGCTTTTTATGATATTACAAATTATGCATATATTGCACCTGTTCTGAAATCAACTTTCTCAGTTGGCGATAACGAGATCGCAGTTGGCGCGTCAACAACAGTAATTGGATATGTAATAGGAGCTTTTGTTATTACTGTTTTTGCTGATTCTAATGGTAGAAGACCTGCACTTATTGCCTCCACCCTGATCCTTGGCATAGGATCACTTCTGGCAGCCTTTTCTCAAGATATGGTGCAAATGAGCATCTTTAGGCTTTTGACTGGAATTGGAATAGGTTCAGAAATTGCAGTTGCAAGCGCGTATATTGGCGAGATGTCTCCAAAATCAAAAAGAGGCAAGTACACTTCAATCGTAATTGTACTTGGATGGGTAGGTTTGGCCTCTTCTGGTCCCATTTCCTTGATGCTTATCCAACAGGGAAATAATGTGGCTGGAATTGATGGATGGAGAGCAGTGCTGGCCATTCCCAGTATTGCTGCCTTTTTGTCCTTATTATTTAGGATCCGCATGCCAGAATCTCCACGTTGGCTCCTTTCTAAGAATCGACTTGGGGAGACTAATACAGTTCTTGCCTCTCTCAATATCAGACCGCTTGAAAGGAAGCACGATTATGCTGCCACCACATTTGCCAAGAATAATCATCGACGTAAGAATAGGTGGCACCACCTTCTAAAGAATAGGACTATTGCAACGCGTATTGCATTATTGATAGCAGTCTGGGTTTGCATATTTGTTCCAGTATATGCATCACTGCTCCTTGTTGTAGAATATATAAACCAAGGATATTCTTTGACTGATTCAATTTCTATTAACATTATTAGCGGTATCGGCTTCGTTGTTGGAGGCATTCTTTCTATTTTTATTTCTGAGCGATTAGAAAGAAAATATCAGATTTTAATTGCCAGTATCATTATGGCAATAGGATTTATTCTCAGAGGAATATTGATCCATGACTATGCGGGCCTTGTTATTGCAGGCTTTATAGCCTTTGGAGCAAATGCATGGCTCGTTTCTAGCCTATATGCCTACACTGCAGAGGTCTTTCCTACAAGAATACGAACCTTTGGTTTCGGTATAATTGAGGGATCTAGTAGAGCAATTTCTTCAATAGGTCCATTCATTTTCGTTTTATTAAGTCCATTTGGATTCTTGAATACTATGGTAGCTATATCGTTATTCTGCTTTGGGGCTGCCACAATAATCTTGATAGGGCCACACACCCGCGGGCGGTCACTGGAAAGTCTGAATTGATGATAAAAAGATCAGAGCAATGTTATGAACGGGATATCATATCATGAGCATATATCATATCTCTGCTGTTACTCTAAAAGTAAGAGACATAAAGAAATCATTCAACTTTTACTCAAAGTTGCCCGGCTTCAAGCTGGTATATGGCGGTGGGGCGATAGATCGATTTACCACATCTGAAATTGGAGGTAGCAACATGTACCTGAATTTAGAACTCTGATGATGATACAAACGCCAATGACCCTAGAACACAAACGAACCAGAGAGATTTTGGCCGGATAATATTTCATACTGAAGATATCGATAGCCTGTACCGCTACATGAAAAATGACAAGGCTATTTCCGAATCTGTTACTTTTGAAACGGAACCTGCAGAAACATCATGGGGAGAAAGATTCTTTCATGTAAGGGAGTCGGATAGTTATCAGCTTTCATTTGCACACCCACTTGAAAGAAAATCTCTTATTCTTCCGAGAAGTAATAATGCTACTTTCATGCTTCTACAGCAGTAGTTAACAACTTCTCCCGCCTTATCATTGGCAGAATCTTATCTATAATGATGCCTTCATGATCTGCTGCCATGTCAAATGAAACCGTAAGGGCGGCCAAATTTGGATGATCCAGTGGAATAGTGGCCCTCTTGATCTTCTTGTACAGTGCAAAAGTGTAGATCACATCTCCCAATTTTGACTCATAGTCCTCTCTTGTCTTCATACGAAGGACTGTCTTTAACGTATAACTCTTGAGCTCTTCCTCGTTAAGCAGAGGCACAAGCCCTTTTCGCAGTTCATAGGAGATCAGGCTTCCCATATGGTTGGCAAGGCCTGCAAATCTGATTGAATTATCTAGCTGCAACACCTGACTGCAAATCCTCTTTGCAGTGCTATAAAGAAGATCAGATGGTGATGAAGAGTGGGATGATGTCATTTTGGTAATTGTGTAATAACATAATGCTCTTACCAACTTAATTGCATTTGCGGTGGTTCCGATATAACCCAAAGGGAGATCAGCATCTTCACAAGAAATTATTGTTGTGCTCGTCTCTAGCCAACTTGCTGCTACTACTACAATATTTTTCTCTCTATCTGAGATCAAGTGCTATTGCGTTCTAGCCTTTAGTTACATAAATTACAGCATCATGATGTAGCAATAGTTGCTGAACCAGAGGATCATCATCTAGCGAGATATATCCTTGATAGAATAGGGACACATCCAGACCTCAGAAGAAGGTAATTTGGCAAACTTCTGACCCACCTTTTCCAGCTCTAACTAGAGATGCATTGACTTTGGCAAACGGTCGTCGCCATCATCATTACGGCTATCATATGAAACAGCGTTGTTATCCATTACTATTCCCGTCCCCATAACCTAGGGTTTCATATCTTCATAAAGATAAGCAGATAGTCGGTGCATAAGAAGATCTAATGAAAATTATTTTCGTTTTTTGCGTTCTCCTCTGATACAAAGAAGGATTGAAACAGGCTACTATTGTTATTATTATTTGACAGTACCTTATCTTTAATCGATTATTATTCAAATAACTAAATACGTCAATACCATTATCTAACAATTCACGCTCTATAATGTCTGCTTCGGACTTGTCGTGGGCTATGCAGGAGCATGATGCGTTTTCTCTTAGACCTTTTGCAAGGAACCTGCATTGCAGCATTCTGGCGAACTCGGGTTTCTCATAAAGCAACAGAATATGCTTGACAGAATTTTGTGGGTCATGATTTCCTCCAATCGACAAACCATCGATAAGATCATGTGCAGATGCTATGCCTTGAATGCATATAAAATTCTCTTTTGTAGGCCGTCTAATGCCTATAAAAGTTCATCAGCGATTATCCTCTAGTAAAATCACAGGTGAGAACAATATATAGTCCAATTTCAGGCGCAACAGTGAGGGCATTCTTCTCTGCGTAAGATTTTGGCAAGGCACAGTAAAAGATACGACACGCATATAGGCATAAAATGAGCAAGATAGGACGCGTATATGAGTTACCACTACAACAAGTTGACTCCCGAGGAAGAAAGGGTCATAGTGCACAAGGGAACAGAGCCTCCTTTCACCGGAGAATACGACAATTTTTACAAAGAAGGCACGTATGTCTGCCGGCGCTGTGACCAGCCGCTTTTTTCATCCAAGAGCAAATTTGATGCTGGTTGCGGGTGGCCGGCCTTTGATGACAGCTTTCCGGGTGCGCTAAAACGCCTGCCGGATCCTGACGGCATAAGGACAGAAATAGAATGCGCAAAATGCGGTGCTCATCTCGGACATGAATTTATTGGAGAACAATTGACTGCCAAGAACACTAGAGAATGCGTCAATTCGCTGTCGATACGTTTTATTCCAGCAGAGCAAAAAAAGAGTGACACAATATGAAGGAGAATAATATCGAAGTTGCTACACTTGCCAATGGCTGCTTCTGGTGTTCAGAGGCAATATTTACAAGGCTAAAGGGCGTCAAGTCAGTCGTACCCGGCTATTCAGGAGGATTGATAGAGAACCCTACTTACGACGAAGTATGCACAGGAACTACAGGTCACGCAGAAGCCGCCCAGATTGAATTTGACCCAAGCATCATATCATTTGAAAAGCTGCTAGATGTTTTCTGGCATACCCACGACCCCACCACTCTCAATAGACAGGGCGCCGATGTTGGCACGCAATACAGATCGGTAATATTTTACCACAATGAAAAGCAGAGAGAGATAGCAGAAAGATCAAAAATGGAGCTTGAAAAGAGCGGCATTTACAAAGACCCAATTGTGACAGAGATCACGCCTTTCAAAAAGTTCTATCTTGCAGAGGATTATCACAAGAAATACTATGAATCGCATAAGAGTGCTCCATATTGCAGGTTTGTCATTGAGCCGAAAATTCACAAATTGCTCAATAAATACGGAAAGGACATAAAAAGCGAGTATAGCTAGAATTTGTGCGCAGAGCTAGCTAGCAGCAGCGACTACAAGGCTGCGGTGAGCTGTTCGAGAGAACTCCGAACAGATACCGAGCAAGGAGAACATAGGAGAAACAAAGGCAAATGGTAAGTGAACAAGGAGGAGTTTCAGGTGAAAGAAAGGAAGTGGACGTTAAAGACTATCCAAAGGCTGCCGCAATAGGGCAGATTTTAAAAGATCTTGATTTTCCTGCTGACAAAAAGAAAAAAGAGCGCACAGGGAGAGCAACTCCACAGAGCGAAGAGATACTGCCAGACTTGCAAAGAATTGAGGAAAGGCAATATGGGAGTGTTTCAGATGTCACAAAGGCAACAGGGCTTGTCTGACAATAGAAAAGATGCAAGTAACTTCTGCTAATACACAATTATTGCTGTGTGTGGGCGGCTCTCCTATTCATTTATCTATCATTATTTTGCCTGCGCACTTGATCAACGTGCCTGCCCAGTTGCTCGGCAGATGCAAATGTCTCTCCGCATACCCCACAGACAGGATGATGCGCATGCGTATGCTCGTCACCCTTCATACACTTTACACTATGGCTTCCAAGAAATAAAAAAGCAAAGGCTTCTGCAGGCTAAAGGCCTTCAGGTAACAGGGGGATATAATATACAGCCAATAAATAATCTGCTGTGCAGGACTATAACAAAAGTATATACGCAAAGCTGGGGTGATGACTTGATGTGACATTACAATGTCCTGTATGTGGTTCAGAGCTTGAGGAGCTGAGACCACCAGATGACGAAACCATTGCAAGAATGGGAATTGTAGTGGAAACAAGGACATACTATTGCAAAGAATGTAATGAGTTGTACAGCAAAGGATGGCTAAAGGACAGGATATTTCAAAAGTGACGCGTTGCTGCCTGTTTTTCTTCTTCTAATAGAAGATGATGCATGGCAAAAATTGCTGTCATTTCTAGGATGTCACCTTAATGTGCTCTCTATTGAGCTTGAAATATGGAAAAGTGCACTGATAAAGCAATAATGTCATCATCAACAATCACTGTGCCTAAACGAAAGTTTGGATGGACAGGTGTTGAAGTGCCAGTGGTAGGACAAGGAACATGGATGATCGAAGGAAATACTGCTCCGGTGGCCAGTAGGCGGCATGCAGTTGAGGCGCTGCGACTGGGACTTGATCTCGGGCTAACCCATATAGACACAGCCGAGATGTACGGCAACGGCCGGGTAGAAGAAATTGTGGCTGAAGCTGTCGCCGGCCGGCGAGAGCAGGTCTTTCTGGTGAGCAAGGTTCTGCCCTCAAATGCCTCCTATGAAGGCACCATAGCGGCATGCAGGCGAAGCTTGAAGCGGCTAAGGACAGAGTGGCTTGATCTTTATCTGTTGCACTGGCCAAGCGGCTACTACCCAATCAAGGAAACCATGCGCGCCATGGAAAAGCTAGCAGACGATGGATTGATTCGGTTCATTGGCGTTAGCAATTTCGATGTGGCGCAACTGGAAGAAGCTCAGCAAGCACTGTCAAAATACCGCATTGCATGCAACCAGGTTCCATACAACCTGAGCGACCGGCAAGTTGAGCTGGACCTGCTGCCTTACTGTGCTGACAGGCATATTGCCGTTGTAGGCTATTCGCCATTTGGTCATGGTTATTATTTCCCGTCTCCCGGGAGCCGGCAGGGGCAGCTGCTTGCAGACATTGGCAGGAGGCACGGCCGCACGCCTCGTCAAGTGGTGCTCAATTACCTTATTCGCCATCCAGAAACATTCACGATTCCAAAGGCCCGACGGCCAGAACATGTAATAGAGAATAGCAGGGGTGCCGGCTGGAGTCTAACTGAGAAGGATATTGCGGCCATTGACCGAGCCTTTCCGCTATAAGAGAGAGAGAGAGAGATGATGATAACCTTCTTCAATTACCGTCATATGTTTCTTGTAGCCTTCACATTCACTATCGGATACTTGAACAAACAAGCGAACAGATCCTCAGGATAGAGTCGCTGACAAACAAGCTCCTTTCTGAACACAAGGAAGCAAGGCCAGATAATTTATCGTCGGATCATGTAACTTGAGGTAATTTGCAAGCCGACGAATAGTTATAACAATACATGATTTTGATCTCTATATATAAGTAATGTCTTACAATTATCATATGTAACTTCAAAAGGAGTAGAGTAGTACTTTGACAGATGATCATAGGGAGGATGATTGTGTGTGCCTTTTCTGTGGCGCTAATAACTGGGGATTATGGTATAGAGAAGACAAGCTGGTAATGAAGTGTAGAAGATGCACAAGTATTATAGAATGCCCTTTATATTTTGTAATTGCTGCCCTTAACAGCAGAATGCAGAAAGCAATGATGACTGAAAATAAAAAGGAGGAGATGCTTTTACGTTAAAGTCGCAAGCTATAAGGTTATGGGCGAACGGCCTGCCCTTGCAAATATGTCTATAGTTTAGACGCATTTTGTACAACATTGCGCAAAGCTGCAATAGCATTGATTGTGCTTGTGGCAGGAATTATAGTCAATATTCTGGTTGTAACGGGCATATTTATGATACCATGTGTTCCAGCTACCGTTGATATGAAAGAAGAGGAAGAGAAGGAGGAGGAAGAAGAAGGGCCGCAACCTGCATTTGGTAATCTGACAACCTGTAATGAAGTTAGGTCACCGGGTTTCATAATCCTTGGAGTAGCAGATGTATTTGCTGCAGTGCTGATAGTATCGGAATTGGTAAAACAGAGGTAGAATCCAATAAAACATAATATAATATCTCTTCTGTCATACTCTACATTTTGTTTGTCGGCGGCTAGAGTTTTTATCTTATATCATCTAGCTCAATCGATGCTAATGCGCTACAGTGCACGTGTCCAAGGCTCACTATAGAGGTATATTATGGCTTAATGGTGCTGATTGCCTCTGCTAAATGATAAAAGGGTTCTGCAAATTTGATTCTATTGTTAATTGTCTGAGCTAAATTAAATGTCGGTATGTTAGAATCAAACCTATAATCTAATTTCCATAGCTGCCAGCCATAAATGCCGGCGTTCTTGAATCTTCGTATGTGCTGAAATAGCTGTTCCCTGCCAAGCGTGGCCCCAGCAGTGAACCCGGAATTGAATTCACCCATCAATAGCGGATGCCCAATGGGGCAATGATAGAGCGAAAGTAAGAAAAGCGGAAACAGTTCGGCGGATAGGTGTGGCCATAGTAGATCAGATCCCGGAGATCAGACAGGCCTGTAAACTGGTTCCTCTGGTGTCCGGCGGTGTCTGTTACGCTCCCCTTGGCAAGGCTCAAGAGATAACAAACTTGTGCCGTCTCCGTAGTACCAGCGGCCGTAGCTGGCTAAGTATAAAAGCATTGTAATAGTTTGAAATAATCTGCTTTACGCCATATCTCCGGCTCGTTCAGTATTTCGTATGCAATGACGGCGGGATAATCCCTTGTCAGGGTAACAACCTCTGAGGAATTCGGCTTGCCGTTCCCATGCATCATGGCCCTAGCTGTCTCTGGCTTCCTGTCCCAAAATCGGAACCAAAAGTCCCTGGCATGATCATAGTTTGGTTGCCCAGAACCTTTGGGATAACATGCTGACAGGACGGAATCAGGAAAGCCAAGGCCCCCATCCAAGCCAGCTGCCTGTTTCCCACTGATGGTTATCTAGGACAACTTGCAAGTCATTGATGCTCGCTTGTTCTAGAATGTGAAACAAGTCTTTGTAGAATTCCTGACGGCTTCGCTCATAGCTCTCCCAATAGAATGGAACCCGGATCGTGGGGATCCCAACCAGACGGAAGATCTTCATGGAATCCTCAACATAAAATAAAGGCAGATTTTTGTTTGGTCGATTTTGGTAGTAGGCTGCCTGAACTGCAAAGTTTACGCCAATGGCATTTGGAGATTGCCAAGGTCGCCTATTGTCGTTCCGTACATCTTTGAGAGAAATGCTGATTGTCGGGGGCGGCTTGTACATTGTGATATTGGAATGAAACTACGTTATAAGATCTCGCAAAATAGCTTGCAGGCGGATTGTTCTAGGCTTAGGAGTGGGGAGGTGATGCATATGTGTTGTCATTACAAACCATCGTTATTAGTGGTGGTAGTTGTTGTTAGATAAACAGGTTGAACTTAGGTCAAAGATTACAGCAAATAGTAGTAGCATAAAGTATGGCATAGACGTGCTAGGAGCAAAAGTTGCAGACATATCAAGGCTGAACATCTAAGAGCCACTTGCAGTCAAGGAGCAGGTTATCAATGCAGCTACAGAGGCCGCATGCATGATGCTACGTATCGATGAAGTGATTGCTGCATCAAAGCCTAAAGAATCCTCATCAGACAGGAAATCTTCTCCCCAATATGCAGGGGCTTTGATGAGCAATAATAACCAATACGGGTATATAATTTTGCAGTGGATGACCAGTAAATTGAGAGAAGGAACTTCTTCATGGCGATAGCCTGTCAAGTTACCAGAGCCTCATTTTATTGTTATAGTTCATAAAAAGCAGCAGATTTTTCATACAATAGTGGCTCAAAATTGAGGCCGAGCTCCTTTGCATACTGGTATGACAAAGATATTTCTTCTGGGGCGCATGCACGGGAGATATCGTTGTAGCGCTCACGATACTTTGACGACTCTGGATCACAAAGGTTGTCAGGATGGTACTGATCCATGATGTTGACTGGTACTTCTGGCATGTTCTTTGCAATCCACTCCAGCACCGGCTTGGTGCAGCACTCTATATGGTTTGGCATTATCAGGTGTCGAATAACCATATCCTCGCCCCATTCATGCACAAGTTTGAGGTTGCCGGTTACAGTCTCCCAATACCAAGGAGTTCTCGATATATCAAATGCGCATTTGCCAGGACCAAATTTAAAGTCTGGCAGCCACACATCCATGATGTTACGGAGGATATGCATTGCTTCTTGGCTCATGAAAAAGTTTGAATTCCAAAGCTGGGGGCAGTTGAATAACTGACCTTGGTAGAAGGCGTGCTCTGAATTTGTTTGCCAAGAATCAAAATAATAATTACCATCATCAGACTTGACAGATTGTATGTACTTCAGCTGCCTGGTATCAGGCTTGGTAAAAGAATCAAGCAGATTTATTGCTTCTACAATCGTGTGTAGATGTATTGTGGGTTCGCCGCCTACCCAGTTTACATTATGGCAGCCTTCCATCCTAAGCTGCCATGCCATCAAAGCAAGAGCACTTGGAGTTATCGGGATTCCATTATCCTTGTCTGTACTTATGTCTCCATTTTGACAGAATGAACATCTCATATTGCAGCTGGTGAAAAATATTGTGCCAGAGCCGCCGATACCCCTGAAGATAAGCTCCTCTCCGCGATGGTGAAAGTAGCTGCCTACTCTTGATGTTGATTCAAGCTGGCAGGTCCCATGCCTCGTTCCCTTGGAACGATCAACTTTGCAGTTCCAGCGGCAAAAGTTGCAGTGTGTCAACATGCGGTTAGCTAGCTCAACGCTCAAGTCCAAAAGAGAGGGATGATGGCCTCCTGCTACTGCCTTAGAAAGATCTGGCATTTCTCTGGTCCTAACTTTTTTCCATTTATCCAAAAAAACCTCAGTCAACAGAATGTGTTCATTCCACAGCTCCTTTTCGTTTGCAGATGAAAGGCGATCGAGATTAGATGGTATGCATTTGGCAATCAAGTACTTGGCAGGCATGTGGTTTGTCGATACGGCAAAATACCACGGCAGCCTGTCTTTGAATGATTCCCAGATTTTCAAGGATTCAAATTGTCTGGCTGTAGATTTTGTCACTTTTAGTTGGTTAACTATCGCGTTCCTGCTATTTATTTAGATAGCACTTTCTGAATCTTTGTTATAGATTTGCTGCAGAGGATCTCATGCTTGCTTCATCGTTCGCAATATCTTCCGGTTCTGCTAAAAGGGAGATCGTCTCGAAATTCCTTCTCAATCTACTGGCCATCTTGCACAAAGTTGCCAATGTCAAAAAATGAGTCTTTAGCTACACAACAGTTTTAGCATGCCAGGCAGCAAGATAATAATAACTAATTGGCAGCTACTGAATGCTACTTTATCGGTCTGGAAAAGCCTGACCCTGTCCTGTTCCAACAGGGGCTGGCATGGCTTATCGACAATGCAGCAAAGAGCGGCGGCAGCGCCTGGATCGCAGTCAACCAGAGGGAAAGCATCGGCAACATTGCCAAGTACCCCGGCTTTGGAAGGTTTGCGATATTCCACAAGCGGGGCGTGAACCGGACCCTGCTGGCTGATTGCATGATAGAGCTTGTCACAAGGTTCTCGGTCCCTGAAGACGGCCGGGGCAGGCCGATGCTCGTCTTCCACCCCACCGGGGATTTTCTTTCGGCGCTAGAGCGCGTTCCAAACATACAGAAGATCTTGGTGATCCCGTTCCTTGCGCAAGAAGTCGACAACTGGGCCAAGAGGAACTTTGCAAAAGATTTGGATAACCCCGACCTGCCATCTATCTATGTCGACGACATTGCGATCACTGCGTTCAAGCACCTGAGGTTTGCATTCACCGAAACCCCGCCTCAGACGCCTGCCCAGTACAGGGCTGCGCTGTGCCAGACGCTGCACATCCTCGTCCAGAATGGGATCAGGTTTGAGCCTCAGGCGCTCCAGTCTGCGCTTATCCAGCAGTGCGGCTGGGGGCCGGTGTCTTCAAAGCAGGTTGCCGAGCTCTCAGAGATCTTTTTGGTAGGGCAGAGCCCTGCGGGCTATGATGGGCGCGGGCCGTGGGAGCCGGACATAATGAAGCTCTGGAAGATAGAGGCAGCCAAGACCCGGGCAGAATAAAATATAACGCGTTTGTTTGATCTAATCGATAAATAAAATGTCGACCATCATTTTTAGTATATGACGCAGGCATTATGGGAAAGCAGGCAGCAGGTGGCCGCATGCGCGTGCAGCGTTTGCAACCACCAAAACACGCGGACATGCATCGAAGAAAGGTGCAACTGCTGTTCAGTAGAACACGCGTTCCTCCTGACAAACCCGGCCTATGAAGAAGCTGTGCTCTAGTCACGCGACAATTTGTATTGAATAAGCTAGTGCACAATCTACTGCTGGGAGTATTTACGACATCATGCTGCCATATCAGGAAAGTGTAGCATAGAAAAAACACAAACACTATATAATTAGCATAAAAAATGGTCTTTTTGCTAAATCTGACAACACTAATATGATTCAGCTATCAGAAAATTAGCATAACCGGATTTGCCACGAGTTTACGGAGAATTGTGCAATGAATTACTGGAGCTTGAGGGCATCAGGTCCGCTTTTGTAATATCAATGAAAGGCAGTATTTTATTTTCAAGCTACAAAGATGAGATACAACCGCTTCTATCAAGGCAGGAATACGAGGCGTTCCTCTTTAAAGCCGCCATTAGAATGGGCACAAGAAAGGAATTTCTTGAAAAGCTTGGCGGCATCAACTATGCATTTGCAGAGTATGGCAAGATAAACCAGTACACCATCCCGCTAGACAAAGAAGTCAAGACTCTTTTGCTAATATCAGAAGACAAACTATCTCAGAACAGTGATGATGGTCGCCATCATAATAATAACAATACATCTTCTTCAAGCATTGATCGTATAATGAAGATTCTGAGAAAGTATGGTATGAGGTAGTAGCTATGATAAAATAATAACCTAATAAAACACTATCTCATCCTTTATTCGATCTGCAATGATCTTTAATACCAGACCGGCAACTTCTTCTCCAATTATTCTCTTTAGCTTTTCTTCAAAAAGTTCGGGGTTTGATTTAATGTCGCCTTTATCGATCTTGTAGATCAGCCTCAACGTCTTGAGGACTAGGATGGATGTTTCTGATCCTAGCGCTTTTGTCAGCCCTTCTTCAACAATGTCGACGATCCTAGATACTATTGCTTCTTGATTATCGTTGTTGCTATTACTACTAACGATATTTTGATGCGCAATTACTAGGCGGATAAGATGGCTCAGCGGGAGTTTGTCTATTAGCTCCTTTGTATAGCAGCAAAACACCTGAAAACTGCCATCATGGCATTTAGCGGCTTCTTCTTCGTATTCTACAAGCTTTTTTTGATTTTCCTTGCTTTCAAAAAACGCTTGGTGTGGCATGCCCATAAGGATAACTCTTTTGAACTTGCCGTTTTTCGATACTGATGATACGATCTTTTGCCATTGAGTCAACAGTATCTTGTAGTCAAGCTTTGTCTGCAATGGTGAGTAAAACGAATCAGCATCTATGATTGTCAGTATGCCATTTTCAATAAAGTCCTCAACGGCCAAGCCCATTTTTGATAAGTTTCTCACCACTTGGGTGGTGTTATTCTCTACAATATACACTACAGCATAGTCTTGAGATAGATATTGAGCAATTTTTTCATAAAAAGGATGGCTTAAGGCCAATCCTTGCTGTGGTTGTTTACAGGAGGATTGTAGCAACGGCCAGTTCGATGTGCACATAAAAGAATGAGTATTATTATCATGCATTGACGTTTGAGGAAAATTTGGAATTCCTAATAAATTTATGGAAAACAGTAATTGTTGCTTTTCTGCATATGACCAATGATACTTTTCTCTATAAAAGAGTATAGAAAAGGATAATTACACTTGCATTCTTCTGAACAGAGAATTATCTTGACAGCGCAACAAAAGCATAGCATAAGCAATGACAACATCGCTAACGAACTGAAAATAACGCCAGCAATAATAGAACAGGCATTGCAGTTTGATCTTGGACCGGAAGCAAAGAAGCTGGTGATTCAATGCATCCAGCAAAAATATGGGATGGACTTTGAGCTCGTTGGGCAGTACAAGACAGAGTTTGAGAACTACCTTCGTGAATTGCTGCATGAAAGCGCAGAGGTGATCATTGCGAGAATAGAGAGTGCAATCGAAGATTCTAAAAGAAGAGCTTTAACAATGTCAACGACCACTCCTCCATCTAGCAAGAGATTATCAGATACTGTTCACTTTTTGTTCTGCGACCAATGTTATTGGAGTGCCTCTTTGCTGACGACAACGTTTGAACTGAAATGCATGTCATGCAATAGCGAGCTCAAATGCGCGCTTCCTATCTCTTCAAATGAAGCGTTCAGGTATGAAATAAATAGCAAAAGAGGTCTTGCGCTGTTCTTCTCGTAATGCCGAGGGCTAAACTAGGTGGCAGCATTCCCGCATAGCTAGATAGTATCCGTAACAGGGTTACCCTCATCATCTGCCACAATTTTTCAGATTCCTCTTATTTATCAAACGAGCCACAGCTATACATATGCGCAGAGAGGACCGAAAAGTCACAACTCTGATGGTGGAGAAGCCAGATATCGAGAAAATAAAGACTGCCATAGATCAAACGCTGGGAGAGGAAACATCAGAGCTAGTCTTCAGGACATTGAAGCTTGTTTACCACATAGACGAAGACACGATCGTTTCGAATCCCGAGCTATTTAGGAAGAAAATTAAAAGGATGTTTGGAGACCAAATTGTAGAAATGATTCTTAAGGCAATCTCTGACAACGAGTAGCCTTCAGACAGGCGGTCAACTATAGATTGATTTTTCAAAAAGGCTTGATTAAAATATAGTTATGTATCATGGCATACCTCGTAGTTTATGCAATGTGAAAAGTTAATGACATATGATCGCCTAGCCTCCGAGAGTCTGTTTGTTGAATTTAGTCCTCTCAGGCTATCGCTGCCCCAGGTAATTTCACAAATCGTTCGATCCTTGCCGTCTTCTTCTGTCGGTTCTTCCTTGTCCGATGATAAGGATAGATCTAAACCCCGAATTTTGTATGTAGATGATGAGTCCAGAATTACACGAGTAATCAAATATGGATTGGAGCGGTATGGATTTGTTGTCGATATTTTCAACCACCCGAAATTGGCGCTATCCTCATTTCAGCAGGGTGTTTATGACCTGCTGCTCATCGATATAAGGCTGCCAGAAATCAATGGACTTGATTTATGCAATGAACTTTTGAAGGTGGATCCGAACGTCAAGGTTTGTTTCATTACTGCATACGAATTGCGGCAAGAAGAGATAAAAAACAAGGTCTTGGGTTTAGAGACAGAGTGTATTATTAAAAAGCCGGTTTCTTTTGAAACCTTGGTCAGCAAGATAAACGAGCAGCTTCACAGGGACAACAACTGATTGATATTTACAGAGAGTATATGTGTATATGCAAGCAAAATTTACCACGAATTATATCACAATATTTGAGTAAAAGAAGCATGGTAAAATGATATGAAGATCAGGGCAAAGCTGACTCTTGTTATCATTTCATTAATCATAGCTTCGCTAGTGATTCCATCGACTATGGCCTTGGAGTCTTTTTCACAAGGGCTTGAATCACAAATTACTCAGAACCTAGAGCAGAAAGGCATTGCAACTACAGACAAAATATCAAGGTTTATGTTTGAAAGGTATGGTATGGTGATATTAAGTTACTTACAGATCCTAGAAACAGCATAATGGCAGGTTCACGTTTTACAATCTCAGAAAATAGAATATTTGCAAACTGTTGAAGAAGCATATGGTGTCTATTCAGGGTTTTCAATTTACTACAAGAACGGAATAAAGATTGGCGATACGCATAATCTATCGCTCGGTGCCGACTACTCAAAAGAACCAGCTTTTGTAAATGCCATGAAAGGACATACCTACTACGATATAATTCCCGTTTTTCAAATGACTTTGGTCAATGTGTAATCCATTTTTCGAGTCCCCTAGTTGACAATAGTGGAAAGATAAACAGCGCATTGGTAGGGGTAATACCTATCAGCAGAATAAATGACATCATTGACGAAGCTTCACAGAACATAGAAGGCTACTATCAAGCAGATCTAGTTTCATCCGATGGGCTGGTTATTTACTCTAATCATGATAAAAAAGCGATTATGCAAAACACATTGGCTGATTTGCCAGTATTTGACAAGATTGCTTCTTCGGCCAATCCTTCAGAATCTCTGATTGACAGCTTGACAGCAGATAATAATAATGGCGGTAGTATTGCTGCTAGTAATAACAACGCCATCTATGTTGCAGCAAGGGAGCGAGGCTTTCTGGATTACAGAGGAAACGGCTGGATTTTAATCATAGCAGTTCCTTCCGAGATTGCATTTAGCGAAGTGGTGCAGCTGCGAACTAATTTTATTATTGTGGCCACTGCGATCTTGTCCTCTTCCATAATTACAGTTATCATATTCTCCAAGGTCTTTACACAGTCGCTCATAAAGTTCAAAAATGCAGCTGCACAGATTGCTAAAGGAAACTTTGACACAAGCATCAAAATTAACAGTAATGACAAGATAGGCGAATTATCGTAGCAATTTGATAAAATGAGAAGCGATCTGAAGGATAGAGATCGATTAAAAGATGAATTTATCAATATTGCTGTCCATGAACTGAGGTCTCCGCTATAGCCAATTATCAGTTATAACGAACCGGCCCTCAAAGGGCTGATGGACAAAGACGAGGCCCTAAAGATTATTGATACAGAGTCTCAGAGATTCATCCAACTAGCAAATGATATCCTTGATGTTACCAGAATTGAAGGCGGAGCGCTAACTTATCAGATGAAAAAGTCAAAGTTGTTGACACAATCAACAGGATTGTAACATCTACAAAAACTTCTAGTAGCCTTAGCAAAGAGGTATCCTAGAGCTGGTCAAAGACGAAAGGAGCGATGGTCTTGAAATTTATGGAGACAAGAATCGCCTAAGCCAAGTATTTATGAACATTATTGGCTATGCGGTCAAATTTACGAGAAAAGGCAGGATTAGAATTGAGATGCAAGTTCTTGGTGAACAACTCGAAATAAAAGTAAATGATACAGGAGGAGGCATCCGGATGATATAATGCCGCGGCTCTTTGGCAAGTTTGTCACAAAAAGCGTCCAGGGTGGAACAGAGCACGGCACTGGGCTAGGTTTGTTCATTAGTAAAGCGATAGTCAAAGCGCATGGGGGTGAAATTTATGCTCATAATAATAGAGAAGGCGGAGCTACCTTTACTATCCTTCTCCCTATTAGAAACGGTCAGGACGGCACAGGATTCAACTAGCAACTGTGACATTAAAATGTCCTATTTTTCTGCAATCTTCTTATTGCTTCTAAAAGTTTTGTTATTTGGTCGTGAGTGGCGTTGACGGCCTTGAAGGCATCTGCATCAACATTTAGTTTCTTTAGCTCTTCATAGATTTCCTTGTCTTCCAGCGTATCTATCAAAGCTTCTATCTTGAATGGTTTTTGCATAAGTTCGACAGCTCGCCTCAGTTGCTTGACAGAATCAACGAGAGTGTCTTTTACATAAGCAGAAGCAAAGATAATCCTCTGATCTGCATTGAGGTTGAGAATTTCCTTGGCAACCTCTATTCCATCCTTTTTTGGCATCCTGTAGTCTAGCAATACAGCGTCAAATGGGGATGATGGGTTGTCAGCGGATGGAGGATACCGCGTTAGCTCTTTTTTGTATATTTCAAGACAATCCTCACCATTGTCAGTTGCAAAGACTTGGTGGCCTTAGCTTCCAACGCAACTTTGTAGGGTTTGAGGGTCTTTGGATCATCTTCTGCAATAAGGACCTTCATTCTTGAGGCAGATTAGTTAATTAGGTGAATATAAATCAGACCGCAAATAGACAAGGCGCTATAGAGCTAAGAAACTATTGGCTTCAGTGTAATCAATGGGGCAAAAATATTACTGCCGAATAGTTACAACATGTCCCCTATTTGCACATTGGTAACTTTGGTGGATTCCCTGTTTGTTTCTTGTCCTCTAATTTTGGGCGATGGCCAGAATGGTAACGCTCACTTCTTGCACAAGAACTCTTGCTGCACAGATGCAGAATCTTTCTTCTGTACCAATCTTATGCTTTCATCTTGCATACGAAAATAATAGCAGGCAATTGCATTATGTCTAGTTTCATTGAAAGGATAAAAGGTGGGAGAGCGTAGCCGAGGCTGTGACCGGGTCAGCCTCGTACTATTACTCCATCTACAACAAAGAGCTGATCGCCAAAAACGCGATCGACATCGAGCTGACGGCCCAGAGAAGCTAAAGATCCTGTACTATCCTGACGACATTTTCGTATATGCTGACAGGGAAAAGATGATCGAAGTGATCGCTAACCTGATCACAAACGCGATAAAGTTCACAAAGGAAGGGACGATCACGGTGGCTAGCAAAGTAGGCAGGGAGGACAATATGGTCCAAGTCACGGTAAGCGACACTGGAACCAGGATCGACCCCGAAGTAATGCCCAAGATCTTTGACAAGTTTGTGACAAAGTTGGACAGCGGCACGGGGATCGGCCTGTACATTTCAAAAAAGATAGTCGAGGTGCACGGCAGGGTCATGCAGGCTGCCAACAGGCAGGACTGCAGGGGAGCAATAGTTTCATTCAAGCTCCCGCTGACCAAGACGAGCGAATTGCCAGAGAGCAAATGAATGATAAGAAAAAAGAGAATCGCTTCCGAAAAAAGGGGGAAGCGTGTGGATGGTGATGGATGATTTATTATATTATTTTTTTACTGCCTGCCGTGTACATCAAACCAGCTGGCAAACGCCTGCAGATCGTCGGTGGTTGAATCAGAGAACCATATGCTTATCCCATCGACGTATGGCTTGACGTTGTTCCAGTTCTCCTTAAATGTCTCTTGCAGGGTAAGCCCCGGAGCTGCTCCCCTTGTGGTTGACAGCTGCACGGTGATTGACAGATCGGGGTTTGCACTTCGCAATTTGCTGGCTGTCTCCTTGACGTATGATAGGTAGGAAGACGGCCTGTCTTGCAGTGATTGTGCCTGTATGTGGTACATATCGACGTATTTTGCAAATTCTGTCCCATGCTCAGTTGTCAGCGCCTTGGATGGCGACACGTTGAACAGCAGGCCGGCTGCATGCGCTGCCTCTGCAGCTTCCCTTACCGACTTTACCGGGTCGGCCAGGTCTTTGGCTGGAGAGTGCCCCTTGCCGGGCTCTAGGTCATAGTCCAGATATGTGAATCCTAGCGCTTTTGCCTTTGGCGCAAATTCCTTGATTTCTGCCAGTGAAAAGAACTCGGCACCCTTTTGCTCGGGCGGCAGCGAATGGATCATGTCGAGTTGCTCTGATGTGATAGACTTGTCAAGGCTGACGTGTATTCTCACTCTGTCTGGTGATGTACTCAGGTGCGGGTTAAAGATATCATATTGTTTCGATGTGTCTACAAATTGCAGGGCTGTTGCAACTAACGCCTTTTCGGTTGTTGCGAAAGCTTCTTCTGTTGCTGCTCCTCCTTGGGAGATAGCAAATACTGACAACAACAGAAGCGCTGTTGTCAATGCAGAAGCTGATGCTGCTTTTGCCCTTGTTCTTGACCAATTTTCTCTATTTTTCTTCTGCAACATTCTTTCGGAGAAACTTCGAACTTGTATAATAAACTAATCAAGATATAGGCCGGAAAAAACATAATTGAAGTACATTTTTCCGCAGGAAAAAATCCATCGAATTTATGTTCTGCGGTAGTAATTTTTTCTAACGCTGGCATCTCCTCTGCCAAGGCTATTACAAATAGAGCCTGCTGACAGCTAGCTTTTATCATGTATTTGCGCAGGCTCCCCTCTATGCGGCCCGATACCCTTTGACACCATAATGCTCTATGTGGTCGCCATACTCACTCGGCATAGCCATGTGGACCAATTCCATTTTGGCCTATACTATCGTCAGAGGACCAACTCGGCGCAGCCAAAGCAAAACTGTCTGATACCAACCTCCACGGAATTCTGATATTGCAGGATTTATGCAATAATAGAATAATCTTTGTAATTTCTAATTGATTTACAAATATATCATGACCTTTCATAGCATTGTGACTCATAAAGCGTAAATATTCGATTGAAGATATTAATGCATGAGGTCTTTGCAGACTTCTTATGCAAGGCCGGCCCTTTGGGATTCTGTAAAATTAGGCGCCGCTCTTGGGGTTGGCTCTGCATGGGCGATTTTTGGACTGGTGCTGGCAGCCGGCGCCCAGCTCGGCCTGCCGCCTGGGACATTCTATGAGATGATTGGCGTGTCGCTTGGGCAAAGCGAAGAATGGCCTGCGATCTATCTAGGATTTGGGCTACACATGGTGACTGGCGCGATAATTGGGATTGTCTACATGATGATCTCTGATAGAACAAGATACCTCAGAAGCTTTTCCACTCTGAAATGGTTCGGTACAGGACTTGCGACTGGTATAGCAGTCTGGGCTGTCCTGTTTGTTCCGCTCCACTTTATTGTGGTCCAGCCAACCCTGCAAAACATGCTCTTGATGTCGACAGATCCGGTTATGCAGCAAAGGGCGGAGAGGCTAGACCAGATGTCTGACTCTATCCTCTACGGAGCGCTTGCCATGCATTTGATTTTTGGAAGCATACTTGGCTTTCTTGCCAGAATAGCGACATCCTCGCGGGACGTGGTACAGGCCGAAAGGATAGGCACTGCTGCAGGAGGCGTTGCAAAATATGACGCCGCAGCTTGAGGTTACTGAGTACATTTCTGGAGGCAGATTATATTAGAATGAAGCATGCCCGGAAGAGCACATCGCAAAGGTTTAGGCCGCGGCTTGCCGTGACAGGCTCTGGGCTTGCGGCTGGCCTGATATCTTCACTTGCAATAAGCGCGCTGCTCCTGCTCGTAGAAAGGGTGTCAGAGCTTCCGGTGGGCACGTTCTATCTTGTGCTGGCTTTTGCGCTGCTGCAAACCGAGGAGCACACGATCGGCATGGTCGCACTAGGGTTCCTAATGCACCTTGCCGCCGGCAGCGTCATTGGTCTTGCCATCTCGGTTCCATTCAGCGCGTCAAGAAGGTTGTTTGCGGCAGGCGGCAAGTACGCCCCGGCCTATGGGCTTGCAGCCGGGTTTGTCCTATGGTCTGCCCTGTTCCTCCCCATCACATATGGGATAATGCTCCCTCTCCTGAATGCCGCCGATAGCCAAGCCGTGATGATTAGGCAGAAGGTGCCGACAGGAGAGGCCTACACCGTTGCAATGGGCGAGCTGCTGGCCATGATGGATAGGGTGGTAGTCGGGGCGCTGGCCTTCAACATGTTCTACGGGCTCTTGGCAGTCACGCTATCAAGATCGCTATACGAAGCATACCTGCGCAGGAACCGAATAGTTTTGTAAATCCAGTGGAGGTAACTTGGCGATAGCCATGCATGTAGTAGTAGGCAGACTTGAACGAGGAGGATGATTATGTTGTGGCTGCTGCCCCAGCATCGGTAACGGTTATTTCTTCCCTGCCTTCTTCTTCCTTCTTCCTTTCTCTTCCTCCTTCTTCTTGTTCTGTGGTCGTAGCTGCTGTAGTAGCAACCTCGGCTATCCTTTTCTTCTTTCCTTCGCGCATCTGCTGTCTCATCAATCTCTTGGCAATTCTTGGGTTGTTCTTTTCAAGCCACTTTGCAAATGCTTCTTCTTCCTTCAGGTTCTTTTTCAATACATTCATCGTTTTTTTGTCTGCCTTCAGCAGTTCAAGCGCCTGCATGCCTGCTCGATACATTATTGCTTCTGCACGCTCGATTATCAGGTCATTTACGGACTCCCACACTTCCCTTTCTCTCTCTGTCCCCACTTCATCCATTATGGTCTTTAAGAAAGGAGGTGGCTCCGGGATGGGCAGGCGGCCACTTTCGGCAGTCGGGACTGACAGGGCCGAAGAATAACCGCTGTCGGCGGTGTCAGAAGAGGAGGAAGAAGACGACAGGATCCTGATTTGTTCTTTCAACCTCTCTTGCTGCTCTCTTGTCTGCTTCAGGTGTCGCGCAAGGCTTTTCTTTACCTCCGGGACAACACACTGAGATATCCTCTGCTCCAGCCTGTCAACAGCGGCATTTTCATACGATAGCGCCAAGTTGAGACCGTAAATTGCGGTAACGCTTCTGGCAAGATCAAGGCTCGAATCGTGTTGTTCCTTCTTGCCTTCACTGCGGCTCATATTGCTGCTTCTTTGCGCAAACAATGCTTATATGGAATTCCAGAAAGTGGAAGCCGGCAGCATAAAACATATTGTTGTTCATGTCTCCCGCCAAATTGCCAAAATCAAAGTATGATCAACTGATAGAATATTGTATCATAATAATCATATGAATAGAGTTTTGAAAAAAGTAAGGAGGAGGATCATGCGATCCTATATTGTTCAAGCTCGTTCGAGGCAAAGTCAAGATAGATTTGCGAACCGTCGAAGGCCTTGACATGCAACTTTGGTATATTGTATTCTCTGAATCGACTTGCCAGCACGATAATTGACTCTTCATCGTCTGCCGCTATGTATCCGATTGGCTGCCCATCATCTGTCCTAGCACTTTTGTGCATTACCTTATCCCACCTCATGACTGCAGGTTCTTCCAACTTTTCTCCACCCGATAACAAATGATACGGTGGCGGCGTTCTTAACAATCGCTTAACTATGTCAATTAACATGGTTAAACCATCCTAAGTAACTCAGGCATAATTGAAGTTCCGTGTCCTCTAAAGTGCAATTCTTGATATGCAATTCGTGTTTTTGGTGTGCGTCAATTCTAGCCAACTATATTTTGTTAGCCTAAAAAATACCCATGCTGCGGTGGGAATGGTCTAGAGCGCATGCCTTTAGCCTCGGGCGAGACCTACAGGTTCAACTATTCTCCAATGAAGGGTGTGACGCTTGAATTTGCTTAGATTATTATTATCTTATGATTCTTTCAGCACACAGATTTTATGAAAATACTGGAAGCTATGGGAATTATTGACTTTGCTTATTATTATAATAATGTCGGCTGCAGCCGCCGGCGTAAAAAAGGCTGACTTAACCAGGTTAATCATTACGTAAATACCATGATCGAGTGTTTGGCTTAGCACCTGCTAAAGACAAAGTAAAAAATGGTATGCCGAAATATCTGCGAAAAATATAGAGCTACCAAGAATAAAGGAAGTAGCCCTTATGCTCAGGGCTACAAAAGATGCCAAGTATGCGATCTATTCATCAAATGGAGCGGAACCAGATGTCCATGCTGCCAGAGGACATTGCGAACAAAGCCGCATAATAAAGAGGCATGGTATGATGAATAATTGATTGATTTTGGACAAGGATTAACCATGTTAATCATGACCTAAATAGGTCTATTGATAAAGCTTGGATGTATATGAAGAAGAAACGGTACGAGGAGAGGCAACGATCCAGCAGAATAACAAGGAAACGAATTATCACTTATGGGATTATTGCCACGGCTGTCAGTCTCATCAGTTATTTGGGCTATAATGCTATGATCCCGGTGAATGGCACCACCCCAGTTCTTGGAGCGCCTGCCAATCACTTTATCAAGGCAACGCACTCCTCAAGTTCTGGATATACTTGGGTTAGCATAGCCTCTGCCAAAGTCAAGGGCATAAGAAACACAGGAGGCAATGTAATAAACCCTGATTATGCCTTCAACAAGGGAGAATTAGAGACCTTCCACGTGATAAACGAAGATTACACCACCAAGTCAAATCATAATTTCAATATAGATGAGTTCAATGTCCATACAAAAGATTTAGCGTACTATGAAAGTCAAACTATCACATTCGTTGCTGACAAAACCGGCACTTTTGAGTATTATTGCACCATTCACCCTGAGATGAAGGGGGAAATCGTAATAGACTAGTGGAAGAAGAAAAGGTGGTGGATGTCATAGCATATGAGCGAAGACAAACAACAAGAACAATCCCGCCAAAATATCTTGACGCTGCTTGATGGCTTTATTGAACAAATTCAGCAAATAAGAAGAATACTTTTAGGCATGTCGCTTTCAGCAATTATCCTAGCGCCGCTAGCCATCGCATTATCTGTTTATCTAATTCTTCATCCATCGTTCTTTGAAATACTGCAAATAGAAAATGAGTTTGGCTTGATTCTGAGTATATTACTTGGAGCAGTAATCATCATTTCAGCAATCTGGCTCTTGACAGGCATAAAGCAGTATTATTCTATGAATCACTGGAAGAACAGGTACATCGAATACCAGAATGAAAAGGAAGCAATTGACAAAAAGATAGCATCGCAATTTGGTCTAGATCAAGAGTAACAGCATCAAATCTTTGGCTGTTGTAGTAGTGGATTTTTTCTTTTCAACTTTTCTGCGTGGAAACACCTTTTCGTATGGTTCTAGGATGTCTCTGCAAAATGCCATACCTTTTTGTGTAGGCCGATAAAAAGTCACAGTCCGTTTTCCGACAATCTGCTCTCTGCGTTCTATCATTTCATTTTCCTCCAAGTCATCAAGGATGGCCTTATGTTTTTTCAGATTCAGACCGCAAAAGCTGATCAAGGCAGTCTGGTTCAGCTCACCATATTCAACGAGCTTCAGAATAACATCCTTGATGATGTAAATCCTATCCCTGTACGAGCTTGGCGAACCAGACATGCCTATTGCAGACTTGGTTGGCGGTAACAGACACCCGAATATAACCTCTATATTTTCAAGTTAACATAGTTAAGCGACGCTTTAATAACTTTGGGACATAGCACGCTCTACCCCAAAGTACTTCACACAAAATGGCTCTGTCCCCAAAACTCCTCTTATGCCAATCCTAGATGTGAGCCATTATGTGGGACAGAGCCATAACAAAAGTGCCTGCTTGAAGCATTGCTAACATTATTATTATCATAACATGCGTTTTTTCAGCTGAAGTTTCACCAAGTGTTCCTACTGAAATCAAGAACTATAATAGAAACTTGGTTGTACATTATAACGGCATGGGCTATCGCGTAGTCTGTGAGCGACATAGTCTGAAGCAGTTCTGCAGTACAATGAGCGAGGCCAAATCAATTCAAGTTCAGCATCGCCGCGAAGGCTGCCTAGAAGCTGAAATAAAAAAGCCCAGGCAGAGATAACAGTCTGCTTTGGAGAGGCACTTTGCTGCCTTGGCTGTTATGCGCTTGCTGCGCAGCTGGTGTGAGGGAAAGTTACAGTAAATTCTTACTTGTGACTTTATATCCAAAGAACATCGTTTTAGCATTTGTAATCTTGGAAAGTGCAAAGAGGTGGATCGATTCCGAGGACGCAGAGAGGACAGAAGTCCTTCACAACTTTGAGGATATCCTCGCATGCGCTCTTGGCATATTGCAAAAGATTGTCAAATCCCATGACCTGTGCTTGGATCCATGGGGGCCATCGGCGGTCTTGGGCACTGAGGATGTTAAGAATGTGTTTGTCGCCGTCCATGACAGAGGCGCCAAGATCAGGCTGATAACGGAAATTACGGTTGCCAACATTCAATACTGCAAGGAATTTATGAAATTTGCCGATGTCCGCCATCTGGACAAGGTAAAGGGCAACTTCTCCATTAGTGATACAAAATGGTATACCGCTTCGGCCGTCGCTGAAAGAGACAAGCCGCCTCCCTACTTGATCTATAGCACAGTAAAGGAAATCGCAGAGCAGCACCAGTACCTCTTTGAAACCCTATGGAACAAGGCGCTTCCCGCAGAGCAGAGAATAAGGGAGATCGAAGAAGGAATCGAGTCTACAAATCTGGAGTTCATTTCAAACCCAAGTGAATCAATCAAGCGTGCCTGGGGTTTGATAAGAGCAGCAAAGCATGAGGTCATGGTAATGTTTTCCAGCCCCAATGCGTTTCGCCGGCAACTTGCAATGGGAGGAATGGAGGTGTTGCAGGAAGCGGCCAAAAACGGCGTGAGGATCGAATTGCTTGTACCTTCTGACAGGGACGTCGCACAGACTTTGGGTCATGTCAGGTCCGCCCTCCCCCAAGCTGAATTTCAAGCGATGGATGCAAGCCTTACAACAAGCATTACAATCGTCCTTGTTGATCATGAAAAATGCATGATCTTTGAGCTAAAAGATGACAGCGCGACGAATTCGCGGCAGGCGGTTGGTCTTGCCCTGTATTCTGATAGCAGGTCAATAGTCACCTTCTACGCTGCAATCTTAGAAGCAATCTGGAAGCAGAGCGAGCTTAACGAGCAGATCCGTCAAGCCAATGAAAAGCTTGAAGACGCCTACAAGAGGCTCGAAGCTCATGAAAATGCGCAAAAGGAGTTCATCAATGTAGCAGCGCATGAGCTCAGGACGCCCGTCCAGCCGCTCCTTGGCATCACCGAGCTTATTCAGAACGCCATGGACGGCAAGGAAAAGGGAGAGATAACAAAGGAAGAGCTGGAAATGCTAGTGCGCAATGCAAAGAGGCTTGAGCGGCTGTCATCGGACATTCTAGAAGTGTCCAGAATCGAAAGCCAGTCGCTAAAACTGAACAAGGAAAGGATGGACATGAACCAGAAAATACAGAATGTGATAAAGGATGTAAAACTACTCATCCCAAGTCACAAGCATATAGAGATCATCTTTGAACCAAAGGCAGAGCCAATAGTGGTTGAGGCTGATAAGCCCAGAATCTTTGAAGTGTTATCAAACATCCTCAGAAATGCGATAAAATTTACTGAAGAGGGGACAATCCGAGTTACGCTAGAAGAGAGCGATGGTCAGGCTGTTGTTCAGATCAGGGACACCGGCAGGGGGATCGACCCGGAAATATTTCCAAGGCTGTTCACAAAGTTTGCCAGCAAGTCGGAACAGGGCACGGGCTTGGGACTCTATTTGTCAAAGAGGATCATTGAAGCTCATGGCGGAAAGATATGGGCAGAAAACAACAAGGACGACAGAGGCGCAACATTCACTTTTACCCTTCCGCTTTCTACAAAGCGAGAGAAATAAAAAAGAAGTTCTTACGAATCAAGCAGCTCTCTCAGTTTCTCTGCCAATAGCCTGACAGACATTGGTTTTGTTATAAAACAACACCCGTTCCATGTAGGAAACCTTCTTTGGTACTCCTCCTGATAACTGGTAAAGGCAGTGAAAAAGCACACTTTTGTCTTTGCTGCGTCATCAACCTTGCTCTTTATGGCGTCGTAGAATTGAAAGCCATCCATCCTTGGCATCCTGATATCGATAACAATCATGTCATAGCTGCGCAGATCCATGGCCAGCGCCTGTTCTGCGCTAGTCGCCACATCCACCGAGAAGCCATGGTTTTTTGAGACCTTTACAACATTTAGTATGTCGACCTCGTCATCCACGTAAAGCAGGCGGGCCAGCTTTCTGCCAGTGGTTACAGCAGCGGACATGAGGTTTGGTCACCGCTAACCGGTGCATGATGATTATTTATGTATTGTAGCTTGCCTGGCTGCTTTTTGCAGTAAAATCTTCTATGACTTTACTTCAGCTATTTTAAATCCACGCTTGCTGAAAATGAGGCAAAAAGCTGATCTGGTTGTTATTAAGAGAGAATTCTGGTAAACAAATCGACGGCCGCACCGAAACAAAGATCCTCGAAGACCTTTTTGATGACAAGGTCAACAAGGCCATAGACGCCAACAGGTATCAGGTAAGAGAAGCTCTGAAAGAGATAGAAAGGAATACCCGCGCATTCTATCTGACGAACACAGAATACCACAGGCGCATGATGGAAGAAGCCAAGACAAAAGGTGACATTGCCACGGCGATCCACCACCAAGTCTTGATGGAAACATATCAGGGCATACTGAAGAATTTCTCGTTGTCTGAGAGCTACGACAGAGCGTAGTAGTGCAAAAAATCTCATGCTTTCGCACAGTTCGCCAAGGCATTAATAAACAGTGCCGAGCCCGCACGAATCAAACCTGTGCGCCATGCCCTATCTTTACAATATAGCCGCAGCTCATCCTTGGCTTGAATTTACCCTCCATCAGCAGACAGTTGCCAGAATATACAAATAATATTTGCAGTCCTTGCACTGAAAGCCCTGTGCGCCTTCCTTGATGACGTAGCCTTCTTTGTATTTCAGTTTCCTGCCTGCACCCTTCACATACATCCAGATAATGTCGCCGGGCAGCATCCCGTCGCCTTTGGGCAAGAAAAATTTTGAAATTCCTTTTTCATTGTTGATTTTTCCTCCCACGACGTGGCATCTGCCTTCATCACCTAGGTTGAATTTGCATTTGATGCATGAATGGTTGTGTTGTTGCCACGATCCTGTATGGTATAGTTTGCTTCGTCCTTTGGAATCTTTTTCTTTTGGTACATCATCTGAAGCAGGGCTGCATCTGGTGGGGAAATGTCGCGCTCGTCCTGCGGCCCCTTGGCCTTTGCAACAGCTGATTCTTTTGCCCCAAAAGGATATGATCATCTTTTACTGCTGTTAGACTACGGGCAGCACTAGCCACATGATGCCCCACAGTATCTTCATGTAGAGCAGCCCCGTCTTTGCTTCCTCTGCCAGCTTCTTCCTCAATGCAATTCGTATGTGCGACGGCAGCCTGTTTTTCCTGCGCACTTCGTGTCTATCCTTCCTTGTTGCCAGCTTGGCGCCCCTTCCAACGGTATTGGACCCTGGGGCGAGGAGTATCGCCCTCCCTTCGCCAAGCATCCTGTAGAATTTGTAATCCCTTGTGATGAGCACCTCGTCTGCGTGCATCATCTTGGCGATTTCGTGATCCTTCAGCGCGGAATTGATGTCTGCCACGTGCCTCACTACCAGTCCGCTGTTCCTCAAGTTGTTGGCTAGGTCTCTTGACACGCAGGCGTCTACGATCACCCGCCTGCTGTTGATTTTACTGACCAAGCTTGCGTCGATCATTGCCTATTACTATAATGCATGAACATCCTTATGAGGACTATTGTGAGAGAGTGAGAGAGAGAAATAATATGGAGTAGGGGGCTCTGCCGGATTTGAACCGGCATCAGCTATGCGCTAGCGCATTGAGTGTTGTTGGTGGTTGTTATCATCATATCCTTCCATATGTTGTATATGTGAACCTGTTCTGCGGTCAAAACCTGCATTGTGTCCAAGTGGGCAGATAAATGAACAAACCTAAGTTGCCCATAGAGGTGTGCGCTCTTGTCAAGCATGAGCTTTAGATTTTCTGCAGTCATTGTCTTGTTGGCAAATGCTCTGTCCATATCATGCTCGATGGCGATAATTGCAGCCCCCTATGCTCTTTGCCTTGGCTGACATGTCTTGATATATGAACTCGATTTCTGTTCTTTGGCTATCGGTCAATTGGAGTTCTGACGCCATGTCCAAAACATGCTGGGGGCCGGGATAGCCGTTTAGTTCTGCGAGCTTTGCCATCACACCGAAGGCTTCGCCAGTGCCATTTTGAAGCGATTGAATATCCTTGTCAGAAAATGATTTGATATCTCGATTCCTGCCCTGCATATGGAGAAATTTTTTCCACGTCTGAGGAAGAGGAGGGCGTGCCGTCAGCAGCATGATGATTATTGTCATCTGCTACTGCATGCGGCTCGGCAGTTGCATCTGCCGTTGTTGTCGTCCCGCCAGTCAGTGAACTGGAAGCAGCAAAAAATACTCCAGAGACAAGAGCCGCGGCCATGACGACCATGACTAATCCAATTTGAAGGCTGGTAATAGTAGCCATTACGAACTTACTATAACAAGGTAAGTATAATAATTAGAAAGTTTAACCAGCGTTAGTAACTGAAAGTGGCGTTAGTAGGTAGGAAAAAAGTGACAGGAGGTATTATTATTACATGTCTGCACACATGCTAGGGCAGCAACATGACTTTGAGTGGGTCAAGCAGAACATCAAGCGCTGCCCGATCAGCAACTCGATCTTTTAGGCAAAAACTTTACAGTCTTCGCAACATGATAGTCTATGAGCAGACGCGGTTTAGCCAATTCATAAACACCATTGATGGAATAAATCCAAAGACACTGACGGCTAGGTTGCGCGAGCTTGAGCGAAACGGCATGATTGGGAGAAGGTGTATCCAGAAGTGCAGCGGCGAGTTGAATATTTCCTCAACGAAAAGGGAATGGCACTAAAGTCAGTGCTGGAACAGCTGGCAGCGTTTTCCATACAAAATTACCCTGATCAGATATTTCATAAAAAATAGTATATGCATGTTCGGTTCAATCCCTCTAATTAGACCATCAGCTCATCAAGATGCTCTTTTGTAACAATCTTGCTCTGCAACAAACTCTTGGTGTGACAAAAGAGCAAACATGTCTTCCAAGTCGCAGCAGTAGCAGTGGCCATTGATGCATAACTCTCTTGATTCATGATCGCATAGACCGCATTTGCAGCGCATAAGTTCTTTGCTCGGCGTCAAGATTAGCTTATTGTCTAAGCTACCGGCCGTTATTATTTAACAGGTGTCTATGATTATTCGATTTGTACGACGATAAAATATTAGCAGTCGATTTTTTGGTATTATAAAATCGAATTAGTAGCATGGGTTTTCGCCAAAAAGGCTGCAGCTCTATATCATATGATGCGCAAATAGCATCATATGTTCGACGAAGAGCAAGAAGGAGGCGTTGAACCTCCGCACATATGCCCAAAATGCGGCAGGACAACCAAGTTCGGCGGACACTGCGACTGCGAGCAGATATTCTGGTGAGAGCGGAGAGACAGTAAGATATCATCATGCATATATAGCTAGCAATGCCAAATCAGCGAGGCGACTGACTCGCTCTCTGAGAGAAGAATTAGAACGGCATTTGCTTTCCTTATTCTGGAGGCGTCCTACCTAACTGATAAAAGTTACAAGCCCACCTGTCATCATGGCATGCAAACAGCAAGACGGGGTTCTACAATTCCGGCGACCACCACTTTTACATGTGAAAGATGCCTGATGACATTCAGCACAAGAGAAGAGCTGAAAAATCACAGCGTCAGCGTGCATTCGGCTGCCGAAGCTAGGGCAAGGGGGATAATAATACGGATGCCGGAGCGCAGGACAGTGATTGTTGCCGTGGCGATCACTGGGGTATTTGCCGCCGGACTGGTATTGCAGTATTACTTGCGCAACAGAAGAGGAAGGGAAAGAAGAAGGATGATGCAATAAGAAAAAACGAAAAATGGGCAAGAAAAGAAAAGGTTGGCAGAGGCCTTTGCCGTTCTCTCTTCTATTTTTCTCAATGTCTTCTGCCTTGCTTTATGGCGTTGATGTGCCTGTCGTCGAATCATCATTTCCTCCTCCTCTTACGACGACTTCGCAAGTCATCCACGGATGGATGCTATAGAAATACGGGTATGTGCCCGGTTCTTCAAATATCGCGGTGAACGAATCTACTAGCGGGAATGGCGGGCATCCAGCTGGCGGTGCTCCTCCCCCCCCCGCTACCACCTTGTTGCTCACCGGCGGTAGTAGCGGCCGCAGATGTATTATTATCATCATCATTTGTAGCCGCATCTTCGCCAGACGATGATGATAGTGGTGACATTTCTTCTGCAGCCCCTCCTCCTGTTGTTGATGATAACCGTTTCTACCATCTCCTTGCTCTGCAGCAATCGTTGATTGGAATGGCGATGAGACTACTCCAGAGTTGACTACTTTGTTCCATCTATTGTGCATTATATGTCGGTTCCCTCGAGAAAAGTTGGCTCATCGTCGGCACCAATCTCTGTAGGGTAGAATACGACCTTGTTTGCCGCGACTATAGCCTCTCTTCCGTCAGGAGCCTGTGCTATGAGCGGCTCGCCCACGTTATATGGGGGCAGCAGTTCAAAATCCGCGCCAGTCACCTGTTCTGGAATACCAAATGGCAGTAGTACATCGGACGTTAGGTTCTCGTCGAGCACAAAGGTTACTATGTGTATGTCTGCAAATTTAGCTTGGGTACTAGACCAAGTCACGCTCTCTCCTGCATTGATTTCAACCCTATACGGCGTGAATGTATAATATCGAACCGTGACATTGCTTCCTGCCGCGACCTCGACTGTTGTTACGCCGCTGTTGTCACCTGCAGTAGTCCCTGCTGTTCCGGTACCATCCGTTGCTGCGCCATCATTATTGCCCGCGGTACCTTCATGGAACGCCAGATAGAGCTTGGGATTTAAGGAGTTGTTCTGCAGATTTTACCTATCTTAATTCAGAATAATATTTTCCCTAACACCCATAGAAAAAGATTCGGCTGCAAGCGATCAGAATCGCGTAGATGGAGGGGGACAGGCAATAAAAAACATTCAAAAGGCATGGCAATTCAAATCACCTCGAGATCATTATCATTGTCGTCTGGCGAGATCCTTCAGGAGCTGCTGCAAGACCACCCCTATCTCTGGGTCTTGCTGATAATATTTGGCGTGAGCGCCGCGCCGATCCTTACGCCGCCAACTTGGATGGTGATAGTGTCGGCAAACGCGCTGAGTGATTATTCGCTTAACCCGCTGCTACTCTCGTCAGTAGGAGCCACCGCTGCCACTTCAGGGCGGATGCTCCTCCTGAAATACAGCTCGATCGGGCGGAGGAGGTTGAACGAGAAGAGAAAGTCCAGCCTTGAAAGGCTTCGCGATTACCTGCAGAAAACCCGGTATGGCTATTTTGCAAGCACCTTCATTTTTGCATTGACCCCGCTTCCAAGCAACATGCTGTTCATATCATACGGCCTGATGAATGCGCGCTCGTTCCTAGGGATAGTCGCTGGCTTTTGGATAGGCAGGTTTGCAGTCTACTTGCTAATGATATACGTATCCGGCTTTGTGTACCAGCCAATATCCCAAATTCTGGGGGACAATCTGACGGCTGTGATAATTACAGATATCGCCGGCATGGGCATGACGGTTGCCATACTGATGGTTGACTGGGACAGGGCCATATCTGAGCGCAAGATTGCCCTCATACGGCCAAGATTTCTCCAGCGCGCATGAATTCCAGATATACGATAATTGACAGAGGATGATTAATAATAGCAGGCTCGATTCCACCATGCCAAAGTCTCTGATGCTGATAGGTGTAGATCTTGGTGCAGACAAAGAAGTGTTGGAAGAGGTAAGAGACCATGCCGCGATCTCTGAAGCCTACCGCATAATTGAAGATGAAAGCGAAATGTATAGCATAATCGCAAAAGTTGAATCAGACACTAGGGACGATCTTGACGCCATAGAGACAAAGATAAGGAGGATCGAGCAGGTCAGGTCTACGCTCACTCTTGAAATCATAGAGGGCAAGAGAGACAACGAGAGCAGGCCGCTGCAGCTTTAGTCGCTATCTTTTTGATATCTGGTTCTAGAGGCCGACTGCAAAAGAGCTTAATGTGATGAAACCCTACTTTGCACGATATGTCAGTTTCTGTGTGGTCGCGAAATTCCGCCAGATGCGAAACATGCGGCCGGATATTCCACTCCGACCATGAGCTGAAGGATCACGAATCAGAACAACACCACAATGGCGATTTGTAGCTCTCAGCTCAACTGTCAAAGGCCGCCCTCTTCATCCTAGAGCCGCATTTGGGGCATTCGGCCTGGTTGTGCTTGGTCCCGCAGCTGATGCAATAATAGCTCAGCCCTCCCTTTGATCCAAACATACCGCCGCCACCGCCACCTCTTATCCCACCAAAGAAAGAACCTGTTCCTTGCTGGCCCCCCATCCTTTTCATTATCTGCCTTCTTCTATAGAGCGACAGAGGGATGATGATTGCGATTATGACGATCAGAGATATTGGAAAGTCTAGGAAGATGCCGACTACAATAGCGATCCCGAAATAAATGCCAATCCAGAGGAGCTGGTTGGCCAAGAACCGTTTGCTGTTGTCATCCAACCTTTAATTATATTGGCCACGCTCTCTTTTATAGTTCTTGATTCAACCTTTCTATGTAGTCGTTCTACTGTATGATCATCTGTATTGGTTAAATCCTCGTGACGGCAATGTCTTTCAACCAAGCCTGAAATGATCACAGAATCTCCTGAAGGTACGGACGAGCTGCCACCGTGTCAAGCGGTGAGAAATAATAATAAAAATAATGGCGAAAGCAACAAGAAGTACCAGGACCCGGCTTATGACGACAAGACGATCGAAGGGCTGATGAACTATTTCAAGTTTGGAACATACGGAGAGCTGCGCTGGTTTCTGCAATGCGTCAAAAGGCACTTAGAGTTCGGCCAAGGCGTCATGCAATATCCTGTTTTTCTTTATGTAATTCAGCAATGTGTCGTGGCTGTCTTCAACTTTAAAGTACTGCTTCATTGTCTCGATAGTTTCATCGTCATACAAGTGATGATGGTAGTTTCTGCTGCGCAGCCCTTGCTTTTTTTCAAAAATTTCAGAGTTGTCAGTAGACATGCCATTTTTTGGTTTTGATAATAAATAAAGCTGGCCGCTGGGGCCCTCTTTGCAAATATAATAATATCATGATTGGGCTGCTGTGTGGAGAAAAAAGGCGCGCAGCCGAGGGATTTGACAGAATCTGCAACGGTAACCCTTTAAAATAATCATTGCGAGTACGCCGGGACAAAAGAGATATGATGAGAAGGAGAACTGCAGTCGATATCGCTACCACCACTCCAACTTTTAGAAATTGCGCATTTTGCGGAAGGTCAATACCCGGTGGCACGGGCACAATGCACGTCAGAAACGACGGCAGGATATTGTGGACATGCTCAACCAAATGCAGCAAGAACATGTTTGTAATCCGCCGGGACCCAAGGAAGTTAAAGTGGACTGAAAAGTACGTAAAAGGTGGAGCACAGGTAAAGAAAAGATAAGTAAAATAGTTAATAATAGTGGCGGCAGCACAGATTTTAAAACTTGAGGATCAAAAGTCGCAATCTTGCAGCTAGAAAAGAAAATCATCGTCATAGCGTTATATCATCATCGGCTGCGAGCTTGGCTTTTTTACCAGTGGCAATGTGAATGAAAAAGTGGCCCCGCGCCCATCTAGGTTGTTCTCTCCCCATATCTTACCTCCGTGCGCCTCGACAATGCTCTTTGCGATGAACAGCCCAAGCCCTGCCCCTTTTCTGACTTGCAAATTTTGTGAACAGCCTTGGCATTATCTCCGGAACTATGCCTGCGCCGGTGTCCTTGACCTTGACTACGACCGTGCCATCTTTTTCGGTACGCGCCGAAACGGTTATCGTGCCGCCGTTCTCTGTAAACTTGACGGCGTTGTTCAGTAAGTTCGAGATCATTTCGTAAATCTTGGGCTTGTCAGCATACACCATTATGGCCGGCTCTGGAAGCTCTACATTGAACGCCAACAAACCTTTTTTTGCATCCGCCGACGACCCGAGGGTGTTCCTGATGTCGTCTACCACGTTTCTCACTTTCTCGTTCAGGTCAAACTGCTCTTTGGCGAGTTTGAGCCTGCGGCCCTCGATTCTGGTGACCTGCAGTATGTCAGACGAGAGCCTCTCAAGGCGCCGGGCGTTCCTGACAAGCAGGTCCATCTCTTCTTTAGAGATAGTTATCTCGTCCTTGCTGTTGAATTCGTTTTCCTTTATCTCTGCTATCCTGAGGATCGGCTGTATCGGCGTGCGGAGCTCGTGCGCGGCGATGTTGATAAACTCGTGTTGCAGCCTATCATGCTCCTTTAACTGGTCGTTGACCTGTGCGAGCGAGTCCACCACCTGCCGGAGCTCCGATGTTTCTGCTTGACTATCAGCTCTAAACGCCTGTTGTGCATGAGCACCAGACAGGCGATCATCATGGCGGCGACTCCAATTGCCTCTATGACCACGATACTAAAGTTCCTTTGCTGCTCGAGCAGGAAGACGGCATCTGTTGTGTGTGCGTGAGGGTAAATGATGTATGCCGTCCACAGGTGCTTGCCGTTTACTGTTACAGGCCGGTACGCTATCGTAGTTAGACCCAAGGTAACGGACATCTTCAATTCCTGATTCCCCGGCTACTGCCATGTCCAGCAGGGCGTTGAACTGGGATCTTACCGGCCCGGGCAGGATTGACTGGAACTTGTCGTCATGATAATAACTCCCGATCAGGGACTGGTTGCTTGCGTAAAGAATAAGGCCGCTATTGTCTGTCAGCCCTGCGCTGCTCCTATATTCTTGCAAAAGCTGGCTCTGCATGAATGTGCCTGCATTTTTCGTGCTGATTGAGGCTACCACGACTCCTGCAAACTCGCCGCTTTGCGCGTTTATTATCGGCTGCGACAGGTACATCCTTGGCACGGTGTCCGCCGAGTCAAGCGTGGTGCTGGCATAGGGGCATGTGTCTCCTTTGGGACCGAGAAATATTGCCTGTAGCTCAGATCGTCTCCCCGATAATCAGGGAACTTGCCGGTGTTGATCTCGCTCTATGTTATGATGATGCCGTTTGCGTCCAGCCAGTAATAGCCATCGGTCAGGTCCACAGTATTGTCCTGCGCGGCATCAAACAGCTGCTGCGCTCCCGTGTCCCCCGCTGTACCAGGGGCGCGCTGGCCAAGAGCGCAAGGTTGTGGTCAACGTCTGCTATCCTGCTTGTCAGTGCGTTAGAGATGGCGTGAGCCTCGATCTGTGCGTTGCTGTGAATATCCTGCTCTGAAATTTCAATGATCTTTTCTGTTGTAAAGTTGTAGGATGCAATTGCCAGAATTGCAGCACCGGGGGCAATGGCGATCATAAAAAGCAGGCTCTTTCTCTGGAGCATGATAGATATGCTGCTAGGATGATTGCCAAACCCGCAATTAAATTCACATGAAATGATGTACTATAAGATAAATCGATGATCTATTGACATCGCTTTGCAGAAGTCTAAATGATTTTAATCCATTTATCCCTTGTTAGCCACATTGATCGCTGTATATACATATGATTATTATTAGTGACAGCAGCCGCCAGGCCGCAGCCGGTCTCCGTGCCGGTAGAAAATTGATTGGCCGCCGGTTCGGCACCCAGCTATCAAAAAATTAAAGCAAAAGGCGTCAAAGCTGATGCCCGCCGGCGTTACCGATTCAATTTTCATTAGCAATGCCAGAGGCTCGCACGTATTGGACGTTGACGGAAACGAGTACATTGATTACAAGCTCGGTCACGGCCCGGTTATCTTGGGCCACGGCCACCCAGCCGTTCTGGATAAAGTGCACCAGTATGACAAAAGAGGCGCGATATACGGGTCTGATACGCCGCTTGAAGTCACGCTGGCAGAAAAGATAAGATCCATAGTTCCCAGCGCCGAAATGATCAGGTATCATATTTCCGGCACAGAGGCAACGATGCACGCCATCAAGATAGCCAGAGCATGCACAGGAAAGGAAAAGATCCTAAAGTTTGAGGGGCAGTACCATGGGATCCATGATTACGTGTCATTTTCCACCGAACCGGGCACAGAGAGCCGCCGCGGCACAGCCCAGCCTGACTCTATCGGGATTCCAAAGGCCATAGGCAAGCTGACCTTGGTAAGCGAGTGGAACGACTTTGACGTAGTGGAAAAGACGGTCAAGAAACATTCAGACAACATCGCGGCCATAATCACAGAGCCCATCATAGCAAATGCCGCCGTCATTCCTCCCCGCGATAGCTACCTAAAGTTCCTCAGGGAATTGTGCGACAAAAACGGCATAGTCCTGATATTTGATGAGGTAAAGACCGGATTTAGGGTAGCAAAGGGAGGGGCTCAGGAACTGCTTGGAGTCAAGCCGCACCTGACCACCCCTGCAAAATCACTTGGAAACAGTATCCCATTTCGGCGGTGGTCGGGTCAGAGGAAATAATGAAAGAGAACGCTACAAAAAAGATATTGCGCAATGGCACGTACGCTAGGAATCCCGTGTCAATTGCAGCGGCAGACGCAACCGTCGATGAAATAATAATGAAGAAAGGGTATGTGCACCGGAACATTGAAAAGTTTGGCACGGCCCTAATGAACGGCATCAGAGATATCCTGTATTATAGGAAGGTAGACGGCATAGTCCAAGGGTACCCGTCAATGTTCCATGTGTTGTTTACAAAACAGGACGGCGTTCACAACTACAGAGAATACCTCAAATGTGACAACAAGTTTTCAAGCAAGCTTCAGGAGCGGGTTTTGGAAAGAGGCGTCATGCTAAGCGAGCTTTTCTTTACATGTACGGCGCACAACGGCGAAGACCTGCAGCAAACCTTGGAAGCATTTGATGCCAGTCTACTACAACAACAGGTTTCTTCAAAAAGATTATGATGACGGCTGCTGGTTAGTGACTGGCAGGCACGTGCCTGCTTAGCTCTTCCTCGGTTCTAAATTGGCTGTCGCAAAGGTCGCACTTGTATATGACGCGCTCTTCTTCTTTTTCTGTCTGCGCAGTGGTAGTATCTGTATACGCTATCTTTTCGCCTTTTGGAGAAATTATCATCAGCTCGGGATACGTTGCTCCGCTGTACGCAGGATAATCCTTCAGTGAGTATCTCAGCGGGTTGGGATTCCTGTCTCTTTCATAGTTCCTCTTCACTTCGTCCTCGGTTATCTTGAGCCACAGCACATTCCCATCCCAGCCTTCTACCTTGTTGATTGGGATGTAATAGTAATGGATCTTGTGGATTATCCCTCTTTTTACAACTACAAAATCCCGGCTGAGCGCATAGATATCGCCTATGTCGACGTCATCGCTAGTGTGCACTGACTCATTGAGGATGTCGGGCCACTCTATTTTTGAAGGGACTGTTGTTGAAGGCATTATATGTGATTGAAGCAGCTCAAGCAAGATATTTAGCAATTGCAGATTTACAATAATATGTTGTATTGCATTTTAGCGCACAGACTCGGCTTTGTGTAAAAAGTAATAACTCATAAAAACAAAGTCATGCAATCAAACAGCTATCGAAGCATGGATTGGTGACTTTTTAAACAAGCTCACAGACTCGAAATTCTTTTATGAGATATTTTCCATGATTCGATGATGTCGCACATTTCAGAAGAGCGCGACGACACAGGCATACCTGTGGCATGCAGCAAGTGCAACGAGACGTTCCAGTCTGATTCAGAGTATGTGGAACATTATAACGCGGCGCACGCCGGCATTGGTCCGGATTAGCTAGCTTTGCCTACAGCACTTAGTAACTGCAAACAATGTAAAGGCAGCACATTTTCTGAAGGGCGAAACAGAAAAAATCTTAACCAAATTGCATTATCAATAGTACATAAAAAAGCAAAGAGCAAAGCGCTTGATAGCGCTTGTATTGCTGGAGTTGCTGCAACAGTAGTACCCATATCGAAAATAATTATGTTGTTCCAAAGTCGATTCCAATCGATTGTAGTCGCCAGCAAAAAGTCGGATTCCGGTAACTTGAAGATACATAAAAATGCGTGGAGGTCAACGCGCATAAGAAAAAATCTCGCGACCTTCCACGCACGAGTTGCTCAGATGCTGATACCTCTTACGGTATTGACCTGCTGTACAGCTTGCCTTCCAGTGCTAGCTTGTACATCTCGGCCACGTACGGATTTCTTGCAGGTGTTTCTGCACCCAGCTCCACCAGTCTGGCATACACTCTGACTACGTATGCCAGAGCACCCATGAATGCCACGACGACACCCATGTTGAACATCCAGTGGTTAGGAACTGCGAATACTTCTTCGACGAACCAGAAGTGCCACAGCTCATTTACGCCAATAGTAAACATCGTGGCTAGGTAGCCAATGATGGTCAGCTTCAGACCGGTGTTCATTGAGTTTCCAGGTCCGCGCAGTATTGGTATTCTTCTGTCGTACATTGCTACAAAGCCCCATCCAAGCGGGAGTGCTACAAAGTGGCTGTACAGCCACCAGTGGGCTGGCGTGAATGCAGAGTCACGTATGGTTGTCTGGTGCAGTGAGCCGTCAACAAAGTTGTCGACCTCTACTGAGGCTGCAATTGAACCCAGCATGATGACCATTATGTAGATCTTTTTCAGCCTCTGGATTTCGACTTCCTTTGGTATCAGTGCTGGCATTTGAGCCATTTTTTCATTCGCCTCCTATGGATTACTCGATAATTGTCGATATAAATTTATTCGATTGAAAATGCAATATAAATATGCAATTTATGCTACAATCACGGCTATGGCAAATAATATTTGTATCTATTTTCACAAAAACACAATTATTCTATAACCCGACGCGGATAATCATCCCCGCTCGTCAGCGCCGATAATCAGCGCAACTTCTAGGTGATTTTGAGCTAGTAGTGATTTCATAACGTTCCTTAGCATGTTGCATTGAGAACTGAGGAAGTGCCTGCTTGCGATCGCGCACCAATAACCTAGCATTATTTGATATTTGATTTTGGAATTATGTCTAGTGGATGGTGGATCTTTCCCTCTAGGAATTTGATCACCCCAGATTTAATGAGTTCTAAAGTAAATTGCGGATAGCTTTGCAAATGTGCCACAAGTTCTTCTCTTTGCCTTGCATCAATAAAGCTGCGGCCGCCAACCTTTGTGCGTTGTCTATTATTATTCAGCAGTTGTTGAAGGAGACTCTTTCTTACTTCTATGTCCAATTCCTCAAGCGAGCAAGCCACCAGTATTCCGATATCCGATAAGCTATAGCACGGTATTCCCGTCATTTGATATATTCTAGGCCCTCTGATAGAGGGTATGTTTCCATTTTCGATCACAATTCCGCTTGGAATCAGACAACTATTTAGCTCGTTCATTATATGGTTGTAGGCATTTTTCCAAGTTATTCCTAATTTCTTGGCGATAACTTTTGCGAGAGCACTTCTTGTCATGCTTGATACATGCAGCGCCAATGATGCAATTATGAGGCGTTGGTATATCCCGCGGTTCGGCACCGAAGTACTCTGCGTTGCTCTTGGAAAAAGACAGATCTTTTTCTTGGCAAGATCAGTGTCATCAACAAGCATTAGCTAATCCATCTCGACAATAAACATAAGACGATTCATGTATTTTTGTATTTGTCACTATCAAGGTGGTAGTAGTAGCACGCTCATTGCCATTCCCCATTATTATTGTTGCAACAATAAGACATGCATATAATGTATGCATGCATCTGTATTTTGTTATTGCTTTTATTATCATTATCATCATAGAAAATAAAATATAAAAAAAGAAGAAAAAGGTAAGTTTTCCTTACCCTGTCACGTACGCCCTTTCTCCGTGCTGCGCCAAGTCAAGGCCTATCTCTTCTTCCTTTGGAGTGACCCTTATGCCTCCTGGCCACACTACATCCATTACCTTGATAATGATTGCAGTGATGCCCATTGCCCATGCTAGAGCTGCAAACGCGCCAACAGCGTTTTCATACAGCTGGGCAGGGTTGCCGAATGCTAGGCCATTGTCGCCCCAAGGCGTAAACCTCTGTTCTGCAAATGTCCCGGTAAGAAGCGCGCCTATCAAGCCTCCAATGCCATGTATTGCCCAAGTGTCCAGTGCGTCATCCCACTTTCTTCTGTTCTTGAATGTAACTGCGTAGTAACAGCCTATCCCTGCCGCAATTCCAATAACAATTGCCGACATTGGCGATACAAAGCCAGAAGCTGGCGTGATTGCCACAAGCCCTGCTACTGCACCAGATGCTGCACCAACCGTCGAGGGCCTTCCAGTGTGTCCCCACGAGACCAAAGCCCATGTTACTGCTGCCATGCCTGTTGCAATCTGGGTTGCAACGAATGCACTCGTGGCGTTCGTAGCTGCCGCAGCTGCCGAACCAGCGTTGAAGCCGAACCAGCCAAACCACAGTAGAGCTGCACCGAGCACTACCAGAGATACATTGTGCGGCTCCATTGGCATCTTGCCATATCCCAGCCTGCGTCCAAGCATGAGGGCAATTACAAGTCCAGACCAGCCAGACGTGATGTGTATGACCGTTCCGCCTGCAAAGTCTAGAGCGCCAAGGCATCCTCCCCATCCAAAGCCACAGTATCCAGGGGTTCTTCCATAGTTGTCAGTTGCAGTGATTTGCCAAGTCCAGTGTGCTGCAAAGTCATAGACAAACGTTGCCCAGATTACGATAAAGATAATGAACGCGCTGAACTTCATCCTCTCTGCAAGTGATGCTACAATCAGTGCTGGAGTGATGATGGCGAACATCATCTGGAACACCATGTATGTCTGGTGTGGGATAGCATTCCGACCGCCGTCGCTGTTGATGCCATAGTACGCATTGGACGGAACGTCATGGAGCACGTTCTGCAGGCCAACCCAAGAAAAGTCGCCAATAAAGCCCTGTCCTGTTGCGTCTGGGCCAAAAGCCAGACTATATCCCCACAGAACCCATTGTACAGCAATTACACCAGTTGTGATAAAGACCATGTGGATTGTATTTACGGCGTTTTTCTGTCTGGCCAAGCCCCCATAGAACATTGCAAGGCCGGCTGGGGTCATTACGAGCACCAGCGCTGCCGCTGTCATCATCCATGCGTTGTCTCCAGGGCTTACCTCGCAAGGCACAAGGGCCATATTTCCTTCCTCATCTTCCACTTCATCTGCTGCTGTTATCGCTCCGTCCCCATTTTGATCTATGAAGCAGTGATATGGCACTGCCGGGTCGTTGGCCGTATAAGCAAACGCATCTTGAGGCAGAGCTGAGCCAGTAGAGAACAACAATAACGACGCTACTGCTACAACCATTATTTCCAGTGTTCCCAATTTTGTCCTCTTTTTTGTAATTCCTAATGCGTCAAAATGCATATGGTCGTATGTTCGAGCAGGCGTATAAAAAATAATAGAATATCTCTATTGCCATAAATGAAATTATAAGCTAAACCCGCTAGACATAAAAATAACTTTCATCCTCATGTCCAAGTTATTCCACTATTTCTATGGCATACTGGACAATTTATTTTTGGACCGATCTCTTGTAAAGAAATTTCATGAAAATGTTGAAACCATCTAATATAATACAGCAATTGTGCTAGGCACTTTGTTATTACAGTAAAAAAGGATTAAGAGGCTTATAATCATAAAAAATTATTAGGGAATATAGACATGGTCGGTGAGCGAGGTGCCAAGCCTCTCCTTATCCATACCTTTTACAAAAGCAAGAGGGCGATCTGCTCAAAGGGAGTCAAGCAAAGGCTGATAATCAAGCTGCTAGCGTCGCAAAAAAGCTACTATTATCCTTCTTCCAAGCCAGATATCACAAGGGGTGTACTTGCAAAATATCTGTCGGATAAACTTGGCATCTCTGCTGTGAATGCATATCATTATGTCTTCAAAGAGCTAGACGAATGCCTTGTGCCTAATGGATTCGTAGAGGAGCACGGCGCTGTTGCTACTGGAAAAGGGCCTGGTTTGCTACAGAAAACCGGGATACCCTGCTATCGTCTTACTCTGTTGGGCATGCTTGTTGCCTCGACTTTAGAAGACGAGTTTGATTTGCAAAAGAGAATAGAACTTGTTAGACATTACCTAAAGTCGAAAAAAGTTTTGGATACTAATGAATTTTCCTCTATCGAAGAACTTTTGTTACGTCTACAAAGATACCCGCAAAAAACTCTTGAACTGATCAGGTATTCGGTAATGGAATACATTAATGGGAAAACAAGAAATCCTTTGGACTCCATAAAAAGACAATGGCAGTAAAACAGCCACATACCAAAGTTGCCATAAAAACAACAATAATAGCGTCAATGGCGCGCTTCACTGGTATACGTTGTTATCATCTTATTTTGTTTCGCGCCAGCAATTCTCTGCTAGTGAGGGTGTGGCGTCGTTGTTGTCATCATCCTGTCCGCCTGAAATATTTTGGCTGTGTCCTTCAGAGGTGCAGGAACCCTATCCGTTATAGCCTATGACTGCACTATTACGATTTGCTAATGAAAGAAGAACATCATCATCCCACGGGCAGAGGCAACAGCATGTTAAATGATCCTCCTGCCGGAAAAGAGAGCCATGCTCCGTCATCATCCCGTCTGCATCCTACTACTGCTACCACTACCACTGTCGCTCTAAGGCTGGAAAATGTAAAGAAAGTGTTTGATTCGCGCTCGGCTTCAGCCAAAAAAGTGGTGGCCCTTGACGGCATCAGCTTTGAAATAAAGAAGGGCGAGTTTGTCTCTATAGTCGGCCCCTCGGGCAGCGGCAAGTCCACCCTCCTGAACATCATAGGAGCCCTTGATAGGCCCACTGCCGGAAAGGTGTTCATAAACGGGCAAGACATCTTTCTGCTAGATGACACAAGGCTTTCTGATATCAGAAACCGCTTGATCGGATTCATCTTCCAATCATACAACCTTGTCAATAGAATGTCTGTCCAAGAAAATGTCGAGTTTCCGGCAGTCTTTTCCCCAGCGAGACCATCATCATTCTCTTTTGACAAAAGTGCCCGGGCACTGGAGCTGCTTGAAATCCTTGGGATAAAGGACAAGGCAAAGCAAAAGCCGGTGGACCTGAGCGGAGGGGAGCAGCAAAGGGTGGCGATTGCAAGAGCCCTGATAAACGACCCGGCTCTAGTCTTGGCAGACGAGCCTACTGGAAACCTTGACACCAAGACTGGAAGAGAGGTATTTGATCTTCTCAGGATGCTGTCTGATAGGTTTGGCACCACGGTTGTAATGGTCACGCATAATCTGGAGCTGGCAGGCATGACTGACAAGTCGATCTATATCCGGGACGGGAGGGTGGAGAAGGAAGAAAAATGTCGCGCACCGCCGCGACAGGAGCCAGCTAAGGCATGAAGGTCACTGAAACGTTCAGGATTTCTTTCAAGGCGCTTGGAGACAGAAAAGTCAGGACTTCGCTGACGATCCTGATGGTGATCGTGGGCAGCAGTCTCATGGTGACGCTCAACGGCATAGTGGCAGGGCTTGGCCAGTTTGCTATGGATGTTTTCAGCAAGCTCGCTCCAAACATACTGTTTATCACGAGCATCCCTCTAGGTGGTTCGGAGACAGAAGGGGGCGATGCTGGTGGCGACGATGGCGGCCCGCCTTCGTTCCTTGGCCAAGGGCTCGTGTCAGTCCCTGCAATAACCCTTGACCAAGCTGTCGTAGAGAAGCTAGAGTCGCTGCCCCATGTCAGCAGCGTCATCCCTTCGTATCAGGGAAGAATCACGGTCTCTGTGGAGAACGAATCCCAGAGCGCAAGCGTGCTGTCCATGCAACCCGAGAACCTCGAGATCATTGCGCCCGCTCTGGAATTTGTAGAAGGATCAAATGTGAGCCCGGAAGACAGGTCGGCGATCTATCTTCCGCTGTCTATTGCTAACAAGCTGTGGGGCCTATCGGAAGCGGATGATGGCGACGACAACATATCAGCAGCCGCCGCTGCTGCGGCAAAAATAGGCCGGCAAGTAGAAGTTACCTACACGTACATCGATCTGGCGACTGCGTCGCGGCAGTCACGATCAGAAACGTTCACCGTGGCTGGCATAATGGAGCCAGTAGGAAACCCGACGATCGACAGGGCAGTCGTATTCAACCTAGACGCGGGCAACGAACTCCTTGGAAAATCCGGCAGGTATGATTCGCTGTTTGTGGCGGCAGACAGCACGGACAATGTCGAGCAGGTCGAGAAAGAGATAAGGAACCTCTATGGCCCCGATATTGGCATAACGACTTCAGAGGCGATACTTCAGACAATCCAAGAGTTTGCCGCAGGATTTGGCAGTGTCATTTCAAGCATTGCGCTGGTAGCCCTTCTGGTCGGCTCGGTGGGAATAGTCACCACCATGTATACGTCTGTCACGGAAAGGACGCGGGAGATAGGCGTTATGAAAGCCATTGGCGCAAGGGATCGGAACGTGCTTGCCCTCTTTCTTGCAGAGGCGGCCATAATTGGGATTATTGGCGCAAGCGTAGGGCTCGTGGTAGGGGTGCTGGAAGGCTATGGTGTTTTGTCCCTCTTTGCTTCAAACCTATTTTCCTCGGCTGAAGTGACGCCACGCTATCCTTTGAGCGATCTTGCCAAAGTCTGGTGGATATCGCTGGGGTTGAGCGTTGCAGCAGGCCTGTACCCGGCTTGGAAAGCATCGAGGCTATCGCCGATAGTCGCGCTGAGAAGGGACTGACGTGCGACGAGAATCAGGACACACTCTGGACGCCGATACTACAATTGCTTTCGAGTACATAAATGAAACAGATGCGCTGCGTTATTACTACTACTTGTTCATCCGCAGCACGTCAACCTGCCCGCTGTGCAGCCAGTCCTTCAGCTCTTCATGGGTCGGCTTTAGGTCGTGCTTGCCAGCCAAGTGAAGATGCAAAAGGACATAGTTTATCTGGTTGAGCAACGGTTTGTTTGCTTCGTCGCCCTTGCGAGCCTTTGTCTTCAAGTCAGCTGGAACAGTTCTCCACCAGTCATCAAACTTGCGTACCATAGCCAATAAAGCTGCTGCAAGTACTTTAACGTTTCAAAATGGCGCAATTCTTTGGAAGAATGTTGTTGGACGTATGAACATCTACCTACTTATTCTAGGTGCGCGCCTGTATTGTATGGCAGGCGCGACAGAAACGATCACGATCCGCTACAAGAACAATCTGCCGCTGGTCAGCATGGGGATCATTGATGCGGGCAGCAACAAAAAAATAGTGATCGACGCCCACCTTGACTTTGCCTCCTCAAAGACAATAATACCCACGTACATTGCAAACGAGATGAACCTTTCGTACGCAGGGAGCGACGAGACGGTGACTGGCGCGGGGATAATCCACATCCCCTACTATGAAGTATCCATAGAGATATTCGGCAGGCTGTACGACGGCGTGCACGTGGGCTGCCTTGACCTGCCGGAGAGGACGCCGACAACCGCGCTCTTGGGCAGAGACCTGCTTGATAACTTTCGCATTTGCCTTGACGGTAGAAAAAAGGAAATTACAGTGTGCTGATACAATACTCATGGCTGAAAGGCGGCTTGTGCTTCCCTGACCTTGCAGGACTCTTCAACCTGTTTCACACCTTCATATGCGCTATTGCGCCATGCCACGCGTCCCATCTGGCTACATCATCCCGTTTAAGGGAGCAGACATAGTAAGGAGGCGGTGTCAGGGCAAGCTCTCTAGGGATAACCTGCATCTCTATCCTGCAGTGCCCGTTGTCCTGCCAGCCTGTAACGTTTTTGCCTGCAATGAATTGGACAGAGCTCCATAACCAAGCAGGATGCTGCTTGGCTGACAGTTTCTGATTATCATTTCTCGGCGCAGCTAAAGTTAGTGCATGGATCGTCTGCGGGGAACGTTGTTGTAATTGTGTTTATTGATTGGATGAATAGCAACGGGAAGGCCACGGCAGCTGCCACGCCAAGGTCAATTATCATTATCATGTATACAACCCAGCTCATCGCCCGTTGTTAGAAAGTGCTACGGCATTGTAATTAAAACTAGTTTGATAGGCAGTAGCAGCGACAGCAAAGCAGAAAAGCCGGCTACTGCTAAAAATAATGGCACATAATGTCGCTTGGTGAAATGAAGTGCGAGCCCTGCCGTGGAGGCATGCCTCCACTCACCGACGAAGAGATCGAGCAGTACCACCGGCAGACTCGGAGCTGGTCAGTTATAGAAAAGGATGGGATAAAGCGGCTTGAAAAGTCCTTCAAGTTCAAGGATTTTGCGCAGGCGCTTGCCTTTACAAACAAGGTAGGCGAGCTTGCAGAGAAAGAGGGTCACCACCCGGACATACTGACAGAGTGGGGAAGGGTCACGGTCACTTGGTGGACCCACAAGATAAAAGGGCTCCACAGGAACGACTTTATCATGGCCGCCAAGACAGATGCTCTTGCAGCCTAAGTATATGCCTTGTCAGCGCTGTGTCTCTAGAATACACATCTAATAGAACTTGGTTGTGTAAGCCATAAAAACAATACATTTCAGAGTGGAATAATATGCCAATCGATGCGGATTTTCCAAGGAATCACCAAGTGATAGGCAAACATCAGCACTCAGATGGAGAACATTTTCATTTCGTCTGGGGTCCTGGGGCCGCTAAAGAAGCTGCAGAAAATGAGGAGGTCAAGGCAGCGTATCAGGCCCGGGGGGAGGAATTAGCTCCAATAGGTGTTCATGGCACGATGGTCGCCATTGACTGGGATTCCTGTATAGCCGACGGCGCGTGCATCGAAGCCTGTCCAGTTCAGGTGTTTCAATGGTATAGGACAGAAAATGATGTCCCTGCCACACAGATGGCAAATGCTACAAGCGCAGGCACTGGCAGCTCTGTCAAAGAAGAGCGCAAGGACTACACAGACAAGGCAGACCCAATAAGGGAACATGATTGCATATGGTGCATGGCATGCGTCTCTGTCTGCCCGCCACAGGCTGTCAAGGTAGACCAGTCGAATCTAGAGTTCCATGAAAAGGCTTCAGGAACGTTCAACGAAGCTTTGGCAAAGGGAAGCGCACCACCACCTCATGCGCACTAGGATCATTTTATTACATATTTTTGTTTTAACAGCCCTATTTCAGAAACGAGAGATCAAAGCCTTATTTTGCATAATGCATACTAGTAGTAGTGATCCGAAAGTCGGGTCTCTATTAGCGGTTCTGATCTGGTTTGGATAATAATACAGCAAAAGCCTGCCAGATCGGAACCATCTAAGCTGCAAGAAGTGTTTATTACAGCCTCCTTCTTTCGATAAGGCAGTAGTAGTGGTTAGTGATATGCCCAACCCCTTCTTTGACAAGGACATTGTTTCGATCAAGGATTTCACAAAGGATGACTTGGAGTACGTCTTTGAGTCTACCGACACGATAAGCCGGCTAAAGCATTCAGAGAGGGGCGAGCTTGGCAAGGGCAGGACGCTTGGCTACATTTTCTACGAGCCATCGACCCGGACGAGGATGAGCTTTGAGGCTGCGATGGCGTCGCTTGGCGGGAGCTCCATCGGCATTGCAGATTTAAAGTCGTCGTCGGTGGAAAAAGGCGAGAGCCTTGCAGACACTATCAGGATCATCGACCTTTATTCAGACGTCATTGTTCTCCGGCACCCGATGGACGGCTCTAGCAGGTTTGCTGCAGAATTGTCGCAGAACCCCATCATAAATGCCGGAAGTGGGAGCGAGGAGCACCCCACCCAGGCGCTCTTGGACATGTACACGATGCTGAAGGAGAAGGGAAGGATAGGCGGGCTGTCGATTGCCATAGTGGGCGACCTGAAGTACGGGAGGACCGTGTACTCGCTGCTGTACGGCCTTGCCAACTATGACGTTGATGTGCACCTTGTGTCGCCCCCGACATTGCAGGTAAGGAAAGAGTCGATCTATGAGCTGCAAGGAAGGATGAAGATAAAGGAGCACAGCGAGCTTGATGAGGTGCTTGCCGAGGCCGACGTGATCTATGTCACCAGAATCCAGCGTGAGCGGTTCCCCGATCCGCAAGAGTACGAAAAGGTCAAAGGCACATACACCATTGACGAAAAGATGCTGGCAAAGGCAAAGCCGGACGTAGCGGTGATGCACCCACTGCCGCGCCTTGACGAGATTTCGCACGCTATCGACCACACGAAGAACGCGATATATTTCAAGCAGGCTTCCTATGGCAAAGAGCTGAGGGCCGCGCTGCTGGCGCTCATGCTGAACGAAAGCCTGCCGGGCTAATCCGGCACTTTTCTCAAGAGTACACATATCATTAAAGAAAGAGATATGTCCCTCCAACATGATGGTGTAGAATGTCATGCCGGTCAGCACGAGCACCGTCGCCTTGAAGTCAAAAGGTCAACTACCCACCGCTAAAGCAGGTGGGCTTGTAACTGCCGAAAAAAGAGGCGCTACAATGGGCTGGTTGACAGCAGCCCTAGCTGCTATATTGCAAGCAGCAACATGATCAGCCATTGCCTCATATCCGCATTCTGTACACTTGAAGTGGTTTCGTGTATGTCTGTTTCTTGCGTCAATGTTGTGGCATTTTGGACATTCACGAGAAGTGTTCTTTGGGTCAACGAACTTGACAGGAACACCATCCCGCTTTGCCTTGTACTCCACAAACGCTCGTAGTTGTCTGAAAGACCACTTGCTGTGTCTGTCTCGTTGTTGTTTGCGCCCAATAACCGTTGCCCTAGAGCGTATTCCACTCAAATCTTCTAGTGCAATCGCTCTGAGGGTGCCTTTGGCTTTGGAGACAATGGCTTTTGAGATAACATGGTTAATGTCACGCTTGAAGCGTTTCTCCCTGCCAGACATCTTTTTCAAATGTCGCTTTGCAGAGCGAGTACCTTTCTTTTGCAGCCTAGCTCGCAATCCATTGTATCTTTTCCTTACTTTTTCTACCTTCTCACCACTGAAAACTTGACCATCACTGTCGGTGGCAAGGTTTTCAATTCCAAGGTCAATGCCGATAGCTCCTATTGGATCAAACTCTGATTCCTCAGGAGCATCGACAACTGCGATGAGGTAGAATTCGCCTTTTCTGTATATCAAATCAGCCTGTCCCCTTATCCTGTCAGACCTTGCCTTTTGGTACTCTCCGATTCTTGTACGTAGTTTGATCCTGCCTTTCAGCGTTATCAAAGAAACCTTGTCCAAGCCTTTCCACGAAATGTTGCGCTGATCATATTGTATTGCTCCAAGTTCTCGGAACACTGGCTTAATGCTCTTGTCTCTTTTGTATGCTTCAACCACTTTGCTTATCACACGGACGGCAAACTGTGCAGATAAGTTGAACTGTTCTCGCAGTTGATAATAGAACCTCTTTTGCAACTCTACTTTGTTTGCTATCTTCAACCGAAATGCCTGTTCAGCAAGAAAATTTGCTGCTTCATTATACTTTCTCATGGTAGCAAGCAATAGGGCCTTTTCATCATCTGAGGTTTCTAGCTTGACTGGCAGGGCTTGAAGCATTTATTGGTATTGATAATATTGCTCAATACATTTAAGCTTTATAGCGCAATTCCTCCCACGTCTAAAGAACGTGGGCTTCCTTGCGCTATTCGGTGAAAATGACATGATTGACATTACAGACAGGGTTGCAGACGCCATCAAGGATGGCGGCATCAAAGACGGAATCGTCACCATATTTGTTTCTGGATCAACCGCGGCCGTGGCAACCATAGAATATGAGCCGGGACTGAGGAAGGACTTTCCTGCAATGCTTGACAGGGTTGCGCCCAAAGCTATTGAATATGAGCATGACAACACTTGGCATGATGGAAATGGACACTCCCATGTCCGCGCGTCGTTGATTGGACCCAGCCTGACAGTGCCGTTCAAGGATAAGCGCTTGATGCTTGGAACATGGCAGCAGATAGTGCTGATGGAAATGGACACCCGGGCGAGAGCGCGAAATTATTTTGCAAATAATGGGAGAATAATAAGGACTCCGACTCAGACAATCAGCCGGCATATTATTTACCATTCTTGCGGGAGAGAGGCCAATGGTGACCCGCCTACGCATCAATACATGCTTTTTCCCATTGTTTAGCGCTTTGCCGATACCAATATGACGTCATTTGTGAAACTGACGGTGCCTATTCTGGGGTCGGCGTGCTTTCTTACAGCATCTGCCACTTTATTACATATCTCATCCTGTCTTGCAGCAGGCAGACCTGCCATCATGGCGCCAAGCGATCCGGCTGTGCTCCTGACAAAATCTACGAATTCCTTGGGTGAGGGGAGCTTGAAATCACTTAAGATGGCCTCTATGTTGATGTCGTGAAAGCCGGCCTGCTCAAATTTCTGCCTGAGAAGCTTGGTGTCTGCCAAGCTAAAGGGTCCCGGCGACTCGGGAGGCGGAGGAGGGGTTGCCATCTCTTTCATAACTATTTGAAGGGGCACGACAAATGATGGGACTTTATCGGGCGCGGACCAGACAGCCGCAGCTATCCGGCCGCCGGGGCAAGGGCAGCTTTCATTGCTTTCAAAGTACCAAGAAGATGGCATGAACATCAGCCCAAACCTGCAGACGATGGCATCGATGCTTGAAGGAGGCAGGTGGAGCGATTCTGCATCGGCTTCGTGGAACTCGATGATATTTGCCAGACCATTCTCCTTTGCCCTTTCCCTTGCGATGGCAAGCATCGCCGGCGAGAGGTCAATTGCGATGACCTTTCCGGCCGGACCAACTTTTCTTGCACAGTTATGGCCGGCTCGCCGATGCCCGTTACTACGTCCAGCACGCGGCTTCCCTGCCGAACTCCAAGCTCTACCAGCCTGTCAGACACTGGCTGGACGCTTTCTTCAATGACCTTCCACCACTTTTTCCACCCTTCTGCAACGCTGTCTCAGGTCTGGCGTTGCATGACTTGAATTTTTGTGAGTCGACGCCGCTCATGGAGGCAAGAACGAGTCAATTGTATAAAAGAATCTCCCTCCTTCTGCTGGCCCTTAATCACACATATTGACTGTAAGGCGCGTAGATGTGCAGGCAGAAAAAACTCAAAGCAGTGCCTTTGCAGTCCGGTATGTTGCCTTGCCAAGCACAAAGAGGATCTTTAAGGCAGGCGAAGATGCCGCGACATTCTCTAGGGCTTCAAGCGCCCTCTCGCGGATCAGTTCAATGATGTTTTGCAGTGGGCTTTTTGCCTTTTCAAGAGCTGCAAGCCCCTCCGGAGTGATAGAGACGTACTCCCTTGAAAAGAAGAGGAGCCTGCGCCTCCTAAAAGTTTCAACATAGCCCATCAGCATCAATTCTGTGACAAGCGGCGAAAGAGTCAGAATGTCAATGCCTGTCTTTTTGGCAAGCTGCTTTTCTGTTTGAGCATTTGCCTTGATGCAGCTCAGCACTTGGATGTCCAGAGCGCCAAGCTTTTCTGCGCGCTGATTCTCAAACAATAGCCACTTAACGCCGATCTGCCTTATCATTATTTCCGTGCACTATAGCTCCACTGCCATTGTTAATTGCCTTAAAGGCCATACTATACTTGATGAAGTCCGAACCGGGCATGAGCCGGAAGGAAGCTGACGATCTGCTATCATTGATGGGGGACGACGAGGAGATGAGAAGCAGGCTGGCAGAAGTATTGAAATCCGAGCTTGCTGGCTCAAGTCGGCGAGCACGGGCCGTGCGAGATGTCGGCAGGCTGAGGCGCTAATTTAGCGCTGTCATCATCAGCTTGGCGCAAGCTCTACAATCATCCCCGAGTCCCACCTGTACTTGCTCTTCATCAGCCTTTTTATTTCTGCGACTAGAGGCTCCTCCTTGCCATCATCGTCAACCACCACTACCCTTCCGGTGCCTGCAAAATTTTTGCCGCCAACGCTGAACGAAACTGCGGGATCGTGTATTATGTTCTGGACCCAGTGAGCGCGCTCCCTGCCCTCTGACATTATATAGTACTTTTTCTTGTGTTCCACGAACCAGGTTTCTATCTCGTGTTTCCTGCCAGTCTTCCATCCCGTTGTGGTAAGGTAAAGGAACTGGTCCTGCGACAATTGTTGTGAGTAGTAACGCAATATGCCTAATAAGCAGCAAGCCATTTAGAGAAGGCCGTACTATCGATGCCCAAATGATGCTCGTTCGCTGCTACACCTGCAAGATGGTTTTTGATGTCGATAAGCCTGAGCAGCGTAAGGAGGCGATCAAGCACAGCCAGGCGTGCCATGAAATGACGCAAGGGTTCAGGGCATAGGTGTGTGCTACCTGCGCAGCGAGCTGAAGAATATATACAGCACGGATATTATCTCGAACCTGCCAAGGATCATGTTTGCGATGAGCATCAGCTTTGAGGATGAGTCAAGTGCAAGCGAGGTTATGCCGGTGCTCATGCCTGTGGTGCTCAGAGCCGAGACCGCCTCGAACATGCCGTCATCAAGGCTCCTGCCCATCGTGTAGCTTAGGGCAGACCTGGTGAGGGTCGAAATGCCGATATAGAGCCCTATCACTATCAGGATCTCCCTTACCAGCTTGATCCCCAGTACTTCCCTTATCACCTGCAACAGCTCGCCCTGCTTTTGCAGTATCTCCCGGAAATCGCGGGTGCGGTACTCTTCGCGGATCCTCTCTAGTATGCCGCTGTTCTCTTCGCTCCGTGCGGATTGGCAGTGGATGAGATCGAGCTATAGTCTTTATGTGCTGATATATAGGACTTGCATTTCGCTCTTTTTCGTCCCTATCCTTTTTGCGAACTCTTGGTACAGTATGACGAACCAGCCCACCTTCATTCCGCCGGCGGTGGAAAACGCCGTCCCGCCTACCAGCATGAGGATTATCATGAATACTTTACTTTGGTCGCTGGCGTGATGGAGGCGATGTTGAGGTACTGGAAGCCCGCGTTGGTCGACGCGCTTATGGTACGCCGCTGCCCCCATATCAAGCCCCGCGGTGCCTATCGCAAGCAGGTAAAATATCGGCACAGAAGCCGCCACCATAATAAGGTACACTGTGACCTCTGGCCCAAGCGTCTTTTTGGTAAACAGCCCCTTCCTGCTAAAGATGTAGTAGTGGAAGGCGAAGGGGAGCGCGGAGAGTATCATGCCGGCGCTGGTGACTGCGAGGAAACCAATGTTGCCCGGCAAAATAAAATCGGAGGTAGGCAAAAAAGCCTCCGCCCGTGATCGTGGCAAACACCGCAGATACAGCGTAAATGTCAGCGATCTGGCCGGTGAGCAGCAGAAGGAACACAAGCACAACAGTGTAGACAGAGAATATGCATACCAGAGTCACGAGGAACTCTTTGAACTGGAGCATTCCGCCGCCAAGCACGCTCTTCCACGCGCTCAGCTTTTCCTCCGGGAAGAATATCATCACAAGATAGATGAACGACAGTCCGTCGACCCACTGCGTGTACGCGCGGTAAAAGTTAAAGCTCTGGGGTAGGTTCTCCGGCTGGGTTATCATGGATAGGCCGGTCGTTGTGAACCCTGACGCGCTTTCAAACAGGCTGTTGACAGAGCAAATTGCCATCAATGTCCGGCCCAAACGGGTGAGGTAGATGTAGGGCAGCGACCCAAAGAGCGACATCACTACAAAGCTGGTCACGATAAAGATCGATGCTTGCCTTAGGTTCATCTGGCCCTTTTCGCCGTAGGCCATCAGGAAAAACCCGGTAAACGAGAGCCCCGCCACTTCAAGTAGACGCCAGTTATGCTGCCGGCCTCGCCAAGCGCGGTGCCCACAAGCGCCGGCACCACGAGGAGCACAGCAGAGAACTGGAGGAGAATGCCCAGGTTCCCAAGCACTGGCTTGTACCGCATCCTGAACGTGCTTCTGGCCCGCTCTAGCGTCCTCTCAAGCACAGATTTGTTGACCGCGTCTGCCAGCGAGCGCTGGGTCATCACGCCTATTATGCCGGTGCTGCTGTCAGTCATGGGGACGCGTTTTATCCTGTTGAGCCGCATCAGCTGCAGCGCCTGCTTGACCGTCCCGGTGGAAGATATCGTAACCAGCAGAAAGGACATGATCGATCTCGGCACGCGACCTGAATCCTCACCCTTGAGCACCACCTTTTCGACCACGTCGCCGCTTGTGACCATGCCCACTGCCAGCCCGTTCCTTGTCACAATGACAGAGTCTAGCTTTTGCTACTGCATCTGCTCTATTGCGGAGGCCACGCTTGCATTTTCCTGTAGGGTGACGAAGTGTCTCTGCATGTATGAAGTCGCTGGACGCTCCAGCACGTCTTGATGGCGATGTTGCATAATCTCCGCAGGGCGAAGACTAGCAGCAAATGCCATTTTTAATAACCTTTCTGCTAGTATCAAAAATGACAACAACATTGGGAGGTGGAGGCTTGACGTGCCAGCTGCCTGTCTGCAATAGGTTCATATCCAATATTTCATAACGTTTGTTGTACAATTTATGGCGATATACCGCTATACCTTCTACAAGAGCCCGAACATCGGCATCTTTGTCAAGGCAAACGACAGTGTCGTGCTTGTGCCCCACGGGTTTGCGGAGACAAAGGGCGAAAAGCTGGCCGAGTACCTGCAGGTGAGAGAGGCGCACGCCTCGATCGCTGGCACCCGGCTCCTTGGGCCAATGTCGGTTATGAACAACAACGGCATACTGCTCCCATCCATCGCGTCTGATGAGGAGATGGAGTCGATAAGGCAGGCGACCCAGCTAAAAGTCGAGCGGGCAAACAGCAAGTTCACCGCCATCGGCAACCTAGTTGCAGCCAATGATAACGGCGCAGTCGCATCGCCGCTGCTCAAGGGCGAGCTTGACCACCAGCTGCGCGACGTGCTTGGTGTGCCTGCCCACACTATGGCGATCGGCGGCTTTGTGCAGACCGGCTCTATGATCACGGCGACAAACGTTGGCGCCGGCGTGACCCCGAGGGCGACAGAGGAGGAGGTCAGGATGGTTTCTGAAGTCCTGCAGGTGCCGGCAGAGCCAGTGACAGTGAACGGCGGCATGCCATTCCCGTCGTCCGGCATAGTGGCAAACAGCAAGTCTGTCATAGTCGGCACCCTTACAAGCGGCCCCGAGCTTATCATGATGAGCAGGGTCTTTCAGGCATGACGATGATCGCAGTAGAGATACTGTGCATAGGCAACGAGCTCCTCTCTGGCATAACGCTCAACTCTAACGCGCACTGGCTCGCCGGCCAGATCGCAGGCGCAGGCGGCATAGTGAAAAGGGTGACAGTGGTCCGCGACGACCTTGGCGAAATATCTGCCGCTGTCCAAGAATCGCTTGCAAGAAAGCCGGACATTCTGATAACGACTGGCGGCCTTGGCGCTACCTACGACGACCTGACGCTTGAAGGCGTCGCCCTTGCGCTTGGCAGAAAGACAGTGCTAGATAATCGCGCGGTGGAAATGCTGAAAAAGAGCTACGCGGTGCGCAAGCTCGACTACGAGCTGACAGAAGCGCGATTAAAGATGGCAAAGATCCCGGAGGGCTCTACCCCGATACAGAACCTGCTTGGGAGCGCACCCGGCGTCTTTTTGCAGGCGGGGGAGAAGAAGACCAAGATCTTTTGCCTGCAGGGCGTCCCTTCAGAGATGAAGGCGATCTTTGAGAAGCATGTCATGCCTATTGTAAAGCAGGGCGTGGGCAGGTTCGTCGCGCTGGAGGTCAACTATAACGTGAGGGGCGTGACTGAGGCAATGATTGCGCCTACGCTGACCAGCATAGTCGGATCGCATCCGAAGGATGCCATCTACCTCAAGACGCACCCGCAGGGCTATTACAGGAAAAAGACGCCGCAGATAAAGATACAGCTGATATCGCGGGGGAACAACAAAAAGGAGGTGAAGAAGCGGCTTGATGCCATAGCAGTAACGATTGAAAAAGAAGTTGCAAGGCTGGGCGGCAGGATATTATTATGCTGATCATCTTCTACCCGCTTATCGGGCTTGCGGCCGGCGTTGCAAGTGCGCTCTACCTTGCCTACAATTACCATCCGCTGCTGCTCAACGGCGCAATACACGCCGGGATTTTTGCATCAGGGCTGGTCGCGATGCATTTTGCAAAGAAATTGACTGCGAGGACAACCAGCTGGTACCTGGCCGGCGCGCTGCCCGTGCACCTTGCAATCCATTTTACGGTTATAGGCGATCTGAGGCTGCATTGAAGCAGTGGGCGCTGCTAATAGTTCTCGCAGTCGCCTAACTTTGTGTCGCCTTCTGCAGCATTAAAGTCGGTAACCGTGTCAATTCTAGAGCCGCAATAGAATTTGTCTGCGCCTCCTCCGCCGGTAAGGATGTCGTTGTCATAATGTCCCCTCAGAATATCATTTCCATCGCCGCCATCAATCCCATTGTCACCATATCCGCCACCAATAACATCATTGCCAAGCATCCCGTATAGTTTGTCATTTCCATTTCCGCCGGAGATAGTATCGACGCCACCCCTTCCGCCCATGATAATATCGTTTCCGGTACCACCATACATCTGACTGTCTCCAAATATTTTGTGCATATTGTCATCGCCGCTGCCACCATACAGCACATCAAAGCCAAATCCTGCTAGCAATTCGTCATTTCCAGAATGACCGTGCAGGTGGTCGTTTCCATTTGTCCCGTCGTTGATGTAGTCGTTGCCTCCATTGCCATAGAGAATGTCGTTTCCGTCATTTCCCCAAGGCTCGTCATCGCCGCCATAACCGTAAATTGTGTCGTCTTCTTGTGTTCCTTCAAGGGTATCGTTTCTGCCTGTCCCGCTGACAGTCGCAGCCAGTACCACTGCTGTTGCTGATGGGACAGCAAGCAGAGCTAGATGGCCATCATGAAAAACTTGGATCGTATGTTGTTGTAAGTCAGCATTACGACCTAGACGTTGCATATTGGGTATTTACAGAGTTTAGAGCGGGCACCAGTTATAAAATTTACAGAAAATTCCTTAATTTGACTCTATTGTATGGTCGCATTTATTGGAAAAGAGGATATGCAAGATTGCCGGTTTAACCGGCAATCTTGCATGTTCGCGTAATTTAAGAAAATAAAAGAAGCTGCTGGTGTTTTGTATGGCAGCCGCTGCTTTTCTATCCCCACCAGCGTCGTTTTGGCTTTTGCTCTGGCGCCTCGGCTACTTGCTGTTCCTGCTGTTTTGAGGCTCCGATAAAGTTGGTGTCGACGCCTGTCAATACCACCATGACTCTTGCCTTGCCTCTGAGCGATGGGTCTATCCTGGCACCCCAGATTATCCTTACCTCGTGCGGCAATGACCTCGTGACCAGCTCTCCTGCCCTTGTAACCTCTTCGAGAGTGATGTCGTCGCCACCGCACACGTGGACCAGCACGCCACTGGCCATCGACATGTCTTTTATGTCCAGAAGCTGGGTCTCAAGTGCCATCCTTGTTGCCTGCTCTATCCTTTCCATTCCTTCGCTCAGTCCTACTCCTATGGCGGCCAATCCCCTGCCTTCCATGATTGCGGTGAGGTCTGCAAAGTCGATATTGATGAGAGATGCCGTGGTTATGGTTTCTGTGATCCCCTTTATGAATTGCCCTACGAGCTCGTTGGCAACGCCTAGCGCCTGCTGCAGCGGAAGGTTTCCGGCGAGCCGGGTCAGCTTGTTGTTGTCAATTGTGACTAGGGTATCGCACGATCTCTGGAGATTGTCAAGCGCTTCCTTTGCCAAGTCGTACCTGTACCTCTCGACAGCAAACGGAAGTGTCACGACTCCGATAATAAGTGCCTGAGTCTCCTGCTTTAATTCGTCTGCGAGAATCTGGATTGCGCCTGTACCTGTTCCGCCTCCAAGGCCTGCGCACAGAAAAATGATATTCGACCCCTGCACTTCCCTCACGATTTCAGACATGCTCTCACGCGCTGCCTGCATGCCCTTCTCCGGGTAACCGCCGCAGCCCCTGCCCTGAGTTATCTTGGGTCCTATCAGGATCCTCCTGTCTGCTCGTGTTATTCCCAGATGCGCTGCATCGGTATTGACAGCAATTAGCTTGCCGCCTGAAAGGCCTCTTTCCTTTATCCACGAGACAATGTTGCTGCCTGCGCCTCCTGCTCCGATTACGCAAACCGTTGGTTTTGCCATTTCCATTGCTGCGCGAATACTTTCCTCTTCCATAATAGATGCCGGTGCCACGCCGATGTTGCTGCTATAATTAAAACCGCGTTCCATGCTTGACGCCATGATACCTGCATCTATCAGTTCTATTGCATATACCATGTTCTATGTAGTAAAAAATAACGACAGTCAGGCACGTACGTTGAGAACAACACACGTCAAAGCCGTGAGATGAATTTTTGCGATGATGTTTTTGCATCTCAAATCATTGCAGCAGTACGTAACCATGCACTAATTACAAGGCCTTAAATCGAAAATAATCGCTCATCTCCTTATTATGGCAGCAGCCGAATGCATCTCCTGCGGCTCGTGGACGCAGTATGGAGAGCTTTGCATACACTGCAGGAAGCAGCGCGTAGCGATAGTAGTCGAGTATATGGTGGTGGCAGGAACAGCAGCCAATCGCAGGGCAGGACCGGTCAGAGTTATCCAGTAAAAGCTATGTACTACTAGTAAGGCTCGACTGATTCGCGCGGCATATACTTTTCTTTGTACTGTCGGGCCTCATATGCCAGATGTTCAAAATTTGCCATGTAGTGCTGGTTCTGCCTCAATTCCCTCTCCTTTGCGATGTTGTCCTTTAGCGCGTCCCAGCATATGAGCGTGGTGTCCCAGTACGCGTCAAGAAAAACTTCTTTTGAAATAAGCTCGTTGCGGATGAACGTCCCTATCATGTCAAAGTCGGATCTCACCATGGCTATCTCTTGGCCGACCTCCTCTTCGTCTGGGTTCTTGCCGTCAAGCCTGCTCCGGTGGTACCGGTAGACTGCCTGCCTTGCCTTCCGGTGTGTCTCGTTGTTGAGCAGCTGGAACACCTCCAGCAGCGCGTTTAGGTTGTACTGCTTGGCCATTATTTCATACTGTTTTTTGCGATAATAGATTGTAAAGGCAGAGATGACGGCTGTCGCAGTACCGACTATGACTGCTATGGCAGTTAGTGGCACTTCTTCTACCATAAAGATCTCAGTTGACCGGCGTGAGCCACGCCTTGCTGAATTTTTTGTCCTTGCCGTGAACCGCTGCTTCAAACAGCGACTTTAGCTGCTTTGTCATCTTGCCTGCCCTGCCATCGCCAATCATACGGTTATCTATTTCGCCCACCGGCTTTACCTCTGCCGCGGTGCCTGTAAGGAACACTTCGCTGGCAGTGTAGAGCTCGTCGCGGGAGATGTCGCGCACCTTGCACTCGATGCCGTTTTCTTTTGCAATGGCCATTATGCTGTCCCTTGTGATGCCTGCAAGCGCGCCCGATGTCGTCGGCGGCGTCGCAAGCGCCCCATCCTTTACTATGAATATGTTTTCAGCGCTTGCCTCTACCACCATGCCGGCCGAGTTCAGCATCACCGCCTCGTCAAAACCTGCTTTTATCGCCTCCACCCTTGCAAGCGCCGAGTTGGCATAGTTGGCAGTGGCCTTGGCTCCCATCGGGAGCGACTTTGGGTCAATTCTGGTCCATGACGACACCATGAGGCGCGCGCCCTTGCCATCCGACCCGCCGCCTCCGCCTTCTCCTCCCTTCAGGTACTCATCCCATTTCCACACTGCGATCGCAACCGACACCTTGTTTGGCATCGGGTTGACGCCCATCTTGCCGTAGCCGTAGTACGCTATCGGCCGGATGTAGCATTCTTCCATCCTGTTTGCCTTGACGGTGTCGATAGCTGCTTTTTCCAGCTGCTGCCTGGTGTAGCCCAGATCCATAAAGTAGATCCGGCCGCTATCCAGCAACCGCTGCATATGGTCTTGCAGCCGGAACATCGCGCTGTTGCCGTTCACGGTCTTGTAGCAGCGGATGCCTTCAAAGACGCCAGTCGCATAATGCAGCGCATGCGTCAGGATATGAATTTTCGCGTTGTCATAGTCGACAAGCGAGCCGTTGAGCCAGATCTTGCCCTCTGTCATTTCATTCCCCGGATCTTGGTCCGCGTAGAGTGTATCGCCTTTACCGCGTCTGCCACGCTTGAGCCCTTGTCCTCCACCACTATCAGGATCCTTGACGTCTCTTCCTGCGCATCAAGGTTCAGGATGTTGATGTCGTGCTCGCTTACCGTGCTGCTGGCAGTCGACGCTATCTTTGGGACCTTCCACATCTCGTCCCCGATGAGCGTGACCACGCCCCTGCCGTATACGATCTCGGCCTTTGGGTAGTAGGCGCGGAAGTGCCTCTCATAGCGCCTGACATAATCGGCGTCGAGGAACAGCAGGCGCGTCATCTCGGTGTCGTCCACCTTGTATGGCGACAGCTTTACAAAGTCGTGGTACTGCCGGTCAAGCTCCAGCGACGCAACCAGGTGGGACGCTGCGTTGCTCTCCATCCTCACCATCGCGCAGTTCTTTTTGCCAGTGACTATTTTTATCGGATTGTCGTTGCCGCTGCTGTCGACAGGCGGCTTTCTCTGAATCATTGTCATGCCGCCTGGCTTGGCCATGTCTGTGATTACAATAGGGATGTCAAGGTTGTTGTCGTCGATCTCTTTGATCGCTATCGGGTCGAGGATCTTCATGCCAAACATGCCTGCCAGCTTGGCCTCGTTGTACGACAGGTACTGTATGAACTCGAGATCGTCCTTTACTATCCGCGGGTCGGCGCTCAGGACGGCGCTGTCCTTTTCAAAGTCGATCTTGACGTCGTAGCTGTCGTTGAGCAGTATAGCAATGTCTGCGGCGGTCCTATCGGAGCCTCCACGCTCGTATGTCGTTTCAAGGCCGTCGACTGTCCTGCCGATAAAGCCCCCCATCGACACCACGTCGTTGTGCTCTACCAAGTCTATCAGATGGCCAGAGTGCTCCTTTGACTCTTGTACCATAAAGTTGGCCGCTTCAAAGTTGTCGTCGGTGATTATCGGCCATTTTTCAATCGACACGTGCGTCGACTTCAGGCCGGCGCTCTGCATGACATAGTCCATTAGGTACGACATCGTCACCTCGCCGCTGTATGCAAGCGTGCGCGACCTTATCACGTCGACAAAGCGCCTGTTCTCCGCGGCCTGCTTGAGCGAAATTATCACCTGCCGGTAGAACTTGTCAAGGCTGTCAATGAACTCCTGTCGGCCTCCTTCTTCCTTCACGTACTTGCTGGCTATCCTTTCATAGACCTCTCTTAGCACTTCTATCTCGACTGGGGTTGAGGCAGCGTAGCTCCTGCCCACCTTGAGCGCGACATCAGTCATGGAGCTGACCTTGCCGTCATACTCGATCAGCGGCGCCGAAAAGACCGCCACCACCTTGGATTCCTGCTGCAGCTGCCTTATCCGGTCGATGATCTTGGGGATCATGTTCCCCTCTATTCCGAGGGCGCTGCCGCCAAACTTAGCGACCGTGATAGAAGTCATTTTGTGGTATCTGAAGGCTAGTTGCATGGAATTCCCTATATTAAAGATGGGGCAATCGCAAAAGGGCATCTCATAAATACATGCAGCATATGATCGATAGTATGGGAAATTGAGCGACGATGATGACATTTGCATCCGGTGCGGAGGCACGATGGTGCACATTGGATTCAAGATTTACCGATGCCAGCAATGCGGGCACGAAGAAAAGCCAGAAGACCTGATGTAGCTGCTGTTTTGCAGCATGGGAACACGCCCATCAACCAACGTTAAAATCCTTTGCGATGCATTATATTTGTTGAGATCCATGTCGCTGCTACTTCAGCTGGCATTTGGAGAGCTGGTGGGAGCCGGCATTGCGATAATCATTATGGTAGTAATTCTTGTTTCGGCGATTCGGATAGTAAGAGAGTATGAAAGAGCGATCGTCTTCCGTCTTGGGAGGCTGATAGGCGCAAAGGGCCCCGGCCTAGTATTCCTTGTTCCGATTGTGGACAAGGCAGTCAAGGTGGACCTGCGCGTAGTCACTCTGAATGTCCCCAAGCAAAAGATCATCACCCTTGACAACGTGACAGTTGATGTCGATGCAGTGGTTTACCTGCGCGTGAACGAGCCCAACAACGCCATCATCAGAGTGAACGATTACCTACTTGCATCCAGCTTGCTTGCCCAGACGACACTTCGGGATTTGATAGGCCAGGTGACGTTTGACGACATCCTGTCGAAGAGGGAAGAGCTGAACAAGAGAATGCAGGAAGTGCTAGACGCAGCAACAGACCCATGGGGAGTGAAAGTGACCTCGGTAGCAATACGGGACGTTTCGCTGCCGGAAAACATGCATAGGGCAATAGCAAAGCAGGCAGAGGCCGAAAGGGAAAAGAGGGGCAGAATAATCATCGCCGAGGGCGAGCTCAAGGCAGCCGAGAAAATGTCCCAGGCCGCAAACTTTTACACTCAGAACATGGCAGCCATGCGCCTGAGAGAGCTGCAAACATGGACGGAAATAGCAAGGGAAAGGAACATGGTCGTCGTAACAGGCGCCAGAGACTCTGAAGATCTGAGCACGCTTTTTGGTATATTGAAGCAGCGGCTGCCGGGCCAGCAGCCTACTACAGAGCAGTGGTCTTCTGAAGAAGATGTAAGGCGAATGATAAGGCAGGAGCTGGCGCGCCTTGCACGTGGCGAAGCTGGCACTGAGGACAAAGGCGGGAGACGTGAAGAGATTGCAGGAGCCTGACGTGACTCTTCCCAGCGTTAAATGCAGCAGCTGCCAGCACCGCTGCTGCCATGCTCCATGATAAAGGCCGGCCTCCTCCTGCTACTAATGTTTGGCCTGCTGGCAGTGTCGGCCTATGCGCAGGATCCACCAGGCAGCAGCCAGGACAAGAAGAAAGTCTTGTGGGTTGAGGTCAAGGATTTCATTTCGTCTGCAACATCAGAAGATATTTCCAGCGCGATCTCTACCGCTTCTGCAGACAAAAGTTTCACTGCGGTAATTCTAGCGCTTGACACTCCTGGCGGATCTCTCGATGCAACGCTGGAAATCATTGAAAGCCTGCAGCGATCTGAAGTGCCCGTCATAGGATATGTATATCCTCAAGGCAAAAGCGCGTGGTCTGCAGGCACCATGATACTTGTCGCAACTGGCTATGCGGCAATGGCCCCTGTTACGACGATCGGATCGGCCCAGCCAGTTTCTGGCGACCAGCAGCCCATCAACGACACCAAGGTGATAAACGCGCTTGTTGAAAAGGTGGTATCGCTGGCGGAAGCGCACGGGAGGAACGAGACCCAAGCTGCCCGCTTTATCACTCATAACGATAACCTCACTCCGGGAAGAGCGTTGGAGCGCAACGTGATAGAGGCGATCGCATCCAGCCCTTCAGAACTGCTTGAAAAAGCTCACAACGCAACAGTCGTGGTCACCGGTGAGGAAGAGCGCCTTGACACGTCAGGCGCGCAGATAGTCACCCACCAACCCAGCCCGCGAGTGCTTTTCGTAAATTTCCTGGCAAACCCATTGATCTTTACAACTTTTCTGGCGATAGGGTTTTTGGCCCTGATATACGGCCTCGTTTCGCCAGGCTTTGGAGCCGAAATTGCAGGAGCCGTGCTCATAATCCTGAGCCTAATGGGCCAGGGATTTGACGTAAACTGGGGAGCCTTTGCCATGCTTGCAATTGGCATCGGCCTTCTTGGATATGAGCTGTACAGCCCCGGCTTTGGCGCAATAGGCATCGGAGGCATAGCCGTTCTTGCAATAGGCTCGATACTCATGATAACGCAGCCAGTCGAGCCGCTGCTTGTCACAGAAGAGCACTTGGGGAATCTGGCCCTGCTTTCCGTGATCATTGTCGCTCCCTTTGGCGCGCTCATGGGCATCATCACCTATAAGGTGTGGCAGGCAAAGAACAGGCAAAAAATCGAGTTTGTCCTGATGGACAAGGAAGGCGTGTTGCTAGAACCTGTCTCTGTCGATAAAACCGGATTCGTTTTGGTTGGAGGAGAATACTGGCAGGCTAGGACAACGGGAGCAAGTCTTAGCAAGGGCCAGAAGGTGCGCATAGTGAAAAAGCAAGACAGTTTCTTGATAGTTGAGGCTCTTTCTGATTCAATTTCTCAATAGAAGTAGTGAATATAAATAAAGAATTGTACATCAATTGTTGGCTATGAAGCTTATTGTAGGAAACTCGTGTTCCTGTATTGGGACATCATTAGAGGTTCTTGGATAGATTTCCATCGTAATACTCGGATTATCTTCATGTATGTCTGCCTTGTCTTTAATCTGATAGAGGTGTCCTCTCTTCTCCAAGTATTTGCCAACTTGCTCCATTGTCGGCCTGATGGTCTCAACCTTTATTCGTTCAAATCTTGCCAAGAATTCTTGAATTTGTTCCTCATCGACATTATCTTGTTTAACTTCATTATTTTTATCGTAGGAATCTAAAATTGCGTCCAGTTCTTGGGCCAAATCATCTTCTTTTTCTTTTTCAGACATCAAGTTGACAAACACACAACCATCTTTTATAACTCTTGACTTGCAGTTGCGGCACTATCACATCCAGTAACGATATATATAAAAAATAAAAGAATAGAAAACGCATATTGATGATATCTCTCACGCACTCACTCACACATACATACACAAACACAAGGATGTGACTAGATAGATGTGAGAACAATACACAAGGTTTTTGTTGCAGCTGACGTTTTTTCTCTCTCCCCCCTTACATTACTTGGAAAATCATTAGTTTTTCATCCTAGCTGAGAGAATCGATTTGCCGGAGCTGTGGAAATAAAACACCAGAGTCTGGCTCGTTCTGAGGAACGATTATTATTATTATTGTTATTGTTATTATTACCATCTCTCTCTTGCAGCTTGTTATGGTATATAGGAGCTGCAGGCATGTGGTGGTAGTAGTTGTGGTGATGGGTTTTTTGGATTGGCTGTCATTAGTGTTGCGGGAATGGCTACTGAAGAATCGTCCTCAGCCGAGGATGGAGATGTGATTCATAACGAAAGAACCGGGAGCAACTATAGCTCCCAGCGCGTGCGTGTCAAGTGAAGCTGCTGCTGGTAGTTCCTGATTCCGGCTAGAATTACTGTTCTCCGCCTATTTTATTGCTCCAGCTGCCAGCAAAGCAGCAGCAAAAAACAAGTAAAAACTCTGGCGCATTTGCACACTTGGTGCTCTCTATCGGCGTGGGACCCCTAGATATATTTAAGATAATTGTTATATACTAAACTATTAGTCATGTTTGCCATTAATGGAACGAATCGAGATCACTCTCTATCCAAATCAGGCCGAAGAGATAGAGAAGATTCTAGAAGAGTTCCAAGTGCCATACATCAAAACCTCTGCCGAATCTTACAAGATTCAATGTCTGCACTATGTCATTATCAGTCCAAACGAGATTGCAGGCGCGCTTGTAGATATCATTGCCCACAAGTTTGACACCAACCAGCGGATCAACGTTATTACACATTACAAACCAGAAGCAACGATCTCTGATTACCTGCGCAAGTTCGAGGCTTTCTTGAAAGAAGAAGTAACTCCTGCCTCGATAACAAGCACGGATATCGATATCGTCTCAGGGTTCAAGTCCGTTAAAGACAAGATACCAATCAAGCGTACTGGCCCAATTGAAGGTCTTGTATCAAGGACAGACGCTTTTCTGTCGCGCAAGATGGATGTCTATTCAATGATTCTGGTTGCTACCGTTATCGCTTTGGTGGGTTTGGTATCAAACAACGTTGCCGTGATAATAGGTGCGATGCTGATATCGCCATTGATGGGCCCAATAGCATCCATTGCGCTGAACTCTGTCTTGGGAAGGCAGAAGCAAATAGAGAAATCAATAGTTTTTGGTTCTCAGATGATTTTGTCATCAATAGGACTTGCTGCTGCGCTGACAGCAGCCTTGGCATTATTCTATCCGGTTGAAACTACTCCGGAAATTCTATCAAGAACAGAAGTAAGCCCAATCCTGATTGTGGTCGCAGTTATGCTTGGAATAGCAGGCGGTTTGGCCATGCTCACATCCATTCCAGAGATAATAGTAGGGGTGGCAATTGCAGTAGCTCTGGTACCGCCTGCAACTACTATAGGGATAGGCATCGGGTTGGGCTCGATAGATATTGCTGCGAGTGCCTCACTTGTGCTTCTGTCAAACATCATAGGTATGGTGATAGGATTTATGATAATATTCTTGCTCAAGGGGGTATCTCCCAGGAAATACTATGAAAAGAAGAAGGCAAGAGAGGTGTTGCGGCTAAATGTCATGGTGCTTGTTGCCCTTGCTGTAGCCTTAGGTGCAATCGAAGTCCTTTTTGGTTATAGATCGAACTAGCACCCATTAGTGCCTTACAAAACTTTTGATGTATTTTGTAGTAGTCTCTCTCTGGGCCTGTTCCTAAAACCGTAATCCTTCAGGTTCATATTGCATATCTGTCCACTTTTAGAACCGCTAGCGACGTGGAAACCTCCGGGATGTGTATGTGTGTGTTTTTTCTGGTATATAACCAAGGGCTCAAAAGCGATTACAACATTTCTAACAGATTTTGTAGGAGAACCTGTTATGATTGGCATTATATAGCCACACACACGCGCGCATACAATATTCGGCTATTTTCTCATAAATATTATTGCAGTACGTCTGTCTAGTTAGACTATTCTCGTGTTGCATGCGACCCGTCCGCAGTCATGGTAAACCTTAACACCTGGTCAACCTCCGAGTCCTGGAAAATGTCCAAATCAGGCAGGTGTATGCTATACTATTTTTGAGAATTATTGATAATAATAACAATATGGTCATAAAAACTGTTTACCAACTTTCTACAACCAAACCCGGCACCCTCTCAAAGTGCTTGACATTTCTTGTCAGCAGTATTTGTTTATTGGCAAGTGCGATGCTGGCGATAAAGAGATCGAGCTCTCCAATTGAATTAGACTTTGTCTGTTCAGCAAGCTCTGCCCATGTCCTTGCAGATTCATAATCAAGATTTAGGATAGAAAATTTTGACAGGTCGTTCTTGGTATCAGCAAGCGCTCTTGCTCTATCTTTTGCCCTGTAGGCTCCATAATAAAGCTCGGCCACGGTTATGGCAGTAGTGAAGAATGTGTTTTCACCCCTATCTTCCAGTTCTTGCAGTTTGTCAAACGCTTTCTGACTGCCTCTGCCAAGATCAATGATAAAGTCCGTATCTACACAGACCATATTTAGAGGTCAACAACCTTTCTGGTTTTGAAATTCTTACGTAGCTTTCTGCTTGCTTCTTCGATCAGGAAGCGAGGTAGAAATTACGTAATTTCCAGCTTACTCTCTTTATTGGCTTGACACATCCTTTTATCCCGCGATAGCGGGACGAGATAGGAATGTTGCCCTATCTCGATACTAGTAGTTCTCACAGTCGCTTGACTTCCAGTCACCTTCAGCCGGGTTATAGTCAGTAATTGTGTCTATGCCGTCGCCGCAATAGAACCTGTCTGCTCCAGTGTTAGAGTCAGGCCCATCGCCAGTCAGTATGTCATTGCCGCCGCTGCCACGCAATATGTCGTTGCCATCCCACCCGATGATTTCGTCATTGCCAGCGCCACCATTGAGTCTGTCATCGCCCAGTCTGCCATTGATCCAATCGTCGTCAGAGCCGCCGTATATGGTGTCGGCGTATTTCGAGCCATCGAGGTTGTCATTGCCAGCGCCACCATATATCAGGGCACTGCCAATGTCGTGAATCTTGTCGTTGCCAGAGTTACCATAGACAACATCGTACCCATAGCCCGTAACGATCTCGTCATCGCCCGACCCGCCATATATCCGGCTATCTCCGCCGGGACCTTCTGTTATCTGGTCATTGCCGCTGCCCCCGTAGACGATATCATTTCCCTGATTTGCATATATGGTATCGTCACCGCCGTAGCCGTAAATTGTATCGCCTTCTGCCGTGTCGTATAGCGTATCGCTTGCCGATGTCCCATAGACAGTTGTTGCGGCCAACACCATCGCCGTCGTCGATGGAACGGCAAGAAGCAGTGCCATAATTCCCATCACGAAAACTTTGGACTTTATGTCAAAATTTGGTGTCATGTTCCAGAGATTCACGCGGAATATTTACGTTGATTGGAGCACTAACCAGTGTCAAAATGGATAGAAGATTTTACAATATTATTATGACAATCCTTGTACTTGATACTTTAGACTACTGTGTATATATAGATAATTTATGCTCAAATTGCTCATCAATGAGTGCTTGACGTATTATTGATGCTAGCCATTTATGGATGGGTTTCAATTAGCCAAAGAGATGTGGCAGATTGACAATGAAGCAAAAGTTGCTTCTTGACAGCCTATGCAAAATATGGAAACGAGGCTACTAGCATGTTTCCAAGACTTCGTGACTATTGCTCGCTTTGCTTTATCCAAAAGTCTAATGGCATAAGTGATTTGGTCAGATTTATCAGGCAGAGATTGTCAACAACATAATAGACAATTTCAATTTCCAAGCCTAAAAGACTAGATCAAGTTTTGTTTTCTTATCTTTTTTCCCTCTGAAGAATAGTAGATTTCTTTGATCATTTCGGCAACGATAGATGGTCTAAAGGGCTTCTTTACTATCGTGTCTACGGGCAACGAAGGAAAAACTATTTCAAATTCCTTCTTGTCCACCTCAAACGCAGTCATCATTATCACCTTCATTTCTGGCCGCAATTCCTTCAATGTTCTGACAAGCTGAAAGCCATTCATTTTTGGCATCCTGATATCTGACAGGAGTAGTCTGCAATCCTTGCAGCCTTCTTCTCGTATATGATTAATAGCTTCAATAGGATCGGTGAATGAATGTACGGTAAAGCCTGCGCGCCGCAAGGCCGAGAAGGTTGATGTAATGATATCAGATTCATCATCAACCAGAAGAACACTAGGGGACATGCATCTTTAATGTTACCGTGATATAAAAGCCTATAGATTGGCCCTCTAGACTTGGGCCAATCTAGCTAGATATGATATATTTAGTTTTTCAGCACACAGGCTTTGTGTAATAAATGACTTCTGTATAGAAAGGCGCTCAGTTGTTTAAGAAGTATGGGCTGTTTAATTACTCTCATTTTGTTTAAAAAGTCAGTTTGTTTAAAAAGCAACATTTGTTTAGAAAATGTCAACTGCTTCGGCCATTCTATTCGCCGTCTTCAGCCTCCTCTTCATGTTCATCGGTCTCCAGTTCAAGCTCCTTGATGGAGAACCCTAATTCTTTGGCTTTGCCAAGTCCAACATCTTCTGCATCACCAGAATCTCATCGATCTCTTTTGTCGCAAGTTCCAATTCTATTTCCATGCAATAATGAGCGGTATCTTGAGAGTATAAGCAATAGGTTTGCAAGGTATGGCAAGGCAAATGTCTTGGTTATCTTGTGCAGCTCATAATCTCCAAACATGGTATCGGAAATAGAAGCAATCGGATGGACGGCGCTTGGATTTGGAGCGACTTTTCTTGCTCTGAACGTAGCTCACAAGGAGAAGCGCATGCGCAGGCTGTTTGCAGGCATAAATGAAAGGAAGCAGGAGGATGTCCTGACAGCATGACCTCTGGCAAGTTTTTCAACAAAGGGGTCATGGCTCTGGACGCTCCCCATATAGGATACGTAGTGCGAGAAACCAAGGACAAGATCGTAATCTTTGGCGACGGCGACGAGAGATACGACGTATTAAAGTCAGAAATACAGATGGTCAGCAGAAATGTGTTGATCGGGCTCCCATTTCATGAAATCGTAAGGCGCTACAAGAAGAGCAGAAGCCATCCGCTTCCGATTAGCAAGCCAGCAGCGAAATGGGTCTTTACGCACGATGTTGACTTGGCGACATACGAAAAGAAGTACCCGAAATCGCTCTTTAACAAGGGTGTCAGAACAAAAGACGAAGAGCATGTTGGCCATGTGATGAAGGAAACCGACAAGAAAATAGTGGTATGGGGACACTATGACTGGCGATTTGACGTGCCTAAGAGCAAGATAGTTGCAGTGGGACGCAATGTCATACTAGACATGGAATACTCGGAGATATTCAAGTACAAGGTAGACAGAAATTCGCCTTTGCCAACAGGAGAGCCAGTAGCTTCACTAGCGGCGGAACAAGGCTAATTTTTGTTGATGCAAAATGGCAATCCAACACACTATTCAGAGTCGGCACCTTCTTGCGGTGATCGCAGGAATCATCGGCATAGTGCTTTTCTGGCGTGGAATATGGGAGCTTTCAGAAAAGATTTTTTTCTCCAGAGTGGAGCCTTGTCCTTGGATTGGGTCTATTGGCAATAGTCGCATTGATTGAAAGAAAAATGCTGTACAAATTTCTGGGTGCAGTATAGCATCCCTAAAAGCAGCGCTAATTTTTATTCACAAGCATCACAGGACACGACGATTTTTCCGATACTACCCGAGACACGCTTCCCATCGCCTTTACGATTCTTCCTATGCCAGTAGCTCCCGCCCGACCCATTACGATCAGATCGACAGTTTCCTCTTTTGCAACCTCTAGAATTTTTTCAGCGGGAGAGCCTGTGACTATCTTTGTTGCGATTGGGTGCTGCAATCGGTATTTCTTTACTAAATCTTGGAGTCTCTTTGCCATTTCGATTTTCATCTCTTGATGTACCTCCTTCAAGAATGCGGCCATCGTAGTGGTTTCACCCGTCTTTGTTGACCTCGCAGTGCCAAGGTACATTGCGGGCACTGGAAGCACGGGAACCACATGGAGAACGATTATCTGGGTGTTCTTGACCTCATCCGCATACTGTGCTGCAATCTCAAGCGCTCTTTTTGAATAGGCAGATTCGTCATACGGTACCAGGATTTTCTTGAAAACCAATTTTCCTCTGTATCTGGTAAACTCAGTTTCTCATTTAACGTTCTAGTTTGCCCTGCCATACGTTGCAAACTGCCGGCTGATATACTCTCCAGGATAGAGGAAAAGACGAAAAGTGAGATGGAATCATTACCAGCACTGTACGGCAACGGCATAACACTATGGATAGTTTTCGCAGTTTCAGTCGGACTTGCCATTGCAATAGACTTGGGACTTACCGGGAAGGTTAGAAAGCTCCTCTCAAAACAGAAGGATGAGAAAAGCGACTCATCGCCAAGTGAAGAAAAGCAGCCATTCAAGCAAGCCCTGATGTGGACTATTGTCTGGATCGGAATGGCTGGAGCGTTTGCAGTTCTTGTCTATGTAAGCTTGGGCTATGACAAGATGCTAGAGTTTGTCACAGGCTACACGCTTGAAAAGTCGCTGAGTGTAGACAACATGTTTGTCTTTCTCCTGATATTCACAACCCTTGCGATACCACACGCTTTCCAGCATAAGGTTTTGACTGTAGGTATTTTGAGTGCCATAGCAATGAGAATACCTCTAATACTAGTCGGCGTTTCGCTTCTTGAAAGCTTCCACTGGATGGTCTATGTGTTTGGAGGGTTGCTTGTGCTCACTGCGGTAAAGATGCTTCTTCAAAAGAAGGACAAGAAGATTGAGGTAGAGAAGAACATTGCCGTCAGGATGCTGCGCAAGGTCGTGCCTGTTACCACGGAGCTGAACGGCGACAAGTTCTTTACGAAAAAGAACGGTATACTGTTTGCAACGCCACTATTGGTAGCTCTGGTAATGGTAGAGATGACTGACTTGGTATTTGCAATAGACTCTATACCAGCAATCTTGGCGATAACTTCAGATCCGTTTATAGTAATAACATCAAACATATTTGCAATACTAGGCCTGAGGAGCCTGTACTTCTTACTGGCTGGCATGATGGAAAAGTTCCACTACCTGAAGCCCGCTCTTGTGGCACTACTGCTCTTCGTGGGCTTTAAAATGATAGCAGTGGACTATGTAAAAGTGCCAATCGCAATATCGCTTGCAGTGATTGGCGGAATACTTGGTATTGCGATTGGGCTATCTTACCTAAAAGCAAAGAGGCAATACAATCATCAGGAGAAAAGTGCAATTGAAAGGGCGACAAGAGAGGATGCAAAGCAATGAACCAAGTGTATCAAGAAGTAAATAGAACGAATGAACGGAAGGTCAAACAGCAAACTGCACATTTCCTTTTGTGTAGGAAGTGTTTTTGGTGCGCCTCATTGATCGCACCCGATCACAAAAGGTATGAATGTCCGTGCTGCAACTGCGAAGCAGGAATTATCCCCCTTTTTTCTTCCGATACGGCGATGTAAGACAAAGACTAGGCGAGATGTTCGGTATCCACCATAAATGACAATGTTGTGTCAGTGACGGTAAAGTCCACCCTTTTTAGACCAAAATCCTCAAACAGTGATTCATACTGTTCCTTTAGATACACCGACCACTTTCTACCCATCTCATGTTGAATCGTATATGCTTGCTTTGAAAAGTTAACCTCGTGCCTGTACGGATAACCTGCTATTCTGATCCAAGTTTCTATTACATCAAGCGCAGATGTGATATTGTATTCGTTACGCAGCATCAAGACGAAATCACGGGTTTCTTTCTTTGCAATGTACTCTGCAATTTTTGCTAGCATTGAAGCGAAATCTGAGGGAAGAGCAAACGGATTGGGGAATATTGGTATCAAAGGTCTTTCCAAGCAACGCACTTAATGACAAGATGTACATTGATACAAGCGGAATATTGGTTGTCAAGACAGATTATGCGTCTGCGGCATACTTGGGGCTGAGACATGCTGTGATACATCAGTTCCAAGTTCAATCTCGGCTGAATACTCAGCAGGAAAGAGAAGGCGCACATGATCAGATTCTTGGTGTATTGAAGGATTGGATGCAAGGGAACAAGCTAAAGGATGTGTTTGCCAAAATAGACGAGGCGAGAAAGGCGACTATAGAAACAGAAGACCTGCTGCAAAAGCTCCAGACGTATAATGAGAGGACAGTAAAGAGTTCGAGAGAGTTTCAGATTAAGATTAGGGGCTGGCTTCAGGAATCAACTCAGATTCTTGGTGAGTTACAAGAAAAACTCCCCCTTGACTCGTAGGCTTGCAACTACTATTCTTTTGTTCAAGCCATTTTGATCTGGTAGATATTGGTACAGTTAAAATGAAGTGTATGGATATAGTTTCCCGAGGGTAGGGTTCCAAGCCCTGCACTTGATCGCCAATAATAGACAAGTGTGAGAATCGCACCTCCAAGCATCATTAGATGCTGGCAAGCACTCGACAGCATCATGGCAGTGATGCAGTTGCCCCGTAACCAGTCGGGTAGTTCTCCCCTCTTATGATATAAGAGAAGTTACTTTGAAACCTGAGAGTTTGTTTAGAAAGTCGCTTCTGTTTAGAATGTGCTAGTGTTTACCAAGTCAGCGTCTGTTTAAAAAGTCGATTTTGTTTAAAAAGTCAGCGTCTTGTTAGATTAGTATCGACACCTACCGAGTTTTTAAACAAAGCCCAGCACACACTTATGATGGTAGTAGTAAAAACCGTCCTTCCTGAACGCTTGTTTACCATCTTATCGCTATCAAGTATTTGTTGCATACAATGGTAACGCAATCCGCCTTGCCTTATCTTGACGTTGCGCATTACATGCTTCCAAACATGATCTCGTCTACCGTGTAGATCTCTAATGTCATAAAAACAAGAATCTATATATACATATATACTGCCGACGACTTTTAAGGCAGTCTTACCAAAGTTCCTGCACAGAAGCGGCAAAACATCATTTGATTCTAGGAAGCAATGGCAATTCTTCCTTCAATCTTTCCGACGAGTCACTTGCTACGTACTATTTCATCAATGCGTTCAAGATTGTGGCGAGTATCGCTTCCCCTTCAATATTGTATACCAGCTTTAAAGTATTGAGCAGTAGCGAAGTGCTTTCTGATCCGATGCTGTCTTGCAAAGCCTTTTAAAATGCATATATGATGCTCGTTGTGGCTCCAGCCCTTCTGCCGCTTCTGCAAGGTCTTGCAACTGGTCTTTTTAGACACACTTTAAGTTCGACTTGGCGTTATTTCAATAATTATGAAAACAGAAAATAACTAACACACATCTAAGTAAGAATAATCAAAAACTCTAATTCTGCTGAGCGTTGCATGCATACTCTTGATGAGTTCAATGATCCTTGTTTCTTTTGATGTTCTTGACGGTCAAATTACAAAAAGGCTTCAAGTTTGGTAATGATGACAGTAATAGATATGCACATTTTTTATATATATATATGCAATAACAGGGCGCAATTGTGACTCCTGTATATATATATATTCTCCTTATCATCCTGGGGTAGGAAATTGAACTTTCAATTTTGGAATTTCATTAATCTTTGCACACTGGTAACTCTTCGGTGGATCGCTAGCCATACGATGAAGGTAAAACTGGCAAATCACTCACAAAGTCAACAGTGTGTGTGTTTTCCCACAGATTATTATTATTCCTGAGTGACCTGCGAACCGTCCGCAGTCATGGTAAACCTGAACACCTGGTCAACCTCCGAGTCTTCAAAGATATCCGAGTCGTGCGTTATTATCACCAGCTGGGCCAGTGGGCCGGCGCCCTCCCTGAACGCCTCGGATATTATCCGGACAAGGGCCTTCCTCCTTTCTTCGTCAAGGTGCGTGGTCGGCTCGTCCAGTATTACAAAATCGAGCTTGTTAGAGCCCATCATGTAGGCGATGCCGAGCCGGAGCGCAAGGGCCACCGCCACCTTTTCGCCCCCGCTCAGCGAATCCATGTCTATTTCGCCCTGCCGGCCGTAGCACGTTATCGATATCTCGCGTGCGCCCTCTGCTAGCTCGATCCTTGAAATGCCAATGTTAAAGAGCGACGCGTACTCTGACGCCTTTTGCGATATCACGCCAAGGGCCCACGTGCGCAGGCTGGTACCCACCATTCCATCTCTGCTAAATATTACAGAGCGGATCTTGTCAAGCGTCTTGACAAACTCGGCTGCCTTTTGCAGCTGCTCGATCACTTTTCTGCCAGAGTCTATGGCGCTTTTGGCGTCATCGATCGCCTTCTGATGCATCCCCATCTTCCTGTTGACATCGAGCAGCCGCTGCGACAGGCTGCTCTTTTCCAGCTTGGCGTTTGTATACTGATAGTGGCTGAAGCCCCTGACGCGCTCCCTTAACGAGATGATCTCCCGGGCAAGTGACCGGGAGGTGTCGTCTATTGCAATCTGCATCGGGTCGTCGCCGGCCTTCAGAATCTCCTTTGGCAGCCTTGCCAGGTCTTGCTGCTTGCCCTTCAGGTCGGCTTCAAGTTTTGCAACGTCATCGGCAGAGCCGATGGAATTGTTTAAAAGGAACTTTTCTGCGGCCGCTATCTTTTTGTCCTGCTCTGCCAGCTGCTGCTCCTCTTTTTTCAGCTCGACCTTTGATTTTTGCAGCCCTGACTTTTCCTCTGCCCTATCCTTGATCTCGTCCTGTATGTGCGCAGTGTCAAACATTTCATTTACTTTTGTAACTGGTGAGTTGCACACTGGGCACTTGCCGTCCACCACCTGCAGCCGGCTAGAGCACTCTAGAAAGCCGCGCAGCACGCCAGATGCACGCTCATTCTCCTCTATTTTTGATTGGACCTCGTCGATCTCTGCCCTTACCATCTGCAGCCGCATGTCAACCTCGGCCTTGTTTTTCAGCACCTTTAGCGAGCTTGCGGCTTCTCGGACTATGCGCTCCAGCCGCGACACTTCGCTTGCTATGGCGGCGCGCTTTTCGTTTACATGTCTTACCAGCAGCTCCTCTCTTGTGTGTAGCTCCTTGACCTGAAGGATCATTGGCTCCATCCTCTCGATCTCGCGCTCTGCCTGCCGGATCTTGTCTTCCAGCATCTTCCTTTCATCTTCAAACTCTGCCAGCACGGACTCGGACTGCCTGAGCTCGATCTCTTTTTTGCCGACCAGCTCTTCTACCTTGAGGATGTCCTGATCGGTGTAGCCGCCGGTTTCGTCGCGCAGCCTGTCGCGAAATCCTACTATTACGTCGCGCATCGTTTCATAGGCAAGGTCGAGCCTGTCGATCCCAATCAGCCCATTTAGCAGCTCCTTGAACTCCTTTGGCTGCGCTTCAACTATTCTTGCAAGCTCGCCCTGTTGCACTACCGCTGCAACACGCAGTTTTTCATAGTCAAGACCGAGCACCTTGGCTATCTCGCTGCTCATTGACTCACCAAACTGCTTGCGCTCGCCGCCCACCACTGGCCTGTTTACGACCTTGCCACCATCTGAAACAATCGCAAACTGAGAAAATGATTGCTGGCCCGAGCCGCTGAGCGCCCTTGTCGCTTGGAACTCGCGGGAGTTGAGCGCAAAGCGCATCTGCACCATCGCCGAAGTTGCCCCCCTTCTCACGAGGTTCTTGTTTGACTTTCTTGTGTGCTTGCCAAAGAGCGCAAACGTAACAGCGTCAATAACTGATGATTTGCCAGAGCCGTTGTGGCCTACAAAGATCGTTATGCCTTTTCCAAACTCTATCTTGGTGTCCCTGTGCGCGATGAAATCCTTCAGCTGCATGTCCTTTATCATGTCGTTGTGCTGCCGCCTCCTCCTCCTTCTCCTCTTCCGACAAACTTGCCTGCCTTGTACGCCTGCCACACTATTTCCAGAACCGATCTGGCGGCGGCGTCCCTGCCTGCCGCAAGCGGCAGTATCTCGCCTACTGCGAATTTTGCCAGCTCGTCGGATCCAAGCGCCTGAGCGGACAGCCTGTACAGCTCGCTGTCAATGTCTGCCGGCCTTGAATCGTACACGGTCGCTGCCAGGCGGCCTTCTTCAAGCGGCTGCCAGACATAGTGCAGGCAATAATCATTCAGCCGCTTCAGGTTTTCAGCTATTACCTTGGAGTCGATGTCCCTTCCAGCCACCTCTATCCTTGCAACCGGCTTCTTGTTGCCAAAGCACTTTGCTCTTTCGATTATCCTTCCCACCTCATCTGCAATGTCACCGTAGTTTATCCTGACTGAGAACTGCTGGCGGCGACTGTTGAGAGGGATCCAGTGGGTCGAGGGCTCCTCGCCGGACATGTCTGCCATGATAAAGCCCTTCTCGACTTCCTTGATCCCTTCGCTTGGCGTCAGGTCTATAGAGCCGGGGTATGCAAGTGGCCCGCCAAGATGGCCAAACCTTTTTTCAATATGGTCGTGGTAGTGGCCCAGCGCATAGTAATTGAAACTGGCAGGCAGGGCATTGGAGCCAAGCTCACCGGCAAACTTGTTGAAGTCATCCAATCCTTGATGGAGCACGAGCACCTTTTTTCCATTGTGCCGCTTTGCAACCTGCTCTGCTTGACGCAGCCTTTCTATCAGAGAATCGATGTTGCTGCGCCGCTCCTTGTCTGCTCCAAACACCGCGCAGTTGTCGACGACAAAGGGCTCGTCATGTCTGAGCTTTTTCGCAAGTCCAAGGTTGCTGTAAATGTGGGCAAAGGGCACATCTCGGAGCCGGCTGATGTCGTGCTCCCCAAGAATGAACGCTGCCGGTATCTGCTTTTCCTTCAGTTTTTTCAGCGCGTTGCCAAGCGTAATTATCGCCTTGCCGCACGGCCGGGGATTGTGGAAAATGTCGCCTGCAAAGATCACCAGTCTGGCGCCTTCCTTTATAGAAATGTCTATCGCTTCATGGAAGGTCTGGTACACGTCTTCCTCCCGCTCCTCTAGGCTGAATTGCGAATAGCCGAGGTGGAGGTCAGAGATATGCGAAATTAGCATTGTCTATAAATCATTCCTATGGTTTCTGTTAATAACTTACCTCACGGAATTTAAATTGTTCAGGTTCCTTATAGCCGTCAATGCCTACGATACCTGAAAGACCAGCTAAAGCCCTAAAGTGTTTTTGCAAATGGCACTCTTCCATGTGACCAAAGCGGTAGCATTTGAGGACTATTCGCTAGGCCAGTCAGTAGCCGGTAAAAACAGGTTTTCAAGTGCAGAGACTATCAGCACACACGCACAACAAGTTCCATGAACCATCATTACTATTGAAGAAGAAAGCGAAACTTACTTACTCCTGAGCTTATCACTTTGACATTAGATCTCTCTGTACTTTTCAGGACTGTCTCTCTCTTGGAAAGATAGCCCGCAATGTTGGCGATCACTCTTTAATGTGGATCTTCTCACCATTCTACTACTATTATTATATCTCCATATGGATTGATAAGTACATATATATTCAAATTATTCCACAGAGTATGTCAACAACACTCTAGTGTCAAAAGAATTATCTGACATCTGGCACACTAACGAGCTTTTTGTCAAGCTAGGAGTGGCGAATTTCACAAAAGTGGTGCAGGGATCGGATTCCTCTGGAATATCATGGACAGAAAAACGCAACAAGGTTCCTTCCTTTTAGCTAGCAAAAGCTTGCCAATAATAACAGGATTGAAAGATTGAATATGACTTTTGGAGAAAGGGTAAAAAATGCAGATGCTCATTGGAAAGCAAGGCAAGGCAGCACTAGCTCAAGGAATACAAGTAAAGTGATGGAAAGAAGAAGAACTGCTAGAGTTGGCAATCAAGAGAAGAGAGCGTTTTTAAACATAGTCTATCGAGCAATGAGATTAGCTTTTTAAAAAGTGGGACCATACATGCATAGCTGCAATAGTAAGTAAATATTAATTATGAAAAAATCTCGTTGTGAAAATTTTAAAAAGTTTCCTGCAAAGTTATCAGAACCATCCTGTTGGCGAATTGTCTTACAAGCTAACTCAGATTAATTTTGAACAATCAAAATAAGCCAGATCTTGATTCCATAAAATGCATGATATTTTGCAAAAATAGCTCTTGTAGACGTGTTCTAAAAACAACAGCAGTAGTAGTAATTATGTTTGGTACACTTCTATCATTTCTGCCAGCAATTCAAATTCTTGAGAGATTCGATGATGATAATAATAGCATGATGGCCATCCCGACAGCCTCGGCGCAATTTATCATTCCAGAAGAAGACGACAGTGGCAACCAGAACACAAGCACAAGCACCAGTAGCAGTACTCAAAATATTACATCATCGTCGCCACCATCTTCTAGCAGCCTCCTGCTCAGAGGGCTCATTGGAAGCATGATAATAGCATCATCATCAACAACAACAAACCAAAATGCAAATGGTACCACTGATATTACCGATGATTATATCGTGGTCGGCCGGTGGCGGATGCTTGTCAATGAGAGCCTTGTACAGAGATTTGCAGCAAACTTGACTGTAGCAAGAGTTGACGGAAGCGAATATCATAATAATATTATAATTGAGAGTATAGGGCGACCGTCCGAATTTGCAGGAAATGCTTCTAACATAATGACACAGATTTCCACAGATAGCAGTGTCCCCGGTGAGGTTATCCCACTCAGGTTAGAAATCAAAGATAGAGTTCTCGAGATAGCGGACATTAACATCGATGAAAATACAGTTGAAGATCAAGAACTAGGGAATATCTTAAGCATAATTGATGGGCAGTCCATCTTTGGCATAGTAGAGTTCCAAGGAACAGGTAGCTAGCTAGCTAGCCTAATAACAGCATCATCATCCTTTTTTTGCAAAAATACCACCCAAAAGTCAACACACGTAGATAAAACACCCTGAGATTCTACAAAGGATAAAAACCCTATCAACTTTTAACTCGATAGAATTGTTTATTGATAGCTTCTTCTTATTCTTCTTTGTTCATTGCGACACTTTTTTCAGCAAGAAACTTTTGCCACTATTTTGGCTGCTAACAATAAAAGGGCTGGTTGTTTGTTTGTGTACTTGTTATGAATCATTAGACAAAAACATTTCAAATTGAAGAATGTGGACTGTTGGATACACATGTGCGGCCGCACATGTGTATCCAACAAGCCCAAGTATGCATGAGGGCGGTATAACTTGATCAAAGATGTAGTCATAATACTTAAAAACTTTTATGGAGATAATAATGGCATTACTATTATTTCAGTTAACTTTTTAAATCATGTTTTCTTTTCATAGAAAAAATATGCATAACAAAATTTCAAAGCATTCAAGCATTTTCTTGGCAATTATAGCCTCTGCTATTATCGTTGTTCTTGGAAGTGCTATGAATGTCGCGTATGCACAAACGCTGACAATAGAGACAGACAAGGACAGCTACGCCTCTGGTGATGAGATCACGATTAGTGGCCAGCTGACCGCGCCGACGATAAACCAGCCAATCCTGATACGAGTGTTCGATCCGGATGGTAACTTTGTAAGAAGTGAGATACTCGATGCTGCAGCAGACGGATCATACAGCTATACATTTACGTCAGGAGGTCCGCTGATGGCAAAGAGTGGAACCTACAGAGTACAGGCTACCTATGCAGGCACTGTAAACCAGGAAACAACGTTTGAGTTTGAAGCTGCAGAAGGTGGAGGATGGAGAACAATCCAAGCTGAGATTGGAGGTCAGAATCATCCAATCGAGTACATGATCACTGGAAGCGGCAATAGACTTGTCAGTATAACAGGCAATACTGAAACCGCTACACTCGTGGCCACACTATCAACAGCATCAGATGGAACGTTATCGCTCAGATTTAATGAAGAAATCTTTGATGCAGATGACTTCTTCGTTGCATTTGCAGATGGAATACCGACGAATTATGAACTACCAGCAGGACCTGGCGCGACCAACGAACTCCATATTGACTTTGAGTGGGGCACAGAGGAAGTTGAAATCGTAGGCGATAGAATCATTCCAGAGTTTGGTGCAGCAATAGCTGCAATTGTACTGGCAGTAGCAATTGTCGGAATAATTGTAGCAACTGCAAGGTACGGCAAGTTCAACTTCGTACGAAAAGAAGACTGGTAACCGTGTTTTTACACGGGTGCACACACTTTCTCCCCCTCTCTTATTTTATTCAGGTAATTCTTTGATTTTGATTATGCCCAAATAGTAGTCAATGTCAGCCAGCACAAAATTCTTTTAAATGATAATAATGCCGAGACGAATAAAATTATGAGCGCAATCAATAGCAGTGCAGATTGCAAGTACAAGAATAATTGCGACAGATGCGACCTTGACATGCAACCAAATAATAGTCATAGCTGGCGTGTACACGCCAGCATTGTTTCTGCAGCGATAGTTGTTATTTCTGCAAAGCTTGAGAACACACAACAGACTTGCAGATTCTTAGGTTGCATTGAGCCCAAAAAGGAACAAAGCCATCAAAATATAGAGTCCAGCATGTATGCTACTATATTATTGTTATTTCAATTCTGTTAAGATTCGAATCAGCTGTCGACGATATGCGCAAGAGCCCCGAGATGATCTTCTCTCTAACCATCATGTATATAGCCTGACGGAACGTACGACTCCGACGATTCTTTGGCAACCTGCTTCATTGCTGCCAGCCGGCTCCATTCTTCTACAGCCTTTTGGTCGCCTCCAATCTTGCGCTCCTTTACTTCGTCCACTTTGACAAATGTCGGCAGGTTGACCCACTGTCCGGCAAATATCGCTTCGCCAGGATTTAGCGATGTCAGCTGATCGATAAGATCCCTGCTGAGCGCTTCGCTTGCAGCCGAAACGTGCGCCTGGTCGTCCTGCTGGATCATGCGCATGACTGCTAGCGAGCCCATCTGGCTAAGGATATTGGCGTCTATGCCGCGGGGCCTCTGCGACACGATGACTAGCCCTAGGCCGAACTTGCGTCCTTCGCGAGCAACCTTGGAAGCAAAGTATTTCGTATCCGTGTCCTCGTCTCTTGGTATAAAGACATGTGCTTCTTCTATTACCACAAGCACAGGGGCTGGAAACATTGGTGGCGATTTGACATGACCCTTCTTTTGCCGAGTAGCTTTTTTCCTGTCGTCTAACAGCTCTTCAAGGTAGAATGAGACTGCAATGTTGGCCTGCCTCTCTGTCAGCTCCACTAGGTTGATGACATTTATCTTGCCGTTCTTGACAAGAGCCAATGGGTCAGACATCCCAGGGTCAAGTATATTGTGGAACTTGCGCCTTGCATCGTCTATCTTGTCCACTACTTTGGCCGCTGCCTCACGATAGGCCTTATCAGCTCCGGCTGCCGCAACAGCGTTAATGAGTGCATCCCAAAAGTCATCACCCTTGCGCTGCTTTACCTCTTCTGTAAATGCGACGCGCAGAACATGCATCTGGTTGGACGCATTTTCCTGAATTTCAATGACTTCGGCAAGCTTGTCTGCCGACAGGAGCCGTGGGTTTATTCTTGCGTCCATCAGATTGCTGTTATTGTTCCCCATATCAAGCGTCGAATAGTCGTCATGGTAGTCAAAGACCACCATTGTCCCGTTTATCCGTGCAATCTCTTTGGCCAGCAGCGATACAAGGTTGCTCTTACCCATACCGGTCATTGCAAGCACTGCTAGGTGCCGGGAAACTATCTTGTCGACATTGACGCGTGCATCAACTTCAGTGTTACGGAGAAGCGTGCCAATTCTTATCCATTCATCGCCGGCAGGCGCAAATATAGCCGTCAGGTCCTGCGCTGATGCTTCATAGACTTCGGTTCCAGGCTCTGGCGGCAATGCAGGAAGTATCGCCTTGCATCTCTTTAATTCATCAAGATATCCCAAGATGCGTACATGGCCTTTAAAGCTCTTATCTCGGCGGTTCTCCGATGCGACTATCTTGCTCTCATGGGCTTCCTCGTAGTTGCGGATGCCGTTGCCCAGCGCATCGCTGCTGATGGAGGAGCTTTCAACAAGCCCGAGCACTTTGCCCTTTCCATAATTCAGGATGACATATTCACCTATGCTGACGGGCCTTTTCGATTCAAAGGTCACCTGATCGGGCTTGGCTACTCCGATGAGTATGCCCAGCTCTTCATTATTATTATTATTCATTCAGGGCATCCCTTGCGCCTTGCTCGTGCTGCAAGCTGAATATGCTTGCTAGCCTGTCTATATCTTCATTGCTTATCTTGCAGGTGTTGTGTGCCAGCTTTAGGCAATAAGGGTAGCCGGCGATGCTGTGGTAGCGCAGCATGTCCAAAATCTTTGTCATTTCCTGCTTGCTCGGCTCGCTGCCCAAGACTTCGATCCTTATGATCGGCGTGTGGTCGCGCAAGCGTGCATAGACTTCAAAGAGCGGCGCGTGACGGAACTGCGTTATTTCTGCCGGAATGCTAAAACCGGCGCCGCTGCCGGCATGGCCGTAGTAGTAAATGTCGCCGGCCCTCGACCCCATCGGCCCGAACTGGAGCCTGCTCTCTGAGCTCTTTGAGACAAAGATGGTGGAGCTGCCATACTTTTTCACCATTTCAGATGCCGCGTCTGCCGCGCTCTTTAGCAGCCTTGACACAAGCGAGCCATCGACGCACACAATGTCGACTCTGCCGGCCGCCTTTTGCGCAACCGACGCCTCCATCGCCATCGCTTTTGACTCTAGGAACTCGGTCCTTGCCGAGCCGGCGATGTCCTGATCCCACTCTGCAGCCAGGACCTTGTTGGCGCTGGTGACTGCGACTGCGTCAATGGCATAAAGGTACAGTCCTTGGAAGGCGCGCTTGTTCCAGCTGCTGTCAACGCCGGCTGACTCGCATTTCTCTGGCGACGGCTCGTAACGAACCCAGCGCGAAGACGCCTCTGCCAGAATTGTCGCAAAATTTGAATCCTTTACCTTGGATACCTTGGCGTCTCTGTTCTTCAGGGCGTCAAGGAAAACCTCGTTAAGCAAGCTGATTTATGCTGGTTCGCAGTAACTTAAAAAACTGATGGTTCTTGATTTCATCAAGCCTTGTTGACACAAACAAGCATATACTCCCTCTCTCCTAGGTGACTTCCATTTAATATACATCACATGAATTCAGAATTTTCATTGCCTGAAATCATTACTGCGATCAAGTCGGTGAAGCAACAGTTCCAGCCGACTCCAGAGCTATTGCAGATGATGGAAACATTCAGGCAGATAGTAAATGACTGCATCAGAATTGGACTTGATAATGACATCTCAACGATGAAGAAACTGTGCAACTTGGCATACAAGCAACTAGCTAGTTATGAAATCATGTCATATTACAAGCTATGTGCAATCTCACATGCTGCAGGAATTCTGGCCAATAGAAAGAAATCAATCAAGCGAAACCTGCGGCCTAGGCGTCCATATGCCACTAAGCCGTTACTTGTTTCATGCTATGGTTTCAAGATTATAGATGGTATATTGAAGGTGCCGCTTGGTGACAGGCAATATTACGACATTCTACTGAATGATTATATCAGAAGGGTGCTGTCTGATCCTTTGCTGAAAATCCGTTCTTTTACATTGACTATTGACTCAGTAAGCATTTGCTGCTCAAAGGAAGTAGCGCAGGTTGAATGCACTGACATTGAAGGAGTGGACAGGAACCTGCGCAACCTCACAATTGGCAATTTGGAAAATATAGTGCAGTACGACCTGTCAAAGACTATTGACATTGCAGATAACACCCGTTCAATAATAAGGTCATTCAAGCGCAATGACATAAGGGTACGCAGAAAGCTCTATGGCAAGTATGGCAAAAGAAGAAAGAACAGGATAAATCAACTACTTCATCACGTATCCAAGGTAGTAGTGCAGTCTGCCAAGTACAACAAATCAGCTATCACGTTTGAAGACATTCGCCATATTCGCTGGCTGTATCAGCGCGGTAACTATCAAGGTCATACCTATAGAGGTAGAATGAATAGCTGGTCCTTTGCCGAGATAAAGCGACTTATCACATACAAAGCAGCCTGGGAAGGCGTTCCAGTAATTCAATTATCAAAAAATGAAACGAGAGGCACATCTCAGCTCTGTCCACGATGCGGGAAGAAGATAGCCCAGGTGGATAGAAGAAAGACAAGGCAGCTGTGGTGTGACCATTGCAAAAGATAGATGGATGGATGGATAGGGACGTTGTAGCAGCAATGAACTTATCCATCAGAGGGCGTGCTTTCCTTGCTAAAAGCGAGGATGAGTTCGAGCGTCCAAAAGGCGATGCAGGTGAAGCAATGAAGGGGAACCCGATGACGGCACCGGTAATCCTCAGAGTCGATGCATCGAAGTTGATTTTTAGGCATCAGCCGAAGAATCGATAAAACCAAAAATTGTTGATCATGCCTTCATTTTCTCGGCAATTGCTGTAGCGTCCCAGAGCGACCTTGGCTTGCTATCTGTCTGCAGCACGCCTGCTTCCATCACCTTGCTTGCAACGTCGGCCGCCATCGGCAGCGCGCCTGTGGCTCCCGGCGAGTTGTAGTTAAGCACATGGAGCGAGGAGTCCCGCTCAAGCACAAGCGTGTCCGGGACGAACCTGCCGGTCTTGTCAATGACCGACGACCTTATGCCGGCAGTCCCGCGCTGGGTGAACGCCGATGGCCTCAGTTGCGGGAGGAATTCGCGCACCCTGTTTATCATGGCAGTCTTTGAAAGCGAGCTTTTCAGCTCCGTGCTTGCAAGCGACATGAACTGCCTGTCAAAGACTATCTTGCGTGCGCCCGTCCTTGACGACTCTATTATCTTTGGCAGCATGTCGGCAATGTTCTTGCGCCAAGTGTAAGCGTAGGGGCCAAAGACCGGCACAGCGTTTGGCCCAACCTCGCGCCTCCCGTCTGCTCTCACTATCCAGTGCGGGTCGAGGAACGAGTACTCGGGGTGCTTTGGCACCGAATAAATCGATAGCTTGGTCAGGTCATGGTACTGCGAAGGTGCCTGCCAGTATTCGCCGCGAAAGTGGAGATCAGTGTAGCCTTGTGCGACTCCCATCATGTGGGCAATGTCCATCGAGTTGCCGCCTGCCGCATTGACTAGGTAGTCTGCCCTTACCTGCTCGCCTTGGTTGGTGGTTATAGAATAAGCACCTTGATTATATGATATCCGCGCCGCCCTGTGGCCCAGCAGCAGTTTGCACCCAAACGACTGGATGTCCTCCATCAGGGCAAGGGCAAGCGCGCCATAGTTGACTGACGCGTCCTTGGAGCAATAGATCGCTGAAGCGCAGCGCACGTTTGGCTCCATTTTTGCTGCTTCGTTCTTGTCAAGCAGCTGAAGCTCGCTCTTGCCAAGCCCGTTAGCCTCGCCCCACTCCATGTACTTTTGTAGCCGGTCGATCCCCTTTTCGTCAAGCGCCACCTCCAGCACCCCGTCGCGCTTGAACGGCAGGCCCTTGTAGTCAGAGTATTTCTGCCACATCTCATAGCCTAGGAAGGCGGCCTTGGCAAAGGTCTTCTTTTTTGCCGGGTCGTACAGGAACGGCGCGTGCACCTTGCCTGTGTTCCTGCTGCTGGTGTGCTGAGCGATGTTCTTCTCTTGCTCTATCAGCGCAACTGACCCGGGGTCCCTTGCGTGCGCCGATAGGAAATAGGCAATAGACGTTCCAAGCACGCCACCTCCGATTATCGCGACCTTGCAGTCCACAGGGGAACTGAAATAAAGTTGAATATATTCTTGGTTCCCACTCTAGGTTCTGTTAACAACCCCTGTGTTATTACAGAAAGTATAGAAATTTTCGGTTTCAAGTAAACTGCATCTAGAATCAATACCATGCCGATAAATTAACAGAATTCAGTATTAGACACTGCTGAAAAATCGGATGAAAACCGACTGCCTGCTGAATTCGGGTCATGGCGTGTTGAATTAGGGTGATGCTACAATTTTGCGAGTAGATAGACCAAGAATGACAATTTCAAAGATTACAAGCAAACCTTTTCATGTGATAAAATATGATCATGATTGACACAAGACGTTGGCAATCAGAACAAAATCAATATTCCAGCCACTCAGTCAGCGGGAGGCAGCCATGAACATCACCCGCGTTCTGCTTCTCGTCATCCTCGTCGTTTTGGCGCAGCACGCGAGCATCATCATCATGTCGTCGGGAGGTAGTTCTGACGGAGGGCACCATGGCACAGGTTGACTGGTACATCGAAGGGGCCGAGTTCAGCAATTGCAACTGCGACTACGCCTGTCCTTGTCAGTTCGAGTCACGCCGCCCCACGCACGGAGACTGTCGCGGCTTTGCGGCCGTTCGCATCGATAAGGGCCACTTTGGAGACGTGGCGCTCGATGGCCTCGGCGCAGCCCTCCTCTATGCCTGGCCGGGACCGATCTACGAGGGCAACGGCGAGTGTCAGGCCGTTATCGATGAGCGTGCGGACGGCAAGCAACGAGACGCTCTTGCCACCGTCCTGTACGGTGGCGAGACCAACAAGGGGGCGACCCATTGGTGGGTCTATCGGATGATGTCAAGCACCGTCCATCCCCCGCTTTTCAAACATATCGAGTTTGATGTGGATATCGAGCGCCGAAAAGCACGCATTGTGATCCCTGACGTGCTCGAGTCCACCGCCCGTCCGATCCGAAGCCCTGCGACGGGAGCTGAGCATCGCGTCCGCATCAACCTCCCGAATGGGATCGAGTTCGACCTCGCGGAGATCGGCAGTGGTACGACCAAGACGATGGCCTCAATCGCCCTCGACCTCAAGGACACCTACTGTCATTTCACTGTTCTGCGCCAGTCGGGCAAGGGGGTGGTCCGCTCACGATAGAATCCAACCGTGTCCACACGGGGATCTTACACTCCCCGTTATCGAGTTTTGTCGTAGACGGGGCGTTAAAGATAGCATACGACGTAGCTTTATACCTTAATTTTAGAAACATCGAGCCAACTTAACGAGGAAAAGGTCAACTAGATGTTAACCTTGCATCTTTATCCAGCGGCTATCCTTGCCCTTTGCAAGCCATGCAAATTGATGCACTCTCAATATGTCGTTGATCTCTCCAAATCTGTTTGTCCATCCAACATTTAGGCTTAACCCGCATACAGTTTTTTCACTGAGAATCTCTACATGCTGAATCCTATCTCCAAGGTGCATCGCAAATTTGCCTCCAGCAATTTCTTTTTGCGCGGCGCTTTTTGCAATCAAATCTTTCAGTCTATTTTAGGGATTCAAGTTTAGGTCAATCTTAGAAGCCTCTGCCGGTGTTTGCTGCTCTGGTAGACCAGTATGAGGTCTAATATAATTGTGGAAAATGCTGTAGCCATCAATGAAATCCCGAGCTGACTTGTCGTTGCCGAGACCGCGCTTGCTCTTGGTTACTGCCCTTATCTCATTGTGGTATCTTTCAATCGGTCTGTTGTTTTGAAAGATAGAATTAAGCACGACTAAAGCTTAAAAAGATATAAGCGATCAGTTCTAGTGAACAGCTCTAAGATGCGTAACTTTAGATTCCGTTTGTATCCCACGAAAGAACAAGAATCCAAGTTACGAAATTCGTTAGGTGCTTCAAGATGGTTATACAATTATTTTGTCAGCAAGGGAAATCTGCCTATTCAGGATACGCAATTCATGCTTACGGAATTAAAAGAGGAAGAAGCTTGGCTAAGGAATTATCATTCGAAGATGTTACAAATGGTTGTTCATAAGATCGACTCAAATAGAAAAGTATTGAATGCTTTGCGAATGAACGGCTACAAAATTGGCAAAATGAATTTCATTGGGGAAGAAGACTACAATTCGTTTACTTATAGTCAATCAGGATTCAGAATAGAGAGACATGGCAATACCGATTTACTTTGGTTATCAAAAATTGGTTATATCGAAATAAGGTTACATCGACATCCTACTAACATTAAACAGATCACAATAGTTAGAAGAATCAATAAATGGTATGCACTAATTTGCTGTGAAATTGCCAAACCCATCTTCAGGTTTATCAACCCAAAGAAATCTGTAGGAATGGATGTTGGTATTACAAAATTCCTCCATGATTCTAACAACAGTACCATAGACAATCCTTTATTCGTAAAAAAGATGCTAAAATCTCTAAGGAGAGCGCAGCGCAGGTTATCAAGGCGACATAAATATTCAAAGAATCGATTAAAGGCAAAAACTAGATTGCAGATATTGCATGAGAGAATTAGAAATAAGCGGCTGGATTTTCTGCATAAAGTATCTACTAGATATTCCAAGAACTATGACGTCATATTCTTGGAGAGGCTAAGAGTATCGAGTATGGTTAAGAACTACCATCTTGCCAGAAATATCATCGATAGTGGTTGGAGTACCTTCAAGAACATACTTGCTTACAAGACAAAACTTGTCATCGAAGTTCCATCTAACAACACCTCTGTCAATTGCTCAAAATGTGGAAATAAAGTTCCAAAATCCCTAGCTGTCCGTATTCACAAATGTAATGTATGCAACCTAATGATTGATCGTGATTATAATGCAAGCCTGAACATCAAGAAGAAAGGCTTGCTTTTACTACTACCGCAGGGACTGTGGGAAGCTACGCCTGTGGAGATTCTAAGCGAGTCAGTGAAGCAGGAACAGAATATCGTACAACGGATAGTAGTCCACTATCGATCGATTGAGGAGACTGTGTAGCTTTGGCCCAACAGGATTTCGTGCCTGATCGAAGGAAGAGGCTTGATGATCTGCCAGAGTTGCCAGAAGGCAGACCGGCGCTTTTACTGTCAGCAGTTTATTCAGGTGAGGAAAAAAAAGTCTACCTAAAGTTTTACGATCCAAAGGATAACGTCATTTACCACTGGCGCGACAGGACTGACCACAAGCCCTACTGCTACACCAAGATGCAGTTTGCAGAGCAGGCCGAGCTGGTCGCGCAAAAGGAGACAAAGTACACGCTAGAGCAGGTAAAAAAGCGCGACATTATCATCGACAAAGAGATCGATGTGCTAAAGGTGCTGGCGCCTGACCCCCTGTCGATAGGCGGCACCGACAATAGCTTCCGCGAAAAGGTCACGTCATGGGAATGTTATGATATAGCGACCGAGATACTCACTAAAGAGGGGGGCTGGAAAAGCTATTATCAACTACAAGATGATGAAGTAGTTGCTACATACAATGCAACTACTCGTAAATTCGAGTGGCAACAGATTGAAACGAAAGTAGATTACGATTACAGTGGAGACATGTATGGCCTGCATGCAAAGACAATAGACTTTCTTGTTACACCGAATCACAGAATTTTTCTGTGGAACGAGAGAGGTGATGTAAAATGTATGCTAGCCAAGGAACTATATGAACAGCAAGAACAACTAAGACCAAACTATAGACCATTTCCTTTTGGATGGTCTATTCACAAATCTGCCGAGTCTGGGTTCGACGGTGACGCAGATATTGATAGGTTTACTCTACCTCAGAGCTCTTGGAGATGCTCTGAAGTAGATATTCCGCTTGAAGAATTTGTTGAGTTTCTAGGATGGTTCATCGCAGAGGGCGGGGTAGGCGGACTAGGAAATGAGACGTACATCAATTTGATATTATCAACCGACAAGGATCCTTGGCAGCGTCTCAAGCATATGATCGAATCATGGGGAATGAAAGTGTGGACTAAGAACAATAATGATACCCACAGTACAATGATTATATTCTCGTCCAAGGACTTGGCAGACTGGATAAGAGCTAATTGCTATACTTGCTCTATCCACAGATCGCATTACAAAAGAGTGCCAGCAGCAATAAAGAATCTCCCTACAAGATATCTCAAGATTTTCCTGAAAAATCTGTTCCTTGGAGACGGCTTCCTCCGCGATGGTGATAGTGGTCAGCTGAGGACTACAAGCGAAGCTCTAGCAGATGACATACAGGAAATCGCATGCAAGTGTGGCTATTCCGCAACCATCAAACAAAAACCGGCTATTGTTGACAATAGGGGTTGGCAATTTGCTGAAAGCTATGTAGTTACACTATCGACTCACAGGACGGTGACTAGTCCTAATCAGAGGATAACAAAGCAGCAGTACGTAGGAAAAGTATGGTGCGTCAAAGTTCCAAATGGAATTGTCTATGTTAGGCGTAACAAGAAGCCATATTGGTGCGGCAATAGTGACATCAAGTACCACGAAAACTACCTCTACGATCGCTCGCTGATACCCGGCCTCTATTACATGAGAAAGGGCGAGCAGATAACGCCGTTTGAATACCCCATATCTGAGAAGGTGCAGTTTGCCCTCAAGAGCCTGTTGTGGGACAAGATAAAGGAGGCCGGCGAATCGGGCAAAGAATACCGGCAGTATATCACCAACTGGGCCAACCTGCTCAACCAGCCGATTCCGGAACTAAAGCGGGTCGCAGTGGACATTGAAGTTGAAACAGAAGAGGGCAGGATGCCAAACCCCCGCGACCACGACAAGCGCGTGACTGCAGTCGGGTTTGTTGCAAGCGACGGCTTTCGGAAGGTGCTTGTGCTTGCGAACAACACGCCAAACAACGGCGAGCCGCTCATTCCCGAAGCAGAGCCGTGCAGCACGGAAAAGGAGTTGCTGGAAAAGGCGTTCCGCATAATCAACAAATATCCAATAGTCATCACATTCAACGGCGATGACTTTGACCTTCCGTATCTTTATGCGCGGTCGCAGGATTCCCGCATAGACCCAAACGGCGTCGCGATCCCAAAGGACAAGGTGCCGATAATGGTCAAGAAAGAGTCGTTCATAAAGCACGGGATGCAAGCCGAGCCGGTCGGGATCAGGCATGGAATACACATCGACCTTTACAGGACGTTTGATAACAGGTCGATCCAGATCTACGCTTTCAGCCGGGCGTACACCGAACATACGCTCAATGCTATTTGTGAAGCGCTGCTCAACGACAGCAAGATCGAGTTTGAAGGCGACATTGCCGACCTCCCGATCCAAAAGCTGGCCGAGTACTGCCTCAAGGACGCCGACCTTACGTACAGGCTGACGAGCTTTAACGACAATCTGCTGATGAGGCTGCTGGTCGTCATCTCTAGAATCGGGCGGCTATCGGTGGACGATATTGCGCGCTTTGGGGTCAACCAGTGGATCAGGGGCATCCTGTACTACGAGCACCGGCAGCGAAACGAACTGATACCTAGCAGGAGCGAGCTGGAGGCAAAGGGCAGCGCGTCGACCACCGCTGTCATAAAGGAAAAGAAATATCGCGGCGGCGAAGTCGTCGAGCCGACGGCAGGCATACACTTCAACGTAGTGGTCCTTGACTTTGCAAGCCTGTACCCCAGCATCATCAAGGTGCACAACCTGTCGTATGAAACGATCAACTGCCCCCACGAAGATTGCAGGGAGAACAAGGTGGAGGGCACGACTCACTGGGTCTGCAAGCGGAAAAAGGGCCTAACATCGCTGCTCATAGGGTCGCTCCGTGACCTAAGGGTCAACTATTACAAGTATCTAGCAAAAGATAAGACGCTCCCGCCGCAGGAACGCCAGCTATACAACGTCGTAAGCCAGGCTATCAAGGTCATTCTCAACGCAAGCTATGGCGTCATGGGAGCAGAGATATTTCCACTCTACTGCCTGCCGGTGGCAGACGCAACTGCGGCACTTGGCAGGTCGACAATCAACAGGACAATAAACCGGTGCAAGGAGATAGGCATAGAGGTTGTCTACGGCGACAGTGTTCTTCCAGATACGCCGATTGTAATTCGGAGGAAAGATAAGAGCATAGATATTGTTCCCATTGAATCCTTGATGCCTAAAACGGTGACTGCTTCTAGATATGTAGGTTTTGGAAACATTGAAGTACTAACGGAGTCAGGCTTTAGCGGAATAAAATATGTCTATAGACACAAAGTAAAAAAGAAAGGATACAGGATACTGACAAGAAAAGGATTTGTTGAATGTACAGAAGATCATAGCTTGGTCGTAAATAATAAAGAAATTAAGCCCTCAGAGTTGAGGATTGGAGATAGGATTGAGTTAGTCCCCTTCAAGACACAGTCCCTCTTTGGCATTGATCCAGATTTGGCTTGGCTATTCGGTTTCTTTATTGCAGGGGGCACCTGTGGAACATATTATTATAGTCCGGCGTCAGAAACCGCATCAAAAACTCTTCAGATAAAATATTCTTGGAAAATTGCGAACCAAAATGAAGCAGCGCTTATGAAAGCTCAAAGAATAATGCAGCAACATTTGGGATTAGAAACTAATGTTATAGATACTCGTAAAAGCTCTGCAACATACGCTCTTGTCCCAAGAAAGGAGATCAAGATGCTGGTTGACTATTTCAGACTCTTGTGTTATCGGGGCTCAAACAAGGCAATACCTCAATGCATATTGAATGCCAATATTGAAGCAAAGAAGGCGTTTATTGAAGGGCTAATGGTTGGAGATGGCAACATGGATGAAAATGGTCTAGTAACCCTTGATCAAATACATAAGACAGTATCGGCGGGAGTGGTTGCAATTTTAGAGGAATTAGGAATGGAGTATTCTCTTCAAATTAGAGATGATAAGACTAATGTCTGTAGAATTAGGATAATCAAAGATGCATCTGACAAGCGAATAAAGCAAGCGGATATTATAAAGAAAATTGAAGTCTTTGAAATAGACGACTATGTATACGACCTAGAAACTGAGAATCACCACTTTTGTGGTGGTATAGGTAATGTTTTGTTGCATAATACTGACTCGCTCTTTTTGAAGAACCCATCGCCCACCGCAATAGACGAAGTGGCAGCGTGGGCGCGCAACACCCTTGGAGTCGATCTAGAGATAGACAAGCAATACAGGTACGTCGTTTTCAGCGACCTGAAAAAGAACTACCTTGGAGTGCTATCAGACGGGACTGTGGATGTCAAGGGCCTGACAGGCAAAAAGTCGCACACGCCACCTTTCATCAGGAAGGCGTTCTATGACATCTTGGCGATACTTGGCAGGGTCAACTCTGAGAAAGATTTCGAGTCTGCGAAGGAGAGCATCAAGAACGTCATCCTGCAAAACGCCAAGAATTTAGAGGCGCGCAAGATCCCACTTGAAGACCTGAGCTTTAATGTCACCATAAACAAGTCGCTGAGCACGTACGGCAAAAAGACCGGGGCCAAGACCGTGGACGGCAGGAGCACCGATACGTACAAGGGGCTCCCGCAGCACATTAAGGCGGCCAAGATGCTGGTGGATGCAAACAAGCGCGAGATCCGCGCCGGCGACGTGATTTCATATGTGAAAATAAAGAATGGCGAAGGTGTCAAGCCGGTAGAGCTGGCCAAGCCTGAAGAGATCGACACTGAGAAATACCTTGAGACAATGGAGTCGACGTTTGAGCAGGTGCTCTCTGCGCTCAACTTTGACTTCAAGTCCGTGCTTGGCAAGCCGCGGCAGCAGAGCCTCGACGAGCTTTTCTGGAGCAGGTCTTGATGTATCGATGAGCAAGGGCCGCTTTTGCAGCTAGGAACCTTGCAGTAGGTTTTGCTCTTCTTCGGGCAGCAGCGTCGTGCTCCCTCCTCCTATTTTGACCAGCTCGTTAACGACACTCGACACATGCATCACGGCTTCGCCTTCCTTGTTGTGTGCGTACTGCAAATCTTTGTAAAGGTTCAGCCGGTCTTCATGCCGCGCTATGGCTTCGTCGGCTCCCTTGAAAAAGTGAAGCGTCATCCCAGTCACGTACTTGAGCGCAAGCAGGGCCGGCGGCCGGGCCCATACTGGAAGTACCTTTAGTATCCTTGGCGCTTCTCTGTTTATCAGGCTGATAGAGTGCCGAGTGGCTTTTAGGATCAGCTCTTGCCTGAGTGGCGTGTACTCGGGCGCCCACTTTGCCGCGTTCTTGAGCATCGCCCTGAGCGGCATGAGAGGGAACACCCAGACAAACACGTTGTGGTGCTTTATCCTATCGATAAACTCAATGCTTCTTATGACGTCCTGCTCGGTCTCTTTTGGCAGGCCGGTCATCATTGATGCAACCGTGAACCAGTGGTTATCGTCCAAGATGCCAAGCGCATCGTCGATCACGTCGGGCCACTCTTCGATAGTGTAGGGCTTGACCTTGCCTGGCATAATATTTTGGACCAGCCGCGGGCTCACTGTTTCAAGGCCGGTCTCGACATACCCGGGATGCTTTTTGTCCAGCTCCATTATTTCAGACATTGCCTTGACTGTCTTGGGGGCAGACTTGATAGTCGAACACGCAAAAAAGTCAGTCGCCACTTGCCTGACGCCGGGGAATTTCTTGACCGACGTAAATAGGTCAACTATGGCTTCGTGGTTCACCTCAAAGCTTCCAAGCTTGCGCCCGTAAAACAGCGCGTCTTCAGAGTGGAGCTCTATCCGCCTGATTCCGTGCCTGACCTCTATCTCCACTTCCTTCAGGATGTTTTCCTTGGGTATGCTGCCGAAAAACAGGAGGTCTGGCGTGCAGAACTGGCAGCCGCGCCCGCAGCCGCGAGTGATTTCCACGACGCCGCCGGTTGACGGCCCCCTGATGATCGGGACCTTGTCAGAGCGCAAAGGCTTGCCTGACGCTGCCCGCTCTGGCAGGACCGCCTCGCCCTTGACTGCGCTTTCAAAAAGCGGGCCGGCTATTGATTCTGCTTCTCCAGAGACGAGGCAGTCGATGCCCCATTCCTTGAACATCTCTGGGTGCTCTTCCAGCTGCCAAATGCCGGGGCCCCCGATTATCAACTTGGAATTGTACCTCTTTAAAAGCGGATTTTTGATAATGTCGCCAAAGGCTGCAGCCGTATATGACGGGGCTGGCCACCAGTTGATCAGGCGGAACAGGCATGCGTTCAGCTGCGACACTGCAGAATAGCCCAGTGGGTCGTGCACGGTCAGGCCTATTGCCTTGGTCTCTGGGCCTATTGCCCTGTCCAGCTTTCTAGGGTCGGCAATGATAACTTCGTCTTTCGTAAAGCCGTATTCTAGGAGTGCAGCTTCTATTTTTCGGAGCGAATATGGGGCGAACTTTAGCCGGCCTTCGTCATCGCTCTGCGTCGGGAAAAAGATGTTTTCCATTATCTCCCTGCTGTACGGCATCTTTGGGTAGTTTGAGGGGATGCAGCCCAGAAAGCCTATCCAGTTAGAGTGGCGAAAATCGCTTACCGCCGTCTTGCTGCCAGAAAGAACAATCTTGTACCCACTGGACAACCTGCATAGAGAATGGTAGGAGGAATTTTATAAGGAATTTGTTGGCCGGCAGATTGGAAGATGGTATACGAGGAAATGGCTCTGCTCCTTGGCAGGCTAGCAGCTAGTTACGCCTTATCTGTGGAGCAGAGGCCGGCGCCATAATTTATTATCAGCCCTCCACGCAGATTTGGCAGTTGGTAAAAGACATCCTGTCGCTCTTTACTGTGCCTGAGAGGACAAAGTCCGGCTACAGCTTTGCAGACACTCCTGTAAAGATTTCATTCAAGGAATCAAATGTCGTCGTCTATGGCGTTCCGCTTGATATCACCACGAGCTTTGGCAAGGGGACGTCCAGAGGCCCGGAGGCAATAAGGCGGGCATCGGCGCGCCAGATCGAGACATTCGTGCTGGACGAAAAGGCGGACATTTACGACCTAGTCGGTATATTCGACCTTGGCGACCTAAAGCTGCCAAAGGCAAAAAAGATGAGGAGCATTGCCAAGGTTCTTGCATACCTTGATTCTAGCATCCCAAAGGTCGTCGCTTCGCTGCGCAATGACAACAAGATTCCAGTAATGCTGGGCGGCGAGCACACGCTGTCGTATTACCAGCTAAAGGCGCTGGCAAAGGAAGAGCCGGTGGTGATACACTTTGACGCGCACCGTGACATGAAGCCCGAGTATGAGGGCTTGAAGATGTGCCACACCACGCCGTTCTACCATTTGATGGAATACATCCCCGGCGAGAACCTGATCCAGATAGGCATCCGGCAGGCAGACAGACAAGAGGACGAAATAGCCGCCAAGAGCGGTGTCACCACCTTTGACGCGTGGCAGGTGCATGACGACATTGATGCTGTCGCGGATCATCTGCAAAGGGCGACTGCGGGCAAAAAGATCTACATTTCATTTGATATCGACGCCTATGACCTGCCCTACGTGCCCTGCACCGGGACTCCGGAGCCATTTGGCCTCGACCCATTTCAGGTGCTGAAGCTGGTCAAGGCAATAAGCCCGTCGGCGCGCCTCATTGGGATAGACATGGTCGAGGTCGGCCTGAGAAACGGCGACTATAGGGAAGGCGCGCTTGCAACTCAAACATTGTACAGGATTTTGTCACGCCCCTATTGTAGGGCATATAGATAGCTAGCCAAAGAACAGTACGACCGCCAAGATAGCAATGATTCCAAGCCCAATCAAGTTTGCCTTTCTTGCAGTGTCCAATATAGCAAACAATCAATGCTTGTCGCAAGTAAAGTGGCTTTTGCAAGTATCCTATACTACATTTTACCAAAACTCTGCACTAAACTAAGCGAAGATCAAAGGGAATGAGCACGGCAAGTAGTACACCAATTATCACAGGCATCAACTTCCGCATTTTTGCATTAACCTTTACTGCCTTTTCTTCCTGCTTGTGATCCACCAACCTCATCTGCATTACCATTGAGATGAGGTTATTCAAGAACAGGGCATAAACCACTATCATAAGCTTGTCAATCAAAGTGAGGTATCCAATAGGTGGAAGCTGGTTTGCTGCAGTAAGATGTGCCGCAACTGCAGCAAGGAGTGTTGAAGCTGCCAAACCTATCCGTGGTGGAAAATTCGTCGGGCTCATCCAAAATGCAAGCATTGCAATAGTAGTGATTATGATTATCAGTACCTGGCAATTAGCCACCATCAATTATAACTGACCTGCTGTTTTTGATCTGTACCGAGTACACCGCGCCGTATTTCTGCTCCAGTCCCAGCCGCAGAAAAAGCAGCATATGAAAGTACGTAAATTCTGCATCGTATCTTCTCCCGTACCTTCCGCGCGTCGCCTTGCTGAGGTACTGCCACTTGATGTACACCCACTCATTCTGTATAACAAGCGATGCCAGAACATAGAGGAAGCGCAGTGCTGGACTCCTGGATGACGTCCTGGCCCTGCTCTTTCCCATCGCCCTGTATGACGATTCTATGCCAAATCTCCTCCGGTACTCGTCAAACATCCGCCCTACCGGGATATTGACAAGGCCTGCGGCATAGTACATGTACTGGACGCCGCGTTTCTTCCTGTACCTTTTCTTCCGGTATTTGGCAACGGCATACAGCCTGAATGTGCATTTCTCGCCGGTGGCAGAATCTGTCATTTCGCAGTCCGGTACGACGAAACTATCCCTTCTTTTCCGGGTCAGTCTGGATAACGTGCCGCCTTTCCTGCCTCTTGGAAAAGCGGCTATGATGTACGGGATACGCATGGAATTGAGGTAGCTCATTACAGCTGCTGTAAAGAACCCCTTGTCAAGGAACAGGCATTTTATCACGATGCTCGCCTTCTGTACCTCTGCAAGCAGGTACCTGACTACTCCAACCAGTGCTTCCCCCTCCCGGATGTACCTGGTGGCCAAGGTGAACCTCCTTCCATGGAGCATCACGTAGGCGCTGGCGTACGTGAAAAAGTGGGTCGTGCCGCTCCTGGCCCTGCCGCGTCTGACATCCCCCTCATTCTCAGGCTCGCCGTGGTAGGGAACGTCTGTCATGTCGATGGCTATGTCGACAGCTCGATTGTGCAGGGTCTCCGCCACCCTTTTCTGCAGCAGCCTGTTGGCGGCCGACTGAATCCACGAAATGTCAATCTTGGACACGTGGTACTGGACATCCCTCCTGGACGGGGTGCTGGCCAGAGTACAGCAGGCTTGTGTTATGGATGTCCCACCGGTACAGGCATAGACCACAGAATTTGCTATATCGACTACTGAATACCGCCTTTTTCTGAAATCGGCTGGCCTGAAGACTGGCAGCAGTACGTTTACTGCATTACCAAGTACTCTCTCATGTGTCAAAAAATGTTTGTCGGTAGGTTCTTGGGTAAATGTACCGCACTGGATTGGCAGGGTTCTCACAAACCATGCGTCTCTGGTGGCAGCTTTAGCTGTTGCCAGGGACGCCCTTCAACAATCGACTAAAAAGCTGCTCACAAACTCGTTATTGCCAAGTACTGATTATCGGAAATATGGTCTTTAGGAATGAGGACAGCGGTGCACGCTCTATAGTAAAGGTGAATATATATCTGGCATAAGAGCCATCCGGATAGTCATGAATAATTACTTCTGACCTGCTTGTACCAAGTGTCCAACCAGGAACGTTGACCAAGCTATCAAATCCACTTGCCGCGGTATCTGGGACAAATGTCAAATTTTCAATCGTTTCAAAACCCTCTATCTCAACTGTCACTTCTTGTTTGTCAAATGGATAGTTGCGAAAATCCATATTCTTCAGAAATGTTCCTTTGACCCGAGCTTCGTAGTAGTTTGGCTCGATGCGGGAAGGCTCAATTCTTGCATTCAGAGCATTCATAAAGTCGACTTTGGGCGGGTTTTGAACAAAGTCGACCTCCTTATCATCTGAGGCCAACCAGTAGTAAAAATCAAGATCGTAAGATCCAATTTGCATGTCGATTTTGCCTACGTTGATCAGGTATACTCCAATTGTGTATTGTTTGATCGTAGGTGCTGAACTAATAACATCATCATCACCTTGAGCAAACGATTGCGTAAATAGTCTGCCAAATGTAATGTCAGCGATACTGACTAGTAAGAGCAACATCATTAAAGATCGCATAAGGGATTGGTATTTCAGCAAATGTCCAAGTCTTATTTGATCTGCTATATTATTGTTAGAGAACAATTTAGCAGATAAATTGCAACATTAGACCATGATCTGGGGCCTTGTCGACAGGTGCGTCGGCAGGTTCAACGGAAGGTAGGGCTTGTCCTTTGTCTGCGCCTTTACTTCGTCTACTAGCTCCTGCAAGGTCATTTCGCGCTGCTTGCCCTCGTTCCTGTCCCTGACAACAAGCTTGCCGGCGCTGATCTCCTTGTCGCCAATGACCACGGTGTAGCGTATCCACTCTGTCTCTGATTCGCGTATCTTTTTGCCCACCGTCTCGTCCCTGTCGTCAATGTCTGCCCTGATCTGGTTTGCAGAGAGCTCGGCAAGCACCTTTTCACAGTATTCGGTGTGCTCCTTGCCAACCGGGATTACGCGGACCTGTGTGTGCGACAGCCAGAGTGGGAACGACGGGATGCCGCCAGCCTTGGATACGTTGGCCGCCTTTTCAAGCAGCGCGTACATTACGCGCTCGACTGCGCCTGAAGGCGAATTGTGCAATATTATTGGGTTCTTTTTGCTGCCGTCCTCCTCGACGAACTCGATGTTATAGCGCTTGCCGTTCTCTACGTCTATCTGGTCGGTTGAAAGTGCGGACGCTTTTCCAAGGCCGTCGACATAGTTGAACTCCCACTTGAGCGTGAAGTAAAAGAAGCGCTCCTTCCACATCTCTGCTATGACAGGCTTACCAAACCTGTCGATAAGCTCGGTGATGAACTCCTTGTTCTCGTTGTAGAAATCTTCGGTGAACCTGATTGCCATTTCCACGTCTTCAGTCGACAGCCCCAGCGCTTGAAGGACGCTTATTGAGAGCTCAAAGCGCTTGCGGAACTCTTGCTTTGCCTGATCCAAGTCGCGGCAGAGAGCGTGGCAGTCCGGCATTGTGAAGGCGCGCAGCCTGCGCAGGCCTACCAGTTCGCCGCTCTTTTCGCGCCTGAACGAATAGCGTGTCAGCTCGTACAGTTTCACTGGCAGGTGCTTGTACGATATGTTAAAGTCCTTGGCCATAAGAAACTGGCCAAAGCAGGCCGCAAAGCGCAGGAACAGCTGCTTGCTGTCAGACGTGATGTTGTACTGCCTTGCAGGGAACCTGTTGAAATAGCTCTCCATCGAGGGGTGCTTTGTGTCGTACATTATGGGGGTCTCGACCTCGATCCCGCCGTACTCCATCACTCGCCTTGTTACGTACTGCTCTATAAGCGACTTCATGAGCCTGCCCTTTGGGTAGTAGCGCATGTTGCCTGCGTCTGACGCCGGCTCGTAATCTGCTATCGCTAATTTTTTCATCAGCCTGACGTGCGCTGGCTGTTCATCCACCGTCCTTTTCTTGGCCATCTCATAGTTTGCTAGTACCTGCAGGTTCTGGTCCTGCTTTTTGAACCTGTACTCGCTCATCGGCGTCATCGTTCCGCCCGGCTGCAGGATGAACCAGAACGACTGCAGCTTTTCTTCAGCCTTGAGGGCGGTCGACTCTTTTTCGCCATGCGAGTGGCCGACGTGCTCGTGATCTGCCTGCCTGCTTATCTCTTTGGCATTTTCTGCAAGCGGATGACCCTTGACCTTGATGTTGAACGACTTTGTCCATCCAAATGGCGCGCGGTATACCTGACCTATCGACGATCCTTTAGCAAAACTTTCAACTGATTTTATGATGCCGGCTGCCACGCCTGGCGGCGCAAGGTCAGAGCTCAGGTGGGCGTAAGGGTAAACCAAGAGCCGGCCGCTCTTGACCGTATCAAGGTACTTTTTTATTTCGTCGACTGCCGCCTTGGCGATGCTTTCGTCGTCCCCATTCTCCACTGCGACAAAGGCCACCACCAGATCTTCGAGCCTTACCTTCGACTTGGATGTAATGTCTTCCGCGTCTCTGATCTCCTTTTCAATCGGCTCGTACTCGATAAAATCGGAATGGAGCTGCAGCAGTCGCATAATATATCCTATCCCAATCACGCAAGCATATCTAATTTAAGCCCATCTGGCCCTTTCGTTGTCCCTGTCTTCCTTTGTAAGCTTTTTCCATTCCTTGTAGTGATCCCTGCAGAGGTAAACCCGCTTGCTTCCGCCAAGCCCGAGGTCCGGAGCCATGCTTGCCTTGGTCCCGCTCATCGAGCGCTCGGCCTGATTCACGCAGCCAGCGACGCTGCAGTTGACGCCCTTGTCCACCCGGCCCATATGCTGCATGAGATTTATTTCCTAGCTATAAAAAGCTGACTGGGTTATCTTAATACTAAAGCACGCCCAATAATCGACGGTTGCCATACAGCGATCCGCTATGCAGCAAGTGCCTCCACTTCCGAGAACTGCACTCAGAGGTGGTGTCCAGGCTGCCCAATGGTGGCGAAACAAGGCGGTGCACAGTTGGGATTTGCCCTTGCATAATAACAGTCGGGCAAAAGGCGGGCAAGCGAAAGACAGCGCAGGCCCACTAGCCGGCAAAACTTATAACGAGCGTCTCAGTCGGTTAATGTCAGAGATAAATGTCCGACGACGATGATTTTGAGGAAGAAGAAGAGTTTGACGACGAGGACGAAGACGAGTTTGGGGACGAAGACGAGGGAGACGAGTAATAGTAGCTAGATCTTCAGACCAAAGCTCTCGGCAAACTCCTTGAACTCGCTGTACGCCTTTAGAAACTCGATTCCTTTTTCGCTTATCTTGTATTTTGCAGAATTCTCGTACAGCAGGCCGGACTGTGTGAGGGTAGACACTATTGAGCTCAGCCTTTGGTAGGGAACGTTTGCCTTGCGTATCAGATGCGTGACAGTCGCGCCGCTGTCGTACCCCTCGTAGCTGTACTGCTTTGCTGTGGACAGTATATCCGCTATTATGCTGACGTGAGTCCTATAGCCCGCTGCCAATTTGAGAATTCATCCTCCCAAGGCCGCTTGCCATCCCAAACTTTGAGAACGGGATAAACATGAGCGCAAACCCGGCAACCTTGATCGAGAGCGCCGCAATGTAGAATGAGCCGGGATAGATAAAATTGTACCATGATAAGAGTTCTGCTGCTGCCAGCAGACCGAGACCTGAACCTATCATTAGGGTGTTGGTCCTCCTGCTCTGCATATACGATGCCATTGTTTCGATTGACACATATACTAATAGTATAAAAGAAATTGACCTAACAAGATGTTCTATTGAATTGCCTGGTATCACAAAACCCGTGACTGCGAGAGGCACAAGGAGGAAGTGTCGGGGAGGGGCAAAATCAAAGCTCTTGAGGCTATGGGAGAAGGCGATGAAAAAGTAGCCAAGCGCCTGCGCCGCCAGCCCGGCAGTCGTTACGGCCCGGGAATACTCGCCAGCAAGGAGCCCAGCGGCAAGTATTGCAAACCCTATGGCTATCGATACAAACGCAAAGGTGAGGCGCAGCAGGTTCGGACTTGCGACCGCGGCATAGCCCGAGTAGGCGAACCTGCCGATAAATGCCGAGATTCCAAGCCCAAGCAGGTTCATTGGCAGCTCGAAGAATAGAATCTCCACCAACAGGGTTCTGGAGAGTCGCCCAATTTTTAACTCTATTTGCGCTATTAGTTTTTCAATTCGGCGGCTTTAATCAAACAATTCTTTAGAAGCCATCAATCGATGAGGACTGCGCACAAGGCAGAGGACGGAGGTGAAATACCTTATGCCAAGTAGTCTGCTGTGGGCGGGTTGGATGGTTGCCTGACCAGCATAAAACCATTTGGCAATAAGTCAAGCTCGAGCTGTGAAGGCGGTGAAGCGCGGTGATGCGTTCCGTCGTGCAAAAGGCTTGACAGGTGAAGCGATGAAGGGGAACGTCTGACTGAGGCCAATCCTCTCAGTCGATGCCAAGAAGTCAAGGAAAACTTGACAGGACCTGAGCCTATTTCCAGATCCATCCTCTAAAATTCTAGACATATCATATGCGCTTGTCCCATAACCTTATTATACTTTTGACGGCCAAATTCGCGTGTGAAGGTCCGCTGTCCCGACTGCAAGGGTGTTGCAGAGATGGCAGACGACTTTACCTTTGTCAAGTGCGGAAACTGCTCCTTTGATATGACCTATGGTGAGTACGTCAAGTACATCGCATACAAGGACTCGCGGTACCGCGACATCCTTTCAGACTACAAATAGAATTACTTGGTTGCATCAGGTTTGGGATTGTAGATGCAGTCGGATATTCCCGACCTCTTCCTTAGGGCGAACTCCTTTCAAATGATGGAAAATTACATTTTGCTTCCTAGCTAACGATAAAAGATACAGTATGTTCATAAGCCAAGAGGTTGCAATATAACCCATGGACAGCACCCTGAGGCCGGTGTTAAAACGACAGCTGCTTGTGATTGGCGCAAGTCTGGGAGCGGGACTAGTGTTCGCATACTTTTTCGGCTTTTTGATAGGCCTAGCTGTCAACATAGCCGTGATGATAGGCATAATATTCTACATCAGGAGAAAGCAGCTTGGAGCGCTCAGGTCGCTTGGCTTTGGCAACGAAACAGCCGGTGGAGGATATGGCGGAGGCGGTGGTTTCGGCGGCAAGCTGAAATACGTCTGCCTGTCATGCGGCGCCGAAGTCAAGGGCGCAAGGTGCGGCAGATGCGGCTCGAACATGAAAAAGCCGTTATTTTAGCCGCTCGCTGTTTGAAAACCAGATTCCCTTGGTCTTTTTCCTTTCATTGATTATCAAAAGCGCGCCTATTGCAGAAGCAAGCGCTATCAGTACGGCAGGCAGCCTAAAGTCAAGTTGCCCCAAGGGCTCGCCTGTCGAAGTGTTGAAGGAAAACTGCACGGCATAAGCGTTGGTCGTTACTATAAAGAGCAGGACGATTGGAGCTGTAGCAAGTAGTAGTAAAGCTCTCACATGCTCACTAGACAATCAATAACATATAATGCTTATCATAAAATTTTATTTTTATGATATATTGCAAATTTCCATATTTTTCATACAATCTGCGATGATGCCAAATAATTGGCGGTTTTTTCATCGCCTCGACAACTTATAATATCCTGCGCGCATCAACATTGTGTAGATGAGCAAGACCTGCGCAAAATGCGGCAAGATCATTGAAGAGATCGTTGACGACCCGGTGGCCGACAAGTACCCTGCATGCGCTGCATGCTGGAAAGAGTGGACCACTTATGCAGTCATGGTAATGAACGAAATGAGGCTTGACATGTCCCTTCCAGAGCACAGAAAAGTCCTGCGCAAATACGAGCGCGCGTTCTTTGGGCTTGAAAAGGGCATTGGCGAGATCGAGAAAAAACCAGACAACCCAGAAAGTCATCACGGCCACCACCACTGATGATCATCATTATTTGAGCCCAATAGCTTTTAGCGAGTCCTCAGGCACCAGCTTTAGTATTTCGTTCCTGTTCGGGAACGAAAACAAAACTTCTTGCAGCGAATCTGTAAGGCGCTCGCGCTGCTTTTGGTCAAGCGACAGGAACGTAGCAGTCAACAACTTGAAGTCGAGCTTTTCAATCTGGCGCGCATTTGCCAAGATCTGCCGGCAGTAGGTCTGGAACATTATCACCCTCTTTTCCGCATCAAATTCAGACAATACTTCAAGCCACGTCCGGAAGAGCACCGACAGTTTGTTCGGGTCTATCATCGGAGCCCCGGAAAGAGCCATGGTTATTGTTTCGCGCCTGTCCTCATCGCTCATCGCATAGAATTCCTTGAGCCTGTTCTGGAGCATGGGCTTGCGCAAAAAGTCTGGCAGGTTCGCAAGTATCTGTATGATGTTGCTGGCGACGTTGTTGTTGGTGCTGCTCACGCACACCACTGCGACAGGAGGGAAATTTAATTGATAAGGATGATGATGGCGGCTCTATCGAAGATATAACTGCCTCTGCTGGATCAGGGTGTGAAGCTAGATGCAAGCAAGTTGACTTTTAGGCGAAAGCTGAAGAGTTAACAGAACCAGGATGGATTAAATAACCTCAAAATGTGAGAGAACCCGTATATGCCGTGTCTTGTGACAGTCGGCGGATTTTATGGCGATGAGGGAAAGGGCAAGATTATCGCGTATCTGGCAAGAAAGGACAACCCTTCGATTGCAGTCAGGGGAGGGGTTGGCCCGAACGCCGGCCACACGTTCACTTTTGAAGGCAAGGAATACAAAGTGCGCATGCTGCCAAGCGCCGCGCTCAACCCGACGACAAGGCTCCTGATCGGCGCAGGCGTGCTCGTCAACCCACAGGTGCTGCTAAAAGAGATTGCGATGTTCCAGTCAGACGACAGGACTTTTGTTGACGCCCAGTGCGGCATCATCGAGCAGGCGCATATTGACCGGGACAAAGGAGAGGATCACCTCAAGAGCAAGGTAGGCACTACTGGCACGGGGACCGGCCCGGCAAACGCGGACAGGGCGCTCCGTACGCTCAAGTTGGCCAAAGACATCCCGGAATTATCGCTTTACATTGAAGACGTCAGCAATTCCGTCAACTGTGCCCTTGAAAACAACGAAAACGTGCTGGTTGAAGGCACGCAGGGCACGTACCTGTCGCTGTTCCACGGCGGATACCCTTACGTCACTTCAAAGGACGTGACTGCGTCTGGCATCTGCTCCGATATTGGCATAGGGCCGAAAAGGGTTGACGACGTGCTTGTTGTGTTCAAGGCCTACGTCACCCGCGTAGGCGGCGGACCACTCCAGAATGAGTTGAGCGAAGACGAAGCTAAAAAGCGCGGCTGGCTAGAGTTTGGCAGCGTCACCGGCAGACAGAGGAGGGCGTCCCCCTTTGACATGGATCTTGCCAAAAAGGCGATCAGAATCAACAGTGCGACACAGCTAGCTGTGACCAAGATGGACGTGCTGTACCCGCAGTGCGCCAGCGTGCGCGATTATGCCAAGCTGCCTGCGGAGGCGAAAAAGTTCATCGAGAACATTGAAGGGGAAACGGGCCTGAAGGTGACCCTCATTGGCACGGGCCCCGAACTCTACGACGTGATCGACCGCCGGCTATAGCTTGCGACAAGAGCCTTTACAACGTCCCTGCACGATCGCAGGTCGCGCAGCAGCTTTTTTCTATCTGATGATGACAGGTCTATCCTCCCAAGCATCGACCTTGCTTCTGCGATGTCGATCGCCTTTTTTGCAGACTTTGGTGGCGATGGGACCTCTCCTTCCAGATTGTAGCGCAGCTTCAAGTCCATGACGGCATACTCGAGAGCAACGTAGGCCCGCCACATGGATGCCCTGTCAGGAGGGTCGATGGCAACAATTGCCTTGGCCCTTTCCACGAGCTCACTCAGCCTATCCAAATTGCAATGACTTTAATACCGTAGGTATTAACAATATTGCGATTTGCCGCTCAAAGCCCCATGCTACATTGCGCTGGCAGGTCTGAAAGACTTTGGCAGGCTGGTATGCGCGCTCGAGCGGACGCCAATGCCGGCATTCTCGCTCCGGTTCAACAAGCGCGACGTGCTGGCGGCCCAGACTGATATCATCAACGGCAGACCGGTCATCTATTATGCAGAGAGCGATTCAAAGGATGGCCAGTACCTTGCCTACCGCGTGAGCAACGGGGTTGAAGAGGTGCTGCTTGCCAGCTCTGTGGACAACCCTACCTTTGTCTACTCGCCCATCCTGAAGGTGGAAAAGTTCCCCAGCGCGCTTGCAAGGTCAGCAAGGGTCGAGAAAAAATCAGGCTACACCGTCATAAAGCTAAAAGATTTGTCGAGCCTTGCCAAGGTCGCCGCCTACAAGACTATCTATGACGAGCCTCCGCTGCCACTGTTCCTGTTCAAAGAGCGCGGGGGCAAGGTGATCCTTGGCACCACAATGAGTGTAAACGACAATGAAACCGTATCATACTTTTACTACGTCACGCTGGCCGAGGAGCCAAAGGAGCCATTCCTACGCTACTCGAGCCAGAGGGTCGAGCAGCCGGTCTTCTCGGTAAGGCTTGACGAGCATGGTTATGTCTATCTCAAGGTGATAAGGCTTGCAGCGGACCACCCGCTGGTAAAGACCTATGAGTAACAGCAGGGAGCCATTTCGTGAAAGGATCGCAAGAGCCGCCGATGCCAAGAAGAGCCCGATAGTGCTAGCGCTTGACCTGCCGACAAGCAAACGCAACCTGCCGGCATTTGCGGCAAAAACTATCCGCGCAGTAGGACAACATATTTGCGCAGTCAAGATGAATTTCCACCTTATCCTTCCGCTATCTGCATCTGAAATATCGCGGATAAACAAGCTTGTGCATTCCTATGGCCTGCAGTCGATTGCAGACATCAAGCTGAACGACATTGAAAACACGAACGAAGTCGCTATCGATCATCTGACAAGGATGGGCTTTGACGCCGTCATAGCAAATCCCTTTATCGGCAAGGGAGGGCTGGCGGCGCTTGTGCAAAAGGCGCACAAGGCAGGTGCCGGCGTCATTGCACTGGTCTATATGAGTCACCCAGGCGCAAAGGAGGGCTTTGGGCTCGAGGTCGGCGGGAGGGGTCTGTACAGTGAATTTCTTGAAAGGGCAACAGGAGCGGGAGCCGACGGCATTGTCGTGGGCGCAACCCAGCTTGATATTTTAAGGCAGGTAGCAAAGCAGCAGTTGCCAGTGTATTCGCCAGGGATAGGGGCGCAGGGCGGCGACGCAGAGCAGGCAATCAGGAGCGGAGCCGACTATTTGATAATTGGAAGGTCGATAGTGGAGGCCGCACAGCCGGCCAAAGTAGCAAAGGAAATCCAGAGTAGAATTTTATTATCTGTACGCAAGTGACCGCTGCTGCAAGTACTCCTTGGCGGCCAATAGCAGGTTCTTGGCGTTGCGATAAGTCAGCTGCTGTATGGCGTCGTCAAATTTTTTCCATGCAAAGCCGATGTGCTCGTGCGAAATCGTCACTTGGCGCGTGCGCGTCTGAGCAAGGAACAATACGACCTCCTTCTGGACGAGCCTCCTGCCGTGCCGATACTTGTATTCGATTTTCATGCGGAAGCTATCAAGGAATTCGACATCGGTGATGCCGGTCTCCTCCCTGATCTCTCGGATGGCGGCCTGCTTTTCGCTCTCGCCTGCCTCAATATTGCCTTTTGGAAAATCCCAGTGGCCTGCAGTGTAGTGCAAAAGCAGGTATTCCGGCTCCGCTGTGCCTTCCATGTAGAACATTACCGCGCCGGCGGACCGCTCGTCTACCAATAATTTGGAATTGAGCTGGTTATTTGTAAGTTTTTTGCAGGCTCACTCTTCGTCATCAGCTTCTTCTTTTTCTTCTGGCCGCTGCTCCTCTTCTTCTTGCTGCTGTAGCGTAGACGGCGCATAGTCGTGTACGTCGAGCCATTCTTCCTGCGTCATCCAGTATCTGCAAAACCACTTGTGCTGCTGTTGGTCATAGTCGCCGTGCTGTGGCATACCCTCTTGTTTGCAGGCACCTTTACATTAACATTAGTGTTTCAGAACTTCGCTTCCGCCCTTTTTGTTCCTGAAGTACTGGTAGAGGAACGTTGCGGCTACAAGCGACACTGCGAGCCCTATCAGTAGCGACGAGATCAGCGTGAACGGGCTTGTGCCCTCTGTGAGCACGGCCGTGAACTGAAGCACTGGTATGTAGAGCAGCGCCAGCACGGCCAGGCGGAGGATATCTGACATTGTCCTAGTGCTTCCCCTGAACCAGTTGCTGAGCAGGATGCCGCCGAGGATCGTGGCGATGCCTATCCACAGGAGCGTTATCGTCCCGGTTGCAAAGCTGCCTACGATGGTCCTGTTTGAGAGGATGTCGAGCGCGCTCATGTCCGGCCTGAGCATATCCATCGGTATGCTTGAGAGGCCGTTTGCAAAGGATGCCAGTATGATGAGGACGCCGGCTATGACAGAGAATATCTTGATGAAAGAAGTGGGCGTCAGCCTGCCAAACGAGCTCAGCGTCTTGTCGATGTCAAATGCTCTGACAATGAACGCGCCGCCGAGGATCGCCAATATGATGGCGGTGATCCACTTGCCGGCGTCGAAAATGACCGCCAGCGCGCCTGCTGCCAAAAGAACCCCGGGCACGCCAAGGAAGAACTTTGAATACTGCGAATCGTAAACGAGCATCTTTAGGTACCTGCCCAGCACTGCATACGAATACTCGACGCTTCTGCTGTGGCGAATTATGACGCGCTGGACCGAGATCACCGGCACTCTTGACTGGATTATGGGAAGAACTGTCTCGTCGTCCTCCCCGTCTGATACAATGACTGCGCCATCGGCATGGTATTTCTCGAGGATGCTTTTCACCTCAAGGCTGATCTTCTCATCAGCCTCGACGCCCCTGTTGAACTTGCCAGCCACTACCGCGACCTCGGCAGTATAACCCTTGCTCACAAGCTCCTCATATGTCTTGACTGCGCCAAAAATCGCGTTCGAGTCCGCGTCCTCTGGGTCCTCGATAGCGAGCCTCGTGCCGGCGTTGATACATGCATCGCGGCCAACGATCGGCGTTTCGATGCCGCCCTTTGAGCCAATGTCGTCATCCCTGTCTATACAGAGCACGAGAATCTTGCTGTGCGCAGCCTCTCTTGAGGGGCTTGTACTTTTGGCTCCCGCCGGGCTGCTTTTATCAAAATCAGAGTGCGGCATCTTGTTGGCTGTCAGTAGTTTACAGAATTGTTTACAGGTTAATTAATTTAATCAACTTTGATCTAGGGTTATTTGGTTTATTGAAATAATCTTTTAAAACAAGCATGCGTCTTGAAGTTACTGCTTAAAGTCGAGGCAGACTATGTAAAGCTCGCTGCTTTCCTGCCTGCTTGCAGAGGGCTTGCTTAGGAACACCCGGCCAAAGCTCTTCTTCAATTCGGCCCTGAACTCGTTTAGCATATCCCCCTCAAACACCTTGAACACGGCGCTTCCGCCGGCCCTCAAGATCTGCCGTGCAAAGCCCAGAGCGATTGTAGAGAGCGAGATCTGCCGGGCGTGGTCAACGTCCCACACGCCGCTCACGTTTGGCGCCAAGTCAGAGAGGACGACGTCGGCCTTGCCGCCATCAAGAATGCCGGCGATCTTTTCAAGCATGGCAGGGTCCTCGATGCTGCCCTCAAGCACCGTTGCACCTAGGACCGGCTCAACAGGCTTGAGGTCGATGCCGACGACCTTGCCCGCCTGTCCCACCTCTTTTGTAGCCACCTGCAGCCAGCCTCCGGGGGCGCAGCCCAGATCCACTACCTTGCTGCCCTTTTTGAGAATGCGGTAAGAACTGTTCAGCTGCAGTAATTTGTAGGCCGATCTTGCACGGTACCCTTGATCTTTTGCCAGCCGGCGATACTGGTCCCTGCGCGCATCAATAAGTCTCATTTTTTAGCAGGAGGCTTTGGCAGTTTCTGGTTTGAATTGTTGTTACTGCTGTCAAGAGAATTGATGAGCCAGTCTTCAATCAAATTGCAGCTCGTCGGGCTGTACGAGCCATCAAGAGAACACATGTGCTCGACAGGGCACGTCAAACAGGGCGCTTGTTCGATGCTCGTTGTGTCAACCGGCAGCTTGACCGCAAAAAGCTTGTAGGTCCACCGGCCGCTTTCAAGGATTTTTTCGCGCCTTATCAGCGAGCGCCTTTCAAGGCGGATGGCCACGCGAGAGCCGTCGCGGCTTGTCAGGTCAAGCTCCTTCCACAGCTCGGACTGTAGTATGCCATCCTTGCCGTTACTAATTATGGTGCGAAAAACTTTGCCTGTGAGATCTTCAATTTGAGCTTCATTTAATTTCAATCAGCATAACCCCAAAGTCAGTTATTACTAACTATCGATGAACCGATAAATAACCCTTTTTGAAGACAAGTTGACTAGAAGATTAATCAAAAGTAATGGCAGGATATCGCTAGCGATTTTAGATAGGGCTACTTGACTTTCTTCTTGTCTTTGGTGCCAAATATCTTGTCAAAGTAATCTGATTGCTCGGGTGCTGTCTCTGCTGCTTCGCCTTCCTTGACGTTTGCAAGCTTTTTGGCGGCTTTTTTCTTGTACTCGAGCTGCATCTGCCGGGCGATCTGGATCCTCTGCGCCTGCGGCGACCCTGCGCCGTGCATCGACTCTGTTAGGTATCCTACGGCGTTCCGGCCAAGCGTCATGTTTTCAATCAGCCTCAGGATCCTCATCCTGTTTTCTGTCGAGACTCCCTTCCTTCCCTTCAGGTATTTTTCAAGAAGAGGTCCCGTCTCTGGGCTGCGGAACTCTTTCTCTGACGGCATCGTGACCATGAGGCCGCCAGCAATGTCCTGCGCCATCCGGCCAATTTCGTACGGGAATCGAGTGACGCTGTGCTTGCAGACGTTTGCCAGCATGTCGTCGTTCTGCCAGTTGCCGGACGCAGTCTTGTGGGCCATGTACGAAGACGCGATCCCTGCGCCAAATATCGCTTCGTTCAGGTAGGTCATCTCGACCAGCTTGTCCTTGATGTGCGAAGCGTTTGCAACGCCGTTATAGTCGGCAATCGCCGCCGCCGCGCCTATCAAGACGTCGCCAAGGCCGGTCTTGCATACATAGCTGCGCCTGTGGTAGCATGTAAAGCGCTCTACCAGCATGGAGGCAAATTCGTATTCGCCATCCATGAATATCAGCTCGTTTGGAATGAACACGTCCTTGAAAATCACCATGGCCTCTTGGCCGGAATACATCACGTTGCCGGCGTCGATTTCGCCGCCCTCCATGCTCCTTGTGTCGCACGACTGCCTGCCATAGATGTAGGTTATGCCGGGCGCGTCGACAGGGATTGCGCCGACTATGGCATAGTCCTTATCCTCGGCCTTTAGCCTCATGGTTGGCATAACGATTATCCAATGCGAATTGATGCACCCTGTCTGGTGAGCCTTGGCGCCAGTGATGTAGACGCCCTTGCTGTCACGCTTTGTAATGTGTACAAACATGTCCGGGTCCTCCTGCTGGGACGGCGACAGGCTGCGGTCGCCCTTGACGTCCGTCATGGCGCCGCCGATCACCAGGTTTTCGCGCTGGACCATCTTGATGAATTCTATCAGGCGCTTGTGATACTGCGTGCCATGCTTTTGGTCAATTTCAAAAGTCGTTGAATATAACGAGTTGAGGGCGTCCATGCCTACGCAGCGCTGGAAGCATGTGCCTGTGAGCTGGCCAAGCTTCCTCTGCATCCTGTTCTGGTTGACCAGATCCTGCGCGCTCTCTGCAATGTGTAAGAACCTGTTGACCTGAATGCCGCTCAGCGAAGACTTGGCTGACGCAAGCTCGGGCTCTTCGACAGCAAGGTCATAAGTCTCTGCGACCGCGTTTATCGAAGGCCTGATCATCGGATGGTCAACTGGCTCTTTTACGAGCTCTCCAAAAAGGTAGACTTTGAGCTTTCTGCCCCTGAGGCTCTGGATGTACTCCGCCCCGTTCTTTATTGGCATCTGTGAAAGTACTACTGCCCGAATGTTATTTATATTTTCTTAGATACGAGCTAGTAAAAAACTAGTGTCATTTTCTACACTTTTTACAAGATCTGACTACTGTATGTACGTCTGGTTGCTCCTATCAAAGTTCCTGACAACCTGAAAGTCACTGCTGAACTGCGACTGCACAAGCGATCTGAGCTCAGGGTATATGGTCGAGGGGTCTTCTTTTGCCATTTTTGTAGCCGTGTGGTCGTCGCCAAGCATCCATTTGCAGAGCTCAAAGGTCATCTGCCGGACGGTGTTTTCATCGACTATTCCAAGGCTGTGGAGGTATTCGTGGGCAAGCACCATGAACATGTACGAGTTGTACTCTTCAGTCGAGCAAGCGATCTTTTTGACAGCAGCCAGGAGGTAGCTGTTCATCACTATGGCGTTAGAGCCCAGCATGTGGTACGCGCCAAGGTTGCTCGGCATCATTTGCAGTATCAGGCTCAGCCCCGCCCTGTGCATCCTGAACTTTTGCAGGACGACTGACTTGACCAGCTCAAACGCCTCATTAAAGTCCTTTAGGTTTGCTATTCTCTCTCTGAACTGCAATTGCTGTTCTGTCGGCACTGCTGCTACCTACATTATTTCGCAGCACGGCCGTATAAGCGTGTATGCGTAGCTTCGTAATCTTTTTTACAGCCAGAATATGGCTTTACAGTCGTGGGGACCACCAAAGCCAAGCAGTTCGACCTGCGCGATATTGTGGCAAGCTATCCTGATTTTCCAAAGCCCGGCATACTGTTCCGCGACATCAACCCTGTCTTCAGGAGAAACGATGCCCTCAACTATATCATTGATGAGTTTTACCGCGCCTATGGCAAGGCAAAGGTGGATGCAGTGGCCGGCATCGAATCGAGAGGTTTTGTTCTGGCGACCGCGCTTGCACTAAAGTTTGGCAAGGGCGTGGTGATGATCCGCAAGGCAGGCAAGCTGCCGGGCAAGACCCTGAAAAAGTCCTATGACATTGAATATGGCAGCGCAGTAATGGAGCTTCAGCAGAACGCAATAAGCAAGGGCGAGAGCGTGCTGATCGCAGACGACCTGATAGCAACAGGCGGAACAGCGGTGGCCGCTGCGCAACTGGTAGAAGAGATTGGCGGTAAGGTGGCCGGCTTTGCGTTCATTATCGAATTGTCCGACCTGCACGGCGCAGACAGGCTGCGCAAGATGGGCTACAAGGTCCAGTCGCTAGTGACCTACCATGGCGAATAGCGCGGACATTGGGATCATTGGTGGCACGGGCGTCTATGACCCCGGGCTTTTTAGCAGCAAGCGCGAGATCAAGGTGCACACGCCCTATGGCGAGCCCTCCGACCTCGTGACGATCGGCGAGTATGCAGGAGTCAAGGTCGCCTTCATCCCCCGCCATGGCAGGGGGCACAGGATACCTCCCCACAGCATAAACAGCAGGGCCAACATCTGGACTCTCAAGGAGCTTGGCGTCAAGCGCATTATTGCACCGTCTGCCGTTGGCAGCCTGCAGGAAAGCTACAGACCCGGCGACATTGCAATCCCTGATCAGTTTATCGACTTTACAAAGAAGAGACAGTACACGTTCTACGACGGCGGGCAGGTGTGCCACGTTTCTGTCGCAGACCCGTTCTGCCCCGAGCTCTCTAGCATCGCAATCGACAAGACGAAGAAGCTGAAATTCCCGATGCACGACAGGGCGACGTACGTCTGCATCGAGGGGCCACGGTTTTCCACAAGGGCAGAGTCAAAGTTCTTCCGCGATGTGATGAAGGCAGACATCATAGGCATGACGCTCGTGCCCGAAGTCAACCTTGCAAGGGAGGCTGAAATCTGCTACATGTCGATAGCGACTGTGACTGACTATGACGTGTGGGCCGACAAGCCGGTCAGCTCTGCCGAGATAATTGAGACGCTTGCCAAGAACGTAGAAAAGACAAAGAAACTGATAGCAGAGCTGGTGCCTGCGATCCCGGCTGTAAGGAAGAAATGCGCCTGCGGCAGCGCGCTTGAAAGCGCCCTACTCTGACGACGATGGCGGCTTGATGCCTTCTGGCAGTATAATGTCCCCTTCGATCAGCTTGCGTTGAATAGTCAGCTGCAACTGCTCCGGGTCGATGCCCATCTTGGCGATCTTGTCCAGCGTGGTCTTGGCGATCTTGACGCTTGCGTTGTGGCCTCCGATCCTGCCAAACGCGATCGCAGTAAAGCGAAATTCCTGACCCTTTATCACAAAATACCCGGCCAGCTTGCTTGCTATCTCGCTTCCGCTGGCACTTTTCACAAATACCGTGACCGGAATTTCATTTTCATCATCATCTTTTCGCATCATTTCTTTGGCCCGTCCGCCACTTCCATGTTGCGGTTCACGTTCTCTTCGACCAAAAAGCTCCACCACTCAGGGTCGGCTATTTTATAGTCCTTGACGTTGACCTCGATCGCCTTGTCGTCGGCGTCAGTGAATTCAAGCTTGCCCTCTTTTATCATCTTGACCAGCCGCCAGCGCAAGTGGCCTTTCCTGTTCCTGCTTATCGCCACTGCCCACTTTTTGTCCTTCTCTATCTTTGGCATGCCGATATAGTCGACGATCTGATCGATGCCCAGACGCTTTTCCTCGCAGAACAGTTCCTTTGTAAGCAGGCTGCGCCAGACATCAACCGAGCCCATAGTCCTGCCGTTCTCGTTGATGTTGATCACTCCAAAGTAGACCACCTTGTCGCCACCAGTCGGGTCTGAAGTTGTCATTGCGATATCCTTGTTGCAGGGTACCACCTATTTAGTTCTTGCATCCTCGTATGGCTTTTCAAGCACGATCCCGATGTTGTCAACTTTGAGGTTCTTCTTGAACGGAATGCCGTCCTCTTCGCAGCACCTCCGGTAGCGGTTTGTTATTGCAAACCTTGGGTGAAGCGACTCAAATTCTGTCGCAGTTATTTCGATGACCATGCCCCTGCCCACAAGCGACTTGGCAGCCGTAAGGGCGCGCTGCTCGTCGTTCCAGCCAAGCGCACTTGATAGTTTAGCTGCGTCCATCTTGCCTTTCTTGACTATTGCCAAGAAGGCCTTGGCCTCGTCCTCGCTTACCTTGAGCTCCGAAACGATGGCCTGTTCCACGTTTGAGAGGTTGACTGCCATGTGCTATACTATGCTATTTTACTTCTAGCGACTTGAGGATGTCCTCTGTGTGCTGCTCGTCCTTTACCTCGTCTGCCAATATCGTGGTTGCAAGGTTGTACGTGACATAGTCGCCCAGCGTAAGCGCCTTTTTCGCCAAGTTGTTATAGTTCTCGACTGCCTTGCCTTCAAACTGGAGCGCGCGCTCTAGCGCGGCCCGGAGCGTAAGGTGCTTTGCCGGGTCAAGCAGACCTATCGTGCTATACTTTGCCCATTCTGATGGGTTGCTTGGTGCCAAGTCGCCAAGCTCTGCAATCCTGTCTGCAAGCAGCTCTGCATGCGCCAGCTCGCCCGTTGCCTGCGTCTTGAGCGCGGCAGCGTACGTCACAAGGCCTATGCCTTCCATGTTTATCCCCACGTACCAAAAGTAGTGGAAGATGCGCATTTCGTCGCAGTACGCGCTCTTTAGAATCTCGATTATCTTGGCTGCATTTTTGCCAAGGATCCTTTTCTCTGTTCTGCCCATATGCCAGACAGTAGTTAATCGGGCAACTATTTATTCTATGTTTGTTAGAATTGCACAAGGTTGCGGTACTTTTTGTAGCGCTCCTCGACGTCGTCCTTTGTTATAGACAGCAGGCGCTTCACTCCAAAGTCCTCGACTGCAAACGAGCCCATGACGTTGCCATATATCACTGCCTCCTTCATGGTCGCAAAATCAGACCTGTTCCTGCGCGCAATGTGGCCCAGAAATCCGCCGGCAAACGAGTCGCCGGCGCCTGTCGGGTCTACTATCTCGTCCAAGAAGAAGGCGGCTGCTGGGAACACCTGGTTGTCACTTGTGAAAAGGATGGCACCGTGCTCACCCTTTTTGATGATCGCAAATTTCGACCCCCACGACATTATCTTTTTGGCGCACTTTGCGATGTTGGCTTCCTTGCACAAGAGCCGCGCCTCGTTGTCATTTATCACTACGCCGTCTGCCATCCCCACCATCTTGATCACATCGTCGCGGCTCCCGTTTATCCAGAACTCTATAGTGTCGCACACCACCAGCTTGGGGTTCTGGAAGTGTTGGAGAATCTTGATATTCTGCTTCGGGTCGTTATTTGCCAGATAGACATAATCAGATTTTGCATACTCTTCTGGGATCACCGGGTCAAAGCCTGCAATGACTCCAAGCTCGGTCTTGTTGGTAGTCCTGTTTGACAAGTCGTAATCAAATGAAGAATCATAGTGGAACGTCTTGCCGCCCTGCACGGTGACGATGCCCTTTGTGTCGATGCCTTTTGACCTGATCGCTCTGATGTGGTCGGCAGGCATGTCCGAGCCCACGACTGCGACTATTGACGTCTGCGCGAACATGCTTGAAGATAGAGAAGCAAATGTGGCTGCGCCTCCAAGTATCCGGGTCTCTGTCCTAAATGGCGTGCGAGTGGTGTCAAGGGCCACCGTGCCAAAGACCGTCAGCAACGCCCATGAACAAGCGCCCTTTCGTAATTAAATGCTTGCCACCACCATTATTTTAAATAGCGAACAGGCAGATAATCCACACACAGTTGCGGCTAGTAGTGGCTATCACCGGCGCCTCTGGAGTCATTTATGGCATAAGGACGCTTGAGGTGCTCAGAGAGCTCAGGGTCGAGACGCACCTCATCATGAGCGAGTGGGGCGCCAAGAACATCAAGATAGAGACCGACAAGACAGCCGACTATGTCAGGTCGCTTGCCACCAAATGCTACGAAGACGACAATATGGCCGCGCCCATGTCAAGCGGCTCATTCAGGACCGATGGCATGGTTGTCATCCCCTGCAGCATGAAGACCTTGGCAAGCATCGCAAACGCGTTTGACGACAGCCTTGTGTCAAGGGCTGCAGGCGTGTGCATCAAGGAGCAGCGCAAGCTTGTGCTGGTGCCAAGGGAGGCTCCGCTGTCAAAGATACACCTTGAAAACATGAGCAAGCTTGCCGATGCCGGCGCGGTTATCCTGCCAGCGATGCCGGGGTTCTACCACAGGCCAAAGACCATGGATGACCTGATCAACCACGTGGTGGGCAAGCTCCTTGACCAATTCAACATCGACCACGGCCTTTTCAGGCGGTGGGGCGGCCAGAGCGTATAAGGATTTATAATCTTGCTGTGCTACTTACATTTATAGAAATGCCGGCGCGAGGTGATCACCGATAGCTCGATACAAGCCCAAGTACGCAAGCCGGTCGGTCGACTTTATAGTCCCGCTCATTGCGTTACTGTTCATTGGGATAATGTTCGTGCTTCTTGCACGCTCGCAGGGAGGCTTTGGTTTTATCTTTCTGGCAGCTGCGTCCGGCCTCATGATCTACTGGGTGCGCGAAGTGAGGATGATGGCAAGGTCTGAAGAGAGAAAGATGGCAAAAGAGATCGAGCAGCAGAAGGACTGGGTCTACGACCTGATAAAGGGTAACGACGAGGTGGTTTTCGTCGCAGAAGTGCCCGGCCCCGAGGACCAGATAAACGTCAGGCTGATAGGAGACCTGTTACGCATCAAGGGAGGGCAGAACTTTGCAAGGGATGTCCCGCTGGAGCTAACACAGGAGATGGGCATAGCAGACTACAAGTATCGAAACGGCGTGCTCACAATCAAAATTCAGAAGGTTTGATTTCCTCTTTGTCGTTGTCGTAGGTGTCTTCCCACAGCCGCATCCTGTCCATCTTGTCCCTCCTCCTTGCATCCTGCAGCATGTTGTAGACGCTCTTGTGCATGCTGCCTTTTGCAAGCAGGGTGATCGCGTCGCTTGCAAGCTTGACCTCCTTGAAGTTACCGATAAAGCCTACCATGTGACCGTAGACAGAGATGTAGGCGCCGCTCAGCTCCTCTATCATCCGGCGCGCCTTGCCTCCTTCGCCAATTATCCTGCCCTTGATGCGCTCAAGCGCGTTTGGCGACTTGCCGGCATAGTCATGCAGGTCCATCTGCTGGAACATTATCTCATCGTTTTCAAAGAGCCTGTACGCCCTCTCTGGCGAAAAGCCTCTTGAAATCGCGGATATCACCTCGACGGCCCGGAAAGCTTCCATCTGCTCCACGGGCTTGGTGCTGGAGATTGTCGCATCGCCGCTTTCGCTGTCGATCTCTATTTCAACGCCGCACCTCTTTTCAATCTGCTGCTTTACCTTGCCGCCCTTGCCTATTATGGCACCTATCCTGTCTTTTGGGATCTTCATCGTGTGCTGGAAGCTCATTATTTGTTTCCGCCTCGGATTTTTTCTACTGCCAGCGCGGTGTCGAGAACCTCGATCCCGCGCTTTTCAAAGAACCTGTTTACATTCATCACGTCGCGGACTAAAAATTGTTTGGAATTTGGGTGTTGGATATCGACCGCCGAGCCAAAGTCAAACAGCATTATTCCCCGGTCGGTTTTGAAGATATTGTACTCCGATAGGTCGGCGTGCACCAGCCTTGCCTTTTGGTACAACATAGTCATTTGCTCGATCACCTGTTTGTAGTCACTGGACGTGACTTCGGACTCTACCAGCGGCGGCGCAGAGTTGCCCTCGCTGTCCCCTACGAACTCCATCACAAGGACGTTCTTTTTCACTGCTATTGGTGCCGGGACTCGCACGCCGGCCGCGTACGCGGCCTGCATGTTCTTAAACTCCTTTCTGGCCCACGCCGCTATCAGGCTGCGCGACCCTCGCTTTATGTCAGAGAACCGCGGGTCGCCGGCGATGTACTGCATGCGCTTTTTAAACTCAGCACTCACTGTGAGGTATATCTTTAGTATGCGAAGCGATCCGTCGGGCGCAGTGGCGGTATAGACCTTGGACTCTTTGCCGGCTGCAAGCGAGCCTCTCACCTGCTGTATCACGCCGTCGCTTCTCAGGTCATTGATGATCATGAGGGTCGGCACGTCAAAGACATTGTCAAAAACCTCGTAATCTTCGGAACGCTTGACAAGCAGTCTGCTCTCCCGCTCCCGGCGCGACAGCCGCCTGTCGGCCCTGTCAATCGCCTTTTGCCTCTCCTCTCTTGGCAGCTGCTCGTCAGGATCTGACAACATGAAAAAGGTGCATCTTATCATTATTATCCTTTTTACCTATGCTGGAACTTGTAGATCATCAAAAATGGCACACCAGCTATCCTCTTTACGCTGATCTCTTTGGCAAGCCGCATTTCCAGAGCCTGCTTCACTATCCTGTCGCCCACCAAGTTTGCGATGTCACACTTTTGGAGTAGCTCCTGTGCCTCCTGCTGCTCGATGACCTGCTGCTGGTAGTACTCTTTTGTAAGGTTGATTACAAGGCCGTTCTGCTCTAGCTTGCTCCCTATGAGGTCGAGATCGCAAATGTCTACCATGATTGAACCCTGGTACTGCGTGGTCCTCGTGGCATACTGTGGCAACGAATGTTCTGTAAAAGAACAGTATAATGAGGGTTGCTGCTACTAGCCGTACGTTTCGATCTTTATATCAAACGACCCGTCCTTGCGCTTGTTTCTGTTTGTGACAAAGCCCTGCGGGCTCAGGAGCGCAACAACAGAGTCAATGGTCCCCTGGTAGCCGCAGATGTAAAAGAACGAGTTTGCCGGCGTCACCTTTTCGCCCACCAATTTTTCAAGCTGCGACTCACCGCCATTGCTGACAAGCAGCTTCTCCACCCGGCCAGTGTTACCACGCCACCCTTGCGAGAGTGGGTGGTCGGACCTGCTCACAGTCGGCATGTACTTGAAGTTAGGGTCGCTGGCAGCCATCTTTTCAAGCATATCCCGGTAGCCAAGCTCCTGCGCGTATTTTGCCCCATGCAGCAACACGACCTCCCTCTTTGACCTGCTGCTTTTCAAGTGCAGGACATAGCTGATGAACGGGGCAAGGCCGGTGCCCGAGGCCACCAGCACGATGCGCCGGGTGTCCGGCGTCCCGTCTGCCTTTTTGTCTTCAATGGTAAATGCGCCGGCAGGCTTGCGCCAGTAAAGCGGATCGCCTTCCCTCATCTTGAAAAGCGCGCTTGTAAATTTGCCCATCACTGGCTCTGTCGCCCACTTGACGTAGAATTCAAAATGTCTTTTTTCTTCTGGCGGCGAGGACAGCGAATACGCCCTGTACGTGATCTTGTCGTCGCCGTCAAGCTTTAGCCCAAGCGCTACGAATTGGCCGGCCTTGAAATCCGGCACCGCGCTTCCATCTGCAGGCTGCATCCGGATTATTGCAAGATCCGGCGTCAGGTTCTCGCGATACGTTATCATGCCAATATTGGGCGGTGCCTGTCCAGAGCTCATTCTTATTAACACCACTGGAATCACTTGGCTATATTTGATTATCGCGTCGTATCATAGACGACTATGGATTTACTTGATATAGCTTGCCAGTCCAAAAAACCACAGCATTAGATCCGAATTGCAAGTTAAAAATCATTTTTATAGGATAATGTTCTACTACATGTTTGGCATTGTCAGAAAAAATTTATTATTTTCTTTTGTAAATTTTTACTATCCAAAAGAGGTGTTTGATGTTGGCTAACCATCAACAAGTTAACCAACGTTACACCGATCTTGAGCCAATAGTAAGGTTGCTAGAACAGACGAACCGGTTACTTGAAAATATTGATGGCAAATTACGAAAGATCGTCATCAACACTAATGGCAAATAAAATCGCCTTACTACCCTCATTTTCTTTTTGATGCGTATAACTTTGTCCATAAAGAGCAAGAATTATGGATATTACTATAATAATGTCGGAATTGGTCGTTATCCATATATCCATCCATTTATTTTAGCGCTAGTTGTATTTGATTATCCTTTTATTGGAGGGCGCAAAAGAGCTATGCTGGTTTGGCAAGCAAGAAAGGCATAGCGCTCACTATCGGCATCGCTGCCGCAATTATCGGATCAAGCTTTCTCATATGGTACATACCCCAGAGCAGCCCCGGCGGATTCATTGACGCCCCGCGCACCGACAGCGAGGTAATTGGGGACGTTTATGCCCGGCACAACGACCTTGCCACCAGCATCGAGCTTAGGTTCGAGCAATGGAAGAACAACAATGACACTGCGGTAGCCGGCGACATGCCTGCACAGCTCGCCTCTGCCAAGTCTCAGATAGAGCAGATGCGCCGGGATCTTGACAACCACCAGCCGGCTCAAGAATGGCAGGAGAGTTACGACATTTACATGCAGGCGCTTGATTCGTATGCAGTATACCTTGATGCACTTGAACTGAAGGTAGATAGTGGTGACAAGACCGACCCCGACCAGACGCTGGATCAACGGTGGCGCGACCTTGTTGACCAATCTGTCGAAGCTATGCCCATTTAGTGTAGGTAGAAACAATTTGTCGTCGTTTAATCATAATAATATGCTACCCTTTGGACAAAAGTTCAATAATTTGACATCGTAGTAGTTCCAGAATTTAATTTGTCAATTCTTGCCGCATTAATGGCAACAGCAATGACAACAGGTATTGCAATGCTCAAGATGAAGCGGCTTGAGACAAAAATTTGAATACTACTTTTCTTTTACTTCAAGGCTTCCAGAATCTGGTCGATCCTTGCGTCTGTCTTGAACGCACTTGGGTTGAGCACAGTCTTAGACGCGACAAATCCAGCCGACTGCAGCCTTTCGATTATATTTTGCACAGAATGAGGGTTTGTCCTGAGCTTGGCCGAGATTTCATCTGCCCTGAAGTAATACGGGATGCCACTTTCTTCCTCGGCCGCGGCGTCGAGCACTTTTTTGGATTGCCTGTCAGGGCTTTGTTCAAGCATCATCTTTTTCACAAATTCCCTGTCGTGGAACGGCCCAGTCCACAGCTGCCCTCCGGTTCGCATCACGCTCCCGCACAGCTCGCATTTTTTTGCGTTGTTGTATTCTTCTGTCTTGAACCGGTGGCCGCACTGAAGGCAGTGCATCACGTAGCCGATGCTGGCATAGACGTCGTTTGCCTCGCTGCTGCTCACCGAGACTGAGGCGTAGATGCGCAGATAGTGCATCGCGGCGTGGACGAACAGCGGCCTGATCGACAGCTCAAGTCTTGAGGCCGTGAGCGCTATAAGCGACAGGAGCAATCTGATAGCGGTTTCGTTACCATAGCTGTTGTTGAGCGGCCTGCCGTAGTAGCGGCGCAGACAGACTTCGGGGTAGACACCGCAGAGGACTGCCGTGTCAGTCGCAGTTATGGAGACCAGCCCGCCGTCCAGAACAGCCCGCAGCACACAGTCGATGTGCTTTGCCGGCGTGCCAAAAGGATCCAGATCTACTATGCCAAAGCGCTCACCTTCGCTGTCGCCGTGTAAGAGAAATTTGCACACTTCATCAATAGAAAAATGGCATTTGCTATCTACAGAGTTGATCTTGGCTGCTTTTCTGGCTGCCTCTATCGCGACGGGGTTGATGTCGTTCCCGTAGACCTTCTCTATCTCTGGCACCTCGACTGCGACCCTGAGCGCCCTTGCGCCGATGCCGGTGAAAGAGTCGGCAAATGTCTTGCGCGTAAGAGAGGGTGCAAACGCCCTGTACGCCAGAACCGAGAGGTCGCGGTTGAGCCTTGCAGCAGGGTTAAAGAATGCAGGCGTCTTGGGCGGGACCCTTTCGGTAAGTGACGATTGCGGGACCAGAAACGTCGTCCTGCCCTCCACCGTCCTGACGAAATCTTTCTTTTCTTTTTCTTCCGCCGCCACGCCAGAGAACTCTGCATGGATGCGATATTTATAGCAGAAACACGTATTCTTGTTTTACAAGCGCAAGTGATAATAAATACCCTGTAAATCAGCAGCATATAGTGAATAATTTGCGGTCATTGCACGACGGCGTTTTGGTTGGCGGCGTTGACGAGGCAGGCCGCGGCTCTATAATCGGCCCTCTTGTTGTTGCAGGCGTCAGCATCAAGGAATCAAAAGTTGCATTGCTTACTGAGATGGGCGTCAGGGACTCTAAAGCACTGACGCCAAGGGCGCGGGCGCGGCTTTTTGGACAGATAATGAAGATCGCCGACTCTGTGTGCATCCGCAAGGTGAACCCTGTCGAAGTTGATGATAGCGTTTCGCTCCGGGCGCTCAACAGGCTCGAGGCAAGGGTGATGGCTGCGGTCATTAACGACATTGGTGCCGACGAGGTCTATGTGGATTGCTGCGACATCAACCCTGATCGATACAAGGACTACATTGGGCAGCATCTAAAGTGCAGCCCAAAGGTGCACTCGATACACCACGCAGACGTGACCAATGTCGTCGTGTCGGCGGCATCGATAATTGCCAAGATAACGAGGGACGAGGAGATCAAGCGCATCCGAAGCAAGTACCGCGGCATCGGCAGCGGCTACCCGTCGGATGATCGCACCATGCGCTTTATCCGGCGCTACGTGGCCAAGAACGGAAGCGCACCGGAATTTGCAAGAAAGTCATGGAAGCCGCTCCGGCTCTTGCTTGAGCAAACGGCGCAATGCAAGCTCACGACCTGAATATGCAGTATATCATGCCGTGATCCCTGTCAAAGGGCTCTAGGTTGATTATTTGCTCTATCGCAAAGCCGTTCTTTTCCAGCTTGCTTGCTTCCTGAGTCACGACTGCTCTTGGGTCCATTGTAACGTCGATGCTTCTGGTCTTGACCACCAAGAGCATCACTCCTCCCTGCTTTAGGTAGGCTGCGCAGTTTGCTATCGCAATGTCTGTCTGGTCTGGCTGCGCAATGTCGCAGTACACAACGTCGACCTTGCCAAACACTGCAAAATATGACTGGGGCTTTCTTGCGTCTTCAAGTATCGGGAGGACGTTCTTGCGCTTTGAGGCCACGTTTTCGATAAGCTCCCTTGCGACCCTCGTGGCAGGCTCGACTGCGAACACGATGCCAGACGGCCCGACAATGTCAGAGACGTGGCTGACCGTGGTGCCGGTGGACGCGCCCAGATACAACACCTTGCTCCCGTTTTTTATCGGCATGTTCTTCATGCCCTTTTTCAGCGCCGCTGCAAGCTTGCTTCTAAACGGGTCCCACAGCCGGTACTCTTCACCTTCGTGTTTGACCAGCTTTTCCCCATAGACGCTGTCTCCCTTGACAAGGTTGAGGGTGGCAGCGTTTTTCTCGCCGTTTACCGAGATCCACCTAATAGCGTCGCTTTCCAAATCGCTTTCTTCTGTCCTTCTTCTTTCTCACATCACGTTTATCTCTATCCCCATCTCCTCTTCCCCTGCCGCCGCCACCGCCATATTCCTGCTGGCGCTGCGCGTGCTCCCTGTACTTTCTTTCTCGCTCCTTCTCTGGAATTGGCTCTTTGTATTTTTCCCGGATCTCGGTCAGGCGGGTGTTGAGGCGATCCTGGATCGAGCTATCCTTGCCGGCGTGCCGGTAATAATCGATCCTGGCCGCTATAGCCACCTTGGACGCGACCGCCCTTGCTATCTTGCCGCGCTGCCACTTTGGCGCAGAGTGAATAAGAGGGTGCTGGAACAGGATGCCATGTTTTGGCGGGCGCGCCCCCGTCTTGAGAGCGCGGAAGAGTGCCTTTTCGGCTCCAAGCACTTGGATCGTGCTTGCAGGCAGCGTCGCAAGTCTAGCCAGGCTGCCGGCCTTGGCGATTATCCTTGCGCCTACTGACGCCGTCAGCAGCTCTTTGACGTTTGGAGCCACTGTATCCATCGCCACTTCGATGTGGTCTGCAAGCACCCTTCGCAGATCCGACTGCGCAATGACCTGATCTGCAAGCCTCTTGACGATTGCAAGGTTCTCTGGCGTCATGTCGCCTCCCTTGCTTCGCCTTGCCCCATCAAGTATTATCTCGACCTTTTTGCCCTGCATGCCGGCGCTCTGCAGTATCTCAGCGGTAATGTTTTCCCGCAACCCCGCCCTGCTCACGATCTCGGCATACGCGACAAGGCTCTGCACGAGGTTGTCAAGCTCAGGAAAGTGCAGGCCATACCATTCGCGCATCCTTGCGCCCACGGTGTTGATTACCTTGTCCAGCTCGTCCAGTGCGTTTATCGATTGGATGATGTGAAGGTCGAGCCGCTCCGAGGCCTCCTTTACCCTTGACGACGACAGGTTTATCGCAAATTCCCTCAATGCCTGCATGGCATCCTGCTCGTTGTTGACAAAGCCAGCCTTGACAAGGAAGCTGGGCTTGCTGCTCTGTATCCACTGCTGCTGGTCCTCCGGCATGGACTGGCTGTTCAGCCCTGCCTGCCGCAGCGCGGCTGCGACGCTTGCATCATTGGTTGTAACAGGATCAAATGAGCGCAGCTTTTCGATAAACGACCGGATTTCATCTGGAGTTGCGCCGCTCTTTAGCAGCCTGTATGATCTGATTGCATTGTCGAACTTTTTTGATGCTACGAGGCCGCCGCTCTGGTCAAATGCGGCCACGCCAAGCTCCAAAAGGACTACTGAGCAGGGGTTGTTTGCCATTCAGAGAACACCTACAATACAGCCATTAAAAAAGCTAGCATTATTACCTCAATGGTGATTACCATAGAGGAGGATGGGACTTTCGGATGGTGACAGGAAGGAGCTTGAGTCGCTCATCAAGGCTGCGGCCAACGACCCGAAGGTGCCGATAGGGCTTGCGCGAAAAATGGTGCCCACGCAGGGCGATATCGAGGATTTCGCCTACGGCCTTGTCTCCGGCATGGTGATCGGAAATTTCATTGCACAGTTTCAGAACAGGAATGGTAGGCAGCCTGATAGGGATGAAACCGCAGACATTTTATCTATAATGATGATCCGGATGCCGCGCCTCCGCATGTCGATAATGAAGGCGCTTGACCTGCGCTAGTTCAGTAGGTACGAGTAAACGTTTATCTAACGAACAGCACGATTACTTTCCGCGTTGCTTGATAAGGACAAATCCAAGCTGCCTGTCGCGATAAAGGATGTCTTGATCATTGGCGTCGGCGTCGTTGTGATCTGGCTCGTCATCTGGGCCAGCTTTGGCTCCAACCCGTTCTACGTCGTGTCAAGCGGCAGCATGGTTCCTGTGCTGCAGATAAACGACGTGCTTGTGGTGAGGGACGGCGGGTCGTGGGACGATCTTAGGGTGGGTGACATCATTGTGTTCAACAAGCCTGAGGGAGAGGACAGAGTCATCGTCCACCGTATCGCCGAGATCGACGTGGACAGTGACGGCGACAGAGTCATCAGGACAAAGGGTGATGCAAATCCGGCGTCGATACCGGGGACTGACTTTCCAATCAGAGAGGACGATTATATCGGCAAGGTCATTTATGTAGTGCCCGGCGTCGGCGTCATCACCAAGATAATCAGCCCGCCTGTCAATTACATCATAATAGCGATTATTCTGGCAATCCTATTCTTCAACAGACTTGGCAAAAAGGATGACAATAGCAGCAACAAGGGTGCGGCTCCAGCAGGAGGAACCGGCAACAATAATAACAATAATCCAGGCCAGCCGCCGACGACATGACGATGATGAAATCCAAGACTGAATATCTTACATTCAACACTTCGACCAGGCGCGCGTTTATCAACATCACGCCGCAGGTGGCAAAGATAGTTGCTGAAAGTGGAGTGAAGGAGGGCCTATGTCTTGTGAATGCGATGCACATCTCTGCCAGTGTGTTTATCAACGACGACGAAAGCGGCCTGCACCAAGATTTTGATAGGTGGCTTGAAAAGCTGGCGCCCTACTCCCCTGATAGCTACCTGCATAACAGGACAGGCGAGGACAACGCAGATGCCCACCTGAAGCGGCAGGTGATGGGAAGAGAAGTGGTGGTCGCGATAACAAACGGCAGGCTTGACTTTGGGCCGTGGGAGCAGATCTTTTACGGCGAGTTTGACGGTAGGCGGCAAAAGCGGGTGCTTGTAAAGGTAATAGGTGAATAGGCGCTGGCTGCGGGTTTGTATTTATTGCAACTTGTCCAGCATAATTTGCGCAAGATTTCGGCAGGACAGTTAATTCTACTATAAAATGGTAGCAAGCAGGTATATATATAGCGCCTTTATAAAGCGGCATGTATGCCGCAGACCAAGCCCATCGTCAGCATTGAAAACGTGGTGGCTTCTGCCACTGTAAACCAGACGGTCAACCTTAATCTCATCACTCAAATTTTCCCCGATGTAGAATACCATCCAGACCAGTTCCCCGGCTTGGTGTTCAGGCTCAGGTCGCCCAAGACCGCGACCCTGATATTCAGCTCAGGCAAGATGGTGTGCACCGGCGCAAAATCAGAAAAGATGGCTATACAGGCAGTCAAGAACGTGGTGCTCAAGCTGAAAAAGGGAGGCATACCGCTAGAGCACGAGCCTCAGATCGAGATTCAGAATATTGTGGCATCGGCAAGCCTCGGTGGCAAGATACACCTAGAGCTGGCCGCAAGGGTGCTGCCACGCAGCATGTACGAGCCAGAGCAGTTCCCCGGCCTTATCCACAGGATGCTTGATCCCAAGACCGTGATCCTACTCTTTGCCAGCGGCAAGCTAGTGTGCACCGGCGCAAAGAAGGAGAGCGAAGTCTACAGGGCCGTTGGCAACCTGCACACGCTCCTTGAAGAAAAGAACCTGATGATATACGAAGGTTAGCTAGTCAGTCTGTTTCGTACTCGCCTTTGGCAGCCATCTGCTTCATGACCGACTCGAGCGCGTTTTCGTCTATCAGCCCGGCCTTGTACAGCGCGCTTACGATGTCATTGATCCCTGCCACGGCGTGGAGCCTTACCCCTATCTTTTTCAGCCGTTCATTTGCCCCCTCGTGCCGATCAACAAGCGCCACAACGTCTTCCACTATCGCGCCGTTGGCGCGTATTATATCGACTGCGCTGCTTACAGACGTGCCGGTGGTTGCAACATCGTCGACAACTACCACCTTTGATCCTGCCTTGAGAAAGCCCTCAATAGTTTTGCCGGTGCCGTAGCCCTTGGACTCTTTTCTTGCGTAGATGAAGGGCTTGGACATTTCGTAGGCGAGTGCCGAGCCGAACACGAGCCCCGAAGTCGGCACAGAGGCAAGCGTGTCAAACTGGCCTACATTTTTTGTCACGGTGCCTTTCAGCGCGTTTATAGCAAGCCGGAAATACGCCGGGAAGCTTGGCAGGACCCGCAGGTCGATGTAGTACGAGCTCTGCTTGCCGCTTGCAAGTGTGAACACGCCAAACCTCAGCGAATTGCTCTTGAGCAGAAACGATGCGAACTCGAGCATAAAGTCAGGGACAGCAGCAGGCGGCGCCATATGACATATACATGTAAAAAAAGGATTTATTTTAACCCTTATTACACAGACTGGATGCCGGAGATATGGCTTAGGTACGGTACTACCGATGTGGTGCTTGACATCAAGTTTGAAAACCTTGCAAACCAGATTTCTGCCGGTTTCCAGCTGCTGCCGGAGGATCAAGTCAGGGCTACAGTCGCCGGCGTTCCCCTGACTGACAACATGCTGATCCTTGCGCTATCCGGCTCTAAAGCCGCGGCCAAGACCATTACAATGCTTGCTGAAGAAGCCCGCGCAAAGGGGTTCAATTTTACAGTCGACGTGCCGCAAAAGATGGCCGGAGCGCTCCGCGCCAGCCTGGCAGGCAATGAGATGATCTCGATAAACCGAATCGACTACCAGTCGTCTCTGCAAGAGAGGATGGGCAAGTTCCAGAGCACCGTGGTTATTTCAAGCGTGGCGTACGACCCCCTCTTTGGGTTCGCCGGCGCGCCCACCATGCTTTTGCGCAACCTGCTGCTTGCAGGCCCGATTATGGCAGAAGCATTCAAGGCGAGGAAGGACAACAGGCCGACACCAGGAGTGCAAGGAGAGCCGCTCAAGGTGGCTATCTCTGCAGCTACAGGAATCCCGGCGACATCTGTCGAGCTTGTGGCGAGCAGCGAAGGGATAGCTGGGATCCATACTGGTAGCATCAACGAGGCATTTGAAAAGGCCGTCTCCCAGCTCCAGTCGATCTCGGCGGTAGAAACAGACCCTGTCAAGTGCGCCGTGATAAGCGCAAGCAGCGAGGCGGGCACGCACTCGACTCTTGCTGGCTCGCTCAACTCGCTCTGGAACTCTGTCCACATTGTCAAGGAGGGCGGCTCGGCGATACTGCTTGCGGAAAACCGCGAAGGGGTGGGCGGCGGCGCGCTCCAGATGTTCATAGAGGGCCGGCTCAAGCCTGAGCAGCTGCGGGAGAGCCCCTACATTGATGGCCTAGAGCACCTGCTCTTCATTGAAGAGCTGCGGCAAAAGTGCGAGCTGGGGCTCGTCTCGACTCTGCCCCACTATTACGCCCGGACAAAGCTCGGCTTTTCCACCTATGCCAGCATGAAGGACATCCTTGACAAGCTGCCAGAAAAGCATGGCAAGAACTTTAGGGCGCTTGTCCTGTCAGACGCAGATATTGTGCTTCTCAAGTCCAAGGCATGAGCGACGTCGGGATTGGCGCACATACCACTGCTAGCCCAAGCGCCAAGAAAAAGAACGCCTTGCGCTTTGACGAAAGCGGAGTGACGTCGTCAAGTGGTGCACTCTCTGGAGCTCTGAGGCTGAAGAACAACACCAAGAGAGCCATGGGGTAGAACCTGAGCGCAAACAGTATCACTATGCTGACATAGGTCAGGACCTTGTGCCAGCGAACGCCAAGGGCCGATCGAGTGAGGTGACCGCCATCGAGCTGCCACGCCGGCATCAGGTTCAGGAACGTGATCAGAAAGCCCAGCCATGCTGCAAACAGCACCGGCGACACTACAAGCACTGTGCCATCCACCACCATGCCTGTCAGGTGCAGCGTAGCCACCATCAGCAAGCTCTCCCCAAACGGGAGCGGGGCCAGCTGGTTTTCGTCAAACAGCCTTTCAGCTTCGGCGGTAGTTATGAGAGTGGATATCGCAGAGCCATAGATCGACACTATCACCGTCACTATTAGACCGGCTATTGGGCCGGTGACGCCCACGTCGAACATGACGTTTCTGTTGGTCATGTTGGCCCTCAGCACTATCAGCGCTCCAAATGTTGGCAGGATGCCGGGGATGCCGGGTATAAAGTAGGGCCACGACGCCTTGATGCCATACTTTCTGTTCGCCAGCACGTGCCCAAGCTCATGTATACCCAAGATTCCCATCAAAGATACGGTGTAAATGGCTGCCAGCAAGATCGGGTCTTGCAGTTGCGTTCTGGCAAGCGGCGAGTCAGACCTGAATATGCCGTCGACAAATACAAGGCAGATGGCAGCGACGAAAAGCAGGAACGGTATTGACCGCTGGTACCCGCTTTTAGGTTTTTGCTTCTGCAGCTTGAATACGCTTATGACTATGCCGCCGTTCTCTATTGGAAGCCTTATTGCAGAAGACAGGGTAGGCATCAGCTTCCAGAAGTAATTTGACCGCTTGGCGGTCGCAACCATGCCAACCTTGGCCAGCTCCTTCAGGAGGGAGGGGAACTTGTCCTTGACCTCGGTGTCGGCTATGAGGAACTCGACATAGTCTTCCCTAACGTTAAGCTGGACATCCTTTACCGTAAAGAACGATGAAACTATAGGAACGACGCGAGAATAGCCGCCGTTCAGGAAAGTGGTAGCCACCAGGTATTGATTGTGCACCAATGCAATTAAAGTATTGTGTCCCTGCAGAGACCTGTAAAGTTAAATAGTGTGTTTCTACTTTTAGTTGCTGCCTTGCAAACTGCTCTGCGAAAAGTGGGCGACTATATCATACGCCGCTGCGACGAGAGCGACCTTGAATCGGTCATCAACATCAACATGGCCGCGCTGCCGGAACACTACTCGGACTACTTTTTCGAGTCCATCCTTCGCGAGCTGCCAGAGGCCTTTATTGTAGCAGAGCTGGACGGCAAGATAGTCGGCTACATCATGTGCAAGATCGAGTTTGGGTTCTCTAACTTCCGCAAGCTGGGCTTTGTCAAAAAGGGGCACGTGGTTTCTGTGGCCGTGCTTGAAGAACACAGGGGCAAGGGGCTTGGCAAGGCTCTGATGCTAGAAGGCATCAACGGCGTGATGCAGAGAAAGAGCGACGAGATTTACCTTGAAGTGAGGATCAGCAACACTGGCGCGATCAAGATGTACGAGAAGCTGAACTTTGAGATAAAGTCAAGGCTGCGCTCGTACTACAGGGACGGCGAGGACGCCTACCTGATGGCGCTGGAATTGAGCTAAAAAGATTATTAAGATGCTGTAAACGCCTTTTCGATATGAACATTAAAAGAAGGGGGAACAGGGGAACCGGCGCTGCCCTTCTTGTCATTGCCATTCTCGCGTTTATCGCCTATGCGTATTTCCTGCTTGCGAGCGAGTGGGGCATGCTGGTGCTGCAATTCACCGTCCTAGGCGCGGTCGCAGTTCTTTTGCTGGTGCTTGGGTGGATCGGCTACACGATGCTGACTGCGCCAAGGGAAGAAAAAAAGGAAAGACCTAGTGGTGGCGGCTACTGACTAAAACGTCGGCCACGATCTGATATATCCTCGGGCCTACTTCTCTGATGACCCTGATTGCCAGAACCTGATGGTCATATTTTGCAAAAGCGTCGTGCGCGTCTTGCAATCCCAGCTCTTGGCCTGCCTTTTTGCTGTCTGCCTTGATGTGTGCAAAATAATGCACGATGCCTTTTTCCTTCAGTGCAAGCACGGCAGAATCGACAAACTCTTTGGCCCTTTCCGGCAGCGGCATAAGAACCCTGTCGGCCCGCCCGGCAAGCCTGTCCTTTATCACTTCAGCGGCATCGCCGCATATTGTGACAACCCTGTCCTGCACCTTGTTCAGCTTTGCATTTATACCATCAAGCTCGCTTGCGGCCGAATTGGAGTCAATGCTGTAGACCTTGCACGTCTTGTTCGCCTTGGCAATGACGACTGAATACGTGCCGACGCCGGCAAACATGTTGATGATTGTCTCGTTGTCCCCCACCATGTCGGCGATCCTCTGCCTTTCGGTCGACAACCGAGGCGAAAAATACGTCTTGGCGACGTCGACTTTGAACCGGCAGCCATGCTCCTTGTACTCTGTCACAGTCCTGTTTTCGCCTGCAATAAATTCTAGATCGCGCACCCTGAAATCGCCCCTCACTGGCGAAACCTGCGCAAACACCGCCTTGGCAGTCTTGACGTTGGCCAGTATCGCGTCGGCTATCAGCTTCTTTTTTGGCATCAGCTCGTCCGGGATCTTGATAATTACAATGTCGCCTATCTGGTCAAATGCTGAGTAGACTTGCGCTGTTTCTTCTGGGGTCAGGACGCTGCCAAGGACCTGTTTTAGCATGTGCGGCATTAGACATTCTTCACGTAGTAATAGTTGCCAGATTGTTTCTGCTCACGATCAAGCCTACCGCCTTCCTTGTTCACGCGCGGCCTGCCCGTCGTTTCGTCGCGCCTGTATGTTATTGAAAGCACCTGCAGGAAGCGGTTCATGCCCTCCTCCTTTCTCATGGGCGCAGTTGCAAAGCCCTCCAAGCCCGGCTTGCCCTCAAAGATCACCAGCGTGTCTGCCACCAGATCGATGAGCTGCATGTCGTGGTCGATTATTATTGCAGACTTGCCACGCGCCCTTACAAAGCGCTGGAGGAACTTGGCGATCGCTATCCTGTCCTCTGCGTCAAGGAATGCAGACGGCTCATCCAGCGCGTAAATGTCTGCTTCGCGCAAGAGCGACGCGGCCACCGCTACCTTTTGCAATTCGCCACCGCTCAGGTTCTTGACACTCTTTTCGTACAGCTTTTTGACGCCCATTGGGACGATTATCTGCTCTTCTACCGGCGAGCTCTCTATCGGGCTCTGGTAGGCGGTATACATCAGCGACCTCACGTCACCTTCGTAATCTTGGCTCAGGTACTGAGGCTTGTACGATATCTTGGCTCCGACATCTATTGCGCCTGAATCCGGCTTGTCTACTCCGGCCAGTATGCGCATGAACGTGGTCTTGCCCAGCGCGTTTGCGCCCACGATCCCGACTATCTCGCCCTTTCTCACTTTGCCTGCCGCAACTTTCAGGTTGAAAGATGGGAACGACTTTGCAAGGTCAGAGTAGCTGGCCGCCGGGATGTCCAGAATGACATCTTCGTTTATCGCGCTGACGTCGAACTTGAAGGCCTTGTCCCGGAAGCGCACATTTTCCGCCGGCAGGAACCCTTCAAGAAAGTTGTTGATGCCCACCTTTGTGCTCTGCATGCCTGAAACGATGCCATATGCGCCCGGCTCGCCATAGATGATGTGGACATAGTCAGACAAATAATCGAGCAGCGTCATGTCGTGCTCTACCACCATCACGCTCTTGCCGGCCTCGGCTAGCTCCCTCATTACTTTGGCAACTGCGAGCCTCTGGTAGACGTCGTTATAGGAGGACGGCTCGTCAAAGAAGTAATATTCGGCGTCCTTTGCGGCAGCGACAGCTACTGCGAGCCTCTGGAGCTCGCCCCCGCTCAGCTGGGCGACGTCGCGATCAAGTATATTCTGCAGGCCCAGCTGCTGTACTAGCTTGTCTGTCACCTTGCGCTCGTCGTATTTCTTTAGCAGCTCTTTTGGCGTCCCCTTGAACGCTTTTGGGATAAGGTAGACGAGCTGCGGCTTGATGCTTGCGCGCATTGTGCCGTTTGCAATCTTTTCAAAATGCGATTTCATTTCAGTGCCCTGGTAATACTTTAAAATTTCGTCCCACGAGACATCCTGATCATACTTGCCGAGGTTAGGCTTCATGGTGCCAGATAGGACGCTGACGATAGTGGACTTGCCTATGCCGTTTCTGCCGACCAGCCCCACCACCGCGCCTTTCTTTGGAGTTGGCAGACGGTAGAACCGGAAAGAATTGATGCCGTACTGGTGGACCTTGTCCGTGGAAAGCTCTTTGGCAAGGTTGACAATCACGATAGCGTCAAAGGGGCACTTCTTTATGCAGATGCCGCAGCCCGTGCACAGGTCCTCGGAAATGAGCGCCTTGTTGTCCTCTGGCCGCTGGACGATGCATGCGCCGCCGGTCTTGTTCACTGGACAGTAGATGATGCACTCCAGCCCGCATTTCTTTGGCTGGCAGAGCTCTTCATCAAGTACCGCTACTCTGTGCGTATTTTCTGCTTCATAATTGCCCAATTACGTGTAATTTTTGCAATAATGCGTTATATAGGTACTGCTTCAAACCCTGTAATGTTGCACAAGACTTCCTAGGCAGAAAGCGGGCTTAGACTAATTACCATAAGCTTGTATTTAGTCCCTTTTTCTGTGGGAGGCGGAACCACTATTACTTCCTGTTCTGTCTGTTCAACCCTAATCAGCCTAAACTTCAGCTGGAAACAAAGCGAATGAGCATGAGTCCCCCAATGAATAGGAATAATCCGCTGCATGAGGTTGCAATAACATGAAGCTTTCAGGTTTTGACTCATTTTATCCCACCCTGTTTAGATGTGCATTCGTAACTGACTTATCTTCGTCGTTGGCACTAACTGTTAAAGCAAACTCTTCTGACGCATCAGACACTTCTGCCGAACCATATACAGTTAGTTAGTTTCTTTATCTGTTTAAGATATTCTCATGTTTTGAAATAGCAGAAAAGAACAAAAATTCATTCATCCGCAATAAAATAGCCAATCTGAAAAAATTTCGAAATCGATAAAAATAATACTGAAAACCACTGAGCATGTTCCAAAGGGGGAGAACCCTGCCTTGGAGCAGTGCGCTTAGTCTATTAGTCTTTGCCTTTCTTTCTTGCGCTTTTTTAGGGGTAGTAGGAAGCAGCAAGGTTTTTCCCAAAACAATGCGGCTTTAGCTTCCACTGATGATAACCAAACAGCACAAGATGAGATAGAAGAGCAGCAAGATGAACAGCAGTCTTCTAACTCAATGTCATCATTTTCTTCTGACGCAGAAATACCTAGCACAGATAACAACACTAAAAGCAATGATGACAATGGCAGCGATAGCAGCAGTAGCGGTGCTGAAGAAAATCAACCACCAATTGCTAATGCAGGAGATGACCTGACAGTCAATGAAAGAGAGACAGTTACCTTAAGTGGTGTCGGTAGCACTGACCCAGATAATGATTCATTACGATTCTCATGGAAGCAAACAGTTGGAGAGCCAACTATCAGCCTAGATGGTAGTAATGCAGACACAGCTACGTTTCAAGCTCCAGCAGTGGATGGTTAGATGTTATCACTTAACATTTGAACTAACAGTACAAGATGAAAGTGGAGCAACAAGTACTGATACAGCAAGTGTGACAGTAAAAAATGTTGATAATGGTGGAGATAATAGTGGCGAGGATGGCGTCAATACTAATTCTGCCTCTGGACTTAACACACGTCTATCGGCTGGTGAAGGCGTTGAAGAAGGAGCAGAAGAGCAAGATCTATGCAAAAGGATTCCTCAACCGCCTGCATGCCGCCTTACAAACAATTTCATTCTGCCTGAGACACGAATCACTTCTGTAAAGGATAGAAACGGAACCCATCTGCCAGTTGATGGTAGCTCTACACCTTCTACTATCTCGGACTCAATAACTTTCACATTTGAAGGAGAGCAGCTAGACGAGGATAAGTCTGGACAGGTGTCATTCAAGTGCAGACTAGATAGAGGAGCCGTGTTTGAACCTTGCACAAGTCCAATTACATACAGTGGCCTGGCAACTGACCACTACAAAGGGACCTTTGTTCCCCATACATTTGAAGTAGTAGCAATAGACAATTCCGTCAAGAAGGGAACGATAGACAAATTTGGTAATCCAATTTAATCCGTACTGGACTCTTCACCAGCAAAGTTTGAGTGGTCGATACAAGGAACCAAGGAATCACCGCCAGCCCCGCCACCTCTGATCCTACCAAGTTCGTATATATGTAAAGAGCATGACTCTAGAGCAAACAGTTCCGCTCATAAGTGAAGGGCTTGAACCTTTCAATGACTTCACCCTAGAAATAGACCTAGAGATATATGCAGACGCTTGGAGTAATGTATACGACTGGCATGAAGGTGTCGATATCCGTGAGGATATAGAACTTGGCGAGACTGTGAGCATACCGTGGCAGAAGAGGCTGCCCATTGCAAAAGGCATCCCTGATTTAGGCATCTTATTTGACGGTGAGGAAATCGATACTTTTGGGAACGATGAATAGAGCCTGAGGAACATATCCATACCGCAAAGAACGGCTATGGTGTAGGAGATCACTGGGCATCACTGAAAATAGAGAACCACGATAATGTTCTGCTTAAAGTGCACTACTCTATCTCGTGTCAAGCATACTTTGCATAGTGGCAGTAACTTGTGATGAAAGCATGCAGAGATGCATAACTCAAAGGCCTCTTTATTTCCAATTTGGCTTTCTAATCGAATACTAATAATATTTTCCAGTATCTAAAGCTCTTCTTCGGCTAAATCTGAACCTTTGCTTGCTTGTGCATCTGCTGCATTAGCTTTGAGGCAATGTTCGTACTTCCTATATTGCGGTTTAACATCTACATGATATTATATAGCTACGCTCTTGCCTAGTTAGTCAGTCAAAGTATTTCTTCATAAAGTCGGCCATCCTTAACTTGCCGGCCACTTCTGCCTCATAGATATCCCTGTGCTTGTCCGAGAAATGCTTGAGCGTGAGCCTCACCTCGTCCCCGCAGACCTTGCATCTGACTTTGATAAACATATTCCTTCTTTTTTGCCTATCCCACCGTTAGGCGCTCGGGTAAAAAACTATAGCGGCCCGGGCGCCGTCGGCAACAACAGTCCCACGATCGTCGCCGCTATCCATACAATTACGGCTATCACGAATGCCTTGAGCCACCCGATGTCGTAGAGTCCCCTCAGGGCTATCAGCCATACAAAGCCGCCAACTATTGCGGCAATCCAGCCGGTGCCAAATATGAAATACATTATCGAATATACAATAGTGCCGATAATGGCGGTGACAAACGCTCTGCCTATGCCTTCCTTTTGTCCGAGCAGTTTTGCCGCGATGTAAATGATGACCGTCGATATGAGAAGCCCTACTACAAATACGATGGCAGACCAGAGCTCGTTAGCCAATACATCTATAGACGCAGCGCCTCTTGCTTTAAAGGCGACTGGAGAACCGCTCTAGTGGTATAGAGGAATTAATTTCTGCTATTACTGGAAACACGCACGCCTACAAGTACACACTCGTTACTTGCTAAATATGTACGAGAATAGTTCGGCAAGTGCCCCAGATGCTCCCGCCGTTCCACCAAATCTCTGCATTGCCTTTCTTTTTTGCAGATATCTTCTTGTAGCAGTCCTCACAGGTATGAAATTCAGTACCTATCTCTTTGCCACAGATTAGACGGCAACTTTCTCATTTATATTTACTGTATCAGCTTTTTAAATTATTGTTAGGGGACAATCCCAAACTGCATAATCTGGCAACACCAAGACAGCATTATCATGTACATGGCAGGTTTCCACTGGAACTAAATTGCACCGTTTTTTCTACACACATACATACTCCAATGGAAACGCGGTGCATAGCAAGGTTAAATTAGCCCTTTGGCAAATGTTTGGGTAAGCCGGTCATAGCGGCAGGGTGCGACCCGGTCCCATTCCGAACCCGGAAGTCAAACCTGCCGTCGCTGCTGTGTTACTGATCTGCGTGAGCGGTCGGGAAGCAGCAGTGCTGGCATCTTTTACTTATCAATATACTCGCCCAAGTGTATCGTCTTTACCAGCCGCCTGATGTTATGCGCTATCCTATCTATTGTCGCAAACGCCGACGCAAGGCCGACTGGCTCCCACGCCCTGGTCTCAATGATGCAGCAATAGTTTGCAGCCTTGACCGTTATCATCTTCACTTCCTCCTTCATGATGTTGCACGCAAACTCCTCCGACAGCGCTGTGTCCTTGGCCAACATGTTTGCTATCACGCCCCCGCTCCACCCCATGCTGGTAACCTTGCCGTTATGCAGCTGGAAGTAGGGTGCAGCATCGAGCAGCTTATGGGCGTTGTCGTCGGTGTCGACGATAAAGTCGTTTTCTACAAGACAGTAGACGTTGTAAAACGGCCCCATGCGCACCACGTCCTCTATGCCGATAAAGTCGACGCTGCCGCTTGCCATTCTAAGGAAGCCGTCCCTGTTCGAAAGCCAGCGCTCAAAGTACGGCCGCTTCATCGGGTGGACGTCCAGCTCCATGCTGCCTACCCTGCAGCTAAAGCCCTGCTCTTCAAGGGCATCAATGAGGGCGCTCAGCTGGAACACAGGCATGCTGCATCGATCATCTCCTCATGCTGGCTGCTGCTTTTCGTCCTCCATCAAGAGCTTTACAAGCGTCCTCACGCCAAAGCCTGTCGCGCCGCGCGGGTTGTAGCTCTTCTCGTATGTCCCGTCCTGCGTCCAAGCGGTCCCGGCGATGTCGATATGCACCCACGGTACGCCGTTGACGAAATTGGAGAGGAACGCGGCGGCCGTTATCGCGCCACCCGGCCTGCCCCCGACGTTCTTGATGTCCGCGTAGGTGCTCTTGATCTGCTCGTGGAACTCATCGTAGAGCGGAAGCTCCCACATCCTCTCACCAGTCTTGTCTGCAAGCTTGCGCAGCCTGTCGGTCAGCTGCTTGTTGGTGCCGACGATCGCTGCAACGTTGGCGCCAAGCGCGATTACGGCAGCGCCGGTGAGCGTCGCAACGTCAAACACTGCCTTGGGATTGTAAGTTGCTATGCCATAGGCGAGGGCATCGGCAAGTATCATGCGCCCCTCGGCGTCAGTGTTGAGTACTTCGACGGTCTTGCCGTTGTACATCCTGATGATGTCGCCAGGCCGGTACGAAGTGGAAGAAGGCATGTTTTCAACTGACGGCACGATGCCCACCACGTTGACAGCGAGCTTCATTGACGCAACTGCGCGCATCACTGCAAGGACTGTGCAGCCGCCGCACTTGTCAAACTTCATTTCATCCATCTTTTCGCCGGGTTTTATCGAAATGCCGCCGGTGTCAAATGTGACTGCCTTTCCCACGAGCAAGTACGGCTTTTGCTGCGGGTCGCTGCTGCCATTGTATTCTAGAATTATCAATTTTGGTGGGCTGTTGCTCCCCTTGCCGACTGCCACAATGCCCCCCATTCCCATGTTCTCTAACTCATAGCGGTCGATGACCTTGGCTTTCATGCCGTGCTCCTGTGCAAGCGAGAGGGCGATGCTTGCCAGCTGGGCCGGCGGGCAGTCGTTTGGCGGCAGGTTGCCAATGTCGCGGGCAAAGTTGACAGCCTCTATGATAAGGCTCGCCTTGTCGGCTATTGACTGGAACTTGGGAGAATCTGAATTGATCAGTATCGTGACTTCCTCGATCTTTGTCGCCGGCTCTTTTGCCTCTTTGTATTTGTCAAAGGAATAGAGTGCAAGTGTCACCCCCTCTGTCATGGCTTCAATGAGCCCTTCGTCAAGGTTTGAAAACTGCAGGATCGAGAACTCTTTAACGCCCAGCTCCTTTGCCTTCTGGGCTGCCTTGCCTGCGCATATGCGGGCGCTCTCGTCTGTGAACTTGTCCTTTTTGCCAAGGCCAAGCAGCATTATCTTTTTCATCGGCCCCCTGCCCAGAGTGTAGACTAGAATCGACGAGCCAAAAGTACCGCGAAATTCCTTGTTCTCCAGAGTCTCCTTTATTGAAGCAAAGACAGTGGGGTCAAGCTCCTTTGACTGCATAAAGTCCTGCTCGCCTTCAAATACACCCATCACCAGAAGCGAAGTCTGCTTCTGATCTATCTTGGCTTTTTCGACTTTGACCTGCACCATATATGATATGACATAAGACAGAACGAGCAACTTTATTTTAAACTATTCAAACCTGAACTTGGCGCCGTGGCGGAGCATCGTGGCCAGCCTTTTGAATACGTTGGTCGGCGTGTAGCATGACATTGAAGTGCCGTCGTATTCGCATGCTGCGGCAGCAATGTCGTCATCGCTTGCCTTGCCGCCCCTGAACAAGCCGACAATAATTTCGCGGACAACTGGCAGCAGCCCTGATCGCGCGCCGTACGCCCCATCCTTGTTGACGAGCCAGAACATTTTTGTCGCGTCGTAGCCGGGCGGAAAGATCATCTCCTTTGCTTCCTTTGCCTCCTGCGAATAATAGTGCCCGGCGACCCTTATCCAGCCCCGCGAAAGCATGCTTGCCGCCTTTGCAAACTTGGTACAAGAATAGCACTTGTCGTCGTAAATAAGAAGTGGCCGCTGGAACGTTGACGATAGCGACACGTATGTAACATTGCCTTGCCGATCTTTTAAAGCTTGAGCGGAGAAATTACAGAGCTATCTTTTTATTTTCCTCCAAAGAGCTTTTTCCTATCTTGCAATTTATGCGGGATGAGATACATGGGCTTTAACATGCGTTATCTTGACCTCAAGAGAAGGATCAGAGACGTGCGCATGTGGGCAATACAGGGCATCGCAGAGGCCGGCTCGGGCCACCCCGGAGCATCGTTCTCTGCCGCAGAGATAATGGGCACTCTGTATTTCCGGAAGATGAGGCACGACCCTTCAAACCCAAGCTGGGAAGAGCGCGACTATTTCATAAATTCAAAAGCGCATTCAGCACCTGGGTTTTATTCAACACTTGCAGTAGCCGGGTACTTTGCGCCTGAAGAAGTAAAGACGCTTCGCAAGCTGGGCTCCCGTCTGCAGGGCCACCCTGTCAGGTACTCGGATCACCAAAAGCACCACAGCGTGCCGGGCGTCGAATACTCAGGAGGCTCAGAAGGCATCGGGCTTTCAGTCGGGATCGGCATCGCGCTTGCAAACAAGCTGGACGGCAAGAAGAACAAGGTGTTTGTGCTCATAGGCGATGGCGAGTCAAACGAGGGACAGATATGGGAGGCCTCGATGGCCGCCGGCAAATTCAAACTCGACAACCTGGTTGCAATACTTGACCGCAATCGCATCCAGCAGGACGGCTTTACCGAGGACATCATGCCCCTTGACCCTACAAAGGACAAGTGGGCTGCATTTAACTGGCAGGTCTTTGAAGTCGACGGTCACAAGGTCGAGCAGCTAGTCGACGCGCTGAACAAGGCGGCCAGGGTGCATGACAAGCCAGTCATGATAATCGCCAACACCATCAAGGGTAATGGCATACGCCACATGGCAAACAACCCCCAGTGGCATGGCAAAGCGCCGCCCAAGAGGCACACAGAAGTGCTGCTAGAAGAGCTTGACAGCGAGTGCCTTATCGCGCCCTCTATAATCGCCGGCGAGCGGGAGAACTATGAAGACAAGATAAGGAAGGTCGAGCGAGAGGGGGTGGACATGATCCACCTTGACGTGATGGATGGCCGGTTTGTTCCAAACACCACGTTCTTTGCCGACACTATCAAAAAATTAAGAACTTCTACAAGCCTGCCATTTGACGCTCATCTGATGATCGAGCGGCCATTGGAACAGATACAGGAATACATCGACGCTAGGTGCGACATTATCACGGTGCACGCCGAAGCCTGCACTGAAAACGAATTCAGGGAAATTCAGGAGCGGCTTATCGACGCCGGCATTAGCCCCGGCATCGCAATCAACCCCGGAACCGCCGTGCCAAAGTGGCTTTACGGCTGTCTGCATGATCTTGATGTCATTATCGTGATGTCGGTCAACCCCGGATTTGCTGGCCAGAAATTCATACCAGAGGTGCTGCCCAAGATGGTTGCGGTCAACAAGGAGCTCAGAGAGCACGGCTTTAGAGGCTACATCGAGGCCGACGGAGGCATCGATGCTACGACACTCCAGTATGCATACGATGCCGGTGCCCGGATCTTTGTGGCCGGTGCAGCGGTTTATGGTGGAGGGGATATACACAGCGCCGTCATACAGCTAAGGCACAAAGCGGCTGTGGCCCTTGAGAAAAGGCTTCTCAATCATGCGACTCAGCTCAACATAAGGCCCGACTGGATGAAAGCCCGTAAACATATATTGATTCCGTACGCCAATGAGCTTGGGATAGAGGAAGAGCTTCATGCTATTAAGTAGCGAGAAAAAGACCGCGGACATGAGGGGTGCCTATGGCGACACCCTAGTAGAGCTTGGAAGGGACGACCCCCGCATAGTCTGCGTCGGCGGCGACACGACCGATTCTCTTAAGACAAAAAAGTTTGGCGACAAGTATCCTGAGCGGATGTTCAACGTTGGGATCGCAGAGGCCAACCTTGTCTCGGTGGCGGCCGGCCTCTCGATAGCCGGCAAGATCGCGTTTGCCAGCACGTACGCCGCTTTCATCCCCGGCAGGTGCGTAGACCAGATCCGAAACACGATATGCTATCCAAGGCTTAACGTCAAGCTGGTCGTTTCTCACGGCGGCCTCACCGTCGGGCCTGATGGCGCTTCCCACCAGCAGATAGAGGATATTGCAAGTATGAGGGTGATCCCGAACATGAGGGTGATCGTGCCGGCAGATGCAATCGCAGTCAAGCATCTGGTAAAGATAATAGCGCATACCCCCGGCCCGTTCTACATGCGACTTGCAAGGCCCTCAAGCGAAGTGATATACGCCGACAATGCCGGGTCATTTGAGATCGGTAAGGGCAATGTCCTTGAGGACGGCTCTGACGCGACCATAATTGCGTGCGGCCTGATGGTTGGAAGGTCGCTTGAAGCGGCAAAGGAGCTCAAAAGAAAGGGCGTTTCCTGCAGAGTAGTTGACATGTTCTCGATAAAGCCGATTGACAGCGAGCTTGTGGCAAAGTGCGCCAAGGAGACCGGCGCGATCGCCACTGTAGAGGAACACAATATCGTCGGCGGCCTTGGAGGGGCCGTGTCTGAAGTAGTTGCCGAAACCTACCCCGTGCCGGTCAAGCGCGTGGGCGTGCGCGATACGTTTGGTGAGTCTGCCCGCGATGAAGAGATAGACATGCTGCTGGAACAGTACGGGCTGACCGCAACAGAAATAGCAAAGGCAGTACTTGAAGCAAGGAGTAGGAGTAGGAAATAATAAAATGAAGATCTTCCTCGACACTGCAAACATTGAATCGATCAAGAAATACAACGACATGGGCCTAGTAGACGGCATCACGACCAACCCCACTCTGTTGTCAAAGGAGAAGGGCAACCCTGCTGAAATCATGCGGCAGGTAGTGAAAATAGTCAAGGGACCGGTGAGCCTCGAGGTAGTCGGCACCACCACGGCTGAAATGATCGAAGAGGCCCATAGGCTTAAAAAGTACGGGCAGAATGTCGTGGTCAAGATCCCCATGATCCCTGACGGCCTGAAGGCTGTGAAAAAGTTGAAAGAAGAAGGCATCGAGACAAACGTTACCCTGATATTTTCTGCAAACCAGGCGATCCTGGCTGCAAAGGCCGGCGCAGCATATGTCAGCCCGTTCATCGGGAGGCTGGATGATGCGGGTCAGGAAGGCATGGCAATCATCAGGGAGATCGTGCAGATATTCAAGAACTACCAGTTTGACACAAACGTGCTTGTCGCAAGCGTCAGGCACCCGCTGCATGTGATTGAAGCAGGCAAGATCGGGGCCCAGGTGGTCACCCTACCGCCAGACATACTGGGCAAGATGCTTGCGCACCCGCTGACTGACAAGGGGCTTTCTGCATTCCTGAGCGATTGGGAAAAGGTCAAGAGGGAAAACCCGAACCTTACGATCTGAGAAGCTTGATCACTCTTTTAGGGATGTCCTGCAGTCTGCTGACGGATACCGCCTTTTCGTAGTTGAGGTACTTTAGGTTTTGGCCGATGCCTACAGAGTCATTGATGTTCCGGCCCACCCCTATCGCCACCATCCGAATGCCCATCTTCCTGTATGATAGCACCATCGTCCTCACTGCATCAAAGTCTGAAGGTTCTCCGTCTGTCAGCGTGACAAAGATGTCAGGCTTGAACGATTTTAAGACAGGCTCCAGCAGGCCGTAGACTTCTGCCAAGGGTGTGCCGCCGCTTGCCCTTATTTGCGCTAGACGCCGGGCGCTTACCACAGACCACTTGATATTTGGCGGCTTGATGACCCAGCATTTCACCTGACGCTTGTCAGTGCTGAACGCATAGACTGCAAACTTGATCCCAAGGTAATGCAGCGCTTCGCAGAGCGCGGTAGTCGCCTGCTTGTATTCCAGCTCGACGTCTGCGATGCTGCTAGAGTGATCGAGCAGGATCGCGACCTTGGTCTTGATCGACAATTTGAAATCACTGATGAAGGTCTTGGGCAGCGCCTCGACATAGCTCTCCGTGTCAAACTCGTCGCCGGTCTCATCGTGCCGCTCAACCCACCCAGTCTTCCACTCCCTAAAGGCTGCCTTGACCTTTTGTATCAGGTCGATATCATAGATCTGGGTCTCGTCAACGTCCATCTTGTCTGGCACGCTCAGCCCAAAATCTTCCAAGGATTCGTAGCCCTTGTTCTCTGTCTTTTTGCTTTCCTTGACAAGGGTCTCAAACTCGTGCAGGACATCGTGGCCTTCGTAGATCTCTTTGGTCTTTTCCTCCACGTTTTCTTTTTTGTGCCGCATCTTCACCACCTTTTCTACCTGCTTGAGCAGGTCTGTCTGGTTGAGCGACGCGCCGACACGGGTCCTTGGAGCCAGAACGGGGATTGAAACAAGCGGATCGAGCTCAAGCATCTTGATCAACTTTGGAATGTGTTGCTCTACCCATTCGGTGCCATAGTTGTTATCTATTGCTTCCTTTACGATCTCGTTTGCATAGTCAGTTGCTCTTTTCACCTTGTCAAACTCGCCTCCGAAAAGCTCACCCTTTATGTAGCCGGTCAGGAAGTATTGTGAAAACGCCTCCGCTATCTTGTACCGGCCATAGATCGAGTTGAGCAGCTGGCGAGACATCCAGGAAATGCCTTCATTGAAGAACAGCTCGCCGGCCATCCCCTCCCATTCCCGCAGGCCCAAGATTTCTATCCTCTTTGTCTCAAGCGTGTTGAGCAGAAAGCCAAAGGCATGCTCGTAGCTCAGCACCTTTGTAGAATGCTTCATTCTCATTGACTCGTACCAGAGGGCGACGCGCCACTGTCGGTACTTCTGAAAGTCGGTGCCCGGGTAATAGTTGAGCAGCGGAAGCGTTATCTGGTTCTTGTCCGGCTTGGCCATTGGGACCTTGTCCGGCATCAAGATAATGACTACCCTGTCGTTGCCGGACCACCTTCGGGATAGAAAAGTTGCGATGTCAAGCAGGACATCGTTTCGCATTGCAGAGCTGGCAATCTTGGTGGCTGCTGCCATTTACCTATCGCCAAAGATCGAAGTTATCATATCCATCACTTTCTGGTACTCTACCTGCCCCCACTGATCGTACGCGTTTGCATAGACTACTTCGGCTGCGCTGCGGCCTGAAAGACCGGCATTGAGCATCTTGGCAAACGCTATCGTTTCACGCAGCGATGGGCTGTAGTACAGCTCTTCAACTGCCGCTGCTTCGCGCAGGTTCTTGGCCAGCTGGATTGCGTGCTTGACGTCCTTGACCTTTGATTCGTCTATTGTCACGTGCCGCCGCACTATCTCAAGCTCGACCTCCTCCGGTGGATATTCAAGCCTCATCCTGACTGGGAACCTGCTCAACAGCTGCGGTGGCAGTTCTTTTGTGCCTACATGCGACAACGGGTTGATGGTGGCTATCACGAACCAGTCGTCGGTTGCCTTTATGACCTGTCCTTCAGCTTCTTTGAGCACGAGCTGGCGCCTGTCGTCGAGCGCTTCGTCGAGCCGGAGAAGCACATCTGCTTCTGCAGCATTGAGCTCGTCAAGGTACAATATGGTGCCACTGCGCATCGACTTTACCAGCACGCCTTCGACAAAGCTTATCTCTCCCTTGTCTAGGGTCCTAGATCCTACTAGGTGTGACTCCCTTGTGCGGAGCGAAAAATTGACGGAATCGAGGTCTTTTTTCATTCTAGATGCAAACTTTCTCACAAGAGTAGTCTTGCCTGTGCCCTTGGGGCCGATTATCAGGACAAAGAGGCCTGATTTGTGGGCCTTTTCAAGTATTTCAAGGGCATTGTTCCAGTCAAGATAGATTATTTCTTCGGGGCTGATTTTTGCTGTCGGCGATTCCATCTGCTTTTATAGCAAGCTTAACAGTATTTGAGCGTTAGCTGCTAGCAAACTTGTAAAAGGTGAGCCGGCCTGCATGCCAGCCTTGTCACTAGGACAACTGTTTTTTCTGTTGTGCGCAGACAGAGGAAAAACGATAAGGACAGTATGATAAATATGCAATATCCTGTAGTCTTCTTTTTAGCTATCTTGTACTGCTTTTCAGATACTTAATTCAGATTTACAATTCTAATTTGTCATTTAGATGATTATGCCTGTCCATTTAACTACCTAAGATTCGTACAGACGCAGAACTAAAGTGAAAATGTTGGAAAAGATACTTCAAAAAATGACCAAAGGATACAACGGAGAGAACAAGGACATAACCTTTCAACACCATGAATCAAGCGCCTACATCTGCCAAAATTGCGGTCACCACGAGTCTTATCATGTAGATGAGGAGGGCATATGCAGCTGCAGACAATGCTGCCAGATGGGCGGAGAACCTATCGTTTGCGAAAAATTTGTGCCACAGTAAAAAATGCAATAGCAATGGCGTTCTCCCTATTGCCGCGCTATGCTGAGTCCCAGACTATTCAAAATGGGTGGCTGGCTGTGCGCCTTCATGTTCCTGAAGTAACCTATAGAAATGATGGGCAGGATTCAAGCCCGTCAAGCTGGTGCGAAGCCTTTTAGAGCTTCCAGCTTTTAGAATTCAAAGTCTCCGCCAAAGTCGCCCCCGCCGCCAGCATCAAAGCCAGCAGAGTCTGCACTTCCGCTGTCTGCTCCGGCATCAGCCGCGCCTTGCGCATCTGCATTTGCAGCATCTCCAGCCATCGCCGCTTCTGCAGGGTTCATTGTCATTCCCATAAACGACATCATTGAGGCAAAAATCATTGCACTTATTATTCCTGAGAATAGCATCATAGGCAACCATGCCCTATTGTCATCCATGAACGACTCCATGCCTCTCCTGTCCCCGTTCCTGTACATGCCCTTGAGCTCTGCAGCTTTCTCTTCCAGTTCCTGCTTCTTTGAAGAAAGGAGCCTTCTTCCAGTGTCGGTTATACGCGCCTGGACCTTTTTACCAAAAAGACCTTTCTTTTGCTCTGCAACAACCAGCCTCTGGACTGCAAGGTCGTTCAGGATCATTTCAACCTCTACCTTATCGATCTTTGTCACTTTTGCAATCTTGCCAGCATCTTCAATGTCCCTCGAAATCGCGTCAAGCACCATAAAATGCCGGGGGCTTTCAGTTACTTTGATGTTTTCACTCATAAAATTAGGGCAGCTAGTATCTTATTTAAGAAAGAAGTCCACTTTGTCTTGCATTGTACTACCTCTTGCAGGGCTAGCAATGCCGGCAACAATAGTTTTTCATGATATAGCAGCACGGCGCCGTCATCATTTTGCAAAAACAAATGATATGGTATCGCCCACTATGCTGATGTCTGCCTTTTTGCCAAGGATATCTTGTGAAAGTTCAGAGATGAGGGTCTTCACATAAAGCGACCACTTTGCTCCAAGGCTGTGCTGGATCTTGAAGTGATATCTTCCGCTACGCACTTCGAGGTTTTGCTGCATCCACGACACTGTTAGCCATGCACGCATAACCTCTACAAAGTCCTCTACGCTGTTACTGTTCTTCATAAATGCAAGTATATTTCTGAACTTTTGTTTTTCTAGCTTTTGAGCAAGGTTTACTATCTGCTGGTCAGTGAGCTGGCTTAAGACTTCGCTCAAAAAGGCTTCTGTCATAGGGAGAAGCCCTACTTTTCGCTCGTACCTTTCCCACTGTACATGGTTTGAGAATATCTTTGCGGCATAACTGTTAAGGCTGACGCCTTCTAGCTCAGCGTCCATCCTGAGCTCATCAATAAGGGATGATGGGAGTCTAAAGGTAACAGTTTCAGTCTTGGCCTTCCTGCCAATGTCAGAATCATCATTATTATTATCTCTCGGCACAATAGATCAGGTTCCGTTACCTTTTGATTGGATTAAAAGCTTCTCTTTGGGCTGACTTGCAGCTCAAGACCGCATTATTAGGTGGAGGCCGAGCAAGCAGCAGATGACAGCTCTCACCATTTCCTTGAGTCGCCTTCAAGCAGCCCAGAGCCGTGGTGAATCCTGTCAATGTGCTTTGAAAGCTCTTCGTTGTCTTTGAACTTGGATGCACAGTAGGGACATGATGCGCCGCGGCTGTTATTATTACTATTGTTGACCATATCTACTAACGTATAATATTGTTCTGAGTATTTAGCAAAAGCGTTTACCTTGCAAGACAAAGTATACATCCTAGTCAAATACTTGCTTGAGCAGGCTGCCTTGTAATCAGAATTGGAATTCGGCATTATATCGGAAGGCTACATTCTCTGGATAGTCTTTGGGCTGTTTGTCGGCATTGCTATGGCAATAGACCTCGGCGCTATAGGTGCATTGAGAAAGATGCTGCGCGCCAAGGCAAGTTCTCAGCCCGCAAGCGATAACAACCAGAGTGGCAAAGACAAGAAAAAGAGCACATTCAAACAAGCACTGGCATGGACTATTGTATGGATATCGCTTGCCATAATTTTTGCAGTGATTATTTATTCGACGTCAGGATATGGCAGCTTTCTTGAATTTGTAACTGGATACACGCTTGAAAAGTCCCTCAGCGTTGACAACATGTTTGTGTTTATCATCATTTTCTCTTCCCTTGGAATCCCCCACCAATTCCAGCACAAGGTACTTTCTGTTGGGATCATTAGCGCAATAGCCATGAGGATTCCCCTGATAATTGCTGGGGCAGCACTCCTTGAAAGCTTTCACTGGATGATGTATGTCTTTGGTGCGTTTCTGTTTGTTACGGCGATACGGATGGCGCTCCAGAGAAAAGAAAGGGAAAAGATCGACATCGAAAAGAACATTGCAGTAAGGCTGTTGAGGAGGTTCGTTCCGCTGACGCCCCAGCTGCATGAAAATAAATTTCTGATCCGGCTGGCAAACGGTGCTCTCTATGCCACCCCGATGCTCGTAGCTCTTGTAATAGTAGAAATGACTGATCTTGTATTTGCCATAGACTCGATACCTGCAGTTCTGGCTATTACTACCGATCCGTTCATAGTGATCACATCGAACATCTTTGCGATACTTGGGCTCCGCAGCCTCTATTTCCTGCTCGCCGGGATGATGGAAAAGTTCTACTACCTGAAGCCGGCCCTTGTCGCTTTGCTTATCTTCATAGGGGCAAAGATGCTGATGTCCGACTTGTACAAGATACCGATCGAGGTTTCATTGGGCGTAATTTTTGCAATACTTGGAATCGCATTAGGGCTGTCAGCTATAAAGACAAAAACAGAGAATGAGAGGCATGCAACAACTCTTCGCAAGGATTCTGATCATAGAGAGTCGAGCAAAAGATGATCTCCACATTGGTATTTGGAGCCGGCTACTTCCAAGGGCTCATAAAGCTGGTTGCAAGTTTCGATTTAAGAAAAGCTGGCATATAGAAACACTTGATAATGATGCAAGAGCGCGATGATTCCACCAACAAAGATCAGCAAAAGAGTTTTTTGTTCACTCTGCTACTTTTCTCCCATTGAAGAGCTGGCGTTACATGATTCCATTCCAGTCAATGACATCGAAGGTGATAAAGCAGGCAAAGCAAAGTGAGGGATGATCAATTATGCCGTCAAGGCCGATTTTCCAAAGAAGCACTTTTGGACGCTTTTCATCTGGAAAGATCGGGATTCGATGAGACGCTTTGTTATGGCAAAGCCGCATGCAACTGCAATGAAAAAGTTTGAAGAGTGGCAGGCGACGGTTCTGCTTTTGTAGAATGGACAAGCCCAAGTAATTCAATAGACTGGGCAGAAGCTATAAAAAGGCTTGAGAAGCCCAGCTTTTACTACAAAAAGAAGCAAACCTTTGGATAGACTTACTCTATATCAGTCGCGATTTACTTGAGTGCGAAGTGCGGGATTTGAACCCGCGATCCCGAGCTTGGGAAGCTCGTACCTTAACCAGGCTGGGCTAACTTCGCACAACTAAAAATCGCAAGAGATGAAGATAAAAGCCTTTGTTATTTCAGAATAAAGCTCTTGCCTGACCTGAACGCGATTGTTCGTGCCGACGACCTGTCCCGAGCTCCTCGCTTGTTCGCATCGGCATTTTGTGATGTGCCGTGCTCGTCCACAATCTCGATGTTTACGTGGTCGCGGAATTTCATTTTCAGCATGCGGGCTATGTTCCTTGCCATCGTGATGTTGCCATCGCCTATTTTTACGACCTTCTTGTGCGATTCTATGCCGCCAAGCATCGCTGACACCTGATCGATTGCGTCCTGCGGCGAGGACTCGACTGTGCTTGCAATTTCTTGGTGGAGATACATTGCAGATATCCCTATCCTGCTTCCTGGGTCTATGCCTATGACAAGCTGGTCGTCTGCTGCCTGGTCGCCGATGATGCTCCGCAGGATCTTTGCTTTTGCTATTGCAGGATATTTTTCAAGCTCGGTGTCAAGCATCATCACTACGCCCTTCCTATTGACGATGCCAGCCTCGTCTCTAGTCGTAATGATGACCTTGGCTTTTGACACAGCGGCTTCTTCTGGCGACAACGAGTCGAATTGCAGCTCCATCAGCTTTAATGCGCAAATGATATTATAGTATGACCGGCCGTGGACGGTTGCTACTGCAATATTGCGGTGTAAAAGCTCCTCTGTCAGGGGCGTTTCTTCAACAATAAAGTGTGGACAAAAATCGCTTTTAAAGCTTGTGGATTAGGCTGCAGGCTTGCCGTCTGAGGTAAGCTTCTTTGCCTTGGCCGGTTGCGCCGCCTTTACCGGCGTTGTGTCGCCAAGGACCGTCCTGACGATGCTGTCGACCGCCTCGTCAAACGAGGAATTGATGTTCTTTTTCAGGTTGGCAACATTTGCCCTTCCCATTTCTCCTATCTTTTCCGACTCGGCCTCGGCCTCTGCTCTGGCGCTGTCTACTATTTGCTTGGCCTCTTCATTTGCCATGGCAATTACCTGCTGCTTTAGCTTCTCCACCTCTTCGTTAGAGTGGGCCATTATGCGCTTCTTCATCTCTTCAACGCGGCTATACAGCCCGTCAATGTCGCCTTCAAGCTCCGATAAAGCACTTACAATAGCTTCAACTGCAGAGTGCGAGGTTGGTGGAGGAACTTGAGCGTGTGCGGTTTTTTCCTTTGCCAAGCCATTGAAATGAAAAGTAGAGGGATATTAAAACTAAGTGCTACGTTGTAAGGCTGAGAATGGCTTGGGCCATGTCGCCCTTGCTCTCCGTCAGGGCCTGTATCGCCTTTTCTCTTGATACGCTGGCCTGCTGCATGACAAGGATGACATCCTCTTCTTTGAACGACGGGACCTCCCGCTGCTTTTCTTCAATATCGCTTGCAACGACCTGGAAGATAGTGCTGTCCTTGCCCTTCATTTCAATAACCTGCGGCTTGATCAGGTAGAGCTCCTTCTTGTCGGTTTTGATTATCACTTCCTCGACGTTGTCCAGCGTCGACATGTCCAGACCCATCTTGTCCAGCATGCGCCTCATTTCGCGGTTGCCGCCACGCATCATATGCAATCGGTTACTCCATTCTACCTTTTAATCCTTCTCGAATCTTGACTGCCACTCCCCTGCTGTACCACTTCATTAGGTCGGACGGCAGGATGGCGACTCCCACCGCTATCACCCTGCTGCGGTCATCAACTACTGCCACGTCAGAGCCTACCTGCACGTTCGAGCCGCACCACTCTACGTGCCTGCAGAAAAGTGACCGGCCTCCACTTACAAATGGCACGGCTTCTTGCACAGGCGCAACGCAGCTCTCCCGGAACTGCCTCCTGCTGTTGTCAAAAAAGTGCTGGGCGCCGGCTATTGTCAGTGCAATGCCGCCGTCCGTGCGGAGCGTGCCGGCAAGCCTGCCGCCTATGCTAAAATTCTTTATGCGACCAGTGCGCTTTGAAAACTCGAACGACACATCTGCCGGCAGTGCTTCGGAAACTCCTACGCCAAACAGCGCGTCAATATGCCTGCACACCTTCTCCCTAGCGTCAATAGGCAGTGGATTCAAGTAGAAAGTTGCTGTTTTATATGCCACATAAATATAATGGCAGTTGCAGCCAACAACTATATAGTCAAGGCTAGGCATATATAGAACAGCTGGAAAACCCATCTTGAATGGAAAACAACAATAGCGAAGGCAACAGCAACGGCGAAAATCTGTTGCAGGGCGAAGAGACAAGAAAATTGCAATACACCGGCGGCTCTTCTTACATTGTGTCTTTACCAAAGAAATGGATTCAGGACCTTGGCCTCAAGCAGGGGGACCATGTCGTCATTTTAAGGCAGGGCAACTCTGTTCTGCAGATAGCGCCGGCTTCAAAGAGGATGGCAAAGGAGCAAAAGGAGGCCACAATTGAGGTAGGCAAGGATAACAACCCATATTTTATCGCACGCAAGCTGATCGCGCTGTATTTTCTAGGCTTTAACGTAATCACGATCGTGCCAAAAGAAGACAGGTTGCTTGTGGAGCAGAGAGAGGTTATCAAGAGCATTGTCCGGCGTGTCCTCATGGGTACCGAGATAATCGCAGACTCGGCCACCGGCATTACGCTTCAAGTGCTGATAAACCTACTCGATCTGTCTGTGGACGCCGCGTTCAAGCGCATGCTGCTTATTGCAAAGTCGATGTACCGCGACACGCTCCTTGCACTCAAGGAAAACAATGTAGAGCTTGCAGAGGAAGTGGTCAAGTCCGACGACGAAGTTGACAGGTTCAGCTTTTACATCGTAAGGCAGTTAAAGATAGCGATCAAGAACGAGCACCTGCTTAAGGAGATAGGGCTTGAAGAGCCGCGCAATTGCCTTGGCTACAGGCTGATAGCCAAGTCAGTCGAGCGCGTAGCGGACCACGCAGTCATTATTGCCAAGGACATCATGGAGAACCCGCATCCGCTCAACAAGGACATTGTGGAAAAGATAGCTGGCATGAGCTATTTTGCACTGGAAGTGCTAGACGACGCCTGCCTGTCGATGTTCAAGCGCGACTATGAAGCGGCTGACAGGGCGATTGAAAAGGCGCGCAAGATAGACGAGGTGGAAAAGATCATACTGAAGGCGGTGTCCGAGCCCCGCGACGTCAGCGAGCTTTACAGGATCAAGCTGATAACAGAGAATATCCGCAGGGTGGCCGAGTACGCAAGCGACATCGCAGAGATTGTGCTCAACATGACAGTGCAGCAGACGCTGAGAAAAGGCTAAATCGGCCACGCGTGATTGTGAATCCCAATGTCGTATTGCGAGCTTTGTGGACGCCAAACCATGGAGAAGAAAATGGTAATAGTTGACGGCACTGTGTTCAACGTTTGCATTGCGTGCTCAAAGCACGGCAAGCCATACGCGCCTGCTCAGGTGGCAGCGGCCAAGAAGAAAAAGCCGATGGCTGTTATAAGGCAGCAGAAAAAGATTGGGCTTGCGGACGCGACAGTACTCACCCCGGATTTTGCAAGGCTTATCAGGGAAGCCCGGATGAAGATGGGCCTCACACATGAGCAGCTAGGTATGAAGATGAACGAAAAGGCGCAGCTGCTGAGAAAGTTCGAGACAGGTGCGCTCAAGCCGGACGAGCTATTTGCAAAAAAGCTGGAGCGCTACCTTGGGATCAAGCTGTATGTTAGCGCAGAGGGCAGCGGCGATGATAATGAGGAGTAGATGATGGCATTCCAGAGAAAGGCCATCCTCATAACGTATCCTGTCGATCAGGCGATAAAAGAGGCAATATCGCTTGCAGACGCGGCTGGCTACGAGATCGTTGACACCGTGACTCAGCGCCAGATCACAAGATCGAGGTTTGGCATCGGGCGCGGCAAAGCAGAGGAAGTCAAAGAGCTCGTTGAAGAACTCAGGCCGGACGTCATCATATTTGACGAAGTGATCAAGCCTACCCAGATGTACAACCTAGCCAGCCTTTGCAAGGTGGAAATAGTGGACAGGGAGCGGCTTATTCTGGAGATTTTTGAGCGGCGCGCAAGCACAACCGAGTCACAGATCCAGATCAAGCTTGCACAGCTGCGCTACGACATGGCAAGGGCAAGGGAAAAGGTCAGGCTTGCAAGGGCGGGCGAGCAGCCCGGTTTCTATGGGCTTGGCAAGTACGAGGCGGACATCTATTTTCTTGACATCAGGAAGCGGGCGGCAGTTCTGAAGAAAAAGCTGGAAAAGGAGGAGACCAGGCGCCAGCTGCACAGGAACCAGAGGACAAGGGCGGGCCTGCCAACTGTTTCGCTTGCCGGCTATACGTCTGCAGGCAAGACCACGCTTTTCAACAAGCTCACGGGCGAGGCCAAGGCCACCGATAAGCAGATCTTTATCACGCTGTCCACGTTTACCCGCGCAATCGACCTGCATGGCGACAAGGTACTGCTCAATGACACGGTTGGCTTTATCAGCAAGCTGCCCGCGTACATGATCGACGCTTTCAAGTCAACGCTTGACGAGCTCACCTATGCAAGCCTAGTGCTTTTGGTGATAGATATCAGCGAGCCCATAGAAGAGGTTGCCAGAAAATACGATAGCTCGCTTGATGTGATAAATGAGTTCAAGGTACCTGCAACAAAGATAATCCATGTCCTCAACAAAGTAGACCTGACTACTATCGAGGACGCGTTTGACAAGGCCGGACAGCTGGGCATTCTGGACACCAAGCGCGTGATCCCGGTGTCGGCCAAGACCGGCTACAACATCAACCAGTTAAAGAATCTGATAAGGACGGTGCTGTTTGAAATGGAGAAGGGAGAGGATGCGGAAGTAAAGGAAGAGCGCGTGGAGAAGGAAGAGCAGGGATGAAAGTCTCGGTGCTGAGGATCGGTCATCGGCTTGTCCGCGACGACAGGGTTACGACGCACGCTGCACTCGTCGCAAGGGCGTTTGGCGCAGACAGGATATACATGACAGGTGTCGACCAGTCAGTCAGCGACACAGTTGCAGGCGTCACCAAGAGGTGGGGCGGCAAGTTTGAGGTTCAAGTCATACAGGACTGGAAGGGGCTTGCAAAGGCGTGGAAAAAGGAGGGCGGCAAGGTGGCTCATCTCACGATGTATGGCATCAACATCGACGAGGCTGCCGAGCGCCTGCGCAAGGAGGAGAGGATTCTGGTCATAATAGGAGCGGAGAAGGTGCCGCGGGAAGCGTACGAGCTTGCTGACTATAACATCGCTATCGGCAACCAGCCCCATTCTGAAATCGCGGCGCTTGCGATCTTTCTTGACAGGATGTTCAAGGGCAAGCAGCTGAAGAAAGAGCTCGCCGGCGGCCGGCTGAAGATAGTGCCGGCTGCAAGGGGCAAGCAGGTCAGGGAGATCAAGTAATCTTTTTAATTGCGTTATGCTGCCTGCAAGGCAGTGATGACACTAACCTGCGCCGATCGCCCATTCAGCGAGATGAGGAAATGCACCTCGACTGAGACACATTACTAAAATGTGTGTCTTTAGGTGCACATCATCACTTCTTATTTTTACAATACTCTACAAGCCTTCCTGTGAAGTAAGACCAGCCAGCCGTGACATCTTTAAAGTGCTTGTCCATTTCTTTGGTAAATCCGGAATGGACAAGAGTGGCCTTTGTCTTATTTTTCCCACCTCTTCAAGGCTTCAGGTCACTAGAGTAGGCTTGAGGCGTACGCCATCTGGCCTGTATTCTTCATCAGGTATGAAGGTGTAAACGAGCTTTTTATTTGGAATAATCTCTAGCACTTCGCCGTAAAGATGATTGTCTTTATCCCCCATTTCTTTATGGCGCTCTGCCAGAAATGTAGAGTGCATCTTTCCTCCTACTCGGGGTTCAAAGGTCCCGGTGTCAGGGAATCATTGCGTAAGCTCTTTTGGATCCGTTAATGCACTAAAGGCTACTATATGGACCGGCGCGTCGATCTCGATTATTTTTCTAAGTTCCATATCGCTCATTTCCTCTTTTTCCTCTCCTTGTTCTCGACGTATTCTTTGAGGCTCTTTAGCCGATCGTCCCAGAAGAGGTCAAAGAACCGCATCATCTCCGACATTGCGTCCCTGTTGACAGAGTAGTACCTGTTCTGGCCTTCCCTGCGCTCGTTGACAAGCCCGGCGTCCCTGAGCACCTTGAGGTGTGTGGACAGGGCGGGCAGCGTAAAGTCAAAATGTGTTGCAATCTCGCTTGGTGTCCTTTCTTTGTCCTTCAAAAGCAAAAGTACCTGCCGGCGGTTGTCGTCAGCAATGGCTTTCCATGGCGAACCCATGCTAGCTTTAATAATTAAGCAATTATTTAAGTATTTAAATCTGTTTCATAAGAGCCACTATAGCCTTTGCGGCCTCTGATTTGGCAAAGAGCAGCTTTGCCTTGTCCTCTTTCCGCTTTTTCTCCGGGTTTATCTCCAAGATGTTCAGATGGCCGTTTATCAGGAATTCGATATGGAGCGACTTTCTGGCCATGCTAGCGTTCCTTATCCCGAACCTCTTGCCCACAAGGCTGTCCTCGCTGACCGGGTCAAGCGACGTGAGCCTGACGACCGTGCCCACAAATGAATCGAGCAGTGCAAAGAGCGGATCAGGCTTGTCCTCCTTCTTTTCCTTTGGTACCACTCCCCACTTGACCTTGCTCTTTGTGGCCGACGCGAGGCTGTCGAACCTCTTTACAAAGTCGCCAAACACCGATTCCATCGTGACATCTATCACGTGGTTCTTTGACCTGACAAACTGCGATGTCACCTTCTGGTCGGTGAACTCCATGCCGTGGTACTTGGCGTAGAGCAGCGGCTGGCCGTATTTCACGACATAGGCGTCGCAGCCCTCTATCTGGGAGACCAAGTGCAGGAAGTGGTTGGCCGATGTCGGGTTCTTGACCGCCGCATTCATTTTCGAGATTATCATGAGCTTGAGAAGATCCCTGATAAAGTCGTCCGCATAGCGCGGAAACTCTTCAAAGTCATAGCGCACTTCCTCCACTACCAAGGTATAGCATGCTAACCGGGCACGAACATTTAATGATTTACCAAGTCATCCTGTCTGACTGTACCCTGCGTGCGCGCGTTTCCAGCAGAGCGCGTGTGGAGAAAAAATGATACATTGTGTAGCATTTTACGCACAAAAAATGCTACATTTTACGAACTGCGCTTCCAGTGGAAAAATGGTGCACTGTGACTCATTTCACGCACGAAAATGGTGCAGTTTGCAAAATATGTTTATCGTCATATTGATATCTGCCAGATAGCTCAAAAAACCTCACAGGTTCCCGATTATTGATATGGTCAGTCCGGACAGCAAGGGAACTGTCAGATTGTCAGTGACGCGCAGCGGAAGAAGCTCGATCACCATGCCGATTGTCGCTGCTATTAGCGCCGTTGCGGGAGAGATGAAAATTGCAGCGCCAGCAAACGCGCAGACGAAACCCGCGAGGCTGCCTTCAACGGTCTTGCCGCAGGTATAGGGGATCTTGTTCTTTCCATACAGCCTGCCGGCTATTGACGCAAAGCCGTCTCCCAGCGTAATGACCGCTATGGTGGCGTAGTTGAAAGGCGCGGGGAACATCAAAAGGGACGCCAGTATCCCGGCAGCAAAATACAATGGAGCCTTGACAAAGGTGTCCTGCTTTTCTTCTTCTCCTTCTGCCGCATTGCGCATCGCTGCCTTTGTGACAGCGGTCAACACTGGAAAGCTGCGCCCCTTGAGGCGGAAGTATTCAGAGACAGAATATACCGCGGCGAGGGCTATTATGATCGCCGCGGCATAGTAAACCCCCGCTACAAGCGATATGAATGGTATGGAGAACCCAAAGATGTGTATCGCCTTTCTGAACAGCTCTTTTCTGATCAAGGCGTACCGCCCATTGCTGCCCAAATGCCTGTCATCTACTTTTGACATGCGACGCTATTTAATCAAGCGGATGAATTGTCCTAATACAAGCTTGATTTTGGGTGGCGCAATACTGTTTATTGTTTAGTTATAAAGCTGCCTCTTGCCTACATCTTTTAAACCAAGACATTTCAAACAAGTAATAACACGTTGCCTGCCGAGGAAAAGTATGTGTTCACCCCATTGCCAGAGCTCATGGCTAAAAGCAACATTGCGCGCTTTATGAACAGGCACGGCATTTCGGGCTGGCGCCAGCTGGTAGAGAAAGCCAACAGCGACATTGGCTGGTACTGGGACGCAGTCAATGAGGATCTCAGCATCGATTGGTTCCAGAGATACGACAAGACGTTTGATTCGTCTGCAGGCATTCCTTGGACAAAGTGGTTCGTAAACGGCAAGTGCAACATTGTAGCCAATGCGGTCGACAAGCACGCAAAGAGCCAGCCTGACAAGGTGGCGTACATTTTTGCAGACGAGCATGGATCTAAAAAGATCACGTATGGCGAGCTTGACGAGCAGGTGAGCAGGCTTGCGGGAGCGCTGGCAGGAGCGGGCATCAAAAAGGGCGATGTAGTCGCGATCTATATGCCAATGATCCCGGAGGCGTTCTACGCCATCTTTGCCTGCTCCAAGATGGGAGCGGTCCACACTACAATCTTTTCAGGGTTCTCTGCGCAGGCGCTCCGCTCCAGGCTCATTGATTCAAATGCGAAATTGCTGATAACTGCAGACACTGTCAGTCGGCGGGGCAAAGAAATCCATCTCGCAGGCCAGTGGCAAAAAGCCGTGCAGGGCACAAAAGTTAGAAGGATAATCACGGTCGGCCGCGACTACCAGGACTTTGTGAAGAGTGCGCCAAGGGCCAAGACAGAGGTGATGGACGCAGAAGATCCGCTTTTCATCCTCTATACGTCCGGCACCACCGGCGAGCCCAAGGGCACGCTGCAGGTGCACGGCGGCTTTACTGTGGTCGCGGCGCAGCAGACCGCGTACCTTATTGACATGAAGCCTGACGACGTGCTGTTCTGGTATGCAGACATTGGCTGGATAACGGGTCAGGTCTGGGTGGTCTATGGCAGCCCGATAATTGGCGGGACCGCGCTTGTCTATGACAACACGCTGGACTACCCCACAGCAGATGCGTGGTGCAGGCTCATCGAAGACCACAAGGTAAGCATCTTTGGCGCGGCGCCTACGGCGATCAGGCTGTTTATGAAAAAAAACGTGCAGGCCGGCAACTACGATTTTTCGTCGCTCCGCGTTCTGGCGGCGACAGGCGAGCCGATAAACGCCGAGGCATGGCAGTGGTACTTTGAAAACGTGGGGAAGAAGCGATGTCCTGTCATAAACCTGTCCGGCGGCACGGAAATCGGCGGTGCGATACTGAGCGCGCTGCCTGTGATGCCGCTCAAAGAGTGCACGGTCGGGTGCCAGATACCCGGCTTTGATGCAGACGTTTTTGACGACTCGGGCAAGAGGGCAAGCGAAGGCTACCTAGTCATCAAAAAGCCGTGGCCCTCCATGACGCGGGGGCTCTTGAACAACCCTGGCAGGTTCATAGACACCTACTGGTCAAAGTACAAGGACGTCTGGTATCACGGCGACATTGTGCTTGTCGATCCAGACGGGCTGTGGTACATGCGGGGGCGCGCCGACGACGTCATAAAGGTGGCGGGCCACAGGATCGGGACTGCAGAGGTTGAGGCGGCAGCCGCGTCGCATCCGGCGGTCGCAGAGGCGGTGGCTGTCGGCAGGCCCGACGAGCTCAAAGGCGAGGCGATAGTGGTGTGCGTCGTGGTAAAGGACGACGGCAGCCATAGCACGAATGGCAACAATAACAACAACTTGAAGCAAGAGATCATCAGGTGTGTGGAAGGATCGATAGGAAAGTTCGCCCGGCCTGAAGAAGTGAGGATAGTGGCCGAGCTACCAAAGACCAGAACCGGCAAGCTTGTGAGGCGGCTGGTCAGGGCAAAGGTTGCCGGCGAGAATATCGCCAGCCAAGATTTGTCAACTGTAGAGAACCCGTGGTCGCTAGACGGCATCTAGCAGATTCTGTTGCAAAAGCGACTGATTTCGGGGTGTGTTGCAAATCGGCTGATGGCGAAAAATGGTGAATATCTCAAAATGAACCCATTTTTTAGTTCTTTGTCAAAGATTTTTGGAGAAAAGATGCTAAATCGATTTTTCGACGATTGACCCTTGAGCAGCGGATTCAATACCAACAAGCTATTCCATGGCGACAATCTCCAGATATTGAGAGATCGCATACCGGCCGAATCCGTTGACCTGATCTACCTCGATCCACCCTTTAACAGCAAGGCAGATTACAACATCCTATTCAAGGAAACTACAGGCGAACTCTCAACGGCTCAGATTTCTGGCATTGGGATGAAGCTGCGCGTCAATCCTACGATTACCTGACAGGCAACGAGGTGGATGTCAAGGTTGCTAATCTTGCTGAAGCAATGTATAGACTCTTGGGCAAGAATGACATGACTGCTTATCATGATGGCAACGAGGCTGATTGAACTCCATTGTGTTCTCAAGCCTACAGGCTCTCTCTGGCTACACTGTGATCCAAATTCCAGTCACTACCTGAAATTGATGTTAGATGGAATCTTTGAACCTCATAACTTCCGCAATGAGATAATCTGGAGAAGATCACATCCAAAGGGTCACGCATTCACCCGCTTTGCAAGCAATCATGACACACTACACTAGTATATGCCAAGGATGTAAAGAGAACCAAATTCAAGATGATATACAAAGACTATGATCCTGAAAAGGTGGCGAAAATCTATTCTCATAAAGACCCTGATGGTCGTTTGTACACTCTTGATAATCTACTGAATCCGAACATCAATAGACCTAACCTCACTTATGAGTTCAAGGGAATAAAGAGAGTTTGGCGATAGACAAAAGAGCGAATGATGGAAGAGGATGCAAGAGGGAGAATAGTCGTTCCAAAAGGTGGAGGAGTACCAAGGCACAAGCATTATCTTGACGAGCAAGAAGGAGTACCAGTAGATGACATATGGGATGATATCGATTACGTGAAAGGCTCAGAACGACTTGGCTATCCGACACAAAAACTATTGGAGCTAGTTGAGAGAATCATAAACACATCAACGTATAAAGGAGATTGGGTTTTAGATCCGTTTTGTGGCTGCGGAACCGCAACAACGGCAGCAGAAAAACTTGGAAGGCATTGGATTGGGATAGACATCACATGGCTTGCAATCAATCTAGTCAAGAACCGAATTAAAGCGATGTTTCCTGATGCAAAGTTTGATCTTGAAGGAGAACCGAAAGATATTGGCGCAGCAAAAGAACTAGCAAAGAATCGATATCAATTCCAGTGATGGGCACTATCATTAATTGGAGCTCGACCGGTAGGCGCAAAAGCCGACAATCCTAGAGAAGGTAAGAAAGGTGCGGATGGGAGCATTGATGGATGGCTTAGAGATGATGAAAAAATAGAAAGCATAGTTGTTCAAGTCAAAAGCGGTCATGTTAGCGTGAAGGACATTAGAGAGCTAACAGCCGTTGTTGCAAAGCAAAGAGCAGCAATCGGAATATTCATCACACTTTCAGAACCAACAAGCGAAATGATAAAGGAAGTCAAAGCAACTGATCCTTATGTAATGAAAACTTGGAATCATAAATATCCAAAAATCCAGATACTAACAATTGAACAGTTGCTCAGAGGTATCAGGGCAGACATTCCGCCTACTTCAAGTGCATTCGAACAGGCTCTCATTGCCAAGAGGCATCAAGCAAGGCGAACTTCTGATTTGATGATATGCAATCATAACACATCAAATAGATAGCATGGCCGATTCGTTATTTGCTTTGGCTGCAAGACGCATAAGTGACTCGACTCTGTTGCCTGATAAATCTAACTTGATACCAGCTTGCTCTGCGGGTGTCTTCTTCAGTACGGAATGCTCGCGGCAGTAGTTGTAATGAATCCGTATAGCTTCAATTATTTTCTGTGCAGATTCCTTAGAGTGCATATCGCGCATGACCTTTTCCCTATCTCTCATAGTGCCGTTAAGGCGCTCTAGAGTTCAAACCTTCATTTCTAACTGATATGCTGCGAATATCCTTAACACGCGGATTCTTCAAAGTGAAGTATTCTCTGAAGATTGCTTCATTGTACGAACCCAAACCATCATGAATTATCGCTTTTGGTAATGGGGCACGCTGCTTCATTTCTACAAAGACTGACCTAGCATCATTGATTGACCTCTTTTGTGTAATTCGGGAGCATATCCAGAATCTAGTTGTACTGTCCATCAAGTTCCATAGCCAAGAACAATGATTATCGAATTTGCGGTTGGTGTGATTTTCTTTGTTCTCAAGCGTCATATTGGCATCGTTCTTTTCGTTTCTGACGTGCAAAAGCATTCATTGACGTGATAAACACCGCTTAATTGGCTAGGAACAAAGCTGTCAACATAAGGTTGAACCACTTTGTTGAATTTCCTTATCCAGCGGCAAACACTGGCATAATTGATTTCTGTTCCCTCTGATTGCAAATGCTCAGATATCTTGCGAAATGACATGCCTTTAAAATAGAGGTCAATGGCTGCGCTGATTACTCTAGCAGACGCTTTCGCATTTTCAAAAGCTGGATTGAATGTAAATCTGTAGTGACAATCCTTGCAGATATAACGCTGGATATCTCCTGCTTTCTTGTTGTGCCTAATGCCACTTCTCTCATAATTCTCACTTCCACATCTTTGGCATACTATCTTGCCGAGCTTCTTTGCGTCAATGATGCTTTGGTTAATCGGTGTCTGGATAAAGAATGGCTTGCTCAATCCTGACCATATTGGAAATGCGATAATCGAAGCATCTGATCGGTTGTTGCGATGGTCTGTTTTGTCAGTCGTTAGTAATTTTCTGGCTCGCTTTGGAATAACTCTGGCGGTCATAGTTGGTGATACGACATTACTTTTTGTGAAACACAATAGATCAAGTGCCACTAAGCGCAATGGCGCATTACAAAATTTGAATAAGGAAGAAGCAGATAGACCGATCTGGCAGCTATTTGTGGGATATTTTCTTCTTATCCTCGTCTTTGATCCATTGATACCGAACGCTTCTGTTGCTTCTCTATCATCAGGTACTGGCGATTTTTTTGATCCTCTTGCCTTTCGACTATATACCATTTGGCTGACTGTTATAGTCCTGTTGGTATCGAGATTTCTCTCAAAGTTCGGTGGAATATTGGCAGATACGAACATTGGACTATTCATTATTGCAATATTTGCCGCTGAAGCATTGTTTGAAGTATCCGTTGGAGAAGTACCATTTGTCCAGATGCTTGCGTTTTATTCCAACGATGTTGAATGGGGCATAGAGTCATCTGTTATTTACTATACGCAAATCATCAGTGCATTTGGTGCGACTGTGCTTGATTGGGCTATAGTCAAGAAACGCTTCCAGAAGCCTCTTTAGCTTCGGCTTTTCTCATCTTGATAAAGAAGATTAGTGCAGGCGTCCAGCTTATCCAAGACGATGCGCCCCATACGGTCATATCTTTTGAAGTGGTGTACTGTTTGTGTAGCACAGGTCTATTAGTAGTGAATCACTCGTACATCTTGGAACTATAAGGTTTATCATATTCATGTAGACATAACCTGCAAAAATAGAGGCTATCCAGTTTGCAAGAAATATGTAAAAGAAGATTTGAGCTTGGCTTTGCTCAAGCCAAAAGCTCCCTCCTCTCATGGTTCTATTGCAGAAACGAGATTGCCTCCCGACGTGCAACAAAAACTCCCGCGTTGCAACACGTCAGGAAACCTCCCGTTTCCGCAACAGAACTCGATCCATTAGCTTATATCCCTATCGCTAGCGATATAAGAACTGAAAACCCGTCTCATGAGGTGTCGGGATACCTTTATTTTGTCAAGCGCTGCGAGTAGCGCTTACCCCACAATGCACACCACTCACGGCGAGGACGATGCCCGCAAAAAGTTCGAGCTGCCCGGCAGCAGGCCGCATTACCCCCCGTCGCTTCTGTTTACCATCACCCACATGCGCCTTGCAATAGAGCCTGACCTGCAGGAGCGCTCGATCAGCTGCGAGCAGAAGTTATCGATCACGATCCTGCACGACACGGACACGATAGAGCTTGACGCGGCAGAGCTGCAGATCAAGTCGGTTTCTGCCGCAAGCAAGCTGGAATTCCGCAGCCTTGACGATAAATTGGCAGTCAAGCTTGGAAGGATAATAAAGGAGGGGAGCAAGATCGAGCTTGCGATCGCATACAGCGCCAAGCCGCGCCAAGGGTTCTATTTCGTCGCGCCAGACAAGCATTACCCTGACAAGCACTTGGAGGCGTGGACGCAGGGCGAAACCACCCAAGCAAAGCACTGGTTCCCCTGCATAGACCACCCGCAGGTGAAATTTTCAAGCGAGATTTCAGTCACCGTCCAGTCAGGGTTTACCGCGATCTCTAACGGCAGGCTGCAAAGAGTGGAGCAGCGGGGCAACAAAAAGCAGGTCTTCCACTGGTTAGAATCGAACCCTCATCCGGCATACCTTGCATCGGTGGTAGTCGGCAAGTACGCCGAGATAAAGGACGGCAGCTTGCAGTACTATGTACCACCAGAGAGAAAGGCGGACGCGCCAAGGACGTTTGACCAGACGCCCAAGATGATTAAGTTCTTTGAAGAGTACCTCGGCACCAAATACCCGTACGAAAAATACGCGCAGGTGGCCGTGCAGGACTTTATATATGGCGGCATGGAAAATTCCAGCTGCACGACACTGACGCTTGACACGCTGCATGACAAAAAGGCGCATGTTGATTTTACGAGTGACTATCTGATATCGCACGAGCTGGCGCATCAGTGGTTTGGCGACCTTGTGACGTGCAGGGACTGGCAACACATCTGGCTCAACGAAGGCTTTGCGACCTACTGCGAGGCTCTGTACTGGGAGGCGAGCAGGGGCAACGACGAATTTCAATATTACGTGATGCAGACTGCCGACGACTATTTCGAGGAGGCCGGGACAAGGTACACCCGGCCCATCGTCACAAAAGTCTACAAGCACCCTGATGACCTCTTTGACAGGCACACGTACGAAAAAGGTGGCTGCGTGCTCCACATGCTCAGGCATCACGTGGGCGACAAGTACTTTAGAAGATCGCTCAAGACCTACCTCCAGCGCTTTGCCAACAGCACTGCAGAGACTGACGACCTTCGCAAGATCTTTGAGCTTGAAACGGGCAAGAGCCTGCAGCAATTCTTTGACCAGTGGATCTTTAGGGAAGGCCACCCGGAGCTCAAGGTCGATTTTTCCCAAGACGGTGATATTGCCAAGATAAAGGTGGAGCAAGTGCAAGCCGGGGATCCCTTTGAGTTTGCGCTGGACGTCAATCTTGCGTTTGCAAGGGGCAAAAAGACCCGCTACACTTTCAAAATATCTGAAAAAGAGAGCGTGTTCCAGATCCCAGTGGACAGCGAAGTCGAATGGTTTTCTGTCGACCCCGAGTTCAAGATCTTGAAAACAATATCGATCAGGGCGCCAAAGGAGATGCTTGTCAGGCAGCTCCGCGACGGCGACACTGTCATAGAGCGAGTCGAGGCGGCCCGCGCCCTCAAGGACAAATCATCCGATGCAGTCATTGACGCTCTGAAAGACGCGGTTCTGCACGACAAGTTCTGGGGAGTGGCCGCCGAAGCAGCAAAGGCGCTTGGCGCGATAAGGACCGACTATGCTTATGAGGCTCTGAAAGGATGCCTATTGGTAAAGCATCCAAAGGCAAGGCGCGCCGTCGTAAAGGCGATAGGCGAGTTCAAGAAGGAAGAGACGCTGGAACTTCTAAAGCCCGTGCTGCAAAAGGACGAGAGCTACTTTGTCGAGTCGGAGGCTGCGACTGCGATCGGCAAGACAAAGAGCAGGCAGGCTATTGCGATATTGAAAAAGGCGGCTGCCACCGAGACCTTTCAGAATGTCGTCGCACAGGGCGCGATAGCGGGATTGAAAGAGTTTGCCGGCGACAAGGACATTGCTGACTTTTTAGTTGAAAAGAGCAAATACGGAAACTACCACAGAGTGAGAGAGGCTGCCACATTTGCCCTTGGCAAGTTTGCAGACAACCACGCTGTCTTTGATCATTTGAAATCATTGCTGACTGATCGGTGGTTCAGGGTACGCATCAACGCGTGCAGGGCCCTTGCAGACGCGGAGCTGACAAAGGCGATCCCCGATCTTACGTGGGTAGCCGAGCATGACCTTGACCACAGGGTTAGGAGGGTGGCCGATGAGTGCATAAATATAATCAAGGAAGCAACAAAGAAGCCAAAGGAAGTCGCCCAGATGAGAGAAGAGCTTGACAGGGTCAAGTCAAAGAACCTAGAGCTCCTGCAAAAGGTGGACAGGCTAGAGCGCGAGCTACGCTAGCAAAAAGTCAGACACGATCTTGTTGAACAGCTCCGGTCGCTCAAAGTGCGGTCGGTGGCCGCAGTTCTCAATCAGGATTATCCGGCAGTTTTTTTCCATCTTGACAAAGGGCTCGGCGAACTTGACTGGGATCATGTAGTCATTCTTGCCCCACAAAAGCAGCATGGGCGCCTTTATCCTGTTCAGCCGGTTGGTCAGCCGTGGCGCCCGCGCGCTCCCTGCCAGAGACGACAGGAACGCCTCCTTTGCACCTGGCATCAGGAATTTCTGGTAGACCATTTGCGCGTACGAGTCGCTGACAGGCTTGTTATCGATCGCTGAAAGCAGCCGCTTGACCTGCTGGGGCGATTTTGCGTTTATCACCCTGACGTATTTCCGGAGTGCCGGCGATCCCTTGAAAGAGCGCGGGAGCGCGCCCGCCGGGCTTATCAGCACGAGCCTTCTCACAAGGAAAGGATGGTTTATAGCGACTTCGGCCGCAATGTGGCCGCCAAGCGACGATCCGACTATCGATACCTGATCCAGCTGTAGGAGCTTTAGGAACTGGACGACAAATCCTTTGTAGAATTTGATCGTGTAGTTGATTTTCGGCTTGTCGCTCAACCCGAACCCTGGCAGGTCAACTGCTATGACCCGGAAGCTTTTTGCCAAGTGATCGATGTTGTTTGTCCAGCTTTTGATCGAGCCTCCAAGGCCATGAATCAGGAACACGGGCTCGCCGCTGCCAACATCGACATATCTAAGGCGCAGGTTGTCAACCTGCAGGTACTGGTAGTTCAATTATGTTATTATCTGGAAGGCGCAGCTTTTGCTGTAAATACTTTGTTGTAGAGCAGGAACTGCTCCTCGTCCTTGGCCATGAATTTTTCAATGAATGATGTCAGCCTTTTACTATTGTGGCAGACCACTTGGAGCTCTTTGAACCCGCCGTCAAGGTATATGTTCGCGACAAATGAGACAAGGTGGTCAAGCGGGCGGACCGATGCGGCGTCAAGGTACACCACCTGCAGTATGTTTTCCCTGTCCCAGTAGCCATGCCGGTTGATTATTGCGATGCCATTTATAGGCCGGCGGCCGGTAACTATTATCACGCTCTTGTCCCTTATGAAGCTGCGGAGTACCTTTTTATCGAGCATGTACCAGTGCCACGATTTTACGTATCGTTTTGCAGAAAGGCTATAGATTTTTGAGTTCTGCAGGTACTCCCAGATGTCGCCAAGATCGGCCACAGTAGCCAACCTTGCCGCTGACCTTTTCTTTCTCTTCCTCCCCGGCCTGCCGTCTGCTGTGCTATAGTACGCCCACCTTGAAACCACTTCAAAGCCGTTCTTTTCCATCATGTGCTGCGAGGCGACATTTGTCACGTCGACGATGGCAGACGCCTGCAGTGCCCCCTTTTTCTTGCCGTACTCGATCATTTTTTCCAAGAGCTGTGTCGCTATCTTTGATCGCCGGTAGTCCGGGTGCACCCTCACCCCTTCAAGCCACATGCTTTTGCTGTCCGGGCATATCGCCACGTGCGACATTCCAATTTTCTTGCCTTCATTCTCTGCCACCAGCAGCCGGCCCGACCTGAACCAATAGTCCCACACCCTGTGGATATAGTCGCCCCAGCTGAACGTGTTTATGCAAAAGCTCAGGATCTCCTCCCTGTCCGATTTCTTGGCTGGCCGGATGATGTTCAAGTCCCTTTAACAGCTGCCGCCTCTTCCATCTCGCGCATAAGGGTTGCGACGAACTGCCTGACGCCCCTGATAAAGTCGAGCGCGGCGGCAAGCGAGTCGGTCTCATTGAATATGGTAACCACATAGGAATGGGTATCAAACTGGCTTATCCTCATATCATTCCAGAATTTCTGCGACAGCTCGTTGCCCGTCTTGGATGTTAGCTGTATGGCGTCCATCGGGTTCTTGTGGCCGACGTACTTGCCGGCAAGGCTTGGGATGCCTTCTATGCTGTCCAGCTTTGTCAGTATCCGGTGGATGTTGTTGTCTTTACCAGTCACAATTGAATGGAATACCACCCTCACCGCGTAAATGTCGTTTTCAATGTCAGCGCCAAGGTGCTGTCTGAGCGCGGCGGCCACGTAATGGAGGCACGACATTGTGTCTTGATCCGGGTTTTGCAGCGCGTTTGGGTAGCTCATCACCTGCAATATCCTGAACGGCAGGACGTTTGATTGCACGGGCGCGATCCGAAAGCCTTGCCGGAAGAACGACATTGTATCCTGCATCGGGTGGTCCCCCGGCCGCATCTGGCTGGCGGAAAAGCCTTCCGACTCGCTAAAAGCTGCGTTCAGCCTGTCCATGCCCAAGATCGGCTGCTTGAAGTAAAGTTGCACGTTGAACTGGGTGATGTGGACATCCATTTTTCTTACCTGCTCACTGCCTTTGCCGACGATTCCGGGTCTGCTGGGATGATCGTGAGCCACGGCTTTAGCCGCTCCGTGTCCAGCTTTACCAGCTCGACGTTTGCCTCCTTTAGCAGCTGGGTTCCGTCCTCGGGGTAGTCGGCGATCACCACTATTCTCTTGATCCCAACGCTTATCGCCATCTTGCTGCACTCTATGCAGGGCGCAAAGGTGGAGTAGAGCGTCGCCCCTCTGGTGCTTCCCGCGTTGCCAAACAGCGCGCATTGCATTATCGCGTTTGCTTCTGCGTGGGTGCACAGGCACCGGTCCAGACCTTCTCCGGACTTGATCTCGCCCTTGAGCCGGGCCATGCAGCGCGGGCAGCCTCCTTCAAAGCAGTTCTTTATCCCCGGCGGGGTGCCGTTGTAGCCGGTGGCTATCTGCCGGTTGTCCTTGACAATGACTGCGCCGATGTGCCGGGTCAGGCAGTTTGAGCGGAGCTTGGCTATCTCTGCCTGGAGCATGAAATAGGTGTCCCAGTCTGGCCTCTGCATGTATTGTTCTCTGGTAGCAGTAAAATCATGATTGCTATAAAATGTTAGCTAGCTGGTGGCCGCAGCGCCTTCAGGGTCAAGGATGCTTTTGTCCTTCTTGCGCGTACGGTCGCCGGTCTTTTTGCCCATGCTATCCACCGTGCCCAGCGCAAAGACATACCGCACGCCCTCCGACCTCATTTCCGGCGTCAGCATCGCGTTCATCTTTTCAACGTCGCCTCTGACGTAATTCTCAGAGTGCTTGTTTGTGCGAGCCACGACGTAAAGGAACGACTCTCCCCTGTACTTGTGGATTTCATAGACCTGCCCCATATAGTGCCACATATTATTATCCCAGCGCAGGGAGGTCGGTCCTTGCGGTCAACAAAAGCTTGCAACAGGTCAGCAGCCTTTTGTTGCTGGCTAAAATTGCACCAAGGACTGTAATTAAATTTACACCAACTTTGAAAGCAAAGGTCCTGCATCCGACGTTATATAAATGTACAAGACAGACATTGCAAAGGCACTTGAGAGGTCGCTTGGCATGCTGGGCGAGCCGTCAAAAAAGGCGCTACTGTTCCACCTCACGCACACCTACAAAATCCCAGTCGACAAGAAGGATTGTTGCCCGCTTGAGGAGATCAAGGGCGCACTGAGGCAGATCCTAGGGGAAGGGGCCTCGCTCGTGGTGGCCTCGATAAACAAGGAGCTGGCAAAGCAAAGTGAGAGAGGAGCCGGCACCACCACTGTTTGAGCGCCGGCCTTCAAAGAAATAATTATTATTGTTGTTCTACTAGCGTTTTGCGTCTTAGCAGCATTTCATCCTTTGCCAGTCGGAACCCTACCAGCGCTGCTGCAAGCGCCACGGCAGCCAGTGCTGCTATTGTGTAGTAATCTATCATCATTATTATCATCAGCGGACCCCTGCCTCGGCTAGAGCCAGCCGGCGCTTGCCTATCCTCCATGCAGCTTCCATTACAACCAGAGTCGGCGCGAATCCAAGCACGATCCATCCGAGCGATTCGAGCATTTCCATACAGCCATGTTAACGATGGGATGAAAGATTAATCCTGCTCAGAGGCGCGGTGTAATCATCGCAACCTGCCAACATTATCAGCGGCGCTTTAGAGTAATCAAACATGCTTATGATAGCGCACGAACGCGTTTTACCAAAGGTAAAATCGCATGCTGTCTTGCTGACAATTACACATACAAGGCACAACATGGGAACGGGCAAGCAATAAAAACGGCATTTCCACCCGTTTCCATGTTGTTGTTTTTTAATGTTTTCAAAAATTGGGCTTTGTGTAAAAAGTAATAACTCATAAAAACAAAGTCATGCAATCAAACAGCTATCCAAGCATGGATTGTTGACTTTTTAAACAAAGCCCAAAAATTGGAAACGGCTCAGCGCTAGAAAAGCGGTCATCATCACCGTTTCCGCAGTTAACAGCATTCTTGTTGGGGCAGCCGGGCAGATAAATGTTAAGAAGCAGGCTGGCCGGTCTATACTATTGCTTGACGAAGAAAAATTCTGACGTTGCCAAGGTGATGCGGGACCTTGGCTTTCTTACCGAGGTGGGCGAGGACGACCCAAACGCGCAATTCAGGGCGCGAGCCTACTACAGGGCGGCAGACACGATAGCGAGCTTGCCGGAGGACGTTGCCGTCATGTACAGCAGGAACGGCATCAAGGGGCTTTTAGAAATCCCTTCAATCGGCAAGGCGATCGCGGCAAAGATAGAGGAGTACATCAAGACAGGCAAGGTGCACACGCTTGAGAAGATGAAGGCAGAGATCCCAATCAACATCGACGAGCTGTACGGCCTAGAGGGCGTCGGCCCAAAGACGATCAGGGCGCTGTACGACAAGCTGCAGGTAAAGAACCTTGCAGATCTGGAGAAGGCCGCCAGAGAAGGCAGGCTGCGGACGGTGCCGGGCTTTACTGAGAGAAAAGAGCAGGACGTGCTGAAAAAGATCGAGTTTTTCAGGACAGGAAGGGGTCGGCACATAATAGGCGAGGTCTACCCGCTCATAAAGCAGATCGAAAAGAGCCTGTTGCAGGTCGCAGGCGTGAAAAACGCTGTTGCCGCCGGCTCGGTGCGCCGGATGAAAGAGACCATAGGCGACATCGACTATCTGGTTGCTGCCAGCGATCCGGAGCCCGTGATGGATTTTTTCACAAAAATGCCTGAGGTTCAGGAGGTGTTCGGCAGGGGACCGGCCAAGGCGTTTGTCAGGCTGACAAGCGGGATAGACGCCGACCTGTTGGTAGTGCCGGAGGAGAGCTGGGGCTCAGCGCTCCAGTATTTCACCGGGAGCAAGGAGCACTCGGTCGAGCTGCGCAAGATAGCGCTTTCAAAGGGCCTGCGGCTGAACGAGTGGGGCGTTTTCAAGGGAGAAAAGAGGGTTGCAGGTGCGGCCGAGGAGGAAGTCTATCAGGCGCTTGGCCTGCAGTGGATGCCGCCAGAGATGCGGGAGAACGCCGGCGAGATAGAGCTTGCCCGGCAGAACAGGATCCCAAAGCTAGTGGAATATGGAAGCCTGAAGGGCGACCTGCAAGTCCACAGCGAAAACAGCGACGGCACGGCCACGATAGAAGAGATGGCGCGCGGAGCCAAGGCGTTTGGGCTCGACTACATAGCGATCACCGACCATACAAAGAGCCTTGCGCTTGCCGGCGGCCTTGACGGGCAGGAGCTTTTGGAGCAGGCACAAAAGATAGCAGAGCTCAACGACAGGCTGGAAGGAGGATTCCGAGTCCTTGCGTCTGCAGAGGTCAACATCATGAAGGACGGCTCGCTTGACATAGCAGACAATGTGCTTGATAAGCTCGACATCGTAGGTGCGGCCATCCACTCACACTTTAACCTGCCAGTCGAAGCGCAGACAGAGCGGCTGACAAGGGCTGCAAAGAACCCAAACGTAGACATACTGTTCCACCCGACTGGCAGGCTCATCAACAAGCGGCTCGGCTACCCCGTCGACATTGAGCAGGTAATCGAGGTCGCAAAGGACACCGGCACCGTCCTTGAAATCGATGCCCACTATGACAGGCTGGACCTGAAGGACGAGTATGCTAGGATGGCAGTGAAAAAAGGCGTGAAACTGGTTGTCGACTCTGACGCCCACCACCCGATCCACTATGCGTTCCTCATGTTTGGCGTCGCGCAGGCAAGGCGTGGCTGGGCGACGCCCGCAGACGTACTCAACACGCTCCCGGCAGACAGGCTGCTAAAAGTACTCAAGTAATCAATATATCTGGAATGTCGATACTTTTACGCCGTGCGTGCGACCGTTGAAAAGGACGACCTGAAGGCGAGAAAGATATTCCTTGGCATCTTTTACTTTTGCGCCTTTATGATGGCCATCATAACGTTCTATGCCATCTATGTCAGCCTCAATGAATACATGCAGACGGGCAGGGTCGTGATAGGCGAGGTGCTGGTGGAAACCGAGTTTCCGTTCCCCGGCCTTGCTAAGCTTGTGACGTACCTGATGATAGTTTCTGTAGTCGGCTGGTACTGCGTGGTCAGGCTTGGCGGGGATAAGGTAAAGAGTATCCCCAAGTGGCTCAAGTCAATACTGCAGCTGATAGTGCTTGCAATCGCGGTCGTGTCGCTCTATGAATTCGTCTACAACTTTATCGTGTGGAACTCGCTCATGACGGCAGATGTGATGAGAGGCATAATAAATTTCGATGACATCAATGTAGAATATCCCAGTCCCAATACGCCGTGGAACTTGGTGTTTGCGACCAAGATGTCGCTTGCCGCGTTCCTGATCTCGGCCCATGGCTTTTACACCATGAGCAAGCCGGAGAGAAAGCTAGAGTAGCCACTCTTTTACCCTAATTCTTTCAAAGTCCTGCTTTTTCTGGAAATTCTGCTCGGACGGCGCTTCAAGTCTGACCGCCGGGCCGGCTGGGTTGAAAAAGTCGGCCTCTAGGTAGCCAGCGCGCCCGTTGCCCATTTCCATGAAGCAGTAGCCCTGCCCGGCAAACGCCGCGACCGCTGGCCTGCCGCTGATCTCGTCGATGATCTGCCTAGCGGCGACCTTTGCCTGCTCCTCGGCAAATATGCCAGCCTTGGGCAGGGCCATAGCGCCCACCTTTATCTCGGTGACATCGCCTACCGCAAAGACGTTCTTGAATCTGGTCTTCATGGTGTTCCTGTCGATTGCCACCCAGTTGCTGTTGCCCTCTGCTGCTATCAGGCCGGCGCTCCTGACCACCTCTGGGACCCTGTGGGGCGGGATGCCCACAAGCACGTCATAGTCTGCCTTGCTCCCGTTCTCAAACTCAAGCGTGTCGTCTGTGACCGACTTTAATTTGTGAGAAGAGTGGAAGCTTATGCCGCGCTGCGAAATTATCTCAACTACGTTTGCGCTTACCTGAGGGCCGGCAACAGGCATCGCTATCGGGGCTGGCGCGTAGATGTCGATCTCTATGTTGTTTCTGGTGCCCTGCCTTGACAACATGCTGTCAATTATCAGCGACGCTTCATAGGGCGCCGGCGGGCACTTGTAGGGCATCCCCATTATCGCAATCGCCACTTTGCCGCGCTCAAGCTGGAGCAGCCTGTCCCGCAACTTTGGGACTTGCTGCGCGTCATAGAGGTTGTATCCTCTCCCGACAAAGCCGGCTATCCTGTCAGGAGCGAGCTCGGCTCCAAGCGCTACTATCAGGTAGTCGTATTCGATCCAGCCATGATCCCTTGCCTGCACCCTGCTCTGTGCAATCTCAATCTTTGTTACTTCATCATTGAGGTACTCTATCCGCTTTGCGTTCAGCCCGTCAAGCGGAGTCAGGGACTCTTGTAGGTTGCGGCTCCCTTCCAGCACCCACAATTTCACAAGCCCCATCATGAATGACTTTTTCCTGTCTACTATAATGACACGATGATCCAAGCTCAAGTTTTTCCTGAGCTCTGTTGCCGCCGCCAGGCCGCCAAAGCCGGCCCCAAGGATCAAAATTCGCTTGCCCATCAGTGAAAAGATCGGAATACTATGTAAAAACTTTTTAGTCATGATTGCGATTCACAAATGATGCCAGAGAAAAAGGACTATGCATTGTATGATGATGCAACCATTGAGAGGATGAAGCATTATTTCCGGCAGGAAGATCACGACGCGCTGCTAAGGTACATCAAGACCCACGGCATGCGAAGACACTTCGATGTTTTTGAAGAGATAAGTTCTTCTTCATAACCATCATCCTAGCCTGTCTGTCGCATTATCCGCTTTTGCTGCGCAATGAAGGAAAGAAGCCTAGCGTTCCTGCGTCGTCGGCCTTATCAGTATCTCGTTCACGCTCACATGATCTGGAGCTTGAACGGCGAACAGGATCGCGTTTGCAATATCCTCGGACTGCAGCTGCTGCGCCTCCTGCTGCTTAGTTGTCTGGACGTACTTTTCAAGCGACTTGTCGGTTATGGTGTTTAAAAGCTCTGTCGCAACTACACCCGGCTCGATGCAGGTGACTCGTATGTTTGCCCTTTGGCTGACTTCTTGCCGCAGCCCTTCGCTGAAGGCCACTACCGCGTGCTTTGTCGCGCAGTAGACGCTTCCGGCAGGGAATACCGTCCTACCGGCCACGGAAGAAATGTTGATGATGTGCCCTGATTTTTTGTTGATCATGTGCGTGATGACAGCTGCGGTGCAGTAGAGCACTCCCTTGATGTTGACATCAATCATCCGGTCCCACTCATCAACCTTGAGGTTCTTGAAAAAGCTCAGTGGCATGAGGCCGGCGTTGTTGATCAGAATGTCCACGGTTCCCCACTTCTTGATGACGGCATCGACAAAGGCATCGCACTCTTGCTTTTTAGTGACATCCAGCCTTTGGATGAAAACCTCGCCGCCGTTCTTTGCGATCTCGCTTTGCAGGGATTCTAGCCTGTCGGTGCGCCTTGCGCCTGCCGCTACCTTGGCGCCGGCCTTGGACAAAGCAAGCGCGGTGGCGTAGCCTATGCCGCTGCTCGCCCCTGTTATTATCGCAACTTTGCCCTTTATTGTCATATTATTATTCTATTATCATCCAGTTATGCTCGTCGTAATATGCTTTTGCAATGGGCGTCAACCTTAAGTACGATGTGTACATCCTTAGAGTTGTGCGCTCATGAGCCTCGATGACAATGACGAGCTGGCCTACCTGTGGACCAAGGTGAAATTTGTCCAGAGATACATGAGCAAGAACAACTGCACTTTTGAAGTTGCCGAGCGCGAATTCCACACATGGATCGAGGGCCTGATGGATAGCAGGATCGAGCGCGCAAACAAGATGCTCAATTCGCGGTAGAGCTAGGTGCTCTGTTCTTCCTGCCGCTGTATCTTTTGCTTCCTTGCCATGAACAGCAGTAGCATGCCAAACATGCCAAGTACTATTGCAAGCCCCTGAGCGCCGCCGTTAGGCACCACGAAAATATAGGCGACTGCGAACGTGATGCACGTTATCGCCTGTATGAAGTACGACATCCCCGGGTGCATATGGGTCTTTTTTGCAATATAGCCGATGACAAAGAACGCGGCTGCAGGATAGATGGTGAGCAGGATGTACTGGTCGATGTCAATGCCTAGGTGAGGCATCAGCTAAGAGAGCGCAAAATAGGTATTTATTTGCTTATTATTATTCGACATGCACTTCGACCGCCGCGCCGCCCTCGATTATCGAGCGCGCGTTTTCAAAAGGCAGCGACGCGACATCTTCCTGCTGGAAGGGGCCGTACTTGTTCATGTCTACGCCTACAAATGCCTCGGTCGGCCTGAGGAACCTGACCACTATTTGCTTTGAGCGCATCCTTGCAGAGATCGACTCGAGCACCTTTGGCCGCCCCTTGATGGTGGCGGCGACAACTTCATCAATCCTGCTTTCGGACTCGCGCCTGCCGTCAAGGACGTACTTTTCCTCGTCTGTCAACTTGGAGTAGTCAAGCGGCTCGCCACCGGAGCGGATCTTGGCCTGCCTTGCTTCTATCAGCAGCTGCGCCGAGCTTGCAAGGAGCTCGGCCATGCGATCCCTTACCTTTGCCTCGACACCTTCGTAGCCCTGCCCCCTCAGGTTGCCAAGTGCCGCGGCTATCTTTTGGAAAGTGTCGGGCTCTATCGCCTGAAGCAACGGTGTTTCGATCTCTTTTTTCAAGAGCTTGTAGACATCCTTGAGCGCAAGGTGGCCGCCGCTGTTGCTGTCGTCCCCGGCATCCATTTCGCCGCGATTTTGCGCCTCAGCGGTTGATGACATTTCTAGATCACTTGACAAGCCTTAAATTATAGCGTTTTAGTGCCTACTGATGGGATATTCCAGTTGCCTTATAAACTAGTTGACGGCAGGATCGAACCGTTAACATTTACAGCAGATCAGGTAATGAGCCGGCTCAAGGAAGACAAGATCAAGTTCCTTGACTTGCAGTTCACTGGGCTCTTTGGCCGGTTCCACCATACCACGATGGATTCCAAGATGTTCAGGGCGGAGGATTTCACCGACGGCCTGCCCAAGCTTGACGGGTCGTCTATCCGTGGCTTTACCGAGATCCACGAATCGGATCTCATCATAAGGCCGGACCCTTCCACATTTGCCACCGTGCCTTGGATCGGGACGCCGACAGCCAGGCTGATATGCGACATCCTGAGTGGCGGTAGCAAGCGCGAAATATTCCCCCGCGACCCCCGCGGCATTGCAAAGAGGGCCGAACAGTACTGCATAGATCAGGGATTTGACACGTCCTACTGGGGTCCGGAAGTAGAGTTTTTCGTGTTTGACAAGCTCGAAGTCAACACCATGACCCCATATCAGGGTCAGAGCTACCACATACAATCGAGGGAGGCGCCTTGGTCAACGGATAGCGTGGGCTATGCCCTGAGGCTAAAGGAAGGCTACCTGCCAAGCGCGCCCGGCGACACCCTGATGGAGTACAGAAACGAGTGCGTTGACGTCCTCACCAACAACTTTGGCATAGTGTGCGATGCGCACCACCATGAGGTTGCGACCGCCGGTCAGTGCGAAATAGATATTCGCTTTGACACTCTGGTCAACGCGGCCGACGCTGTGCAGAGCTACAAGTACATCGTCAAGAACATCGCCAAAAAACATAACATGATAGCGACGATGATGCCCAAGCCAATTGCGCTTGATAACGGCTCCGGGATGCACGTCAATGTCAGCCTCTGGAACAAGGGCAAGAACCTGTTCTACGACTTTGCAGACGAGTATGCCGAAATGTCGCAGACTGCGCGCTATTTTGGCGGCGGCATCATAGAGCACGCGCAGGCACTTGCCGCGATTGTTGCGCCCACGACCAACTCGTACAGGAGGCTCGTGCCCGGCTACGAGGCGCCGGTATACGTTGCATGGAGCACCGGCAACAGATCCGCGATAATCAGGATCCCAGCGCACTACAAGGGACCCAAGTTTGCCAATCTAAAACGCATAGAGTTCAGGGCGCCGGACCCGTCGTGCAACCCGTACTTGGCGTTCTCGGCCATACTTGCGGCCGGCATCGACGGCATCAAGAAAAAGAGGGACATTGGCGACCCTGTCAACGAGGACATTTTCAAGATGAGCCCCAAGAGGAGGCGCGAGTTTGGAATAACTCAGTTGCCCGCAAGCCTCAGGGAAGCGTACGAGGAACTAGAGAGCGACAACGCTTTCTTGAAGCCGGTATTTGACAGCGAAACGATAGACAGGATAATAGAGCACGAAGAAAAGGAGCACGTCGAGCTGGCAGTCAGGCCGCACCCACACGAGTTCTCTATGTACGCGGACGTCTAGCTACACTCCTCTTGCGCAGGATGAATCTTATCGCCTTGACATAGACGCTCTCGCCCTTGCCCTTTGTAATATAGGAAGCAACTACCGCAAATAGTATCCCAAGCCCGGTGGCAGTTGACGTGAGCCATGTGATATAGTTGTTGTCAAGGGCCAGCCTGCCGCTCCAGAACTCTAGCGCGATGCGGATCAGGACCGTGATCAGCCCCTGCCCGGTTCCGACAAATACAAGGAACTTGCCAATGTTTACCCGGTTTGCCGCAAACAGCCCGGCGCCCATGAGCACAGTCAGGCCGCCAAGCTGGCTCAGGAGCGCCAGAAACCCTATCGGGATCACGGCATAGGTCCAGAAATCTCTGGCGGTGTTTATCACCAGCTGGTCGCGTATCAGGTTGTAGATCTCGATGTTTGCCCGGTAGCCGGACAATAGGAACAGGATGCCAGAGACAAATGCGATGCCTGCTGCGAGCCTGTTCCTTGTCGTGCTGTAGCGCAGCGTCTGGAGGCGGTCGTAGACGATTCTCTGCTGGACGGCCGACTTGGGCACCTGCCCATAGATTGCTAGGCGCTTCATCTTTGAATGTGAGTACTTGTGCCTCGCTTCGTACGCTGTTATCCTCAGCCTGATCCCCTTTTTGTCCACGGACTCGGCAAGCGACTTGGGTATCAGGTAGCTTGAAAGCCCTATCAATCCCTTCTTCACGACCATGTATTCTGGCAGAGTTTTCCGAAGGAATCCTACCTTTTTCCGGTCTGACGAGTACACCGACCTGTTGATGAGCGCTGCCCAGTCTGAAAATGGATCGTGCGGTGTCGTACACTAGATATATGCTGACAGGGCTATTATGGGTTCTCTCCATACTACTCCCTGAAAGTGAGCCCCAAAAGTGAACCCTGCAAATGAACAAGTGCATGAGAAGGGGCGAAAAAACATGCAAAAACAAGTGATAAGACAAGCCAATGTATACAATACGTGTGAAAAGCAATAATATTCCAGCCGCCGTCATTTCGTCTGCCGTGGCCGCGCTCTTGATAGTCGGCCTTGCCAACCAGGCATATGCTGCACAGATCAACGCGTCGTTGATACCGGAATTTGACAGGGCAGCAGGCAGCTTTATTGGAGTAAAGTTTGTGCAAATGAGATACGAGCCGGGGAGCGCGGTGGCAGATCTGTTCAATGGCAGGACAGAGAGGATCGAGTTTTCCATACCGGGGACAAACTCAAGCGGAATTGACAGGCTGATAGCGGCGGCCAACCAAGCGCTGCTTAGGGTTCAGAGCCCAGTCCAGATAGTAAGTGCCAACCTCACATACTCTGGCGCAATCAGGGGCGAGGCTGACAGGCTCATGCTTACATACAGCGTCGAGTTCATCCCAACATTCTCCGGGTTCAAGCTCGATAGGAACGCCACTGACAACATACCCATAGACATCAACTGGAGGGGTTTTGTGATCGATGGGCCGGTGCTGGTCGATTCCCCGGAGCACGGCACGGTGAACGTCAACCAGCCGATCGGGCTCTTGTCACTGGCGTTCCCTGAGTTTGCAGAAGGGCTCGCCGGCTCTTCTGAAGAAGCGCGGCAGATCATGGAAGAGCCGATACTTGACTTTAGCGAAGTGGGAGCGATGTCCATGGAAAGGTGGCACTGGCTCTTTGATCCGACTTGGAGCCAAGCAAGCACCGGAGGCATACTGAGCGGCGAGGGCATAGGCAGGGCCAAGGTTATGTCGGTATACTCGCTTGGCGAATGCAGCATCAGGGAAGGGTGCCCGCCGCCGAAAGAGAGTGACACAACAGTGAGCATTGACGGCACGCCGGTGCAGGTGCACATCTCCACCCCGCAACCAAACTCACAGATAGAGATCGCAGGGTTCACTAGTATCGAGAAGGCAGGAGGTCAGGAAATAATCAGAGTTGAGATGGACAACCCCAGCCTGTCGCTGCCACCCTTTACGATGCAGGTGCTCATGGTGCTTGCCGGCATGATGGGGGCGATAGCCTTCTTTGTGCTCTTCAAGTCCAGAAAGTAAAGCCTAGTACTTCCACTCGGCCGAGATGCCGTTCCACCACGCCCGGTACGGCCGGGCGTCCTGCCCGATCTCTTCTTTTACCCTATGTTCTATTGAAAAGAACATATTTTCAAGGGCATCGGTCCCGCCGTCGGCGTAAAGCTCGCGCCCTATCTCCTGCACCCGCCCCTTTTTGTCAGCAAAGTCCGGGGCCTGCGGGCTCTGGATGCAGTAGGTGAGCAAATCGTACAGCTCTTCTTCCAGATAAGCGTCCAATTTTCAGTCAATCCTCTTGATGATGTGGTAGCCAAATTCTGTCTTGACCGGCTCTGACAGCTGACCCTTTTCCAGCTTGAAGGCAGCATCCTCAAAGGGCTTGACCATCATGCCGCGGCCAAAGTATCCTAGGTCGCCCCCGCGCTTGCCACTGCCCCTATCGATTGATAGCTCCTGCGCTAGCTTGGAGAAGCTTTCGCCTTTCTTCAACCTGTCAAGTATTGCAATGGCCTCGCTCTGCTTCTGCACTAGAATGTGAGAGCATTTGATCTTGTTTGCCATTTTCTAGAGTATTGAAGAAAAGACAGAGGAATTAACTTTTCCTTTGCACAAAAAATGAAAAAGGAGATGGTGGCAATAACCTAGTTGTTATTGCGCTGTATAGTTGCTGTTGTTGCTGCTGGCACTCTCTGAAGAGGTTGTTGCGTTATCTGAAGAAGGAGCGGGCATTGTTGCTGCTGCCCCGTCGTCTCCACTTTCAGCCTCTATTTCTCCGCCTTCGGCCGCCGCTGTCAGCGTCTCGCCGTCAAACTCGAAGATGCCGGTCCTTTGCGTTCCGGTCTCTACGAATTTGAGCTCGGCGCTGCTAGCAGTGTTGTTGCCGGCTGCTGTTGACGCCGTCCCGCCGCTGTTAGGCACTGGGATCTTTATTTCGATGCTTCCGTCCTTGGCGACTTCGTCTATTCCAACCAGCGCGCCTTCATAGAATATCAGGACTGCTTGCCTTGGTACGAAGTCCTGGCCCTCTATCACTAGAATCTGGTCGTCAGATTCCGGCGCGCTTGCGGTCGATGTTCCATTGGATGCAGTGGCGGCATCTGCTCCGTCGTCCTTGGCCTTACTGGCTGTTGAAGTCGAGCCGCCTTTACCCATCGATACGCAGTCAATCGATGATGAGGTCGTTGATGTTTCTTCTTTATCTGCTGCAGATGATGATGCCGCTGTTGTTGTCGTCGATGTCTCGTTGGCAATCTCTGCCTCGGTCATCACCTTTACAGAGACTGTTGGCGTGGTGAGTGATTCCTTGTCAAACCCTGCCGTCTGCGTCTTACCTGAGACCTCGGTGGTGCCTACATCGCAGAGTACCAGACTATCGAATAACGACGAAACTTCAGCTATCGTCGTAGTGCTACTGCTATCATCGGTGATGCCGTCTGATCTTGCCTTACTCTCCATGTCTTCAAACTTTTCTCCAGCTTTGATCGCCTCTTCTTCAAACGTGGTCAGCTCGCTGTCATCAGTCCCCTCCGCGTATATCGAGACGCCTACAAAGGCAGTCGATACAACAACGAGAGCTGATAAGATCGACAGCAACGCGAATTTTTTTCGTTCCTTGAACAATCCGACTCAAACAAAGAGCCATTAAAAGAGATTTAACGAGTTGTTCAGTATTTTGAAGAAAATCTCTTCTAATACAAGTTAGGTAACACGATCCGGTAGCCGGACTACACAAAATTCTGTTTCGAAATCATGATATAATCGCCAGTGGTTAGCTAGTGGAATGTCATCTGGCGACGCTTCCTCGTCACCGGCGCCTGCGGCCGCGATACCTTTTCCGACTCTCACGATACTGTACCTGCCGTCTGAGGCCAAGGCGGTGATCGACGAAGTGGGCCAGAAATACCCAAACAGCACCGTCGAAGATTGCGTCGGGTTTTTCCACGGGAGCCAAAAGCATTACAAAAAAGTCACGATCTGGAGTCAGGGCATAGACAGCCTTTGGCTCAACGCAGTAGTGGCAAGGACAAAAGAGCTGGCAGGGGTCGAGTTTGTGACGCTTGTCTCTGGCGGCATGATGTATGTGCTGTAATAATGAACACTTCAAGTAGCTCCATATTTATCCGCGCAATGACACGTCAGGCAGCTACGTCCTTTTGGGTAGTTTCGCTCTGTTCCGTTCGCTTTTTCAGTATCACGGTACTGGTCACCATTGAGGTATTGGAGGCGAGCATTTCGTCGCCGTTCTCCAGCGTCAGCCGGGTATAGAGCATGCCTATATCGTGCACCACTCCCACCTCTCCAAACACCTTAATCCTGTCGTCAATCCTAAACGGCCTAGCAATTGCCAGGTACATCCCGGCAATGACGTTGCCGATAATGTTGGCAGAGGAAAACCCGATAACAAGACCGGATATCGTGCTTATCGACGCTGCGATTACCGGGTCTTGGCTCAGATAGGAAATGATAAAGGCTATGATAATGATTGCGCCGGTGATCCTCACAAGGCTCTTTATTGACTTGGCAGTCTGCGCGGAATGGGCCAGTGTAAGGTTGTAAGAAATGCTGCTTAAGATTTGTATAACAAAAAAGCCTGCCATAGCCACTTCTGCCGCGTGGAAATAAAGCACATACTGATCTGGAAAGATTGGCCGGAGCAGAAATGTCGTGGCGGCAAGCACAACTCCAAGAGCGGCTGCAAGGACTATAATTTGCCAAAGAGCCTTCCTTTTCTCTGTTCTTCTCGCCGCAGGGCCTTCATGACGTAAACTTGATGTCGTCATCACCACACCAATGACCCTAATGCAAGATAAACATGAAAGAAAAATGTAACCTCAAATAGCGGCCATGGCTACATAATAGCATAGAGCATATGGAGGAAAAGGAGGAGAAGATAAAGCACTGTCCGATATGTGGGTGCAGCGAGCACAGGATGATCGGCTGTGGCAAGCACTGGGCCAAGCACAAGGTCGATCCTGACGGCAAATGCGTGCACCGCTAGCTAGTAATAGTAGTATAGCTATTTCAGCTCATAGAGCGCGACTGAAAGCTTGAACGCAAGTCTGTCGTCAGTAGCAGTCGCGATTGGCACGACGTACTTTTCCGTTTCGTCCTTGAACCTTATCATCTTGTCTCTAAATGCGTGATTCTTCATCGATCGGGCGCTGTCCAGCCGCTCGGCGAGCCTGATGTATTTCACATCCTTGGGCGCCTTGGACATGGCAGCAAACTGATCATCGGCGCTGGCCTGCGTAGCGGCAGCGCGCACGATAGAGTAGACCCGCTCGCCGTGCTCTTTGAGTTCTTCGTCCACTATGCTGCCATGGGCGTCGTGCAAAAGGGCAGCACATGCAAGGTCGGCATCGCGCATCTGGAGCTCCTCGACCAGAATGAGGGCCACCCTCAGCGGGTGGTTGATGTACGGCTCGGTCTTGTTCAAAAGCTCGCCCTTGTGGATCTTGGTTGCAAGGCCAAATGCCCTTGTAAGCTTGACAACATCATCAGTATTGGTAAAGAATTTTAGCAGCCTGGCAAAGCCGGCCTTTGGAAAATCGCTCATATATACACTCTTGTTGGGATTGATCCCATATATAATTTGGATTCGAATAAAAAGAAAGGACGTTTACTGCCTGTAGTAGGCAGTAAGCACTATGTTGCTGTTGTTGCCGTCAGGCGTTATGATCCGTGATCTGCTGGTGCTTCCGTTGTCCCAGTGGTCGAACCTGTAGTTCTGCCATTCGCCCATTGTTATCGTGTACTGCGAGCCTATGTTGGCAGTGTAGGACAACGGGGTAAAGCCGGTGGCCGAGCCTGCGCCACTTATGACAGTCCAGAGCCCTGTTATGGGCGAGCCGTCAAGCCCCACCGACTTTATGGTGATAGTCATCTTTGACGATCTGGTATTGTAGTAGGCGGTGAGGGTCGTGTCGGCATTCACCGTCACCTGCCTTGTGCTGCTCTTGCTGCCGCTCTCCCAGTGGTCAAAGACATAGTTCTTGTAGTTGGCCACAGAGACTTCGTATGTCGAACCGACCTGCGCGCTATACGTCAGCGGGGTGTAGCCGGTCTTGACGGTCGCGCCGTTCTTCTTTATCACCGTCCAGAGGCCCGTCACCGTCTTGCCGCTGAGGTCTACCGACGTTACTGTCAAGGTCGCTTCTTCCTGCAGCGGCACCTCCGTCGTCTTGGACTTGTAGTGCGCCGTGAGAGTCGCTGACTGCTGCAACGTGACTGTCTTTTGCCTTGTGGTGCTTCCGTCGTTCCAGTGATCAAACACATAGTCGCCATAGTCCGCAACAGCCACCTGGTACGTCTGGCCGCTGTTGAGCGTGAACGAGGCCGGTGAGAATGCTGTCTTAATTGTCGCGCCATTCTGCGACAACGTCGTATAGTAGCCGTTTATCGCCTCGCCGGCAGAGTCGACCGTGTTCACTGTGAGCGTAACAGTCGACGGTTGCTGCGGCGGCGAGGGGGCCTCGCCGTTGTTGTAGTGGGCCGTTATCTCGGTGTTGGCGGACAGGTTCACCGATATCGTGCTTGACTGGGTGGTGCCGTCAGACCAGTGATCGAATATGATCTGCTTGTAGTTGGCAGCAGACACGGTGTACGTCCCCTGTTCCAGCGTCAGGCTGAGCGGCGTAAAGCCCGTCCTGATGGTCGAGCCGCCCGCCTTCTTGACCTCCATCCACATGCCGTTGATGGCCTTGCCATCCTGGTCAACTGACCTGACGGTGAGCGTGTATTTTGGCACTGAAGGATTTGGCCCTGGCTCCTCTGGCGTCGAGCCGTTGTCAAGGAGTGCAGTCATTTCGTCATAGTATGGCGGCAGCGAGTCCCACGGGTTTGGCAGGACATCGTTTGTGACATATATCCAGCCTACCAGCTTGGCGGCGTTATTGATCCAGTTGGTTGGGAGCGAGCCCACGCCAAACGGGATCATGCCAAGCTTGCCGTTATCATATGACGACCATGACTGGTAGTTGTTCAGGTTTGGCAGTCCGGGGCTCTCGTAAATGAGCACCACGTCCACTGTATCAAGGTATGACGGGATCGAGTTTGCGCCGGGGTTGCCTACGGTAAAGTCAAGCCCCTTTGACTCTGCATAGTCGCCAGCCTGCGTGTAGTACCATTCTTTGCCGGCCCAGTTCGTCTGCTCGTCAAAGAATATGCCGTCGATGTCGTACCAGCTGGCCCACTTGTCGATGTCGCTCTTGACCGCGCTGAGGGCTCTGTTGGTGTAGGCAGTGGAAACATAGCCAATCACGATGACGCCGGCATCCTTCAGCTTGCCTATGCCGGACACGTAGTTAGAGTCCCTCGATCCTCCAGGGCCGCTGGCCGGGTTGACAATGGCCACAACCGGCACGTCTGGGTGATCGTTCTTTGTTTCTATGACTCTATTCCATGTCCCTCCCGGGTATGTGTAGAGAGGGACCATGATTCCGGTTGCTGTTGCCGCGTCTGCAGCCTGCATGTTGTTGCCGCTGTTGATTCCGGCCGCAGCTGGAACCATCAGCAGCAGGGCAAGCGCTCCTGCGACGAATCTTATAGAACTTTGTTTCATCATTTCCCTGCTCGAAATTAGCAGGAAAATATTAAACAATAGTGTGAGTCAAAAATGTAAAGAGTCTCCATATTGTGATAGTCGCCTCTGTGCGGTCTCCCTAATGCAACAGAGGCGTTTTTCCAGTTTCTTTTTTCTTACATTGATGTGCCGTTGTTGTCATCGGTCGAGGTGAACCCGCTGTCGCCAGTTCCCATTGATTCAGTCGACGATGATGATCCCTTCACCGGCTCTTCAGGCGTTTCCGGCGCGGATGGCGTTATTTCTTCCGGCGCAATTTCAGTGAATGCTGCTGAAGGAGCAGACGCCGTCTCTGTGCGGGTGACCCGTGGCTTTGGCGCTGCTTTTCGCTTGGCTACTGCCTTTTTCTTGGCACCCTTGCGCTTTGCCGCGACTTTCTTTGCGCTCCCCTTCTTATTTCCCTTTGAGAGCTTGGCTTGCTTTCCCTTCTTTCCCTTGCTTTTGGCTTTGGCTTTTGCCATACGGTTAGCATTGATAAGCACTTGTTCTTAAGCTTGTTCTTTTTGGGTCGGATCAATCCGGAATCGCATATTGATATCGCTAGCGATATTTGAGCTGTTAAGAAGTACTGAAACCCTACTAGGCGAACATCTTTTTTGCCTTCTGGATTATTTTCACGCCGGACTTGCCGTCTTTAGCGCCTTTACTAGCTTAATGAATTTGATCGGCATGAACACCGGGATCAGTGATGATGTCAGGCCAGTGTTGCCTGACAAGCGCCCTCCAGTCGCTGCCCAGCTTTACATATTTGACGTAAATGTCTGCCATCAAAAGGCCGAGGATGACCCAAGGCAGGACTTCAAAGTAAGGCTCGGCTTCGTGTGGAATTGGAATGATAGGTTCGGACAATCCAAAATATGCGACCTCAAATGCCAGCACCCCGATGAAAAAGACGACGAGCAGGCCAAGTACAGCTAGATCCAGAATTTTTGAAATCGTATACATTATTGATTGTGGGGCTGGCAAAGGCACGAAACGGGATCTTTGACAACCGATTTGCAGTTAAATACGTTCGTTATTTTGGAATAAGACATAATAGTTGATTGAACCATCATCTGTCCAATCTTGGCTGATAGCAAGGGCTACTATGCAGTTCTCGGCGTTTCGGAAAAAGCCAGCTACAAGGAGATCAGGCATGCCTATCGGCGGCTTGCTCGCAAGTATCATCCTGACAGGAACAACTCTGCCTTTGCTGAAGAGATGATCAAAAAGATAAACGCCGCGTTTGAAGTGCTGTCTGATGAAACAAAAAGGGCGCAGTACGATAGGAGCGAGTTTGACAGTGCGCCAGAGCCTGAGCCTACGTACGAGCCAGAGCCGGTGCAGCAGCCAAACAGCCCGGAGCCTTGGAAAATGGCGAACGAAAACGTGGTCGCGGACTTTTTCAATGGGCCGTATTTCCTTGACACGCCAAAGGGAAGGTTCCACATTATTGTCGAGCCGTCTCTCTGCATGGCGTTTGGCAGCTGCGAGACCCTTGCACCAAAGGTCTTTGTAGTTGAAAAGAACAAGAGGGTCAACCCCAAGGCGGTAGTGGAGTGCGAGACCTGCGCCGACTATGAAAGGATACACGCCGCAGCTGCCACGTGCCCCACCAAGGCGATCAAGATAATCGACCGTTACACGGGCGAACAACTGTACCCGTAGTAGACTTAAATTGCCGTGAGAGGGTGCAGCAACCCATGAAGCTTTTCTGTGTTGGATGCGGACCCGGCGACCCCGAGCTTCTTACGGTGCGGGCCGTCAACCTGATAAAAAGCGCGGAGGTGGTATTCGCGCCCACTGCAAGGGAGGGCAAGTCAAGCATCGCGCTTTCAGTTGTTGAAAAATATGTTAGCAAGACGGCCAAGACCGCTAGCCTTGTCTTTCCAATGGTCAAGGACAAAGAGTCGCTCAAGGACTATTGGAAGAGGAACGCCGACGACATTGCGGCAGCAGTCAGGTCCGGCAAAAAAGTGGTCTACCTTACGGTGGGCGACCCGGCGCTGTACAGCACGTGGATCTATGTCCACCGCGAGCTGAAAAGGAACCACAAAGACATTGAAGTTGAAATAGTGCCGGGGATCGCGTCGATGTTTGCCATCGCTGCAAAGGCAGGCATCAGCCTAGCAGAAGGCGAGGAGACGGTGGCCATAGTGCCGGCGTGCTACGACATGGACAGGGTCAGGCGCACCGCGGCCGCGTGCGACACGGTCATTTTTCTCAAGGACGGGCGGTACTTTGACAGCGTGATCGAAATGCTGGGCGAGTCCGGCTTTCCCGATAATGCAAACATTGCGATAGCGCAGGACGTTTCAGATGAGGGCGAAATACTTGACGTGAAAAAATTGTCAGAGCTTCGCGGCAAGAAAGGCCCAACTGAAAAGTACTTTTCAATAATGGTGGCAAAGAAAAATGCCAGAGAGTAGTAACACCGTATATTTCGTGGGCTCTGGACCGGGCGACCCCGAGCTTATCACGCTCAAGGCCAAAAAGCTGGTAGAGCAGGCAGACGTTATCATTTACTCCGGCTCGCTCTTTAACCCAAAGAACTTGGAGTATGCAAGAAAGGATGCCAAGCTATACGACGCGGCAGTCATTGACAGGGAAAAGATCTACCAGATCCTCCGGGATTCTGCAAAGGAGGGCAAGCTTGCGATAAGGTTCCACGATGGCGACCCGGCGCTCTTTAGCACCATTCGCGAACAGATAGACAAGCTCGAAGCTGACGGCATAAAGTGCAAGGTAGTACCCGGCGTCACTGCGATACTTGGGGCCGCGGCCGACCTCAACCTCGAGCTGACGCTGCCGGGCATCACCCAGACCCTGATAGTGACGAGGGCAGAGCTTCGAACACCTGTACCAGCTCGCGAATCAATAGCCGAGCTTGCAAAGCACGGCGCCACGATGGTGTTCTACCTGAGCGTGCACCTGATAGGCGACGTTGTCAAGGAGCTGCTAAAGGGTGGCGTCTACACTGAAAATACGCCGGCCGCCGTTGTATACAGGGCGACTTGGGAGGACGAAAAAATAATCAAGGGGACGTTAGGCGACATTGCGAAAAAAACAAGGGAAGCAAAAATAATCAAGACTGCGCTGATAATCGTAGGCGACGTGATCGCTCCTGCAAAATACGAATATTCCAAGGTGTATGATGCAGGATTCACGCACGGATACAGAAAAGCAGTAGTAAAAGAAGAAGAAAAGAAAGGATAGGGTAGGGTTTTTACGGTCTTCTCGCCCATAGGCTTACTACTGTAGTGCTGATCGCTGCCCCTGCTGCACCGCTGATGGTTGCAAAGGCCAGAGCCTGATCTATCACTATCGAAGGCACCCAGTTTGCGATCAGAGGCGCGGCCAGGAACGATAGGAACCCTATTGCAAATCCTATCGCCCCAAATATTGCAAGTACAGGCCCTCTTGCCATGTCTTCTCCTCCTCCTTCTCTCTCTTACTGTTGATGACTTTCGGTATCGGAGATCCTGAAGCTTCCAGCCGGGATGGATGGGAACTTGTCGTTCACCTTCTGCTCTGCGACTGCCGACGCTTCCATCATGATCTGGTCGATATCTGCTCCACCGGCGCTGGTGTTGAGCTCGATTCCAACGCTGCTTCCCTGCAGAGACTCCATCATTATTCCATTCAGCAGAGTCTGCATGTTGTTTATCTCGCTGTCTGCGCCTGGAACGAACCTTCCAAGGCTCGGCTTGAGGCTCTTTATCGAGGATATCGCCGGGCCGAGCGCGACCATAGCGTCTCCCATTTCGTGTATCGTTGACAGCCTCATTGATACCTGCTCTAGCGCCATTCTGGCCTGTCCCAGAGTTCTTGCGATCTTGCGCACTTCTGCAAGCTCGTTTGAGAGCACCTTGGCGCTGTCTGTGTCGTGCCTCTGCATGGCATCGACCACCCTTCGGAACAGCGAGGCGTCCCTCTCGTTCAGCTTTGTAATCATTGTGTCTAACTTTGATGTCTGCAACTGCAGCTTGTTAACGGCAGTCTCGATCCTTGGCTTGAGCGGGCCCTGCGGCCTCAGCGACTCTTTGAGTTTCTCGCTGGCGCTTGCCCTACTCTGGTTGCTCCAGTTCTTATCGAAACCAGTCATGCGAATGCCTACTAGGATTTGCTATTAATTGCGGGTGTGTAATCCGGTAAACCATAAGCTTAGCTAATTACTCCCCGGAGGTTGAGAATGTTACAACGGCACCCGGAAGAGCTCCTTCTGGCTAACAGAGCCCCACGCACCCATGCCTCGCCCGCCGCCACCACTGCCACTTCCACCGGTGCCGGTGATCTGGCTCACCACGATCTCTTTAGCTGCCATTGGCGGCCACAGCATCGCTACGTACTCGCCTGCCTCGCCTGCCTTGTCAAGCGACGCCGGCTGCATGTTCTCCCGCTTGAACCTGCCTGCAAGCTTGTCCTTCACCGGCTCTAGTAGCTGGCGCTGGCCGTGAACTATAAGATGAACCTTTTTCGTGCTGTCTATTTCGGACATTGTGTATGTATGCGAGATGCATAGGGCTATAAAGATGATAAATGTTTTGTTTTTCAGACGGCGTATATTATGATAGTCTTAGACTCGTACATGGCAATGGTGCTGCCAGACGATATCGCGACACGCATTTCAGAGTTTATCGCCGGCAGGCGCAGCTTTCCGATTGTCGGCCGTGATGAGCTGATGTGCATGATGTACCTGTACGGCAAGACCGGAGGGGTTATCGGCGAAAAACAAGTTGAAGAGGTCAACGGGTTTGCGCAGCGCACCGCTTCGCAGCTGGGCCAAGAGATCGACATTTACGCCAACAGCTCGGCAAAGCTGGACCCCGAATACATCAGGGGCAAGTACATCAACAGGCAGCTGCAGTTGACTGTTGAAAACAAGCCTGAGCGAATGGCCGGCGACCCGGCCATACTGTCTGACTGCTTTGCGCAGCACATCGCCTATTACAAGCAGGACTATTTTTTTGAGCTGTACGGCCCGCTCAAGGACTCAGAGATAACGTCTGACATCCGGCCGATGCTTGCCGGCAGGATGGTCATGGTGTGCTGCAACAGAAAGGGGGCGCAGGAAACAGGATTGGCTCACCCTCTTATACCAGTGTACGTGTGGTTCCGCGATCAGGCCGGCGCAAACCCGTGATAGTAGGGGATCTGCGCAAGCTCTTCCTGAGGCATCTGGACTATTGATATCAAGTGCCCGTCTGGGTCCTGAATTATCGCGTGCTTGCCAAACGGCTCCTCCTTTGGCTTTTTGTAAAACTTTACCTTTTTCTTTTTCAGACTACTAACCACATCGTCAAAGTCGCTTATGCTGAAACCTACGAGCATGCTATTGTTCTTTTTTATCCTTTTCTTGCTTGATGGGTGGAGTGCAAGCACCGTGCCCCCTTCTGAAAATTCTGTCCAGTCCTTTGACTGTTGTTTTAATTTCATGCCAAGCGTGTCGCGGTAGAATTTGGTCGACCTTTTCATGTCTGAAACAAGCAGGATGACGGCGCCTATCTTGTGGAACATTGCTACTATAATACATTGTAGGCTCAAAGATATAACATTGACGTAGCGTTATATACCGATTTGAGCCTCAGTGAGGCAGGTTGCAAGATTCTTCCGCTACCCCGCTCGTCAGGTTCTCAGACTTTCTTGGGATAGGCTACTTTGGCGACAACAGGCAGCACATCATTGCCCCCATCTTTGACTTGCAGCAGAGCGCCGAGCGGGCTTGGGCGAGGGTGATGGAGCCGCAGCTGTTTCACGCAGTGTTTGTAGAGCACACGGGAAAATACGAGTTTATCGCCTATCCGGTGGAACTAAAGCCGGACAAGATAAACCACATACTTTATAGGTCATTTTCAAGTCTGGATAGCTTGCACAAGTTCAAGAGCAGCTATGGCGGCAGGACGTTCATCAAGTTTGGCTGGCACGACCTGACAAAGCCGCAAAAATTTGACGTGCTTGCGCAGTACGCTATGGTCGACTCGGTAGAATTTGTTAAAGTGGACGAGATCAGGTCCGGGACTCTTGTCGACCAGATAAGGAGAAGTTAGCCAGATAATACTTGCAGCCCGCTTCTGGCAATAACACATGATGATATCTAAGGTGAACTTTCATTGCAATGATTTTTCTTTCATTGCGCGTCCGGCTGTTGTTGCCAGCATATGTTCTGTTTCACTTTCTTGTCTGTCAGGAAAAGCTGGAGAGGAGCCTGCCCAGCATGTTGCTAGCTGGGCAGGCGGGTGTTTGATGACTCGTTGTTGGTAGATGCCAACGCCAGACTTCCTTAATTAGGCACGCCTAATTAGGCGTGCCTAATATTTAAACGCTCTTGAGATATGTTGTTAACTTTTCGTCTGCTCAATAACACACTGGAGAGAGATAGAAGCATAGCTGACAATAAGTTAACAGAGCCCATTCAACATGAAAAATGGATAATAATAAGCAGCAACATATTCTACCTTCTAGTGCCTAAGGAGCAGTTCTGGATTTAGTGTTCAGAAACAAAAGATAGAGCCAATGGGCCGATTTAGCTACCATTACAGTGAATCTAGGCGTAATTTGGAAAATGATCTCCAATAAAATAAGTAAGACAATTTAAGAGTAAATGAATGAAATGTTAATTTTAGCAGTGCTAGTTTCCGACCACGTAAATATTCTATAACACGTACTCTTTCAATGTCAGCGTATACCGACAGGAGAAAAATACTTCTTGGCGCGATGATAGCTACAGTGGCTGCCATTCTGATTGGAGGAGTAATGTCATTTCAAAGTTCGATTGCGGCGAATGACAGCAACAGTGAGAGCCCCACAGAGGGGTTTAACATTCATGTGACTGTAAACAAGCACGACAGCGAGAACCTTGACCACGACATGGATCATTACTGCAAGCTAGATGACAAGATAGTTGCAGTGTGTCTGCTCTTTGATGGCACCGACACTAAAGCACATCTTGCTCAGGTAGAATTCATCATCACAGACGAGCAGTACCAGCAGCTTCCAGAAAAGGAAAAGTTTAACTGGCATAACCATGCAGTTGAGCTAACACCTGAAAGAGGAGAACCACAAATAATCAGTCTCCCAGAGGGTGTTGACGGTGCAGCGTTGCTTGATACACTGAAACATACATACGGCAAAGTAGTAACGCTTTGGGATCCAAGCGATGAGGTACCAGACTTTCCACCATACGTCTTTGCAGTAGATAGTCCGCATGCGCTAGGCCAAGATGAAAATGATGACCTTGAATGTGAATGGCCAGAAGCAGGCAAGGAGATAACCGAATCGTGTGGTGAAGACAAAGATTAGTAGAGAGGAAAAACAATGTCTCCTCTTCAACCCAATCTTTTTTCTTATTATTTTTATTTTTCAACGCAGCATATATTATTATCCAATGAACTTGTCAACTGTCAAGACATTGCGTTTCCAGAAAAAGAAGAGGTATGATGATGTTCTTGTCTCTGGTAATTGCTCGTCCTTTCTATAAAATATGCAGACTGCAATGACTCCTGCTATGATCACGATATAATGACCAACTCCCATGACAATTAACCGGTCTACAAAAACGTCAGCTTTGCCTTTCCATTCCTCACCTATTATTCCGCCGGACAACTCTGCATCACGGCTAAACTGAGCCTTGAACGATTCAATTGAATATACCCAAGTAACTCCGCCGATTATGGCTAAAATGCCGGCGGCCAGAGCAATAGTTGACGGCAGCGACGACCTTTTTTCACGTATTTTTTCTCAATGCTGTGAAAATGACTGCTGCAATATGGTTATGATAGATACTGGATACAATACCACCATACTGAGAATAAAAGAGGACGAACTGTTTGGGTAAACCGATCTTAAATCTGACAGAACTGGATCATCATTTCTTGATGCATTTGAACTATTCTCTTCTTCATCTTCTTCTTGCAAATTGGCTAAGAACCTCATATTATCAAGCCTAGAGTATGATCGTTGTCCAAAGGGATTGACTACCAACCAAGGCATACCAAGGGAAATCAACAGCAGGCCTAACGATATAGAAACAAGATTATTATTTGGTAATTCAATGAAAATAAAATGCGTAAGAAACTCATAAACACTATGTAAAAGAATTCTGGTAAGTTGTTGATGGCAGACATGATTGGCGGGGCCGCCCTTAACTTATCGTCGGGGCTAGGCTTTTATCTTAAATATCTTTTTGAGCAAACGACAAGTTATAGCAGCCCTTATGAGAGGTTAAGCGGATCGTAGAAAATGCTGTCAAATATCGACCCATGCAGTGATACTATTCAATTAAGGTGCATAGAGACTCAGATTAACCCCTGATTACCAGAACCGCTATAAAGATGGCAAAAACCCCAGATATAGAAAACCGAGTTTCATCAGCAGGGTTGCTCTTTCGATATTATTCTTTCCAGTTCACACGTAGAGATAGGAGATTTCAAAGAATGCAATATCTGCCAGAAGAATAGCCATCCTAATCAAGTTAGACATAATAGCATCCGGGTAATAGTTGGAAAGAAGATTTTATCTACCTGACCTTCTTTTCTTTCCATCTTTCGTACAACACGATAAGAATCACTACCGCTATAATAATTGGCGCATAAAATGCAGCTAATGTGATAACCGAAAGCCCAAGAAATATGAATGCAATTCCAGCTAGGACGATGATTGCGATTTTTGCAAACTGCCAGTTTTTGGTTTCGCTGTCTTTTGCCAATTCAAACGCCATAGGCAAGTCGGAAAATCCGCAAGAAGCACAGATTATTTCCTTCGAAGTATCAAGGTTTCTTCATATATATCTTGATGCCTGCATTGTGGGCAAACTAGACGAATGATTGTCAATTCCTAGCCTTCCTTACCAATTGCAAATAGCGATTCCAGCTATAACCTATGCCTTATGCAACAGATAAGGTTTTGTAAGAATGGGGGAAACACACGATTTGGAGCAATTCGACTGACTATGTTGCCTTTAGTTTAGAAGCTTATGAGCCTGCATCACTTCTTTTAATTAGCTATCTAACAGGTCTCTAATTTCCTGTATAATCATAGGGCCGCTCTCGTATGGAGCCCTTCTTGTAACGTTGCAATAGCCAACCTTCAGCAACCTGTCATAGGAAGTATCGTAAGCTTCTGTCCTGATGTATTTCATGCCTTCCTTCTTCTGAGCAACATTGACATAGACTTTGTTCTGGGTTTTGTAATCCATCACATAGAACTTGTCTTTACCCTTCTCAATCAGCTCGATGACCTCTGACACTGGAATCAGGTAGTGTGAATCTATTGTACCCATATACTCTATGCAGGTGCAGTCTGTAGGTATTGCTGCCACAATTGAATATGAACTGATCATGATGAAGAGAGAGAAGTAGAAAATGGTAATGACACCGCTGCAAGACGTCATAAAATGATGGCAGAGATTAGCGTTTGCCGATTATTAGCCTGTTTAAATATTCTTATTGCCATTTTCGCAGATTCATTCACCTTTCCAATCACCCCTAATCCAGTCAATCTTCAAATTATCCCTTACTTTCACCACAGTACTCCCACATACAACACATGGGGAAGATGTCGTACGTGATCAGGCAGGATCATTGATACAGAAAGGTGTACATACATATTAATTTGCCAGCCTCTTTACTTGTTGCAATTGCAAGATGCCATAACAAGTTGTTGTTGGGCGATTGCTTTCATAATGCCTATGTTATAGCTGCCACAAGACCATTGTTTTAGGAGGACTCAGTATGATCTTCCTCTTTCTTTTACTCCTCTTCGCCTTTCTTGATCAATTTAGAGATGTGAGGTATCCTCGGCACCCCAACTGCAAACGCAGTAGCTACAGCTACCAGGAAATAGAATTCGTAGCCTATGGCCATGCCGATCGCTGCTGCGTACCAGATGGCTGCGGCGGTGGTCAGGTTTGTGATCCTCTTTTCTGATTCGCTCTTTAGGATGATACCTGCTCCAAGGAAACCAATGCCACTTACTATCTGCGCTGCGATTCTTGATGTAGAGTTGGGATCAATCAGTGACGAGAGGAATGTAAAAATCGCCGCTCCGCCAATTACAAGGCAGTGCGTGCTGATCCCTGCGGGTTTTCCTCTTGATTCTCGCTCTGCGCCTATGGCAAAGCCGGACGCCAGTGCGATCCCGATGTCTACCAGAAAGCGCAGCTCATAGCCTGTCGGTATCCCCTCAAAGACCATCTTTTCTATTTTCTTGCATGTCAGAATTCCATATTAAAATTATAGTATTTGTTCGAGATTTGTACTAAAGATTGACTCCATGTTGCAACGATGCATGATTTCGATCTACAAGCAATTGATTTACCGATGTCAATCATCACTGTGTGTGCAGCGACAGTCGTACTGTGTAAAACACGTGGAGTCAATTGCAGAATATCTCGCATAGCAACTTTTCTACATACTATAACAACACTTCGCGTTCCTTAAATCACATGCATGTTATGGGTTGGAAGATGCAAAATGACTGCAAAAAGCGGTTTACCAGCACAGAGCCTAGAAAGGTACCAGCATTCCGAATACGAAGACATAGTACAGATCGACGGGCTCGTGCGTTATTTCTGGCTTGAAGGTTATAGCGAGCTGAAATGGTTTTTGTGGAGCGTGAAAAAATATCAATGACGCAGGCGCTTATCTTTGTCAACTGCGACACAAACAACCAGGAAACGATAAGGGATCATGTCAGCCAGATAAAGGGAGTGCTTGAAGTGCACATGACAACGGGGATCTACGACCTGATACTCAAGGCAGAGACAGAAAGCGAGGAGAAGCTAAGGGAAGATGTCATCAGGCAGATAAGAAAGATAGGCGGCATAAGATCAACCACGACAATGATCGTTTTCAAGCCTGATGCAGCGGTGCCGGCGGCCGGCGACGCGCTTGTTGTATAGTTGTTGTTCCCGCAGTGCCGCTAAAACAAATAGCATAAGAGCTGCCGCAGCAAGACTCTCTTGCCAGACAAAAGCCTCCTCTGCTATTGTCGAATAATCAGGCAAAGAGCCCGATGAGGGCAGCTACAAAAACGATACCAGCTGCTATTATTACTGCGCCCTTTATGCTCACGATCAGTCATTGGCAATCATTTCAAGGGTGCTTTAAAGATAGCACTTCAAGTTTTGTTAGGTTGCGGGTCATGATTTTGTAAATGTTACCTCTAGACTGTACATTTATTTTACATCATAACCTAGAGAACGGCAACAGTTGACGAACAACCCTGTCGCCGTGTTTGACTCTGGCATAGGCTCGCTCTCGATAATACGGGAGCTAAAGCGTGAGGTGCCAAACGAGGACCTGCTCTACTTTGCAGACAGGGCCCACTTTCCTTACGGCAACAAGTCTCACCAGCAGCTGCGCGAGATTATGGTCAATACCATAAACTACCTCAGGCGATACAAGCCAAAACTCGTGGTGGTCGCCTCAAACACGCCTTCTGTCCAGGTGCTCGATGAGGTAAGGAGGATGATAACCGACCTCCCTATCATTGGGGTCCGGCCTCCCCTCAAGGAAGCAGCCAGGCTCACAAAGAAAAAGCACATCGGGATCATGGCCACCGAGGGCACGATAGGAAGCAAGGAGCTGAAGATCCAGATCAGGAGAGAGGTGCCGCAGCACATCCTTGTAACCAAGTTCAACGCCTCGCCCATAATTGAGCTGATAGAGCACGGCGTCCATCTTGAGAACGAGCGGCGGACGTTTGACATAATATCCCGGGTGCTGGGTGAAGGCGTGGACGAAAAGATGGACGTCATAACGCTCTCTAGCACCCACCTGCCGTTTGTGAAAACATACCTCAACGCGCTCCTGCCGACAGTCAGATTCGTCGACCCAGCGCAGATCGTGGCCAAGGACGTGAGAAAGTTTCTAAAGTTCTACAGGATGGCGAAAAAGAGCGGGACAGGCAAGCTTCAGATCCTCGTGTCGGACGGCAAGCGCGAGTTTGAAAAGTCGGTGCGGGCTATGGGCATAAGGGAGCCGGTTGAGGAAGTTTTTCTGACCTTTTGATACACGATAGTAACACACCACATATATGGAAACACATGATAACAATGCAGTAGAGTAAAAAAGCTGACAGCGAAATATGGGGCTCCAGACAGATATTGACAAGGGAGGCAGGGCACTTGCGCACACATTCCTACAGCTCAGCGGCATCTACTCTTTCTACGAAAAGCGTCTGGAGTCAGAAATTCTAAAGTCGCCTCTGCCAAACCACGTTGCGATAGTGCTTGACGGCAACAGGAGGTGGGCCAGGTTCCACCTGCTTGATCCGGCCATCGGCCACAACCACGGGGCCGACAAGGCAGAAGAGCTGCTCAACTGGATCCACGACATTGGAGTCAAGATTACCACCCTATACATCCTTTCGACGGAGAACCTTGAAAGGAAAGACGAAGAGCTTGAAAACATCTACAAGCTGTTAGAGATCAAGCTTAAAAAGCTCTACAACGACCAGCGCGTGCACAACCGCAGGATGAAGATAAAGGCGATAGGCGACACCAAACTGCTACCGCGCAAGCTTCAGGAGATATTGACAAAGCTGGAAGAGTCAACTGCAGAATATGACTCGATGTTCCTGAACATCGCCATAGCGTACGGCGGGCAGAAAGAGCTTGTCGAAGCGGTAAGGAAGATAGCGCAGATGGCCAAGGATGGCAAGATCAAAGTTGACGAAATAAACGAAAAGACGATCGAGTCGTGCCTGTACACGTCGCACTTGCCGCAGCCGTCGCCGGACCTTATCCTGAGGACGTCGGGTGAAAAGAGGCTGAGCGGCTTTTTGATATGGCAGAGCGCCTACAGTGAGCTGATGTTCATGGATGTGTTCTGGCCAGAGTTCCGCAAGATAGACCTCATGAGGGCAATAAGGACGTACCAGCGCAGGGTGCGCAGGTACGGCAGATGATTCGACACAATCCTCTGTGTAGCCTTATTCATGAAACTACCACATTGTCATATGCATATAGAATGTGACAAGTTTAAAACAGTGCTACTGCCTTGCATCAGTTGTGGGAGCTGCCATCATTCCTGTTCTGGTTGGCCTTGCAGCAGGGATTGCATTTGTACTTTTGTTCAACTACTTTGTAACTACACAGCCGGCTGGCGCATATTACGTGTACGAGGCTCCGCAATCATACGAGGTTTTGCCCGGCATCAAGCCAATCAGTCTGCTTGCAAAGGACCCAGAAGAGATTGCAACCGTGATTGCAAATGCTGAAGATGACGAAATAGTCAGTGAAAAGCGTGGAGACGGCGGGCAGGCGATGACGAGATTATACGCTACAAGGAACGGAGGCGAAATTGCCATTTCGAGGGAAATGATCCCGGAGTGCAGAAGCGGATGCGACTATCTGATCACATACAGCACTAATTCATCAATTGGCCCAGACGTGGGATTTCCTATCACTGAACAACAAGCACTCGACTATGCAGAATCGTTCCTAGAGAGGTCTGGCTATCAGTTAAACAAACATGAGATATTTGATGTTGATTATGAACCGGACGACAGGTTTGGCAAAATGGTGCAGGTATACCAGATCATAGATATCTGCAGCCACGTTCAACCACGCGAGGAGGGTGGTGCCATATGCAAAGCAGAAGGGTTTGCAGCAGATTTTCATTTCCTTTCTGACAATACTATCATCCAGCTTGGCATGTGGTACGATGAAAGCGACGTTCGCAATTATGAAATGAGGGTCAGCTTGGAAGAGGCCGAAAAGATCGCCCGAGAACACATGGACTTGCAACTGAGGACTCACTCTGACTTGAGATTCCGCAGCTACCTGTACGAATTTGACCGTGCTAGTGCAGATAGGACGATGATGTTTATTTCGTCAACCGGCCAGTTGCTATACAACGTCGAGGTCCGGTACAAGACAAGTGAAATATGGCACTGCACGCCTTACAGAGGGTTTCACGTAATGGTGGACGCAGGCAGTGGCGAGGTGACCCATTCGCGCTCTTTTACCTGTCAATAATCAACTAAAAGGTATTTTATTATTGTATATCCCGATAAATGTGTGCGCGCGCACCGATATACCAGAATCTAATTCCCCAGATCCGTTTATCTCAGCCTAGCCTTGAGCTTTGTGTTGTGCGGTCGAGCCCGCAAAATTTTTGCGCAACAGGGGCATTTTGGCCCATCCCACCTAAGAAACAATTCGCACTCGTTGCACCGCTTGTAGCCGCTGCTGTAGTAGCTGCCATGCTCCTGCCTTGTAGCCTTGTATGATGTGCAGATGTCCCTGCAGGGCACAGATGACGATTAGTGTGGTAATACTTGCCCTTTTCTATTGGAAAAATTTTGTTAAAACAAAAAGGCGATGCTGCCGCTTGTGTGTGGCAGCACTGGATTCTAGCCTGCTTCGACGGTGCCTTCGAGCGTCAGCTCCCAGTCTCCAAGCCGGTTGTTCAAGGGGCCGCTGCTTCCTTCAAATGTCAGGTCAATCGAGCCTGACTCCATCGGGAATTCAGCGTCATCTTCTTCAGCAGTTCCGCGCAGCTTGAGTTTGTAGACATTGCCGTCGTCATCGACAACCAGCGCTCCTACTCTCAGCGTGTCGTGGGGTATCATGTATAGCGCATACCCGAGCACAACTGTGTAGGTCTGGTTTCCAATTTCGACCGTGCCGTCGAGCACATCAAGCAGTATTATTGCTCCAGTTGACTTCCATACCGTCATGTTGATGTCAACCGTGGCAACTGGTCTGTCGGCAATTCCACTCTGGTTACGTTGCATGGCTGTGCCATTGGCCGTCAGCACGTAGTTCCAGCCAAGCTCGTACTCGCCTGGGTTCGCAGCGTTCTCACTGCGGTGCCTCTCGTGGATTTCTCTGCCGCTTGTGGCGATCACTATTCTTTCTCTCTTTTCCTTTCGCTTCTCTTCCACCCTGCTTTCCTGCTCTTCTTCTGTTTCTTCGCTTACCGTAAATGCGTCAAACGATGCCAGCACTGTGTCTCCAACGGTAACCTCGCAGCCGCTGTAGGTGCCGTTTGCTAGCCTGATCTCTGCTTCAAACTTGCCCTTGCCGTCCTCTACTTTAAACGCGTTATCAAGCGTCCTGTTAAGGTTCGGGCTTTGGCATGCAAAGACTACGTCATACGAGCCGTCTGTCATGTTAAGACCTTCCACTTCGACTTTGATTTCGATGCCCTCGTCTTCGGTCTCTAGCCTAGAGCTTTGTTTGTGCTCGCGTTCTCCTCTTTCATGCTTCTCCCTTTCAGGGTTGCCCCTGTCGTCTTCTCCGTCATCTTCATCCGACATCACGCTAAATGAAGCAAATGTCGCAGAGAGCTCTCCTACATCGACTTCACAGCCCATGTAGGTGCCGTTTGACAGAGCCACTTCTGTGGCAAATTCGCCATGTCCTTCCTCTACATCGAGGGCGTCGAGGAATTCCTTGCTGACATTAGAGCTGTTGCAAGCGAACATGACATCATAGGTGCCATCTTCAAGGTCGCTGTCCTCTATTTCGACCTTCAGGTTAACATGATCGTCGTCTATTTTCAGAGTAACCTTGCTGCTGTTGCCCAGAGACTCGATAAGCACGTCTTCTTCATTGTTCGATGTCGAGTCGCTGTTGTCTTCCTCGCCATTTTCAGCAAATGCGTTCATGCCCACAAAATAATTCGGGTCAATGCTGCTACTGACTATGGACAATACTAGGGTAAGTGCTGCTATGGTGGCAAGCAGGTACCTTAAATTTTCCATATCAAAACTGAAGTTAATTTCCATATAAGTTTGCTGGAGGATTTCTCCACTTTTTTACAGTTTTGTATGAAATTTGCAATACACTACATGCTGCCTTTGTTACCATTGCTGGATATCGGGGAGCACGCCATGACCATTACCGGTCACGACAATTTTTTGCAGCGAGAATCATCACAGGTAGAAAAATGGTTTGCAAGATATACGAAAATTCTTGCAGTAGATAGCTTGGCGCGTGATATAATCAAGGCTACTTGAAATATCCAGATCAGCAATAATAGGCTCAAAGAGCAGGTTCGCAGTGTACGTTCTGGCAGCCGGCGCTGCTGTAGGGATAGTAGCCGTGATTCTGTTTTTGGCGCTTGCCAGCGATAGCAGTATTGCTCACGAGCAAGAAAAAAACATGCCCCTGCTGCACGACGCGGGGCTTGACATAGAGCTTGTCGCAGAAGGGCTGGCGTACCCTACAAGCATGCGCTTCCTTGATGATGACAGCGGCAGCATTTTGGTTCTGCAAAAAAATGACGGCCAGGTCAGGCTTGTTTCAGGCGGCAGGCTTGCAGAGGAGCCGGTCCTGCAAGTCGACGTAGCCAATGAGGCAGAGCGCGGCCTGCTTGGAATAGCCGTGTGGGATGGCGGCAACGATACTACTTCAGTATTTCTCTACCTCACAGAAGTTGATGATAACAGCGGCGAGATCAGAAACCGGGTATACAAATACCTCTACGACGAAAACGAAAAGACCCTTATCAACAGGGCTCGAATTCTAGATCTTCCTGGCGAGCCGGGGCCGTTCCATGACGGCGGCAAGGTCACCATAGGGCCTGACGGCAACCTGTACGCGGTGATCGGCGATGTCAACGCCGGTGGAGGCATGCTCGACAACCAGATTTTAGGCAGGCTGCCTGACGACAAGTCAGTGGTGTTCCGCGTGGACAGGGATACTGGAATGCCCGTGGAGGGCAACCCGTTCTACTACAACAATTACACCGGTGACATGGAAAAGCTCCGGCGATACTACGCCTACGGCATACGCAACAGCTTTGGCTTGGACTTTGACCCACTGACTGGCAGGCTTTGGATCACGGAAAACGGCCCGGATAGCTACGACGAGATAAATGTGGTCGAGCCAGGCTTTAACAGCGGCTGGCACAAGGTCATGGGCCCGATCTCAAGGACCAACGCGACTGAAGGCGACCTTGTCCTCTTTAACGGCTCGCAATACAGGGATCCTGTCTTTAGCTGGCGCGCTCCGATCGGGGTGACCGATATCGAATTCTTTGATTCTCCAAAGCTTGGGGAAAAATATCAAAACAACATCTTTGTGGGCGACATCAACTATGGCAACCTCTATTTCTTCAAGCTCAATAAAGAAAGGGACGGCCTTGAGCTAGATTCCATCAATGGGCTGGCGGATCTGGTCGCCGATCCTGTCGGAGACGACATGTTAGGAGAGGCGTCTCCTGTGATAATTGGCGAGCGCTTTGGAAGGATAACCGATATTGAGACAGGCCCTGACGGGTACCTATACGTGCTGACGTACCTTGACGGCAAGATCTACAGGATAACAGAGAGGGAATAGCAGCCATAATAGCAATGTTGCTGTAAATAATACATAAACTGCATATGCGGCCATATTACACCAAGAAGAAAAGGTTCCCGCTAAGGCCCGTAAACATCACGTCGGCAGTATCGATCTTTATTTTTGCAATGATATATGGCCTGATAGAACACATGCTGCTTGCAAGCCCGCTAGGCATCAGCGTGCTGACGTACCCCATGAACATCCATCTTGCCGGCCAGCTTTACTTGTACCATGTTATAATGCTGATAATGGCGATACTGGTTTCGTTCAACCCATTCTTTGATAGGCTGATATTCAGAACAAGCAGGAACATAAGGCTGCAGGGGCTCTTGTGGGGCACCGGCAACATCCTAAATTTCGTATGGCTCGAAGACATGTTCTACTGGGTGCTTTTTGGAGAGTGGCCAAAGGATGTCATGACGCCCCTCCACATCTCGTTTTATGGAATAGTGTGGTGGTATCCTGTCGCATTTGGGGGGGCTCTTTTCTTGTACTATCTTACTTCTAGAATAATTAGGAAAATGCCGGTTGTGCCGGAGCAGCTGGACACGTGACATTTCTTAATAGTTTTGCAGTCGAATAACATGATGTACTGCTGTGAGCAATAAAAGAGCGATGGTTGCAATCGTTGTTGCAGCGATAGCGGCCATCGCAATGGTGGTATTGGCAGCTGTAGCCTTGCTGCAGCCAAGGCCCGAAGCGCCCGGAGACGGTGGGACGATCGTAGCCAACGGCACGGAGCCGGCTCCAAAGGAGGTTGTCGGCGTCATGTCTGCAAGGTCCGCGTTTCCGTTCGTCCAGCGGTGGGCCTCCCAGTACAACAACGATGAAAACGCCCTAGGCAGCATAGAGCTCAACTATTATCTTGAGAGGCCCAATGCTCTAGGCGATCTGATGATTATAGAGGACGTCCGGCACGCCGCCAGCGGGTCACACAACATCCCTGTAAGCGCCCAGGCAGCAGCAATAGTCTACAACATCCCTAGCTTTCCAGACGTACCATCTGGGCTGAAGCTGAATGCAACTATTCTGTCGTCGATACTTGACGGCACGGTGACTCGATGGAACGATCCGGCTATCAGGGATCTGAACCAAAACCTCAACCTTCCAGCCGAAAGGATAGTTGTAGTTCACGAAAACAGGAACAGCAGCACTCTGGCTCTGCTTGAAAGGTACCTTTCAGCAGAAGAAGATAATAATATCATCAGGTGGCCAGATAACAGCGTCGGCGTGATTGGGCCCGACGAGCTCGCCGCCACGGTGAGGCAGACACCATACTCTATTGGATATGTCGATTTCTCGTACGCGACCCAGACAAGGATGACGTTTGCAGCCGTTGCAAATAGCCACGGCGAATATATCCTCCCTTCAGCCGACTCGATATGGCAGGCAGTTAACAGCTCGATGCAGGTTCAAAATATTACTGGCGTCATCAACCAAGCTGCTGCCATCCCGCCTTTCCTGAACGCAAGCATGTTTGGGAACAGCTCGTATCCCCTTACTGGGCTTTACTACGCCTCGCTGCCCGGCGATGATGATATGCTAGAAGACACTACCAAAAATGCAACATTGGATTTTGTAAAGTGGATGATAGATAGGGACAATGGGCAGCAGACATTGTCAGAGGTTCAATACCCGGCAATATACCAAGATAACGGCCCTTTAGCGAGATATGCAGAAGCAGTAATCAACAGCACCGCTGCAAGAGTTTCCAAGGATCAGTGATACTCGTCAGTTTGCACCGCGCTCTCTGGTCACTATTGAATGTACGATGAGCGTAGTCCCGCCGAGCAATTCTCTAAGAGATGCTTCTATTTCGGCGATGGGTGAGCAATAATCATTTCCTATAATGATTTTCTTTTGATGCAAGAGGTAGGCAAGAATGATTTCCCTTGCTTGTGGCCCTAGCACTTCCAATGCTCCTTCTATGGTTTGTTTTCTTTTTCGATATCTAAGGTTGCTGTCCTCGGCCATTTTGTGCTGGTGCTTTTGTGTCCATATCTGGGAACAGACATAAATCATTTGGTTTTTGCTAGAGTCTGCCTCTATAGTGGGACTCTAGAGGCTGCTACTACTTCAATTCCTTTAGTTTTCCTTTTAACTTGTTGACCTTTGAACGGTAATCTGCAATGTCTTTTTGTATGCCCAGCTTTTGACCAGTTCTGTTTCCTCTGCCTTTTGCTCAAGAGGTAGGATGGCAGAGAGGGCATAGCTGACCTCGTCTTTGATGTTGTTACGTCTTACGGCAACTTCAAGCCCTTTATGGTAGATTCCCAGATCATTTACAATTACACCGATTTCTTTTTTCAAGTTGGGCATAGGGCAACACAATATCTGACATTCGCCTATTCTACTGTCAATCCGCAATGGCGTCATTCAATTATAAAGGCATAGAATATTCTGATCTCATTTCAAGAGAAATGAGCTTTTCAATTGCAAGAACAATCCAAAATATACCGGATAGAAATTGCTTTGCCATTACAGAGCAGAACAAACAAGAATTTCCTGCAGGTGTAATTGATTCTATTTCCGAGGCGGACAGAAACTTTGAAGAGCAAAGGGACCTTCCAAGCTCTGAAATCGGGCCTCTCGTATATTCATGGTCCACCGTTCAAGGTGTGGACAATCATAGTACTTTGGAAATACTTAAGAAGTATCATTTCTATTCAAAGATAGAGACCACGCGGCAGAATTTCCGCCAAATCCAAGACAACACCTACATCTTTGAATGCTTTTTCGAGTATAATGAAAATCAATATTGGGCTCAGATTTACTTTGACACCTATTATCCTCGCTATGTCAGGTTCGTCACAGTCAACTTTACATCAAGCGAAGATGGCAAGCCGACAATACTGAATCCGGATACTGTTGTCTCTAGCGGCGATGTAAATGCTACTGTCCTCTTTATCAACAAGTTGGGCTCGGAAGTACGCTAGAGTACGAAAATCCATTGATTCCAATGAAGGAGAATAATGGCTCAAGAATCTCTGAACGGATTATACCGGCAGGCAAGATGCTTCAGGTAAGCTATGGAAGAGATGTTCTGGATGAACAATCTCAAGACGGCCCTTTTACACGGACATATTTCATACTGTAATGCCGTATGGGCTGTAGGGAACGATAACCAAAAGACCACATCCTATGTGCATTAATGACATAAACGAAGCAAGGTCCTACTATTCGCCTGATGGAGCTGTGACCCAAAATTTCCAATGTATCTTCCAGAGTTATAGCTTGCGATGCAGGATTCATAACAGCAACTTTAATTTATAGCAGCCTATGCGCCTTCTAATCACGATTCTGATAGGTACCTGGGAAATGAATTTCTAGCTGAAGGAGGAATAACGATAGGTTACACCAATCCTTTCGTTTCAAGCGGATGGGAAAGCAATACTGGATACAACAAGTCAAAGATTGTGGCTTCTCATGCTAACAACTCAGAATACCAAATAGAATACATCGATGGCAACCCTGTTGTATTGGGTACAAGATCGCTAAATTGGAATGGTACAGAATATACTATCAATACACTAAATCTCTTTCAAGCCAGAGATAGCTATTACATTCAGAGCATGCTTGCATATGAAGAACTAATGAAAATTGCCCGTTCGCTTAAGTAGTGGGATACACAATACTGACTAGGACGCCGTCAAGTTGCAGGATGTTTTTTAGCTTTGAATGTTATAGCAGCAACCTAAAAAGAAGAGTTGTTGATAGAAGAGACTGCCACAGGCATGCTGCGCTTGTGTAAGCTTGTCTCGATCATACCCTTAACCCTGTTAACCTGACTTACTGGCAGTCCCAGCCTTTTTGCGGCAGCCTTTGGCTTCATCTTTCTGTCGACCAGCAGGTAGAGTATCGGGTCCATGACTTCATAGTCCATTCCTATCTCCTGCTCTGCCAAGTGGTCAAGCCACAGCCGGGGGCTGCTCTTTTTTTCAACGATCTCGTTTGGAATGCCTAGGTGTCTTGCAAGGGCTCTTACCTGTGTTTTGTACAGGCCTGCTATTGGCAAAATGTCTGCAGCCCCGTCGCCAAATTTTGTGAAATAACCGATTTGCAATTCCGATTTGTCGGACGTGCCTGCAACAATGTAGCCATTAATATTTGCATAATAATACAGAATGTTCATGCGGATCCTTGCCATCAGGTTTCCCCTTGCCTTCTTGTCTTCTGGCAGCACCTCTGCATATTTTTCAAGCAGCGGGTTGATGTCTATGACATGGTATCTTACTCCAAACGACGCGGCAAGCTTGACGGCGTGATCAACGTCCTCCTTTGGCGTGGTGTCGCTTGGCATGACTATTCCAAGCACCCTTGACGGCAAAAGTGCGTTTGCTGCCAGCTTGAGAACCACTGAAGAGTCCAGACCCCCGCTCAGGCCCACGACCAGTCCCTTGGCTGAACTCTTCGAAACATAGCCAGAGATAGAGCGTTCTATCTGTCCCGATATCTTGCCAAAATCCTGATCAACGAGCTTTTCAAGCATAGCAGGCATTATTTTACTGCTGTGAATCATTCTCTGCCCGATATTAACAATACCTTAATCAATCAGCCTGCTGCTATCCTTGCAAGGATTACACGCCAAGCTATGAGGGCCTGCTCTAACCAATATCTTAATCTACCATGCATGTGTAAGTAGAAGCAGGAGAAATTGACTAGGTGAAGCGCGGATTTTGCATAAAATGCGCCTTCCAGTTCATAATAGCAGAATTGAACAAGTTTGATGAAAACACCTATGTTTGTCCCAATTGCGGAGAGCACAATAACCTGTCGGAAATGTACGTCTTTGAGCCATTGTGATACATATCTTGTCATGCAATCAAAGGTTAGGCAATTGACAGGTGGTAGAGCGCAAATATGCAGGCTTGGTCCATAACCTGATTAATTGCTTATCCCCGGGATGCCTTATTTCTTTTAGCATCAATTGGACGGCTTGAACGGCCTTGCAAGAGAAACTTCGGTGATCCATTCGCACTTGATGTTGACCTTTGCATGATGCTTCTCTATGGCGTCCATGTCAGGGCCTTCCAGCAGGCAAAAGCAGATCCCAGAGTCCTTGTTGTAAAACAGGTTGACGTGGCTGACTCCAAATTCATCCACAGGAGACATGCATAGCTCCTTGAGGTTTGCCTCGCTAAACGGCACCTTGTGGACATCGAGGAAGATTGGCACAATTCACAGAACCACCTGCAATATATAAGATTTCTTTGAAAAACTACTATAATTGAGGTCCCGTGCAGTAAAGTGACTTTATATCCTGATTCTGTGGAGAGACCTATAGTTGGGCAAGATCGCCGACAATAATAATAATCAGGATGCTTTTGGGACAGTAACCGATGATGACCAAGACAGCTACAACTCTATATTCTGGCGGCTTCTTTCAGGCGCATCAAAAAGAATCGATTGCTATTTTGATCACGTTTCCAAGCTAGACCCATCGTTTGCAAAAGAGCTTATGGACTTGCTTGCAGGGCCTAAGAAAAGAAAAGAGTTGCAGATACATATTGTCACAAACATCACCAAAGACAGCCTGCCGATCATCAAGCAGCTGATGAAGTCTTCAGAAGTATACCACATGGAGGGATTTTCTGGCAGCTTTTACATAGTTGATAGCAGCGCGTATCTCTATGACGTGCAAGAAAGCGATGGCGTTGACGACCACCAGAAGCAGCGGCCCCATCGGCTTTTGTACTCTACGCACCCCCAGTTTGTCAAAATGCAGCAGCAGCTTTTTGAAAACCTACTGAGCAGGGTGGTGCCGGCAAAAGAAAAACTAAAACAGATCGAAAGGGGGACCGAGAGAGAATTTATTGAAACGATCCAGGATCCTTCCTCGGCGCTGCAGCTGGCAAAAGAGCTTGTGCGTTCTGCGTCATTTGAAATCCTTGTGCTCTTCTCTACCATCAATTCATTCTACAGGGCAGAGAAAGATGGTTTGCTGGACCTGCTAGGCGAAGCCAGCAGCCATGGCGTGGCTGTCAAGGTGCTGATCAAGATTGACGACGAAGCAGTGAAAGATGCGTCAAAGCAGAAAATCAAGCAAAAGCATGAGCGCATCAACGTCAATTTCATCGAGAGGTCCGTAAGAAGCAAGATCACTACAATCATTATCGACCAAACTTTTTCTCTGGCAATTGAGGTTGGCGACGATTCTAAGAATGACTTTTCTGCGGCTACAGGACTATCAACCTACTCCAACAGCGAATCAACGGTGTTCACGTATTATTCAATGTTTGAGAACTTGTGGATTCAGGCAGAGCTTGAAAGGCAGGGCAAGGTAAGGCAGGCATATTTCCAGATGTTCAAAGGCCAGAAGCTCAAAGACGAGGTGTATAGAAGGAAGTGGAGTTTGGCCGATGAAGGATAATCTGAGATCTGATAGTGGAAAAAACTAAAGTATTACCCCTACAATTATAGAACAGACTGGCGATAAGGTGGCAGGCAGGGACACATGCATACTCTGTGGAAAGCCCATTGTGGCAAGACCGATAGTTGAGAAGATAAACGGCAGGGAATACTCTTTTGACAAGCAGGAATGCGCGCTGACATTAAAAAAGCTAAAGAGCGTATACGGAAGCGATTTTTGCTTCAATTTCACTTGATGCGCGGAACCCTGACAGGCAGTTCAGGGTTGCCAAAGTCGTGCGAATACGCAGAATACAGCGTTATTTTTTGGCCGTGCTTTATTTCATATGACTGACAGATCGGCTTGATTATCGAACGGTACTCGTCCTTTAGAGCAATGAGCTCCTCTGCAAGCTTGTCGGCCAAAAGGATGTGCCCATTGTCGCCTGCATCCATCACTCTCCGGGCCAGTATGATACCCGGGCCCCAGACGTTCTGGACGTTGTTCATGTCGGTGACTGCAAACACCGGGCCGGAGCCCAGACCGATCCGCACGCCTATCCTGTCCTCTTCCACCCTGCCCTTGTTGTAGGCACGGAGCTGCCTGTGAAGCTGGATGCTCAATTCTATTGGCAGTTCCGGGTTTAGCAAGAATCCAATCGCCATGCCGTCTCCCGTTGGCAGAATGATCCTCTTGCCGCCTGATGTCTTGAAGGCGTCACAGGAAGCTATGAGCCTGTTAAGGGCCTCGATCTTTTGGATCTGTTTTCTGACAGAGAGGGAAGGATCCGACAGCCCGACGATGTCTATGAAGAAAAAGCTCACGTTAAAGACCTCCAATGGGAGGCCCGTCTCGGAGATGCTAGAGCCATAGGCATCGGCAAGCTTTCTGTAAGTCTCCATACATGCCTTGGTGTCAAAGACAAAATCCGACTCTGTAAAGGGTATTCCCGTAATAGCTTTTCCGCAAAGCGTGCAATTTAACGTAACAGGGGACGCGCGGCCTTCAAAAGAGAGCTCGCCATTATCGGCAATTTTGAATTTTACCCATGTGGGTTCGTGGTGAATCCCCTTGATGGAAAAAAGCCTGATGCTCCTATCAAGCGCCCCGTTGTTGTCTTCAAGTTTCATTTCTAGGATGCCTTCGGCAACGGCGCTTAGCATTCTGCGCAAGCGCTCTTCCGATGCAAGGGTGCAAATTGCCATGGCAGGGCCGTCTCTCAATATCAGGGACAGATCGGTAGTGAACTTTAGCAGCGGTTTCTCGCCGCTAAAGAGCAGCAAATGAGTAAGTGAATCGAGAACTATGCGAACTGATTTTCCAGTCTCGCTTGCCTTATCCATGGCAGCGCGGACATCCTTCAAGATCGCTGACAAATTTTTTATAACATCTACCCTTGAAGACGAACTGGCGCAAGGGTTTACAAATTTGAGATTTTTAACCAGCTCTGGATCAATTCTGGAAAACAGGTCCCTGCATTGTTTTTCTGTCAGGCGAGAGCTGACTAACAGACAGTAGTCGCCATCAAGCAATCCATCAGCAAGAAATTGCCGGCAATACATGGTCTTGCCCGCGCCTGCCGGCCCTGTAAGAAGCAGTAGCAGTCCTGATGATATGGTCCCATCTACAAATTCGGATATGCCAGGGATCTGTGGGTACTTTGAGCCAGTGGCGATGTCCAACAGTCAGTCAGTCTCTCTCTGAGGTAGTAGCGGCTCTGGTTGATAATTAAACTTTGATCTGCTTTGCAGTGGCAAGCTTTTCGAGCTGTTTTGCAAATGGGTGGTTAGGATATTGCAGGACTGTCAGGAATTCTTTTCTGCTGAACTGTATGTCGCAGTAGCATGGAATGGCAGAAATGAGGTCCATTGATACCTCGTCAGATAAAGACTTGCCAAGGTCGGCTTCATCGTATTGCGGCGGCAGGGCGACGGCATCATTCCCTTCTTCTTCTGATCTGTGATGATTATTACGTGGAACAATCGGTGTGTTAGGAACGCAGTAGCCGCCTACCCTGTTCAGCAGCAGGTAGGACTTGGCGCCAAACTTTGTAAACGATCCGTAAATGTCGTTGGCCATTTTTCTCGTGCCTTCAATATCAAGGTCGCCAAGTTTTAGCGTCAGGAAAAGGGTATCTGCGATCGCCAGGGAATTTATCGACCAGAACCTTATGCCGGGGCTTGTGTCAATTATGATGTAGTCAGAATCATATTCCGAGATCAGGTCTTCGCGAAGTTGTATGAATTTGCGAAGGAGCTGTATCTTGGCGTTGGCCTGCTTGCCTCCGCCGCCTTCTAGCTTGTACACCTCTTCTTTTTGCGGATTAGAAAAGCCTATCCATAGCTTGCCGCCCTTTTTTCCAAGGCCTGCATATTCTTCTATAACGGATGTCATATCCACCATCACGTCGTCAATCTTGGCGTTGTCCGAGAGGAGATCGTTTATCCATTTGTAAGGAGTCTTTTCAAAGTAAGCGTGAAGGCTGGGCGCATACACGTCCAAGTCAAGCATGGAAACGTTGTACCCCTTTGTTGCAAGCATTGCCGCCAGATTGCAGGCTATGGTGGTCTTTCCCGTACCGCCCTTGTACGAGTGAAAGGCGATAGATTGGGTCATAGAACTGTTTGAGACTTAAGCCAGACTTGCTTATAGGCTTTAGTTGCAAATGAAATAATTCTTTTTGGTATATATTCACAGTATGCTTGATCGAGGGAAGGAGGGTGTGAACCTGCAAAATCTTTTGTAACAGTTTAATTCATTGGCGGAGAACTCTACGATTGATGAACGCAACATTAGTTATTGGAGCTCCTGCACTGGCATCCATCATAGCATTTACATTGTTTAGTATGCTCTATCTGCAGCAAATAGTCGATATATTCTATACAGCCACAATTAATGCCGCTGTTGTCGCAGCCATAATTATTGCTGCAATCAGCAGCATACATGCAAGGTTGGCAAAAGTTCCTTAAACGTTAACGAATCCTATCTGTAAGTCAAATCAACCATCCACCCACCTTTACGCCCACCGATACAAACAGACGATATCAGGAGGGCGTCCAGGTAAACTAATGGCCTCCGAGATTTGCTGCCCGGAATTAGATGTCGTTGTAGCATTATTACTACTACTATCCAGCAAGTCAGGTATTGTTACAGTTGTTATACTGGTATTATTATCAAGGAGTGCATATCTGTCAAGTGGCGGGCGGGGAGGGCCACAAGGATTTTTGTCATCATTCGGATCATCATGCACTATGTATATGACGAAATGAGCATTAGGCTGGAAGGGAGCAGAAGCATTGTATACATTAGTACTTATTTGGAATGAATGGAAATTTACACCATCGCGGCTCAGGCTACCATCAACTGTTGACAGTCCGGTATCAGCCTTTACCGCTAACCACGTTATTGCAACAAGATTATGCTCGACGCTAATTTGCAAGTTGCTAGCATTGACAGTATTGTTTAGCGAAATAGCTTTCGGCGAAAGAACTACTGGCGAGTTAAGGACTGCCCCTTTACCTTGCACTTTGGCCAGAAAGACGGTAGTCCCATTGCCAATCCATGTGACGTACATGGTATTCCCCAAGACAACTGCTTGCACCTCGCTTGGCTGACCTTGGCTGGTATTGCTTATCTGTACATATATGTCTGAACCCAGTTTCTTCTGAGCCTTGAGAATTTCGTCTATCGTTAGAAAATTGATATTGAGCGATCTCTTTGGCGACAATTTTTCTGCCTTAGTATCAGCTGGAGGAAAATAAAGTTGCGCTACTGCCACAGCGGGCAAGCTCAATATCAACATGAAGAAAAACCCTGCAAGGACAGTGACGCGGAGAAAATATTTCTCCATCATGGCTTGGAAAATATGAGTTTAAATGATTGTATTTACATAATTCGTTAGAAACTTCGAGTTTTTGTTGTATTAGACAATTTTTAACAATAAAGTAGAAGTTTTGTTGGTATGAATTTCTACGGGCAAAACTGCGCAACAAATCTTGCCATCTTGTTTCCATCGATATTGATTCATTTATTGGATGTATGTCATTTTAGATCTTTATTCTGCCAAGCTATCAGCCTTTGAATTTCTTCTTGCATCATTTTTTAATGCAAGAGACTTGCTATTCCTCACTTCCTCTATTGCAGTTTCAACATACTTTTCGATTTCTTGCTGAGTAATTGAAGAAGGCATCCCTGTTTCGTCGGTCATTTTATCTGCGTATTTTTGCGAGATTTGCAAGACTTGTCCCTCTATTTCCTTTTTCATTTCGGCTTCACCGATGACATTGATGAGCTTCATTGTCCTTTCAATAGTGTTCTTCTTTATGAACAGGCGCAGTTTTCTGTCGATTGATGCCATCAGTGCCGAGGAATATATGCCAACTAGAATCAGGTAGCATGCAAGGCCGGTAGATAATGAACCATAAAGCCCAAAGGGAGGATAGAGCGCCAGATAGATGCCCGCTAGAGAGGAGAGCTGCAATAAGGCCGACCCCCACGCGGCTATGCTCATGCATCTTCTTAGGACTTCATTCCTGATAGTCCGTGAGATTATCCAAAATGGCACGCCAAAGAGAATGCCAGTTGTTACTGCAGGCAATACGTTGCCAAGAAGCACCAAGTAGAGCATATCTGTATATGGGTTCGCATAGGCTGCCGTGATTTGAGGTAATACTGAAAACTGGATAACAAAAGAGAATATTGGAGCGCCCATAATCAGCCAAAACTTGGCACGTCCAATTCTAGATGAATAGTGATGCAAAAGGAGGGCTGTACTGAACCATAGCAAGAAAAAGCTCACCGCACTAGAAAGAGCAGTCAGATACATGATATCATTAGGGAAAGGGAGATTTGGCTCGGACTGTGCATCTCTTTCAGCTGGCAAGCCAGATAAAAGTGCGTAATTCTGGGCGATTAGCAAGGATAAGCTTATGCAAACAATTGCGCTTGACACACCATAGGAAAACACTACGAGATTCTTGTTTGACCTATACCATGACAAGAACAAGAAAGAGAGAAAGGCCATTACTGCTACAGACAAGCCGTATGCAATGCTGGATCCCATTTGGAGAATGACAGTACTATATTCTGACGTTAACAAGAGCTGCAGAGCAGTAAAGACCAGAACTGCTGCCAATACATATTGGACAATCTTGGTGACCTTATGAAAGATTTTGATCCCTCTCGCCCGCACGGCGCCTTTATTGATCAGTTGTTCGATATAGCGTATGACTATGAATTGACCGATCGCAAATATGGAAACAAGAACCACAAAAGTCGCATTGGTCCAGCTACCGGGTATCGATTGAAGATCAGGAACAAACGAGAGCGAGATATCTACTACCAGCACGGCAGTAATGATAATCATCATGATTGTTGGAAGTAACGTGGTTCTACGCTCATATTCTGGAGTGGTATGAGCCATGACACTCTGGATCTTTGGATTCTTTTATTCTCTGTGGTTAAATCGGTACTGGAAAAGTACTGAATTATGAATATACTCGTTAGCATAAGAAAAGCCATCCAGATCCTACTCTGTCAATCGATTGGTGTGCTGAAATGCTTTGCTGGTTAAAAACAGCATGTTCATACTTGGAAGATAGATAAAGTTGCAGGTTGTGTTCAGAATATCTCTTCGTCCTTCCTTATGCCGCCAAGCCCCGTCTTGATTGTGGCCGCGCATTCCAAGCACGCGCTTTTAGAGAACGGGAAATCCTTTGTGCATTTTTTGCACACAGGCTTTTTGCATTCGGGACATGACATCGTAGCCGTCCTTATGTTGCAAATGTAACATAGGGTCATATACCATAGTAATGCACATGCCGCCGTAAAAGGTTTTGTCAAACCGGCTGCTGTAGTAGTATCTTTTTAGGTAGTTGCGCTCAGCCAGATAATGCAATATTTTTGCAGCGCATTCGTCTAACGACCTGTTCTCTGGCCTGCTGGCGCGACGCCCTATACGGCGAAATGAGCGATGATACTATCGATGCTATGCCGTTCCTGGAGAGCAGCTTGTATAGGTACGCCGTGCGTTGGGCGTGGGCTTCCCTGTCTTTCTTGGAAAAGCCAAGATCGGGAGATAATGATTTTCTCACTTCGTCGCCATTGAGCAGTTCCACTTTGACCTCAAGCTCCCTTAATTTATCAGCCACACTTCGACCAGAGTGGTCTTGCCAGACGATGGTAGGCCGGTAAACCATAGCACAAACCCTTTCTCTGACATATCCTCTGATATCATCATCTTGCCCGAGCCTCCATATCGGTTATCTAGATCTCCAAATGCTTTTTAGGCGCAGCAAATGTGCAATTTTCAGATGAAGGCGACCTGCGGGCACATTTTCGCGTGCACCAGCAAGAGCGAGCGGGAATGCTTTGACCGCATGCTCTTTGCGACAAGCCGAGTCTACGGCGAAAGCGTGTTGAAAATAAAAAAAGGCGACCTGCTGTTCTTGCTAAATCTGGATACCGATACGCTCTATGGAACATTCAGGGCAAAATCTGCCGGTGCCAAGGATCTGGTGCCCGAAGCGTGGAATGGGAAGTACCCTTACCAAGTGCAGGTATCGCGCAACGGTGCTGTTCATTCGCTTGCGGGTGCGAAAAAAGTCCTATCAGGCATGGGTTTAAGCTGGCGGGACACGCTTGACGGCGAGCAGGCTCGATTTCTCTCCCAATACATCGAGAACCCGGATGGCAAGGCAATAATCAAGATAGCAAAAAAGGATGTTATCGAGGACAAGCCCCGGCTCGAATCAACCACGCTGTGGGACTATCCCCGACAGAGCTACGGCAAGACGCAAAAGGGGAACAATAAGTACGCTGGAGTGACGCCGGCGTTCGTGATCTACAACATGGTCAAGCGCTACACAGAACCGGGCGACCTCGTGCTCGACCCGATGGCCGGAAGCGGCACCACCATAGACGTGTGTAAGGAGGAGGGCCGCAGGTGCATAGCGTACGACATTTCGCCTACAAGGCCGGATATCAAGCAGAACGATGCCCGCAAGATCCCGCTTGCCGACGAAAGCGTCGACATGATATTTATTGACTCGCCGTATGGCGACAACATCGACTACAATGACAAGCCGGGTAACATAGGCAAGCTCTCTGCTGAGACTGACGAGTTTTACAAAGCGCTTGACATGGTCATGGCCGAATGCCACCGCGTGTTAAAGCCGGGCAAGGTGCTCGGCTGGCTGATAGGCGACCAGTGGGTCAAGAAAAAGTTCACGCCAGTGGGCTTTAACGTATACGAAGGTCTGAGCAAATATTTTGATACAGTCGATATTGTGTGCGTGGCAAGGAGAAGCCAAACGTCCAACACTGGATTGTGGCACAGCCGCGCGCTCCGCTTCAACTTTTACCTCCGCGGCTTCAAATACCTCTTTATAATGAGAAAGCCTGCTGCCGGCGAGCAGGCTCTAAAAAGAAAGATCAGCTGGACGCAGTATCCTCGCCGTTAGTTAATCTTGGGCGTGCGTCAGCATGTCCTCCGCGTCCTGCTGCATGCAGCATGTGCACTGCATGTTGATGCAGTCGGCCCGCAGCTCGTGCGAGCAGTTAGTGCACACGCACGTCATGACTTCGGCTGTCGTCATGTGCAAATTTGCGCCGCATGGCAGATAACGCTTTCAATCAGCACTTCAAAAATGAAGGCTTTCTCTTTTGAAAGATGAATCTCTCAGAGTAGAAGGAAAGTCGCGATTCCTATTGCAAAGCAGTAGAACGCAAAGAGGTAGAACTTGCCCCTGATCACTAGCCTGATAAGGACGCGGATGGACGCGTAGCCTACTGCCGCAGAAATTGCCGCCCCTACGATGTACGATTCGATGCCTATCGAGTACAATTCAGCTCGCTCTTGCTCGTCTGCCGAAATCATGTCGACTGCCGCCGCGCCCAGAATTGCGGGGACAGATAGCAAAAACGAGTACCGCACAAGCTGTTCTCTTTCTACACCTCTGAACATCCCAGCAGCAACGGTCGCGCCGCTCCTTGAAATGCTTGAGAATATTGAAAGCCCCTGCCCGACTCCGATCAGCACCGCGTCGGCTGCATCTAGCTTTTTGCTGCCAGCCTTTAGGAATAGCGTGATCAGCACAAAGACGCCTGTTACGATAAAGCCGACGCCAATTGAGAGTGGATCGTAAAAGGAATACTCGAAGAAAGAGCTGAAGGCCAGACCTATCGTCGCCGTTGGTATCGTGCCAAGCACGATAAACCACAGCATCCTTCCCCCCTGAGGGCGGTGCGCACCTTCTTTTGCTTCTGCTCTGTTCTGGCCAAAGATCGATTTTACAACGTTGGCGATGTCCTTCCGGTATATTGCAAAAACGCCCGTCAGTGTCCCCAAGTGGAGGACGGCGTCATAAAAAACTGGAACCTTGAGGCCCATGGCAAGCTGGACGAGGGCTAGGTGGCCCGAGCTAGAGATAGGAAGCCACTCTGTCAGCCCCTGAATTGCGCCTAGGATTATCGCCTGCAGTATGTCAACAGCTGCCAAACTCTAGCAGGGACTAACCATGATATCGTGTATTATTGTTTGCCGCGACTGCTGGGGCTGCTGTTGTGCTTCTCTATCACTTCATCAATCGTCTCGTTCATGGCCGCCTCTGCAATGTCGCTTGCGTACTCGGCCGTCCTTCTGATGTCTTCAAGCGCCAGCTTGATGCTTGCCAAGTCGCGCACCCTGTCCTTTTCCACTGCCGCTATGGTGTAGTCTTCAAGCTTGTGGATGTTCTCCGCGTTGTCAACTGTCTTGTCCGCCAGATGGTAGTCGCGCCGCAGCAGCGCCTCGACCGAGTCGCCCAGCACCATCAGGGCAAGGTGGCTCATCCTCTCTATCTTTTGCAGCGAGTCCCTTGGAATCCTGTCCTTCAGCCTGGCTGCCTTGTCGGCTATCCCGCATGCGTGGTCGGCCACCCGCTCGATGCTCTTGACTGCTACGCGGTAGCTCAGGCAGTCAGACGGATTCTTTAACCCCACTTCGCGGAGCACCCGGCCATTCTGCGTGGCCATCACCAAGTTTCGTAGGACATAGAGGCTGAACCTGTCAACTTCATCGTCAGACTTTATCACCTCTTTTGCCAGCTCATAGTTGAGCTCTGAAAGGGCGGACATGGCATCCTTGTGCATCGAGGAGGCTATGAGATACATCCTCCGGATCGCGGTGTTGACCGACAGCTCTGGGAGCGACAGCAGCACCTGCAGGGTGATGTTGTCGGATGCGTCGGCTATCATCTCTGTCCCGACAAGGTTGCGCCTTACTACCTCCCTGACAGCGTCGCGGAGCGCCGGGTTTATCCTGCCCATCTTTAGTTTCAGGTGGATAATGTTGTAGCCGGCCAGATACATGGAAACGACCTTGCGCTTAAGCGTGCTGCTGCCCTCACTTGGCAGTATTATTGCGGTGGCTTCGCTGAGCGAGTCTGACGACCCCAGAGCGACCGGGACCACCGACAGCGAATTGTCCAGCTCGCGGGCAATGGTCACCTGATCTCCTGCGTGAAGGTGCATTTCTTCGATCCACTTTTTTGGCAGCGACAGAACATACGTGGACCTGCCGGTGAACTGCACCTTGCGGACCTCCTTATAGTCCGACCCCGTTCTCATGTATTTGTAAAATAAAGCTATGAATAAACGGTTTACGAGAATAGACTATATGCCACTATATACTTGCATGTGTTCTATATACACATATAATAGTACACCTAGCTCCTAGCGCCTAGGGCTTAACTCGCCTGTGACAATATAATGCACCGAGTCGCCGATGTAGCAGGCATGGTCGATATGCGCTCAAGGTACCGCAGTATCAGCAGGGCGGAAATATAGCAGCGAGGATCTGTAAACCTTTTGTCAGTCTTTTCATGTGGCATAATGGCTTCACGCAAATACTTTTTGTAAAGCGCATCCACAGTGTTGTCCATCTGGTACAGCTTTTCGGCAGCATTTTTGTCCTTGGATTGAAGTGTCTCCACGCTCATGTGTATCATCTCCCCTTGCTGTCTTGGCCATCTCCAAAACAGCACTCTTGTCGCATTCAGAGATTGAGCCCATTGTTTCAAGCACGTCCACAATATCGTAGGCATATCGGCCAAATCTTGAAAATCCATATGCAATCTCCATGCACGATCTAATGAACCGAAGATCAGTCGCTACAGGCTGGTAACAGGCGATAAGCTCAATTGCAAGGTCGCCTACCTCGTCCTGCAACACCCTGAGCTGTTCTGACCATTCAAAAATAGTTTTCTTGGAGCTGATACCTTTTGCGTATGAATCAATGGCAGTGACCACCGAATGCTCGGATAATCTGGCAATGTCTATTATGATATTTCGAACGTGATCTATTCCAAGGTACACCAAACGAGTCAGATTGCCAAACGCCTGCCTCTTGTTGTTTTTTCTTAGCCAAAGTTTGGAAGCAAATTTTCCATGACGGGGTTTGCGACGCACATTTCTGCTATGACTTGGCGCATTAAATTGATATTCGTTGCCAAACGTCAAACCATAGATGCTGTGCTCCTACATGAAACATGTTGGGTACCTTTTTCTTGCAATCTCGCATAACAATGGCAAGCCAATGTTGAGGTTGGCTGGAAAAACCACGCCAGCTGATCATTTGCTCCCATACTCCGTCAGCGCTTAGGGGTTCCAACCACCAACCTCGACTTGATTTTTACTATGAAAATATTTTTACCACCAGAATTAAAATCCGGCCTGCTATAGAGAACAAGCGATCATCATAGAGCTATTGCCATGTACGTGAATTATAGCGGTTAACGCTAAATCCACACATTCTTGTTCTCAAACCATGCATACAGTAGTAGATCGATGCAAGTTGTTGTTTGCATGGCTTGTCGCGGGCATGCTTTTGGCGTCTTTTGTTGTACCAATAGCAATGCCGGCGAAGGCTCATGCACAGAGCGCCATAACGCTCAACGGAGCAGGGGCAACATTTCCCTTTCCGCTGATCGATACATGGCGCGTTGAATACAACAAGCTCAATCCAAATGTCCAGCTGAATTACCAGTCAATTGGCAGCGGTGGAGGCATCAAGCAGTTTACAGAAAAAACAGTAGACTTTGGAGCAACCGACGCACCGCTTACGCAAGCTCAGTTTGATGCAGCCCCAGGAGCAATTCACATTCCGGAAACAATCGGGTCGGTAGTGCCAACATACAACATACCTGGAATTGGTAATGGGGAACTAAAGCTCACTGGCACCGTGCTTGCAGATATTTTCCTTGGCAAGATCACAAAATGGGATGATCCAGCAATCAAAAACCTGAATCAAGATTTGGCACTTCCAAGCGAGGACATCATAGTTGTCCACAGGTCCGACGGATCTGGTACAACATATGTCTGGACAGACTACCTCTCAAAGGCGAGCCCCGAATGGGAAGCGCAGATTGGCAAGGGCACTTCTGTGCCATGGCCTGTAGGACTAGGCGGCCCCGGCAATGAGGGTGTTGCCAACCTTGTCAGGCAGACCACTAATGCAATAGGATACAACGAACTCGCGTATGCAATAACTACAGGGATGTCGCACGCCCAAGTCCAGAACAGAGAGGGCAATTTTATCCATGCCTCTCTTGAAACTGTCAGAAATGCAGTCGCGGCCGAATCAATAAGCTTGCCGGCGGGAGACGCACCTTGGCATACTGTTACCATGACCAACGCTAGAGGCGCAGATTCCTATCCAATAGCTAGCTTTTCCTACCTGCTGGTCTACAAAGAACTAAGCACGTTCCCTTCAATTAACAGCATGGCAAGAGCGAAAGCGCTGGTTGACTTTATCCATTGGGCGATTACAGACGGCCAAGAATTCGCGCCGCCGCTGGAATATGTGCCGCTGCCAGACGAGGTGGTGAACCATAACTTGGAGACGCTACAAATGCTGACGTACAACGGCGAGCCGGTATTCGAAGCACCGGGACAGCAGGCCCCCGCCACGGAGCCATTTACCATATCGTACACGCTTGGCGGCAACACCTACACAATAACCGGAGTGTCAGAAGAAGCAAAAGCAACGTCATTTAGGATCAACCCAGAGCAGTCAATTGAAGTCCAACTTCAAGGCCAAGGCGAAATAGAGCTGACTCTGCCAAAGAGCATGGTTGACGGTATCAGCACGATAAGAGCGGGAGATCAAGAGATTCCGTATCAACAGGTCAGCTCTTCGTCGTCAGAGACTACAATCAGGTTCACTGTGCCGGAAGGAACAGACTCGGTAGACATACAGGCTGCCATGGTTGTGCCGGAATTTGAAGTCATTGCGCTTTTGATCCTTGCAGCATCTATAGTGGCAGCAATTGTCATAGCAAGAGTAGTCATGCCAGGACAAAGCAGAAGCAACAACGAACTGGCAGCGTTTGGTGCCAGCCCCTGATTTTTTCTTCTCTACAGAGATCATGTGGAGTACCTATAATAGCCAACCTTTATTGAGAGATCATGTATCTCATGCCTACAAGGCCTAGATCGCTACACTCCATTGCTTTGGGTTTGACGCTCTTGCTTTTCACTGGCATAATTTTTCTTTCGCCTAACGGATCCTTCGCCCAGCGACAGATTGAACTTAATGACGTAGGGGCAACATTTCCCTTTCCGCTGATCGATACATGGCGCGTTGAATATCAGAAGGTTAGGCCGGACGTAAGCATCAACTATCAGTCCATTGACAGCGGTGGTGGGGTAAACCAATTTACTGAAAAGAAAGACTGGATTTTGGGGCATCTGATGCGCCGCTAACCCTTCAGAGATGGAAAAGGTTCCGGGCGCGGTTCACATTCCAGAAACAATAGGATCAATAGTCGTATCGTACAACCTGTCAGAGTTTCCGGAAAAGGGTCTCAAACTTACAGGCCCGATTCTTGCAGATATTTTCCTTAGCAAGATCACGGAATGGAACGATCCAAAAATACAAGAACTGAATCCTACCATTTCCCTGCCGTCTCAAAGCATTATAGTTGCACATAGGTCAGACGGATCTGGCACCACGTTTGTGTAGACGGATTACTTGTCAAAAGTAAGTCCTGAGTGGGCAGATCAAGTTGGCAAGGGCAAGTCGGTCCAGCGGCCGACAGGAATTAGTGCGCCCGGCAATGAAGGCGTATCGAGCTCCATCAAGAGCACGCCATATGCAATTGGCTATATCGAGTTCCATTATGCGCTCACAACTGGAATGCCCTATGCATACCTGCAAAATCAAGAAGGCAACTTTATCGAACTGTCAATTGATTCAGTGCGTACAGCCATAGCTGCTTCAGCAGGGTCTCTGCCAAATGGTGAGAAGTCTTGGGAGCATGTGTCGACAACCGATGCGCCGGGCGAGGACTCATATCCTATCTCTAGCTTTTCCTACCTCCTTCTGTACAAGGAACTAAGCACAAATCCAAGAATAGATAGCATGGACAAAGCCATAGCTTTGGTGGATTTTGCAGAGTGGGCTATAACCGACGGCCAGCAATTTGCAGACGATCTGGCATACGTGCCTCTTCCAGAGGAGGCTGTCCAGATCAATGAAGAAACGCTCGAATCCATAACCTATAATGGGCAGCCAGTTCTGGCAGAGGAAAGAGTAACCAGTACTGATTCACTAGGATTATTTTCGCCGATCATTGCGGCCAGCATTATACTGGCAATTGCAGCTGGCAGTGCAATTTACATCTGGAGGAAAAGGAGAGGATCGCTAGCACCTAAGGAAATTTCAACTGAGCCTAGAGAGCGAAGAGAAACCAGAGACAAGATTTCATATCCTCTACTCAGGGGCACACTGGCAGGCGATAGGATATTTCGTTTCATAGTAATATCCGCTGCCGGCTACATGATGCTTCTTCTTGGTCTTGTAGCTGTTTCAATATTTTCTGGATAAAGTTGTCAACAGAAATCAGCTGTACCAAAAGTTCGCCAGGTACATGAAAAAATGATCATTCGCGTATTACCAACACAGCTGGTACAGGCAATCGATGTGTACCTTGGTCTCTGAAAACAGCGCGCAGCGCGGGCAGCCGTAGAGCATTGCGTTGCCGCACTTTATGCATACGGCCATTGCCTTCAGCTCCGTCTCGCACGCCCTGCAAAAAGTATCTGCATCATCGAAACTTTTTGTGCCGGCCTTATCTTGGTTGCCCACATCTAGCCGGTAGATACTATAATTCTATGTAATGTATGTTGGATAGCTTTTTCTTGCAAAGACACGGGATCAGAGGCGCAGTCACTTGAGGTTGACTGGAAACCCCACCAGCCGATTTTTGGAAGTGACGCTGTGGGGCCACACCATCAGCCTCTCTCTTCTCTATTTTGACCACTTTTTCATCCACTGCAGTAGGTACATGACGGACTCGACAAGCTCCTGCCCCTTGCCGGTGAGCCGGTACTCTACCCGTGGCGGGATCTCGCTGTACGCCTTTCTTTCAAGGATGCCCCCCTTCTCCAGCTCTTTGAGGCGGCTTGCAAGCGTCTTGCTGCTGATTCCCTTGAGCGCCTGGCGGAACTGCTTGTACCTTACCGGCTGGGTGCTGCAGCAGAGCGGTATCAGGATCTCAAGCGTCCCCCTTTTCGTTATTATCCTGCGGAGCCGGGCGGTCTCAGACATCAACGACGAAGGATCGTAGCCAGCAAAACTGCAGTCCTGAATTACCGGAATCTTGGTTTCCATCTTTACACCAGCTGTACATGCTGCATCTTTACAACTTAAATAGTTTCCTAAGTAAAGCATTGGCATGGAAAAGAGGCGTCAACAGAACATCAAGCAAACAATACGCAGGAACTACGGCAAGATAGCACTGGAGCAGAGCGGCGAGGGCGCGTGCTGCGCGCCCGGCTGCTGCTCTGGCCCTTCGCCGGCCAAAGCTGCAGCAGACGTAGGCTATGACACAGGCGAGCTGGAATCCGTCCCAAAAGCGTCGATCATTGGGGCTGGCTGCGGGGCGCCTGTCAAGTTTGCCAATTTGCAAAAAGGCAAAGTGGTGGTCGATCTCGGATCGGGCGCGGGCATTGACGTATTTCTGTCGGCAAACAAGGTCGGCGGCTCTGGCAGGGTCATTGGCATAGACATGACAGACGAGATGCTGGAGAGGGCCAGAAGGAACGCCAAGGAAAATGGATATGCAAACGTGGAATTCAGGAAAGGGGACATCGAGGAGAGGATCCCAGTTGACGGAGGCTCGGCAGATGTCGTCATAAGCAACTGCGTCATCAATCTCACTACTGACAAAGTAAGAACGTTCAAAGAGATCCACAGAATCCTGAAAGACGGGGGAAGGATGGTGATTTCCGATCTGGTCGCCGACAGGAAGGCCGGCTCGATAAACCTTGAAAGGTGGAGCAGCTGCATCGACGGCGCAATGGCAAAGGACGACTACGTTGCAAACATCAAAAAGGCAGGGTTCAAGGATGCAAGCATCTTGGAAGAGCGCGAGTTCATGGGCGGAGAATTGATAGGCGGCAGGAAAATCACCAGCCTTGTTGTCAGGGCCGTAAAGTAGCCATGAAGGTCGTCCTTTTTGTTTGCGTGGAGAACGCCGGCAGGAGCCAGATGGCAGAGGGATTTTTCAACAAGCACGCGCCGCCTGGCTACAGGGCGGTCAGCGCCGGCACCAAGCCGGCTGGGCAGATAAACCCGCTTGCAGTGCAGGCCATGAAAGAGGTCGGCATCGACATCAGCGGTCAGAAGTCAAAGATCATCACGGACGACATGATCAGGGATTCTGTCAGGGCGGTCAACATGGGCTGCATGGACAGGTCCGACTGCCCGCTCTTGTTCCTCAACAACCCCGTTGACTGGAACATCGAGGACCCAAAGGGCAAGCCCATAGAGAAGGTGCGCGAGATCAGAGACGAGATTGAGAGAAGAGTAAAGGAGCTTGCAGAGAACCTCAAGTAGGCTGACGTCAAGCCAGAAAATATTTTTCGTCGAGCTTGCCGGCACGTTCGTGGTCGTGCTACTTGCCACCGGCTCGGTGGTGATAGACGCAAAGGTAGGCGGCGCGCTTGGGCTGCCTTTTGTCGCGTTTGCGCCATTTGCCGGCGTGGCCGCGATGGTCTATGCCTTTGGAAAAATTTCGATGGCTCATTTCAACCCGGCAGTCACGATCGGCTTTTTCGTCAGCGGCCACATCAAAAAGACGCAGCTGTCGGTGTATCTTGGCGCGGAGATAATCGGCGCGCTGTTGGCCAGCCTGTCCGTGCTTGCTTTTATCGGGAGCGAGGCGAACCTTGGCGCGAATGCGCCCAACTATTCGTTCCCGCTTGCAGTTATCTTCGGCGTCGAGGTTCTGGTCACCGGCTTTTTGATGGCAGTCATTTTCGCGGCAGTCTACACCAAGGGGCTGAGAGGGTGGAGCGGCATCGCCATCGGCGGCATGGTGGGCCTTGACATCTTTTTCTTCTCCTTCATTTCAGGCGCTTCAATGAACCCTGCCCGGTCGCTTGCCCCTGCGCTCCTATCCGGAGCCGTGTCCGACCTGTGGCTTTACTGGTCCGCGACCTTTGCCGGCTCTGCCATAGTTGCGCTGCTATGCCGCAAGAAATTCCAGAGCTAGCTTTCTTCCTTTTCCTTCTCCTTCTTTGAATCCACTTCTTCGGTGGGCTCGGACAGCTTGAACCGGCTCCCTACCCTTATGATGAACGGGCCGATGAACGACGTAACTATTGTGACGACACCGAGCATGGGCAGAACCGACGAAGAAATGGCACCCACGTCCTGTCCTCCCTTTCCTATAACCAGCGAGAGCTCACCCTTTGTCGCGGCTATTCCAAGCCCGGACCTCAATGCAGTGGTATTGTCGTATCCTCCCCTGACAAGGATGCCCGTCACTATCAGGAACTTTGAGGCAAACGAGGTCAGTATCAGGATTATAGCAGACACTATGTATGTCGGGATCAGCGATACGTCCATGAGTGCGCCTATCGATATGAAGAACAGCGCGGCAAACATGTCCCTCAGTGGGATCGTGATAATCCTTGCCACAGCCGCGCTCTTGCTCTCGGCTACGAGCACGCCGGCCAAGAACGCGCCGATCACCACCGACATGCCAAGGCCGTTTGCCAGAAACGACAGGCCAAATGCAAGCCCCAAGATCGTTATCAGGAGTAGGGCATAGTCGTTGGTCCTGCCGGCCCTGTCTATAACCCGCGGGACGAACTTGCTTCCAATTATGGTTACGCCGCCTATAAAGCCGCCAACTATGCCAAGGGTGATCGCGATATTCGCAATTGACAGGTTGCCGCCTGCCGTGACAAAGGACTGCATGACGCCAAGCACGCTGATCGCAACAATGTCTTCGACTATAAGCATCCCCAGTATGAGCGTCGACGACTTGTCGCGTATCAGGCCGACGTCTTCCAGTATCCTAATCGTGACAACAGTACTGGTGATCGACAGCGCAAGAGCCAGAAATACCGAATCGTAAAAACTGAACCCAAGGTTCTGGGCAATAAAGAACACTATCAAGAGCGTGCCTATCGACTCGGCAAGCGCGGTGACTATGGATATCCTGCCCACCGAACGCAGTTTGGCAATGGGGAACTCTGTGCCGGTGACAAAGAGCAGCATGATTATGCCGAGTTCCGCAAAAAGGTTCAGCGTTTCGGGGCTCCGCACAAGGCTAAAGGGCGGCGTATATGGCCCAATTATCATGCCGGCAGCAATGTAGCCGATAACCATTGGCTGCTTTAGTTTGAATGTGATGGCAAGCATTATTGCAGCAACTACCATGATCACCGCAATGTCCTGAACCACCAGATCTATCGGTTCACTGCCTCCTCCTGCTGCAGTAAAGAACTGCGGGAACAGCGACTCGCCTGCCTGTTTTATTGCTGCTGCGGAATAGCTCACCGTCTAGATTTATGGACAACATGCATAAAAAGACAAAGCCTGTTAGGCGTGAGATGACAAAACTAATTATACGATATCAGACAGAAACATCCTTGTTGCATTTTAAGATCAGCAGGCGCCGCATCCTGTACCTTGTGCTTGGCATCGCTGCCTTTCTCATCGCCTATTCTGTCGGTGCAGCCATACCCATGAGCGAGGAGGAAGCCGAGGAGGTGAGGAGGCAATTCTCCGAGCAGATAGAGGGCATCGACCAGAACGGCATATTCTTCAACAACGTCAGGATTGCGTTGGCAATGTTCATCCCTGCCCTTGGCGCGGGCTTTGGGGCGTTCTCCGGGTTTGCCACCGGCGCAGTCTTTAGCGCGCTTGCAAGCTCTACGCCCCTGCTGGCCGACGTGCCGCCGCTCATCATCCTGATCACGCCCTTTGGCATCATGGAGGTGTTTGCATACGGCCTTGCGATGTCAAGGAGCGGCATGCTGATCTACCAGCTTGTCAAGAAAAAGCCTTGGCGCGAATACGTCATCCCGACGTTTATCGAGCTGGGCATAGTAGTGGTGGTGCTGTTTGCAGCCGCGGTAATTGAATGGCAGATGATAGAGCAGCTGGGCGGCCTTGACACGAGTGTCATCATAGAGCCTGTGTAGTGGTCATATCATTCCTCTGGCTCGGCGGCCGCTACCTGCGACCCCTTTATGCCGTATTTTTCGATGAATTCGTTTGCCTTTGCTGCTATCTCGTTCCACTTCCACCTGCCGACCCCCATCCTGCAGAGGTCGACCTTCCACTGGTCCTTCTTCTTTAGCCACCGGTAAAGCCGGAGGTCCTTGCCAAACTGGCTCTGGACCACCACAAGCGCCACAATTATGTTGTTGCTCCGGTAAATGTCATAGCCGTCGAGCACCGTGAACGTCTGGGAGACAGGATACTTCTTTTCTTCGCTCATATATGATACGGGATTCTCAGGCTGGATTTTAAAGGTTGCAACAACAAAAAGGAAAGAGGAGTGTTACTGGCTCTCGCCACATGCAGGGCAGACCTTTTGCGACTTGGGCATCTTTGCGCCACATTCAACGCAATACCTGACATGGCCCTTGCCGGCGTCCTGCATGCCAACAGACTTTTCTTCCATTGGCATGAAACGATCAGGCTCAATTTAATATTTAAATACGTTGGCTAGAACTCGAGGTAAGTCTGTCTTTTAGTCTGGTCTATGACCATCGCAGAGAGGTCGGAGAACTCTTTCCCTTCGAGGTCTGCCACCGTGCCTCTGAATGTCGTCTCCTTTTCGGTGGTCAGGCGCTCAAATACCCAGGCCTTGAGCTTGGTGGTATTGACGCCGTTTTGGCGAAGGAATTTTGCGATTTCTGATTGCATGAAGTGCTTTAATGGGTCGGCCGGCCACGGCCTTGGCAGCAGTATCACGCTCCTGCCCTGCCTGACAGCATCCAGAAGGTCCTTCTTTTTCTGCTCAATGTCGCCTGTCACGTGGAACGTGACTATGAGGGCCTTGTCCGTAGGGACGCGAGCTCTGGCCGCTGCCACTTGGATGGAGCTGATGCCCGGGATCACTTCGACATTGTCGTCGCCAAAAATCTCAAGCAGCCTGTCGACCACTTCTGATTCGGAAAAGTTGACGTCGCCGGTGAAGGGCACAGTGCAGTACTCGCCATCCTTCATCTTGTTGTTATAGACATCCTGATAGACGCTTTCCTGCGTCTTCATCGTGACTTCAAACACCTGCTGCCTGTCCCTGTCGATTATGCCTTCGATGGTCGACAGCGTGTACCTGTAGCCAATGATATAGCTCGACTTGCGGATCGCCTCCTTAGCGGCATCGGTCAGGTACGCCGGCGAGCCGGGGCCAACCCCAATGACAAACAGCTTTTTAGGCAATATGCGTGTCTTGGCAGGCTGCCTGATTATATTACTTTGCAACCACCATCGTGTTGGTGCTGCGTATCCCCTTTACCTTGCGCAGCTCCCACGAGACGACCTCTGCCACGTCCTTGTCGGTGTCCTGCTCGATGACCACCATCAGGTCATACTCGCCGTAGAGGTCATAGACTGCCTTGACCCCATTAAGCGACTTGATCTCTTCGTGCACCAGCTTTTCAAGTCCCGAATCCGTATTTATCAGGACGAATGCCTTTGTCATAAAAATCGGTTAGCTCTGCTCCTAGCAATTGCAATATAAATTTAATTTACGTCGACGACGATGTCTTTACGAGGTTTATAAGCGGGCTCCAATCCATCTTTTGGAACCCCATAGGGTCCTTTGCAGGATATTTTAGCCACCCTTTGGCTATTGAGAACTTGTAGACTTTGGATCTGTCGCCTAGGTTCACCTTCACCTTGAGCAATGTCCCCCAGCGCTTTTCCTCCGATGTAATGTCTATGATCTGGCTGAACAGGATCTCTAAATTGTCGGGGCTCTTGTCAAGGTCTCGCTCCAGATGCTCGAGTTTGTAGCCTTCGGCTGGTCGAAAGACGTTTTCGCCTGCTTCAAAGCGCTTTGCCTGCCTGATCGAGTGGGTTTCGTGCATCTTGTAGCTCATCTCTGTCTTGGTGATAAAAGCAAGTCGCTTGTCTGTTATGACGAGCATGCCCTCTCTGCCGCGCTTGAAAAAGCTCTCTCCTTCATTCCACACCCAGAAGAGGTGCGCCTTGATCTGCTCGTCCCAGTCAACCAATGCGGATGAACTAGCAAATACAGTTTTAATAATTTATTGGAAGAAAATGATAAAAATTAAAAAGAAAAAGGTGTGTGTTGAAGGGACTTGCTTAACCTTCTTCCCAGCCCTTCACGAACAGGCCGTGCTTCTTCAGCGGGATTGGCTGTCCTGGGGTGTAGTCCATCGGCCTCATCCAAAAGATTGCCTTTGTTGGGCAAACGCCAATGCATGCTCCGTCAGAGATGCATCTTTCTGGATAAAAGACGAATGCCTTGCCCCTCTTCCATCCTTCCACCGGCTTTACTCTCAGCACATCTGGACCAAGAGCGGTGCAAATCTCTACACAGAGCGCACAGCCGATGCAGTGTTGTTCGCTAATATCAGGAAGTATTGCGACTGGCATCTAATTCACTTATCCAACGATTCATGCTGAAACTATTTAAACCCTATGCCGATTTTATAACAGCGATATAAAATATTAGAAGACTGATGAAGAACAGGGCGATTAGCCCGTACATAGGGATACTAGCGGCGGTGGACCGCCACCAATTGGTCGTGGCTTTTTTGTACAACGCTAAAAAGCGCCTGTTCTCTTCAGCCAGTCTATCTGGGCAGATTAGACTGTAGAAAAAGTCGACAGTTGCGCAATATTAATTCTTCTCAACTTTTGTGCGTAGTTTTATGGTTGGAACCAGAAGAACCGGCTATATAGCTACTGCGCTTACTGTTGCATGTGCAGACTCTCCACGTTGCGTTCGACGACACGGACTCGCGTACCGGCCGGTGCACAACGCACCTTGCATTCAAGGTGGTGGAGCACTTGAAAAAGGAGGAAGGCGCCAAGCTTGTCGACTACCCACTCTTGATCAGGCTCAACCCCAACATCCCGTGGAAAACTAGGGGCAACGGCGCAGTCTGCCTGCGGCTTCAAGTGCAGGATGCAGGCAGAGTCATCGACCATATCAGGCAGGCAGTGGAGGAAGGGTCTGCCATCGGCAGCGGCGCCAACCCAGGGGTTGCGTTCCTGCAAAGTGATAGTGTGCCAGCCGAGCTGCAAAAGTTCAGCGCCCTTGCAATGTGCGACGTGCTCAGCAGGCAGATGGCTGAAAAGGTGGCCAAGGCCGCAGGAGTCCAGTATTCCACCTTTGGCAACGGGCAGGGGCTTGTGGGCTCGCTTGGCGCGCTGGGCTGTCTGCTTGATGGAGATCACACGTACGAGCTGATTGCCTACCGCAAGCCAGAGAACTGTGGCCTGCCGCGTGTTGTGGACAAAGAGCGCGTGATAAAGTTCAGCGCAGACACGTACCCAAACACGTTTAACAACTATGACAGAAACCATGGACGGGTGTTAATTACACCTCATGGCGCCGACCCCGTGTTCTTTGGCGTGAGAGGGGAGAGCCCGGAGGTCGTCGCCTCTGCATTGCCAGCACTGCAGCCGCTGGAGGAGGAGCTGGACGGCTGGACTATCTTTCGGTCAAATCAAGGGACCAACATGCACCTTCAAAACGAGATCAGGGTTGCAGGGGCCAAGGCGTACACAGCCGGCCACGTAAAGTGCAGGGTGAGCGGCAAGCCTTACGCGATCGAAGGCGGGCACGTCATTTTCACAGTCGAGCAGGACGATGGCGCTGAAATGCCAGCGGCAGTGTACGAGCCGACAGGGCTTGCAAAAGTTGCAATAAAGCTTGAAGCCGGCGACCTGATTGAGATCGGTGTCGGGGTAAGGAAGGGGACGACCAAGCATCCCAAGATCCTGAACGTCGAGTACCTGTCTGTTCTAGAGCTTGCGCCAGCCTTTGATGTGCTAAACCCGGTCTGCAAGATGTGCGGCAAGCGCATGAAATCAGAGGGCAGGAACAAGGGTTACCAGTGCGACAGGTGCAAGCACAGGGACGTAAATGCAAAGAAGATTTTTGTGCCGCGGGAGCGCGAGATCAAGACCGGATTGTACATCCCTACGCCAAAGGCCCATCGGCACTTGACAAAGCCGTTGCAGAGGTACGGCATCGAGAAATCGAGTTAATTCTAGGTTGATCCCTCAGGAACGCAAGCACAGATTTGTAACGGGGCGTGAACGCCCGTATAGAAGGTTCTTTTTCAGGCAGCAAAATCTACAAAGCGGCGCCGCCGGCCACCTGTATAGTTGCGGCTACAGCAGAATAAATTTGCCACAGCTTTTGCAAGTCGTCCTTGGGCAATGGTAAAGAGAGTATTCTCGCAAAAAGATATGCCTTGCTCGGTATCCGAAAAAAGCAAAGGCTTTTGTGGCATAAAATAATAGCGAGGGGTTGATTTGAACTTACGGCCACCTGCAATTTTGCAGAAAGTGGAAACCGCTCTGCGGGTTATGAGCCCGCCGGGATAACCTGGCTTCCCCACCTCGCTGTCAGCATCTTGACACAGGGGGAATATATCTCTGTCTGCATTGCGCAAATGACAACAACCTCAATGCAACAGAGCTAGCTTTTTATTTCCAACGGCTGCCAAAAAATGACTGGCTATGGCATTAGCCTTGGCGTGAGCCAGAACCGCCCTTTTTCTAAAGGAGCTGATAATGCCTACCAACAATTGAAAGGATGGTGGGCAATGGGCAAAATGAAAGGAGTCGAGTTTGCGTTTCTTGCTGTCGGGGCGATAGCTGGCGCGTTTGTAAGGTACAAGCTGGCCGAGTCTCCACTGATCTTGGGCACCCTTCCGGTCAACATACTTGTCATCAATATGATAGGCAGCTTTATTCTGGGTGTGTTCTCAATCCTCTCGGTGCTATGGAATCTGGACACAAGGTATTCACTTCTGGCAGCTGTCGGGTTCTGCGGTTCGCTTACAACAATGTCCTCGTTTGCCCTTGAAACAAGCAGCTTGATAGATAATCGGCAATTTGGCAACGCCGCTGTCAACATACTGGCAAACGTCAGCCTGTCGATAGGCGCCGTTGTAGGCGGCAGGTCTATAGCAAGCGTACTCCTAATGAAAGGAGGCATGTAGTAGTAGGATGGTAGCCAAAAAGATGTGGACTCTGACCATCAGGATAAAAAAGAACGACGAGCTGCACGGCAAGCGGCTGTACAAGGCGCTGCTTGATTTCATGATGGGCGCTGGCATTTCCGGGGCCACGGTGGTGAACGCAGTCGACGGCTTTGGCAGGCGCGGGAGATCCACTTTGCGAATTGAAGGGATTTCTATGAACTACCCGCTGATCATCGAAGTGGTGGATGAACAGTCAAAGCTTGAGCCGCTGCTTCCCCAGATCAGAAGAATGGTTGGCGACAACGGCATAGTTACGCTTCATGAAGTCAACATGCTATAGATTTATTTCCGTCCCTGCCCCTATTAGGGGCGCACACACATATGAACGCCAAGTCGCTCAAGGACATCGACTTTGAAAAGCGCAACGGGCTCTTGCCAGTCATCGTGCAGGACAGAAAGACCAAGGACATTCTGATGCTGGCATATGCTAACAAAGAAGCGCTAGCCAACACGGCCAAGACTGGCAACGCTTGGTTCTGGAGCACGTCGCGCAACAAGCTCTGGATGAAGGGCGAGGAGTCTGGCAACGTCCAGCCAGTGCATGAAATACTGGTCGACTGCGACTCTGACGCCATACTGTACATGGTCGATTCGGACAAGCCGGCCTGCCACACCGGTAACAGATCATGCTTCCATAACGTGCTAAAATAGTTACAAAAAATGCAATAAAATTGGATGACAGCGCGCTCTTGGTACGATTTTTGCAGAAAACGGATAGTTAAGCTATACAATATATATGTATGAAAAAGTTTAGTAATACTAAAATGGTGCTTAGCGAAGTTTTAATCACATACCTGTTTCTGGAGAGTAGAAAATCATGGGCAGTATCAGATCGCTAAGGTGCAGGGAATGCGGCAGAGAGTACGAGCCACAGTTCCGCTACGTTTGCGAAGAATGTTTTGGTCCTCTGGACGTCACGTACAACAAGGAGCTGTCGATAAACAGGCACACTTTTGAGTCAAGGGAAAAGACCTACTGGCGCTACTTTGAGCTACTTCCAATTGCTGACAAGAGCAACATCGTCAGCCTGAACGCTGGGCTCACCCCGCTGCAAAATGCGGACAAGCTGGGTGAAAAGCTCGGCCTGAAAAACCTGTTTATCAAGAATGACTCGGTCAACCCCACTTTTTCGTTCAAGGACAGGCCCGCCGGCGTCGCCGTGTCAAGGGCCAAGGAAACGAAGCTAAAGGCGGTGGGCTGCGCGTCCACCGGCAACTTGGCAGCTGCGACAGCGGCTCATGCGGCCAAGGCTGGCCTGCCGTGCTACATTTTCGCCCCATCTGATATCGAGCACGTCAAGATAGCGCAGGCGCTGTCGTACGGCGCAGAATTTGTCGCGGTGGAGGGCACATACGATGACGCAAACAGGATCGCATCTATCATTGGCGACAAGAAGGGCATAGGCGTGGTCAACATCAATATGAGGCCATACTATGTCGAAGGGTCAAAGACGCTCGCCTACGAGGTGGCCGAGCAGCTGGACTGGCGTGTGCCAGACAGCCTGATAATCCCAGTTGGAAGCGGCGCAATGCTCAACGCAATATGCAAGGGCTTTGAGGAGCTCCACGCTCTCGGGGTCATCGACAGTCCCAAGAGCATGAAGGTGATCGCTGCGCAGCCACATGGGTGCGCACCCGTGGTTGACGCATGGAAGCGCAACAGCGACGAAGTAATCCCAGTGGAGCGGCCGGAGACCATAGCAAAGAGCCTCGCCATTGGCGACCCCGGTGACGGCATTTACGTTCTGAAAAGGCTGAAGCAGTACAACGGGTTTGCAGAGGAGGCAAACGACCAAGAAATCGCCGACGGCATCATGCTGCTTGCCCAGACCGAGGGCATATTCACAGAGCCGGCGGGCGGCGTATCAGTCGCAGTGCTGAGAAAGCTCGTAGAAGAGGGCAAGATACAGAAAGACGAGCGCACGGTCTGCTATGTCACTGGCAACGGTCTGAAAGCCACAGAAGCGATTATAGGTCTGCTGCCGAAATTGAATGCTGTCAAGCCAGACGCGACCGAAGTCGCGGCAATGATAAGGGGATAAAAGAAAAATTGGCCAAGGTTGAATTTGTAGTTCCGTCAGTATTGAACAAGGGGCAGGGAGAGAAAAAGATCCCCCTAGAAGCCTCTGATCTGCAGGATGCATTTACAAAAATATCAGAGCAGATGGGCGACGATTTCAAGCGCAGGGTATTTGATCATAACGGCAAGCCGCGGTCATTGATCAACATCTACATCAACGGCAAGAATATGCGCTTTGGCGGCGGGCTGGCGACCCAGCTAAAGGATGGCGACTCTGTGTATATCCTGCCGGCGGTTGCCGGAGGGGCAGAGCTGACAAGCGAGGAGCTTCAGCGCTACTCGAGACAGGTGATGCTTGAGGAGATCGGCTTTGAGGGCATGGAAAAGATCAGGAGTGCCAAGGTTTGCGTCGTTGGCGCAGGCGGAATAGGCAACCCTGTCATTACCCAGCTGACGGCCATGGGCGTCGGCAAGCTCCGAATAGTCGATAGGGATGTCATTGAAGTCACCAACCTGCACAGGCAGCACCTGTATACCGACGACGACATTGGCCGGGTCAAGGTAGAAGCTGCCGCTGAAAGGTTGCGCAAGCTCAACCCGACGGTGGAGATAGAGCCGGTGCCGACTTCGGTCACGAAATATACCGCCGAAGGGATCGTCAAGGGCTTTGAGGTTGTAATTGATGCGCTGGACAGCGTGGATGCGCGCTATGCCCTCAACGACGCGTGCATCAAGTACAACATTCCACTAATCTACGCCGGCGCCATTGGCGTGACAGGCTCTGTGTGCACCATTCTGCCAAACAAGTCTGCGTGCCTGCGCTGTATGTTCCCCGAGCTGAACGAAGAAGAAATGCCGGCATGCAGCACCGAAGGTGTGCACCCATCGATTCTGTACCTTGTGGCGGGTATACAAGTGTCAGAGGCTGTCAAGATAATCATAGGCAAAGAGCCGACGCTTGTGAACAGGCTGCTTTACATGGACCTGAACGAGCTATCGTTTGATAGGGTCCAGATGTTCCGGCAGGAAGAGTGCCCGTCGTGCGGCAGGGCTCGCAAGGAAAGTGAGGTTGTCACAAGAGAGCTAATAATTGAAGAGCTGTGCGGACGGGACAGGGGCAAGCGCACATGGACAGTAACGCCTGCCGAGCCTGCGCCCATAAATTTGGTTAGCATAAGCAAGAACGCCGAGTCGCTCGGCTATCAGGTCAAGACCAGGGGCAACCTTGGCATCACGGCGATCAACTCAGGCAAGATGTCTGTGAGCTTCCTCTCAAGCGGCGCCGCGACGATCGTTGGCGCAAAGGACGAAGAGGACGCCATCAAGATCTACAAAACGTTTGTAAACGGCCACTAGCCGCCCATAAATTCAGTCAGGCTGGACTGCACCTTCTTTTCTTCCTTGAATATCAGCTTCAGCTCCATCGCTATCGACTCCACCCTGCTGCGCAGGTAGTCATTTATCTTGTATTGCTGGCACATGCCAGTCGCGATCCCCAGATATTTTTCTACAGCACCCCTTGTCACCGTCTGTACAAGCTCGCTGCCGCATTCGGCGCATTTGCCCACCAGCGGCATCCTGCGGAACTTTGCCCCACACGCCGTGCAGCGGAACGTCTGCGATGAATACGACCTCATATTGCCCATGATGTCCGGCAGGATGTGCGTGGTAAGAACCATAGCAGCCACTTCGTCCGCATCCACCGCATTGATCAGTTTCGCAGTGTCAAACTGCATTTTCAACTTCTCCTCCATTGTGTTGAGAGTGGAATATGCGCTCCTCTGCGCCTTTGTGGTTAGAGCGTTAGTAAAATGGGTAAAGCTGTAGCCAAAGAACTGGCGCTCGTCGCCTATCCTGTTCTTGATCGTTTCGATCATTGCAGCTGCATCAGCTGCCTTGCCCTGCTTCCATGTCGCCTCGTAAAATTCGACAGGATATACGCCTGCAATGTCGACGTTGTGCGCCTGCCTCTGTACCTCATGTGGAAGCACCACTGGCTGGATCAGCAGGGGCGCGTCCATCAGTCCACCTATCTTGTCAGGCAAAAAGTCAAACGAGAAATTCAAAAACGCGTCCATCAGTAGCATTACTGAATCGGCGTCGCCGTCGCAGTCCCTGCGCTTGGCCGAGTGCCACACCGGCGACGCGAGGCAGACCTGCGAGTCTGTAAAGCCGATTATCCTGCCCATTATGCCGACAGACGTGTGAGGGGCAAGACCTACTACCAAGTGGCCAACCAAGTCTTCGACCGAATTCACATTATAGAACGGCTCAAGCTCGTATAGCTTGGCAAGCTCTTCGTCGATGAATTTCGCCGTGTTGACAAGGTGGCGCGCAGAGTCGATAGGGATAATGACGTCCTGCATCATCAGCTCTACTATCTGGTCAGGCGACACCAGCTCTTTTCCAAGGTAATCTCGGGTGTACCCAAGCTCTCTCAACTTCTCGATGCTGACCGAGATCCAGGCCGGCTTGAAGTGGGTGAGCGGCTCGTTGGTGGCGTCAAAACGGATGGTGCCGTCCTTGAATGCGTGCAGGCCGTGCTTTTGGCGCAGTATCCCCTTTTCTAGAGGTTCTGCAGATCTGTGCCGGCTCATGAGCGACTTGACCCCCTTGAAAGGCTCTTCCGGCGCGACGCCCAGCTTTTTCTTTGCATGCTCTATCGCCGCCTTGAGCGGATAGTTGGTGGACGAGTAAGTCCTGCCTTCCTTGCCGCAGCGTGCGCACTTTTCGCCTTCTTCGACCTCTCCCCTGCACTGTATGCAGAGGTTGCGAAGCATGGTTGATGCGCCGCAAGTGCGGCAGTGCGTTCCAATTGATGGTATCTTGCAGTTGTCGCAGTAGCGGTTAGCGATCTCGGTGTAGAACGAGTCTTCTTCCTTGCATGCCTTTAGTATGTCGCGGGTGGCGCCCCCTTTTGGCCCGACTGGGAAGAGTACGTGCACGGGCGGCTTCATCTTGCGCTCGGCTGCCTTTTCCGGCCTGCCGACCCTTACCGCAATTGTGGAGGCGAACTTGGGCCTCACCACGACGCCTGACGATTTCGTCACAAACTCGATCGTATCCTTGGCTTCGACGATTGGACCGCCAAGCAGCCTTCTCAACGAGGCTGCCTGGTCGTTGTTGTCGACCCTGATCTTGTCCCTTGCTATCGAATGGGCGACGCCCAGCCGCTCCAAGATATCCTTTAACTTGGCATCGTTTGGAATTTCATTATCATCGGCCAGTCTATCCTTCAGGTAGAGCGCTTCGTCAAGGCCAACGGTGTCCCAGTAGAAAGAATATCTTGGATGCAGCGGGATTCCAAGCTTGCTGCTGATATCAAACGCTTCTTCAAGCGAAGGCGCGACCAGCGGGTTTTCAGCCAGCTGGATCAGCCTTTCTCTATTCGAATCAACAACAGGCAGCGCTGGCAATTTTGATTTGAGTTGCTGCGCCCATATCTCCTCCACGTAGCTTGCAGGCGGCAGCTGCGCGTTATTTTCCAAAAAGTCGCCGTAGCTTATCAGCATGTCCCCAAGGTACAGGATCTTATTGACCCGTGTCCGGATCCTTTCGGCCTGCTCGACCGTCGGAACAGGCATGACCCTGCCGTCGTCGAGCCGGACCAGCGGGGCTTCAAGTGTGTCTACAAGTGCTATCGTTGACGCCTTGCCCGGCATGTCCATCTTGATCTGGGTGCCGGCTACAATTGCATAGTTGAGCAGCGCCGGCACTGCCGGGTGTATCCCCACCGTGGCAAAGCCGGTGTTGTAGCAACGGCCGTAGCGGAGCCTAAAGCCGCCTATCTTTTTGGCCATAGAAAGCACTGGCCTGCCGGTGATGACTTCGGACATCCTGTGGTGGGCCGCATCGTCGTCGCCTGTCTGGATCGCGCCCTTGAGGTCCTTGAGCCACCCCCAGCCGTCCAGCTTTAACGTCTCAACCAGCTTTAGCAGTTTTCTGCTGCGGCCAATGAGCCCGTCGTTCATGACCCTGAGCGTGCCGCCCCGCACTCTGTCAGTCGCTATCCGGCGCATGCCCTTGTGCCCCACCACTTCGACAGGGTCCGTGTCCACGCCGTCAAGCTCAACAGGCAGGTTTGAAATGCACTTTATCACATCTTCATCAAGGACCTTGAACTGAAAGCCCATGACCTCTCGCTCGTAGATCCGCAGCTCTTCTACGAACCTGCCTGTTTCGTCGTCAAACGAATTTGCAATGTACTTGCCAAGCCCAGCCACCTTCCTTGCGTGATCGGCAATTAGCATGGTGAGCGCGGCTTCGGTCCCGCCGGCCGACCTGATGGGGCCGGCAAACGACACCGACAGGTACTGCGAGCCGTCGGCGTTGTTTTTGATTGTTACGTCGGATATGCCCTGCAGGGGAGCGACCGTGACGCCTTCTGTGACCACTGCCAATGATACGCGGACTGCATTGTCAAGCCGCGTCTTCAGGTCGCCCGACCCGTATTCGCCGGCAGCAATCTCCTCTGCTATCTTGAGCGCGGCCTTTTCCTTTGTAGTCGTCGTAAGCAGGGCGCGCAGCCTGTCGGCGATGTCGATTTCATGCATCTTGGCTACTCTGTCCGCCAGATCATAGGCTATCTTGGGCTCTACAATGTCCGCGGCGTCTATCCCCCGCCTTCTGGCCTTGAGCGCGTGCTGGTAGTTCTTGTGGACATTTTCAAGTATGTCCTGTTGGTAGCGCCGGTAATATGCTGGCATTCTCACATCCTTGAGACGAGCCTCGGCTTCCTCCAGCATCATATACCATTATCGCGCCCTGATTGCTTTTACTATTGACGAAAATTTTTCCTGCCAGTCGCCATCCTTTTCTATCATTGTGCCGATGACAATGATGTCGGCGCCCGCTTTGGCTATTTGGCCGGCGGTCTCCGGCGACCTGATGCCGCCGCCGACAATGAGCGTGCCTTCATACTGCTTTCTTACTGCCGCGACCATTTCTACCGGCACGTTCTGCGACGCGCCCGAGCCAGCTTCCAGATAAACAAAGCGCATGCCCATGTACTGCGCTGCAAGCGAATACATCACGGCAAGGTTGGGCTTGTGGAACGGGATCCCTCTGGCCCTGCCTACGAACCAAGCTGCCGTCCCTTCGCCCACAATTATGTAGGCCGTCGGCAACGGCTCGATGCCATACTTTTTGACAGCGATTGCGCCAAGCGCTTGCGCCCCAGTGATAAAGTAAGGGTCTTCTGAATTGAGCAGTGAGCTAAACAATATCGCGTCAGCCTTTGGTGACACGCCTGTGACGTTTCCCGGAAACAATATCACGGGTATCTTGATCTTGGACTTTATCTCCGCCACTACTTTGGCAAGCTCTAGCTGGTCGATGGCTGACGAGCCGCCCACCAGAATTGCGGACGCCCCCTTCTCCTCCACCTTCCTTGCAATAGCTGCCGCGTCTGTAGAATTTTCAGAGTCGATAAGCGGGAGACAAATTGTGCCGTGTTTTTTAATTTCGTTTCGTAAATACTGTTCGACCTTTCCTAATGTCACTTCTCCTTTTGAAATGGGTCAGTCATTTTAAAGTTTGATGCTACTGCTACCAAAATTTTTATTCCGGGGTGCTATACAAATCTGTATAGCACTCATGGCCGACTCGAAATCCAATTCTAACAATCTTTATGCGCATCTTGTTGCAAATTCTCTATTTACTCCACGTCAGCTTTCAATAATTTCTAAAAGGCTACAGGGGGGCGGCCGGGCACAGGACATCAGTTCAGGAGCCTATTACCGGCAGGTCAAGCAGTGCCGGGACAAGGTCAACGCAGTACTTTACAGCATGATACTTCTGCAATCGACGGGGGTCGTCCAGCCGGAAACATTGAGCGCTATTGGCAGGCTGGCGGAGCAACTGAGTGTGATATTTGCTTCAGAAAGTAGTGATGTTGCGAGCCGGCTGAGCGTGGATGATGTGATATCTGTGATGGATCAGCTGGTAAAAAGAATGTCCAAGTTGTAAAATAATGTTGTTCCGTAGCAATAAATCACGGTGCTGCAACGTAATGCCGTGACATGATCGTCGACCTGTCCTATGTACTCTCTTTTCTAATCACGCTCCTGACGAGCGACATTGTGATATCGGGCGCGCTTGCCTTCTTGGCAGGCATGGTTAGCGTGATGGCCTATACCAGAGCAAAGAACGCGCTTGCAGACCGCCGCTACAGAGCCGACGAGGCAGTTGTCGAAGCAGTTGTTCTCGAGTATACTCGCAGGCTGCGCGACTATGATAGGGTGATTGCAGAGCTTCGCGCCAAGGTCGACATTATGGAAGTGAAGGCTCAGACGATACCTCAGGCAGTGACGACGATATCACATTATCAACAGGCATCACACCAGCCGCAACCTCATGTAGCGCCAGCGAGTGAACCTGTAACAGTCACGCAGCACGCTACTGCTACTGCCGTTATTGTTGAGAAGGAAAACAATGGCACGACCGATTACATCCTGAAGTTGCTGGCAGAGAGGCCGCGCACATCAAGAGAAGTGCAGCACGCCATCGGCAGGACGCGGGAACATACCGCCCGCCTTATGAAAAAGCTTCACGACTCTGGGCTTGTAAGCAGGGATGCCAACGCCAAGCCTTTCAGGTACAACATCACGGACGCAGGTCGAGAGAGGCTGAAGGAGAAGGTTGCGCCTGCTGCTGTCTAGTTGTTGCTGTCCTGTAGACCCACTCTTTGCCCTGGCGGGTTCTCACAAGTCTTCCCCGCTCTGAATATCTTGAGAGGTAGGTTGAGATGATGCTCAGCTTTATCGGCTCGTTGTACTGATCCTCATATAACTCAAGGATATCGGTCGAGGTAAAGCTTCCGTAGGGGAACTTGCTCTCAACCAGGCTCCAGATCCTATCGCCTACCGAGCCTGGCGCTCTGGTGAGCGTTTCGCCCTCGCTATTATTGTTGCCGTTCGATTCGATGTTGAGGAGATCCATGAACTCGACTATCTTCATTATCTTCTCCTTGGACACATTGCCCTCTAGTGAGAGGTTGTACTTGCTCCCTTCGGCATCCTCTAACTCTATCCTGAACTTTCTCTTTCCCGAGATCATACCAAAGAGGTAGCTTGACCTGTTAACATGATAACACTTAACACCAGCTCTGCCAATGTTGATAACAAACAGCTTAGCTCTTGTTAACTGCGTATGAGAGATAAGCTATCTTGGTTAACAATTGCTTTGGGTTAACCAATTTTTTAGTAAAAATGCGCTCATTTGCAGTTCCAGTGGAAATGAAGGGGTCCTGTCCGGGTCTGTTAACAACGCCAGCGCTGCCGTTGACGCTCCAGTGGAAATAAAGGGGTCATTTTCGGGCCTTTTTGACCGGCGACGTTCGTATGTTGTTAACGGCAGTTGATCGTTGACAATTTCTGACACGCGGCCACCCCTAGCTTTCCTGTGCAAACACCTTCTCATGACTTTCAACAGTCAATGTTATCAAGCTGATACGTTAACTAGCTATAGTTGATTCGGCCGGTTAAAAACGACCTGTTAACATGA